>CANMSN010000010.1 GCA_947500585.1 uncultured Flavobacteriaceae bacterium | reverse complement strand
AATTCAGTACTTTAATTTACTAAATATTCTGCTTTTTTCTTCAATAAAAACTAAACTTTTTACGTCGAACTCACGTTTAATAGTATTTTCTTAAGGTTAAATTGAAGTTATCCACATTATATATTATATAATTAATTTTCTTTTAAAATTTAAAAAATAAAATGATGGTTATTATAGTCTGTTAATAACGGTATAACTTTTTTAAGTTTTATTTTGATATGTTTCTTATTGAATGTTGTTGATACGAAATGAACACGCTTCAATGCCTTAACTTACTTAATTAGAAGCTATTTAAAAATTGTATTAACAATTGTTAGAAACTGCTATTAACAACAATTTTTAATAAGTATTAGGTTTTATAAAACTTAAAACTATAACCATTAGTGCTTATAACTTAACAAAAAAATTACATTAACTTATTTGCATGTTATCTAAAGGTTATTGATTGAAAAATTAAATGGATATTCAATATTTTTCTTTTAAAAACTAATAAACACTTATTAACAAGTAATGAATATAATAATACACATTGTTTATAATTACTACCTTTGTATATATACATAATAATACAAATAATAATGACAATATCTATAGGAAACGATCATGCAGGAACCGATTATAAATTTGCTATAAAAACATTATTAGAATCAAAAGGAATTACTGTAAATAATTATGGTACAGATGCTAATAATAGTGTTGATTATGCTGATTTTGTTCATCCAGTAGCTGAAGATGTTGAAACGAATAAAGCAGACTTTGGAATTCTAATTTGTGGAAGCGCAAATGGTGTAGCTATGACGGCAAATAAACACCAAAAAATACGCGCAGGTTTATGTTGGAATAAAGAAATTGTACATTTAATTAGAAGTCATAATAACGCAAACGTTTTATGTATTCCAGCAAGATTTACTGCTATTCAGCAAGCTTTAGAAATGGTAGAAGTGTTTTTAAATACGGAGTTTGAAGGTGGTCGTCACCAAAAACGCATAGATAAAATTCCCTTATCTTGTTAAATGGGACATAGCCATTCTCATAATCATTCTCATAATCATTCACATACGCATTCTGATTTAAAAGGACGCAACCTTCTTATTTCTATTTTACTCAATATTTTAATTACTGGGACTCAAGTTGTTGGTGGATTAATATCAGGTAGTTTAGCGCTTTTAAGTGATGCGCTTCATAATTTTAGTGATGTTTTGTCTTTGGTGGTAAGTTATGCTGCAAATAAGTTGTCAAAAAAAAAGGCTTCGATTCATCGTACTTTTGGTTATAAACGTGCTGAAATTTTAGCGGCTTTCATAAACGCTTCAACATTAATTATAGTTGCTGTTTTATTAATTATTGAAGCGATTAGAAGATTTCAAAATCCACAAGAAATAGAATCTGACTTAGTTATTTGGTTATCTGTCTTAGGAATTGTTGCAAATGGGCTAAGTGTGCTTTTATTAAAGAAAGACTCAGAAGTTAATATGAATATGAAAAGTGCCTATTTACATTTATTAACAGATATGATGGCTAGTTTAGCGGTGTTAATAGGTGGCTTATTAATGAAGTATTATGAGGTTTTTTGGGTAGATAGTGTTTTAACCTTTGCCATTGCATTGTATTTAATTTGGATGGGTTTTGATTTACTTAAAGATTCCACAAAAGTATTAATGCTGTTCACACCAGAAGATATTCCTATTAAGAAAATTGTTGAAGAAATTAATAGTTTTGAAGCTATTAAAAACGTACATCATGTACATGTATGGCAATTAAATGAAGATGAAATACATTTAGAAGCTCATATAGATTTTAATAAAGACATTACACTATCTCAGTTTGATATTATTTTACATAAAATAGAAGATTTAGTATCTGATAAATACGATATCAATCACGTGAATATTCAACCAGAATTTGGTAAAAAAGATGCTAAAGATGTGATTGTACAAGATTAAAATGAAACGTCATTCCGAGGAGTTTACGACGCGGGAATCTGTTTAATGTTTGTATAAAATGTAGTTTTACTTCAATTAAAAAGATTGCCACTACTTTTTTATAAAAAGTCTCGCAATGACGAAAAAATTAGTACTATGCTAAAAATACAAGTAAAAACATTTGAACAACTAACAAAGTTAGAATTATACTATTTACTTCAATTACGAAGTGAAGTTTTCGTTGTAGAACAAGATTGTGTGTATCAAGATTTAGATGGAAAAGATGAAAAATCAATACATGTTTTAGGTTTTAAAAATGAAAAAATTATTGCTTACACACGTATTTTTAAACCAGGTGATTATTTTGAAGAAGCTAGTATTGGTAGGGTAGTAGTAGCAAAAGATGAAAGAAAACACAAATATGGTTACGATATTATGAAGGCTTCAATAGAAACTATAAAAACTCAATTTAACACAGATAAAATAAAAATTTCTGCGCAGTGTTATTTAAATAAATTTTATACAAATCTGGGTTTTAAAAGTATTGGAGAAACATATTTAGAGGATGGCATTCCTCATGTTGCGATGATTAAAGACTAGTTATCGTTTTAAAGTAAAATGTCCAGAATCTATTTCGCCAGAATTTAAAGTTATTTTAAACCAATAATCATCTGTAGGCATTAATTGTCCGTTATAAATACCATTCCAACCTTCAGAACTAGGATTTAAATACTTTAAAAGTTTACCATGTTTATTGAATATAGAGATACCTTTTATAGCATTATTAGTGTCTAAAACCTTCCAAAAATCATGTCTACCATCATTATTCGGTGTAAAATATTTTGGTATAATATAATCTTTATCGGTAATTAATATATTAAAACTAGATTCATTAAAATAGCAAGCTGTTTCATTAAAAATGTAAATAGTTTGCGATGTTGAAATAACATCACCTGGGTTTAATGGTATGCCGTTAGCTTCAGATTCCGTAAAATAATTACCGTTAACAATAGTTGGCAGGGTATAGCTTTTTCCTATAAAATCATTTAATGAGTCAACAGGAATAAAAGCTTTGCAGCCATCAGGTGAGTTTACATAATTTGAAAAAGAAACTGGTTCCCAAGTTGAATGGTTTCCATTTAAATTATCAACTATAACACAGTTTAAATCAATATTTGAACTAAAATCTACTAATGTTGTATTATTATTATTTCCGTTTTTTAAATTTAAACTACACAAATTATTATCGCTACAATCGATTTCTGTTAAATTAGAATTGTTACTCAAATCTAATGCTGTTAAATTATTAAACGCACAATTTAAATTGATTAAACTAGTATTGGTTGATAAATTTAAACTTGCTAATTGATTTCCTTCACACTCTAGAAATGATAAATTTGTATTTAAAGAAACATCTAAATTGGTTAATAAGTTATTTCCACATTCAAACCTATTTAAAATAGCATTGTTATTAAGTTTTAAACTGCTGATTAAATTGTTTTCACAAACAAAATCAAATAAAGCTGTGTTTTGAGAAACATCTAAAGCTGTAATTTGATTAAAACTACAATCTAAAGCTCTTATACGTGTATTTTTAGTTATATCTAAACTTGTTAATTGATTATTGTTACACCATAAAATTTCTAAATTAGTATTATTGGCTACATTTAAGCTAGTAAGCAGATTGTTATTACAAAACAACTGCTCTAAGCCTGTATTCTGCTCTAGATTTATTGTGCTAATTAAATGGTTTTCAAAATTAAGAATGGTTAAAGCTGTAAAATCTTCAATACCTGTTAGGTCAGAAATTTGATTGGTAAACGCTGATAAATCTAAATCATCTTCTCCACTAATATTTGCTGTAGGAACAAAACCATCAATAGGCCCAACATCGTAACCCTCACTAATCAAAGCTTGCTCAAAATTTGGGTCAGGAATAGCTGTGTTTTGTGATAAACCAATAAACGATATCAGTAAGAATGAGAGGCTATATAAAAGGTTTTTAAAGCGCAATTACATATATGTTTAATAACAAATTAATTACTCCCAACGTAGGTTATTAAAATCTCAACACGACGATCTAGTTTAGGATCGCCTCCAAGAGGAAATTTACGCCTTAAACCTAAGTGGCGCATGCGTTTGGTGTTAACACCTTTTTTTGCAAAATAATCGTATACATATTTTGCTCTGGCTTCAGATAAATTACGTTTTTTAGTTTTTCTATCTACAGCATCTCTACTAAATTGTGTGCAGCATACATGCCCTTGTATGGTAAAGTAAATGTCATCGCGTTCTACTAAAATTTTTGCGATAGATTCTAGTACTTTTTTTGAGTCTGGCGTAACAGTACTATAGCCTGTTTTAAATAAAATATTATCAAATGTTATCTTGTCGCCAACTTTAAGCTCGCCTTTTAGTTGTTCTTCAACCGTTTGTTTTTTCTCTTCAACTACAGCTTCTTCCTTTTTATCTTCTTCTGTTTTTGGTGGTTTTGGCTTAACTATTATTTCAACTTTTCTGTTTAAGCCTCTTATTTTTAAAATGTTTTTTTCATTTACAATTTTGAGCAAAATTTCACCTTTACCATCAACATTCGTTATTAAATCTTCATTCATTTCATTATTAGCAAAAATAGCTTTTATAGCATTTGCCCTTTGTTGAGAGAGTTTAAGGTTATAAGAATTAGCACCTACATCATCACAAAAGCCGTAAATGGAAATAGATTCAATATCAATATCGGTTATTGTTGAAATAAAAAGAAGTAATCTGTTCTCTTCAGTTGGTGGAACATCATATTTGTCTGTGTCAAAATAAACCTCATGTGTTAATTTATTTTGAGAAGAAATAAGACCGATGTTTAATAAAAAAAATACAGATAAAACTAATTTATTCATAATTTGGGTCGTAGAATAAGTTTATAAATATACTATTTTTACGCAACTACAGTGTGTTTTAGGGTTTTTTTGGGTTTAATTACAAGTATATTAGGTTGAAAATCTCACAATTATTTTAAATAATGAAAATATTCTGATGAATTGCTAAGTATTTCAGTGGCCTTTTTTATCCTAGAGTCATGTATTTTATAGTATTCATATAATCCTTCTCGGTAAACATAACGTTTTACAATGTCTTCTGTTAACAATTCTAACAAATAGTCTTTATTTTCATCAATAACAGAAGCTTTTGAGTTCTTTAAACTAGAAATTAAGGCATTAAAATCTTTTTCTATATTATCATTTAGTTGTTCATTTTCAGAAGCTTCAAATGCTTTATAAAACGCTTTTTCTGTTTCTGTTTCAAAAGAGAAGTTATTGGTTTTTAAATAGTTTTTAAAATCTTTAAAGTCAGCGTCTGTTAATTTCAAACTATTTACATCGGTAATATTGTGCGTATAAAAATAGTTGGTTGCATAATTAAAAACCAGATCGTTATTTACAATAGCGTCTGTAATTGCTGATTTTTTATTAGGACCCAAAATAACATCAGGAAAAACACCTCCGCCATCAAAAACCTTACGGCCGTTTTTAGTTTTATATTCATTATAATTTTCCTGTTTTACACGCACCGCTTCTCCTTTTTCATTTCTATTCCAATAATCTAAAGACTGAATACATCTACCAGAAGGCGTATAATACCTAGAGATCGTAATTTTAACCTGAGTGCCATAAGTTAACTGTTTTGGGCGTTGCACCAAACCCTTACCAAAACTTCTTGAACCAATTATAACCGCTCGGTCTAAATCTTGTAAAGCTCCAGAAACAATTTCACTGGCCGATGCGCTACTACAATCTATTAAAACCACTAAAGGAATTTCGGTATCAATAGGATCTATTTGTGTATAATACGTTTTATTGTATTTTTTAACTTTAGATTTTGTGGTAACCACTAATTGGCCTTTTGGCACAAATAGATTGACTATTTTAATAGCTTCGTTAAGTAATCCGCCTGGGTTTCCACGTAAATCTAAAATAATACGTTCAGCACCTTGCGCTTTCAAATCTCGAAGTGCATAATTTGTTTCAGCATGTGCTTTATTGTTAAATCTACTTAAAACAATATATCCTGTTTTTTCGTTTACCAATGAAAAATGTGGGACTGCATTAATTTCAACTTCGGCTCTTTTTATAGTTGCTGTTTGTGTTTTTCCTTGGCGTTTGTAAGTGACTTCAACTGAAGAGCCAGGTGCACCTTTAAGTAATTCGCCAGCACCATCTTTATACGTTTCAACAACAATATCGCCTACTTTAATAATTTCATCACCTGCTTTTAAACCAGCTTCATGAGCAGGATAATCTTTATAAGGCTCTACTATAACCAGTTTGTCTTTAAATGTTTTTACCCGTGCGCCGATACCCGTGTAATCTCCCGTATTATTAATTCTAGCAGCTTCTACATCCTGCTCGTTCATAAAATTAGTATAAGGATCTAAATCTGCCAACATACTTTTTATGGCGGTATCCATTAAATCTCCTGGGTTAGTCTCATCAACATAATTCATGTTGAGCTCTTTAAACAAGGTGGTAAATATTTCTATTTGTTTAGCGATTTCAAAAAAATCATTTTTAAAAGCCGTTCCAGTAAAGAAAATGGTAAATGCTAATATTGGAATTAGGATTCTTTTTTTTAGTATGTTTTTCATCAGAGTTTTTTTATGTTTCAGAAACCTTAGTTTGAAATTTTTCAAACAATAGTTTCATTCTGTTTTCAACTTCAGTAAATGTGGGTTTATCTTTGCCAATGTACAAAATCATAAACGCATATTGTGTTGTAATGTTGTTAAAATATTCTGCTTTATTTAGCCTATAAGCCTCTCTTAACAAACGTTTTATACGGTTTCTATCTACAGCAGTTTTAAAGTTGCGCTTACTAACCGAAACACCTGTTTTACCCACAATATTTTCATCAAAAGATGTTTGTATATAAACTAAACGTAGAGGAAATGCAGAAACAGATTGTCCTTCGGTAAAAAGTTTATCAATTAACTTCTTACTTTTTAGTTTTTCTTTTTTGGAGTAGGTAAATTTCAATTGTATGTTTTTGTAGGGCTAAAGGTAGTAAAATTAAAAAACCTCTTTGTTATGAGGTGGTTTTTAGAGCGGATCGTTTAGTGTTATTGCACTATGGCCAGTAAGGGATTTTGCTGTTTAACCACTAATTTGAAATGAATTAAATCGCTTAAAAAAGAGAGCAGAAATCCTTGTGTCTTATCTTGCAATATGGCAGTAGATTAGTTAAGACTAGTTTTTTAAAAGCCTTAAGCCATTACTCATTTAAAGGGTTGTTATTTAGCTTATTTTTTTAGTGGTCTAACTATATTGAAAATTTCAGATTTAGAATTTGTACATGCAAAAAACACATGAGTTGGCTTTCCATTCTCTATGAGTATTTGCTGACGTTCCAATTTTTTCATTTTCTCAGTGGTTCCATCTGATAAATTAAGGGTTTTTCCATAGGCTGCTGGATTCTCAGGAGCTTCCCATTCTAGTCCATCTTTAGAAGTTGCAATAAATCCTGCGCCTTTTTCACCAGTTATTGATTTGTTCATGCATTTAGCAAGCATGAGATATTTTGTACCATCATGCCTAATGTATGGGTCCTCAACATCTGTGTCAATGGGTTTTATTCTAATTTTATTGTCGGTTCCCATGCGTTTATATTCTCCCAAATAATGATAGGCTGTTAAAACCCCAAACCTTAACTTTCGATTTTTATTACGTTCAGGGTAGGGCACTGGAGCACTTTTATAAATTAACAAAACACTGCCGTCTTCATGAATAACTGGTGCTGTATCAATCGGTTGGTCAAAATCATAAGTTGATCCTGTGTAAAAAAGAATGTATTTTCCATCATGATACTGGATGTTAGGGTTGTGTGTAATCATACCGTCCCAATAGTCTTTCCCCCGAGAAGGTAAAACAACCTGCTTAAATTTATAAGGTCCTTCTGGTGTGTCTGAAACAGCCAATACAATCTCAGAATTGGTTATCCATGCACTCATGGAAAGTTTTTTTGGCCACCTGCTTGCAAACATATAGTATTTCCCGTCATCTGCTTTTATAACAGAACCTCCCCATATTATCCAATCATCCATTTTAAAAACTCCTTCTACAGGTGAAACTTCCCAATTTTGATCAAAAATATTGTCATTACTAATTTTACTGGCACAACCAAATAACATACATAAACCAAATAATAATATAAATTGCTTCACAGTCGTTTTCTTCTTTAATTAGTGCTATACACTGTTAGCCGACATTTTTTATTCTTAAATTAAATTAATTCCAGCTTTTGCAAAAATATCTTGTAAGTCTTTTTCAATTGGAAACGGTTTTAAAGGCGGAACGTTGGCACCTCCAGGATTACCAACTGGAATTTGCCCAAAAATTTCTTTTCCGCTTTTGATTTTAATTCCGAATTGTAACATTTTCCAATGAACAAAAGTATGAGCAAACGGATATTTTTGTCCAATTATATGAGCTCTTTCTAAATGATTCCAAGCATTTTTTAAATTTCCGTTAGTGTATTCAGTTCCATATTTTTCTAATTCTATTTTGTAATATGGTTTCAGACTTTTTGGAATCGAAGTGTTAAAATGTCATATTTAGATACTTTATAGAAGTTTACTTCTTATTATTACTTTTATCAATATCTGCCATTAAACCACTTGGGTCTATTTCAACAGATTTTATATCTTTTGAAGTCTCAAAAGTATACGTAGGATATGCCCAAGCCCAATCTTTTATTATAGTAGCCGAGGTTGGTTTTTCTCCACGCATCATTTGTAATGGGATGTAAAAATCTTCAGTTGAATCGTCTCCGTAAGTCACCGTAACATCAATAGGTATTGGCATTAAACCTAAACGCTCTAAGGTTACGGTTGAACCTTCAATACTTTTTATACTATAGTCTATAGTGTTTGTAGTTTGAGCAAAATCTATTAAATACCAATCGAGTTCTAAACCAGAAATTTTTTCAGCTGTTCGGATAATATCTAATGGTTTTGGGTGTTTAAAAGCAAAATCATTAAAATACTTTTTTATAGTTTTTTTAAGGTTTTCTTCACCAATAACATAACCAAGTTGCGCTAAAAAAACAGCACCTTTACTGTAAGCTGCAGCGCCATAAGCGGCATTTAAATTATAACGATCGGCGTGCGTGGTTAACGGCTGTTCTATACCTGATTTTGCTAAACCAATATAGCTTCTGTAAGATCCCGAAAACGGATTTTCCCTTTTATTTTCTCTAATAGAATTCATGGCTAATGCTGAAATATAACTTGTAAAGCCTTCGTCCATCCACTCGTGTTTAGCTTCATTTGAAGCTAATAAAAATTGAAACCAAGTGTGTGCCAATTCATGGGAAGCTGTACCAAGAAGACCGGCATAATTTGAGCCTCCAGTAATAAGCGTACACATGGCATATTCCATACCGCCATCACCGCCTTGAATAAAAGAGTATTGCTTGTAAGGATAATGACCAATATGCTCACTAAAAAACTGCATTATTTTCACGGTTTCTGGTTGAATTTTTTTCCAGTTTTCTATAACTTTTTCATCATTAGAGTACAGAAAATGTAGTAATGGGCCGTTTGGTACTTGAACCGTATCATGAAGATAATCAGGGTCTGCAGCCCAAGTAAAATCATGAACATTAGGCGCAATAAAATGCCATGTTAATTTATCAGAATTAGGGCGTTTTACAGGTCCTGTTTCGTATCCGTAACCTATTTCATTTGGGTTTTGTAAATAACCAGTACCGCCAATAATATAGCTTTTATCTAGAGTTATTTTTACATCAAAATCTCCCCAAACACCATGAAATTCTCTACCAATGTAAGGATCGGCATGCCAGCCTTCAAAATCATACTCCGCTAATTTAGGATACCATTGCGTCATAGACAATGATACACCATCTGCATTATTTCTTCCAGAACGACGAATTTGAACAGGGACCTGCCCATCAAAAACCATATCGAATGTTACTTTTTCTCCGGGTTGAATAGGTTTAACTAAATCGACTTCCAAAACCGTTCCAACAGTTTCATGATTTAAAGCAATACCGTTCTGTTTTAAAGAATTTACTTTTATATAACCAATTTCATTAGGTTTTAACTTGCTAATTCTATCTTTTACTCTGCCATCAGGATCTGCTATAGTTCGAGAACGAACATCCATTTCACTACCTGGTTGAAAGGCGTTAAAATATAAATGATAATACACTCTATTTAACACATCTGGTGAATTATTGGTATACACCAAAGTTTGATTTCCTTTGTATTGATAAGCGTTAACATCAATATCAATCTCCATTTTATAATCTACATGTTGTTGCCAATATGTAGATTTAATTGATGAAGTTGAAGTATTTGGAGGCGTTGGTATTTCTGGTGCAGAAGGTGTTTTTAAAGTAACATCTTTTGTGTTTCCACAAGACCATAATAGGGTGATACATATAGCAGAAAGAAGTAAGTTTTTCATAGCATGAAATAATTAAAATAGCGTTTTTATTTTGTTTTAGAAGCCATAATTAAGGCATTATAAGCATTCACCATTTTACCTGATTTTACTAAATCGGCAAAGGGTTTAACATTATCAGTGTTGCCACCAACAATAACTTTAGTTTTTACTGCTAAACCAGAATCCATAAGAATTTGCTTAACCTGAGCAGCGGATAGTTTTGGATAATAAGAACGTATTAAAGCAGCAACACCAGCAACCGCAGGAGCTGCCATAGATGTTCCTCCTTTGGTGTCATATTCGTTTTCAGGAGTGGTAGAATACACTTTAGCTCCAGGGGCAAAAACATCCACATTTACTTTTCCATAATTTGAAAAACCAGCAATCATTCCTGAACCATATTTTGGCTCTAGGGCACCAACACTTATAAAGGTATTAGATACTTCTGGACCAACACCAACAGCATCATTTGGATATACATCAACGGTATCTAAATCTAAGCCATCGTTTCCTGCTGCATTAACAATTAAAACATCATTTTTTCCTGCGTAAGCTATGGCATCACGAACCCAATCGCTGTGTGGCGAATAGTATTTACCAAAACTAGTATTTATTATAGAAGCACCATTATCTACAGCATAACGAATGGCTAAGGAGACGTCTTTGTCATATTCATCTCCGTTAGGCGTAGATCGAATAGACATAATTTTAACATGGTTAGCAATACCATTTGCTCCTTTTCCATTGTTACGTTCTGCTGCAATAATTCCAGCAACATGTGTACCGTGACTTTCGGTTTTTTTAATAGGTTTTACATTACCGTTTCCATAATACTTCGTGCTCATATCGTCTGGATTGTCACCATTAACGCGACCTTTAAAGGTTTTATTTAAATTATAGTTTAAACGTTCTGTAAACTGCTCTAAGCCATCATTTATTTCTTTTTTAAATTCAGTTACAGATTCCATATCGATACTGTAAACATATTTTATAATACTTACCGCTTGTTGCAATGCTTGGTCTTCAGTTTTTATAGCGTTTACCTCGGCTTTAGTGTAGTCTTTTTTGTTTAAATGTTTAGAAACTTTGTTATCAGCATCGGTTACTTGTTGTAAGATTTGCTCGTAGTTTGTTTTTAGACCTAAATATTTTTCATATTCTTTGTCGTATTCCGCTTGCGCTTTATTGTAATCTGGATTACTGGTATCTCCGCTTGCTAAAATTCTAACAAACTCTAATTGTTCGTTGTAGCCATCGCCTAAAAAATTCCAACCCTGTATATCATCAATATATCCGTTATTATCATCATCTTTTCCGTTGTTTGGAATTTCGTCTTCATTAGTCCAGATAACATCATCTAGATCTTCGTGGTCAATATCAATTCCAGAATCTATAACCGCTACAATAACAGACTGCCCTTTTTTGTTCTTAATAATTTCGCTGTATGCTTTGTCAACACTCATCCCAGGAATAGTGTCTTTTAGTAAATCTAAATGACCCCAGTTTTGTTTTTCAGCTTCAGTTAATTCTAAAACTTTTAGAGGTGTGTTATCAATGTTTTCTACTGGCGTTGATAAAATATCTGCGGTTCCGCCACAGCCAGAAATTAATGCTGCTGCAAAGGCAGATAATGTTAATGCTTTAATCGTGTTCATTAATACTTGAATTAGTCGTTTTTAATTTAAATGAATATATCTTGAGTTGTATATGTGTTTTTTAAGCGCACTCCTTTTTCTGTATGCTGCACAGTAATAATTTCGTTGTGCGCGTCATGTTCTAAAAATAAATAATAATTATTATCTGCGGCAATGTTTAGAAAGGTTTCTTTTTCATTAAGTGTTAATAATGGTCTAGTATCATAACCCATAACGAAGGGTAATGGTAAATGACCAACTGTTGGTAATAAATCGGCCATAAAAGCAATGGTTTTGCCTTTATAATTAATAATTGGAATCATTTGTTTATCAGTATGCCCATCAGCAAAAAAAATATCGAAACCTAGTTCTGAATTCTTAAGTGTATCTCCTTGTGGAAGCGATGTAAATTTTAATTGCCCGCTTTCTTCCATAGGCATAATATTTTCCTTTAAAAACGAAGCTTTTTCTCTTCTGTTGGGTTTGGTTGCCCATTTCCAATGGTCAGCATTACTCCAAAAATGAGCGTTTTTAAAAGCAGATTCGTAACCTGTTTTGTCTTTATTCCATTGAATGCTTCCGCCACAGTGATCAAAGTGTAGATGCGTCATAAACACATCGGTAATATCATCTTTATGAAAGCCATAGGTTTTAAGCGAACTGTCTAAAGAATAATGTCCCCATGGATGATAATAGCCATAAAACTTGTCTGATTGTTTATTACCCATACCATTGTCAATTAAAATAAGCCGATTGCCATCTTCAATTAATAAACATCGCGCTGTTAAATCAATCATATTATTAGAATCGGCAGGATTGGTACGTTGCCATAATGACTTTGGAACAACGCCAAACATTGCACCGCCATCTAGTTTAAAATTACCAGCGTTTATTGGATATAAGTTCATAAGGATTGTAAAATTAAGAAATCTGTAGCTAATGCTTGAAAATGTTATGAATATATTAAGAAAAGGGGATTAAAAAAATTTGAAACCAACCCTTATATTTATTTACGACTTACATGTGACCATTAGAAAAACAAATAAATTTAAGCCCGCAAAGTATAAGGTTCGTGGATGCGCAGCATACACAAGAGAACCGTTTGCTGCGCTCTATGAATCTTATAGATTGTTAGGTAGTAGTTATCATAAGGGTTTTCCTTAGTTTATAAATATACTAAAAGTTAGTCAGAGCGCAGTCTATACTTTGCGGGTTAGGTAGAATAAGCAAACAGTAGAAATTTTAAATTTTATGATAAGCAAATAAGGTTGAGTTGATACTTGACTTATGATGTTCTAATGCTATTAATTTATCTATTGCCTAAAAAATTTAATGTTTCGTTTGCGTGCCCTTGTGGTTATTCTACCTAACACATGATATAACTTCTTTTAATCGTTTTCCAAAGTCAAATAAAGCTTTAATTTCTTTTAAACCTGCCAATCGTTCTTTTCCAAAAATCAATAAGGCTTCTCCGTTAGACTCAACATGATAGTATGGATTGCTTTCAAAGAAATGGGTAACATCGTCATTAAAAAATTCACTTATTGCTTTTTCATTATCACCTAATAAATAAAAACGGTCTGAGAAATCATCATGGTTTTCAATATTAATATCTTTAAAACCTGCAAAAGCAGAAACTTTTTGCAAAAACCCTTCTTTTTCTAATGTAAATTCTGGAATGGTTTTATTTAAATTAATATAAAGCATGGTTTTTCGAATCACTTCTTTTGCAATAAATTCACCTTCAGAAAACTCAATATCAAAGAGTTTAATAGCCTTATCTTCATGTGATAATTCATTATAAATATGATTGATTCGTTTGGTATCGAAAAACTGGAAGTTATTTAAAAAAGCCACTTCTTTTTCCTTACGAGCTTTATAATTAAAATTATAATTTTTTGCTAAACTTTCAATATTGGTTTGCCTCCTGGTTAAACTATTTTTAATAATTTTTGGTACAGGAAGCATGCGCCTTAAAGCAAAGGGATGTTTAGAATCGGAATCGTGCATATCTAAACCAATAACATCAAAATGACCACCACGCTTTTTGAAGAGTTCTTGGTAACTATGGATGTTTTCCATAACCGTATGATCTACAAACTCACACATTGAAAAGTCTACAATAACGTCTTCATCTTCTGGAACAGCATCTAAATGTTGTTTAAGTCTGTAATAATTTAAAAAACTACAGAAGTGCTTAACGCTTACATAAAAGTTGTTTTGATTTTCGGCTTCTTTATACATTAAAACGTTGGGCTTTAAAACATTTCTTAGAAACAACCCCAAACTTTTATTAATAATAATATGAATAATTAAAGTCGTAATTACACCAGCAATAATACCCGTAATTAGACCAATTTTTAAGGTTATAATTAAAGTAACAAAGAAAATAATGAGTTGCTCTTTACCGATAGAAAATATTTTAGTTATAACGTTTGGCGAAGCCAGTTTGTAACCTGTATATACCAAAATAGCCATTAAAGCGGGGAGCGGAATTCGGGTTAATTGTGTACTAAATAAAACAATAAACAATACTAAAAATAAGGCGTGAAAAAAGTTTGCAGACCTATTACTGGCACCATTATTTACATTCACAGAACTACGCGCAATAACGGTTACCACGTTTAAACCACCTAAAAACCCACTACCAATAGTTGCTAAACCTAGAGCTTTTAAATCTTTATTTACATTAGAACGTCTTTTTTCGGGATCTAATTTATCAACAGCTTTAATACTTAAAAGTGATTCTATACTAGAAATAAGGGTAAGTGCTAAAACACTTCCCCAAAACGAAATGCTCCAAATACCACTAAAATTTGGAGTAGGAATATCTGCAATAATATTTTGAATAGATGGAATACCAGAAATCATATATTCTGGCGCAATAGGGTTGGGCTCATGTAAACCCAATTCTAAATAATAACTAAACCCAATAGAAAGTACAACAATCCACATAGGAGCTGGGATAAGCTGTAAATATTTGTTTCTAATTTTTGAATAAAACAGCATTATGGCTAAACTTATAACACCCGCTAAAGCAGCAAAAATTAAACCTTCGTTTCCGTAATGTATGGCATCGTTTATGGTATATGGAATTTCAAAAAGATAATCAACCGTATCTTCTCGTTTTATTTTGTGCGCAAGCATAATATGAAATTGCTTTCCTAAAATGATAAGCCCTATGGCAGCAAGCATACCTTGAATGGCAGATGATGGAAAAAAATCTGCCAATGCACCCATTCTAAGAAACCCTAAAAACATTAATAAAACACCAGAAAAAATAATAGCTACATAAGCATTTTCGATACCTAAAGTGGTTATAGCAACTAAAAGCACACCCACTAAACCATTTCCAGGGCCAACAATAGTAACATGACTTCCTCCTAAAATTGAAACGATTATGCCACCAACTATAGCAGCTATAATACCTGCTATTGGAGGCGCATCACTCGCCATTGCTAATCCTAAACCAAGCGGTAAAGCTATTAGACTGACTACAAAACCAGAAAATATGTTTTTGGGTAAAGCCTTAAAAAAATCTTTTATGTTATTCTTTTTTGGGCTCATTGCAGGATTAAAACGTCGGTTGGTAGCTCGGTTAAAATATGTTCAATATCGTGTGGAAATAAACGATCCCAAAACGTCATTTTTGTTGGTGCATTCATGACTAGTAAATCTGCGCGAGAAATTTGAGCATAATGCCCTATGGAATACCCTTTTTTTCCAAAAATAGGTTGCGATTTTATTATAATATCGTTGGTGTAATTTTCTGGAATATGTTCAATAATCTCTTTAATTCTTGAGTTTTCTCTAAGTTTAATACGCTCCTTTATAATGGTTGCGCGCCTAAGAGATTTATTGTCATCTACTTTTACAGCTATTTCGTCTTGATTAATTTCTTCAACTATGGTAATTTTTTGAGCTTTAAGTTGTTTTGCAACATAAAAAGCTGAGGTTATGGTTTGCTCTGTTTTTGGGTCTTTTAATCCGTTTACAACAATATGTTCGCAAGGTATGCGCTCAACAGATGGTTTTATAAGTAATAAGACCGAACATTTTGCTTTTCTAGTAATTTTTCTTGCAATAGAGCCTACGTAGTATTTTAAAAATTGCTCCCGTTGTACTGCGCCAAGAATTAATAAGTCAATTTTTTTTTCTTCTACAGTAGATAATATAACATCAACAGGATTCCCTTTTTTAAACACGACTTCGTAGTCTAAATTATCTTTTTCAAAACTTTTCAAAATTATTTTTAACATGGAAACTTTATCTTCAGACGACTCGCCAACATGAACTAAAAATAATTTTGAATTAAAAAAAACGGATAATCTAGCAGCCTCAAAAAGGTTAGCTTTTAAATTGGGCGAATATGCAACACCAATACCAATGCTTTTAAAAGGCTTTAACAACAAAGTTTTCTTAGTTTTTTTCTTAAAACGGTAATATAGTATTTTTAAAAAGATGATTTCATCTGTTTTTACTTAAATTAGTCTTTTTTAAAAACAGTGATGAAATCATGTTAGAGTTAGCAGGCATAATAATTTTAGGTATATTGGCACAATGGGTAGCTTGGAAATTAAAAATTCCTGCCATCTTACCATTAATTTTAATAGGTTTATTGGTTGGGCCAATAGCTTCTGAGTTTTTATCTGATGATGGAACCAAATGGATAGAACCTATTTGGAATGGTGAAAAAGGCTTATTTCCAGGAGAAGGTTTGTATTATTTCGTCTCTTTAGCCATTAGTATCATTCTTTTTGAAGGTGGTTTAACTTTAAAGCGATCTGAAATTAAAACGGTTGGTCCTGTAATTACCAAATTAATAACTTTAGGTTCGGCAATTACTTTTTTTGGAGCAGGTATTATAGCCTATTTAATTTTTGGATTGAGCTGGGAACTGTCTTTTCTATTTGCAGGACTTATAATTGTTACGGGACCTACAGTAATAACACCAATTTTAAGAAATATTCCACTTAAAAAAGATATATCAACGGTATTAAAATGGGAAGGCATTTTAATAGACCCAATAGGTGCTTTGGTAGCCGTTTTGGTATTTGAGTTTATTAGTGTGGAAGGCGACAGCGGTTTTACAAAAACAGCCTTGATTGAGTTTGGAAAAATCATTCTTTTTGGTACGACTTTTGGGTTTACTTTTGCGCATGCTTTGGCTTTTGCAATAAATAAAAAATTGATTCCGCATTATTTGCTAAATGTAGTTTCGCTGTCAACAGTTTTATTGGTTTTTGTTGAATCTGAAGTATTTGCACACGAGTCGGGGCTTTTAGCTGTAGTAGTTATGGGGATGGTTTTAGGAAATGGAAAACTAGAAAATATTAAAGAGTTGCTCTATTTTAAAGAGTCTTTAAGTGTTTTGCTTATTTCAATTTTATTTATTCTTCTGGCCGCCAATATAAGTATTGATGACTTAATGCTCCTTTATACCTGGAAAACAGCGGCTCTTTTTGCTATAGTTGTATTTGTTATAAGGCCTTTAGCAGTATTTTTAAGTACATCCGGCTCTAATTTGTCTACAAATGAAAAGCTTTTTATTAGTTGGGTTGGTCCGAGAGGTATTGTAGCAGCAGGAATTGCGTCTCTTTTCGGTAGTAAGCTTATGAAACAAGGTGTTGAAGGTGCTGAATATATTACACCTTTGGTGTTTATGATTGTTTTAGGAACTGTTTTATTAAATGCAACAACAGCTAGATTATTTGCAAAAATGGTTGGGGTATTTCTAAAAAAATCGGAAGGTATTTTAATAGTAGGCGCCTCTCAAGTCTCTCGTTTAATAGGTAAGTATTTAGAAGATAATAACAGACATGTTGTTTTAATTGATAGTAATCAAACAAACATACAGTTGGCTCAAGATATAGGGTTGGAGGGCATAAATACCGATATTTATTCTGAAACTTTGGGCGATAATATTGAGCTTAACGATGTTGGTTATTTAATGGCTTTAACAGGTAATTCAGATATTAATCAATATGCCATTAATAAATTTGGAGAGCAATTTGGTGAAAACGGCTCGTTTAGATTAATTACGGTTGATGAAATGGCCGATTCAAATAATAGTCCAAAAGAAGGCTTGTTTTCACATACAGACGATTTTCATTTATTAACCGAAGTAGCTCGAAAATACCCTGAGATACATGAGATTGAAATTAATGATAGAGCGCATTATGAAGAACTTATTGAAATAACCAATAAGGATGAAGACATTATTCCGCTATTAGTTAAGGATAAAAAAGGCGTTTTGGAAATTATTTCTTCTTATAATAAAGCTATTGAAAAAATAGAAAAAGGTTATAAATTGGTTTATTTAGGAAAACCTATTGATGTTAAAAAAGGCTGAGTTTCTAAAGCGTGCGTTTAATTTTGTTTTATGGGTTGATTTATAAAATTTCAGTATATCACTATAAATCATAAATCCGCCTAAAGAATAGGCGGAATATGACGCAAACGTATATGGAAGTTTTATTATTCAAATGTAGTTTTACCTTCGTTTGGTTGGTATACATAATTGAAGGTGAAATATCTTGAATCGTTTTGTGCAATGTCTTCTGTTATCACATCAGGATTATCTTTATAATAGCTTAAAATTTCAACTTTTGCATATTTATTATCGGCTGTTCTAAAAACAATTACTTTTCCTGGTATAGGTTCAATTTTTGGGGCAAAAGGATTTGAACCATCATAATTGTACCAACCATTTCCAGAACCTGTTTTTATTGCTAAACCTAATGCACTATCTTGCTCAAACGAAGATTCTGTAATCGTGTTAACCTCATTAAAAATGTCTGTTAAAATATATGCGCCTGCATTTCCTGTTCTTGTAGGTTCCTCTGGTATACCTGAAGATGTGCCACCATTAACTAAAATGGTTGTGCCTCTAAAAGCAATATCCCAATCTGTATCACTCGTAGTTGTTGTTCCTGTTGCAAAATCAAATTTCACAAAATCACCTGTTATTGTTGGTGGGCTTGTTGTAAAATCAGAAGTTTGTGGTGCATGTAAATTTACAAATTGTTCAGCCTTTACTGCTATAAGCTGTGGCGTATCATCATCGTTATTACAAGATGTAAACCCTATACATATAATTGCTAATACTGTTAATTGAATTGTTTTCATTGTGTTTATTTATTAAATTAAAATTGAATGTTAAGTGTTCCGTAAATAATGCATCCAGCAATATTGCTGATGTTTTGAGGGTCGTTGAAATTGAAAACATTATCTATTCCAAAACCTAATTTGTAATGTTTATAAATGGTTTTATTGATGGCAAAATCCCAAATAGTATAGCCATTTACAAAATCATCATATTTATCTAAATAGCTGTTGCCGTTAGTGTCAAAAATTCCAAATTTACTTCTGTATGTACTTCTTAAATTAGTCTCTAAATTCCATTCAGGAATCGTGTAAAATATTTTGAAATTTGCTAAATGCCTAGAACGATTAAACAAGCCAAAATAATCGTTTTTTTGAAGCCTAAACGATGGCGAATTTGCTGTTATTCTTGCAAAAACTTGTCCGTTTTCAAAAGCTTTTTCTGCGTCTTTATCTTTCGCATATAATAATTGATAACCCCCTGAAATAGACACATTTTCATTGAATTTATAAACCCCATTAAACTCTATACCCTGTGTATAAACCTCGTTTACATTGTAATAGCTAAATACATTTTGGCCATTCGTTTTTCGAGCAATTACTCGGGTATCAATTAGGTTGGTAATATCATTTCTAAAAAGATTTATTTTTAGGTTAGATAATGCTTTTATATCTACTCCAAAATTGTAACTAATAGAGCTTTCGGGCTTTAAGCCATTATTAAACGCAGAAACAGGAACTAGTATACTTATTAGCTCGCCATTAGCATCTAACTGCGGAATACGTGAGGAAACGGCATTATAGCCTAAAACCGTGTAGCCAACTGTTGAATTTGTAAAATCGAAATACAGCTGCCTAAAATCTGGAGTTTTAAAACCATAACCTAAAGAGCTTTTAACAGCTATTTTATCATTGATTTTATAAAGAACAGCAATTTTTGGGCTAAATTGTGATTGGTATGTGCTATGATTATCAAAACGAGTGCCTAAAATCACGCTTAATTTTTTAGTTAAATTACCATCATATTGCATGTAGGCATAAGGCGAATTAAATTCTGGCGTGCCAAAAAATTCGGTTCTTTTTAAGCGTTCGTATGTTAGTCCAATACCACCAATAATGGTGTTTTTGTCATTAAATCTAAAAGTTGTTCTAAATTCTGGTCTTACAAAAAGCTGGTTAAAATTGCTTTCATAAAAAGTAGAACCTATTTCACTATTTAAAAATTCATCAGCTTTATATTGTGAGGCATAAAACTCTAAAAAACTACTCCAAGTAGTGTTAAATTTATGATCGAACTTTAGAAGGGTATTCCACTCATTAATTTCACTTTCACCTTTCAAGGTTTCAGAAGCAATATTGTCTTGTTTTTGATGATAAAAACGTCCTGAGAGCAGTAGTTTAGTGTTTTTAGTAAAATCGTAAGTTGTTTTACAAATTAAGGTGTAATTATTAAAAGGCTCTACTGTATTTACAGCATCAGTGTCTACTAAATCGTAGCCATTGCTACTAAACCGATTCAAAAAAGTAGTTACACCAAATTTATTTTTTTTATAATTTAGGTTTGTATTTATATCATGCGTGTTAAACGAGCCGCCTCTATAATTAATATCACTATTAAAACCGCTTTTAGGACTTTCAGTAATAATATTAATTACGCCACCTAATGCCTCGTTACCATACAAACTAGAAGACGCTCCTTTTATAATTTCAATTTGCTTAATATTTCCAACACTTATTCTGCTTAGGTCTAATGTTCCTGCAGAACGCCCGATAAGAGGCACGCCATCAATAAGAATTAAAGTGTACGCACTATCTAAGCCCTGAATTTGTATGCCCTCACCACCACCAAAATCGGGCACTGTAATTAACCCTGTTTGTTCATTTAGTATATCTGATAACCTAACAGAATTAATAGACTTAATTTCTTTTTTAAAAACTAATTGAGCAGGTAATGGTATTGTTGTTAACTGCCTTTTGGTTCGCGTTGCAGAAATAATAACTTCACTTAATGTTTCAACTTTGGTAGAATCTTTTTCCTCTTCTTTTTGTTGTTGTGATAACATTAATTGGCTAAAAATGAAGGCAAACCAAAGTATTGATATTCTATATTGGTTTTGCATAGCTTTAATTAAGAATGAAATTATACTCAATATCACCAGCAGTTAAAATCTTAGATGTATTTGATTGATTAGTGAACAAATTTTTAAAAGCATCAAACTCTTGTTTATCGAATATTAGTATTAAATTTTCTTGGAAGGTTGGAACAGGAATTTTTCGCTTTATAGAAGTGCATTCAAATTGCGATTCCCAGTATTTAATATCAATACTGATAATATGATTTTTTAAAGCATTTACTTGTTTTTGGTTTAGGATGAAATGGAAGTTATTAAACAATACATGATAAATTTTACACGTATTGCAGTAGTGCAATGCTCCTTGTTTATTTTGTGATAAAGTTTTTAATTTTTGACACATTTTATTTGGATTTATTCTAAATAAGGATATATTTGTGACAAATATAAAAACTATTTATATTTAATCTAAATAAAAATAACAAAATTTAAAAATTAATTTAATTATGAAAAAATTAGTGTTTATAGTACTTTCGGCTGTATTTATTATAAATGTGAATGCACAAAGTAAAAAAGAAAAAGACCAAAAAGCCATAAAAAGTATGTGTGGCTGCTATGAAGTTGGTTTTAACTTTGCAGAGACTTTTAGCTATTCAAAAGACACCACATATCAGGCTTCAAAAGTGAAACATGATAAAGGTTTAGAATGGGTACAATTAGTAGAAGATGGCGATAATAAAATAGTGATGCAGCATCTTTTAATTGTTGGCAAACCAACAGAATCTCATATTATAAAACATTGGCGACAAGATTGGTTATATGAAAACACCAACTTATATATGTTCGATGCAAATAATAAATGGAAGTTTATACAAAAACCGAAAAGCGACGTTAAAGGACAATGGACGCAAAAAGTATATCAAGTAGATGATAGTCCGCGTTATGAAGGCTCTGCAACTTGGGTGCACGTAGATGGAAAAAGTTATTGGGAAAACACTACCGATGCGCCTTTACCAAGAAGAGAATATACTAAAAGACAAGATTATGATGTTACAGTAAGAACTAATAGACACGAAATTATTGCCAATGGTTGGATTCACGAACAAGATAATGACAAAGTTATTAGAAAACTGGTGGAAGAAGATGTGCTTTTGGCACAAGAAAAAGGGTTAAACACCTATACTAAAGTTGCGGATTCTAAATGTATAGCTGCTCAAGATTGGTGGAAAGAGAATCAAGCTATGTGGGAATTGGTTCGTAATAACTGGGATGAAATATTTGCTAAAAACAAAGATTTAGAATTAAAAGACAAAGTAGAAGATAAAAGACTTTATCAATTTTTATTTGATTTAGAACCAACAGAAAAAAATCAAAAAATCAAAAAAATTATTACTGATTTTGTGAAGTAAAAATTCTTTAGGTATAATCTCACCAGATGTAAAAAAGCCTTTTTGTGAAAACAAAAAGGCTTTTATTTTTAAAAGTGTTATGCTCTAACCTATAATCTGAAGGTTCGTAAATTCTTTGGTAACCACCAGCGTGTTATTTGCAAATTCTAAATCTTTAAGTTTTACATCTTCGTTATCCACTTTAATTTTTTTAACTTTAAAAGGAAGCCCAATTAAATTAATTTTAAACGTAGTATAAGGCGTTATGTAATTTCCTCTTTTATGTATACGGATAATAAGCTTATCACCATTACCAGCTAAATTAAACTTCTTTAAGCTATAGCGCCCTTTGGTATAATCGTAGCCATCATTGGAATCTTCGTATAACTCAGAATCTTCTTTACCATTTTTATAGTATACATCAAGAGCAAGTTGGTCAATTTTCTTTTCACCAACATACTGTTGTACAGGGTATTTTGGTATAATAGCTCCAGCTTTAATAAATAAAGGCATACTATCTAAATCTGCATCTACCCAGGTTTCCTTACCTCCAGTCATACTTTCATTAGTCCAATAATTAAACCACTCTCCTCTAGGAATATACATGCGTCTTCCTTTAGAGTTTGGTTCGTTTATAGGACATACTAATATTTGATTACCAAAAATAAACTCATCAGTTCTGTAATGTGTTTGTGCATCGTCTTGGTCGAATAACACCAAAGATTTTAGCATTGGCACATTATCTTGTGAATACTGATAAAATGAGGTGTATAAATACGGTAATAATTGATATCGTAGTTCAATAAATTTACGAACAACATCAACTATTTCATTATCAAAAGCCCAAGGTTCTTGCTCACCATGATCTCCAGAAGAGTGTGTTCTGCAAAAAGGGTGAAACACGCCTAACTGAATCCATCTTGCATATAATTCGCCATTTGGTTGTTCCGCAAAACCTCCAATATCAGATCCAGCAAATGAAAATCCTGATAGCGCTAAACGTTGTGCTTGTATATTAGCTATTTGTAAATGTTCCCAAGATGCCACATTATCGCCCATCCAAGTTGAGGTATAACGTTGCGTACCTGAATAAGCAGAACGTGTAATTACAAATGGACGTTTAGGATAATTATAACGTTTTAAACCATGATAAGTGGCTCTAGCCATTTGCATTCCGTAGATATTATGCGCTTTATTATGACTACAAGGATTGCCTTCATAATCATGACGAACATCTGGCGGGAATGTTTTTCCTGGAACATCCATTACAGCAGGTTCGTTCATATCGTTCCAAACACCTTTTACACCAATATCTTCTATAAGTTCTTTAAATAAGCCAGCCCACCATTCTCTTACTTCTGGTCTTGTAAAATCTGGAAAATAACACTCCCCAGGCCAAACCTTACCTTTCATGTATGGACCATCTGCACGTTTACAGAAATAGTCTTTTTCTAAGCCTTCTTTAAAAACACTGTATTCGTTATCAATTTTAATACCAGGATCTATAATAACAACGGTTTTAAAACCATCATCTGCCAATTCTTTTACCATACGTTTTGGGTCTGGAAAATAATCTTTATTCCAAGTAAAGCATCGGAAACCATCCATATAATCGATATCTAAATAAATAGCATCGCAGGGTATTTGAAGTTCTCTGAACTTTGATGTTATTTCCTTTACATTCGATTCTGGATAATAACTCCATTTACATTGGTGGTAGCCTAAGGCCCATAATGGCGGTAATTCTGGTGTTCCAGTTAAATCGGTATAACTTGTAACAACATCTTGCATTTTTGGACCGTAAAAGAAATAATAATTCATTTCTCCACCTTGTGCCCAAAAACTTGTTACATTTCTTCTTTCATTACAAAAATCGAAATAGGTTCTAAAGGTATTATCAAAGAAAATACCATAAGATTTTCCGTTTTGCAGACCTGTGTAAAAAGGGATGGCTTTGTATATGGGGTCTGTATTTTTCCCAAAAGCGTAAGAATCTGTTGCCCAATTTTCAAAACGGCGTCCTTTTAAGTTTAAATGCTCAGGTTTATCTCCAAGACCATAGTAGCTTTCGCCGTTTTGAGCCGCTTTACTCATTTTAACAATATCGCCTCCTAATTCGTAACTTTCTTCCCAGTGGAAACCAAGCTCATCTTCACAAATAATTTTATTGTCTAGCGCATCGTAAAGGAAGACTCTTAAATCTGATTTATATATGTGGCAAATAAGTTTTGAAGTCGTTACAATATATTTTTCATCATCATCAGAAATCTCTAAATGGTTGTAACCTCTACTTGCATCTTCATCTATAGCATAAGAGAAGTCTCTTTCAAATTTACCAACGGTTGTATAAGTGAAACGAAGTACACTATCTCGCAACACGGTAAGTTTAAGAATAACATTATTTGAGGTTGAAAAATGTAGGACATCTACATCTTTTTTATAGTTTGTTATGTTTGATGGGAATAGATTCCCTTTATATTCTAACTCGGTATTTAATATCATAAATTACGTATAAATATTAATTGACCAAAATACTAAATTTAAAGCACCTTGTGCGTTTCTTTTTATCAAAAAAATGAATGAAAAATTGTTTAAAACTCAATGAATGAGGTGTATAATTACAAAAAGTATAACATGCTCTAAGTGAACGGATTTATTTAGGCTTTTAACGACCCATCAGCAAAATAAAGCCATTATTTTATACTAAAAATACCCTAATAATTAAGTTATAACCCAGCTGTTAAACGTTAAAATTAGGGTTTAAATTCAAAAACAGTAACTGCTAGAGGTGCTAGAGTAACTTCCGCAGAATAATCTTTACCATTCCAAGGTTGTTTTTTAATAGTAATTTGTTTTTTATTGGAAATACCACTACCACCAAATTCATTAGAGTCACTATTAAAAATTTCTTTTAATTTTCCTTTTACAGGAACTCCAATACGGTAGTTTTCTCTAACAGTTGGCGTTAAATTACAGACAACAACAACATTATTTTCTGGGTTTTTACCTTTTCTTATATATGATATCACACAGTTTTCATGATCATCATAACTAATCCATTCAAACCCTTCATTAGAAAAGCCTTTTTCAAATAAAGCAGGCGTATTTTTATAAAATGTATTTAATGTTTTATAATAATTTTGAAAGTCTTTATGAGGTTTAAATTCCAGTAAGTTCCAATCTAAGCTTTCTTGAAAATTCCATTCGTTATATTGACCAAATTCGGTACCCATAAAGGCTAAATTTGTTCCTGGATGGGTAAACATATAACCAAATAATAAACGTAAATTAGCAAAACGCTGCCACTCGTCACCAGGCATTCTGCCTAAAATAGAGTTTTTACCATATACTACCTCATCATGAGAGAGCGGTAGCATAAAATTCTCGGTAAATGCATAGGCTAAACTAAACGTAATATCGTTTTGATGGTATTTTCTGTAAACAGGATCTTTTCCAAAATACTCTAGAGTATCGTGCATCCAACCCATCATCCATTTCATGCCAAAACCTAAGCCTCCTAAAAACACAGGTTTAGAAACGCCAGGAAAAGCTGTAGATTCTTCAGCAATGGTTTGCACATCGGGGAATGATGCATATATTTCTTCGTTTAATTCTTTTAAAAATGCGATAGCATCTAGGTTTTCTCTACCTCCAAATTCATTTGGTTCCCATTCGCCATCTTTACGAGAGTAATCTAAAAATAGCATAGAAGCCACAGCATCAACACGTAAGCCATCAGCATGGTATTGATCCATCCAAAAAACGGCATTACTAATTAAAAAAGACTTTACTTCATTTCTACCGTAATTAAAAATTAGACTTTTCCAATCTTGATGATAGCCTTTTCTAGGGTCTGGATGCTCGTATAAGCAAGACCCATCAAAGAACCCTAGCCCATGTGCATCTTCTGGAAAATGAGAAGGCACCCAATCTAAAATAATTCCAATATCATTTTGGTGCAGTTTATCTACTAGATATTTAAATTCTTCAGGATAACCAAAACGTGACGTTGGCGCAAAATAGCCTGTTACTTGATAGCCCCAAGACGGATCATAAGGGAATTCCATAATCGGCATAAGTTCAACATGCGTAAAATTCATCTCTTTAACATAGTTAACTAAATCATCAGCTAATTCAAAATAGGATAAGAACCGATCTTCTTCCAAATGTCTTTTCCAAGAGCCTAAATGAACTTCGTAAACAGAATATGGAGCATCTAAAGCGTTATGGTTTTTTCGCTTTTTCATCCAATCTTTATCTTTCCACTTGTAATTATCATCCCAAACAATAGATGCTGTATTTGGGTTGTGCTCACAACGTCGAGCGTACGGATCTGCTTTTTCAGTTTTTATATCGTTATTATGGCTCTGAATTTTATATTTATAGATGTTGCCTTTGCCAACTAGTGGTATAAACCCTTCCCAAATACCGCTAGAATCCCAGCGTACATTTAATTGATGATCACCTTCTATCCAGTAATTAAAGTCGCCTATTACAGAAACCTGTTTTGCTGTGGGTGCCCAAACTGCAAAATAAGTGCCATCAATACCATCAACAGTAACTAAATGAGATCCCATTTTTTCGTAAAGTCTGTAATGTTTGCCAGCCTTAAATAGGTTGATATCGAATTCTGTAAATAAACTATAAGGTTTTACTTGTGCCATAAATTAGTGATTTATAATATTAGAAATTCCCTTTAAGGGAATAACAGCCCATTGAGGCCGGGAGTTTAGCTCATAACCCAATTCGTAAACTGCTTTTTCTAATAAGCAGTATTTTAAAATAAATATACGTTCTTGGTTGTAGCCTAAATTTAAATTTGCGTTTTGTGTTTCTGTCACGTAAGTTCCTAAAAATAATCCTGTAATGTAACGATATAATATTTCTGCTGCATTAAACAGGTTTTCTTGAGTTGTAGGATAATGGTCTTTGTTGTTAAAAATATTGGCGTAAATGGCATAATGAAACGATCTGAACAAACCTGCTACGTCTTTTAAAGGTGGTTGTTTTACTTTTCTGTCTCTAATCGTGCTTTCTGGTTCGCCTTCAAAATCTATGATATAAAAATCGTCGTCTTTTACCAATATTTGTCCTAAATGATAATCACCATGAATTCGAATTCGCTCGCCTTTTAACTTGGTCCAATCAAAATCAACAAAACGTTTTCTAATCATGTTTTTTTTGTCGAGAAACTCATTTGCTAATTCTAAAGCTAAACCGTCAAGTTTATGTAAATTATTTTCAATGGTATTTAGTCTATTTTGGAATTGATATAAGACTTTATTTTTTAACCAAACAGTATAATCATTATTATAATGTGCAGGAGTAAAAGCAGTATCTTCAAACTCTGACCCTAATGCATTATGCATTTCGGCTGTGCGTTTTGCCAAAGTTTGAACTTGTAAAAATAAGTTTAAACCAGCCCAATCTATAATTTGAGGTGGTATACTTTGTATGGTTAAACGTTGGTATAATTCAGTATTAGGAAGGGTGTTAACGTCAATTTTTTTATACTCTATATTACAAAATACTTTATGCAATTCTTTTAACATATAAGCCCACGCATCACCATCATTTGGAATCATTTCTTGCATTAAACCAATCGTAATATTTACGTTATCAGAGTCTACTAAATTAATACTTCCCAAATATGCAGGGGTGTTTTTAAATTCTTTTTTTTCTGATAAAAACCGACTCATTTCGTAATCAGGGTTTTTATCGGCAAATATGCGTCTGAAAAATTTTAAAACTGAAGTATCATTAAAAATTAATGAAGTATTGCTTTGCTCTAAACCCATAAATCTTGACGATTGATAGATTTTATTTTTAAACAAATGGCTTTTATGGTATTGTACTTTCGTGGTGTCTTTAGGTTCCGCTGTAGCAATACGCTCATAAACTAATTTTCTAAAAGCTTCTATGTTTGTGGCATCAATAATATGACCTTGTTTATTGTTAATTTCAATAGAAAGGATTCTGTCTATTTGTGAAAAATCGTCGTTTGTTACGAATGCTATTGGCAAGAAATAATGTTGATAAAAAGCTTCAACAAAATTAACTTCCAAAATTAACCCGTAGTAAACTTCTCCTTTTTGCTGAATTTTAAAAAACTCTGCTAATTCAATATACTTAAGTGTACTGGCTTTACCTCCGTACCAACGTTGTTTAACAATATAATTTTCTAAAACATCTGATAAAAAAACTTTGACAAAGTCATTATTATCAAGTAACTCCTCCCAGCTTTTATTAAACTGATAAGGAGTATTTACAGATTTTATAGATGTTTGTTTAGGCATGCTATTTATTTACCTTGAAAATATGGAAAGGAAGTGTAGGGTGTAACTCTACAAAATTCCATTCGTGTCCCCAATTGTAACTGCTATTCGTAATTAAATCTCGTACTTCAATGTTATGACCAGCGTTAATGCCCAAGTCTTGTAAAGGAAGTTGAACCGTGCCTTGTTGTGCATTAAAAGCATCTAAACTTATAACAATTAAAAGTTCGTTAGTTTTAGAGTCGTTCCACTTGTAAAACGCCATTAAATTGTCATTTTCAACATAACAAAATTTAATATTATTGGTTTGTTGAAGCGCCTCGTTTTGATGGCGGATATGATTAATTTTTGTAATAACCGTAATAAGT
Source organism: uncultured Flavobacteriaceae bacterium (assembly GCA_947500585.1). Taxonomy (GTDB): domain Bacteria; phylum Bacteroidota; class Bacteroidia; order Flavobacteriales; family Flavobacteriaceae; genus CAXBID01. The sequence goes on along the minus strand of CANMSN010000010.1, from coordinate 111,884 downwards.
TTATTTTCAATGCTCCAATCGTAATGGGTGAATTGAAACTTTTCAGAATTTAAGTATTCTTCTCGCCCTAACAAAGCATCACTTAACATATACTCATAAACAGGACCGTACAAACCAATACTAGAACTTAAAGTTGCAGCTAAAACGTAACGTTGTATGTGTTTAGATTCGTTTGCGCCTTGTAAATGAAACGGGTTAATATCTGGTGTGTTAGGCCAAAAATTAGGTTGCATATATTCTTTTAGCTCAGATTGGGTTAATTCCTTAACATACTCTGTAAGTTCGTGTTTATTATTTCGCCAAGTAAAGTAAGTATAAGATTGTGTATAGCCTTGTTTGGCTAATTGTTGCATGACTTTTGGAGCTGTAAAAGCTTCAGCTAAAAATATAACATCTGGATGTTTTGCTTTTACTTTTGTAATAATCCAATTCCAGAAATAAAACGGTTTGGTATGTGGGTTATCAACTCTAAAAACTTGAATACCACAATCTATCCAATACATTAAAATGTCTAAACACTCATTCCAAAGACTCTTATAGTCTTCACTCTCCCAATAAATAGGTAAAATATCTTGATACTTTTTTGGTGGGTTTTCTGCATATTGAACCGTGCCATCTGGACGCCATTTAAACCATGATGGGTGTTCTTTTACCCAAGGATGGTCTGGAGCAGCTTGAAGCGCATAATCCATAGCGATTTCAAGACCTTGTTCTTTTGCTTTTTTAATTAAAGATTTAAAATCATCAATGGTTCCTAATTGCGGATGAATGGCTTTATGACCGCCATATTGAGAACCAATACCCCAAGTAGAACCTACATCACCTTCTTTAGCATCAGTGGTGTTATTCTTGCCTTTTCTATTTACCTCACCTATAGGATGAATAGGAGGCAGGTACAACGTATCAAAACCCATTTTTGCAACCCTTGGCAACAAACGTTCACAGTCTTTAAATGTGCCATGAACCCCTTCTTGCTCTGATGCGGAACGTGGAAAAAATTCATACCAGGTGCTAAACCTTGCTTTTTTTCTATCAACGTATACTTGATATTCTGATGAGGTATTTACTAATATTTTTTCTGGATGTTCTGTAAAAAGGTGATGAAGTCTTTCGCTAGTAGCTTCTTTTATAGCTTCATCGTAATGATTTTCATTCGAAAAAATATTTTTAAGATGATCGAGATATAATTTATCATTATGGGATGCTTTTTTTTGAATTGTTTCCAAAAAAGAAATACCCTCAAGCAGTTCTGATTTTACATGTTGGTTATCATCAATTTTTCGTTCAATACCATGTTGCCAGTTTAAAGCATAATCTACCCAAGCTTCAACTTTGTATGAATAAAATCCCTGTTTTTCAACTATAAACGAAGATTCCCATTCGTTGTTTACAACTAAATGCATTCTGGTTGCTCTCCATTTTTTTTCTTTTTCATGTTTATATAAAACGGATGCACCAAGTACATCATGTCCATCAGCAAGAATATGTGCTTCAACATTTACAATTTCATTAACAACACGTTTAATGTAAAATTGACCACCATTAACACTTGGTGAAACATAGTCAATTACAACTCTTCTTTGGTCTTGCATATTGCAGGTAATATTAAAGAAATAATAAAAATAAGTTTTGTTTTAAAGGGCAAAGCCTTTAGGAATTACAGCTCCTTTTTTAATGACAACTATACCGTCTTTAATGGAATACATATCAGTTTCGGTATCTTCCAAATGTTTGCCGCCATTAATTCTAACATCATCACCAATACGACAGTTTTTATCTATTATGGCATTTTTAATAAAACAGCGTTCACCAATACCTAATAGGATTTCAATTTTGTCTCTATCAATTTCGGCAAGGGTTTCATAATGATCGCTGCCCATCATGTACGTATTAATTATGGTTGTTTCTTTTCCAATTCTAGAGCGAATACCAATCACAGATTTTTCAATTTTAGCAGCACTTATTATACAACCTTCTGCAATTACGGCTTTTTCTAACATGGTGCCTGCTAGTTTTGTTGTTGGCAACATACGGGCTCTTGTATAGATGCGTTTTTTCTTGTCGTATAAATCAAATTTAGGAATATCCTCAGTAAGCCCAATATTAGCCTCGAAGAAAGAATCTATATTACCAATGTCTGTCCAATAACCTTCATATTGGTAACTCAGTGTTTTGTGGTTATTGATATTTTGGGGTATAATTTCTTTTCCAAAATCGATTGTATCAGGGTTTTCCATTAAATTTATTAGCAAATCTCTATTGAAAATATATATACCCATTGATGCTAAATAGTGCCTGCCTTCACTTTTCATTTGGTCACTAACCTCCGATGTCCAGTCGGGTAGTAAGCTAGCATCTGGTTTTTCAATAAATGAGGTTACCACATTTGTATCATCCGATTTTAAGATACCAAATTCTGTAGCATCTTTTGCGCTAACAGGAATTGTAGCAATAGAAATTTCTGCATTACTTTTTTCATGAGCGTCAATCATTTTTTCATAGTCCATTTGGTAAAGCTGATCGCCAGAGAGTATTAAAACATACTCAAATTCATGTCTTAAAAAATGATGCATACTTTGCCTAACCGCATCTGCTGTTCCTTGAAACCATGTTTTATTATGTGGCGTTTGTTCTGCGGCAAGTACATCTACAAAAGCACTACTAAAAAAGCTGAAATGATAGGTATCTTTTATATGACGGTTTAATGAAGCGGAATTAAACTGCGTTAAAACGAACATGCGTTTTATATCTGAATTAATACAGTTAGAAATAGGAATATCTACCAACCTATATTTTCCAGCTATTGGTACAGCAGGTTTAGATCTATCTTGAGTTAAAGGATACAACCTAGATCCTTGACCGCCACCTAGTATTATGGCTAAAACTTTATTATTAATCATATTTAGTGCTTTTAATTAGTCTTTAGTTTTGTAGGCGATTTATAGATGGAGCTTTTTATATTAAAGATTTGTACAACGACTCTACTTGTTTAGCAATAGCAACCCAATCAAAATAATCTTCAACGCGTTTTCTGCTGTTTTCTGCCATTTTAGTTCTTAAATCATCATTAGAAATTAATTGGTTTATACCGTTTGCAAGATCTTTTGAAAATTTATCTGGATTAACAGGTTCAAAAGGGGCTTCTTTTTGTTGTTCTAAAGGAATAAGAATTCCTGTTTCGCCAGGAACAACCACTTCTTTTATACCTCCAACAGCACTTGCTACAACCGCTGTTTTACAAGCCATAGCTTCAATATTAATAATTCCGAATGGTTCATAAATAGATGGGCAACAAAACACATCGGCATGCGAGTAAAGCTCGATAACTTGATGTTTTTCAAGCATTTTATCTATCCAAATAACATTATTACGTGTTTTTTTAACTTCGTTTACAGCATGTTCCATTTCAACACCAATTTCTTTGGTATCTGGTGCTCCGGCACAAAGTACAATTTGGGTTTCTGGATCTATATATTTTACAGCATTTACTAAATGAATAATTCCTTTTTGGCGTGTAATTCTACCAACAAAAAGCACATAGGGTTTGGTTTTATCAACACCATATTCGTCTAAAGTTGCCGTTTTTGAAGTAGTAATATATTGCTCAAGATTAATACCGTTATAAATAACATGAACCTTTTTTTCATCTACGTTAAAATGTTTTAAAACATCTTCTTTAGTTTCTTCTGACACGGCAATAAGCGCATCGGCCATTTCTATAGCTGTTTTTTCTACCCAAGAAGATGCATCGTAACCCCGTCCTAATTGTTCTCGTTTCCAGGGTCTTAAAGGTTCTAAGGAATGGGTAGTAATTACCAAAGGTGTACCATAGCATAATTTAGCTATAATACCTGCAAAATGGGCATACCAAGTATGGCAATGCACAACGTCTGCATCAATTGGTTGTGCATTCATTTGAATACAAGTACTTAATGTTTTAAAAACAGCTTTTAATTTATCATCGGCCTCATCAAAAATAGGATTATCGAATGGAAAACCTTTTACTGATAAATTATCTGATTTGCTATCTTGATCGCCAAAACATCTTACATCCATTTCTATCAATTTAGCTAATTCTGTTGCTAAATATTCAACATGTACCCCAGCACCACCATAAACATAAGGTGGAAATTCTCTAGTGTAAAAAAGTGCCTTCATATAAGAAATTTGTAAAAAAATGTTTAAATCATATCAAAAAAAATAAATTTTATAAATAAAGTAACCTAAAATGGTCTTTAATTTAAAAAATTACAAAAGCCATTTTTTGTTGGTTAGTTTATTAAAAATCAGACAAAAGAACAGCTAAAAATCGTTAAATTGTTAATAAAAGTTAAACAGGTAAAATAAAATTTGAAAATTAACGAAACATAGTGTTAATAGGTGATTCATACAGTTTTAGTTACTGGGTAAATTACAGTGTTATAAAAATACGAAATAATTATTAACAATTTTGATTGCGTTATATTTTTGAAGATTAAATTGTATAATTGAGTTTAATCAAAATTATCTACAACAAAAATTGAAAAAGCGTATGAATACTTTACGTTTTTCAATGATTAACTAATAAAGAGTTGATTAAGAGTAAAAAATAGAAACTGAGTTTAATCATTCAACTTCAATACAGCCATAAACGCCTGCTGAGGTATTTCTACACTACCTATTATAGTATCCGCTTTTATTTAAATATTTTTTGGTAATGAATAAAAAAGCATATTCAACCTTTTTTTAGCCCAATTCATCAGAAAAGATTTCGATTTAAGAGTGATAAGAAGCACTTTTGACTAATCAATCTTAAATCAAACAGAGTTATGAAATTAAATTTACTTCAAATATTAGTATTCTTTTTTAGTGTTACTTCAAGTTTTTCGCAGACTATTGAAGGAACAATTACAGAGGAAAATAATAACCCTTTAGAGTTTGCAAACGTTGTACTTTATAATACTATTTCAAACGAATTAGTTACTGGTGTAATTTCAAACGAAAAGGGTTATTATCTTTTTGAAGATGTCGTTAAAGGAACATATTATATAGAGGTTTCTACATTAGGCTTTGAAACTAAAAAATCCGAAGTTTTCGAGTTATTGAATACTAAAAAAATAGACTTTGTTTTAAAAGAAGACACACAAGTACTAAACCAAGTTGTTGTTAAAAGTAAACGACCTATAATTAGGCAAACGGCTGAAAAGTTGGTTGTAGATTTAGAACAATCTGAAATGATAAATTCTAATTTAGAAGATGTTATTAAGCGCGTTCCAGGAATTATTGTAACGAATAACGGAATTAATTTTGCAGGCAGAAGTGATGTTAGAATTTTGATAAATGGCAAAACCACTGATTATATGGATATGCAGACGTTACTACAAGATTTGCCAGCAGATAATATTGCAAAAGTAGAATTAATAGAACAACCAGGGGCAGAGTTTGATGCAGAGGGTTCTGGACCTATAATTAATATTATTTTAAAGAAAAATGTGCGTTTAGGTACTCACGGAAGTGTAAATGCATGGATTGGAGAAGATGAAGGCGTAGAACACGGCACAAGCTTTTCAATTGCCAGTTATAAAAATAAACTTAATTGGCAAGCTAATATTGGTCAATCTAGCCCAACATGGCGAGACGATTTGTTTATTACACGAAGAATTGAAAACTCAGATACACAAGAACAAACCATCTATGATCAAGCTACAATAGAGCCTTACGACCCTAAAACCTTTAGACTTGGTGGAGGTCTAGACTATTACTTAAATGAGAAGCATTCTATTGGCTTTAGTATGCGTTATATTAATACGAATTCTGAAAGAATATCTAGAAGTAATACATCCATATCTTCCCCAAGTTTTAGCGAAATGTTAGTGTCGCAAAATTCGTTCGATAGAGCAAGACAAACATTAAATATAAATCCGTATTACGAGTTTAAGTCAGAAGGCCATAAGTTAGTAGCAGATTTTAATTATGTGAATTTCACGAATAATAATACTGATAATGTATTTGCGGCAGATGGCAATACTGTGCCTTTTACAAATCAACGCTATTTACAAGATGGAAAATTTACTATAAAAACATCTAAAATAGATTACTCTAAAACATTTTCAGACGATTTAAAATTAAGCTTTGGTAGTAAATTTTCTGCGGTAAATACAGATAGTGATTTACAATCATTCACTCAAAATTCTACAACTAACGATTTTGATTTTCAACCCAATAATAGTAATCGGTTTTTAATTAACGAAACTATTTTTGCTGTGTATTCAAAATTAAATGCCAATTTTGGAAAATGGTCTTTTTCAGGAGGTTTGCGTTATGAAGACAGTGATACAGAAGGTATTTCTACAAATGCAAATGACAATAGAACAAGAAAAATTTCTAAGTTCTTCCCGAGTGCTTCTCTAAGTAGAAAACTAAACGAAAATTTAGGAGCAAACTTAGCTTACAGCTACCGTATAAGGAGGCCTTCTTATAATAGCCTTAACTCTTTTGTACAATTTTACGACCCATTAACATCAGAAGTAGGAAACCCTAATTTAAAGCCTTCATTTACCAATAATTATCAGTTTAATTTAACTTTTGATAGTCAACCATTTTTCACAATAGCATATAGCGAAACTAAAGATGACTTATTTCTTTTTATTTCACAAGATGATGCAACCGCTCAAGTAAGTCGTTCTACAATTAATTTGTCTGAAAGAAAAAATTGGAATTTTAGACTGTTTGGACCTTTAGATTTTATAAAAGGAGTTGAAGGTTTTACTGGTTTTATTGTTGATTATAACGAGTTTCAATCTTTTGACTTAAATCCACAATTAAAACTTGATAAATGGAATATTGGTTGGTACACACAAGCAAGCTATGAATTACCATGGGAAATTAATGCAGAAATGTCTAGTTATTTTGGGTCAGGTGCATTAGAAGGTCAAATTGATGTAGGTTGGATTGGAAATTTAGATTTTTCTTTTGGCAAGAAGTTTTTAGACAATAGATTAAAAGTAAATTTAGGCATTAGCAAAGTGTTAAATAGAGGCTTTGTTGGAACGGTAGACTATGATAATATTAATGCTGATATAGAAAGTAATGGTTCAAGACAAAACGTACAATTAAGATTTGCGTATAGTTTTGGTTCTAAGTTTGGCAAAAAGAAAAGTAGAAGTAATTCTTCTAGAGAAGAAGAAAACAGAATTGATGACAATAATTAAGATGATGACAAAAAATAATATCATATTATATACAATAGTTTTAGCTATAGCTTCATTTCTAACGTTCTTTTTTCACGAGATGTCTCATTGGGTAGCTTATGAGTTGTTAGGATATGATGCGGGTTTTTCTTTGAATGGAGCTAATCTAAAAAACTCAAAAATAGAACTTTCAAAAACCCAAAGAATTATAACTAGTGCATCAGGACCTCTATTTACAATCTTACAATCTATTTTGGTATATTTTTTAATAAAGAAAAGAAAAAATTTATTTTTATACCCCTTTCTTTTTCTTCCTTTTGCAATGCGGCTAGGAGCAGGAATAGCAAATGTTTTTCAGCCAAATGACGAAGGTAGGATTAGTTTATATCTAGGATTAAATTTATATACAATATCTTTTGTAGTTGTTAGTTTTTTATTCTTTTTAGTTCATAAAACGTCGAAAAGAGAGCATTATAAATTAAAAACTAATATTTACACTTTCGTAATGTCCTTATTATTTATCCTTTTAATTAGTTACGTTGACAATAAAATTAAATTTATTTAATAAATAAAAGTAATGAACTCAAAACTCAATAAATCAGACTTTATAATTTTAGGTATTTACTTCGCCGTATCCTTTATTATTCAAGGATTATCTTATCATGATAGAGACGCATTATTAAGAGAATATATTATAGATTTTCCTTTGGAAATAATTACTACTTGTACTATAATTTATTTATTTGTATTCTGGCTAACCCCTAAATTTGTTACCGAAAAAAAATATTTTTTATATATAGGTTTTGGTATTTTTATACTAATATTTTTTACAGGTGTAGACTACACTGTTGGCTTTTGGTCTGGAGCAAACGATTGGAATAAGTTTCCGAAAGGATTCAATTTTATGATTAATATGATAAATAGAGGCGTACAGCAAATATCATTTCCTTTTGCATTATTATTGGCTAAAAAATTCTACGAAGGTCAAACCCAATATTTAAAAATTGAGAAGCAACAAAAAGAAAATGAACTTAAATTATTACGCTCTCAATTAGACCCACATTTTTTGTTTAACAATTTAAACGCTCTAGATGCCTTAATAGATAGTGATACTATAAAAGCAAAAGAATATATAAACCGTTTATCTTTAATTTATAGATATCTTATTCGTACTAAAGATGCAGAGGTTATGGAACTTTCTAAAGAAGTTGACTTTGCGGAAAATTACATGTTTTTAATTAAAACACGTTTTACAAATGATTACGATTTTAACATTATAAACAATAATTCTGTTAGCGATAAGTTTATTCCAACAGGAGCTTTACAAACGCTACTTGAAAATGTAGTAAAACATAATAAAGTGTTAGATAATAGTATTATAAAAACAACGGTTCTCATAGAAGATGATTGGATAACGGTTACTAACAATAAATCAAATTCTGGAATAAATTCTGAATCTTTGGGCACTGGGTTAAATAACCTAAAAGCACGTTATGAGTTATTAATTGATAAAAAAGTTCAGGTTATTGATACGAATACTGAGTATAGAATATCAATTCCAATTATTAAATTAATTGAAGAAAACTAAGGCTATGAAAATCTTAATTTTAGAAGACGAAATACCAGCATATCAAAAACTTATTAATTATTTACAACTGTTTTTTGTTGAAGGAATTAAGCATGATTGGGCGCGTTCAAATACCGAAGGGAAAATATTTCTTCAAAAAAACATATACGATTTTATATTATCAGATATTCAATTATTAGACGGTTTATCTTTCGATTTATATAATGAAATTTCTATAGATGTGCCTATTATTTTCTGTTCCGCGCATGACGAATACTTATTTCAAGCCTTCAATACTAACGGCATCGCTTATATTTTAAAACCATACACGCAGACCGATTTTAAAAAGGCGATGGAAAAGTACAAAGCCTTATTTCAAAAAGGCAATTACAACATATTAAATAAGACCACTATTACCGAGCTTAAATCGGCTTTAAAAGAAGAACACAATAATTACAAAAAGCGTTTTGTTATAAAAAAAGCAAAAGGCATTCAGCTACTTAATGTTTCAGAAATTAGTAAAATTGAAGCTTCAGGCGATTTTTGTATTGCAACAGACATTAAAGGGAAACGACATACGATTTCTCAAAACTTAGGAAGTATTCACCAACAATTATATCCCAATAAATTCTTTAAAATTAATAGAAGTGAAATTATAAGTATTGATGCTATCAATAATATAGAGAGCCATTTTAAAAATCGCTTACTAATTACCGTAACTGGATTAAAAGATAAAGCTATGACAAGTTCTTCTACAACTTCAGATTTTAGAAAATGGTTAGAACAATAAATTAATCATTCAATTTAAAAACAGCTATAAAAGCCAATTGAGGTATTTTCAAAATTACCTATTGACTTGTCCGCTTTTATTTAAGCCTTTTTTAGCTCAATTCATCAGAAACAATTTCAATTTAAGGTTGATAAGAGTCACTTTTGACTTATCAATTTTAAATCAAGCATTTATGAAATTAAATTTATTTCAAAATAATTTTCCAGTATTAGTATTGAGAGAATTTTAGGCATCAAATCACAAAATCACGATTAAACGATTAATATAATCGTTGAAATTTAATAAATGTAGTCAAAAACCTGTTAATTATTAGGATGGTGTTTTAGTTTATTCTATTTTAGCTCACTAATATTAATGAATCTATTTTATTATGAAGAAAATTATTTTGAGTTTAGCTGTAATAGCAGCAATTAGTTTTACAGCATGTTCTGATGACGATGGCGATAGTGCCCAAAACACTTGTCAAACTTGTGATTTAGAGCTTTTTGATATAGTAATATCTTCTCAGTATTGCGATAATGGTGATGGGACTATGACTGTTACTACAGAAGGACAAGAAGAAGTAGTTAGTTTAGAAGGGCAGTCTTTTTCTGCATTCATAACTGATTTTGAACTAATAGGTACTTGTAATTAAAAATTAGTTTTGATTTCAATATAAAAGCAGAAGCAAATTAATTGCTTCTGCTTTTTTTAATCATTCAACTTCAAAACAGCCATAAACGCTTGCTGAGGTATTTCTACATTACCAACTTGACGCATACGTTTTTTACCTTTTTTCTGTTTTTCAAGAAGTTTACGTTTTCGCGAAATATCGCCACCGTAACATTTTGCAGTTACGTCTTTACGAAGTGCTTTTACAGTTTCTCTTGATATTATTTTGGCACCAATAGCCGCTTGGATTGGAATATCGAATTGTTGACGAGGAATAAGCTCTTTCAATTTTTCACACATCTTTTTACCAATATTATGTGCATTATCAGCATGTATTAAAGCTGAAAGCGCATCTACTGGTTGGGCATTTAATAAAATATCTAAACGCACAAGTTTTGATACTTTCATACCAATTGGATGGTAATCAAATGAGGCATAACCTTTAGAAACAGTTTTTAATCGGTCATAAAAATCAAATACAATTTCAGCCAAAGGCATTTCAAAAGTCATTTCTACACGCTCTGTAGTTAAATAAGTTTGATTTAAAACAATACCTCTTTTTTCAATACAAAGTGACATCACATTACCAACAAAATCAGATTTTGTAATTATAGTAGCTTTAATATAAGGCTCTTCAACACGATTTACTGTTGATGGGTCTGGTAAATCTGATGGGTTATTAACTATAAAAGCATCATCAGGATTTTTATTTGTATAAGCATGGTACGATACGTTAGGTACTGTTGTAATAACGGTCATATCAAATTCACGTTCTAAACGCTCTTGGATAATCTCCATGTGAAGCATACCTAAGAATCCACAACGGAAACCAAAACCTAATGCAGCAGAACTTTCTGGAGCAAATACTAAGGAAGCATCGTTTAGTTGTAGTTTTTCCATAGAGTTTCGAAGCTCTTCATAATCTTCGGTGTCAACAGGATATATACCTGCAAAAACCATGGGTTTTACATCTTCAAAACCTTCAACAATATTGGTTGTTGGGTTTGCAAAATCTGTAATAGTATCACCTACTTTTACCTCTTTTGCGGTTTTTATTCCAGTAATTAAATAACCAACATCTCCTGTTTTTACACTTTGTTTTACAACTTGTGTTAATTTTAGAGTACCAACTTCATCGGCATAATATTCTTTATCTGTGGCAACAAATTTAATTTTTTGTCCTTTTTTAATCTCACCATTAAAAACCCTAAAATAGGTTTCTACACCTCTAAAAGTGTTGTAAACCGAATCGAAAATTAAAGCTTGAAGTGGCGCGTTTGGATCTCCTTTGGGTGCAGGAACACGCTCTATAATTGCTTTTAAAATATTATCTACACCAAAACCTGTTTTTCCACTGGCGTGTATAACTTCTTCTGGGTCACAACCTAATAAATCTACAATATCATCTGTAACTTCTTCAGGGTTTGCGCTTGGTAAATCTACTTTGTTTAAAACGGGAATAATTTCTAAGTCATTTTCTAAAGCCAAATACAAATTAGAAATGGTTTGTGCTTGAATACTTTGGGCTGCATCTACGATTAAAAGTGCGCCTTCGCAAGCAGCAATAGAACGAGATACTTCATATGAGAAATCGACGTGACCAGGTGTATCAATAAGATTTAGAATGTATTTTTCACCTTCAAATTCATAGTCCATTTGAATGGCGTGCGATTTGATAGTAATACCACGTTCGCGCTCTAAGTCCATACTATCTAGTAATTGATCTTGCTTTTCTCTTGCTGTTACCGATCCTGTAAAATCAAGTAAACGATCTGCAAGGGTACTTTTACCGTGATCAATATGTGCAATGATGCAAAAATTTCTGATGTTCTTCATAGTCAACAATCTCTATCAAAAGATTTTGCAAATATAGAAGATTTAAGTGAGGTCTTTTAAGATAAAATAAATCTTCACTACTTTTATTCAGTTGAAACTGCGCCATGATAAAAACCAAACAAGATTTCATTAATAAAATTCATCTAATTATTTCGGTGCTAATTGTTGTACCTGTAGCTTTTGTATATGGTTTTAATCCAGATTCGCAGTTTGATATTCATTTAAATACGATTGATGAGCATAATTTTTTTAAAGCTATTATGGGCTTGTATCTGGGGTTTTCTATACTTTGGGTTTTAGGAATAATTAAAGCTAATTATTTAAAATTAGCTTTGGTGACAAACCTAGTTTTTATGATGGGTTTAGGTTTTGGAAGATTAGTAAGCTTATTAATTGATGGAACACCAACTTTTGGCTACATTTTTGGAACTTTTGCAGAATTATTTCTGGGTTTTTACGGACTTTGCGTTTTAAAAAGATTAGTTAAAAATTAGTGTTAATTGGCACACCAATAAATTCTACTTTTTTAGATATAATGCGCCTTTTAAAATTATAAAAAGAAAAAATGAAGTTATTGTAGAATTACAATAATTGAGTTTTTAACCAGCAAAAGCACCACAAATACCTAAACTAATAATAGTGTAAATAGTTGCTAATATGAATAATACTTTGGCAGCTTTTTTATGCTTTTTCAGAACCGCAAACCCAATAATACAGAATATAACTGCGGGAACAAGCATAATAGCTAAAATTGTATAGACAAACCATCAAAATTATAGTTTGCTTCTGAAAAAAAGACCATAAACTTCTATTTTAAATCATTAGAGCACCACAAACACCAAAGCTTATAATAACATAAACTACTGCAAGAATAAATAATACTTTAGCAGCTTTTTTATGCTTTTTATAAACTAGAGCTCCAATAATAGCTAATAAGATTGCAGGACCTAACATTATGGCCACTATTAGGGTGAGTAATCCATCTAGATTTCCTGGTTCTAGTAATAAACTCATAATTTAAATCTGGTTTCTAAGTTCTTCCAATCGCGCTTTTTTATCATCTCTATAAAATAAATTCATGGTTTCAAAAGGAATAATTTTATTGTCTTTATCTACAATATGTACACACGATTTTTTAATGGCGCGTACATCAAAGTTGTAAGCATCAATAAATTGCATGATAATAATACGGAATAAATTATCGTAACCCAAGTTTGGCGCATCAATATTTGGTAAGCAACACATGATACTTTTTAGATTTTCTTCAGCAACTTCAACCGAATTACCTGTGCTAAAAAGTTCAATCATTTTATCTTGTAATTGCGAATCTTGCTCATAAATAATGGTATTCTTGCTATTATCTAATAAATCATTTGGATTAATATAGCGCGTTAATGGAAAAACCTCTTCATCCAATTTAAGCGCATAACCCATAACCAAGGCATCAGGGTTGCAAGGTACAGGCAACAAATCGTCTGGATTAAAAATATCGGTTTGTTCCATTATTTTTCGGCGCACTTCGGTTAGCGTCATACGATCTGTTTCAGGATTAAAATTTTCCAAACGTCCAGCAATTTGCGTTGGCTGTAACGTTACGCCGCGAACACATTTTTGCTTTAAAGCATAATCTATAATCTTTCCAATCTCATGATCGTTCAAACCTTTTTGAAGTGTAACAACTAAAGTTGTCGATAGGTTTACTGCATTTAAATTTTCAATGGCTTGTTTTCGTATGTCATTCAAATCTGCTCCTCGAAGTTCACGTAACACACTATTTTCAAAAGAATCAAACTGTAAATAAATTTCAAAATCTGGGGCATAGGTTTTTAGTCGTTCCGCGAAAGCGATATCCTTAGCTATTTTAATACCATTTGTATTGAGCATTAAATGCCGAATAGGAAGCGATTTTGCATAATCCATAATCTTCCAAAATTGCGGATGTGTAGTTGGTTCACCCCCAGAGATTTGTACCACATCAGGTTCTTTTTCATTCCTAACAATCGTGTCCAGCATAGCTTTAACCTCATCTAAAGTACGATGTCTGCCATACGTTGGCGACGAACCAGCATAACACGTTGGGCACGTTAAATTACAACGGTCTGTAACCTCTACAACCGTTAAGCAAGAATGCTGCTCATGGTCGGGACACAAGCCACAGTCATAAGGACAACCATAATGCGTTTGTGTGTTAAATTTATAAGGCGTTTCGCTTGGCTTATTATAGTTTCTAATGTTTTTATAGTACTCAATATCGTCTGCAATCAACACCTTAGAATTTCCATGTTCATTACAGCGTTTAAGCATGTAAACATTGTCATTTTCAAATACAATTTTGGCGTCTACACGCTTTAAACACTCAGGGCACAAGCTTAATGTAAAGTCGTAATAGGTATATTTTCTAATAGGCATATATTATTTTTTATTTGGGCGTTACCACAAGGGTCGGGCTTTCACTACTCAATCCCTCCTATGTCGGGGATTTCAAACAAACCGTTCAATCCCTAACGCAGGCATTTTAGATAGCTCTTAAACCAAAAATAGTGTTTCTGTAATATAGCAAACAAAGTATGCATAATAATTGAATAGTGCTCAATCCAAGCATATAAAATACATTAGGTTTTAAAAATTCTATAAAAAACCGAAACCCAAAATATAGAATCATAAACCATTTAAATAGGTCGCCGTTTTTTGGTTTTTTAGTTTTCTGAAGGCGTTTTAATCCAATAAAAAGAATAACTAAAAAAATTAATTCATATAACGATGTTGGGTGACGTAATACGCCATCACCTAAATCCATACCCGTAAAAAAGGACGTTTCTTTGCCATAAGTAAACTCATTAATGCCAGATAAAAAGCACCCAACACGACCAACAAAAATGCCTAAAATTATAGGAAACGTAAACAAATCTCCAGAAGATTGGGTTTCACCAATACGTTTTTTAACAAGCTCTACACCCAATAACCCACCAAACAAGCCACCCATAATGGTTTTCGTATTTAATAATTGAATGATACTTTGTTGTGAAAATTCAATAATCGGATTTTCTAAAAGACCTACTAATCGAGACCCAATTAAAGCCCCTAAAGCAGCACCAAGTATAATGGATAACCTGTTGTTAGATGAAATAATATCAGCACTTTTTCTTCGTAAAAACACATAATATCGAAACGCTAAAAAAAACGCTAGATATTCTAAAACTAGATGAATGTTTATGTTATAGCCAAATAATTGAGGCTCAAAAGGAATTTGCAATGATTGAATTTTTTATAAATATATGTGTTTTTGTGTTACATTTAGCTTTTTATCAGTGGGGGAAGGTTTATGAAAATAATAAGTTCAACAGCATGTTTCTTTTTTGGGTTACTTGGAGCTTTTAGCCAAATAAGTAATGTGACTGAAGCGTTTTTGTTACCAACAAGTTTGAATGAATCTTCTGGAGTCATTTTTTTTAACAATAAGCTTATTACTCACAACGATTCTGGAGGCGAAAATAAGCTTTACGACATAGATATTACAACAGAACAAATAACAAGAACGGTAACTATAACTAATGCCACAAACATAGATTGGGAAGATATTACGCAAGACGATACTTCAATTTATATAGGCGATATTGGTAATAATAATGGTAATAGAACCGATTTAAAAATTTATAAAATTAGTAAATCAGATTACATGATTTCTACAAATATAACCGCAGAAATTATAGAATATAATTATGCAGACCAAACTGATTTTTCTTCAAACTTGAACAATACTATTTGGGATGCAGAAGCTTTAGTTTCTTTTGATGCTAACAACTTAATAGTGTTTACCAAAAATTGGGTTGATGGTATTACCAAAGGATATATCATTCCTAAAACACAAGGAACGCATGTTGTAAACCCATTGCCTTCAACTCTAGAGAGCAACGTACTTATTACTGGGGCAACATTTAATACTTCAACAGGAAAACTGTATTTGGTTGGTTATAATAATGTTTTACAGCCTTTTGTTTGGGATTGTTATAATTTTAATTCGAATGATGTTTTTTCAGGAATCAACACGCAAACCCAATTGTCTTCATTAGATTTAGAACAAGCTGAAGCCATAACTTTTGTTGACGCTAACAATTATTTAGTTACTTCTGAGTCTTTTTCAAGGTCTGTTGGCCCTCTTACCGTTTCAGATGATGCAAAACTCATCTCTTTTTCAACAAACGATATGATATTATCAAATGTTTCAATTGAAAATCTAAATGAAGTTGTTTTGTTCCCCAACCCTACAAGTCATTTCTTAAAAGTTAAAAGTTCAGATAAATATTTAATCGAAATATTCGACACCAAATTAACAAAACTTTATACTGGAAATGAATCTAGTATTGATGTGTCTGCGTTTAATCAAGGTATTTATATTGTAAAAATTCATCTCAAGTCTAATAGAATGGTTATCAAAAAGTTTATCAAGAAATAATTCTTAATTTTGCTCAAAAATTTATTGCTTGGTAAAAATAGATAACATAGAACTTCCAGATTTTCCATTGCTCTTAGCACCAATGGAAGATGTAAGCGATCCGCCATTTCGTGCATTGTGTAAAGAACAAGGAGCCGATGTGGTTTACACCGAATTTGTATCGAGTGAAGGTTTAATCCGTAACGCCGCAAAAAGTGTTATGAAACTGGATATTTATGAAAAAGAACGTCCTGTTGGTATTCAAATATTTGGAGCAAATTTAGATAGTATGCTTCAAACCATTGATATTGTTGAAAAATCTAACCCAGATATTATTGATATTAATTTTGGTTGCCCAGTAAAAAAAGTAGTGAGTAAAGGTGCAGGAGCAGGAATCTTAAAAGATGTCTGCCTTATGGAAAAACTCACTGCCGAAATGGTTAAACGTACCAACTTACCCATTACTGTTAAAACCCGTTTGGGTTGGGACCACGATTCTATAAAAATTGTTGATGTTGCCGAACGTTTGCAAGATGTAGGCTGTAAAGCCATTGCTATTCATGGGCGTACGCGCGCTCAAATGTATAAAGGTGAAGCTGATTGGAAACCTATTGCTGCCGTGAAGAATAACCCAAGAATGCATATTCCTGTATTTGGAAATGGTGATGTAGATACGCCTGAAAAAGCAGCTTTAATGCGTGATGAATATGGATTAGATGGCGCTATGATTGGTCGTGCAAGTATAGGCAACCCATGGTTTTTTAAACAAGTAAAACATTTCTTTGAAACGGGTGAACATTTAGCGCCCATTTCTTTAGAAGAACGTGTGGAAGCAGCTCGTCGTCATCTACAAATGTCAATAGACTGGAAAGGTGAAATTTTGGGTGTTTTTGAAACCCGCCGTCATTATACAAATTACTTTAAAGGCATTCCTCATTTTAAAGAATACCGAATGAAAATGGTAACTTCTGACCATTCTGAAGATGTTTTTGCTGCTTTCGATGAGGTGCTTGAAAAATTTGCCGATTATCAGTTTACAGAGTAAGTTATTTAATTTTCAAGAAACCTTTTGCAATAACATCTACCGTTTCTTCATGAACGCTCCATTTGCTATAAACATCTAAAGCCCATTTCTTAATCAAATCTTTTAATTCTGCTGTGGGAAATGCTTTTTCTAAAATATTTGAAGAGGTAATCAAGCCTCTCTCAAGTACCTTTGGAGGAAATAAATATTCATCCCTATTACTAACTTTATATTGGTTTAAATAATCACTTAGTTTGGAGGAGGTTTTATAGGTCCACTCAACATTATATTTGAATATTAAATGCAGCCTTGTTAGATGAAAGTGGTTATTCCATCTTCCATGTATTTCAGGATGTTGCAAAGTATGCGCGTCAACAATCAAGAATTTATAAATATGATTTTCAACTAAAGAAAAATCTAGATTTTTAATATTAAGACTAAAAACTTCTAAACATTCATGAATGCCTCTTTTTGTATTCGCTCCACAAAATTGACATTTACCGGTATTTAAAAGTGTGATACCGTTTTTTCCAGCGAATTCTATATAATCTTGCATCGTAATCGATTAGTTTAAACTAAGATGTCTGCACCAAAGATTTTGTAATTCTTACCGAAGCTATTTTTGATGCAATTATTCCTAAAACAGAAATTGTAAAAAACACAATAAAAAAGTTTTCAGTCTTTATAGTTATAGGGTAAGCTAGTGAAGCTGTTATCATAACTAAATTAAATGTTTTTTGTAGTACAGTAATTATTAAAGCTACACCTAAACCAATAAGTCCACCAAAAACACTCATTAAACTACCTTGTAGAAAGAAAATTTTACGGATATCTTTTACTGTAGCTCCAATATTAAAAAGTGTATTGAGACTTTTCTTTTTGTCTAACATCATCATAATAAGAGAGCCTATGATATTAAAAAATGCAATAATAAGTACAAGGGTAAATATTAAATAAACAGCTAAGTTTTCGGTATTTAGCATTTTATAAAGCGCATCATTTAACTGAGCTCTATTTTTAATAACAACAGTATTTCCTAAAACTGTTTGAATTTTTTGTTTAGCTAGTGTTTCATCAGCACCTTCTTCAAGCTTAAACTCTATACCACTTATTTGGTTCGTTTTATAGTTTAATAAGCGTTGTGCCAAATCTATAGATGAAAAAACATAGGAATCATTCAGTTCTTCATTAATAGAAAAAATACCAACATTAAGTGTTCTAACAGAGTTAAAGGCACTTTTTGTTGAGGTTATTTGACCTTTTCCAGGTTTTGGAACATATATATTTACAGTTTTAGAATAATCTAAAACACCCATAGATAAATTGTGCGCAATACCCCAACCTACGACAATTTGATTTGATTTTTGATCGAACCAACTACCAAGATCTATAACAGAATCTATAGCAACCACATTTTGAAATTGGGCATCAACACCTTTAATATTTGCTATGTAGTTCTTGTTTTCAAAAGCAACAATAATACGTTCTTCAATAATTTTAGAGTATAATACTACCTCTTCAATATCGTTAAGTTTTAATACTTGTTCGTTGGTTAAAATAAACGATTTACCAATAATAGTTTCGGCTTTTAAATCTGGATCTACAACACTTGAAAATTTTAGCGTGAAATCTTTTAAACCAGCAAATCCAGAGAGTACAATAAACAGTGAAGCAGCACCTAAAATAACGCCAATAACAGCAATGTAGGTGATAAAATTAATAGCATTGTTTGTGCTTTTAGAGGCTATGTAACGTTTTGCTATATATAAAGGAAAATTCAATTATGATTTTTTTCTTTTATCAAGTAAGTCTGGATTCTCGATAGGGTTTTCTTTCCCTTTTAAAGATTTTTCAATTTGATCAATATACTCTAAAGAATCGTCTATAAAAAACTCTAAATTAGGCATTCTGCGCAATTGGTGCTTTGTTCGTTGCGCCAATTCGTGTTTAATTAAAGGCGTATTAGATTTTATTCCTTTTAAAAGTTCAGTAGCTTTATCGTTTGGAAAAATACTTAAATAAACTTTAGCAACAGATAAATCTACAGTTACTTTTACCTTAGATACCGATATTAAAACTCCACGCATACCACCATCAGTAGCTGCTCTTTGTAAAACATCAACTAAATCTTGTTGTAATACCGTTCCTATTTTTTTTTGTCTTTGACTTTCTTCTTCCACAGTTTTAATTTTAAAAACCCTTTAAGGTTTAGGATACAAAAATAACGGATATTTAAAGATTATGTTACTTTTAGAGTGCTATTTTCATATCTTGATAGTGATTTTGGTTTAATACAACAAGATTCCTTCCTTTGAGGGAATGACAAAAAGTTTTAAGATGAATAAAATTGAACATATAGGCATTGCCGTAAAAAGTATAGATAATTCTAATGATTTGTTTAAGAAGCTTTTTGGTGAGCCTAACTACAAAACAGAATCGGTTGAAAGTGAAGGTGTGAAAACGTCTTTCTTTAAAGTTGGGAATAACAAAATAGAACTCCTGGAAGCAACTAATGAAGAGAGTCCAATAGCGAAATTTATTGCTAAAAAAGGCGAAGGTATTCATCATATTGCTTTTGATGTGGATGATATTGAAGCCGAAGTAAAACGATTAAAAGCTGAAGGTTTTGTAATTTTAAATGAGACACCTAAAAAAGGAGCCGATAATAAGTTGGTGGTATTTCTTCACCCTAAGGCTACAAATGGCGTACTTATAGAGCTTTGTCAGGAAATTGTTTTAAACGAATAAATTTCTTGTAGAGTTTTAAAATTAATATTAGATTTGCAGCCAATTTTGGTCCCATAGCTCAGTTGGTTAGAGCACCTGACTCATAATCAGGTGGTCCTTGGTTCGAGCCCAAGTGGGACCACTTTTAGAAATTGTAAAGCCTTGTAAACATTGCGTTTGTGAGGCTTTTTTATTTCATGGGTGTTCCACAGTGTGCTTCTAAACATTTTGAAGAAAAAACTATCTGTTTTTATTTACTTAAAGATACGGAAACTTGTGAGCATAAACAACCTATGACGGATGAAAATAATCCAGAATACTATTTCAAAATGTAATTCAGTTTTGATTTGTCTATAAACAGTGCAGGGGGTATGACGCATATTCTTGTGAAGTTGACCCATGTATTCCTATTTAAATTGAGCATAGTAAATCAGGTCCAAAAAGTGTGTATTTCAACATTTTAAAAGTATTAAATTTTCTGTTATAATTGTTGTCTTTTAAAGATTTCTTCTTATTAACGAGTTCGTCATTTTCAATTAAGTCATTTATCGTCCATTTTTCACTTAAAACTTCTTTAAGTGTTTGACTAGACTTAGGAATGTTTGGAATGTCTTTAAAGTAATTCGGATCTCTTCTATTATAAAAGGAAATAGATTCTCCGTTACTCCAAACGCCAATTGGGGCACCAGTTGCATTACAATAAGACTTTAATTGTTCTTTTCCATCTTTTAGTTTTGGCTTTTTAAGCTCAACCATTATATAGACAGCTCTTGAATCGTCTTTATCAAAAATGACAATATCTGCTCGTTTTTTTTCTCGCCCAAAACTTACTGAATGTTCAATCTCCATTCTTTCAAACGAGTAATTATATTGGTCATTTAAAACCATTAAATATAATTGTCTTACAACTTCCTCTGGTTTCAACTGAATATCCTTTTTACGCACAAGACAATTAACAAATGGACTTTGTTTTCCTCTAACTTCTTTTATAAAAATGCTTTTTTCTAAGCGTTTTATTTGTTTAGGTTGAAACTGCGTTAATTTATAGTTGGAATCTTTTAATATTTCGTTGAGTGTCATATACTTAATGTCTGGTTGTAATAATCCTTAAAAATATGAATCTTTTTATAGGAAACATGATGTTTCTATGAAAATAAACCCAAACGTTTTTTGATTTTTGGAGTTTAGTTATTTAAGATCGTTAGGTTAAATCTTTACCATTATAATTAAAAACTAAAGTTATCATAAATTGAATGTTTATCAAGTGTTTCAGTAATCCAGTCTTGGTACTTTACTACATCCATAATGACATCATAGTTGATTTTTTTAAAATTTGAGTTACATTGACTATCAGCAGTACCAATAGTAATAATGCCTAAAAGTTTATATCCATTCATTGATTCGTAAAACACCCCACTACCACTATCTCCTTTACAAGCATTGACTTGCGAATCATTGCCTAAACAAAGCATTTTTGACTTTAAATAAGGCTCCATTAAATTCCCTCTTGAACACTCAGTACTATCAAGAATTTTAATCTCTTTTTTTGATAACTTATCTCGGGAAGAAAAGAAGTTTTTTTTATCCCAACCTAATAAAATTCCCTTCTTTTTTTTTGTTAGCAGTTCTTGTCTTTCTATATAACTAAGATAGTCTATCGCTTCTGTATTCGAACTAAAAGTTAAAGGTTGGTCTAATTGAATTAGGCATAAGTCGTTTTCATAAAAACCATTTAAATAACGTTCTGTTTGGCCTGTAGCTCTATTAAAAAATTTATATTTATGGACTTTTTTTATTGTGGAGTAGGTGCCGCTGGAGTTTAAGGTTATATCGCCTGAATAGACTAATAAGCTTGACGCATTTATACCATCAAAACAATGTGCAGCAGTAAGAATGAATTCCGAATTTATTATTACTCCTCCACATTCGGCTTTATTTGTTGTTATTTGAGACACCAATGCAACTTGATAAGGAAACTCATTAACAGAAACAGGAATACCATCATCCAAGAAATGCTCTAGTTTTTGGTAACAGCCTCTATTTAATAATAATAAAACTACAACTAGAATAATTAAAATTATTCCGATAATAGTTTTCCACTTATTCTTCTTCATTTTCCTCAGTTTCTTCAACAACACTACCTTCTAAATCTTTTTCCAGAGTTTTCTTCTTTAATTGCAACTCTAATAAATCCGTTTCTTCTTTTAGCTTATCGAATTCCGATTTTTTCTTGAATACACCAGTTGTATCTTTTAAAGCTCCTCCAATTGCATCAATATCTTCGGTTGATATTCCTTTAGATTCTGCACCAATCTCTTTAAACCAACCTAGGTTAGGATAAAACACTAAACTATTCAGGTTGGTCCTGTTTGACAACCTACCGTAAACATTACCTACCGCATAAAAATTAAATTGTGTAGGCTGTTTGGCCTTATGAGTACTGACTGCTATTTTATAAGATGCAGGTATTTTATATGCTAACCCTTTGTTAGTAGGCTCTGCTTTTAACTTAGCATAAAATTTGTCGCCAAAATCGTCGATACCACTAGTTAAATCTATTTTAAAACAGCTTGTGCATTTTAGTTTGTTATTCTCCTTTGCGTTGTAAACAGTTTTGTCTGTTTTAACAATTTTATAGGCTTTATTGCCATCATCTTGAATTTTGAAATAATCGGATTTAGCCGTAAAACCTTTGTGATTAAATTGGTAATTAAATTCATTTATAAGAATAATATCATTAATCTCTTTGGTACCCATAAAGGAATTCAAGATTTTAGCAAACTTCTCCTGTTCTTTTGCTAATTGCAACTTAATTTCTTTTATTAATATTCGAAGAGTCGCTGTTTTGTGTTTTAATACTTTAATGTTATTGAAATATTTATTTTCAAAAACAAATTCCTTTTCTATTTGCCCCAATTTATCTTGAAAACTCTTTAAGGTATCATTTAATTTATTTCTCTTTTTTAATATAGTTTTTAAGCTTTTAGTAATACCAAATTGGTTAACATTATCAATTTCCGAATTTTTAATATCACTAATTTTAATTTTTTTAAATAATGTTTTTGGATCCTTTTGTGAATCGTACAACTTTTTTTTAGGGTCATTGTTTTTAACGAATAAACCTAAAATATTAGATACTGTACTTGAAATAATTTTAAAGGTATGATCTTCTGAAACAAAAGCACCTCCTGAAATTAACCCATTTTCGGCTATTTGTAAAGTAACTTTATTAGTCTTATTCCATCTCTTTTTTAGTTTTATGTTATAAATATGATTTTCATCTGGAATAGTTTTAGTATTCATCAAAATTTCGTTAGCTACAAAACTTTTCTTTTCGCTTGTAATTTGTTCATTCAATTTTTTAAAGCCATTAGTTGTAAAGACTTTATTAGCTGCTATTTTTTTTAACCCAAGTTTATAAACAGTTTCTTTTCCCTTAATTGAACATTGAAGTTTTGTTACAGGTAATGCATAAATAAGATCATTAGGTGTGATGTCATTGTCGATATCAACTTTGATGATTTCAATATTTTGAGCATATAAAATACTTCCTACTGATAAAATAATAGATGACAATACAGTTTTCATAATTACTGGTTTTGGTTGTATGTTTAAAAATAATAAAGTATATCACAGAAACCAATACCCAATGAAGGGTATAGTTTTGTTCAATAAAGTAGGTGCTAACAATTATTACTAGGGAGAGAGTGTTAAATTTACTACAATTATTTCTAGTATGAAAATTTATACGTGTAATTAATCAAAAAAACCACTTTCTAAAACGGCTAAGGCTTTTTGCTCCTTTTCTATCCTAATATACTTGTAAAACTCCCGTTCTGTTTTATGTCCAGAAAAGAGCATAATACTTTGTATTGACTTTCCTGCTACTTAGTAATTTGTACAAAAGCTTCTACGAGCTGTATGAGTTTTAATAATCATATATTTAGGCACGTCTTCTTTAATTAGTTTCCCTCCTTTGGTTTTAGAGACACTGATTAATTCTTTAAACCCTGCACTGCTGCAAGCAGTTTTTATATTTTGTCTTAAAATAGGTTCATTTAATTTAGGTGGAAAACGATTGTTATACTTACTCATAACCTCTTGTATGGCATGAGTAATAGGAATAAGAACAGGGGTGTCAGTTTTTTTTTGCTGTATCTTAATAAATTTGTGACCATTTATTATTTCAATATTTTTATTAGTTAGTCCATTATAATCACTAACCCTTTGACCCGTATAGCAACCTATTAGAAATATATCTCTTGTCAACTCTATTCTAGGTCTATTACTAAAATCTTTTTTCGCTAAAATTTTAATTTCCTTTTCAGATAAATAAACCTCTGTTGTTGTCTCACGCAATACTTTAAAGTTTCTGCTTTTGAATATGACATTATTACTTACTCCATTGGTAACAGCATCGTTTAAAAAGATTTTTAAATTTTTGATATGCTTACCAATACTATTAAGACTATAATTTTCATCTTCTAAAAAAGTAACAAACTTTCGATAAAATGCTAAATCAATATTGTTGAACTTTAATATAGTTTCAAACTTTTTTTCAAACTTTTCAAGCATTTTAACGGTTTGGTTACAAGCTCTGTAAGTGGTAATATTAATGTGATTTTTCTTGTTTTCAAGGAGTTTCTTTGAATACGATAACACTTTTTTGTCATCACTATCTTTCTTGTTTACTTTCGAGCCATTTATTCTACAACTTATTGCATGAGATAAATACTCTAAATCTATTGAGTTATTATCTGTTTTCATTGTAGATAATTCTTTTTCTGCATGGGCTTGCAACTCACTAATAAAATTGTTTACTTCATAAGCATTTGACATCATGCCTTTGCCTGTCTTAATTCTTTGCTTGGATAAATCCCATTGATTAAATGGGCATTTATAACCAATGCTCTTTTTAAACCTGTTACCTCCTGATGCAAAATGCAACATGATTAAACTCTCTTTTTTAGGTGTTAACTCTAAACTCTTTATAGGTTCTTTTAAACTAAACCTAATAACTCCGTGAGTACTTTTTGCTGTTGTTTTCATGGTTAATGTAAAGCGAATTATGTACCAAACCTGTGTGCTTGAGAGGGTGTTTTTGGTTTGAATAATTCTGAATTATTTTAAAACTTATTTAATGACAGACAGTCAATTTCTTAATGTCAGTAACGTTTATTAGCATTTGTCATTAAATATGTTTCAGAATGAAACAATATATTAGTACAAGTGGGACCACTAGTAATGACAAGGCTTCACAGAGTTTTTACTCTTTGAAGCTTTTTTATTTGCAAACACTCAAAAATTTAACATTTTTTAACAGAAATTGTTGCTTTTTCTAGTTGTTTGATGAAATATGAATGTTTTTAGTATTTTAAAATTCAAAGAAAGAATTCACTTCTACCCCAATAGATTTAGAAATTTTTAATAGAGTTAAAGACGTTAAATTTTGTCTTTTTGGACTTGCAACAAAAAAGTGGACAATTAGTTAAGAGACTATGCGGCTAAATTATTATTAGTTATCCAATAGGTTAAACATTATTTAATGAAAATAGGATTGTTAATGTTGTTTTATAACTGTTATATTTACAATTATTAAAACTAAATAAACTTTTAAAAATAACAATGTAAAATGAATAGATTCAGTTTAGTTATACTTTCAATTTTGATTGTATCCTGTCAAAACAAAAAAAATGCTAAAAAGCAAATAGAAGTCAGCCAAATAAAATCTCCAAACATCGTTTACATTTTAGCAGACGATATGGGTTATGGAGACCTTTCATCATTAAATCCAGAATCAGGAATTCAAACACCTCACATGGATAAAATAGTACAAGAAGGTGTTCATTTTACAGATGCGCATACCAATTCTTCGGTATGTACACCAACCCGATACGGTATACTTACTGGTCGATACGCATGGAGAAGTCGACTAAAAGAAGGAGTGCTTTGGGGTTATGATCAACCTCTTATAGAAGAAAGTAGACTTACGGTTGCTTCCTATCTTAAAAGCAATGGTTACAAAACTGCTTGTATAGGTAAGTGGCATCTTGGTTTAGGTTGGCAACCTAAAGATATAAATAAACCTATTGCTAAGTATGAATGGGGAAAAGTGTTTGAGGAAGGCGATGACAGTAATGTAGATTTTAGGACAAAAATTAGCGGACCAAATGAGTTAGGATTTGATTATTCATATATCATACCGGCATCTTTAGATATGACACCTTATCTATATATTGAGAATGGAAAAGCTGTAGAATTACCTACGGCTTATACAGAAGGAAAAACTGAAAATAAAGATGGTCGTGGCGTTATTTGGAGACCTGGGGAAGTTTCTCCAAGTTTTGTATTTGAAAACGTATTAGATAATCTTACTAAAAAAACAACAGCTTTTATAGACAATCAAAAGGAAGATAATACACCTTTCTTTATCTATTTTCCATTAACGGCACCACATACACCTTGGTTACCCATTGGTGATGCTAACGGAAAATCTAAAGCAGGACGCTATGGTGATTTCGTAACGATGGTAGACGACGCAGTTGGTGCAGTTGTAGAATCACTAGAGAAAGCTGGTAAATTAGACAACACTTTAATTATTGTGACTTCAGATAATGGGGCGCATTGGAAGCCAGTAGATAAACAAGAATATGCGCATCGTGCTAATTATATTTACAAAGGCCAAAAAGCAGATATTTATGAAGGCGGACATAGAGTACCGTTCATAGCAAAATGGAAAGGCATCATTCCTGAAGGGCATCAATCCAATCAAATTATGTGTACAACAGATTTGTTATCCACTATGGCAGGATTATTGAACAAGCCAATGCCAAATTCAGGAGCAGAGGATAGTTATAATATATGGCCAGCCTACACTACAAATGTGGAGACACCTATAAGAGAAGCCATTGTTCACCATTCTCTTGACGGCGTGTTTTCTATTAGAAAAGGCAAATGGAAATATACTGAGCATTTAGGCTCAGGAGGCTTTTCCCAACCAAAGACCATTGAACCAAAAGATGGAGAAGCTCCAGGAGCTTTGTACGATTTGGATCAAGATATAGAAGAGCAAAACAATCTTTACAATGAATATCCAGAAGTTATAGAAGAATTGAAAAAGTTACTACAGCAATATAAAAGTCAAGGCTATAGTAGAATATAATTGTTTTGAATTATTGAACTCATCTTGACTTTTTGTGTTTAACCGAAAATGAGATAAAATTTGTACAGATGAGGTGCTTTTTGAAAGGCATAGCATTGCTACGCATAAAAAAAGTAACGAAATATGGGCGAATTTTAGCCGTTTTTTAGGAAATAGAAAAAGTCAAGATGAGTTCATTGAGTAAATAGAGATATAAATGTTTAAACAAATGATATCAAAAGTAATAACAACTAAAACTATAAAACAAAAGTACATTCTCTTACTATTAATTATATTTTTTACAGTTATTGGGTGTGCTCAAAAAGAATCTACTTTAACTGTAAGCTCACCAGATGGGGAAGTTTCAATTCATTTAAGTGATACTAGTAATAGTATCACCTATACATTATCAAAGAACGATAAGGAGTTAATTCATGTTTCAGAACTTTCTATTTTTCCTGGAAAAAAAGCAACTATAGTTAAATCTTTTTTAGCTTCAAGTGATAAAACTTGGCAACCAATTTGGGGACAGTTTAGTGAGATTAAAGATCATTATAATGAGTTGGTTATTGATATTGATATTGAAGGTACTAGTGCAAAACTATACGCACGTGCCTATGACACGGGAATTGGGTTTAGATATGAAATAGAAGGCTATAATGAAAACACAGAAGCCCACTTTTATTGTGAATACAACTTAAGCAGTACAGATGCTTTGTATTGTCCGGAAGGAGAGCGCGTTCCTTTAGGTCCTATATCCATTAGTGAGTTAGCTACAACTAAAAAGCCACACAAATTACGTATGCCTATTGTTGTTGAAGGCTCTGAAAAACCATACCTATCCATCTTAGAATCAGATTTATATGCAGCACCAGAATTTGAAGTTATAAATTTCAATTTTGATCAAACAAAAAATATACTTACTTCTTCAAACAAAACAAAACTTACAGAAAAAATAACCATAACGCCATGGCGAGTTATTTTAATTAATGACCATATAGGAGATTTAGTAACCAATACCGTTCCTCTTAATCTGGCAACACCCAATCAATTAGAAGATGCGTCTTGGATACAACCCGGAAAAACCCTTTGGGATTGGAGGGTTCATGGTTACAAAGCAAAAGATGGATTTACGTATGGTATTGATACCGAAAGTTATATACGGTTTATAGATTTTGCTGCTGAAAAAGGTATTGAATATTTTTTAATAGATGATTCCTGGTATACCAAAGTAACAAAAGGACAGTTTGAAATATCTGATAAATTTGATATTGAAAAAGTATCAGAATATGCTAAAGAGAGAGGTGTAAAACTGATACTTTATTATGACAGACATAAAGGTAATTTTGGGGATGATGACTTGTTTCCATATTACAAATCACTTGGTATGAGTGGTATTAAATATGGTTTTATGGGAAGCAATGTGACTTTTACTCGTGATGCTATTCAGAAAAGTGCAGAAAATCACTTATTGGTAGATTTTCACGATAGCCCTGTGCCTTTTACAGGTATAGAAAGAACGTATCCTAATGCTATAACCAAGGAATATTGCCATGCACAACAAGATTCTAGAAAAGCATTTACACCAGAAACCTTTATAAAAATGGCATTGATAAACGCCATTCAAGGGCCTTTAGATATGAACAATGGTAATTTTGATTTGATAGGAATCAATAATGGTGATAGAGAAAAAGGGCCAAAAAAACGACATTCTTATTACTCGACTGTAGCTTCAGAAGCTGCCAGAACATTAATTATCCACAGCGGTTTAGTCTGTATTCCAGATGCTCCTGAAGCTTATAATGAAAAAGCGGACCTTTTCGAATTTATTCAAAAACTACCAGTAGGTAAATGGGATGAGAGCAAGGTTTTACATGCAAAAATGGGAGAATATATTTCTACAGCTAGAAGACATGGAGAAGAATGGTTTATTGGGTCTGTATTTAATCAAAAAGGGGGTATAATTGAGACAAAATTAGATTTTTTAAAAGCAGGTAAATCCTATCTTGTGACCTATTATGAAGACACGCCTGAAACACATTGTAAAACAAACCCAGAAGCTTATCAAGTTAGAATGGATAAGGTGAAAAAAGGAGACATCATAAAAGCGATAATGGCTCCAGGAGGCGGACATTGTATGTGGATTAGACCAGAATAATATAAATACATGAAAGATATCATTTCAATACTTATAGTTTTACTTTTTTTTTCATCTTGTAATAAAGCTGAAAAAAAAGAAACTGTTTCAAAAAAACCAAATATCCTTTTCATTGTAGTAGACGATTTAGGTTATGCAGATTTGAGTGTTATGGGAAGTAAGTATTACGAAACTCCTAATATAGATGGTCTTGCAAAATCGGGAACTATTTTTACCAATGGCTATGCTGCTTGTGCAGTTTGTAGTCCTTCTCGAGCTAGTTTGTTAAATGGTCAATTTACTGCTAGACATGGTCTTACACAATATGAAGGAGCTAAATTTGGACAAGCTTGGCGTAAGTTAAACAGGCATACTAAATTATTACCTCCAGAATATAAACATCATTTAAGTCATGATGATATCACGTTACCCGAAGTACTAAAAGAAAATGGGTATGCCACATTTTTTGCAGGTAAGTGGCATTTAGGAAATGCCGAAGATAAGTCATTACCAACCGATCATGGATTTGATATTAATCAAGGCGGTTATGAAAAAGGAGGACCATATAGTGGCGGTTATTTTTCTCCGTTTAATAATCCGAATATGACAGATTATCCCGAAGAAAAAGGCATGAGTTTATCTATGAAGTTAGCCAAAGAGACTTCAAATTTTATAAAAGCCAAAAAAGACTCCACATTTTTAGCATACTTATCTTTTTATGCGGTGCATTCGCCCATACAGACAACAAAAGAAAAATGGAATAAGTATAGAAATAAAGCAGATAGTATAGGAATACATGAAAAAGGTTTTGCTATGGAACGTGTATTACCTGCAAGAAAGTATCAAGATAATCCTGTTTACGCAGGATTGATTGAGCAGGTAGATGAAGCCGTTGGCAGTGTATTAAAAACATTAAAAGAGCAGAACCTTGATAAAAACACCATAATTGTTTTTACTTCTGATAATGGTGGCGTAACTTCTGGAGATAACTATTCTACAAATCAACTCGATTTAAGAGGCGGAAAAGGCTACCAATGGGAAGGTGGTGTAAGAGTGCCTTATTTTGTGTATATCCCATGGATGAATCAAGAAGGACAACAAATTGAAGTTCCTGTATCTGGTGTAGATTTATACCCTACGTTATTAGATTTAGCAAATATTCCTCAAAACCCAAAACACACTATTGATGGTGTAAGTTTAAAACCGCTTTTAGAAGGAAATACGATAGCATCAAGACCATTATTTTGGCATTATCCACACTATGGTAATCAAGGCGGCGAACCCAGTTCGATTATTAGAGAAGGTGATTGGAAATTGATTTATTATTGGGAAAACAATGATGTAGAACTATACAACCTTCATAATGATTTGGTAGAGACAAAGGATGTTTCCATTGAAAATCCTGAGTTGACATCTAAAATGAAAGATAAACTTTTGACCTGGTTACAGGAAATGGGTACGCAGTATGCTGAAGTTGACCCATTATGGGATGAATCTGCTTGGAAACAAAAACTTAAAAGCAATAAAGATAAATTGATGCCACGATTAGAGAAACAACGTAAACTAATGTTGAGTCCAGATTGGAAACCCAACGAAGATTGGTGGGGAAGTGAAGGTTTCAGAGGACTAATTTTAAATTAGAAAGAAAAGTTTAGCATGAATAATAGAAGTATTAATTGGTTAACAATACTATTCGTATAGTTTGTAGGTTTTAAAAACCTACCAAGGAGAATTTTTAAAACGTATAGCAATGCCTAGAATGTTGTCATGCAAAATCAAAGACATATTTCACAAATTAAATCAGGATAATTTATTTTAATTTCTTTTTCATATTAAATTATATATATTTGTACCATAATTATAAGGAGTGAAAGATTATTGTTGAAAAAGAAAATCTTTCAATATTGTATTTTATCGTGTTTTTAAGCTTTTCACAGGTAATTTTTATGTGAAACGCTTGAATACAATTTGATAACTTACTTTTTTTTATACTTTTGTAACCCCATGACAATACAAAATAAAAGAATACTTGCCTCAATCTTATTTGTATTAATAAGTTTTGTATGTGTAGCTCAAGTTGTTGAGACTCCTCCTACTCCTACTTCTACTTCTAGTAGTAGTAATGGACCAGGCTTACCAGGTTTTCCAATAGATGGGGGTGTATTAGTTGGTGCATTTGTAGCCTTGGCTTATGGAGCAAGCAAAAAGCTTAAAAATAAAAAGTAAAACTCTTTTTTAGTTTTTCAATTCCAAAAGCCTGCTAACATATTTACCTAAAACATCAAATTCTAAATTCACTATAGTTCCTTTTTTAAAGGCATTAAAGTTTGTATGTTGGTAAGTATAAGGTATAATAGCGACACTAAAAGTATCTTTTTTAGAATTTACAACAGTTAAACTAGTGCCATTAACGGTTATAGAACCTTTCTCAATGGTAATATTATTAAGTCTAGAATCGTAATTAAAAGTAAAAACCCAACTCCCATTTGTCTCTTCAATATTAGTGCATATAGCTGTTTGGTCAACATGGCCTTGAACAATATGTCCATCCATACGATCTCCTAGTTTCATGGCGCGTTCTAGGTTAACCTTGTCATCTATTTTTAAAGCACTAAGGTTTGTTTTATCCAAGGTTTCCTTAATCGCTGTAACTGTATATGTATCATCATTTATATTTACTACTGTTAAGCAAACGCCATTGTGGGCAACACTTTGGTCTATTTTCAACTCACTAGTAACAGCGCTTTTTATACTTATATGAAGATTATCAAATTCTTCTTCTAAATTTGAAACCACTCCAATATCTTCAATAATTCCAGTAAACATAGTATTGTCTGTTTATTTAGTTAAATTTGCATAGCAAAAAGGAATTTCAAAATTACGAACAAAACTTGTCTTTTTTAATGAAGGAAGCAGAAAAAATATTAGTTGGAATCTCCATAGGTGACTTAAATGGTATTGGAGGCGAAATTATTTTAAAAACTTTTGAGGATGATAGAATTCTAGATTTTTGCACACCAGTTATTTTTGCATCTATAAAAGTCATGAGTTTCTTAAAAACACATTTTAAGTCTTCAATTAATTTTAATAGTATTCATAATACCAATCAGATAATTTCCGGAAAGGTTAATGTTTTTAATATTTGGAAAGAACCTGTAAATATTGATTTCGGGAAAGAAGATATTAAAATAGGTGAATATGCTATTAAATCTCTAGCAGCAGCAACTAAAGCTTTAAAAAATGGAGAAGTTGATGTTTTGTTAACTGCACCCATTAATAAACACAACATACAATCTGAAAGTTTTAATTTTCCAGGACACACTGATTATTTAGCGCAAGAATTAGAAGGCGAAAGCCTAATGTTTATGGTAACTGATACATTAAGAGTTGGTTTATTAACCGACCACGTGCCAGTTAAAGATGTAGCAACTCATATAACAACAGAATTAATTGAAAGTAAAATAAACACAGTTTATACATCACTTCAAAAAGATTTTAAAATAAGAAGACCAAAAATTGCTGTTTTAGGTATTAATCCGCACACAGGAGATAATGGCGTTATTGGTACTGAAGATGACGCTATTTTAAGACCAACATTAAATAAAATTAAAGAATCAGGGAAGCTGGTTTACGGCCCGTATGCGGCCGATAGCTTTTTTGGTTCTAATAATTATAAAAATTTTGATGCTATTATTGCATCGTATCACGATCAAGGTTTAATACCTTTTAAAACATTATCATTTGGCCAAGGGGTTAATTATACAGCAGGTTTAAATAAAGTAAGAACATCGCCCGATCATGGAACTGCCTATGAAATTGCTGGAAAAGGAGAAGCTGATGAAAACTCATTTAAGGAAGCGCTTTTTACAGCAATTCATATTTTTAAAAACAGACTTGATTATAATGAAATTACATCAAATCCATTAAAAAAAGCGC
The DNA here is from genome assembly GCA_947500585.1 of uncultured Flavobacteriaceae bacterium. GTDB lineage: Bacteria > Bacteroidota > Bacteroidia > Flavobacteriales > Flavobacteriaceae > CAXBID01. The sequence goes on along the minus strand of CANMSN010000010.1, from coordinate 78,474 downwards.
CCAGAAAGATATAAACAAAAAAATGTTTATAAGTGATGTTGAGTAAATAAAAATTTATATATTTGCAGGCTCAAAATAGACGTGATAATGAAGCCATTGAAAGAGTTTACAATTCCATTTGTAGGTTTAAAGATAGGGAAACACAATTTTGAGTATCAAATTAAGCAAGCGTTCTTTGAATATTTTGAGTATGAAGATTTTAACAGTGTAAATGTTAAAGTAGATGTTGTTTTTGAAAAAAAAACGACATTACTAGAATTAAACTTTAAAATTTCAGGATTTGTTAATATTAATTGCGATTTAACAAACGAGCCGTATGATCAAGCCATTGAAAGTGAATTTGATTTAGTGGTTAAGTTTGGCGATGAGTACAGTGATGAGAATATAGATATTCTTATTGTTCCTCATGGCACTTATGAAATTAATATTCAACAATATATATATGAATTAATTGTACTTTCTGTACCAATTAAGCGTATTCATCCAGGAGTGGAAGACGGAACGTTAGATTCTGAAATACTTAAAAAATTAGACGAATTAAGCCCAAAGCTTAAAGAAACAAAAGAAAAAGAAGAGGAAATTGATCCTCGTTGGAATACATTAAAGAAATTATTAACGGATAAATAAACATATAAAATGGCACATCCTAAAAGAAAAATCTCGAAAACAAGAAGAGATAAGAGAAGAACGCATTACAAAGCAACTGCGCCACAGATTGCTACTTGCCCAACAACTGGTGAAGCTCACTTATATCACAGAGCACACTGGCACGAAGGAAAATTATACTACAGAGGTCAAGTTTTAATTGACAATTCAGAAGAAGTAGAAAACGTAGCATAAATAATATGCATACATAATACAAAACGCTCACTTGTTGAGCGTTTTTTTTATGATATATATTTTATGAAGACAAAAACACAGAATTTGTGTGTTATTAAACTAAATTTTAGTAGTTTTCACGAAATTTTGAACGTTTTTGTCCAATTTTAATGATTTTTTAGTCAATTTAACTATAAAGTTATGAGTAAAATCTCTGCGGCCATTACAGCTGTAGGCGCATATGTGCCAGAATACGTATTAACCAACCAGATTCTTGAAACTATGGTTGATACAAATGATGAATGGATTACAACTAGAACTGGAATCAAAGAACGTCGAATTTTAAAAGACGAAGGCAAAGGAACATCTTACTTAGCTATTAAAGCGGCCCAAGATCTTATTGATAAAAAAGGAATTGACCCCAAAGATATAGAACTTGTTATTGTTGCCACCGCAACACCAGATATGAAAGCTGCTTCAACCGCGGCTTTTACTGCATCTAGTATTGGTGCAACTAATGCTTTTTCATTTGATATGGATGCAGCTTGTTCAAGTTTCTTATTCGGAATGTCTGTAGCGGCAAAGTATATTGAATCTGGAAGTTATAAAAATGTACTTTTAATTGGAGCAGATAAAATGTCTTCAATAATAAATTATAAAGATAGAGCCACATGTATTATTTTTGGAGACGGAGCAGGTGCCGTTTTATTTGAACCAACAACCGAAGATTTAGGCTTAAAAGATGAATATCTAAGAAGTGACGGCACTGGAAGAGAGTTTTTACAAGCTACTTATGGTGGATCATCATTTTCTCTAACACCAGAAGTTTTAGAAAAAGGGGGGCATTATGCGTTTCAAGAAGGGCGAACAGTATTTAAAAATGCAGTATTTAATATGGCTGATGCCGCAGTTAAAATATTAGAACGAAATAACTTAACAAAAGACACTGTAGATTGGTTGGTTGCTCACCAAGCTAATAAGCGTATTATAGATGCAACTGCAAATAGAATAGAATTAGAAGACGAAAAGGTAATGATGAATATTGAAAAATATGGCAATACAACATCGGCTACATTACCTTTACTTTTAAACGATTACGAATCACAACTTAAAAAAGGAGATAATTTAATATTCGCCGCTTTTGGTGGCGGATTTAATTGGGGAGCCATTTATTTAAAATGGGCATATAATTCAGTAAACTAACCATTAACTAATTAATTAGCAAAATTATGGATATAAAAGAAATTCAAAACCTAATCAAGTTTGTTGCTAAATCAGGAGCAAGTGAGGTTAAATTGGAGATGGACGATATCAAAATCACTATCAGAACAGGGTCTGAATCATCAGACACAACTATTGTACATCAAGTTCCTGCAACTCAAATACCTCAAATTGCACAACCTGTTGCACCAGTTGCTGCAGAAAGTAAAGCTCCAGTAAGCGAAACTAAAACGGCCAGCGAAGATTCAAAATACATTACTATTAAATCGCCAATTATTGGTACATTTTATAGAAAACCATCACCAGATAAGCCATTATTTGTTGAAGTTGGTCAAACTATTGCTGCAGGCGACGTCCTGTGTATAATAGAAGCTATGAAGCTTTTCAACGAAATAGAGTCAGAAGTTTCTGGAAAAATAGTTAAGATATTAGTTGACGATTCATCTCCAGTAGAATTTGATCAGCCATTATTTTTAGTAGATCCATCTTAATTTGGAGTTTAGAAGTTTAAAGTTTAAAGTTTAGAAGCTCTCGCAACTAAACATATAAACTTATAAACCATAAACTTATAAACTTAAAAATTATGTTTAAAAAAATATTAGTAGCCAATAGAGGTGAAATAGCACTACGTGTTATTAGAACCTGTAAAGAAATGGGCATTAAAACGGTTGCAGTATATTCAACAGTTGATGCAGAAAGTCTACACGTAAAGTTTGCAGACGAGGCGGTCTGTATTGGCCCTCCAGCAAGTAGTGAATCCTATTTAAAAATGTCAAATATTATAGCAGCGGCAGAAATTACAAATGCTGATGCGATTCATCCAGGTTATGGTTTCTTGTCAGAAAATGCTAAGTTTTCAAAAATTTGTGATGAGCACGGAATAAAGTTTATTGGAGCTTCACCGGAAATGATTGATAGAATGGGCGATAAAGCAAATGCCAAAGCCACAATGAAAGCTGCAGGTGTACCTTGTGTACCAGGAAGCGATGGTATTATAGAAACCTTTGCAGAATGTGAAAAAGTTGCAAAAGCTACAGGTTATCCTGTAATGCTTAAAGCATCTGCCGGTGGTGGTGGTAAAGGTATGCGTGCTGTTTGGAAACCAGAAAAGCTTAAAGACGCTTGGGACTCTGCAAGACAAGAAAGTAAAGCTGCCTTTGGAAACGATGATATGTATATGGAAAAGCTTATTGAAGAGCCACGCCATATTGAAATTCAAATTGTTGGAGATTCTCGTGGAAAAGCGTGTCATTTATCTGAAAGAGATTGCTCAATCCAACGTCGTCATCAAAAATTAACTGAAGAAACACCATCTCCATTTATGACGGATAAACTTCGTGATAAAATGGGTAAAGCGGCTGTAAAAGCTTCAGAGTATATAAAATATGAAGGTGCTGGAACCATTGAGTTTTTAGTAGATAAGCATAGAAATTTCTACTTTATGGAAATGAATACGCGTATTCAAGTTGAACATCCAATTACAGAGCAAGTTATAGATTTCGATTTAATTCGCGAGCAAATTTTAGTAGCTGCGGGTGTGCCAATTTCAGGGAAAAACTACACCCCAAAATTACATTCTATAGAATGCCGAATTAATGCTGAAGACCCTTATAATGGTTTTAGACCATCACCTGGTGTCATCACAACATTACATGCTCCTGGAGGTCATGGTGTGCGTTTAGATACGCATGTTTATGCAGGTTATGCGATTCCGCCAAACTACGATTCTATGATTGCTAAGTTAATTACAACAGCGCAAACTAGAGAAGAGGCTATTAATAAAATGAAGCGCGCTTTAGATGAATTTGTAATAGAAGGCATTAAAACAACCATTCCTTTCCATAGGCAACTCATGGATCATCCAGATTATTTGGCAGGTAATTATACTACCAAGTTTATGGAAGATTTTGTCATGGAAAAACAAACAGAAGAATAAATTAAAACTCCGAAAGTAATTTCGGAGTTTTTTTATGAATTATTTTTAAGTGAATTGTATTTAAGATGTTTCAGTTTATTAAGAAGTTTATCTTTTTCTTTAAGTGATTATATTAACTTCGTAATATGAACTTTTCATACTGGGAAATAAAAAGCTGGTTATCAAATATAGATTTTACTGTTGTTGGTAGTGGTATAGTAGGGCTAAGTTGTGCGTTACATCTAAAAGAACGATTTCCTAAAGCAAAAGTGTTAATACTCGAAAAAGGAACACTCCCACAAGGCGCTAGCACTAAAAATGCTGGATTTGCTTGTTTTGGTAGCCTAAGCGAAATACTTGATGATTTAGAATCTCATTCAGAAGATGAGGTTATTCAACTTATAAAGAATCGTGTAAAAGGTTTAAAATTGTTAAGAGAAACCTTAGGAGATAACACTATTAACTATCAGCAATTAGGTGGTTATGAATTGTTTTATAAAACAGATTCAGAATTATTTGAAACTTGTTTATCAAAAAAAGAAACCATAAATAAACTGCTTAAACCTATTTTTAGGGACTCTGTTTTTAGCTTAAAAGACAATATTTTTAATTTTAAAAACATAAAAGATGAATACATTTTCAATCAGTTTGAAGGACAGATTGATACTGGTAAAATGATGGAAGCTTTACTTCAAAAAGTACAATCAAAAGGGATTAAAATTTTGAATAATATTAGTGTTGAAGAGTTTTCAGAAAGAAATGATTCCGTAATTGTAAAAACCAATCAATTCGAATTTTCAACTTCAAAATTACTCGTTGCTACAAATGGTTTTGCATCCCAACTTTTAAACGAAAAGATAAAGCCAGCAAGAGCCCAAGTGTTAATTACAAAACCTATTAAAAACCTAAATATAAAAGGCACGTTTCATTTGGACAGAGGGTATTATTATTTTAGAAATATAGATGATAGAATTCTTTTTGGTGGAGGTCGAAACTTAGATTTTAAAACTGAAGAAACAACCGAGTTTAACCAAACAGATTTAATTCAAAATAAACTTACAGACCTTTTAAAAACAACCATTTTACCAAATACACGTTTTGAAATAGATTATAGTTGGAGCGGTATTATGGGTGTTGGAAAACAAAAAAAAGCCATTGTAAAACAGCTAACAAACCATATGTTTTGTGGTGTTCGTTTAGGAGGTATGGGTGTTGCCATTGGCAGTTTGGTTGGTAAAGAACTTGCAGAATTAGTATAATGTCATTACGAGGAGAGAAACGACGTGGTAGTCTTTTAAATTATAACTTAAAATTATGAGATTGCCACGACTTTTTATAAAGTCTCGCAATGACGAAAAATAAGCATGACCATAAAACAACAACTATATAATAAATGTCTTGAATTTGTTGAAACTAGGTTTCAAACCATTCAAAATACCATAAACGAAATTCAACAATCCTTAACAACAGAAACTAAAAGTAGCGCAGGCGATAAGCATGAAACTGGTCGCGCTATGTTACAATTAGAACGAGAAAAAGCAGGAAATCAACTTGCTGAAATTCAAAAAATAAAAGAGGCGCTTTCTAAAATAGATATAAATAATACATCTAAAAAAATAAGTTTAGGAAGTTTGGTTTATACGTCAAATGCTAATTATTTTATTGCCATTAGCGCTGGCAAATTAATGGCAAACAACGAATTGTTTTATGCCATTTCACCATCTACACCAATAGCAAAACTACTACTATCTAAAGAGGTTGGAGACGATATTCAGTTTAGAGAGACTTCAATCATAATCATCAAAATCTTGTAAAAAATGTTAATTTATTTCCTCTTATATAAATTGTAATGTAACTTAACACATAAATCTTGTTTATGTTACGTTTTTATCTGTCTTTATTTTTTTGTTGTAGTTTATCATTTGGCTTTTCCCAGGCTAATTCAAGTATAGATTTCATAATTCGCAACTTAGGTGTTAATGTTGATGGTCATTTTAATACATTCACAATAAACGCTGATTTTGATAAAGAGGAGAAACTTTTAAATATCAAAGGCAAAATTAAAGTAGCTTCTATTGAAACAGGAATTGACAGCAGAGACGAACACCTATTAAAAGAAGATTATTTTGATGTTGATAATCATGAATATATCAAGGTTGAAAGTAAATCGATTAGTAAAACATCAAAAAATAACTACTCAGTAAAAGTCAAGTTAATTATCAAGGGAACAACTAAAGAAATTACGATACCTGTTGAAGTATTTAAATTATCAAAAGGGTATAAAATCAAGTCAAATTTTGAAATTAACCGCAGAGATTTTGATGTTGGTGGCGGAAGCATGGTGATGAGTAAAACCGTAAAAATTGATGTTATCCATTATCAAAATTTATAAATGCTAACACAAAAATATGATGTTATAATTATAGGAGGTGGTTTAGCAGGCTTAACAAATGCTATTCATCTATCCAAGTCAAATATTAAAGTGCTACTTATTGAAAAAAATACGTATCCTAAACATAAAGTTTGTGGCGAATATGTGTCTAATGAAGTGTTACCTTATTTAAATTTTTTAGGATTTGATCCTTTCAAATTTGGTTCAAAACGTATTTCAAAATTTGAATTAACTACACACAATAACAAAAAAATAGAAGCTAAATTGCCGCTTGGTGGTTTTGGAATAAGCCGTTACGAATTAGATTTTCAACTCTATAAATTAGTTCTTAAAAATGGAGTTGAAGTGCTTCAGGACAGTGTAAATAACGTTGAATTTAAAGCTGATACTTTTCAAGTAAAAACGAAATTTAATAAGGTTTTTAAATCTAAAATAGTTATTGGTGCTTATGGAAAACGTTCTCATTTAGATATCCAATTTCAACGAAAATTCATCAAAAAGAAATCACCATATTTAGGAGTAAAGATTCATGTGTCTGGTAATTTTTCTGAAGATAAAGTAGCGCTTCATAATTTTAAAGGCGGTTATTGTGGCGTATCGAAAGTAGAAAACAACAACATAAACCTATGTTATATTACTAATTTTGAATCTTTCAAAAAGTATAAAGACATAGATGCTTTTCAAGAGGAAGTACTATTTAAAAACAACGCTTTAAAAGCACTGTTTTTAAATTCAACAAAAGCGTTTGAAGAAGCATTAACAATTAGTCAAATTTCTTTTGAAACTAAAAGTCCTGTTGAAAACCATATGATTATGTGCGGCGATACTGCAGGTATGATTCATCCTTTATGTGGTAACGGTATGGGAATGGCCATTAGAAGCTCACAATTAGCTTCTGAGCTCATAATTGATTATCTTCAAGGAAAAATTAAATCTAGGAAAATATTGGAAAACCTGTATGCAAAAAGATGGCAACAAACCTTTAATTTAAGACTTAAAGTGGGTCATACTATTGCCTATTTCTTTAGAAAAAATTGGTTAGCACCAAAATTATTAATGCTATTACAATGGTTTCCATTCTTAGTTCCAATGATTATTAAAATGACCCATGGTAAACCTATGAAAGTGTAATGCCCTTATTTATAAATACTGCATATAGAAGTAACGAAACGGAACTCATGGACGATTTTTCTATGAAGGGCGATCTGTTACGCGACACTTTAGACAAACTAGGAAAAATAAATAAATGGCTTGGTGGAAATCGAGTAACACTAGATGGTATTCAGCAATTATTGAAACATCAATCCAAAGATAAAACCTATACAATTTTAGATTTGGGCTGCGGACATGGTGATATTTTGAGATTAGTAGCAGATTACGGAAGAAAGCACAATTACAATTTTAAACTAATAGGTATTGATGCTAACCAAGATGCCATTGATTATGCTAAGGAATTATCAATAAACTACCCTGAATTGTCTTATAAGAATGAAGATGTCTTTTCAGATGCATTTCAAGAAATAGATTATGATATTGCTTTAACAACATTATTTTTGCATCATTTTAAAGAACAAGACATTTTAAGTTTATTATCTAATTTATCAAAGAAATCTAATTTAGGAATCGTTGTTAACGATTTGCAACGTAGTCAAGTCGCTTATGGCTTATTCAAATTATTGGGAATGGTAATTTCAAACCATATGATCGTTCAGGATGGATTAACGTCTATTTTGCGCGCATTTAAGCGCGAAGATTTAGAAAAAATGTCAAAACAATTAAACCTTAAATCACAAATCCGTTGGAAATGGGCATTTCGTTACCAATGGTTAATTAGAACGTAAATGGCAGTAAGAATTACATCTGTTGCAAAGCAACTTCCAAAATATACTAGAGAGACAAAAGATATTTTACCTTTTGTGGAGCTTTGGTTAGAAGGACAAGAGGAACGTTTTAAACGGAAAGTGCTTAAGATTTTTGAAAATGCAGCGGTTGATAAACGCTATTCTATAATGGATGCCGAAGAGGTGTTTTTAAAGACCTCGTTCGAAGAAAAAAATGATATTTATGCAAGAGAATCAATAATACTTGCAGAAAAGTGTTTAGTAAAAGTCTTGGATAAAGCAAAGTTACAACCCACAGATATCGATTATATTATAACCGTTAGTTGCACTGGCATTATGATTCCTTCTTTGGATGCCTATTTAATTAATAGTTTAAAAATGAAACAAGACATCGTTCGTTTGCCAGTAACAGAAATGGGTTGTGCAGCAGGTGTTTCAGGCATATTATACGCTAAAAATTTTCTAAAAGCTAATCCAAACAAACGTGCTGTTGTAGTAGCGGTAGAATCTCCAACGGCTACTTTTCAAATAGAAGATTATTCGATGGTAAACATTGTAAGTGCAGCAATTTTTGGTGATGGTTGTGCGAGTGTTATTTTGTCGTCTTATGAAGATGAGGTTGGACCAGAAATTAAGGACGAAGCGATGTATCATTTTTTTGATGCTGAACATATGATGGGTTTTAAGCTCAGAAATTCAGGTTTACAAATGGTATTAGATCAATCTGTACCACAAACCATATCAGATCATTTTCCTAAAATTATTCATCCGTTTTTAGAGCGGAATGATTTAACCATTGAAGATATTGACCATTTAGTATTTCATCCTGGAGGGAAAAAGATTGTGCAAACTGTTGAAGATTTATTCGGTGATTTAGGTAAGAATATAGATGATACAAAAGAAGTATTACGTTTATATGGAAACATGAGTAGTGCTACAGTGCTTTATGTGTTAGAACGTTTTATGGATAGAGATTTGCCAAAAGGAGACAAAGGGATTATGCTTAGTTTTGGACCCGGATTTTCGGCACAACGTATTTTATTAGAATGGTGATAAAAAGCATTTTGTCATGCTGAACATGTTTCAGTATCTCATAAATTAGAAGACCTCACAGGTTTTAGAAACCTGTGAGGTCTAGTAAAAAACTTCATAAACAAAATGAAAGAATTTCAAAATAAAAATCAATGGGCATTAATCCTTGGAGGAAGCTCTGGTTTAGGTTTGGCAACTGCAAAAAAACTAGCAAAGCATGGGATGAATATTTGTATAGTTCATCGAAATTCTAGGTCGCAAGATGATGTCATTCAAGCAGAATTTAATACAATAATAAAAGAAGGGGTTCAGTTTAAATCATTTAATATAGATGCTTCTAAAGCTGAAAAACGAGATGTTGTCATTGAAGAATTAAAAACTTTATTTATAGAAAAAGGCGTCATAAGAACACTAATACACAGCATTGCAAAAGGCAATTTAAAGCCTATGATTTCTCAAGATAAACCAGTGTTAAAAAACGATGATTTTGCATTAACCATTAATGCAATGGCTATAAGTTTATACGATTGGACTAAAGCCATTTTTGATGCTAATTTGTTTGCAGATGATGTACGAATTATAAGTTTTACCAGCGAAGGGAATACTAAAGCTTGGAAAAATTATGCAGCTGTTTCTGGGGCTAAAGTAACACTCGAAGCTATAACTAGAAGTATTGCCTTAGAATTTGCGCCTTTTGGAATTAAAGCCAATTGTATTCAAGCAGGTGTTACAGATACCTCCTCTTTGAGAATGATTCCTGATAGCGAAACAATTATTGAACATAGTTTAATTAGAAATCCAAATAAGCGTTTAACTTTACCTGAAGATGTGGCCAATGTGGTATATTTATTAAGTAAAGATGAAGCCTCATGGATTACAGGAACTACTATTCCTGTAGATGGAGGTGAGCATTTAAGTTGAGTTTAAGTTTAAAAGACCTCACAGGTTCGATACTAAAATAAATTCAGCACATGAAACCTGTGAGGTCTCAAAAAGTATAAAAAAGTGAAATACGAACCATTGGTTGAAGATTCTTATTTTCACATTTACAACTGTGGAAATAATAAGGAAAATATTTTCCTAGAAGATAAAAACTATACTTATTTTTTGTCTCTTTTAAAAAAGTATATTGTTCCAACAAGCAATATTATGGCGTATTGCCTTCTTAAAAACCATTTTCATCTTTTAGTGAAAACTCGAGAAAATATCGAAGAGAAGAAAATATCTCAATCATTTTCAAACTTTTTTAATTCATATTCAAAAAGTATTAATAAATCTTATGGACGAAGTGGTAGTTTATTTAAGGATAGGTTTTCAAGAATTAAGGTTGATAATGAAGATTATCTTAAAAGATTAATTATTTATATTCATCTAAATCCAGAACACCACGCTTTCGTAAGTGACTTCAAATTATATAAACATTCCTCTTTTTTATCATTAATATCGAGTAAGCCCACGCTTTTATTGAGAAAAGAGGTCATCAGTCTGTTTGAAGACAAGGACAATTTCATTGCCTCTCATTTTATAAAACAACAAGAGTTAGAAAAAATATTTTTATTAGAATAATTTTATTGTAAGACCTCACAGGTTTTCAAAACCTGTGAGGTCTATTTACCTTATGAAAGTAGAAAAAATCATATCACTTTTACCCTATCAAACCCCATTTCTATTCGTAGATGGGATAAATGCTATTTCAGAAGATGGTGTTACAGGACACTACACCTTCAAAAAAGACGAATCATTTTATAAAGGGCATTTTAAAAATAATCCAATTACTCCAGGGGTTATTTTAACCGAATGTATGGCACAAATTGGTCTAGTTTGTCTTGGTATTTATTTGCTTAGAAATAAGCTGAATGAAACAACAAAACCTCAAATAGCATTGACTTCGCATCAGGTAGATTTTTACCTTCCTGTTTTGCCTAATGAAAAAGTAACTGTTATTTCTGAGAAAGAAATCTTTCGGTTTAATAAGTTGAAATGTAAAGTAAAAATGATTAATGAAAAAGATGAATTGGTTGCAAGAGGTAAAATTTCTGGAATGATGAAAATATGAAACAACGTGTTGTTATTACAGGTTTAGGAGTTGTATCGCCTAATGCTATTGGTGTTACCAATTTTACTAATGCTTTAAAAGAGGGTAAATCTGGTATCACTTTTCATCAAGAATTAAAGGATTTAAATTTTTCATGTCAAATAGGAGGTATTCCTCAAATTTCAGATGAATTAAAATCGAAATATTTCACTGATTTACAATTGCGAGGATTTAATAGTTCAGGAATTTTATACGGTTGTATAGCTGGTATTGATGCATGGAAAGATGCAGGTTTTCATATGAATCCTGAAAGTGATTTAGATTATGATACAGGTTTAATATTTGGCACTGGGACTTCTGGAGTTGAGAAGTTTCGAGAAGCTATTTATAAGTTAGACGACAAACAAGTAAAACGTTTAGGTAGTACCGTTGTAGTTCAAACGATGGCAAGTGGAATTTCTGCATATTTAGGAGGGATGCTAGGTTTAGGAAATCAAGTTACCACAAATTCATCAGCATGCACTACGGGAACTGAAGCGCTTTTAATGGGATATAATCGTATTCAAGCAGGAAAAGCAAAACGGATGTTGGTTGGTAGTTGTAGTGATCATGGGCCATATCTTTGGGGAGGTTTTGATGCCATGCGTGTTATGACTTATAAGTACAATGATAATCCAGAAGCAGGTTCAAGACCCATGAGTGCTACTGCATCAGGATTTGTTCCAGGAAGTGGTGCAGGCGCATTAGTTTTAGAATCTCTAGAAAGTGCTTTAGAGCGAGGAGCAACTATTTATGCTGAGGTTTTAGGAGGAGAAGTAAATTCTGGAGGGCAACGCCATGGTGGAACATTAACAGCTCCAAACCCTAAGGCGGTGCAGCGCTGTATTAAAAAAGCTATTGAAAATGCTAATATAAAACCCGATGATATTGAGGTGATAAATGGACATCTTACTGCAACATCAAAAGATGCTCTAGAGATAGAAAATTGGAGTAAAGCCTTAAATAGAAAAGAAAACGATTTTCCTTATATCAATTCCACTAAATCCATGATAGGTCATTGTTTAGCGGCTTCGGGAGCTATAGAATGTGTGGCAAGCGTGATTCAGTTAAAAGAACAATTTATAGCACCAAATATTAATTGTGAAGACTTACATCCAGAGATTAGTAAACTAGTGGCTTCTGAAAAAATTCCAAATAAAAAAATGGATGTTGAATTTAATATTTTAGCTAAAGCCAGTTTTGGTTTTGGAGATGTTAATGCCTGTGTTTTATTTAAACGATTTATAGCGTAACTTTACATTAAAAAAATAATGTTATGCAAAACGAAGAACTCATTTCTAAATTAAAGGAAATTATTGCACCCTATATTCAAGATGAAGATGCTTTTAAAAACCTTTCAGAAAACACAGATTTTGTAAAAGACTTAAAGATAAATTCAGCAAATTTAGTAGATATTATTCTTGATATTGAAGATGAATTTGATATTAGGTTGGAAAATGAGGACATGGAAAAAATGCTTGATGTTAAAGCAGTAATGGAAATTGTAAATACAAAGTTAGCCAACTAATGGTAGGCGTAGATATCATAGATATTGTTGAAACAAAGAAATCTTCCAATTGGCAAAGACCTCGTTTTTTAGAGAAACTCTTCACATTAAATGAACAGCAATTAATTCACGACTCTAAAAACCCATTTATAATGGTTTGGCAGCTATGGAGCATGAAAGAGGCAGCTTATAAATTATATACACAAATACAACCCTGTCGATTTTATAATCCAAAGCAATTTCAATGTGAAATCAATAATGCGAATTTCAAAGTAACCTATAAAGACTTTAAATGTTTTGTAAACACTAAAATTTCATCTCAATATATTTTATCAGAAGCACATTTAGAACATAGAGAAATCACATCAAAATGTATAAAATTATTATGTAGTAATTATGCAAACCAGAGTCAAATGATTAAGGAAGCATTACTTGTTTCTATTTCTAATCAGTTTAAAGTATTAAAATCAAAACTAAAAATTGTAAAATCAGAATTCGGAATACCTTCCATATATTATAATTCTAAAAAGTTGAATGTTGGAATTTCTATAAGCCATCATGGAAATTATGGGGCTTATGCAGTGTCGTTATCATGAAAAGATTAGAAAATATCATAGAAACTATTATTAAATTCAGAATAGCAATAATTATAGTACTTGCTATTTTAATGGGTGTTTCTGGCTATCAAACGCTTCAAAAATTACGTGTAGACAATTCGCTTTCCATCTGGTTTTTAGAAGATGATCCAAGTTATAATGCTTATATAGACTTTCAAGAAAATTTTGGCTCAGACGAAATTTTTATCGCAATGCTTCCTGTTAAAAATGCTATTGGAGAAGCAGAAATACAACAACTAAATACACTTCACGAACGTATTGAAACATTACCTTATGTTAAAACAACGTTTAGTCTAGCAAAGGCTAAATATCCTATTTATGCGAATAATAAAATTAATTTTGATGATTTATATAATGAAAAACGAAGCGAAAAAGGTTTAAAAAACCTGTTTTCAAAATTGTCAAATATCACGTCGCAATTGGTAACTAAGGATTATAAAAATCAGTTTTTTTACATCCAACTAAACCCTACACCTACCATAGAAGAGAAACGCAAAGATATTGCAGGCGAAATACGTACCATTATAGAAAAACAATATTCTAATTATTATTTAACAGGGCCACCTGTTTTAAACGAAGCCTATAGTAAAGGTATTTATAAAGAGAGCTTAACCTTTGGGATTTTAACGGTTTTGGTCATTACAATACTATTGCTGTTTTTATTACCAAGTAAGCGTTATTTAATTATTTCTCTTCTCTCGGTCGCTGTTCCAGTAAGTTTGCTATTTGGACTCATAACGTCTTTAGGGTTTGCTTTGAATATGATTTCTATGCTCATCCCAACCATACTTATGGTATATAGTGTAAGTGATGCTGTTCATATTATAAATATTTATCATAAGGAAGGAATTGTAAATAAATCATTATCTAAGGTGCAACTCTTAACATTAGCAATTCGTAAAAGTTTAACACCATGTTTCTATACCACGCTTACTACATTTGTTGGTTATTTTGCACTGTATTTATCGCCTTTACCTGCATTTAAAAATATGGGTGTATTTACTTGTATTGGTTTAGTGCTTAGTTTTATTCTGGTTTATGTTATAACTATAATAGGTTTTAGTTTTATGAATTTAAATTTTGAACAAGCAAAACCGCTGTTTAGTATAAAAAAGTACTCTCAGCATAAATTTATAGAATGGCTTAATGGTTTTACATCAAAGTATAAAACTACGATTATAGTTTCCTTTACAGTTGTACTTTTATTTGGGGCGTATTCTATTTTTCAAGTAAAAATAGATACCAATTCGCGTGATCTTTTAGCTGAAGGAAAGGCTAAACAAGATTTAAGAACTGTTGAAGTTGAATTAGGCGGAAGCAATAGATTACAGTTAAATATTTCAACAGTAAAGGGTGAAAAAATTCTGAACAAAGAAGCTATGAAACAGCTTGAAGATTTTCAGAATAAGCTTGACAATAACCCTTTAATTGCTTCGCCTGTTTCGGTAATTACCATAAAATCATTTTTAGAAAAACGTACACCAGTTTTATTTCAATCTAGTGTATCTGAAGATAGGATAAAAAGCACATTAGCAGAATTAGATGTTAACGGCAATAGTTTTTTTAAATTATTCTCTAAAGATTTAACCACTGCTGGCTTTACTTTAACTTTAAAAGAAATGCGAACTTCAGAACTTGAACAAGTGCTGGACGATATAAAAAAAGATTTTGAAACATCCTTTGAAACATCATCTTATAATCTCAAAATCAATGGTTTTGCAGTAGTTTTTGCACAGTTAAATAATTTTATTTTAGAGACGCAATTTAAATCCTTTTTTGCTGCTTTTTTTGTTGCCTTTTTGTGTTTATGGTTTTTTATAAAAAGCCTCAGAACGACACTTTTAGTATTAATTCCAAACGTTTTACCATTAGTTATATTGGCTATTTTTATGAGCTTATTAAATATTCCATTAGATGTTACAACAGCAATGATTACACCAATTATGTTAGGAATAGCTATGGATGATACCATTCATTTAGTACACAAATATCGACGTAGTAAATACATTATAGGAACTCCAGAACAGCGTATGAATAATGCTATGAAATATACTGGAGGTGCACTTCTCTCTACCACAATTGCATTAGTTGGGGGCTTTTTAATTATAAGTTCTAGTGCTGTACCATCAGTAAGATATTTTGGTTTGCTTTGCGCGGTAACTGTTGCTATTGCGTTAATTACAGATATTTTTTATTTACCAGCTTTATTAAAAAAGTTTGATAAGTAAATTCTTTGAATGTCCTTAATCACGCATAATCCTAATTTTTTGTCATTCAGAACGAAGTGAAGAATCTGTTGATAATGAATGAGATTCCTCGTTACCTCTGAATGACAAAATCAAGATGCCCTTAGGTTTATTATAAATTAGGGATGTTCAATAAATTATTTTATAATTTCAAGAGAAATAACAGTGTCTTTTTTTATTTCAGATTGGTTTTCAAAAAAAATTTTTTCACCATTCAAATCAGCTTCAATTAAATAATAATAACCTTTGTAATAAGATACTTTTACGGTTGCTTTTAATTTTGATTTCTCGACAAGTTGTAATTGGTTTGCATAAATAATATCACCATTTATGTCATTAAATTCATCAAAAAAGGAAGCTATTAATTTATTTTTTGGATTTTTGTATAAATGTTTTGGAGAATTATTAGCTATTATTTTGGCTTCGTGTAAAATAATCATAGTGTCTGAAAATGATAATACATCATCTTTATCATGAGTTGCCACAATACAAGTAATATTTTTTTCTTTTAAATATTTAAATAAACTTCTTCTTAACGATTGCTTTTTAAAATTATCAATATGGCTAAAAGGTTCATCTAATAATAATATTTCAGGCTGTTTAGCAATGGCTCTAGCCAATGCAACACGTTGTTTTTGTCCGCCACTTAAAAGTTTTACTTTAGTGTTGGCAAAATCATTTAATTCAACAACATCAAGTAGTTCTTTTATACGTTCTTGTTTTTCTTCAGGATAAAAATTAGAAAGGAACGCACCAATGTTTTCGGCAACTGAAATGAATGGCATCAAGTCGAATTCTTGAGCGACATATTTCATATATTCAGGACCAATAATGAGGTTATATTTCGGACCTAAGATTTCTTGGTCTTTCCAAAATATTTGGCCTTTATTTAAATCATAAGTACCATAAAGTATTTTTAAAAGTGTGCTTTTTCCAGACCCACTTTCACCAATAATGGAAAGATGTTCACCAGCTTTAACCTTAAAACTAATGTTGTTTAAAACAAATTGTGTTTTATACTTAAAAGATATGTTTTTAACTTGAAGCAATTATATGTGATTTAATTAGATATAACAATTATGATTTTTATTCCAAAAGAAATCGCATTAAAATAAAGTTTAGATAAATTGTATATAGTTTTACTTTTGTAATATTTCCAAAAGTTTCTTTTGGTCTTGCCTGTTATCCCAAAAAGCGGTTATTATAATTGATTTCTGCGAAGTCTTATAATAAATACTAAAGTTGCCCAATGATGCAACTCTTATATCTTTATAATCAGTAGCTTTATAAATTAGCGGTTTTTCTGCAATTTGTTTTGTTCTTTGAGCAACTAATTTCACAAGTTTTTTTGAATAAGTATTAGATTTATTTCTATTAACCCAATATTCTAAAATTCCAACAAACTGGATGTCAGCTGTCTTTGTCCAAATTACATTGCGTTTAGCCATTCAAGATTTCTTTTATCCATAGCTTCTTGGGAAATTAATTTTCCATTTTTAATATCTTCTTCACTAATATCTAGTATCATTTTCTGTTGTTTAGTTAATTCAACGATTTCAGATTCGGACGAACTTGAAGATATCAATTTGTCAAGAGCTACTAAAAAGTCTTTATTTTTTATGGATAGTAATTTGTTAATCAGTCCATTTCTTATATTATCAACATTAGCCATTTTAAATAAAATTAATTTTAAATATCTGAATAATTAGCGGTTTTTCCTAATAATTGGTATTACTGAGCTATTAATATAGATATTTTATATTTTTAATCATCTTTTTTAGAATTATTAGGAAGCTTTCTGAATCCCATATTATAAAGCGTAAAACCAAAAATATCTGCATATTGCTCAATGGTTTTGCTTACTGGTGTTCCAGCACCATGACCTGCATCGGTTTCTATTCTAATAAGCGTTGGGTTGTCTCCAGTTTGTTTGCTCTGTAATTCAGCAGCAAATTTAAAACTATGCGCAGGTACAACACGATCATCATGATCTCCAGTTGTAATTAAAGTTGCTGGGTATTGAACGCCTTCTTTTACATTATGAACAGGCGAATAGTTTTTTAGATATTCAAACATTTCCTTATTATCTTCTGAGGTTCCATAGTCGTATGCCCAACCTGCACCTGCTGTAAATGTATGATATCGAAGCATATCTAAAACACCTACGGCTGGTAACGCTACTTTGGCTAAATCTGGTCGCTGAGTCATTACAGCACCTACTAATAATCCGCCATTAGAGCCCCCTCTTAGAGCTAGATAATCAGATGAGGTGTATTTATTCGTAATTAAGTATTCTGCAGCGGCAATAAAATCATCAAATACATTTTGCTTTTGCATTTTAGTTCCAGCATCATGCCATTTTTTTCCATATTCACCTCCACCACGTAAATTAGGTACAGCTAAAATACCACCTTGTTCCATCCAAACGGCATTCGTAATGCTAAATGAAGGGGTTAAGCTAATGTTGAATCCGCCATAACCATAAAGAATAGTTGGATTTTTACCATTGAGTTCAACTCCTTTTTTGTGAGTGATTATCATAGGTACTTTTGTGCCATCTTTAGACCTGTAAAATACTTGGTGACTTTCATAGTCGTCTTCATTATATTTTATAGCAGGTTTTCTGTATAATTCAATGGTACCAGTATCAACATCATATTTATAAATACTTGATGGCGTGTAATAATTTGTAAATGAAAAATAATCTGTTTTCTCTTCTTTTTTTCCTCCAAAGCCATTTGCTGACCCTAAACCAGGTAATTTTACATCTCTAATAAAAGTTCCGTTATAATCATATTGCTTTACTTTAGAAATGGCATCAATCATATAATGCGCAAAAAAGTAACTACCACTTGTAGAAGGGCTCAATACATGTTCGGTTTCAGGAATAACATCAACCCAATGTTCTGGTGTTGGGTTTGAAGCATTTACAGAAACAATTTTCTTATTTGGTGTGTTTAAATTTGTGACTAGAAATAATTTACTGCCTTCATTTTCAATAATATACGTATCGCTATCTGTATGATTTAAAATAGTAATGAATTCACTATTAGGAACACTTAAATCTTTGATAAAAAGCTTATTGCCAGATGTGGAAACCCTTGGGGTGAGTACTAAGTACTTATTATCTTCGGTTACAGTTCCATAGATATAGCGATGTTTTTCCTCAGGCTTACCGCCGTATATTAAAAGATCTTCTTTTTGAGAAGTTCCTAATTTATGGTAAAATACTTTGTGTTGATCTGTTTTTGCTGAAAGCTCACTGCCTTTAGGCTTATCGTAACTAGAATAATAAAATCCTTCATTTTTGTACCATGAGATACCGCTAAATTTCACATCAATTAAGGTATCTTCAATTAGTGTTTTAGTCTCAGTATCCATAATGAGAATTTTTCTCCAATCGCTTCCGCCTTCAGAAATAGAATATGCAGCGATTTCTCCATTTTTTGAAAAACTTAATCCATCAAGAGAAATAGTGCCATCTTCTGAAAAGGTGTTAGGGTCTAAAAAAACTTCAGCATCATTATCATCCTTTTTCCTGTAAATAACACTTTGATTTTGTAATCCTTCATTTTTAGAAAAATAGGTGTATTTGCCTTCTTTAAATGGGGCGCTAATTTTTTCGTAATCCCATATTTCAGATAAGCGTTCTTTTAATTCTTTTCTAAAAGGAATTTTATCTAAATATGAGAAAGTGGTTTGGTTCTGATCTTTTACCCAAGCTTCTGTGTCTTCACTTATATCATCTTCTAACCAACGATAAGGATCTTTCACTTCTACACCAAAAAAGGTGTCTGCGGTATCTACAGTTTTAGTTTGAGGATAATTCACGGTAATTTTAATTAGATTTTTATAATAAATATCTATTAGAGCCTTCAAAAATAAACAAAAAAAGCTCCTTCATTTTAATGAAGAAGCTTAAAGTTTGATAGTATAGTTAATAAAGTGTTAGACTAGTTTATTTTCAATTAAATACTCAGCAATTTGAATGGTGTTTGTTGCAGCACCTTTACGTAAATTATCAGCAACTATCCACATATTTAATGTATTTGGTTGTGTTTCGTCTCTTCGTAAACGACCAACAAAAACATCATCTTTATCATGTGCATAAATTGGCATTGGGTATGTATTCGTGTCAGTATTATCTTGTAGAACTACTCCAGGGGTTTCATGAAGCATTTTTCTAACATCCGCCAAATCGAAATCATTTTCAAACTCAACATTTACAGATTCTGAATGCCCTCCAGCTGTTGGAATACGAACCGCAGTTGCTGTTACAGAAAAAGTCTTATCATTAAATATTTTTTGCGGCTCTCTAGCCAATTTCATTTCCTCTTTAGTATAGCCATTTTCCATAAATACATCACAATGTGGTAATGCATTTCTACCAATTGGATACGGATAAGCCATTTCGCCATCAATACCAGCAATTTCATTTTCTAATTGCTTTACAGCTTTAACACCAGTGCCAGAAACCGATTGGTATGTTGATACCACTACACGTTTCATTTTATATTTTTTATGAAGCGGCGCAAGCGCCATAACCATTTGTATGGTAGAACAGTTAGGGTTAGCTATAATTTTATCTTCTTTTGTTAGTTCGTGAGCATTAATTTCAGGAACTACAAGTTTTTTAGTAGGATCCATTCTCCAAGCTGAAGAATTATCAACCACAGTTGTGCCAGCTTCAGCAAATTTTGGTGCCCATTCTACAGAAGTATCGCCACCAGCAGAAAAAATAGCAATTTGTGGTTTTGCTGCCACTGCATCTGCTAAACCAATAACTGTATATTCTTTATTTTTGAAGGTTAATTTTTTTCCAACAGAACGCTCTGAAGCTACCAATAACAATTCGGTAACGGGAAAATTACGTTCTTCTAATACTTTTAGCATCACTTCGCCAACCATACCTGTGGCGCCTACAACTGCTACTTTCATTTTTAATGTTTTAAAATTTGATGGAGCAAAACTAAGTATTAATTACAATTTTGAATACAAAAAAAGTCCTCATTTTTACAAAACGAGGACTTTTTAACAAGAAATAACAGGTTGTTATTTAATTAACATCTTGTTATTTTTTAAGAGCATCTCTAATTTCCATTAATAATTCTTCTTGAGTTGGACCTGCTGGTGGTGCTGGTGGCTCTGGTTTTTTCATTTTGTTTACACCTTTCACAATCATAAACATAACGAAGGCTACGATTATAAAATCGATAACGTTTGTTAAAAATGTACCATATTCTAAGTAAGATTCTCCAACCATTTCTCCTGCATCGTTTAATGTGCCTTCTTTAAGTTTAAACTTTAAATCTTTAAAGTCAGCATCGAATAATAATCCAATTAGCGGAGATACAATACCTCCTGTAAAAGATGCGACAAGCTTGTTGAAAGCAGCACCCATTACAAAACCAACTGCAATGTCTACAAGGTTACCCTTCATTGCAAACTCTTTAAATTCTTTTAACATATTTTTCTAAATTTTTAGTTAGTGAAGTACTAAAATAATCAAAAAAGTTTAAAATATTAACATTTGATAAGATTCTTATTTAACAAAAATACGTTTAACACGTTGAGAAATGTCGGTTATGAGTTCATAAGAAATGGTATTTGTCGTTTCTGCTAAGTTTTCTGCTGTGGTATTTTTATCAAAAATAATGACTTCATCGCCTTCATAACATTCAATATCTGTAATGTTAACCATAATCATATCCATACAAACATTACCAATTATTGGTGCTTTTTGTCCATGTATAGTTACAAATCCTTTTCCGTTACCATATTGCCTACCTATACCATCGGCATGACCAATGGGCAGTGTAGCAGTTTTTAAAAATGAATCACTTTTAAAGGCACGATTATAACCTACAGATTCCCCTTTTTCAATATGATGAATTTGAGAAATTATAGTTTTTAAACTAGCAATAGGTTTTAGGTATTTGTTTTCTTTTTCTGAATTTCCGAAACCATATAGTCCGATTCCGCTTCTTACCATATTAAAATGTGCATCAGGATAATTTAGAATTCCCGACGTATTACACATATGAAGCATAGGTTTATAACCTAAAGCTTTTTCAAAATTTTCAGCAATACTTTTAAAGTTTACTATTTGGTTTAGAGTAAATTTACTTTCATTTAAATCTTCGCTGGCAGCCAAATGAGAAAATAAAGATTTTACTTTTATCGTTTTGGTTGAGGATAGTATTTTTTCTATAAAATCAACATCACTCTGCCAAAAACCTAAACGGTTTAAACCCGTGTTAAACTTGATGTGAACGGGATATTCATTTTGTTTTTCGTCAAAAGCAACAGAAATAAATTCTTTTAAAATTTTTGCATTATACAAACTAGGTTCTAAGCAATGTTCAATTAACGATTTAAAATTTACGGCTTGCGGATGCAGTACTAAAATAGGCTTGGTTATTCCAGCTTGTCGCAATGCAACACCTTCGTTTATATAGGCAACCGCAAAATAATCAACCTGTAAATTTTGCAAATGTTTTGCTATTTCACAAGCATCACTACCATAAGCGAAAGCTTTTACAACGGCTAGAAATTTGGTATTAGGTTGTAATTTAGATTTTAAATGCAGATAATTATGTTCGAGTGCTTTTAAGTCTATTTCAAGCACAGTTTCTTGTGCTTTAGGCATTCTTATCTTTGTTTTTAGAGTTTATTTCTTCGGCATCATTCACTTTCATATTACGCACTTTATCGCGCATAGTTGCTTTGTAGTAAGCCGCTCTACTTAAAGGTTCATATTCATCAACTTCACCTAAAAGCACTAAATTATCGCTTTTGCCTTTTCGGTAGCTATATTGAGCTAAGTTTCCAGTACGCGTGCAAACGGCATGCACTTTGGTAACATATTCGGCAGTAGCCATAAGGTTTGGCATGGGGCCAAAAGGGTTGCCTTTAAAATCCATATCTAAACCAGCTACAATAACTCTAACGCCTTTGTTGGCTAAATCGTTACAAACACGAACAATTTCATCATCAAAAAACTGAGCTTCATCAATACCTACCACATCACAACCGTCAGCTAAAATAGGAATATTGGCTGCTGCTGGAACTGGAGTAGAACGAATTTCGTTAGCATCGTGCGATACTACCATATCTTCATTATAACGCACATCAACAGTAGGTTTAAAAATCTCTACTTTTTGTCTGGCAAATTGGGCGCGTTTAAGCCTTCGAATCAATTCTTCTGTTTTTCCAGAAAACATGGAGCCACAGATAACTTCAATCCATCCAAATTGTTCTTTATGATTTACGGTATTTTCAAGAAACATTTCGTAATTTTAGCACTAAAACGAGACAATTATTCGTTTGTATAAAGGTGGCGTAAATTTATTAAAAATCAAACCTCTAAATGGCATTAATTTTAAAATTATAAACAATGAAGAAGAAGTTAGAATCTGATCTCATTAGTATAGCACATAGAATTCTTAAACTAAAGGGAAAAGAAGATGTTGTAAAAATGCATGCTGAGGTTGTTGCGCTTTATGAAAAGTTATCGGTACTGAAGTTTGCTCACGAAACTTTTGAAGACGATATTCCAACTATTGGTAGCGATTCATCTTTCTTTGGGATGCTCGATGAAGCTTTTAATAACAAAGTGAGCGACAATATTGAGGTTGAAGATAAAATATACATTAACTTGGATGAGGTTGAAGACGATGATATCATGGAGCCCGTGATGGAAAAAATTAAAGATATGGTGGCACAAATGCCTCATGAAACTCAGCAGGTAGATACCATTTTTGAAGAAGCTATTCCTAAAACACCTATTAAAAAACACAATTTAGAAGAGCTCACGGAAGGCTTTAAGAACATGCCAGTTTTTGAACCAGTTTCTTTATCAGATAGGAAGAGCGGATCTAATGAAAAAAAATCATTAAACGATAAAATAAAAACAGGTAAACTTAATATTGGGCTAAACGATAAAATTGCTTTTATAAAACATTTATTTGACGGTAAAGCTGAAGATTATGATCGCGTTATATCTCAATTAAATACCTCACTTTCTTTTAGTGATGCTAAACGATTTATTCAAGATATGGTAAAACCAGATTATAACGATTGGACTGATAAAGAAGAGTTTGAAGAACGGTTTTTACAAATTGTTGAAAGTAAGTTTGAGTAATGGGCAAACTCTACATTGTACCAACGCCAATAGGCAACTTAAAAGACATTACGTTTAGAGCTGTTGAGGTTTTAAAAGACGTCGATTTAATTCTAGCAGAAGATACTCGTACTTCAGGGAAGCTTCTAAAACATTTCGATATTTCCACGCATATGCAATCGCACCATATGCATAACGAGCATAAAACGGTTGAAAATATCATTCAAAAGTTAAAAAGTGGAACATCGGTTGCATTAATTAGTGATGCAGGAACACCAGCCATTTCAGACCCTGGATTTTTACTATCTCGAGCCTGTATAGAAAATAATATTGAAGTAGATTGTTTACCTGGAGCCACAGCTTTTGTACCAGCACTTGTAAATTCTGGATTACCAAACGACAAGTTTGTATTTGAAGGTTTTTTGCCTGTTAAAAAAGGAAGACAAACCCGTTTATTACTATTAGCCGAAGAAACCAGAACTATCATTTTTTATGAAAGTCCGCATAAATTGGTAAAAACCTTAGGTCATTTTTGTGAGTATTTTGGTGAAGATAGACCTGTTTCTGTATCACGAGAACTTACAAAATTATATGAAGAAACTATTCGTGGAACTGCCAAAGATGTTTTAGAGTATTACACCAATAAATCACCAAAAGGCGAGATTGTTGTTTGTGTTGGAGGAAAGAAATAATGCGGGGTTTACTCCAAAATATAAAACAATGTACTATCTGCAAAGATCATTTAGCTCTAGGACCAAGACCAGTTGTATCAGCACATCCAGATTCTAAAATAGTCATTATAGGTCAAGCACCAGGAACAAAAGTGCACGCTTCTGGTATTCCTTGGGATGATGCTAGTGGTAAACAACTACGAAAATGGTTAAATGTTTCCGATGAGGATTTTTATGATGAAACCAAATTCGCTATAATACCGATGGGTTTCTGCTATCCTGGAAAGGGAAAAACGGGCGATTTACCACCAAGACCAGAATGTGCACCACTATGGCACAAACCTTTGTTTGATGAACTTAAGAATGTTGAGTTGGTTCTTTTAATTGGTATGTATGCACAAAAATATTACTTAGGAAAAGCGGTGAAGAAAACGTTGACTGAAACTGTAGACAATTTTCAAGAATATTTACCCAAATATTTGCCTTTGCCACATCCATCACCTAGAAACCAATTTTGGCTGACAAAGAACCCTTGGTTTGAGGTTGAGGTTTTGCCAGAGTTGAGAGATAGCGTTAAGGAATTGATATAAATTAGTAAAAAATCCTCCCATTTCTTGGAAGGATTTTTAAAATTTTTATCTCACATACATTTGGTTATATAGCTTAGTCTCTCTCAATATCATTTGTACTAATAGTCCCAATACCGCTATTTTTATAGCTATAATAGTTTGGGATAACCTCTTCTGAAAGTAATTCGCCATCTTTAAATTCTTGCGTAATCCTATTGTTCTCTTTTGTGTATATTTTAGATACTAGATCACCTGTTTCATCGAAAATTAAAGATGAAATAACTTCGTCATTTTTTATTCTAGATTCAGATTTTACTTGACCACCTTCATAATATTCAATAACTTTTCCAAAACGTTTTCCTTTGTCGTAAGCAGAAAATTTCTTTAGCTTTCCAGAAGTATAATATAACAAGTCTTCACCATGAAGCGTTCCTTTATAATATTTGGAATGTGTAAATTTTTCACCATTGTTGTGGTATACAATATAATCCCCGTTTAAAAGACCATCTTTTACAGAAAGCTCTTCCCATTTTTTAGATGAGTCACCAACAATGTAGTAACCATTCATAATTTTTCTAGAAATATTATCTCTATATATACTAACACCATTATGGAAATCAATAAAATAAGAATTTCTGGATATAAATTTAGGGCCTTCGTCTTTTACTTCTTTATTACAGTTAAAGAAACTTAATAATGTACAAAATAATAACGCTGTAACATAAATTGTAGTTTTTTTCATAATTTAATTGGTAAATTTGGTTACGACAAACATACTGATAAACAAGATGATATACAAAAAAAATCGATTAAAAGCAATATTTTGAAAGATTTTTCTTAAATTTAATAGTTCGTATTTAGATAAAAAATAGAAAATTATTATATATAAGGAGTTAAAAGAAAACGTTGCTAATTTTCAAGAGTAACTGTCTAAATATTTAAAGTAGCCACATACTTCTTCAAGAAGTCAATTTTGGTTGATAAAACTTTTGGTTTGAGGTTGAGGTTTTGCCGATGTTGACGGAACTGATTAATTATATAAAAGATAACAAATTTATTTCATTCATAGATTTAAAATAAAAGTATTCATAAATTTTTGTATATTTGCGCAAATAAATATATTAAAAAAGCCCTTTTTAGGCGAAGGGCTTTAAATTTTTTTTAAAATGCATGATATTAATAGCAGTCCTTTAGGACACGACAAAAGTAGTGATTTTTTTCTACTTGGTCAAGAAAATGAGCCAATATTTAGGAGTTTGGCTAACATTCAAGCTGTAAAGGCTGAATTGAAAAGTGAGCTAAGTATAATAAATAATATTGTACTTAATGCGAGGAAAGAGGTTGATTTCAAAATGGAAGAAAACCCTTATTTTTTTATAGATAGTAGAGTGTATTCTGCTATGTTAAACGCCTCTATTAAAGGAAAGATTGTTGAAAAAATTAAAAACAATCTTGATTTTGGTAAAAGTGTCAGATATAAAACGAGATACGGTTCAGCGTATTTTATAATTAAAGATAGATATCTTGTTTATATCAAAAAATTAAACAGTAATGGCAAACCAAATTATGTTTCTACTCCTAGAAGTAATAATATAATGAATCAGTTACCGTTTGATGGAGGAATCGATTCGATTCCAGTTTTATTTGTTGGACCTCAGTTTAGAGGTTTAGTATTTGAAGGAACTTCAATTACTTCATTAGTAAGTAAAAAGGAAGTTAATTTCAATCTCACATATAATGATTTGTTTGACAATGTTAAATATGAATTTAATAATGCTAATCAAAATAGCAACAATGAATTAGATAATGTGAGGTTAAAAAAGAAGACTACTCAAAACAAAACAAAGAGTAGTTAGAATTAATTAATCCGTTCTTTGCCTAAAAAAGCTTTTTTAAATATATTTTATAAAACAAAAAATGAAGACTATTAATATTGAAAGAATAAAACTTGCAAGAGAAAGTAGAGGTTATTCGCAATCTTCACTTTCCAAATTATTAGAAACAATCTCTCAAAGTATGCTTTCTAAGATTGAAAAGGGTTTCGCTGAATGTTCAATTGAGACATTAAATGAGTTGTCTTCGGTTCTAAATTATCCAATTTCTTTTTTTTATAAGAAGCAACAAGCTTATTATATTAAAGAATTTTACTATAGAAAGAACTTAAGTACAACAATTACTAAAAATAAAATTTTAGAAGCAAAAGTTAATATATTATCTGGTCACATTTCTGAGTTATTAGATAATGTAGAAATAGATGTTGATTTACCCTATACAGATATAAAGGAATATGATTTAACACCAGATAGGTTTGCTGAACAAGTTAGGACTTATTTTAAAATCCCTAAAGGGCCAATAAATGATTTAATAAACGTGCTTGAGAAAAAAGGAATAATAGTACATGAATTGGATTTTGATGAAACATTTAAATTTTCTGGAATAAATTTTCATACAAAAGAAGGAGTACCAGTAATTCTTGTAAATGCTAATCATTCAAATTCAAGGAAGCTTTTTACTATTTCTCATGAATTAGGACATTTATTAATGCATGAAAAGTTTATTGTTTCAGATAACATGAAAATTATTGAAGATGAAGCAAATTGTTTTGCTTCAAATTTCTTAATGCCACGTTCTGATATAAAAGCTGATTTATACGGTTTAACAGATTCAAAATTGGGAAGTTTAAAACGATATTGGAAAGTTTCAATTCAAGCATTAATTTATCGAGCGAAAGACTTAGGTTGTATTTCCCCAGATCAATATAGAAGATGGGTGACAAAGATTAGCTACTATGGTTGGAGGAAAAAGGAGCCATTTGAATTTCCGATTTCTGAACCAAATCTATTGAGTAAAATAATGCTTTTACATTTTAATGATTTGGGATATTCTAAAAATGAAATCCTTGAAATGTTTGGAGCAAATGATTCAGAATTCAATGAATTATATGATTTGGAATCCTTATCAAAGTATACAGGAAACAAAATCAGAAAGATTAAAATAGCAATTTAAAATTAAACCCTTATAAAGACTTATGAGGGTTTAATTTAGCTAAAAGCGATGCGCTCTAAAAGTTCTAACCAATCTAAACATGCTTCCCCTTTTCCCAACCATGTTTTCCTAAATACTGGTTACCACTTTCAACAGCGCCATCTTCTATGGAAGTTCCCATGCTATCATTCCATCGGTTTAAATATCCAAAGAGTGAAATAACACCTAGCATTTCAACAATTTCTCCTTCATTCCAATGTTCGTACAAACGTTTTTTAATGGTTTCATCAACACCATTTGGTACTTGTGAAGCTTGTAACGAAAAATCTAAAGCAGCACGTTCTGCTTCACTAAACGCAGGATGGGTTCGGTATTCCCAGATATTATCTAGTTGTTCCTGTTCAGCACCATATCGCTCAGCAGCACGAATAGCATGAGCTTGACAATATCTACAACCTGTTGAGTTACTAGATACCCAAGCAATCATGCGCTTTAAAGCCGAAGTTACTCGACCTTCATTGGCCATAACAGCTTTATTTAAGTTAATAAACGCTTTACTAATGGCTGGTCGGCGTTGCATGGTTAAAACCGAATTTGGGCAAAACCCCAAGGTCTCGTTAAAAAATTCTGCTAGCTTTTTAGTTTCTAAATCATGGTCGGCAGATAATGGTGTTACTAAAGGCATATTTTATTTTTTAAGTAGTATTTTTGAATGTACAATGTAATAAAAAATAATTCGTAAAAATGACAAATCATATTACAACAACATGGTTAGGCGACATGAAATTTGAAAGCACTAACCCATCAGGTCATAACTTATTTATAGATGCAGGAGAGGAAAATGGGGGAAAGAGTGAAGGCTACAGACCAAAAGCATTAATGCTATCCGGTTTAGCAGGTTGTTCTGGTTTAGATGTAGCGTCTTTGATAAAAAAAATGAAACTTAAAGTTGATAATTTTAAAATAGATATAGATGCAAATTTAACCGAAGAACATCCAAAATATTACGATAAAGTAGCGTTGCATTTTCATTTTTATGGCGATGATTTAAATGAAAAAAAACTTCAAAAAGCTGTTGATTTATCTATAGAAAAATACTGTGGTGTTATGGAAATGTTTCGTCAGTTTGCAGAATTACAAATAGAAACACATTTTCATAAAAAGTAAATATCATATTTAGCTAGCCTGCACACTGAGCGTAGTCGAAGTGTCAAAGTATTTTATAGAATCACCAAAGCCAAAATATGCGCTGGACTTTAAAACCAAAACCTGAAACTAAAAAAGTTGAAGCTTTGCAAAAAGCACTTCAAGTAGATGCTTCTGTGGCTACATTACTAATACAGCGTGGTATAGAAACCTATGAAGATGCTAAATTATTTTTTAGACCGAGTTTAGATCATTTGCATAATCCATTCTTAATGAAAGATATGGATAAAGCAGTAGAGCGCATTGAAAATGCTATTGCTAATAATGAGAATATTTTAGTTTATGGTGATTATGATGTAGATGGAACCACATCGGTGGCATTAATGGCGTCGTATATAAAAACAAGAACAGCACATATTGCCACTTATATTCCCGACCGTTATGATGAGGGTTACGGAATTTCATATATGGGAATCGACTTTGCAAATGATAACGATTTCACACTTATTATTGCTTTAGACTGTGGTATTAAAGCCCTAGATAAAGTTACATATGCTAAAGAAAAAGGTGTTGATTTTATTATTTGTGATCACCACAGACCCGGAGATCAGATTCCTGATGCGGTTGCCGTTTTAGACCCTAAACGAGAAGATTGCAATTATCCTTATAAAGAACTTTGTGGTTGTGGCGTTGGCTTTAAATTAGTTCAGGCACTAGCAGAAAAAGAAGGTAAAACGATTGATGATTTAGTCAGTTATTTAGATCTAGTAGCCACAGCTATAGGTGCAGATATTGTGCCTATTACAGGTGAAAACAGGGTTTTAGCTTACTTTGGGCTTCAAGTTATTAATCAAAATCCACGTGTTGGGATAGCAGCGCTTATTTCTCAAATTAAGAAAAAGGAACTCACCATTACCGATGTAGTTTTCATTATAGCACCAAGAATTAACGCTGCGGGACGCATGAAACATGGCAATTACGCCGTAACACTTTTAACGGAAACTAATCCTGAATTAGCACAACAATACGCAGCCGAAATAGAAACTTTTAATACAGATAGACGTGATGCAGATAAAAGAATTACAGAAGAAGCTCTTGAGCAAATTGAAGAACAAAAAGAACAGAAACGCTTTACTACTGTTGTTTACAATGAAACTTGGCATAAAGGTGTTATTGGTATTGTGGCTTCTCGATTAACAGAAACCTATTACAGACCTACTTTAGTTTTTACAAAAAGTGGCGATAAATTAGCTGCCTCGGCACGTTCTGTTTCTGGGTTTGATGTGTATAATGCTTTGGAAGCTTGTAGTGAATATATTGAACAATTTGGAGGCCATAAATATGCAGCAGGCTTAACACTTGAAGAAAAAAATTATGAGGCGTTTAAGCAAGCTTTTGAAGATGAGGTTAACAAGACAATTGATCCAAAGTTGCTTTTTCCTGAAATTAAAGTGGATATGAAAATTGCCCTAAGCCAAGTGGATGCTAAATTAATGCGCATCATACGTCAGTTTGGACCTTTTGGACCAGGAAATATGACACCTGTTTTTATGACTGAAAATTTAATTGATACAGGTTATGGTAAATGTGTTGGTGAAGATGAAACACATTTAAGGCTTACCGTCCAGCAAAATAAATCGGTCAATGGGCGAAGTCAAAGTGAGAGTTTTGTGTGTATCGGTTTTGGAATGGGAAATAAACTCGATATTATTTCTGATAAAAAACCATTTAAAGCAGTCTATTCTATTGATGAAAACGAGTGGCAAGGAAACGTAAGTTTACAGTTAAAATTAAGAGATATTAAAGCATAATTTATGGCAAAAACTGATCCTTACGCAGCCTTACGAATTAAAGAATTCAATATTTTTTTACTGTTGCGTTTGTTCTTAGTGTTTGGCTGGTCTATGCAATTTATCGTTATAGAATGGCAAGTTTATAGCATAACAAAAGATCCGCTTTCTCTAGGAATTATTGGTCTTATGGAAATTATTCCAGCCTTTACCATGGCATTATTTGCAGGTCATATTGTAGACCAAAAGGAAAAGCGAAACCTTTTTGCGTTATGTATTGCTGCTTTTTCTTTAATTAGTTTGGGTCTTTTTCTTTTAACATCTGACGATGTAGTTGGCAATTGGTCAACAAACATTATTTTATATTCTATTTACGCTTTGGTGTTTTTTGGTGGGTTTTTGCGTTCTTTTTTCGGACCGATAATTTTTTCATTAGTAGCCTTAATTGTTCCTAAAAAAATATATCCAAATGCTGCCACATGGAGTACAAGCACTTGGAAAACAGCTGCGGTTTTAGGAGCTTTATTTGGAGGGTTTTCTATAAGTTGGATAGGTGTCGATTATACATTATGTATGGTTTTTGTTTTAGTAGTGATATCATTTGGGTTAGTTTTTCTAATTAAAAAGAAACCTATATTAAATAAAAAAATAGGTGAACCTGTAAAAGAAAGCTTAAAAGTAGGTGTACGTTTTGTATTTCAAAACAAGGTTATTTTAGGAGCGTTAACCCTCGATATGATAGCTGTTTTATTTGGAGGAACAGTTGCTATTCTAGCCATTTTTGCACAAGATATTTTAGAAGTAGGAAGTCAAGGTTTTGGAGTTTTAAATGCCTCAATTTCTTTAGGAAGTATTATTACCATGTTTATTACTACTTACATTCCTATTAGTAAAAATACAGGTAAAAAGTTACTTATTGCAGTGTTTATATTTGGTGTTAGTATTATTGGTTTTGGGTTATCAAATATCTTTTGGGTTAGCGTTTTAATGTTATTTATTAGTGGTGCTGCCGATGGAATTTCTATGATTATTCGTCAGACTATTTTACAATTAAAAACTCCAGATGATATGCGTGGTCGTGTATCTTCAGTAAACTCTATGTTTGTTGGATCTTCTAACGAATTAGGCGCTTTTGAAAGCGGTTTAGCTGCTAAATTAATCGGTCCAGTAGCGGCAGTAGTTTTTGGAGGTACTATGACATTACTAACTGTTTTTGCTATAGGTATAAAAAACCCTGTACTCAGAGATTTGGATTTAAGAGCCGATATGGAAGCTCATGAAAATGAGAATTAATATTCTTTAAGCACTAATTCTTCACCATCAAATACACCATAAGTATAATAGGTTATCCAATCGCCCAGATTTATGTATTTTGAGTTTTCGTTAAGATCTATATTTAATGGTAAATGGCGGTGACCAAATACGAAATAATCACGATGTTTTTCTTTTAATTTTTCCTTAGAATATTGTGCTAGCCACTCGTTTTCTTCACCTAAAAAAGTAGCATCATCATCCCCAGAAATCAATTTGTTTTTTACCGATAAGTATTGCGCAATTCGCATACCAATATCTGGATGTCCCCACCTAAAAAGCCATTTAAAAAACGGGCTAAGAAACACTTTTTTCATGCGTTTATAACCTTTGTCGTGAGGGCCTAAACCATCGCCGTGACCAATAAAAAAGGTTTTATTATTAAAAGTGAATTCTTTGGGTTTATGGTAAACAGGAATATTAAGTTCTTCTTCAAAATAACCATTCATCCATAAATCATGGTTACCAACAAAATAATGAATGGGAATTCCAGAATCTGAAATTTCAGCAAGCTTGCCTAAAGTTCTAACAAAACCTTTTGGAACTACGGTTTTATATTCAAACCAAAAGTCAAATAAATCGCCAACTAAAAATATAACGGCTGCGTCTTTTTTAATCTCGTCTAACCAAGCTACAAATTTTTTTTCGCGCGGAAATGAGGCTTCTTTTGTAGGTGCACCTAAATGATTATCGGAGGCGAAATATATTTTTTTCCCTTTTGGAATTTGCATGCTATAAATATAGAAAATGTTTTTTCAAAGTTAAGGTTACTTTTTTGGTAAACATTCTAAATATTATCATAAGCAAACCACTCAGCAAACGAAGTATCTGTTTCTTGAAGTTTTAATGAATATAATGAAATATGAGGCGGTAAGCGCTTCTTTATTTTTTTAGAAAAATCGATAACCATCATTTCGCTAGTTGGTTGATAATCTACCAATAACACATTATGACCTCTATCGGCTAACTCTTTTGCAAGCTCTACATGTGGTGTATTTTTGTTAAAAACGGTTGCATGATCAAATACGTTTACAATTTCTTCTTTTACAATTTTTTTTAAATCGCTGAAGTCAATCACCATACCATATTTAACATTATTTGTATCTGAAATAGGTTTACCAAAAACCGTAACAGATAGTTTGTAACTATGCCCATGTACGTTTTTACATTTACCGTCGTACCCATAAAGTGCATGACCTGTTTCAAAAGAGAACTGTTTAGTTATACGAATTCCGCTCATTATTTTCTTTTTCTTCTGTTTACTGCGTAAACGATTATTAAAACTAAGGCTAATATGAGAAACAAACCGTTTCCACTTAAAAAAGACATGATATCCATAAAATTGTAATTAAACATGCATTACGCACCAAAGTTAAGTTTTTTGTGCAAGCGGTATAAATAATTTTCTAAATTTTATAATTAATGGAATACCTCTTGCTATAATCCAGAATGTTAATGCGATGAAAATACCATATAATTTAAAATCTAAACTATCTAACCAAAAAAGGATAGGAACAAATACAAGGCCTGTTGAAAGTAATAACACATTTCTTAAGAATTTCATTTTCCCTAAACCTTTAAACATGCCATCAAAAATAAAAGCTAACGCGCATAAGGGCTGCATGATAAGCATAATCCAGAATGCATCGTAAAAAAGCTTTAAAACTTCAGGGTCTTTTGAAAAAAGTCGTCCTAATGGATAATAGAAAATGGCACCTATAATAGCCAACAGGAAACCAATAATAATGCCATAAGAAATGAGTTTATTACTTAATTTAATAAGTAAGTGATATTCTTTTCCTCCAAATAATTTTCCTGATAAGATGTTACCAGCACTTGCATAACCATCAATAAAAAAAGCACCAAAAAACCATAAATTTATGGCAATTGTATAAGCCGCAATATATGCTGCGCCATAGCCTGTAGCAAAACGCGTAGCAAAATAAAGCGTAACGTTTAAAGCTAATGTTCTAACGAATAAGTTAAGAATCATAATAATAAATCTACTAATCTCTTTATTAAAAGGAAAACTTACTTTTAAAGGAATAGGTGTTTTTTTAAGCAAATAATATGCAGCAAAAAGTGCCATTACAAATTGCGCAATTAAACTCGCATAAGCAGCGCCCTTTATATTCATAGCTGGAATATAATCTGTAATACCGTAAACTAAAATATAATCCAAAACAATATTTAGTAAAGCTCCAATTATGGCAATAATCATAGGGTAATAGGTATTTTGCAAACCTCTAAAAGCTCCAAAAACACCAATTGTAAATAAGGTGAAAGGAAAGCCAAAAACACGAATTTTATAATAATCTACACTATAATCTAAAATTATGTTTGAAGCATTATACAGCTTAAAAATATGTGAGGCAAAAGGATAGGTGGTTATAATTATTAAAATACTTAATGACGTAATGATAAAAATGGCTTGAGCCGGAAGGTTTTTAATTTTATCAAGTTGATTGGCTCCAACATATTGCGATACTATTGATGAAATGGCACTTCGTGTTTGCCCCAATACCCAAATTAACATAGAAATAAATGCGCCAACAATACCAACAGCAGCTAATGATTCGGTGGGGTTTACATCTATATTACCAACAATAGCTGTGTCTGTAATTGACAAAATAGGTTCTGATATTCCAGAAATTAAAGCTGGAATGGCTAATTTATTTATATGTTTTAAGCTTATGTTTGTACTCATAAAACAAGTTCATAGCAATAAAAAGGATGTTCACTTTGCTTAGGAAAGTAGATATTTCCTAGACGTTTATAACCACGATACTCATAAAATTTTTGGTTTCTTTGGTTCTGTGAAAACGTATCCAATCTTACAGAAAGGAAGTTGTTCTTTTTGGCAAATTCTTCAGCAAAAGTCATTAGTTTTTGGGCATACCCTTTTCCTTGTTGGTTTGGATGAATAGCCAACCGATGAATATAAATATTATTCTTATTTTCAGTTAACCAAGACATCGCGTCGTACTGTTCATCCATAAAAGTTGAGATCGTTATACAGCCAATAATGGTATTATCTAATTCTAAAACATACAATTCATTGCGTTCAAAATCATTTAAAAAAGCATTCTTATTTGGGTAAAATTCATTCCATTGAAAAATATGATTATCAATCATACAGATAGCACAAGCTTTTGTTATTTTCATTAGCGTATCAATATCTGTAACAATTGCTTTTCGAATCATTTAAATGTTTTACTTTTACGTCAAATTTATTGTAAATTTAGATACCAAACTTTACAAGTCATGAAGAATATTTTAGTTCCAGTTGGATCGTCAAAAAATGCTTTAAGCCATTTGCAATATGCTGTAGATTTTGCTGAAGTTTTTAATGCAAATCTGTTTATTGTGCAAGTGTATAATGTTTATACCAAAGCTGGCACTATGATTAAAGTTGATAAAATAATTGAACGAGAAAGCAACGCTTTTTTAAATGATTTGGTTTCTAAGATTGATAAAAAGAATGTTGATATTACTGTAAAAGTATTAAAAGGGAAATTAATTGATACATTAGAGCTAGCCTGTAAAGCGGCTTCTATTGATTTAATTTTAGTTGAGCCTAGAACAAACTCTATTAAAGATGAGGTGTTTTTAGGAAAAACTTCGGGAAGAATTATAAAGCAAACAGAAATTCCTGCTCTAATTGTACCAGAGGGCTATAAATTTAGTCCTATAAATAATATCTTGCTGGCTTTAAAATCTGCAACGATAAAGAAAGAAAAAGCTTTAAAGCCGTTAATAGATATTAAAAATAAATTTAATGCAGATGTTAACCTATTATTAGTAAAAACGCCATATTACAATGAAGGCGATTTTGATGTTGAAGAAGAACTAACCAAGGTGGTTAATAAAACTACGAAAACAGAAAACGCAACAACGTTTCAGGGTGTTTTAAGACATTTTGAGTCTCACAATCCAGATATGCTTTGTGTTGTAAGACGTAAACGAGGGTTTTTTACTAAAAAATGGGAGAAGCATGTTATTCTTAAAAAAGATTTTTCGAGTAATATTCCTGTATTAGTTTTACGAGGATTAAAATAAAATTCGGGGATGTAGCTCAGTTGGCTAGAGCGCTTGACTGGCAGTCAAGAGGTCGTCGGTTCGAATCCGATCTTCTCCACAGTGATAGAAAGGCTTCAGGGGTTTTTAACTTTTGAAGCTTTTTTAATTTGCACGCAATTTGTGCAAAAAACGGACAAACCACCAAAACTGTTTAAACTGAACCACTAAAAACGGACGAAAGTAAGCATAGTATTCCAGATGAAAGTGAACCATTAAAATTCGATTCTATTTGTTGTTAAAAAATAATCTTTTTTTGAAGAAAAGATTATGGCAAACAACCAGATAGACATGCGTAAAATAAAGAAGTTATTTAAGCTATACACCGAAGGTGTAAGCATAAAGTCCTTGATACTTATCACGAGGAGTTAAACGTTTTTTGAATTTGTCTGGATGTAGAGCCTTATTATATTAATAAGGATTAAGAAAAGTGTCTATTTCAGAAGGTGCAATTTTTGGGTTAAATGGTCAAAACCAAATTACTAATTAGAGTACACAAAAATAATTTATGCTAATCCAAAACCTGTGACTGAGCTTATTCCTTTTAATAAACTAATCGACTCTGTAATCAAACCCAAATTCTAAACGTTGTTTTTCAAAAAGTGTATAATCTATTAAAGGTATTATTCTTAATTCAAGGTCATATCCATTTTTAAAATTATTTAAATATTCGTTGTTTAATCTCAAATAAAACTCTTTTAAATTCGAATTTTTATCATTTAAAGGCAACTCAAATGATATTCTATATCTGAAACGAAACTCCGGAGCATCTTATTTGTCAAAACTTTGGTCGGATCGAAACCTATGAGATAATCTAATAGAATTGTATTCCGTTCTAAAAATAATCTGTTGTATAAATCGATGCATATTAGAATTATCTTTTAGTCTAATAAGATAACCTCCCCCCATTGAATTATTTAAACTTCCTTTTAAGGAAATAATAGACCCTAAATCGGTATGTATATAATTATAATTGAAATTTTCAGATTGATTAAACAATCCTTCCTTTAAAATTTGTCTAAATTCTATTCTTGAATTTAAGCTCCAATCACCAGAAAGTCCATGTCTGATATTAATGTTTAAGAAATTTTGATTCAAATATTATTGTTTAAGATCATATATAATACGTTACCAGTCAACAAAACCCTTAGCCCATTTTCATAACACATTTTTAAGCAGCAAAGATTATGGAATTTCCTAGAAATTTTTAATCGTTTTTTACTAGGGCATAATATATTTACTAAATCAAATTTGTACTGTATTCTTTTCATAACTCCATTATCTTTTTGTCTCCAAAATTAAATGCCATAGTATGAGAAATACTATAATCAAAATTGTAAAGTGTCTCTCCGTTTACAACTAACTGACTCATTGTTTTCAATTAAGATAACTGCTAGCTATATCTTGTAAACCTGCTGCGGCATAAATTATAACTCCTACAATACCTAAAACAGCTGCAGAAAGGCCAATTTCACCTCCAATATTAGTGTACGTTACTGGACGGGTTTAAATTTTTAAGTGTTTTTTTTATTTTTTTGTCACCCTTTTTCAATTTTTGATTGTCATAATAATATGATTATTTATGTAAACTAAATAATACAGATTAAACTAAATTTAAAGCATTGTTTTATTATGTATAACAAACAATTATATCACTAATTACCATGATTCTTGTAGAATAACTTAATATTCCTATGAAGTATATTGAGTAAAAAGAAATCTTGGTATGTATCTTACTTATTAAAATAAGGGTATAGGTTTTTTGCTGAAGTAAAGTTTTGGAACAAGAGATCAAGAAATTATATAATTTGAGTGATAAAATATAATTTTTTGTATCTGATTTGTATTTTAATAACAGTAAGTATTTCTCTCACTAAAACTAATCTTTTCAAAACTGTCGCTTGAACTATTTTGAAAATGAAAAGTTGAATTTTTTATAATAAGATTAATAAATAAATTTAAAGAGACGTGATTCTTCATTTTAGTAAAAAAATAAATTTCTATTTTACTCTTTTATTATTAACATTTCTTTTTCTGTATTTAATTATTCCCTCTATAAACCAGACTGATTTTGTTAATTCTACTATAACATCAAAAACATTCTTTTTTATTTATATGCTACTGATTATATTAAGTTTGTATATTCTTAATATAATCTTTAACAGATACAAACTATTTTCTTTAAAAATATCAAGAATTGATATTTGTGTTTCTGTAATAGTCATTTTTATTATCGTTAATAGATATTTTATACAATCGCATTATGGGTTTTCCATTCGATTTATAGAATTACTAGGATTGAGCCTTTTATATCTTATATTGAGAAGCTTAACTTCTAAAAATTTTATCTGGCTTTTGCTGGCTATAGTCGCCTCAGGTATTATACAAGCTGTTTACGGCAACTTGCAATTACTAGGATACTATTCATCAAATCATTCAAGCTTTAAATTAACAGGAAGTTTTTTTAACTCTGGTCCAT
The DNA here is from genome assembly GCA_947500585.1 of uncultured Flavobacteriaceae bacterium. GTDB lineage: Bacteria > Bacteroidota > Bacteroidia > Flavobacteriales > Flavobacteriaceae > CAXBID01. The sequence goes on along the minus strand of CANMSN010000010.1, from coordinate 39,660 downwards.
ATGCAGGTTTTTTAACAGCTGTTTGGCCTATTACCTTTGGTATATATTTATTTAAAGAAAAAATAATTGAATATATACAAATTAAAAATAAAGTATTAGTAAATAGGTTAATAGTAATTGTTCTTGAATCTTTGTCTCTTATATCTATTATAAGTATCACTCTTGTTTTACCTTCAACACGCTCAAGAGCGGCTTGGATAGCTGTGATTTTAAGTAGTCTAATTTTAATAGAATATCGATATTCTATTTTAAATAAATTTTTAAGTAAAAGTGGGAAAATAAGAAAAACTATACTAGCCATAGTATTTGTCGTTGCTATTTGTTCAGTATTGTTTGGTATTTATAATTTTAAAAAAGAGTCTTCAGATGGTCGGCTATTTATTTGGAAGGTTACTACACAAGTAATTAAAGAAAATCCTTTTTTTGGAGTGGGTTTCGATCGTTTTAGAACTCACTATATGAATTCTCAAGCAAACTATTTTGTTAAAAAGGGTGAAACTCAAGAAGCCTTAGTTGCCGATAACACGTATTATGCTTTTAATGAATGGCTACAATTTATAACAGAAAACGGACTTATTGGAGCATTGCTTTTAGGTGTCTTACTTTATATAATATTCAAAACAAAGGTTGAAAAAGAGCATAAATTTTTGTTTGCTGTTTTAAGCTCTGGCATACTAGCTATAGGGTGTTTTGCATTTTTTTCTTATCCGATGCAAATATTACCAATTAAATTAATTCTAGTATTAACTCTAGCCTTATTATCTACTTTGGATATTAGAAAGTATGTCTTCTTTAAAGAGTTCAAAGCAAAAAAACAGATTTTAATACCATCCAAAATAGCGGTTCTAAGCATAGGTGTTATTTACATTGTTAAAGTTACACAATACTCAAATGCCTTAGAACAAAGTTTAAAAACATGGAAATCTGCTTTGAATAGCTATCAGTATGGTGATTATGACAGTGCTATAAAAGAATATGAAAAAGTGTATCCAGAATTAAAAAAAGATGGTGATTTTTTAATGAATTATGGGAAAGCACTGTCAATGAATAAGCAAGATGCCCAAGCTGTAAATATATTAGAGGACGCTAAATTACATTTAAACACAACTATTATAGAAACTACTTTAGGCGATAGTTACAAAAATTTAAAACAATATGGGAAGGCCGAAACTGCTTATCAACATGCTGCCAATATGATACCCATTAGGTTTTACCCCATGTACTTATTAGCAAAATTATACGAAGAAAGTGGTGAAACAACAAAAGCAATTGCTATAGCTCAAAAACTACTAGATAAAGATATAAAAGTACCCTCAACAGCAATTAGAGAAATACAAGCAGAAATGAAAATGATTATAAAACGTACTGAAAAACCTATTAAATAATGTATTCAATCCAAAGAATAAGTCACCAAAAAAAACTAATGCATTTTTTTATACTATTAGCCTTATTTCTTTTCACAAATTGTTCTGACACAAAACATAAAGAAAAGAAAGTTGAAACTATAGAAAAAAAACAATTTTTACCTGAAAAAAATGAGGTTGATGTTATGGTGCTTAAAAATGGTGTTTTTAAAAAAGAAATTGTAAGTAATGGCAAATTGGTTGCTCTTCAAAAGAACGATTTAAAGTTTGAGCTTACAGAAATCCTTGAAAAAATACATGTAAGTAACGGTGACTATGTAAAAAAGGGACAAACACTAGCGACTTTAAAGGCCTTTACCTACCAGCAAGCACTAACAAAAGCTGAAATCAATTTAAAAAAAACCGAATTAGAATTTCAAGATAAACTTATTGGTCGAGGATATGAATCATTTAAGGAAGATAGCATTCCTAAAAAGGAGTATAACATGTTGGCTATCCGTTCTGGTTATAAAGATGCCTTACATGAATTAGAAAATGCCCAATTTAATTTAAAAGCAGTAAAATTAAAAGCGCCTTTTAATGGTAAAGTCGCTAATATTAAAAGTAAGCAGTATGAGCAAATTAATGCTGGAGAAGCTATTATTACACTTATAAATGATGCGGTTTTTGAGATTGAATTTTATTTAATAGAATCAGAAGTTGGTGAAATATCGACAAATACAAAAATAGAAATGCAGCCTTTTGCTCTCAATAAAATCTACGAAGGACGTGTGGTTACTATTAATCCATTAGTAGAAAAAGATGGAACTATTTTGGTAAAAGCCAAAGTAAAAAATGATGGAAATTTAATGGAAGGTATGAATGTGAAAGTACGTATTCAAAAAGACGTTACAAATCAATTTGTTGTGCCAAAAGAAGCGGTTATTTTAAGACAAAACCAAGAAGTATTATTTACACTTAAATCAGGTAAAACTTATTGGACTTATATACAAACTACCAATGAGAATAGCAGTGAATATACAGTAATACCTCACCCTGATAAAAGTAGTGCTTCATTAAAACCAGGAGATACTATTATTATTTCTGGGAATTTAAATTTAGCTCATGATACAAAAGTAATTATAAAACAATAAATAAATGGATTTGTATTTTCCAAATGTTTACGTGGTTTATGTAATAATTATAAAAAATGAAAAATTTAAGCACCAAAAAAAAGATATTAATTGTATTAATTATCGGAATAGTTTTTTTTGTTCTCAAGTGGAAGCTTAATCCTTCTGAATTAGAATCTTCTTTAAAAATTTCGGGAGAAAATAGAAAAGAACTAGAAAAAGTAATTAATCATTACACAAACATAGATAAGAGTCCAGATAAACTAAAAGCAGCAAAGTGGCTGATAGAAAACATGAAGCTCCACTTTTCTTATGATACAACTTACTTAAAGCATTATCGTAAAATATCCACAATAAGAGATTCCATAGGCAAATTAGGTCTGGATGATATAGATAGAAATGTTTTAGAAAAAAAAGAATGGGAAAAAATAACATCTCAATTTCCGCCTGCTGAATTTGTTTATAATAAGGCTACTGAGGATCTTAAAATACTAAATTCTAGACAACTAATACTAAATATTAATAATTCTTATAAGGTGTGGCATGAAAACCCATACAGAGATAAACTTTCCATACAGAATTTCTATAATTATATACTTCCGTATAAAGGCAAACCAGGCGAATCACTAGAATCATGGAAATCACTTTTTATAAATCGTCATTTTAAAAAGGTAAAAGAAAACTACTCTTTGCCCATTACTATATTATTTGATAGTATTCTTCATGAATACAAAGATTATAAAGTTTCTATTAAAATGAGAAATTATCCTTTTGTAAAAAATTCAGACTTTATGCTTTCAAAGGCTGGTTCTTGTGAACATAAATGCGATTTTAACGTTAAACTTTTAACCTCATTAGGGTTTCCTGTATGTGTGGATTATGTACCTGCATGGGGAAATAGAAAAGGTAGTCATTCATGGAATTCAGTAATTTATGATAATGTTACATATCCATTTGAATCATTCTGGGATGAAGATCGCTGGAAGTATAAAAGAATTTACAATAATATAAATATAGATACTGTTTGGGGACCATTTAAGTTACCTAAAGTGTATAGAAAAACTTTTGTAAATTATATTGAAGGACCATTGAGTGATAGCCGAGTAGATATTAACAATATTCCATCCTTATTTAGAAAGATTAGAAAGTTAGATGTTTCAGAAGAGTATTTTGATGCAGTCTCGGTCGAGTTAGAGATTCCAACTGAAATACCAACGGATACATATTACGCTTACTTATGTGTATTTAACCAAAACAAATGGGTGCCTGTGCAATGGGGGGAAATAAATGACCAAATTGTAAGTTTTCAAAAAATGGGAAAAGGCATAGTGTATTTGCCAGTTTTTTACAAAAACGGGATTTTAGACCCAATATCTAATCCCTTTATACTAGATATGACTGGTAAAATCAATTATTTAAATCCTAGAGTACAAAAAGAAGAAATTTTATTAAATGGAGTCTACAATAGATTAAGCGCAAAAGGTGTTGTGACTAAACTTAATAGGAGTAAGCTTTGGGTTAATACCAAAATATATGCATCTAATCAATCTGATTTTTCAGATGAAATTCTTCTTCATAGCCTCGTTAACACACCAGATTGGGAGTTTAATCCAGAGATGATTTTATCTAATAAAAAGTATAGGTTCTTGCGATTTAAAATACATCCAGAGGCCTATTATGGGACAGCTGAAATCAGATTCAAATCAGGAGGTAAGATTATAATGCCCAATATTGTTGGTGATGACGATACCTCTCTTGAAGAGCTTATGAAACTTTTTGATAAGGATTATAACACCTTCATTGAAAACAAAGAATTCATTGAAAATAAAGAATTGAAAAAAGATTCTTTACATATTATAATAGATTTTAAAAGTTCTGTTGCTATTGACGAAATTGCTATAAGTAGATATATCACCAAATTAGATATTTGCCCTAATAAATTATATGAATTATTTTATTGGGACAATCAATGGGTTTCTTTAGGAAATAAAAAAGCAATAAAACCTCATGTTTATTTTGACAACGTACCAAAAAATGCTCTTTTAAAGTTAATTCGTATAGATGATGATTTAAAAAAATCAAGAGTTTTTACCTATGAAAAAAACTCTCAAGTTTGGTGGTAAATCATACATATAGACATACAAAATAATATGGTAAATTTTCTAATCTATAAACCCATAGCTGTTTTAATGACCACCTTAGGCATCCTTATTTTAGGTTTGTATGCCTTTGGGTTTATCCCAGTGTCTTTAATGCCAGATATTGATATACCTGAGATAACGGTGCAAGTCTCAGCAGAAAATATGTCTGCAAGACAATTGGAAGATGTTGTTGTTAAGCAATTGCGTAGAAATTTAATGCAAGTAAGCCATTTAAAAGATATAAAAACAGAGACTAGTAGTGAAAAAGCTATACTAAGGTTACGTTTTAATCACGGTACTAAAATAGATTACTCATTTATAGAAGTTAATGAGAAAATAGATCGGGCTATGGGAAGTTTCCCAAATACTATTAAACGCCCAAAAGTTATTAAAGCCAGTGCGACCGATATCCCTGTGTTTTATTTAAATATGACTTTAAAAGCAGGTTCTAAAAAAACAGAAAAATCTTCTCAAAATCACTTATACCCAGTGACACAAGAATTTATTGATTTTAATAGGTTTGCAAACCATGTCATTCGTAAACGTATCGAACAAATTAGTGAAGTCGCTATGATAGATGTTAGTGGTTTGGTTGCCTCAGAAATTTTAATAATCCCTGACTATAATAAATTAAGTGCTCTAAATATTAGCTTAGATGAATTAGAATCTACCATTAAAAAACACGATTTAGAAATTGGAAGTTTATTGATTAAAGACAACCAATATCAATATGATGTAAGGTTGGGAACATCATTAAATAATATTCAAGAGATTGAAAACATTTATATTAATAAAAACAATAGACTTTTTCAACTAAAAGAATTAGCACAAGTTTTAGAGCACCCACAAAATAGAACAGGGTTGGTGCTTTCTAATAGTAAAGAAGCTATTACTATGGCCATTATTAAGCAAAGTGATGCTCGCATGGGTGATTTGAAAGATTCCCTAAATACACTTCTAAACTATTTAGAGAAAGATTACCCAAATATTGATTTTTCAATTAGTAGGGACCAAACAAAACTACTGGACTATGTTATAAACAATTTATTTCAAAGTTTATTGTGGGGAATGCTTTTAGCATTTGGCATTATGTTTTTGTTTTTAAAAAATGTAAAATCACCTTTACTAATAGGTATTACCATTCCAATATCAATAATTGTTTGTTTATTCTGTTTCCAATTATTTAGTGTTTCTATTAATATTATTTCACTATCTGGTTTGGTACTAGGTATTGGTTTAATGATAGATAACTCCATTATAGTTATTGATAATATTACACAATTTAGAGAACAAGGGGAATCATTGTCAAAGGCTTGTATTTTGGGTACTAATGAAGTTTTAAAACCTTTGTTAAGCTCTGCACTTACTACATGTGCGGTGTTTTTACCATTGGTTTTTTTAAGCGGTATAAGTGGTGCTTTGTTTTATGATCAGGCTTTAGCGGTTACTACTGGTTTATTTGCATCTCTGTTGGTATCGATTACCGTATTACCTGTTCTATACCGTTTATTTCATTTTAAAGACACAAATAAAGTTGGTAGAATAGGTCGTTTCCTTGCTCATGCGAATACGCTTGATTATGCCGCTTTATATGAAAGAGGATTTAGATGGGTTATGCGTAAACAACGTATATCTTGGGGTGTTTGTTTACTATTGTTAATAGCTGCAATTGGCTTATTTATGATGTTGCCAAAAACGACAATGCCTAATTTTTCAACATCTGAAACCTTATTAAAAATAGATTGGAATAATCAAATAAACGTAGAAGAGAATAAGCGGAGAGTTTTAGAACTATTAGAATTTGTAGAAGACAATACAGTTAATCATACAGCGCTTGTAGGAACCCAACAATTTGTATTAGATAAAGAAACCGAAGCAAGAACCTCAGAAACCACTATTTATTTACAATGTAAAAGCCCTGAATCATTAGCTGGAATTCAAAATGATATAAGTCATTATATACTTAATAAATATCCAATAGCGCTTTATGAATATAAAGCAGTTGATAACATTTTTAATTTAATATTTTCTGACGATGAAGCCCCATTGGTAGCACGTCTTAGACCTGTGGAGAATTTAGGAAGCTATCAAAATGGTCAGCTTCAAAATGTGTGGTATCTGGTGCAACAGAATCTTGATAATTTAGAGTTAAAGCCTATTGCTTGGCAAGACTATATGACTTTAGTCGCAGATAAAGAAAAACTAATGACTTATGATGTAGATAGTAACACATTATTTAACACCCTAAAAAGTGCCTTTAACGAGCGAGAAATAGTATCCATTATAGATAATCAAAATTTTGTACCCGTTATTTTAGGGAGCACCTCAAAAAACATTGAAGCTGTACTAAGCGAAACCATGATAACGTCTAAGGATAGTGCCGTATTTCATGTGCAAGACTTTGTTAAAGTGGCAACTTCTAAAGATTTAAAAACAATTAGTGGCGGTAAGGAAGGTGAATATTTTCCTTTGGAGTTACAAGTAGAAGATAACGTTGTAGAATCTACTATGCAGGACGTAAAAGGCATGCTACTAAAGAATAAGAGTTATGATGTTAATTTTAGTGGGAGCTTTTTTTCTAACCAAGAATTAATAGGAGAATTAAAAATTGTTTTACTCATCTCGTTAGTATTACTCTATTTTATACTGGCATCTCAATTCGAATCCTTCTTAATTCCCTTAATTATTTTAATAGAAGTCCCCTTAGGTTTAGCAGGTGCTTTTTTGTTTTTAAAGCTATTTGGCATGAGTATTAATTTAATGTCCATGATAGGTATTGTAGTTATGTGCGGTATTATCATTAACGATTCCATCTTAAAAGTAGACACCATTATTCAATTGCAACGTAAAGGATCCTCATTAATGAAAGCGCTTTTGATAGCAGGACAACGTCGTTTGAAACCTATACTCATGACGAGTTTAACAACCATATTAGCACTCGTCCCATTATTGTTCTCTAGTGGTCTGGGAGCAGAATTACAAGCGCCATTGGCTATAGCATTAATTGGAGGTATGCTATTGGGTACACTAGTCAGTTTATATTTTATTCCGCTATGTTATTATTATCTAGCTAAAAACAAAATCTATGCTAAGAAATAAATTAAACAACATATTCATTTTTAAAATGAGGCCTACTCATCACATATTACAAATTTTTATCAGTATTTGTTTTGTGCTAAATAGCTTTATAGCTTTCTCTCAACAAACTGATGTACCATTAAAAACAAGGCAAAGTGTTACTCTTGATCACATTTTAAATTTAGCTATTAAAAATTCATTAGATGGATTTAAGGCTAAACGACAATATGGAGTAAGCTACTGGGAGTTTAAATCTTTTGAATCAAGTTTGTTACCTAAAGTTGATTTAACTCTAAACCCATTAACCTATAACAGGTCAGTCATACAGCGTTATGATTCTGAGTTAAACATAGATGTTTATAGGTCGCAACAAAATTTAAATAGTTATGTCAATCTTTCTGCTACTCAAAACATAAGAGCTACAGGAACCAGTTTGTTTATAAATTCCACCTTCAATAGGTTAGAGAATTACGGTGCTTTTGCTAATGAGAGCTATAATGTAACACCAGTAAACATAGGTCTTATACAGCCTTTGATGGCCTTTAACGAATTTAAATGGCAACATAAAACAGCCCCTCTTGAATATGAAAAGGCAAAGCAAGATTTTATATATGAGTTACAAGCTATTAATTTAAAAACAGTCAATTTATTTTTTAACTGGGCGTTAGCCAGCAAAAAATTGGAGATAGCACAAGAAAATAAAGTGTCTGCTGAAAAACTGTTTAAAATGGGCAAACAGCGCTATGATATTGGATCTATTGAAAAAGACGATTTACTTAATTTAGAGTTAGATGTATATAATGCCAATACAAACTTAACACAAAACGAACAAATTTTAGAAAAAGCTGAAGCCGAATTAATATTATTTTTAAGAGATGATCTTCCTTCTAAAACGGCTCCAGAATTACCTGAATTAATTTCAAATTTACAAATAGATGTTAATGAGGCTATTGCTTATGCCAATACTAATAATCCAGATATTTTAGATTTAAAATTACGAGAAATAGAAGCGTTAAGAGATTTAGACCAAGCCATAAAAGATAACCGTTTCGATTTATCCTTGACCGCTAGTTATGGCCTTAACCAACAAGCCAATACCTTTAATGCCGTTTATGGTAATTTTTTAGAACAGCAAATGGTTGCTCTTCAATTAAGTATTCCTATTCTAGATTGGGGCGAACGAAAGGGCAACATTAAAACTGCCAAAATGAATAAAGATGTTGTTGATATTGAGTTACAGCAAGATAAAGATACTTTTAAGCAAGATATTACTATAAAGGTTAACAATTTTAATCTTCAAAAAGAATTGGTACTAGGCACATTGCGTACTAGCGAAATTTCAAGAGAATCGTATAGAATAACTGAAAAGCGTTTTTTATCAGGGCAGGTAGATTTATTAAATCTAAGTAGTTCTAGACAAGCATGGCAATTAGCCACTGAGAATTACATAGAAAGCTTACAAAATTATTGGACGCTTTACTATGAAGTACAACAATTAACACTATTTAATTTTATGAATGGTACTAATTTAAAACAAGATTTCAGTACCATTTTAGAAGATTAAAAATAATAACTAACAGAATGAAAGGCAACCCAAATGACATATTCTGAAAGAAAAGAAAAGGAAAAGCATCTGTTGTATTTAATAGAACAACAAAGGTTATGTTCGCTAGAAAAAGTTGCAAATGATTTTGAATGTAGTAAGAAAACTGTTAAAAGAATGATTTGTAGCCTACGTGAAGAAGGCCACAACATTGTTTATTGTAGAACCAGCAGTAAGTATTATGTTAAAAATTAGCAAAGGGACAAATTTTGTCCCTTTGATATATTTTCTTTGTAAGAAATAAGCACATATATGTTTGCGTGTTGAGAAAAAACCTCTAAGTATTTTGAAAATTATAATTAAAAAAATAACAACAAATTAATAACTATAAATAAAAGCTTATGATATAGATCTTTAACAAATACCCAGAGGAAGTCTTTAATATTTTATTGACTAAATAGTTATTAAATAAACTAACTATTTAATATTTCTCAAAAGTAGTATTTCCTAAAAGACTTTTGTGAAAAAATGTTTTAATAATTAAAATTTAATAAAAATGAAAAAAATAATTGGAATAATAGGTACTGCTGTTATAGCAATGGCTATGTTTTTTAATAGCAATAATGCTAATAATGAGAATTTGGATCTAGCCTCAATGATTTCCATTAACACTGCATCTGCTGAAGAATCTGGAGCAAAAAAAGGTTGTTCGACTGGTAATACGGGCTGTGCTACTGCAAGTACTTGGTGTCATAAAGTAAGTTATAATCATAAATGTAGTGATTAATAGGTAACTAATTTCTAGTATATGTGAAACACAACTATTATTAAGTTGTGTTTCATTTACTTCTTTATATAAAGATGTTATTATTTAGTTAAACGATATTGAATAATTAAAATTATAAAAGTAATAAGAATTTAAGGAATAGCTTTTTTTACTACAAACTCATCAAATAGCTCCAATTCTATTAGTACTGTTAGTGCCTAGTGTTATAAATATTTATCTCCATATAGTAATTATTCTTATTGATTTATAATCAACTTTTACAAATAAATCTAAAAAAAATAAATCTCAATGTTAAAAAAAGTAATTATAATCTCAATTGTTTGTTTTATTTCTTGTTCCAAAAAAAACAATACAAATATTGGTAAGGACGCCACTCATTTTAGTGAGTTCTATGAAGAAAAGAATGTTCAATTTGAAAATTTGATAGAATTTAATTCTGGAGTTCCTAGAATGATGAATATTGAGGATTCAACACTTATGATGGCATTTCAAGGTTCTGGTCAAAAATATTTTTTACAAAATTATTCTATTAAAACAGGAGAGTTATCCGAACAATATATTAGCAAAGGAAGGGGCCCTGGTGAGATTTTAGGAATGAATAATTTTGGAGTTAAAGGAGATAAACTTTGGATAAATGATTATACGGCTAAAAAAATGACTTTATTTGATAAACAAAAAGTTATGTCTGATTTTTTAAAATCTGATTTTAAAGAGTACCCTTATAAAAATGGACGCCCTTTTTATTCAATTTTAACGAAAGATCTAAAATGCATTTTAACAGGTTGTGAAACTTCAAAGTATAAGATTCAGATACTTGATTTAACTAATGGCAAAATTATTGATGAAATAGGTTTATTACCTGAGCACTCTACAGAAATCCCCTCAAGTGTATTTAGACAAGCCACTTTAGCACATTCTTTTCTGAAGCCTACCGAAGACAAAATTGCTTTAGGTTATAATTATACGGACGTATTTGAGGTTTATGATCTTAAAACAAAACAAAGAAAAATTGTTCAGGGACCAGATAATTTTGATTCTCATTATCAAATACTTGATAAAGAATGGTTTTATACAAAAAAAACTAGATATGCTTTCATAGGCGGTGCTGCTACCGATAGTTTTATTTATTTGCTTTTTTCTGGAAAGCAATATGAAGAAAAAAACGCTTATAAAGGAAAATACGTATTTGTCTATGATTGGAATTTGAACCCTATAAAGAAGATAACAATGAATATAGAAACTCAACAAATATGTGTTTCTGAAAATGACAAAATGATATACTCATATGATGAAATGACGGGGTATATAGTTAAAGCTAAACTGATGTAATTAGAATTTATGAAATATGTTATGAAATATGTTATGATACTATGCTTATATAGCATCATATCTTGTAAAGAAAAACAAAATACGACCAAAATTAATTCATTAAAAAATATAGTAAATAATAATCTTGGAGAAAAACTAAAAATTCCTGATAGCTTAGAAGTTTATTATCCGTTTTCTAATTCTCATAATAAGGAAATGTTAAACTCTGAATTAAAAATTTATTCACACATAGATGCATCATGTGGAACATGTATAGAAAACCTTCAGGCATGGAATAAATTGATTCCAGAATTAAACGAAAAAGATGTTCAAGTGTATTTGATATGCTCTTCTGATGACAAATTTGAATTATTAAAATATTTCTTTGAATCTAAGGAAATAGATAATTTCCATCACTATTTGTTTTTAGATTATAATAACCAATATATTAAACAAAATGGATTTATGTTAGAAAATAAAAATTTTGAAACAGTTCTGATTAACGATTATAATGAAATTTTATTAATGGGTGAAATTATTTTTTCACGAGAAATGAAGGAGTTATATTTTAGTGAGATAGAAAAAATATCAAATAAGAATCACTAATTATAATAAGAAAAATAACCTCTAAATATTTTGAAAATTATAATTAAAAAAATAACAACAAATTAATAATTATAAATAAAAAGCTTATGATATAAACCTTTAACAAATACCCAGAGGAAGTCTTTAAATTTTTATTGACTAAATAGTTTTGAAAAAACAAAACTATTTAATATTTCTCAAAAGTAGTATTTCCTAAAAAACTTTTGAAATAAAAATAAATAATAATTAAAATTTAATAAAATGAAAAAATTAATAGGAATTTTAGGAGTCGCTGTTATAGCAATGGCAATGCTTTTTAGCACAAATGTTGTAAATATTACAAATGGAGATATGGATTTAGCTTCTCTTGTTTCAATGGGTGAAGCAAATGCGGAGTGTCCATATGAATGGGGATTTAATGATGGAAGATGTACCTGGACTAATAGATGTGTATGGGATGGTGAAACCTGTGATCCTTTTCAATAATAACCTAGGCATTAGTTAGTAATCATTAAGAACAGGTTTTTCTTTAAGTTAAGCCTGTTTTTATTAATTAAGAATAATATTTTAATGAAAAAGCATATATTAATAAGTTCGTTAGTTTTATTGGTATTAGGTGGTTGTAAAAAAAATACTGCTGAAATTAAGAATCTAAGAAAAGGAAGTTTAGAAGCAATTTATAAATTGAAAGAAGTAAAGACAAAAAAAATACTATTAGATAGTAGCACTGCTCCAAGTCCGCAATATATACAAATTTTTAAAGACTCTTTAAAAATTAGAAATTTTACATTTTTAAATACCTATAACAATTCTATTTATTTTTATAATTATGAAACATTAAAATTCATAAAAAAAATTACTTATGACAGAAAAGGTCCAGATGGAATATTAAAGCCAACAGGTTATTTTATTAAAGATATGGACTCTATTTACATGTTCGACTTACAGCTCAATGAAATTGTACTAACAAATAATAAAAGTAGAGTTTTAAAAAAATATTCTTTAAGAGGGGAAGGTAATTCTAAAACTTGGTATAAACGTTACCCCCAATACAATACACAAACTGTTCAACCCTTTATAGAAACCACAAATGAATTACTGTTAGTTGGACAATTTATGTCTGTACCAGATAATCTAATTTCTAAAAATAAGTTTATCGCACACTTAAATAAAGTAACGGGTAGTGTTACTTATAGTCACACTTATCCTAAATCTCATTACGGATATAATTATAATTGGGAAGGAGGATATACTATTGAAGTATTTCCTGTAATTCACTCTGAAGAAGACAAACTAATATTTAGCTTCCCAGTTTCTCATGATTTATTTATTTCTGACTTAAATTTTAATAATTATACAAAGGTGTATGCTGGCAGTAATTTTGCAAATACTATTCATTCTATAGATAAAGACAGAGAAAAAACTTCGCGAATAGATTTTAGTTTGAATATTATGAGACATGATAATTATGCGGCTATTTTATATGATAAGTATCGTCATGTTTACTATCGTTTTTTACGAAAAGCTATACCTAATGCGACTTTTAAAACAAGCTGGAAAAAAAAGCCCATAGCTGTAATAATGCTTGATGAAAAATTCAATTATCTTGGTGAAACTACAATTGGTAATATGGGAGAATGGCGTTGGCAAAACAGTTTTGTTACTAAAGAAGGGCTAAACATAGAATACTTAGATGATGATGATATAGATGAAGTTGCCTTAACACTAAAAATATTTAACCCCGTTAAACTATAACCATTTAACATAAAATAAAAAATGAAGTATATATATATATTTATTCTATTGGTTTTGCTTATGGGATGCAAAAAACAGAATAATGAAATTGAAGCTGATTTTTTGTCAACTTCAATTAATAATTTAAATATAGAAAGTAAAATAAAATGGATTGTTGTTTTACCCGGATTAGGTTGTCATGGATGTATTGATCAAGGGGAAGCTTTTATGCAAGAGTACATTAAGTATGAAGGGATATTGTTCATCCTAACAAAAATAGAATCATTAAAAATTTTACAACAAAAGATCAATGTTAATATTAAAGATTATTCAAATATTTATATAGATAAAGAAAGGTCTTTTGAAATTCCTACAGAAAACACTATTTATCCTTGTATTATAAAACTAGAAAAAGGAAAATTTATAAAACATGAATTTCAGTCACCAGCTAATGGTGAGGCATTTAATAAATTAAAAAGGAAAATTATTTTGCAGTAATTGTAATTGCATATAAATTATTATAAATGATATGTTTGAAAGAAAATATATAATATTTCTATTTTTATTTATTATATGTTATTTCAATTACTCGCAAGTTGTGGACACTAAAATTTCTTTGATAGCTAACCAATTCCAAGACTTTTCTAAAAAAAAAAATTCAGACTTACTTTATCTTCAAACTAACAAAGGTATTTACGAAACCCAAGAGGATATTTGGTTTAAAGGTTATGTATTAGATGCACAGCTATTTTTACCTTCTGAAAATAGTAAGACATTATTTGTTCAATTAATTGAAGACAAAACTGATAAAACTGTCTGGGAAGAAAAATATGAGATTGAAAGTGGTTTTGTAAATGGGCATCTATATTTAAACGATTCTTTACAAGTTGGTTCATATACTCTGGCAGCTTATAGTTCTTCTTCATTTTACAAAGACACAAAAGAATTTCATGCGGTAAGGAAATTACAGATTCTTAAAGATATAAAAAGCAAAGCAAATCTAGAATTTGCAAAAAAGGATAGTATTTTACATTTCACAACCTTTCCTGAAGGTGGCGATTTGGTTTCAGGAATTCAAAACAGAATAACTTTTAAAGCTGAAAACGCTAAAGGATTGCCAATTGGAGTTTCGGGTACTTTATATGAGAATAATATACCAATAGTAGAATTTAAAAGCATGCATGCTGGTATGGGAAGTTTTTTATTCACCCCAAATTCAAACAACAACTATCACATACAACTTACAAAACCTCAAAAGGATACAATTTATTACTTGCCTAAAATTATTCATAGCGGAAAAACATTACAATTGCTAAACACTACTAAGAGCCATGTAATCTTTAAGATTTCTCAAACCCCAAATTTAACAGAAGAAACCATTTATCTTAGAATACAAACTAGGGGCATACTTTATAGCGTAGCTATGGGCACCTTAATGAAAGAGCTTATCATTAAAATTCCGTTAAAAGATATACCACAAGGTATTGCCGAAGTAACGCTTTTTAATGAAAATATAGAACCTATTGAAGAACGTTTGATTTATGTAAACCTTGAAAAAAAACTAAATATAAAAACCATACTAAATAAAAGTGAATATGTAACCAGAGAAAAGACCATTTTAAAAATTAAAGTAACCGACCAAAATAATGAACCCGTAATCACGCATTTAGGTTTAAGCGTTTTTGATAAATTGTATCAAAACAAGTTAGATACAAAAAATATACTAACTCATTTTTATTTATCTACTCAATTACAAGGAAATATTTACAATCCTGCATATTATTTTAATGAAGACAGCAAAAATAGGCTAGAAGCTTTAAACCTATTGTTGCTAACCCAAGGTTGGAGGCGGTATGTGTGGAGCGAAGACAATTTAAAAAAACAGCATATACATACGCAACCTCTTCTATCTGACTCAATTGTTGGTAAAGTTCGATTAGAAAGAATTACTAAAAAATCTAAAATAGAAGGACAAAAAATGGTAATGGTATATACCTCTGGTTCTTTAAAGGGTAAAGACCTTATAATGGCAGATCCCATAGGAGTTTTCAGTATTAACTACAACCATTTAAAAATGGCTGAAAAAGGATATTTATATATAAAGCCAATGACACCTGAAAAGCCTAAATACCTTATTAAAATTAACGATAACTCATTTAATATAATCAATAAAAATAGAAAAAAAGTAATAACAAAGTATCCGTTTCCAAAATTAAAAGAAGAAACGTTAACTGATGATAGAGAACCTTTGATTGTATCAGATGAAGTTAACAAACTGAAAGAGGTTGTACTCTCTACAAAGAAAAAACAGGTATTTAGAGATAAGTATTTAGGCACTTTAGATAGTTTAGCTAAACTTGATATTAGTAAGGATTATGTTGGAATTCCATGTGGCACATTAAATTGTCAAGTACATCCATATAATAGAAGTAAAAAGCCTGTAGAAGGGGAAGTTTATTACTACGTAAAGGGCTTTAAATGGAATACTAATGGAGAAGGCGTATATACTATTACTAGTTCTGGTTATATGACATATAAGTATCCCGAACTAACAGAAGGCTATTTATTAAAAAAATTTAATTTAAGAATGATTAAAGGTTATTATGGCAAACGTGAATTTTACAACCCTAAGTATAATGAAGAAACTGTAAAAGACCCTTTCCCTGATTATCGGAATACTTTATTTTGGAAACCAGACATTATAACGAATGAAAATGGAGAAGCTACTATAGAATTTTATTGTTCAGATATTAATACTAAGTTTATTGGTATCATCGAAGGTATAGATGGTAGTGGATTAATTGGTAATAAAAAATTTGACTTTAGAGTACGGAAATCAGAATAGCCATGGTATTTGTTACATTTCTTAAAAAAAACATTTGGAATAAACATTTTAACGGTTTATTGATTATCATATTATTTTTGTTTAGTTTTTTTTTAGGTGTCTATTGGCTATTTATAATTACTTTTTTAATGATGTTGATTTATTGGAGTCTATTAAATCTAATCTTTTTAATCAAAAAAAATAAAATAAAAAAAACAATTAAGAGCATCCTTTTATTTTTCTATTTATTTTTTTTAGTTATAGGTATAAAACTTTTCGTTTTTGATATCTACAAAATACCAAGTTCATCCATGGAAAACACCTTGTTTCCTAAAGATATTATAGTAGTAAATAAATTAAAATACGGACCAAAATTACCACGTTCCCCATTTGAGATTCCTTTGATAAATATTGCGTTTTATTTAAATAAAAAAGCAAGAAGCGATATGAATACCAATTGGTGGACTTATAAACGATTATCTGGTACATCCGCAATAAAAAAAGGAGATGTTTTTGTTTTTGATATGAAGTTTAATCCTAATAACAAAACTATTATAGTAAAACGCTGTATGGGCACACCTGGAACTACTTTAAAAATAATTAATGGCAATATTTATAGTAATGATTCACTTTTCAATTCTTCTCAGTTAGTAAAAAACGAATACGAGTTTCAGGTTAAGAATATAAATCTGTTATATAAAAAGGTTGACTCTTTAGGTGTTAATTTAGTATTAAATGAAAGTTTAAAATCAAATTTCCTTTTTAAAGCTATGTTAAGTAAACAAGATGTCAACAATCTTGAAAATTTAAAATTGATATATGAAGTAAAAAGAGTTACAGATACCTTTTCGCAAACAAAAAATATTTTCTCCAAGCCCTTATATACAAGCAATTGGAATTGGGATAATTATGGGCCTTTAAAAGTGCCCTCTAAAGGCATGAAAATTAAACTAAATTCTAAAAATTTTGAGCTTTATAGTCGGCTTATTAAGAAATATGAAAAGGTAGATTTACAAGAAATTCATAAGGAGTATTTTATAGGAAACAAAAAAACAGAAAGTTATACCTTTAAACAAAATTATTATTTTATGATGGGGGATAATAGAAAAGGATCTATCGACTCTAGGCGTTGGGGAATGATTCCTGAAGAATTCATTGTAGGTAAAGTACAATGTATATTACTCTCTAATTATCAAGATGAATTTAGATGGGATAGACTGTTTAAATCTGTAAATTGATGTTAAAAAAATTATCATTGCTACCTTTCGACTAATTTCAAGATAGTCTTTAGTAAGAATTTTATAAATTGAAACTTAAAATCCAATAGTGGATTCCTGCTTTCGCAGGAATGACAAAATTATGAAACGTAAACCATCCTCCTTTTCTATTATTCTAATTTTTGTTTGCCTTTCCATAATCGGTGCCGGTTTAATACCTTTATTAACTGTACAGTTAACGCCTTCAAAAAAAACACCGTCTTTAAATGTTAATTTTAGTTGGCAGGATGCCTCTGCTAAAGTTATGGAGCAAGAAGTCACTTCTAAACTAGAAGGCGTTTTTAATACCATAAAAGGTATTAAAGAAATAAGTTCAAGATCTAATAAAGGACGTGGTTCTATTTCTATAGATTTTAAGAAAAATACGGATGTAGATGTGGTTCGTTTTGAAATAGCGAACTTAATCAGACAAAGTTATTCTGAACTACCTGAAGGTGTAAGTTATCCTCAATTGTCGTTAAGTAGTGCAAACGAGAACAACGCGCCTATTATTTCGTATAGTATTAACGCCAATGAAAGCCCGTTCCTTATTAAAAAATATACCGAAAACCATATAGTTCCTAAATTATCAAATATAAAAGGGATTAATCAAATTAACGTATATGGTGCTGCTCCTTTTGAATGGGTATTAGAATATGATAACAAAAAACTCATACAATTAGGTGTCACTGTAAATGATATTGAAACGGGAATAAATGACTATTTAAAAAGTCAAGCGTTAGGGAATGGCATTATAACAACAAAACACAGTGAAACCATACAAGAAATAGCTTTAGTTTTAAAACATAAACTTGAAGATGACTCTATTATTTGGGGACAAATCCCTATAAAAAAAATAAAAAACAGAATTATTTATTTAGAGAATTTAGCCATAGCGAGGTATAAAGAAGGCGCAATAGGTAGTTATTATAGAGTTAATGGCTTAAATACGGTTAATTTGGTCGTTTATGCAGAGAAAAGTGTTAATACCATAGCGTTAGCAAAAGAAGTTCGAAACCTTGTAGATATTATAAAAAAGGATATTCCTGTGGGCTATTCTATAAAGCTGACGCAAGACACCACCGAATATATTGTGGAGGAACTTCAAAAAATTGAATTAAGAACCTTATTTTCTTTCTTAATATTATTAGTCTTAATTATTCTAATAAATAGAAGTTTCAAATATTTAGGGGTGTTATTCCTAAGTATTGTAACAAATCTTCTAGTAGCTGTTATTTTTTATTATCTGTTTAAAGTTGAACTTCAACTATATTCATTTGCGGGTATTACTATTTCGTTTGGAATCATCATAGACAATAGTATCATTATGATTGATCATTTACGAAACAAAGGTGATAAAAAAGCATTTTTAGCCATTTTAGCAGCAACTTTAACAACCATTGGTGCTTTAATGGTTATATTTTTATTGGAGGAAAATCAACGTAATAATTTATGGGATTTTGCTTTGGTTATCGCAATCAATATTGGTGTATCATTATTAATATCCCTGTATTATGTTCCTGCTTTATTAGATAAAATGAATTTAGAACAAAAATGTGTTAAATTCTCCAGAAAACGAAAACGGCGCATATATAAATTTACTAAAAAATACACGAACATAATAACATGGATGCGGAAACCAAAATTTAAATGGGCTTTTATAGTGCTTTTTGTTTTAGGTTTTGGGTTGCCTTTACACTTGCTACCAAAAAAAATGGAAAGAGACAGGAATTTGGCAAGTATCTATAATAAGACTTTAGGGAATGAATGGTTTAATACGGAAATACGCCCTACCTTAGAAACCATTTTGGGAGGTTCTTTAAGATTATTTACAGAAGATGTCTTTGAAAATTCGTATTACAGCGAACCAGAACGAACAACACTTAGGGTAACGGGCAGCATGCCAGATGGCTGTACTATCGAACAGCTTAATAACGTTATCCAAAAAATGGAAAACTACATTGGGCGTTTTGATGAAGTAGCACTTTATGAAACTCGTATTAATAGTTATAAAAACTCTAGTATTTCTATTTATTTTAAAGAAGACTTTGAGTTTGGAGCTTTTCCATATACATTAAAAAGCTTATTAGAATCTAAAGCGATTAGTCTAGGAGGTTTAGATTGGTCTGTTAGTGGTGTAGGGAGAGGTTTTTCTAATGCTTTAGGTACGGGATATAAAAGTAATAGAATAGAGTTAGAAGGCTATAATTATGATAATTTATACAGCTATGCAGAACTTTTAAAAAAACAACTTGTAGAGAATTCTTCGGGTAGAGTTAAAGATATTGAGATTACTGGAAACCGCTGGGGAAGTAATACTCTTAATGAATATTATTTAGATTTTAATTTAGAAAAACTAGCCATAGCAGATATTTCTCAAACGCAAGTATACAGTTACTTAAAAAACCAAGTGCATTCAGGGGCGTTAACGTCAATTGTTCAAAATAATGAATTACAACAAGTAAAATTAATGTCTGATAACCATAAAAAATTTAATGTATGGGATTTAAAGCACACACCTATTTCTATTGAAAACAGACAGTATAAATTAGACCAATTGGCGACTATTGAAAAAAGAAAAACGGGGAATGTCATTCAGAAAACCAACCAACAATACAGATTAACAGTAGCTTATGATTTTTTAGGCACACAACCTTTAGCAAAAAAAGTAAGAGATCGCAATGTAGAAATAATAAATAGTAAATTACCTATTGGTTATAGGGTTCTTGAAAACACATTTAATTCATGGGATAAAAATGATAAACAACAATATTACTATTTATTTGTAATTATATTTATTATTTTCTTTATATGTAGTATTTTACTAGAATCTTTAAAGCAGCCCTTTGCTATTATAAGTATGATTCCTATTTCATTTATTGGTGTATTCTTAACCTTTTATTTATTTGATTTTAATTTTGATCAAGGCGGTTATGCGGCTTTTATTTTACTTTGTGGTATTAGTGTAAATTCAGCATTATATATTATTAACGATTACAATAATTTAAAAAGACAATACCCAAAAAGAAATACACAATTGTTATATTTTAAAGCCTTTAATTATAAAATAATCCCAGTAGTACTTACCATAGTTTCAACCATTGTTAGTCTAATTCCTTTTGTGTGGAGTGGGCAAAATGAAGCCTTTTGGTTTTCTTTTGCAGCTGGGTCTATTGGAGGATTGTTATTTTCTCTAATAGGGATATTATTCTATTTACCCCTTCTTATATTAAAAGAAACTTTATAAACTAAAACTGAGATTTTTGTTTTTTTTACAAACTATATTTTAAAGCCATTATAAAGTTTCTGCCAGCAGCAGCGATACCAGAAGAATAGGTTTTATAACGCTGATCTGTTATATTCTCTAAGCCAATAGTTAATGTTGTTGAAGTATTCATTTGGTATTGGGTTCTGAAATTAACTGTATACCAAGAGGGCGAATACGGATTTCCGTTTTCATCTAAAGCGTATATATAATCTTTCTCAATTTCAGAAGGTGCTAATTGGTTAAACGATAGTTCATTATTATAATTCGCAAAAAAATCAAACTTTAAGTCTTTATTAGACCATATTAAATGGGTATTCCCAAAATAAGGCGCTACATGACGAATAGGAACTTCTATATTACCTTCCTCCTCTGTTCCGCCAATAATACTATATTGCGAGGTTAACTTTAATCTATTAGAAATCGTATATTTTAATCCTACTTCAAAACCATAAATCCAAGCTTTTGATGCATTTTGTATCGCTTGTACATTACTCAAATCACCATCATAAATAATTTCACTTTCTCCATTTAAAGTAAAATCTCGTCTTACCAAAGCATTATCTAAATACGTATAATACGTACTCATATCTAAAATAAATTTATCGTCAAAATTTAGTTTTAGCCCGAGTTCTCCGCCATAAGCATATTCAGGTCTAAGCATTTCATTTGGTACGACTACCGAACCTGGTTCAGAATCGAATACTTTACCAATATCATCAATATTTGGTGCTCTAAAAGCAGACGAGGCATTTAATTTCCATTGCATTATTGGGTTTGGTGTCCAACTTAACCCAGCTGTTCCTGTAAGCGCACCCGCTGTATTTTTTGAAGACTCGAAAGGCAAATTTAAATGCACATTATTTTCTGTAAAATCAGCCTTAGATGTCACATGATTAAACCGTAAACCTGACTGAAATACAAATTTTGAATTGGGTTTGTACTTAATACTTGAATATAAAGCTGCTGACTGCCAAGTAGCTCCATTTGGATATCTGGAAATTGTAGGTATTGCAATACCTGTAGCAATATTTTCTTCGGTTCCTTCAGACTTCACCTTGTTATAAACATACTCGAAACCATAAAAAAACCACGTTTTTCTATTGATTGTTTTTTCAAAGTCTAAATTAAAAGAATAGGCGTCAACGGCTTCTTCACGAACATCTCTGATATCTGATTGAAAGTCGCGATCCATTCTACTTTCTTGAAAATTTTGGTATGCCAAAGTCGCTTTAACCTTATCGTATAAATTTGAGTTACTGCTTAATTTAGTCACTTGTAAATTAGACATAAACCAACGTTGCGGGCCGTATTGCCATTCAGCTGATCTTAAAACATCATCTCTATATCTTAATAATCTATCATATCTTGGTATATCTGATGTTGTTGTGTAAAATAAACCTAAATCAAAACTTAAATTTTCAGAGGGTTCGTAACGCGCTTTTTGCATCAAATTAAGTTGGTTATAACCTGATTCTCTTTGCAAAAGAGGGTTTGTGTTTTGTATGATAACATCGCCTGTTGGTGTGGCTAAAGCAAATTCTGGTCTTAAATAATCATCAGGTCCATGCTTTCCCATTCGTAAATCTCCAAAACTGGTATAACTTGCATTAGTTACAAATGCCCATTTTTTATAACCTAGATTAAAATCTAAATGTCCCGTTTTTTCATCACTGGCTGACGAATATCTTGTAATGATATTTGACTTAAATAGTAAGGAGTCTGTATAAGATAGATTTGGTTTTTGGGTATAAAAACTCATTACACCGCCTATGGCATCGCTTCCATAAATTACGGAACCAGAACCTAGAGTGACTTCAGTATTTTGAATTGCAAAAGGGTCTACCGCTATTACATTTTGTAAATTTCCACCTCTAAAAATAGCATTATTCATTCTTACACCATCCACCGTAATTAGTAATCTATTGGTTGAAAACCCTCTTATCATTGGACTACCACCACCTAATTGACTTTTTTGAACATAAACTTGTCCTGTAGTCTCTAACAAGTCGGCACTTGTTTGTGGGTTGGTAAACTGAACGCTTTCAGCATTTAAACTCACTATTTTTTGGGGAATGTCTTTTTTGTTTTGTTTAAACTTAGATGCTGAAATAACTATTTCTTGTAACCCTTCAGTATTTGATTCTAAATAAATTCTATTGTTTGATAATAAGTCTGATTTAGTAATTTTTTTTAGAACATGAGATAGATGCTTAAAATAGATAACTTCTGTTTCGGAAAATTTATCAAGATTTGCTTCGCCTATAAAGTTGGTAACCTCACTTTTAGATTTATCTACATTATAAATAGCCACCCCAAAAATAGGCTCCTTAGTAATTTTATTGAGGACCTTAATATTTTGAGCTTGTGCAGATATGCCCAGAAAAAATAGAGGAATGATATATAAAAACTTCATGTTTCAACTAAAAACTTGATTAAATATCTTCAGAGATTTTGGTGTTCTAAAACTCCCCAAATGTAGTTCATAATATAGCAAAATCATACTTAAAAACGACTGTCTTTGTTTTGCATTAATCTTAACTGTATATAGTGCATCAAATGTTGTGCCTAAGAGCTCTTTTAGCAGTACAAGATTTTCGCCTGATAAGGAATATCTATCTAATTTCTTATTTTCAAATTTTCCGTCTTTTAAATTGAAAAAAGGATAATCAATATTTTTTTCATCTGGATAAAATCCAAAATACTTTGTGATTTTAAGAAGAAAAAGTAAGTGAAAATTTGAGTATTCAGAGTGGGTGTCAAACCACTGTAATGAGGTTTCAATGTAACTAAAAAGTGTTTCGTTTTGTTCTTCTTCTTTTAAAGTATCGGACAATACTTCGGATAAAAACATAACAATAGCACTTTTTAAAACATGTGAGTGTAAACTGCTATAAAGATGATTTAGTTTGGTTTCTTTTACAGTGTGTAAAGTTCTGTTATTCTTATAATCGATAACCAACTGCAATTGAGAGAGTAACTGAAAATAAGCAGTTTTAGAGCTTCCTTTTTTACTTTTTAAAACGCCTCTTAATATTAAACTAATAACGCCTAATTGCTCTGTATAACATTTAACAATTAGGTCATTGTCTTTATATTTTAATTTTGATAAAACGATGGCATTGGTAGTAATTAGCATTATCGAACTACCATTAGTTTTATTACTTTAGTTTCAAACGTATCTAAATCGGAAAGCATGACTAAATAAACTCCAGATGCTACAATATTGTTAGCTAAGTTTTTACCATTCCAAAATGCAGTTCCGCCATCTATTTCAAGATTATAGCCACTATATCTTTGGTTTGTTCTTGATTGTGCTTCGGCTACTAAATTGCCTTCTATGTCGGTAATTTTAATATTTACATTTTCTGAAATATCTTTGATTTTTACTTTTTGTTCTACAATATCAAATCCTGGTCTTACTGGATTTGGATATGCATACGCGCTTTGTAAATCATCAAATGCGCTAGAACCTCCTGAGCGAAATGATACTAAACCTCTATCTGTAGCTATATAAACAATACCGTTCGATTCATCTAAAGAAACATCATTTATAATATTTGATGGTAGTGGTGAATTATCTTTTGTGAAATGAAATATGGTTTCTTGACCATCAGAAGAAAAATAAAATATTCCAGAATCTGAAGTCCCTATCCATTTGTTATTTGCACCATCAACTTCAATATCTGTTATAGGTTGTTGGAATAGCAACTCTTTGGCAATTCCATCTTCTTCTATAATAATTTCATCTACTCTAATATTATCATCTGTAAAAAAATTTGTAGTGTTGTAAAGAACCCTTAAGCCTCTAAAAGTACCAATCCATAATTGATTACGTTTATCAATTGCGAGAGCCGTTACAAAATCTGTAGGCATATTTTCATCTTCTTTGTAAATCTTCTTTTTTTGCGAACTACCACCATCTTCAGTGAATCCAATAAATCCATGTTCATAGCTTGCAATCCATTTTGTTCCATCGGCCCCAATCACCAGGTCTCCATAACCTAAATTTCTATCTGGAATAATATCTGTAAAATCAAAAGATCTCCATTGATTTGTACCTAGGTTATACGATTTTAGGGGTTTATCTATAAGACTTGTTATTGACCATAATAATCCATCATTATCAAATACAGAAGGACCAACTCTTATGTCTATATAGTTTGGATCGTTAGGTATGATTAAAGATTCTAAACCACTATTTGTTTGGTTGAATAAATTTATTGGTATATCATTATTAACTTCTAATAAACCACTGAAAAAGGAACTTATAAATACTTGGTTATTGTTAAAAGGGTTTATAGAAATGGCATTTAAACATTTAGCCTCAAAAAGTTCATCGTATGGTGTATTGATCCATCTATCTTCAGATAAATGACTAATCCCTCTATTGTTTAACGGATACGGATTAAAAAATATACTATACTCTCCAAAGGTTACCCATGCTCCATTTGGTTCTGCTTGAACAGAAAAGGGCGTATTTAATATTGGGCATTCTGGATGAATTTCTTCATAAAGTACAGTATTTGATATTTGAGTTCCTAATACTCCAAAATCCTTAGTTCCAATATATATATTATCTAAATCTATTGTTGCTGAATTAAATTCTGTCGTAAAATCTGTACTTATTGTGACCTGAGAAATTAAACTAAAATTTGAATCATAAACAAACACATCTGTATTTGTTACAACCAATAAATTATCATCTACTGATTTCATTTTAACAGGAAGATTGGTATATAAAAATAATTCAGACAAAACATCATTCACCAACTCATAAATTCTTCTATCCGTTCTTAGTGTATATAATTTAGCGCCATGAGTTTCAATTGCAATAAAATCTCCAGTTGTTATTGTTTGCCAGTTCTGAAAATCTATTAAATTAGGATTTGATAAGGATGCTTTTCTTAAGCCATTACCATTTAAACAGGACGCATAAATGAAATCATTAAAAATTGTAGTTTGAGTAACTGGTATTTGTGAACCGCCATTGCCAATAAAATAAGTATCTCTAAACTCTAACCGTTCTAAATCAAAAACTGAAATACCATAATTTGTTGATATATAAACTACACTTTCATAAGCATTAAAATGATTTATTCTTTTATCTGTGGGCGGAATGGTTGGTTTATCAATAATATCAACAATGGTTAAAATATCATCATCATTATCAAAGGCTATTTCAATAAGTCCGTTTTCATAACCAATAATTAGTAATTCATAAAATTCACTGTAATAAATAGTGGATATTAGTTCTCCAGACAACCCATTGATAGTAGTGAGTTCTTCAATCTCATTAGTTTCTATATCTAAGCTAAAAATAGCATTATCTGAGGCAGCGTAAATTTTATTATTGCCTTTTACAACATCTTTAATATTATAATATGAAAAATGACCTTCCCAAAGTGCTGAAAAATCTTGAGCAAATTGGAAAAGAGGAAATAAATAAAAAAGTAAAACAACTATTCTCTTAAACATAGATATTGTTAATATTCAAATATATTTATATCTAACGAGATTTACTTTAAAATAATATATTTTAAAACAAAAAGCATCCTAAAATTTTAGGATGCTTTTTGTTTTAAGTAATAATGATATATTAAACTACCCCCTGAGCCAACATAGCGTCTGCTACTTTTACAAACCCAGCAATGTTTGCGCCTCTTACATAATCTATATAGCCATCATCATCTTTACCATATTCTAAACAAGATTTATGAATGTCTGACATAATATCCTTGAGTTTATTATCCACTTCTTCTCTAGTCCATTTAAATCGTAAGGAATTTTGAGTCATTTCTAAACCAGATGTTGCCACACCTCCTGCATTTGAAGCTTTCCCTGGAGCAAAAAGTATTTTTGCTTTATGGAAAACTGCTATAGCTTCTTTAGTAGAAGGCATATTAGCGCCTTCACTTACGCAAATACATCCGTTTTTAATTAATGTGTTCGCATCATCTTCATGAAGTTCGTTTTGTGTAGCACATGGTAAAGCAATGTCACATTTAACACCCCAAGGTGTTTTGTTGCCAACAAACTTTGCATTAGGATACTTCTCTAAATATTCACTTATTCTGCCTCGTTTTACATTTTTTAATGTCATAACAAAAGAAAGTTTGTCTTCATCTATGCCTTCTTCGTCATATATATATCCAGAAGAATCTGAAAGTGTAACGACTTTTCCTCCTAAATGTAAAACTTTTTCTGCTGCATACTGCGCTACATTACCAGAACCAGAAACCACAACAGTTTTTCCTTCAATACTATCGCCTTTAGTTTCTAACATTTTCTGAGCAAAGTACACATTACCGTAACCTGTAGCTTCGGGTCTAATTAATGAGCCACCCCAAGAGAGCCCTTTACCTGTTAAAACACCCGTAAACTCATTATTAAGCTTTTTATACATTCCAAAAAGAAAGCCTATTTCTCTTGCACCAACACCTATATCTCCTGCAGGGACATCAGTATTAGGTCCAATATGCCTGAATAACTCACTCATAAATGCATGACAGAAACGCATTATTTCATTATCGCTTTTACCCTTAGGGTCAAAATCACTTCCTCCTTTGCCACCACCCATCGGAAGTGTGGTTAAGCTATTTTTAAAAACTTGTTCAAAAGCTAAAAACTTTAAAATACTTGCATTTACTGTAGGATGAAAGCGTAAACCTCCTTTATAAGGCCCAATTGCAGAGTTCATCTGAATACGATAACCTCTATTTACCTGTATTTCTCCCGAGTCATCAACCCATGAAACTCTGAATGAAATTAAGCGTTCTGGCTCAACCATTCTTAATAAAATGTTTTTACCATAATAGATGTCGTGTTTTACTATATAAGGAATTACAGTTTCTGCAACCTCCTCAACAGCTTGTAAAAATTCGGGTTCATTACCATTTCGCTCTTTTACAATGTCTAAAAATGCTTCAATATTACTCTTCATTTAATGTAAAAATTTATTAAAATTTATAAAATAAAACGATTATCAACTACAAAGATACATTATCTTAAAAATAATCATTGTTTTTTTTTGAAATTCGCAATGGTTATTTTTTAGCTAAACATCATTAATTATTAATGTTTGTTTGTTTAGCGAGTTTTTATATATTTGTTATTATTAATGCCTCAAAAAATAAAAACCTTATTTATGCTTAACTTTAAATGTTTAGCTACATTCTTTTGCTTGTTTATAGCTTGTCAAACGGCATCCTCACAATTCGGTTTTTCCCCTGAAATCGGCATTATAGCTGGTCCTGTGCAATTTAGATCAGATTATGGTATTAGAAATGATAGCAAAACAAATTTTGGAAATTCAGGTTTCGGAATTGGTTTTGTAAACTACCTAAATTTTTCTTACCAAAGAGGTTATGGTTACAATTATAGAGAAACCTACTTTAAAGATCATTTTAAAGTACGTAGCGAAGTGTCTTGGAATAAAACCAATTTAGAACATTTTGGAGAATTTGTAGATCCTAGCAATACTTCTGAAAACGCGAAAAGACTTAGAGCACACAAAGGTGCCGCTAAAAATTTTAATTTGGGATTGCAATTAGAATTTTATCCATACAGTATTAAAGAATTCGAATACTTAACTCCTAGATTTTCTCCATTTATTAGTCTAGGTTTAAATTATACTTTTTTCAACTCCGAAGTGACTACAACTTATGACAATGAAAACGCTGATGCCTTTGGTGATATCACTGATTCATCGAATTTTTACTCTTTATGGAATAAAGAGTCAGTTAGAGCCGCTAAAGGAAATACCTTATCTCTAGTTTCAAGTATAGGGGTTCGCTACAAAATCAATAGGCTAAATGATATAATGCTTGATTTAAGAGGGCAATATTTTTTTAATGATTGGGTTGATGGGTTAAACCATCAATTAGATTCTAACCAAAATAATGATTGGTTAGTTTGGTTAAATGTAGGATACATATTTTATTTTAATTAGAATAGAAAATTAAAATCAAAAGAGCGCATTTTCCTAGAAAATGCGCTCTTTTGATTTTAATAAACTAATTGGTTTTATCTCAAAGCTTGTTCCAAATCAGAAATTAAATCATCAATATCTTCAATACCAACGCTTAATCTTATTAAAGAATCTACAACACCTGTTTTTTCTCGCTCCTCCTTCGGAATACTGGCATGCGTCATACTAGCAGGATGTCCAGCTAAAGATTCTACACCACCCAATGACTCCGCTAAAGTAAATACTTTTAAGTTTTCAATAGTTTTTATAGCCTCTTCGTAATTGTTGCCTTTTGTAGTAAATGAAATCATGCCTCCAAAATCTCTCATTTGAGATTTTGCAATATCATGATTTGGATGATTTTTAAACCCAGGCCAATATACCTTTTCAATTTTAGGATGATTAACTAAATATTCAGCTATCGCTTTACCATTTTCGCAATGACGTTGCATTCTAACATGTAACGTTTTGATACCTCGCAATACTAAAAAACTATCTTGGGGTCCGCAAATAGCACCACTAGCGTTTTGAATAAAATACAATTTATCGGCTAAATCTTTATCCTTAACTGCTAAAGCGCCCATAACCACATCGCTGTGGCCTCCTAAATACTTAGTAGCAGAATGCATTACGATATCTGCACCTAAATCTAGAGGTAATTGTAAATATGGTGTCGCGAAAGTATTATCAACAGCTAACAAAATATCATGTTTTTTTGCAATCTTTGAAACGGCAACTATATCAATAATATTCATCATTGGGTTAGTTGGTGTTTCAACCCAAATAAGTTTGGTTTTTTTATTTACATAAGCTTCAATATTAGAAGCATTTTCCATACCAACAAAATGAAATTTGATTCCAAAATCTTTAAAAATCTTTGTGAATAATCGAAAAGAACCTCCATATAAATCGTTGGTGGAAATAACCTCATCACCAGGTTTTAATAATTTTATAACTGCATCGATTGCTGCTAATCCAGATCCAAAAGCAAGCCCGTAATTACCGTTTTCAATACTAGCAAAAGCGTTTTCTAAAGCATTTCTGGTTGGATTGTGAGTTCGTGAGTATTCATAACCTTTATGTCCACCAGGAGTTGTTTGGGCGTAGGTTGATGTTTGATATATTGGAGGCATTACGGCACCATAAGCTTTGTCATGTTCTTGCCCGCCGTGAATTGCTTTAGTGTTAAATTTCATATGTATTATTTTCTACAAATGTAACTTTTAATTCGCTGTATTCAAACGCAATAATTTCCTTTAATAATACAGAGAATTACTTAGTTTTTAATAGCACGCACTAAAGCTAAAACATAGCCTAAATGCATGGCTTCATGAAACAGAATAAACTGTAATGCTTCATCTATATTAGTTAATGTATTTCCTGTAGTTGAAACCGTGTAGGCATTATATTCTTTAAAAGCACCTTTTTTATAGTCGGTTTCTAATTTTTCAATAGTAGAAAAAAGTAATGTTTTAATTTCATCTACTTCCTCTTGTGAAACAAACCCTTCTGGTTTTGTATCTTTCCTATATTTATTTATCAACTCATCATCAACCATCATTGGTAAGCCCGATAATTTATACGCTAGTAATTGCGCTGTAACCAAAACGTGTCCAATATTCCAAATAATATTATTATTGAAACCTTCTGGGATTTTATTCAAATCTTCTAAAGAATTATTTTCGATATGTTTTTTAAAAAAAGGGCGGATATTGTTAAATATGTCGAATGTAAATTGCATGTTTTTAATTTTTCGATAAATATAGTATTTATGATATAATTGCTTTTATTTTTGTAGAGAAGATTATTTAGATTTCCTTGTTCAAGGAAATGACAAATGTAATTAATTATGAAAAAAGTATATTACTTAAAAACATGTAATACCTGTGTTAGAATATTAAAAGAGTTGAATTTGTCTTCTGACTTTATTCTTCAAGATATTAAAAGCGAAGAAATAACTGTAAACCAATTAGAAGAGATGAAAGCTTTGGCAGGAAGCTACGAAGCCCTTTTTAGCAAACGTGCTAAATTGTATAAAGAAATGGATTTGAAAAATCAAGGTTTAACTGAGCGCGACTATAAACACTATATTCTAGAGCATTATACTTTTTTAAGCAGACCTGTTATAATAGCTGATGATGCTATTTTTATAGGTAACTCTAAAAAAGTTGTTGAGGCCGCTAAAGCCTTTATTAATTCTTAGCTCTTAGTTATATTACTATTATAACTTTTTAAAGTTTTACTTCTACTTTAATTTATTCTTAAAATGAATTACGTAAGTAGCATTAAAACCGAAATTAAGATTAGGATCCTTGAAGTTAAAGTTATTACGGGTTTGTGTTATAAAAGCATCCTCTACCATGTTTACAGCATTGGTAAGCATGAATTGAAGCAATACATCTCCAATTTCCCAATTTACGCCTAAAGCAAAAGGACCATAGGTGTCAAATGACTCCATTGGACTAAACGTTTTGTAGTATTCTGACACTAATGATAGATGAGGACCTATTTTATAACGCGCACCAAAACCTAGTGCAAAAAAATCTTGGTTATCATCTCCAGAAACCATAAGCCCTTTGTGAACATAAGTCGGAGCAATCTGAAAAGAAAAATCAGAGGATATTTTTCTTGAAATTAATATTTGCGAAGTAAATGATAGTCTATCAGAAAAATCATCATAAATTGCTGGATTTGATATAGAATTACTATTGTAACTTGTACTTTGAAAAAGAGTAATATTAAAAGGTGTTGTTTTAATTCCTCTTTTTTGAGTTAGCAATTTATATTTAAGATAACCATCAAAAAGACCATCAAAAGTTGTTCCTCCAATTCCTAAAGATAAACGATCAGACAAACCGTATTCTAGAGCAAATCTTGTGCTCATTCTATCGGCCGCAAAACTTTGCGATCGGTCTGTTGGTAAATTCCAAAAACGACTAGAGGTGAAGATTTCTAAAACGCCTTTACTTCTTACCTCAGTTGAGTGCCCAAACGCAATTCTAGTCATTCTAAATGTGGCAGGCAAGTACCCTGTAGTGTCTTGTTGTTCATTTTCCAGAATATCTAAAAGATCTTGAGATGTGGAAAAATGAATACATCCTAAAAGCAAAAGACTAGTAAACAGTATTTTTTTAGTTTTCATAAGGTTGATATTCAAATCTAAAGTTTATAGAAATACTTTTTGCAATATTTCCTGCCAACAAAGGCGGAATATTTATATTGTAATACTTAACCAAAGTTTCAAAAGTCCCGGAAAGTATATACTTCCCTTGGCTTTTTTCAATTTTAGTTTTTATTTCAAGTTCTTTGGTAACACCATGCATTGAAAAAATGCCTTTTATTATTTTAGTTTGCTCTCCTTCTAATGCCGCATCAAAACCTAGTATGTTTCCTTCAAAAGTAGCTTTAGGATAAATATCAGATTCTATATAGCTCTCATTAAAATGCTCTTTCATCAAGGCCTTTTCAAAAACAAAGGTGTTCATGAGCATACTTATGGCTATACTTCCATCTTCAAGATTGATAATACTAAGTACCTGATTATTTTCAGCCTTAATATTTTCTACAGATGTGTATGAAAAAAAAGAAACTTGTCCTTGTCTTGCTATGACTTTTTTTGGTTCTTGAGCATAGCTGAAATTTATTATTAAGAACAATGCCAATAAAAATTTAGTCATTGATTTGTTTGATTAAATATTATACAATTTAAAAGGATAATATCTTTTAATGCGCCTTTAAAAATACCTTTTATAGTAACTTGGTCTCCTAATTCTAAACTGTCAATAAGAACCGTTTGATCCTTCTGCATATCACATATAACCGATGTGTTCCTGTTTTCTTTATCTCTTAAAATAACGGTCTGTCGGTTGTTTAAGGAATTGATATCTTCAACAAAACCTTCTACTGCAACAACATTTTCTTTAAAATCAGAAAACGCATTTTCTTCAAAACTAAGCTCATCTATTAGTTTCTCTATTTTAAAATACTTTACAGGTTTAGTATCTAATACCATTTTATTTGGGTTGCAATTAAAGATATTTAGACCCAGTATTACAATTATACTTGTTACTAGTATTAACTGAACCAAAACTATAGATCGCTTATTTAACTTAGTTGGTTTTTTCATAACCATTCAAATTTACTAATTGTTATTATACTATACTTAATTTAGCTCAGTAAAATTGATACCCCAAGGCAACGAAATACCCTGGGGAATCAAATCAAAAAACCAAAAAAACTAACACTTAATCAATTATAGATATAGTTCCCGTCATCGAGCCATGGAACTCACATATGTAGAATAATGTATCTGGAGCATTTTGGGGAATCTGAAAAGTTATTGTTCCGCTTGCAGCTCCGTTATTAGTTACGCCATCGTTAAAAGCATTACCTGTTCCAGTTCCTTGTACAGATTTTATAATAAAAGGATGACCAGGTGTGGCTACACTAAACGTATATGTCTTACCTCTTTTAAAAGTAAAATTGGTATTATCAGCATCACTAAAACCATCCCCACTAAACACATATGCCGTGGCACCGCTATTAGTTACTTGAAAAGAAGGTGTCTCATCTTCATCAACAATTCTAATTCTTCCAGCCATAGACCCATGAAATTCACAGATATAATAAAGAATATCTGGTGCATTATCTGGTACAGTAAATAAAATTGTTCCATCTGCAGTACCGTTATTAGTTACGCCATCATTAAAAGTATTATCCGTTCCTGTACTGTTAACAGATTTTATTAGAAACGGATGACCAGGTGAATTAACCTTGAATTCGTATGTTTTTCCTCTTGTTAATTCCAATTCAGCATTATCAACTCCAGTAAAATCAAATTTATATGCAGATGCACCAACATTTGTAACCTCAAATACTCGAGCTTGTTGAGAACCACCATCGTCTTCTGGAGCTTCCTCTGTATCAAGATTCAAAATTGGCCATATACCAGCTGTTGGAAAGCCTACGCCATAATTATCTCCTCTGTTACTATCACCACTAAACGTATATAATGGCCAGCCTTTATAGGTAAGCTGAGACTGACCAAAGACATCTATTATTGCAAAATCGTCAGCATTTAATGCGCTAGCTATTTTTTGAATTTCTGTATGAAAGATTGGCCATACACCATCGTTTGAAAAATCTTGAGCGGTAAAATTATTTTTCCCATTCTTGTCATTCGAGAAATGATACAGCGTGTTACCACGATCATCTGTAATATAAAAAGTATCTTCATCACCTGGCTCAAAAGCACTATTTAAATTAGTTTCGTTACCATTAGAATCTCTACCCACCAATTGAGAACGCACTAGCATTAACGAGTAATCTGGTTTAGCAACAAACCAAGTCCCACCAGCACCATCGCCATTAATTTCTCCTGCTTGTGCATCATTTGCAAAAGTGTATAATGGCCATCCTTTGTAGGTTGTTTGTGTTTGGCCATCAGTACGCGTAATAGTAGCAAAATCTGACTGGTCTAAACCTGTATCTAGAGTGAGTTCTTCTACAAAAAATTCTGGCCAAACATCAGCACAACCACCAAGACAATTGGCATCGCCTTTGGCATCGGGGGCAAAAAAGTAAAGTGTAAATCCATCAGTATTGGTGAGAACATCTCCAAATGTTGCATCAGTACGAAGTCTTACTGAATTCTCAACATCTGGTTCTGGATTAGGATCATAATTGTCGTCTGAACTGCAACTCGAAACAAATATGGTTGCAAAAAGTAAAATAAATAAATTTTTCATAATTATATTTTTTATGGTTTAAAATTAATATTGGTGCAAATGACGCCGTACTATGGTCACTTTGCTTTATAAATGTTGGTTAAGAGGAAAATCTAGCTTTAAAAGGGAATACTTTTTACTAAACTATTTTTTGATTTAAAGCTCTTTATATAATTGCTACTAACTTTTTCAATTCAAAAATGAGCTTTTTGAAAAAAGAGCCTCCGAAAAGGCTCCCTTCTCATCCCTATATTATAATCATCTAGATTAATAGCAAATCTTTTTTAGCAACTACAAACCGATTTAGAAAACTGTTTTTTAAAACCCGCTTCGCCTTTTTCAGGATATCCAATATCAGATAGAATATTTAAAACGGCAGAGAGTTTGTTGGCTTTCATAAAGTTGAAGGTTATAAGTGATTCTTTTGGATATAACCTAACATTGTTTACCTCGTCAATTTCTTGTAGTTCTTTTTTTATGCATACTGAGCAATTATCGCAAAAGCCTTGTTGAACTTCTACTCTGGCCATGCTTGCTTTTGTTTTTTCTATTATCATTTTAAAAAACTCTTGATAAATTAAAGCCAAAGAATATATCTCCTGTTCCCCAATCGCCTGTTCCTTGGCCTAAAAATCCATTAGTATTCATGGGTTGAGCATTGGTAAAGTGCAGCTGAAATACATGACCACCAGTTTCTAAATCAAAACCAATTGAAAGCGGATTTGTATATAGTGAGTTGTCCGCTCTGTTCATGTGCAACCCGTAATCAAAATTAATTGACCATCTTTTAGTCAATTTATGTCTTCCACCAAAACCAATTACATATTGAGAATTATGTTGCTCATCAATATCTACATAGTTATCATGGAAAAAAGTAGGCATTAGTTGTAAGGAAAAGTTCTTGTTGAACTTCTTTGATATTAACAACTGTGTTGTGTAACCAAGTCTGTTTTTGAACTCTAAACCAGGTAATATTTCATCCTCTAAGGATGTATTTATTAGAATATTACTTGAGCTTACTACTGTAAAAGGAAAACCTCCTTTTTTTTCGCGTAGCAATCTCATTTTAAGAGAAGATTCATAAATTTTACGAAATGAACTTCTTGAAACACCTATATTGATGCCATCTGAAACACCATAAATAAGATTTAATCTGGTAACTGCCTGATCAAGACCGAAGAAATCTTTAAATCCAGTTTCTACAGACCCAAATCTGTGTGATACTACAAAATAAAGCTCTCCTTTTGATACCATTTTTGTAGATTCAAAATTTACAATCTTTAGGCCCTTAAAAGCTGCGCTTTTAAAATCCTCTTCAGTATTACTATCTATCTCAGATAATAAATCGTCTTGAGCAAAAAGCCATGTTGGTATTAAAAAAAATAATATAAATATGTTTTTCATTTTAGTTTTTATTTATCAATTACTACTGCTTGGTCAATCTTAACCATTTCAAGAAGTTCATCATACCCTACGCATCTTCCCTTAATTGTTAAAGATGCTCCGTTTTGTATTTTTGGTATGCCTTCAGGGTTAAAACTCACCTGTATTTTATTACTTAAAGTCACATCATTATTTTCGATGGACGTTATTTCTCCTGTGGTCTCTAATACTTTATCAAGATATTTAGCTGTCGCTGATGCTTCATCATTCAGAAAATGACTGTGCAATTCATTAGCAGGCAAAGTCATACTTGCTTCTTCTTTAGCAATGTTTCTATGTTTACTATTAAATACATAATTGTAAACCACACCAGCTGTAATGACCACTGAAAGAAACAATACAGAAATAATAATTATTCGCTTCTTTTTCATTTTTGCTTAAGGTTAAAGTCTAACGACACAACTATTTCTTTTGCTATTTTGTTTTTAACAACATTTGGAATTTCAATATCAAAATCACCAGGAGTCAATTTAAATGACCCCTGAATGATTATTAAATTATCAGATTTCATGGCCTTCAGGGTTGTACGAATTTGTTTTTCTTTTCCACGTAATTCTAATTTCCCATCAACGGTTACTTCAGTCATATTTTCCGTTAAATCTCCGAAGTTGAAATCCAATAATTTTCCTTTAAAAGTTGCCTTCGGATAAGTTTCCGATTCTATGTAGTTTTCATTAAAATGCTCCTCCATTAAAGAGTTCTTGAATCTAAAACCCTTAACTAGAGCAAGTGACGCCATTTCGTTTGTGCTAACATCCAATATTACAGTTACCGATTCGTTAGTAGCTTTTACAGGTTCAAAAAGTTCTTCTGAAGCCTCAAATACTAGTTTGCCAGCTTTATCAATATACTTGGTCTGTGCTTCAACTAATCCTACTGTTGAAACAGTTATTAAAAAGATTAGAGCCAGAATACAATTTGTTTTTTTCATGATTATTTAATTTTATAGTTTGTTTTAATTTTCAGGTTTTCCGTTGTCTATCCATTGTTGTACTAAATCTATAGTCGCTTGTGGTAGCCTACCAGATGGTGGCATAATACCTGCTGCTCCGTTCTGTCTACTCATTGCATTTAATATCCCGCCAGATCTTTGACTAACTTGATCAAAATTTACTAGAGAAAAAGGAGCACCATTTACAGGAGGGCTTGCATGACAACCTACACAACTACTTTGCATTATAGGTTTAATATCGTTTGTATAATTGACTCCGTTATCTGGACCATTATCGGGATTATCATTTTGTTCATCGTCATCTGTAACGGCTATCAAGTCGCTCTCACTATCATAACTACAATTATAAATTGTGAGTGCTAATAGCATTAAAATAATTAGGTTTCTTGTTTTCATTTTGATTTCTGTTTTGGAATTTATACTGTTTTGTTTTAGATATTCAAAGAATTTCTACAAGCACAAAGTAATTGTATACCAGGCGTTAACGTATTATAAAACTTTATGAAAGGGAAGCATTGAGGTTTAATAAGGAAATTTTAGACTTGAAGCGATTACACTAAAATGGTGTAATGCTGTGTTGAGCATCTTTATAAAGAAATTATAATTACCTTAATTTTGTATATTCGTGAAATTTGATAATTAACATGCGCAAGGACAGACTTTATTTATTAACATTCTTATCTATTACTGTAATTTTCTTGCTAATCTCAAGCGTGGCTATTAGGTATTTTGTAAAAGTTGCTGCTGATAAAGTTCTTGAAACCCAATTAGAATTTAGTAAACGCGAAGCACGACAAGTAGCGTTGCTTATTAGTAACCAATTAGAAAATGGAATTTCTAAAAAAGAAACCATTTCTAGCACACAAAAAAGTATTGAAAACTCAAACTTAGAAGCTGGTTTTGTGAGTATGTTTGATTGGTCGGGTAAAATTGTTTGTCACCCAGACGTCAAACAGTTAGGGCAACAAATAAGTACTGAAGAATCTCTTATATCATCCGTTTCAGATGATTTAACTTCTAATGACTTGTTTGATTTATTACAAAACCAAGAAGACGCTACCGATTCACTTAATGTCAATGAAAATGAACCAAAATCTGAAGTAGTATACGTTTATCCAGTTGAAAACTCAGATTTAATTGTAGCCGCACATGCTAATACTAACAGAGTTTCGCAACAGATTAAGTCACTCAGAAACAATTTTCAGAATATTTTGCTCATTATGGGTTTTGTATTTATCCTCTCATCTGTTATAACAGTAAGATTAATAGGTAGTACTTATGAAAAAAAGCTTGAGGTAAAAAATCAAAAACTTTCAGATGAGGTTATTAATCTGTCTAAGTTAAATAGAGCTGTTGATGCCTATCAGCAAAAGGTAATTATTGATAAACCTTTAAAAGATGATGTTTCTGATTCAGACCCAGAGAATGTGACAAGAAAGCGGATTCTAACTTATATGAGGCACGAACTTTTATCTGTATCTACTCAAGATATCGCTTACATTTATACAGAAAGCACAATTACTTATGTAGTCTGTTTTGATGGAAAAAGATCTACGTCAAACTCTAGCTTAGATGAATTGTTCTCAAATTTAGACAACACCTATTTTTTTAGAGCTAATCGCCAATTTATTATAGCTATATCGGCTATTGATAAAATAGTTAGGTATGGTAACAACCAATTAAAAATATTAATTAATCCTAATTCTGAAGTAGATATTATAATTAGTAAAAATAAAGCTGCTGAATTTAAACAGTGGTTGAATCTTTAAGATGGTTTACTAACAATACCATTTGCGTTCTGGAGTTTTTACTTTTACTCAGAGATAAAAATAAAGACTTTTGATATAATGTAATATCTTATTTTTTCAGAGCTTTTTTAGTAATAAATGCCCCGTTAGACAATTCAACTTTAGCAATATAAATAGCATTTTGTAAGTTTGAAAGTTTGTAGGTTTCAGAACTACCAGTTCCTTTTAAGCTGTATAATGCTCTGCCTAATAAATCAAAAATACTTACAGATTTTATGCTTAAGTTATCAGATACAGTAAACTGAACATTGTCATTATCTAATTGAATAATTTTAAGAGCATTATTATCTATAATAGTATCATCAATTGATAATGATTGTGTACTAAATACAATTTCGAAACGACTGCTATACTCTCCAATTCCAGAAGTGAATGTATAATCGGAGTCTGATAAATTATGTGTTATGTTTAATAAATTATCTTTAAGGTAAATAGTGTTATCAGTTAAGAATGAACCCTCAAATTGTGCTATTGATAATTTAAATTGGGTGTCTTCATTAATCCTGGCGTTAATAAATCCTAACTTTATGATTTCATCTTCGCTAATGCTATTTATAGCTTTACCTTGAATCATATATCTGGTATCATTGGTCTCCATTTTACTGTAAAGTGCAGCAGCATAACCAGAGTTCAATAATTTTGGAGCGTCATAAGACAACCCATCATAGTTATCTGTAGCCTTATCAACATACCCAACTAATACTTGATGAAACACACCATGATCCGTAGTTAAATTTACCCATAGTCTATTTTCTAAAGGATTAA
>CANMSN010000009.1 GCA_947500585.1 uncultured Flavobacteriaceae bacterium | reverse complement strand
AAAACCGTCTCTAAAAAACAACTTCGTTGATACAAATCAACTGTATTTAAATCTCTAGTTATGTCGAACTCACGTTAATTTACTTAATTTCCTTCAAAGCATTATCTATAAGCGTTCTTAAGTGTTGCTTGTGCGCTCTAGAAGCAATATTTCCTGAAGGTGCTGCCATGGTTCTAATAGCCTTTAAATTATATAAAGCCATAGATTTTGCATTATGAGAATACATACTACTTTGCTTTCCTGTTAAAATTCCAATAAGCATATTAGAATATTCTAATTGAAGATTTTGCCTAAACGTATTCACATTGCCATATATATCTGTTTTAAAAATTGAATTATTTAAATCCATCATAAAACTAGATAAGCTATATTCATTACCATATAATTCAGAATCTGTAATACGTTGAAGCGTATTTGGATGTAAAAGATGATCTAAAACTCTTTTTTGATAACTTAAAATTTGATTATGAATTTTAGGGTCTTCCGAACCGCTAAAAAAGTCAAACCCTCTTCGCTGTCTAGCCAAGTAATTGTATAAATCATTTGGTATATCAAAAGCATTTGGTGCAAAAATGTGCTTACTTAAAGCACTCATAGCTCTTTTTTGGTCTGCTAAACTTACTGGTGTATAAGGTTGTTTACCACCTTCTTGACCAGCCATAGATCGATCTACATATACACCACCAATATATCTGGAGAATACATTGCCCGCATTTGCTTTTTGATTACTAAGTGAATAATAAACGCGTCTCAATTCTTGATATGACTGTCCTTCTTTTATGAATTTATTTTTTACTTCTTTTAAAAGCTCATTCGATAGTTCAATACGATCAATAAAATATGCTATAGGATCATTTGATTGATCAAAAACCATCACTCTAGGATCTATTGCTTTACCTGGAGATCGCATATCATCAGCATCATTACCAAAGATATGTTCTGGTTTAGTAGATTCATTTAATAATGCTTGACGATCTGCCTCAGTTTCAAAAGGCGTATAACCTAGTTGAATTGCCCAAACATCATAAGGACCAACAGAAACATCATCATATTGCCCTTGTTTAGTTCTGTCTTTGGTTACGTTTGTAATAGCATAATCCATTATTGAAGCGGTTAAACATTTACCTTTTATAAATTCAGCATCAGCTAATTGCTCAGGGGTAAATAATTGGCTAGCCTTCATGTTGTGATTTAGTCCTAACGTATGCCCAATTTCGTGTATAATAAGTCCAATAATAGTTTCTTTTTGTAAACGTTTGATTTCATCATCTGAAGCTCCATAAATCATAGCCGCTGATTTTGCAAACTGTAAATTATCAATTACACCTTCTCTGAGTGTGCAATTCATTTTAGATTCCATATTACTGGAGATATAATTATTGTCGTCCTCACCACTACCATATAATTTTGAAGCAAATGCACTACC
The DNA here is from genome assembly GCA_947500585.1 of uncultured Flavobacteriaceae bacterium. GTDB lineage: Bacteria > Bacteroidota > Bacteroidia > Flavobacteriales > Flavobacteriaceae > CAXBID01. The sequence goes on along the minus strand of CANMSN010000009.1, from coordinate 145,085 downwards.
TGTAATCATGGTATACTCTAGCATAATATCTGCTCCAAAAATTTCACCAGTTTTTGGGTTTTTCATACTTGGACCATAACCACCAAACGGAGGTTGTGGTGAGGCAGTCCATCTTAAAACATTATACCTAATATCTCCTGCATCCCAGTCTGCATCATCGGGTTGTTGTTTTACAACAATGGCATTTTTAAAGCCTGCTTTTTCAAAAGCTTTATTCCATTCTAAAACAGCATTTTTAATAGTTTCTCGCCATTCTAAAGGTGTTGTGTTTTCCATCCACCAAGTAATAGGCTCAACAGGTTCAGATATAGCCTCTTCGGGATTTTTCTTTTTTAGATGCCATCTGTTAATTAAATCGCGATATGGTGTTGAGCTTGCAGAAGTTTTATCATCAACTTTGTTAGTGAAATAGCCAACTCTAGGATCGTCAAATCTAGGCTCATAATCATTGTCTGGTAATGCTATTAAGCTATGAAACACTTTTATACTTACGTTTCTACCATCAGAAACAGCATTAGAACCACCATTTAAAATGGAAGGTGAAGAATACACATATTCAACCTCTAAATTTGTATTTTCCGGGTAGTTTTTAATACTTTTAATTTTAGTTTTTTCTTTATCTAAACCACCTAATTTGAATGCTGTTGGAGGTGTTCCTGGTCTAGATGCTGGTTTTATTTGTGAGAATGTTTCTTTTAGAAATAAATCATCTGCTTTTATCAAATAAAGCCCTTTTTTATCATCATGCGCTTCAATCTTTAAACTCGCCATATTGCCTTTGCTGATATTGGCATCTTTTGATTTAGAAACTGGATTATTAGGATCAAAATAAAAAGATGTATTTTGAGTTACAAATTCTATCTTATTGAAATATTTTTCGACTGTAAAAACTTTTGAGCCTCTGTAAGAACCTCTATTTATTCTTCCTGCGTCCATGACTCCATCAGCAATTTGACTAAAATAAATGTACTCATTATTTAATTGGTTCTCTGAAATCAACATTTGTAAGCTACCAGTAATCGTATCTTGATAAATAGTAAATAAACCTTCAATTTTATTACTAGATTTTGTAAGATCTTCAATAGTTTTTTCTTTAGATTTCTTTGGAGCAGCAGGAACTTCAACTGCATCTTTCTTTTTGTCTTTCTTTTTTTTCTGGGCATGAATACTTGATGAATTCATGCATAACAAAAAAGAGAAGACAAAAAATAAAAATTTAGTAGTTTTTAGTGTTTGTAGTTTCATTTTCCAATTTTTTTTACGAAATGTTTAATAAATTTTTGAATTTAATAAGCTAAATTAACTAATATGAAATATAATAATTCCCTAAAAAGTGTTAAAAGATTTTAACAATTCAAAACATAAAACAAGCTTCAAAACTAAAGATTAATTAATATTTATCTATCTTTAAAAAATATGATAAAAGATACCAAAATAGCAGTACTTATTGATGGTGATAATATTCCATCAAAATATATTTCTGAAATGATGGAAGAAATTGCAAAGTACGGCACGCCAACTATAAAGCGGATTTATGGCGATTGGACAAAGCCACATCTATCAAAATGGAAAAATGTATTACTTGAAAATGCTATAACGCCCATACAACAATACGGTTATACTACAGGAAAGAATGCTACAGATTCAGCCATGATAATTGACGCTATGGATATTTTGTATTCTGAAAAAGTGAATGGTTTTTGTTTAGTGTCGTCTGATAGTGATTTCACAAAATTAGCAACTCGACTACGTGAAGCAGCTATGGTAGTTTATGGTATGGGTGAAAAGAAAACCCCTAATCCGTTTATTGTAGCTTGTGATAAGTTTATTTATCTAGAAATTCTTGCATCTGATGATAATGAGAAAGATGAAAAGAGTGGAAAAAAGAAGAAAGAAAATTTATATAGTATTACACCTAAAGTGATTAAATTACTTAGAAATTCTGTAGATGATGCTGCCGATGATGATGGTTGGGCATTTTTAGGAGATGTTGGTTCTTTAATACTTAAAAAACAGCCTAATTTTGATTCTAGAAACTTTGGCTTTGCAAAATTAACGCCACTTTTTAAATCCTTGCCACAATTTGAAATGGAACAACGTGATCAAACGAATGGGCGTTTTAAGCTCATTTATGTGAAAAATAAATAGTGTTTATAAAAAAGAGACTGTCTAAAAAGTGATAAACTTTGTCATTCAGAGCAAAGCGAATAATCTTATATATCTAAAAATCAAAATATTAAAATTTTAGAGATTCTTCATTGTATTCAGAATGACACTTTTTAGACAGCCTCGTTTTGTTTTAAGAAGACTATTTAATCTGTAGTTTCTTCCATGGTATGATAAACATTTTGAACGTCATCATCTTCTTCAAGTTTTTCCAGTAGTTTTTCAACATCTGCAACTTGTTCTTCAGAAAGTTGTTTTGTTACCTGAGGAATACGTTCAAAACCAGAAGATAGAATTTCTATTTCCCTAGATTCTAATTCTGCTTGAATAGCACCAAAACTTTCAAAAGGCGCATAAATTAAAATGCCATCATCATCAGCAAAAACTTCTTCTGCTCCAAAATCAATAAATTCTAATTCAATTTCTTCAGGGTCTAAGCCTTCAGCATTAATTCTAAAATTACAAGTATGATCGAACATAAAAACCACAGAGCCAGAAGTTCCTAAACTACCATCACATTTATTAAAATAACTGCGAACGTTAGCAACCGTTCTGGTGTTATTATCGGTAGCCGTTTCAACTAAAATAGCAATTCCATGCGGTGCATAACCTTCAAAAATAACTTCTTTATAATCGCCTTGACCTTTTTCGCTTGCTTTTTTAATGGCACGTTCCACGTTGTCTTTAGGCATGTTTACAGACTTTGCATTCTGTATAACGGCTCTTAAACGTGAATTACTATCTGGATCTGGCCCGCCTTCTTTTACAGCCATAACAATATCTTTACCAATACGCGTAAAGGCTTTGCTCATAGCAGACCAACGTTTCATTTTTCTTGCTTTTCTAAACTCAAAAGCTCTTCCCATAATTTGAATTATTTTATTTCATAATTCCCTTGAAAAAGGGAATTTATTTTGTTTTTTATTTAGTTCTCGACTGCGCTCGAACAGACAATGATAGAAATTGTTTGAAAAGCAAATTTAAAAATCTACTAACCAAAAACAAACTATTATTCTTCGTCAGGTTCAACAATAGCTTCGATGGCTTCTGCTAATTTAAAATCTTTTTCTGTAACACCACCCGCATCGTGAGTGGATAAAGAAATCGTTAAAACATTGTATACGTTTGACCAATTTGGATGATGATTTAATGCTTCACACTCAAATGCAATACGGCTCATGGCACTAAAACAATCTTTGAAATTCTCGAACTCAAACTCTGCATGAATAGCATTATCATAATATTCCCAATCAGGAAAACGTAACAGTCTTTTTTCAATATCTTCTTCGGAAAACTTACTCATATATTTATGTTTTTATGAACTAAAATTTTTAACAATTTAACGATTTCAAATATTAAAATCAATTATTTTCCTAACTCGTTTAAAATATCTTGACTAACTAAATTTAAATTTTTGGGTAACAAATTGTATTTGGGTAAAACTGCTAGGTATCTGTCATCATTTGTTGTGTAAACCCGTTTGTAAACCCCTTTGTTTTCAAGATTTAAAGTTTTAATTATTTCTTTTATAAAATCGTCATGATGCACCAAATCGCTACTTCCTAAATGAAAAATGCCATATTTATTTCTATTAATTATATAATGAATTTGTTGCGTTACTTTACTATCTGTAGTTACATTCATTATTAAGTTTGGAAAGACTTCAATAGGCATATTATCCTTTATATTTTGAAGTATGTCATTTACTCTTGGCGATTGACTTCCGAAAACCATAGGCAGTCTTAAAATAGCGACTTGCTTTTTAGGCAAGCGCAATAGCATGTTTTCAATTTTAATCTTAAAATGCCCGTAAATACTATTGCTTAAGGTTTTGTCTTGCTCGTAACTCGGGTATTTACTATATGCATCAAATACATTAGCTGAGGATAAAAAAAGGATTCTAATTTTGTTTGAAAACACATATTCAGCAAGATGCTGATGCATTAAAACCTGTTTGGAAAAATCGCCACGAAGTGCTGAAATAATAATGGTTGGCTTTACAATATCTAGAATTTCATAAACATCATCTTCTTCGATATTAAACTGAAAATAGTGTTTATTTTTTTCAAATGCTTTATTGCTTGTATTGTAAGTTCCAAAAGTTTTAAAGTAGGAGCAGAGTTCTTTATAAATGGAGTAGCCTAAAAAACCACTTGCACCTATTATTAAAATTCTATGTTTATCTTCTCTCTTAATCATAAATCAAACTTCGTATTGAGAATAGTCTAGAAAACAGATAGTTTTGTTTTGGTTGTAAACTGCTCTAGAGCAAGCATACCTAATTTAGAATTTCCTTTTTTATTTAAACCAGGCGACCAAGTAGTAATTACAAAATGATCTGGTAATAATGCCACAATGCCACCACCTACACCAGACTTTCCTGGTAATCCAACTTCAAAAGCGAACTCACCAGCTTCATCATAAAACCCACAAGTTAGCATAATAGCATTAATACGTTTTGCTTGCGTTTTTGTAAGTCGCGTTTTATTTAATAAACAGGTTCCTTTGTTGCTTAAAAAGTAAAATGCTTTGGTTAATTGACTGCAAGTCATTTCTATAGAACACTGATGAAAATAAAAATCTAAAACTTCTTCAACAGGATTTTTTAAATTTTTAAAAGATTTTAAAAGGTTTGCAGCTGCGTAATTTTTAAAACCTGTCATTTTTTCTGAATGTGCTACGGTTTTATTGTAATTAATAGTATCATCGCCAGTTAAGTCTCTAACATAACTTAGGAAATCTTCTTTAGGATTTTTTAAATTAGAAATTAAAATATCAGCAATAACAATGGCTCCGGAATTAATTAATGGATTTCTAGGAATGCCATTTTCAATTTCTAATAAAGCTAATTGATTAAAAGGGTGTCCTGAAGGTTCTACATCGACACGATTCCAAATGGTTTCACTAACTAACGCCATGGCTTTTGAAAGCGCTAAAACTTTTGAAATACTTTGAATAGAAAATGGTTTGTTATAATCGCCAATACCATATTCGTTTCCATCAAAAGTTCTTAAATGAATACCAAAATTGTTTTTATCAATATGCGCTAATTCAGGAATATATGTGGCCACTGTACCTTTATCATTCGCTTTGATAGCATCTTGATAAATTGATTCTAGAATACCTTGAAAATCGGGCATATTATTGTTTGTAAAAAGGAAGTTTTATTACTGTAGCTGGAATAGCATTTTTGCGTATTTGAATATTAATTTTACTATTCATAGCACTAAAAATAGTTGGCACATAGCCTAATCCTATACCTTTTCCTAGACTAGGAGACATGGTACCTGAAGTAACTTCTCCAATTTTATTACCATTGCCATCAACGATATCGTAGCCGTGACGCGGAATTCCACGTTCATCTAATTCAAAAGCAATAAGTTTACGTTCAGGCCCGCGTTGCTTTTCAGCTTTTAAAGCTTCAGAATTTGTAAAATCTTTAGTGAATTTTGTTATCCAACCTAAACCAGCTTCAATAGGCGAGGTGGTGTCATCAATATCGTTTCCGTAAAGGCAATACCCCATTTCTAAACGCAATGTATCACGAGCAGCTAATCCTATGGGTTTGATGCCAAAGTCAGCTCCAGCTTCAAGAACTTTATCCCAAATTTGTTTTACTTCAGCGTTTTTGCAATAAATTTCAAATCCGCCACTTCCTGTATAACCCGTTGCAGAAATTATGACATGCTCTATACCTGCAAAATCACCAACTATAAAATTATAAAACTTAATAGCTGATAAATCATGACTGGTAATACTTCGCATGGCTTCAATAGCTTTTGGCCCTTGAATGGCTAGTAAAGAGTAGTCTTCACTTAAATCATGCATAGTTGCACCAACATTGTTTTTAGAACTTATCCAATTCCAATCCTTTTCAATATTACTAGCATTTACAACCAATAAATAAGTTTCTTCTTTAATTTTGTAAATAATTAAATCATCAACAATACCACCATCGTCATTTGGTAAACAACTGTATTGTGCTTTACCAATGGTTAATTTTGAAGCATCGTTACTTGATACTTTTTGAATCAACTCCAGTGCATGTTCGCCTTCAATTAAAAACTCACCCATGTGCGATACATCAAACACGCCAACAGCGTTTCTAACAGTTTCATGTTCTATGTTTACACCTTCGTATTGTACAGGCATATTATAGCCTGCAAAAGGGACAATTTTAGCTCCGAGAGCTTTGTGAGTTTCAGTTAAGGCAGTGTTTTTCATTGAGAATGATTTTTTTGTTATTCCCTCGAAGGAGAGAATCTCTTAAATTTTTACCGAAAACAAATGTATTGAAAATTTATATTAACGCTTTTGTGGAAAGATGAAAAGGTTTGTTAAAGTTGAGTTAGTATTGTTTTGGCTTTTGAAGCGTGGATTTGAGAAGATTGTTTACCGCTTTTATTTATAATTTAGTTGCTTATTTTTAAATCAGTTCTTTGTTGTCATTCTTTTTTATCTATTTATATTTTCAACTCGCTCAACTTTATTCTTTTCATTCAAGAAAATAACAAACTCGTAGTGGTCTAAGATTGCATAATTATCTGGGTCTGGCACTACATAGCAAATCGTATTTTTAGTCCAACAATCTGTTGTGTATTCAGTTCCTAACAATTCAATTATCTCATTTTTTGTTTTTCCATTGAGTTTTTTATTCTTTTCTAAATCATTAACCATTCTATATCTTGAATCCATATTTTCAATCCAGTCTTTTGAATTAAATTCCTTTGACCTTAAAATAGGATTAATTATTCCGTAGCATATTCCAATCATTATAGTTGTCCATAAAATTGGCATTAAAACTGTCGCCAGAATTGAATATAATTTTATGTTTTTGATTAGGAATTTTTTTGTCAAAAACTTTCTATATAAAAAGTAAGAAGGAATCAATAAAAAAACCTGAAATACAATAAAGATAAAAATCAGTTTAATCATTTCGGTATTTTGGTCAAATTAATGGAAACATGTTATATAGTAGTTTTTATAAATCATATACCCAAACTATGTCAGGATATAGTAAGTTTTTTGTAACTGTTGTACTTTACAATATAATTAATTTATTTATTATTTGAAATAAATAGCTATAAACACTAATCCTCTTCAGGAAACGTAATATGTTGATAAGCACCTAAATCTGGATTTGTAGTTCTACTAACGTTTAAAATATCGAAAGGGACTTGTGTAGCAAAAGAGGCTAAACCTTTGTTTATAGCTGCAGATTCATCACCAATATTTAACATATTTAAATCTGGATCTTTAAAATCAGGGTTTTCATTAAATATATTATTTTCATAATGCGTTACATCATTTAAATCATAATTAGGCCCTACAAAATTGTTATTATTATCCTCAAATCGAATTAATGAATTGGTGAATTTGAAATTAAATACAACAGCATCATCTTCAATTTCATCTAAAAGAATTTCAGGATTATCATTCCCGTAAATAATGCAATTATTAAAGTTAGCTTCTGTTAAGTCTGCTAACGTAGCATTGTTGTCTTCATCTAAGATAAAGTTATTGAGTAATACTGATGGGAGTTGTCTAAATCCATTGTTCCAATAATTTGCAATCGTACAATGTGTAAAATTATATTTTCCGCCAATAGTTCCTGCAAATGATGATTGACCTGCATTGTTGATAACCAAATTTTCGCCAGCTATAGACGTATTTCTACCCAAAATACCAAAACTACTTGAGTTATAAATTTGTGAATTGGTAATGGTTAATTTATTATTAACTTCATTTGGATTTCCATCACATAGAATTCCAACAGTAGAATTTTTTATTGTTGCATAGTTTATAGTATTATTTAAACTACCATCAAATAGCCAAATGGCTCCCCATTGCCCTGGAGTTTCAGAAAAATTTGGTTCTAAACGGTCACCTTCAAAAATTACTTCGTTTTCTAGTAAATTTTGGTCGTTACTAAAAGCACCATTTACTTGTAGTGAAGCACCTTCGGTAACGATAAGCCCAGATTCTGAATGAAAATGTATTCTGGCACCAGCATCAATAGTTAAAGTTTCTCCTTGTGGTACAGCCGCAAAACCATAAATAACATAGGGTTTATCATTTGTAAAGTTAAGTTCATTAGAAAGTAATTCGCGACCTTGTAATTCAGTTTCAATTAACTCTCCACCGACATTAAGTGTTAATGTTTCAATGACTTTATTGGAATCTCTATTCGGATATATAAATATAGCATCTTGTACCAAAGTAACCAACTCTACAGTTTGTAGATTAGCGTTTGTATCAAACTCAATTTTATCGGTATATAAAAAGTTGCCATCTATATTTGGTAAGTTATTAATATCTATAGTGGTTTCAACAAATATAAATAGGCTGTCATTTGCTAATATTTCGATGTTTTCAAATTGTTTGCCCGCTAAACCATCTACATTTAATCTGTAATTTGAAGCTTCACCTAAACCTAATTTTAAAGATGGAATAATAATATCATTATCACTTCTATTATAAACTTTTAGGTTGTATGTGCTAGAGCCAATGTTAGTAAATATGGTGTCTAAATAAATGGTGTCTTTCGAAAATTGAAGATTACCCGTACTTGGCGTAAATTCAAAATCTTTTCTGCATGAACTCCAAAAGATTAAAAAGCAAATAAGAAATAAAAAGTAGGAAAGTTTTTTAAACATCATTAATCTGGTTAAGATTGCTAAAATATAACTTTTGATTTTATGAAATAGTATACAAAAAAGTATTAATCAAAAAAAATACCTTTACAAATTGTAAAGGTATTTTATATTTTCTAGAATAATACTTAAAACTAATTAGTTTCCTCCAGCTTCAAGATTCTTCATTTCTTTTTCAATCATATCATAAAACTGATCGATTTTTGGCAATATAACAACACGAGTACGTCTGTTTTTTGCTCGGTTTTCAGCAGTTTCATTATCAACTAAAGGCACATAAGAACTACGTCCAGCAGCAATTAATTGACCTGGGTTTACACCAAGCTCTTGTAATACTCTAATGATAGAAGTAGAACGTTTTACACTTAAATCCCAGTTATCTAATAATGGTTCTTTTCTGTAAGGTACACTATCGGTATGTCCTTCAACCATACATTCAAAATTTGGTCTGCTATTTACCACTTTAGCAACTTTGGCTAAAACATCTTTTGCTTTTGAAGTTACATTGTAGCTACCGCTTTGGAATAATAATTTATCTGCAATGGATATAAACACAACACCCTTTTCAACATTAATTTCAATGTCTGGATCGTTTATTCCTACTTCACGTTTTAAGCCCGTTACCAATGCTAATGTTACACTGTCTTTTTTAGTAAGTGCATCTTGTAAACGTGTAATCTTTAATTCTTTTTCTTTTATACTTTCTAAAGTTTTTTCTACGTTACTAGCACCTTTTGAAGATAATATTTGAAGGTTGTCATTACTTTTACGTAAATCTACTATTTGTTCTTCTAAAGCAGTTGCTCTTGCTGTGGCAGAAGCTCTTTCTTCTAAACAAGTATTTAACTTTACGGTTGCAGAATTAAGTAAATCTTGAGTTTCCTTTTGTTTTGCTTGTAAATCTGTGAATTGTTTTTTTGATACGCATGAACTTAATAGTAACATTGCAGATACACTAAGTAATAAAACTTTTTTCATAATTATTGAAATTATTTTGGATTAAAAAATGGCTAATATATTAAGCAAAAGTATGTAAAAATCTATATGTTTAAGTATTGTTAACAAAACTTTTACTAACTATTTTATAAACTTTTATATTTGTTCTTCTTATTTACGAAATAATCAAGAACTATAGATGTTCTTTGATAATATTTTATTTTATTTTTTATGGTTTTTCGTTGGTTCAATAAACGTTTTAAATGCCAGTAATAACTAAAGTGCGCCTTTAAAACTGCTAAGGTATGATTTGGTTTTAATTCTACTAGGAATTTTAATCCAGTAATGCCATCAAACACAAGGCGTATAAATATTATACTAAATAACGTACCTTTTGCATTTTTAGTTACTGTAAACAAGCTGTTACGAAAATTTAAAAATGTTTTTCTAGGATTACTACTTTGTAAAGTTGCGCCACCAACATGAAATACTTTTGAGTTTGAAACATACTTAATTTTATATCCCAAGTTTTTAGCACGCCAGCATAAATCTATTTCTTCCATATGAGAAAAAAAACAATCATCAAAGCCATTTAGTTCATTAAAAACAGATTTTCTAATAAAAAAACAAGCTCCAGATGCCCAAAATATTTCTGAGTTATCATCATATTGTCCTTCATCTTTTTCAATGGTATTAAAAATTCTGCCTCTGCAATATGGATAACCATACTTATCTATAAAGCCACCAGCAGCTCCAGCATATTCAAAATGATCTTTATTTTTATAATCTAATATTTTGGGTTGAATGATGGTCGTAGTATCTTCATTTTTAAAAGTTTCAGAAATTTTTACTAGCCAATCTTCGGTTACTTCAACATCGCTATTTAATAAACAAAACACATCAGTATCAATTTGCTTTAAAGCATCATTATAGCCTTTAGCGTAGCCACCATTTTCTTTATTTTGAATGATTTTTATCGAAGGAAAGGTTGTTTTTACAAACGAAATAGAATTATCTGTAGAGGCATTATCTGCAAGATAAATAGTTGCTTCTTCAGAAAATTTAATAACTGATGGTAAAAACTGTTCTAACAATAGTTTTCCATTCCAGTTTAATATTACGATTGCTAATTTCATAGGCTATAATCAGGAATCTCTTTTAAAAATTTATAACGTTCATTTTTAAAATCCATTTGGCAATAATAATGATTTAATCCGTTAGTAACCATCAAATAGGTTGCGTTAAGTTCTAAATTATAACGGGCTATTTGATCAAATGTATCTTGATTTATAGTAACTTTTGGTGATTTACATTCTACAATTAAATAAATACTGCCATCACTATTAAAAACAACAATATCATACCGTTTTTTTAATGCATTTAGTTTTAATTCTTTTTCAACATTAATTAATGTTTTAGGATATCCTTTTACGTCAATTAAAAACTTAACACAATGCTGACGTACCCATTCTTCGGGTTGTAGAACCACAAATTTTTTACGAATGCTATCAAAAATAGAAACTTTATTTTCGCTATTTTTGAATCGAAATGAAAACTTAGGAAAATTTAATTCTTGCAACAACGTGTTTTTTTAGGTTTTCAAAGTTAACTCACAATATTCGAAATCCAAATATCAACAACTCTTTTTGGAGATTGAATTTTATAAATTGGAATTTTACCAGATTTGGACGAAGTAAAACAATTAGTTACCGATATAAAAAACAGAAACTTGAAACCCATTTATTTTTTAATGGGAGAAGAAGCTTATTATATTGATAAAATTTCTGATTTTATTGAAACTAGCGTTTTGGCAGAGGAGGAGCGTGGGTTTAATCAAATGGTTTTGTACGGTCGTGATGTATCCATAGAAGATATTGTTGGTAATGCAAAACGATACCCAATGATGGCGGAACATCAAGTGGTTATAGTTAAGGAAGCACAAGATTTATCGCGAACTATTGAAAAATTAGCATCTTATGCTGAAAATCCGCAACCTTCAACCATTTTAGTACTAAACTATAAGTATAAAAAAATTGATAAGCGTAAAGCTTTATATAAAACCTTAAAGAAAACGGGTGTTGTTTATGAAAGTAAAAAACTTTATGAAAATCAAGTAGCCGATTGGATTAGACGTGTTTTATCCCCTAAAAATTATACAATTTCTCCCAAAGCTGCACAAATGTTGGTTGAGTTTTTAGGTACAGATTTAAGTAAAATTAATAATGAACTTGAAAAACTTCAAATTATTTTACCTGAAGGAACTCAAATAAGTCCAGATCATATTGAAGAAAATATAGGCATTAGTAAAGATTATAATAATTTTGAATTGCGTAAAGCTGTTGGTGAGCGAAATACGATTAAAGCGCACCAAATAGTTAATTATTTTGCAGATAACCCTAAGGATAACCCAATGGTAGTGACAGTATCATTATTGTTTAATTTCTTTTCTCAATTGCTTCATTTTCATGGATTAAAAGACAAATCGCCTAGAAATGTTGCTTCTGCTTTAAAGGTGAATCCTTATTTTGTTAATGAATATATAACCGCTGCAAGAAATTATCCCATGCGTAAAGTCAGTGCCGTAGTTTCTGCACTTAGAGAATTTGATGTAAGAAGCAAGGGTGTAGGCTCTAACGCGGTGCCACAGGGAGATTTACTAAAGGAGTTATTGGTTAGAATTTTAAATTAATGAATATGGATGTTGATATTCACGAAAGTTGGAAACAACATTTAGCACAAGAATTCACAAAACCTTATTTTAAAGATTTGGTAGCTTTTGTTAAATCGGAATATAAATCTAAAATTTGCTATCCAAAAGGGAAAGAAATATTTAATGCTTTTAATCATTGTCACTTTAATGATGTTAAGGTTGTTATAATCGGGCAAGACCCATATCATGGTGAAGGACAAGCCAATGGATTATGTTTTTCAGTCAATGATAATATAAATCATCCACCGTCATTAATTAATATTTTTAAGGAAATAGAATCAGATTTAGGTATTCCATATCCAAAAAGTGGAAACTTGATGCGTTGGGCTAATCAAGGTGTTTTATTACTAAATGCAACATTAACAGTAAGAGCACATGAAGCAGGAAGTCATCAAAAAAAAGGATGGGAACAATTTACTGATGCTGTAATTAAAATTTTAAGCGATAAAAAAAAAGGTGTAGTTTTTTTGCTTTGGGGAGGTTTTGCTAAACAAAAAGTTAAATTAATTAATACTAAGCATCATCATATTTTAACTAGCGGACATCCTTCACCTTTAAGCGCAAATAGGGGGTATTGGTTTGGGAATAAACACTTTAGTAAAACTAACTTCCTGTTGGAGCAAGCCTCTCAGAATCCTGTTCAATGGTAATTTTTGGTGTAAGTTTAACAGGTTTCTTTTCTTGTTTATTTGTTTTAGATGTTTTGTTACAACTAAATTTTAGTAATAATAAGTTTACTATTACTAGAATAAAAACAGAAAGACTAATGGTAAAAAGCATACACTAATTGGGGTTAAATGTTCGGCAAAATACAAAAAAAATAGTTTAAATACATATTTAATAGTTTTAAAGCTACATTTAATAACAAACATAGCCAAAAAAATACTACAAAGCAATACTTTTTAAGTTTGGTGATTATATTTATAATATATTTAAATTATGTGTTGTTTTTTTATAATTTCAATAAAATAGTGACTAAATTTTTAATTAGCTTAAATTGTCTAAAATAATTCAAAATTCGCTTGTGTTTTCAGTATGCATCTTTATTATTCTGTTATAAAAAGAAGTGTTTTTAACAAAATATAATTTATTTTTGACTAAAATTAATAAAATGAACCAAGTGAATTGGGTTACAGTTAAAGAATATGAAGACATAACCTATAAGAAGAGAGGTGGTGTAGCAAGAATAGCTTTTAACAGGCCCAATGTGCGCAATGCATTCAGACCTAAAACAACTAGTGAGTTATATGAAGCATTTTATGATGCCAATGAAGATGTAAATATAGGTGTCGTTTTGTTATCAGCTGAAGGGCCTTCAACAAAAGATGGAGTATATTCATTTTGTAGTGGAGGCGATCAAAAAGCAAGAGGTCATCAAGGTTATGTGGGGGAAGATGGTTATCATCGTTTAAATATTTTAGAAGTACAGCGCTTAATACGTTTTATGCCAAAAGCTGTAATAGCTGTTGTTCCAGGATGGGCTGTTGGTGGCGGACATAGTTTACATGTAGTCTGCGATTTAACGTTAGCTAGTAAAGAACATGCGATTTTCAAACAAACTGATGCGGATGTAACTAGTTTTGATGGTGGTTACGGATCTGCATATTTAGCTAAAATGGTTGGGCAGAAAAAAGCACGAGAAATCTTTTTCTTAGGTAGAAATTATTCCGCACAAGAAGCTTTTGATATGGGAATGGTTAATGCTGTTATTCCTCATGATGATTTGGAAAACACGGCTTTTGAATGGGCACAAGAAATATTAGCAAAATCTCCAACATCTATAAAAATGCTTAAATTCGCTATGAATTTAACTGATGATGGTATGGTTGGACAACAGGTTTTTGCTGGTGAAGCTACACGATTAGCTTATATGACCGAAGAGGCTAAAGAAGGTAGAAATGCGTTTCTTGAAAAACGCAAGCCAAACTTTGACAAAAAATGGATTCCATAATGAAGAAAGTTTCAGTTTGGATTTCTTCAATGCGCCTTAGAACTTTACCATTATCACTTTCAGGTATTATTCTTGCATCTTGTTTTGCTTCGTATAATGGCTTTTTTAAACTCGACGTTTGCATTCTTGCTATTCTTACAACTTTAAGTTTTCAAATATTATCCAATTTAGCTAATGACTATGGTGATGGCTTAAAAGGAACAGATAATTTAGATAGAATAGGACCAGAGCGAGCCATTCAAAGCGGAAAAATTTCTCCAGAAGACATGTTTAATGCGATTAAAATAAATGTTCTAATTTCTATAGTTTTATCAACTATGTTGATTTATTGTGCTTTTGGAGTGAAAAATTTTGTCTTAACAGTTGTGTTTTTTCTTTTAGGAGCACTATCTGTTGTTTCAGCAATTCGTTATACGGTTGGGCAAAATGCTTATGGTTATAAAGCGCTAGGAGACGTTTTTGTTTTTGTTTTTTTTGGTTTAGTAAGTGTTATTGGTTGCTATGTACTATACACTGAAAAAATTGATGATGTTGTTTTTTTACCTGCTATTACAATTGGATTATTGAGTACTGCTGTGCTAAATCTGAACAACATGCGTGATAGACTATCTGATGAAAAGTCAAAAAAAATAACCTTAGCGGTTAAGTTAGGGGCAAAAAAGATAAAAGTCTATCATAATACGCTAATTATAATGGCTGTAATCTCATCAAGTTTATTTGGTATTTTGTTTTACACATCGCCTTTTAATTTAATTTTCACTATTACCTTCATACCTTTATTTCTTCATTTAAAACGAATAAATAAGAATTCAGATCCTAAATTATTTGATCCAGAATTAAAAAAATTAGCCTTAACAACAGTATTATTAGCTATTTTAATGGGGTTTGGATATTTATGGTAGTTTTTTTGTAATTTAATAGTTTAATTTTAATTTTTCGAATAAATGAAAATTACATTTTATGGTCACGCTAGTTTAGGAATTCAAATAGAAGATATAAATATTATAGTAGATCCTTTTATTACAGGAAATCCGAAAGCATCTGATATAGATATAAACAATCTTAAAGCAGATTATATTTTAGTCACGCATGCACATCAAGATCATATTTTAGATGTTGAAGCTATTGCAAAACGCACTGGAGCTAAAATTGTATCTAATTTTGAAATTGTGAGTCATTATGAAAAAATGGGTCTTGATGGGCATCCAATGAATCATGGAGGGCAATGGAAGTTTGACTTCGGAACAGTAAAATATGTAAATGCCATACATACATCCTCATTTCCTGACGGGAGTTATGGCGGACAACCTGGTGGTTTTATAATAAAAAGCAAGAATAAAACCATATATATTGCTGGCGATACGGCTTTAACTTATGATATGAAACTCATTAGAAAATCTTTTAATTTAGACTTGGCTATTTTACCAATAGGCGATAATTTTACTATGGGTATTGATGATGCTTTAATAGCTTCAAACTTTTTGAAGTGTGATAATATTTTAGGATATCACTACGATACATTTGGATATATTGAAATAGATAAAGTTAAGGCAAAGGCAAAATTTGATACAGAACTTAAGTCATTAAAGCTTTTAAAAATTGGAGAATCTATTGAATTATAGATGATACAAGCGTCTTACAAAAAACATACTTTAAATTTTAAACAAGCCAGTGGCACTTCTCGAGGTGTTTTAAAAACCAAAGAAACTTGGTTTGTCTTCTTAAACTCAAATGACAAAATAGGCATTGGAGAATGTGGTTTATTTAGAGGCTTATCTGTTGATGATAGACCAGATTACGAGGATAAATTAAAATGGGTTTGTAAAAATATTCAATTAGGTTTAGAACAATTATTAGATGAATTAATTGAATTTCCAAGTATACAATTTGGATTGGAAACGGCTTTTAAATCTTTAGAAAGTCAAAATAGTTTCACATTATTTCCTTCAAATTTTACAGAACACCAAGATTCAATCTCTATAAACGGATTAATTTGGATGGGTTCTGAAGCATTTATGAAACAACAAATTGAAGAAAAAATTCAATCAGGTTTTAAATGTATTAAAATGAAAATTGGAGCTATAGATTTTCAACAAGAAATCAACCTTTTAAAATCAATACGAAAAGAATTTACTTCAAAAGACATTGAATTACGGGTAGATGCAAATGGTGCCTTTTTAGCTCATGAGGCTTTAGAGAAATTAAAGATATTATCAGATTTCGATTTACATTCTATAGAACAACCCATAAAACAAGGTCAAATTTTAGAGATATCGAAATTATGCAAAGAAACCCCTTTACCAATAGCTTTAGATGAAGAATTAATTGGTATATTTTCGGTAACAAAAAAGCAAAAATTGCTACAAACTATAAATCCGCAATACATTATTTTAAAGCCTAGTTTAGTTGGAGGCTTTAAGGGAAGTGATGAATGGATTTCTATAGCAGAAAAAAATAAAATAGGTTGGTGGATAACTAGCGCATTAGAAAGTAATATTGGACTTAATGCTATTGCCCAATATACTTATAAAAAGGAAAACAATTTACCACAAGGACTTGGAACAGGAAGTTTATTTACAAATAATATTGATAGTCCTTTACAAGTTGAAAATGGTAAATTGCATTATAGTAAAAGTATGAATTGGAATTTTAATTTATAAATATGTATATAGCTCAAGCATTTAATGTGCTACACGAATGGTGGCGGTATTTGGTTGGTTTAGTTTTTATTGTTATTGCTGTTATTATTGGGCAATTACCTTTCACAGCTGCTGTAATGTTCAAGGCATTTAATAGTGGCAATGTTATGGACGGACTTGATGAAACTAAAATGATGTCTTTACTCGAGCCTAATTTGAATCTGTTTTTAATGTTGCTATCTTTTGCAATAGGTTTATTAGGCTTATTTATAGTAGTAAAGCAATTGCATAGTCAATCAATAAAACACTTAACCACCTCAAGAAAGAAAATAGATTGGAAACGATTTTGGTTTATATTTATCGTTTGGGGTGTGTTTTCAAGTGGAATGGTATTAGCAGATTACTTTTTCGTAGCTCCGGAAGATTATGTGCTTAATTTTAAATTAGTCCCATTTATTATTCTTTGTGTTATAGCCATAATTATGGTGCCTCTACAAACTAGTTTTGAAGAGTATTTATTTAGAGGCTATTTAATGCAGGGTATTGGAGTATCTACAATTCATAAGAACTTTCCATTTGTTTTAATTTATACTCTTTTAAGTATTTTAGGATTTATTTTTTTTAATGATATTTATTCTTTTGGGTTTTTAACTACTTTATTAATACTAGTTTTACTAGTTGGAGCTTTATTTTTACTCTTAAATATTGAAGGTTTAGAGGGGTTAACAAGTTCATCGTCAAATAGTATTTTGTATAAAATGCTAAATAGAAATTCAACTCCATTGTTTATTACTTCCATAATTTTTGGTTTACTGCATATAGCAAACCCAGAGGTTGATAAGCTTGGATATATTATTATGGTATACTACATTGGAACAGGATTGTTTTTAGGGATTATGACCTTAATGGATGAGGGAATGGAATTAGCATTAGGTTTTCATGCCGCTAATAATTTATTTACAGCGTTATTAGTTACGGCAGATTGGACAGCCTTTCAAACACATTCTATTTTAAAAGACATGTCAGACCCAGAAAAAATGGCATTTGGTCAAATATTCTTTCCAGTATTTATAGTGTTTCCATTATTACTATTTATTTTGTCAAAGAAATATAAATGGACAAACTGGAAAGATAAATTATTTGGAGAAGTAGTTGAGCCACCAAAAGAAGATTATAAAATTTTAGAAAATATTGAGTAAAATGATTCCAAGTTACACGAATGTACATCTTAGATTTAAATTAAACGGTCACCACTATTCATTTGATGACCTAATGGAAGTTGCCTATAGTTTTGTTAAGGAGGGCGAACCTTATCAACGCGAATTAGGTGTTTTTTTATTAGACTGGTTAGATAAATATGAATACATTATTGTAAAAACTTCAGGATCTACAGGTAAACCTAAACGTTTGAAAATAAAAAAGCAAGCTATGGTGAATTCTGCAATCATGACGGGTGATTTCTTCAAATTAGAACCTGGGAATAAGATTTTAAGTTGTTTACCTTCAAACTTTATTGCTGGTAAAATGATGATTGTAAGAGCTCTTGTTTTAGGTCTAGATATAGATATGGTTGAACCTAGTGCCTTACCACTTATAGATTATAAAAAGAAATATGATTTCTGTGCTTTTGTACCTATGCAACTGAAAAATTTTGCTAAATATTTAGAAAGTATAAAAACAGTTATTGTTGGAGGTGGGCGAGTTTCAAATACTATCATCGATCTTATAAAAGATAAAAAACCTCAAGTTTATGAAACTTATGGCATGACCGAAACAGTATCGCACATTGCAGTTAAAAAACTTAATCATTTAGAGGGCACCAATACCGATAATCATTTTAAAACATTACCAGATATTTCTGTTTCTACGGATGATAGAGGTTGTTTGGTTATAGATGCACCAAAGCTTTCCGATGATAAAATTATTACTAATGATATTGTAAAGCTTCACTCCAATTCAACTTTTGAATGGTTAGGTAGGTACGATAATATTATTAATTCTGGAGGCATTAAATTATATCCAGAGGAGATAGAATTTAAACTTAGAAGTAAAATTAAGCAACAATTTTTTATTACATCTATACCAGACGATACCCTTGGAGAAAAGTTAGTTTTAATTCTTGAGGATGATGAAAATAATATTGATCCTTCAATTTTTGACGTTTTAGATAAATATGAAAAACCAAAAGAAATTTTTACTATTCCTAAATTTATTGAAACAGGCTCAGGTAAAATTCACCGTAAAAAGAATTTGAAAAAGTTGGGATTGATTAAATAGTAAAATAGAATTCGTGATTTTGTATAGACATAAATGCTAAACTTTTGTTTAGCATTTTTTATGGGTTACTCATTCAAAAGCGCACTTCACTTATTCTAGGAGTAAATATTTTGATAAAAAATAGTAGTCATGGAACTACAACAAGTTTTGATTGAAAATACAAAATAAAAGTAAAAATAGTAGATACATTAGTGAGGTTGCTTCCAATTCATTAAAAAAGGCTTTGTTTAGTAAGTTGTCTAGAAATGATTTCTACCTTTGATAACTGATTTAGACATAAGCCTAATGTAATAAAAGCAACGATTAATTGTACAAATAATAAATGAAATCATTAAATAGAAGCACTTTTAATACAAAAAAATACCCAACTAAAATTATACAATTTGGTGACGGGAATTTTCTACGCGCCTTTATAGATTGGATGGTTCATAAACTTAATAAAACTACAAATTTTAATGCGGGTATAATAGTTGTAAAAGCTAGACCTGGAAAGGGGAAATTGGGAATCCTGAATAATCAAGACGGGTTATACACCTTATTTTTAAAAGGTAGGAAAAATGGAGAAGTTAAAAATAAGCATTGCATAATAGATTGCATAAATGAAGGAATAAATCCTTACACTAATTTTGAGTATTATTTTGATCAAGCCGAAAACCCAAACCTTCAATTTATAATATCTAATACAACAGAAGCGGGCATTGTTTTTAATGCAGAGGACCGGTTAACAGAAAAGCCTCAAACTAGTTTTCCTGCAAAAGTAACCGCTTTTCTTTATCAACGATTTAAAGTGTTTAATGAAGATAAAAACAAAGGGCTCATTTTTTTTCCGTGCGAATTAATTGATAACAACGGGGATAAATTACGTGAGCTTGTTTTAAAGTACGCTAAAATATGGAAGCTAGAAACAAGCTTTATTTCTTGGGTTATTAATCATAATGTTTTTTGTAATACTTTAGTAGACAGAATTGTTTCAGGATACCCAAAAAATAGAGTTTTTTCTATACAAGAAAACCTAGGGTATAAAGATGAATTAATAGTAGAAAGCGAATATTATCATTTATTTGTAATTGAAGCACCAAGCAATATTCGTAAAAAATTTCCAGCTGATACAATTGGTTTAAATGTTATTTTCACCAACGATATTAAAAAATATAAAACCATTAAGGTAAGAATTCTTAATGGTTTGCACACATTATTGGTTCCTTTAGGATATTTGTTTGGTTTAAATACCGTAAGAGAATGTTTAGAAAATGATTTGATAAAGAAGTTTTTAAAAAAATTAGTTACAAATGAAATAAATAGCACATTAAACTTTCCTGAAGAAGAACTTATTAATTATACAAACGATGTTTTTGATAGATTTGAAAACCCCTATTTAGAACACCAATTAATGAGTATTTCATTAAATTCTATTTCGAAGTTCAAAACAAGAGTGTTGCCTTCAATTTTAGAATATATAGCAATTAAGAATAGCTTACCATCAAATCTACTGTTTTCATTATCAGCATTAATTGTTTTTTATAAAGGAAATAGAAATGGTATACCCATAATACTAAATGATGATGATGAAGTTTTATATTTCTTTAAAAAATTATTTAAGTCATCAAATAATTCGTTTGCTATTACACAAGCAGTTTTGTCCAATACTAATTTTTGGGAAACAGATTTAACCAAATATCAAGGGCTTCATAATCAAGTTAAACTTTATTATGAAGTTATAATTAAAAAAGGAATGAAAGCAGCTTTAGAATCTTTTTATACACTTACACCTGCAAAACTCCCAAATTAAATTTCTTTTCAATAGGAGCGTGGTTAGCAGCTTCAATACCCATGCTAATCCAAGTTCTAGTATCTAGTGGATTTATTATAGCATCTGTCCAAATTCTGGCTGCTGCATAATATGGAGATACTTGATTATCATAACGGTCTTTAATTTTATTGAATAGTTCTTCTTCTTTTTCAGGTGTGATTTTTTCACCTTGTTTTTCAAGCGAAGCTTTTTCTATTTGAAGTAATACTTTAGCTGCAGAATTTCCGCTCATTACTGCAAGTTCTGCACTTGGCCATGCAAAAATCAATCTTGGATCATAAGCCTTTCCACACATCGCATAATTACCAGCACCATAGCTGTTTCCAATAATAACAGTGAATTTTGGCACAACCGAATTACTAACAGCATTTACCATTTTAGCACCATCTTTTATAATGCCACCATGTTCACTTTTACTACCAACCATAAAGCCAGTAACATCTTGAAGAAAAACTAAAGGAATTTTCTTTTGATTACAATTGGCAATAAAACGCGTGGCTTTATCTGCGGAATCATTATAAATAACACCGCCAAATTGCATTTCTTTAGGTTTAGTTTTAGAGCCTGTAGTCTTAACTAATTTACGCTGATTAGCCACAATACCAACTGCCCAACCATCAATACGAGCATAACAGGTTATAATGGTTTGTCCGTATCCAGCTTTATATTCATCATATTCCGAATTATCAACTAAGCGTTTAATAATCTCATACATGTCGTATTGGTCCGCTCTCGATCTTGGTAGTATTCCAAAAATATCTTCAGGATTCTCTTTTGGTTTTTTGGCATCATTTCTATTAAAACCAGCTTTATCGTAATCCCCAATTTTATCAATAATGTTTTTAATGGTGTCTAATGCATCAGCATCATCCTTAGCTTTATAATCGGTAACTCCAGAAATTTCACAGTGTGTTGTTGCGCCACCTAAAGTTTCATTATCAATACTTTCTCCAATCGCAGCTTTTACTAAATAACTACCTGCTAAAAAGATACTTCCTGTTTTATCAACAATTAAAGCTTCATCACTCATAATAGGGAGGTAGGCACCACCGGCAACACAACTTCCCATAACTGCTGAAATTTGTGTAATACCCATGCTACTCATTATGGCGTTGTTTCTAAAAATGCGTCCAAAATGTTCTTTGTCTGGGAAAATCTCATCTTGTAGTGGGAGGTAAACACCCGCAGAATCAACCAAATAAATAATTGGTAATTTGTTTTCAATGGCTATTTCTTGCGCACGAAGATTCTTTTTTCCTGTAATAGGAAACCATGCACCAGCTTTAACTGTCGCATCATTAGCCACTACAACACATTGCTTTCCTTTAATGTAACCAATTTTTACAACTACACCGCCAGAAGGACAGCCACCATGTTCTTTATACATGTCTTCCCCTGCAAAAGCTGCAATTTCGATAGACTTTTTTTTGTTGTCTAATAAATAATCAATACGCTCTCTAGCAGTCATTTTACCTTTGCTATGTAGCTTTTCAATACGCGATTTACCACCACCTAAACTGACTTTTGCTAGCCGTTTTTGTAGTTCTGATACTAAAAGTTTATTATGATCTTCGTTTTTGTTGAAGTTGATATTCATTTATAACATTGTTTAATGCTAATGTACAAAAGTATAGTTTTTCATATTAAACTTTTTCATAATCCTTTAAAAATTTTGATAAATATTAAAAAGCCAGAATAATTGAATTATTCTGGCTTTTAGTTGACCTTAAAAGGTTGTAAATTAAAAAACTCTTATTTTATTGTTTACATATATCGTATGAAGTGATTTTATCTGTTACTGTATTTATCTCTATAATGAAATAATAAGACACTGAACCTGCAAATACTTCTACTTCATACATATGCACATCACCACCTATAGGATATTGATGCACTAAAGCTTCAACATATTCAGTTCCATTAATATCAACACTTGCAGTTTTAGCACTTGGGGAAACAGAAACTGCGTTGCCACCAATTGTCGAGTAATAGTTAGATAGATTAGTAACATAGTTATAATCGCACTGAGCAGACATAGTTGCCGTTGATCCTATTGCAAATAATGCAATAAACAATAGTTTTTTCATAATTAAAAATTTTAAATTAATATTGATTTAAATTATTCAGTCAAAAGTATTTTTTTATTGTAGCTTATAATATAAATTATAGATCAATTTGTATGATTTATAGTTCGATATAATGTTTTTTTACTTTTTTTAATTGTTTTTATATTCTTACATTTTATTAAATCATAATATTACATGGAATTATATTCCTTGGAATACAATTATTTTATTTCTATATTTGTATTGTAATTAAAAAATGAATAGATATTTACTCCTCCGAGGAAATGAATAAAAAATAATTGAATGAAAAAAATAATAGCATTTGCAGGTAGTAACAGTAAAACATCAATTAACAAACAGTTAGCTGAATATGCTGCAAGTTTAGTTGATAATGTTGAAACTACTCTTTTAGATTTAAATGATTTTGATCTGCCAATTTATGGTATTGATTTAGAAAATGAAAAAGGTATTCCAGATAATGCTAAAAAGTTTTTAGATTTTATAAAATCATCTGATGGCATCATATTATCATTAGCAGAACACAATGGCGCTTATGCTACAGTTTTTAAAAATTTATTTGATTGGATGTCTAGAATTGAAGGTAAAACATTTCAAAGAAAACCAATGCTTTTAATGGCAACATCTCCAGGTGCTAGAGGAGGAATTTCGGTTTTAAATATTGCAAAAGATCGTTTTCCAAGGCATGACGCTAACATCGTTGAAGTGTTTTCTTTACCTTCTTTTGGAGCTAACTTTTCAGAAGGAAAAATTACTAATGTGGATCTAAGTACCGATCTAAAGGGTAAAGTAGAACAGTTTAAAAAAGCATTGTAATTAAACGGATATTGAATCATGGGCGATTTATCAAAAGACATCAACTCTAAATTTGATAACAACAGAGTAAAGGCTTTATTAAACATTATATATACGGCAAATTGGATAACAAGTTATCAGAATGAGTTTTTTAAAACCTATGGCATTTCACCACAACAATATAATATTCTAAGAATTTTAAAAGGTGCAGATAAACCATTAAACGTTCAAACGATTAAAGATAGAATGCTTGAACGTTCACCAAATGCAACACGTTTGATGGATAAACTATGTGCTAAAAAGTATATTGAACGTTGCCCTTCAGAACATGATAGACGCGTAGTTAAAATCGCTATCACAAAAGAAGGGAAAGCGTTTTTAGATGCAATACCAAATAATTTTAATAGAGAATTATTGAAGAATTTAAATGTAGATGAAGCAAAACAATTAAGCAATTTGCTTGATAAAATGCGATGACAAACTAGTCATTTGTGATACTGAACTCGTTTCAGTATCTCATAAAATAGATAGCGTTTTTTTAATCAAATACTTTCCATGGAAAAGAAATAGAACTAGTAAATATAGACCTGCGAGGTTTTTAAAACCGTGTAGATCAGAAAACTAAAAAAAGATTTCCTTCTTCAATGAAATGACAAAACAAATAAATTATGAAATTAAACACAATAAAAAGAGTAGGTAGAAGTGATTTTGTGAATATGGGTCCAATTCAATTGAGGCAACCCATACCAACACAACACATTGATAATATTGATCCGTTTATATTATTACATCATTACGGACCTTACGAAATTTCAGAACAAAATAATCCTTTTGATTTAGGTCCGCATCCGCATCGTGGGTTTGAACCAATAACCTTTTTAGTTGAAGGTGAACAGTTACATAGAGATTCTTTAGGCAACGAAAGTGTTGTAAAAGCTGGAGATGTACAATGGACAACAGCTGGTAGAGGTATAATTCATGCAGAAGCACCAACAAAAGATTTTGTTAGAAAAGGTGGTGTTTTAGAAGGTATTCAATTATGGCTGAATTTACCTGCGAAAAAGAAAATGATTGAAGCTAATTATCAACATGTTAAGAATGAGGATTTTAGAGTTGTAAGTTCTGATGACAGGAAAGTTAATATTCAAATTATAGCTGGGGAACTAGACGGTGTTTATGGACGCATTAAAACGCAAACAGCTGTAAATGCTTTTATGGTTTCTGTTGAAGCTGGTGGTACGTTTGATATTAAAGTACCAAGTTCACATCAATCGACCATATATTTATTAAAAGGCGATGTAGTTATTAATGGTTCAGAAAGTTTAAAACTAAATGAAAATCAATTGATTGAGTTTAGTCAGGACGGAGAAGGGTTTTCAATTAAAGGTAATGAAGCGAGTAAGCTATTGTTTATTTCAGGGGCACCTTTTAATGAGCCTGTCACCACTTATGGCCCTTATGTAATGAACACACAAACTGAAATTATGGAAGCGATGCGCGATTACCAAATGGGTAAAATGGGATTTTTACCAGCAAGTTAAATACAAATCACAGGGTTTAACCTTGTAGATTTGATAGTATAAGTAAATAATAGGGGGTGCATTAGGGCTTGTTAAAACTTACATTAAGGCTCTTATAGTAACCCTAAAAATAATTTTAAAACAAGATTTCCTTCTTCAAGGAAATGACAAAAAACTAAAGTAATGAAAACAATAATTCACAAAGCAAATACGAGAGGTTTTGCAAATCACGGATGGTTAAAATCGTATCACACTTTTAGTTTTGCAAATTATCAAAACGCAGAACGTATGAATTTTGGTATGTTACGTGTGCTAAACGATGATGTCGTTCAGCCTAATATGGGGTTTGGAACCCATCCACATCAAAACATGGAAATTATATCTATTCCATTAAAAGGAGCATTGTCTCATAAAGATAGCATGGGAAATAAACGAGCCATTGAAGTTGGAGAAGTTCAAGTAATGAGCGCTGGAACAGGTCTTACACATTCTGAATTCAACGATAGTAAAACTGAAGAAACCAATTTTCTTCAGTTATGGATTATTCCAGAAGAAAAAGGCGTAAAGCCAAATTATGAGCAACGAAAGTTTGATAGTTCTAAACAAAAAAATAAGTTGCAAACAGTAGTTGCGCCAAAAGATAAGTTAGAAGCTAATGCCTTGCCTATTAATCAGCAAGCTTATATTTATAGAGCAGATTTGGAAGGAAACCAATCTATAACTTTAAATCCAAAAAGTAATAATAACGGATTTTATATTTTTGTTGTTAATGGTGCTTTAGAAATAGCTAACGAAACCTTAAGTAAAAGAGATGCTATTGGAATATGGGATACTAAAAATATTAATATTTCTGCTGAAGATAATTCGGAAATCATTATTATCGAAGTTCCCATGAACTAAGATTGTATATTTAACTAACAGTGAAAAAGCATCCTATATTAGGTGCTTTTTTTATTTTATCAATGCATCACAAACTAAGCTCTGAAAAGTTTCTCTTAAGTTTAATTGCCTATAAGGTGACAACTGAATCATCATAATATAAGCTAAATCTTGTTCAGGATCAATTCTAAAATAAGTACCAACTGCGCCACCCCATCCATATACAATTCTGCCATCGCTTTGTTTAGCAAGAGAAAAACCTAAACCAAAGCCAGTTTCTCCTGGCAAAATCCGTAATTGTGGAGTATGTTTACGAACAGAAGTTAAATGATCCTTGGCCATTAAATCAATGGTCTCTGGTTTTAAAATTTGATTCCCAAATAAAGTGCCCTTATTTAATAACATTTGGCAGAAATTTATGTAATCATAGGTTGTAGAAACTAAACCGCCACCACCCTTAAAGAATGTTACCTCATTAACAAACATACTTTGTTCTGGTAAATCTGCTATTTCAAGTTTACCATTTTCACCAGCGCGGTATCCTGTGGTTAAGTTTTGTATTTTTTCTTTAGGGAGTTGAAAGTGTGTATCCTTCATTTTCAGAGGGTTTAAAACCTTTTCTTGAAGATATTCATTAATTGGCTTTCCACTTAAGACTTCAATTAGATAGCCACAAATATCTGTTGAGTGACCATATTCATAAGCTGTTCCAGGTTCAAAAAGTAAAGGAAGTTTACTTATTTTATTTATAAAAGTCTTTAAGTTTTTAGATTGCCCTAAATTTTCTTTTGAATAGAGAGCGTTTAGATCTGTATTAGGGCTTCTGCCATAACTAATTCCGGAGCTATGCCGCAATAGATCAATAATTTTTATGGAATTTTTGGCGGGAATGATTTTATTATTTTCGTCATAAACCGTCATGTTTTTAAACTCAGGAATAAAAAGGCTTATAGGATCATCTAATTTAAATTTTCCTTGTTCATAAAGTTGCATTAACCCAACAGAAGTTATAGGCTTAGTCATTGAAAAAATTCTAAAAATACTTTTGTCATCTAGTATTTTTTTGTGTTCTCTATCTGAATAGCCGTAAGAATCAAAATGTATTAATTCGTCATGACGAAGAATTGCTGTTTGTATACCAGCTAGTCTACCATCATCTACATATTCATGTAATCTGTTTTTTAAAATCTGAAGTTTTTCATTAGTTAGACCTAATGATTCTGGATTAGAAACTGTTTCACAAGCTTGTCCATAGAACAATGTAATGCCTAAAAAGTACGATGATATTAGTTTTAAAATTTTCATGATGGAAAATAAGCTCTAATTTAATCATTATTTGCGATATTTGCTTTTGACTAACCAATAAAATAAAAGATAATGGCAATGAATAAAAATACAGTTTTAGCCTGGGCAACAATTTTGATGATTATTATGGGCGTTGTGCTTATTTTAATGGGCGCATACAGATATGATGATGTTGCTGGTTGGGGTTTTGCAACTGTGGGTATTGGCTTTTTTGCAATTGCATGGGTGTTTAATGCTTTAAAAGGACGGGTTTAAAATTTGCGATTTGAGAATTAAGATTAATAATTTTTGATTCTACAAATAAACAATTAAACGTTTCAACACATAAACAAATAAAATGAGTGACGATAAAAAAGTAATTTTTTCAATGTCTGGTTTAACCAAGACATTTCCTGGTGCAAATACACCAGTTTTAAAAAATATATATCTAAGCTTCTTTTATGGAGCAAAGATTGGAATTTTAGGTCTTAATGGTTCTGGTAAATCTACTTTGTTAAAGATTATTGCAGGCGTAGATAAAAATTTTCAAGGCGATGTTACGTTTCTACAGGATTATTCCGTTGGTTTTTTAGAGCAAGAACCACAACTAGATGAAAACAAAACGGTAATGGAAATTGTTCGTGAAGGTGCAGCAGAAACCGTTGCTATTCTTGATGAATACAATAAAATTAACGATATGTTTGGGTTAGAAGAAGTCTATTCTGATGCCGACAAAATGGAGAAGTTGATGAATCGTCAAGCGGAATTACAAGATCAAATTGATGCTGCAAATGCTTGGGAACTTGATACTAAATTAGAAATAGCTATGGATGCGCTGCGAACTCCTGATGGTGATAAAAAAATTGCTGTTTTGTCTGGTGGAGAACGTCGTCGTGTAGCTTTATGCCGCTTACTTCTAAAAGAACCAGATGTTTTATTATTAGATGAGCCTACCAACCATTTAGATGCAGAATCTGTACATTGGCTAGAACATCATTTGGCACAATATAAAGGTACCGTGATAGCTGTAACGCACGATAGATATTTTTTAGATAATGTAGCGGGTTGGATTTTAGAGTTGGATAGAGGAGAAGGTATTCCTTGGAAAGGCAACTATTCGTCTTGGTTAGACCAAAAATCTAAGCGAATGGCACAAGAAGGAAAAGCAGCCTCTAAACGTCAAAAAACATTAGAACGTGAGTTAGAATGGGTTCGACAAGGTGCTAAGGGGCGTCAAACCAAACAAAAAGCACGTTTAAAGAATTACGATAAGTTAATGAGTCAAGATCAAAAACAACTTGACGAAAAACTAGAAATCTATATTCCTAACGGACCGCGTTTAGGCACCAATGTTATTGAAGCTAAAGGTGTTGCAAAAGGTTATGATGATAAATTGTTATATGATGATTTAAACTTTAACTTACCACAAGCAGGAATAGTTGGGGTTATAGGACCAAATGGTGCTGGTAAAACCACAATTTTTAGAATGATAATGGGAGAAGAGACTCCTGATAAAGGTGAGTTTGTTGTTGGCGACACTGCTAAATTAGCTTATGTAGATCAAAAACATTCAAATATAGATCCAGAGAAAACCATTTGGCAGAACTTTAGTGATGAGCAAGAACTCATTCTAATGGGTGGGAAGGAAGTGAATTCTAGAGCATATTTGAGCAGATTCAACTTTTCTGGAGGTGAACAAAACAAGAAAGTAAAACTACTTTCTGGTGGTGAACGTAACCGTTTACACTTAGCTATGACACTTAAAGAAGAAGGTAATGTGTTGCTTTTAGACGAGCCTACTAATGATCTTGACGTGAATACGTTACGTGCATTGGAAGAAGGTTTAGAAAACTTTGCGGGATGTGCGGTAGTTATATCTCACGACAGATGGTTTTTAGATAGAATATGTACACACATTTTAGCTTTTGAAGGCGATTCTCAAGTCTATTTCTTTGAAGGTTCTTTTTCTGATTATGAAGAGAATAAGAAGAAGCGTTTGGGTGGCGATTTAATGCCGAAACGAATTAAGTATAAGAAGTTAGTAAGATAAATTATTTCAAACGCCTGCTGAAAAGTGGGCGTTTTTTATTCGTAGAGATGGTTAGAACTAAGCATATAATCAGGTTTTGTTTCAAGATTATCTATAACTTTCAAATTATCATCAAAAACTTGCAATTCATTTTGAATAGACGCTTAATGCTCATTAACATATAATATGCTTTTCGACATGAATCCAATCAAAAAAAACACAATCACAAAAAGTATAATTAAAATAGAAACCATAATTTTTAGTTCATTTTTTAATTACCTCCATACATATGCCCATCAGTAAAATCTTGGTAGGGTTTGTCTTCATCTTCAGCTATTTTCTTATTTATAGCATCTAATCGCTCGTTTTCCTTTTTTAATTTATATGATTTTCTAATACCTAAAAGTAACAACACAGAAAAGAATATCACAACAATGATGAGCATAGTTACAATATCAGATTGATTAATTAGGAAAAAGCTTAATAGGTTAAGAGGCATAATTATTATGAAGCAAAAATTTATTTTCTGCTAATCAAATATAATATAATTTTCTTACTCAACAATTATAATAATATTATCAAAAAATTAAATTTTAAGGTGTAACATTTTATCAAATTTAACTACCAATAAATTAAGCACTAAATTTTGAAAGAAAAATCTAAAAGTAACATCGCATTTACTTTTACAAATCATATTTTTTAACGAAATTGCTTATCCAAAAAATTTGTTCAATCTTAATAATACATAAAAATGTCAGACGATTTTGATTTATTAGAAACCTCTTCAAACGAAAAAACAGAAAAAGTAGATGTCAATTGGGGTAAAGCCATTGATACGATGAAATCTAAATTGTCTCAAGAAGATGATCCAGAAGTGCGCCAAAAAATATTAAACGCTACTTTAGATGATGTCGTGCATATGGCTGAAAAAGATAGAACAACACTTCTTGATGCCATAAAAGATTTAACTGATTATCAGGATGAAGTAGGCATTATGTTCGAGAAATTCTCGTCGCTTAATGCTACTGAACAAAAGGTTATTGACGATGCTCAAAAGGCTTTAGAGCGTGCAAGAATTGAATTAGAAGACGCTAGAAATAAACCAGATACGTGGTGGAATAACCTTTGGGGACGAAAAAGCAAAATTAAAAAGGAAGAAGAAGAATATAAATTAGCTGAAAAAACCAGAGCAGGAGCCGACAATAAAGCAAAAGCTATGTTTCAGGAGCGTATTGAAAGTGCTGATGTTCAAACCCTTTTAAGCGAGCTTTCTTATAAATCACAAGCTGCAGTGACACGTTTAAAAAATCGTGAGGTAGAAATTAAAGAAGTAGAAGAAAAGCTTAAAGATGCCATTGTTGAAGCTTCTAAAAATCATACAAAAGCGTTAGAAAAGAAAAAAGAAGTAGAAGCAAAGTTAGAGGAGCAATATGCTTTATTAAAACAAGCTCGTCAAGAAATAGAAGATATTGCTGATAAGCAATCTGCTGAATACTCTGAGGCTATAGGTAAAATGACCACTTTAGAACAAAAAGTAGAAGAACTAGAAGGTCTTAAAAATGCATATACTACACTTGCTGCTAGCAAAGATAGTTTTGTGCACAAACATAATTTAACTATTAAAGTACTAACATCATTACGTAGTAATTTGCAAACACATCGCGCTAAATTAAAGAGTGATACAGAAGAGCGTTTAAAATATTATGATGGTTATGTGGTGGCTTTAAAAGCTAGAACAGACCAAGAATTTGCCGCCATTTTAGAGCATTTAGGTGTAAAAACCGATGAGCATATTGGAGAAACCCTAGCATCTATGCATACTGCAAGCGCCAAAGCACGTCAAGATATGATGGATAATATTCCAGTTCATGAAAAAGTAATGCAAGGTGTTTACAGTAGTTATGCCGAGGCTTTACAAGAAATTAGAGCAAAGGATGGCGAAATCCAAAAGAATTTTGCTGAGCGTTATGGTATAGATATGAAAGAGATTTTTGAAGATTATTACAATGCTGATGCAAATGCACCTTCAGGAGATGGTGGTGAACCAGCTGGAGAGCCGAAACCAAAGCCAGAAGCTGGAACAGACGATTTGTTATCATAGCGTCATTACAAGAAGTTTTACTTGTACTGAGCGCAGTCGAAGTATGGCAATCTCATTCATTAATAAGATTTGGGCGTTACCCCGATGAAAAATCGGGGTCAGGCTTTCCGCTATATCTTTTTTGCAAAAAAAGGATACCGCTTCAATCCTTAACGCGCTACCCAATTAGCATCACAACTAATTTGAGTAAGAACTTTTAATTGTTCATTTTTAACTAAAACAATGTCCATAAATCATATAGTTACACCTTTAGATTCCGCAATACTCGATTCCAAAGAGCAGTATATTTTTTATCATAAAATGATAGATTTTGCTTTTAAAGAACTTATTGTAGCAGTACAGCGGCAAAAACTTTGTAACGGTCAAGAGGTTAAATTATTCAAGCAATATTCCGATTTGTTGTTGTATTCTATTGAGGCTATGCGTATTAAATACATGTACGATGATGAAGATAATATGAAAGTGGACTTAACAGATTCTGGATTTCCTAATTATTTGGAGTTCAGATATTTGTTTAACGATTTAGAATTACGAGATGAATATTTAGGTAGACTTACACCAATTGCTAATTTAAAAGAAGAGTTTTTAAATACGTTGATGCATAAAAAACAGCCTATTAAAAAGAGTAAGTTGTTTCAAGCTGCGTCAATTGTTTATTATTCTTCGGTAAAAAAAGAGTATATATTTAACAGGTTTGTACAAGGCAAAATTATAAATGCACCCGAAGGTTCTTATGCTGATTTATTAATTAGTTGGAGTTTTTTCGATGTATCACACAACCGACCCTTTATTTGTTTTATGTATTTTAATTATGATGGCAGTAATGTAGACGACTATAAAAATGATATTTATGAAGTTCTAAAAACTACTGCTGATAGAGATATGAACCTTGATACAATGGCTTACACTATTGATAGAAAACTACCAAAAGTATCACCAAAATTTATAAAGCGTATTGATTTAGGTCCAATACATAATGTATTTGCTAAAGATGAAAACCGAATAACACATACGATGTTGGAAGCTATTAGCAAAAAGGAAATACCCCTAGAATCTTATGCTATTTCTCTAAAAATTGATGAAGTTGCCTCTGGTAGTGAGTTTAAAGAAGGTAGTTTTTTTAGTAAACAGGTTTTACAAAAATGGGATGCTGTTTTTAGAAAGCAGTATGTATTTGCACCTCATAGAATTATTCAATTACTATATAATAAAACACCAGAAATGATGAATGGGTTGGCAGAAGCGCCGATAGAAGTTAGCAGTATGCAGTATTTAGTTGGCAGTAAAAAAAAGAAAATTTAAAATGAGTTTTAAAACATTACTCGCTTATCAAAAAGGGTTTGATTTGGCTATGGAAATATTTCATATTACAAAGGAATTTCCAAAATCTGAAATGTTTGGACTTACGTTACAAATGGTTCGTTCAAATATAGCTGAAGGGTACAGGAAACGACAATATGAAAAGCATTTTAAAAGTAAATTATCCGATGCCGATAGTGAAAACTCAGAAACTCAATTATGGTTAGATTTTGCGTTTGAATGTAATTATATCTCAGAAGAGAAAAGATTAGAATTACAAAGTAAAAGTGAAGAAATAGGTAAGCTATTAAATTACATGATGAATAATCCAGATAAATTCGGATTATCAAATTAAATATAGCAGAGTAAGTCTGTCCGTAAGAGTAATTACTGAAGACTGAGTACTGCCAACTGAAGACTGAAACATGGAACACAACTCAACATTCCCAATAAAATTATCCGAACTTGATATGCTTCGTGATGAAGCAGCATCTTATTTAAAATCTGTGCAATGGGAGCAAGGAGCTCGTGCAAAAAATAAGGATAAAGATGCAAAAGATGAATCGATTTTATTGTATTTATCACGTGCCAATAACGGAACAAATACTACAGAAATAACATCGGTCTCAAAAACTATTTTGGCTTTAAAAAAGCGTTTATTACCAGATTCTGTGGCGATTCCAATTTACTTGAATCAAACATTATACGCTGTGCAAGAAGGTATAACTTTGGGTATTTGGATTAAAGATAGTTATTACGACGCTTCAGGTTTATCAAGTTTAAATGAGAATAAAACTGCCTTAGATAATAATGGAAAGCGTGAATTTGAAAGCAAAATGCATACCGCTACGGCATTTATGTTATTTGCAACAGCGTACAA
This sequence comes from uncultured Flavobacteriaceae bacterium, assembly GCA_947500585.1. GTDB lineage: Bacteria > Bacteroidota > Bacteroidia > Flavobacteriales > Flavobacteriaceae > CAXBID01. The sequence goes on along the minus strand of CANMSN010000009.1, from coordinate 111,072 downwards.
AATATTAAACGATTTAAAACCTTATGCATCAGATGATTTAAGTGTCATGAAACAAAAGTTTTCAGGTATTCCTGAGGTTTCATTAATGTCGCCTTTAAAAGGAATTTCGTGTAGTTTGTTCTATTTTGATAAGTATCTCGGACATCCAGATATAATTAAGTCTGATAAAGATGTCATTGATTTTACAGTCGTATATTTTGAAGCGTTAATTGATGAAATTCAACTACGTAAAAGCTCTTTAGAATACACTGAAACTATAGAAGATAGAACGTATAAACTAGAAAATTCAGAGTTTGCGGTTTCGGGGTGGAATAATGTATTTCAAGGCACAGCAAAAAGTATTGAGTTTAATAAAATTCAGTTTGAGCAAATTGTTGGTAATCGAGATGCCAAACATTTTGCGCGAAGATTAACCGAGCGTATGCTGAGTTATGATTTTGAAGCTAAGAAAAATCCGTTTCAGGAATTAGGTGGGTTTATGCCAGTTTTTATGGGGTACGGTATTCCAGGAACAGGAAAAAGTATGCTAATTGCTGCAATAGCGACACGATTAAAAGAACATTGTGATACGTTAGATATTCCGTTTTTATTTCACCCGATGCCAGACACATTGATTTCAACCTTTCAAGGTGGTTCAGCCGAAAAAATGGTAGAATGGATGAAACCCATGCAAGATCCTACAAAATTAATTTTCGCACCTATTGATGATGCCGAAAATAATTTACAAGAGCGAACTGCTCAAGGCGTTTCAGCAGGTGTTAAGGAAGTAATCGGTGTGTTTTTAAGATATACAGAAGGTGCTTATGCCGTAAATTATGGTAATAGTTCTATTGGATTATTTACTAATCTTCCAGAAATGTTAGATAAAGCTGTGATTTCAAGAGTCCAAGGTCGATTTAAAATTGATGGAGCTAGAACCGAGCATGATTTTTTAGATCAAGATCATATATGGTGGCGAAAATTGGATGATACGATGCCCGATTTTGTAAATATGCAAGGACCAGAAAATTACAGTTACTTACAAAACCAAGGTTTGGCAAAAAATATGGGGGATATTTTGAGTCATGTTGATAAACCCATAGAAGAACGTGTTCATAACGTTTATGATAAGGTGGAACAACAGTTTAAAACCAATCAGCATTTGTTTTATGCCAATTTATATAAGGAAATGCAAGCGGTGTTTCCATTCTTTTCATCGCGTGATGTTCGTAATATTCAGTCAGCTATATCATTGCGTTTAACCGATTTTGATTTAGAAGAAGATTGGTTTGAAAACCCAGAAATCTATTTCAAAAAAGATTATGATACTAAGTTTAACATGCTTCAAGAATTAATGCGAGGCAATATGAAAGGACTGGATTTTTCAGAAATTCGTCGTCAAGAAGTCGTACGTTATTTAGACAATGTAGCCACCATTGCAGATACTGACTTCAAACGAAAGGTAGATGCCAGAGTCAATCAATTAAATATTGAAACTGAGGCAAGACAGCAGTTTGGCAATGAATAATTTAAAATCACAATGTCAGTTCGAGTGATTTTGAGGCACGAAAAATTGTATCGAGAACAACTAACAGATTAGAATAAAAATGAGTAATCCACAGGTTAAAAATATAAAACATACCTTACTTTCAGATAACTATTATATCCTTAATAAAGTCACTTTTGGTTATTTAATGAAAAGTGGTGAATGGGTAAATCAAATGCGTGAAGTTTATGATAGAGGTGATGGTGCTGGAATTTTATTATATAATAAGAAAAAACAAACGGTAATTTTAACGAAGCAGTTTAGAATGCCCACATATCTAAATGGGAATGACGATGGTATGTTAGTTGAAATTGCAGCAGGAATGTTAGATAAAGACAACGCTGAAGATTGTGTTATTCGTGAAACTGAAGAAGAAACAGGATATCGTTTAGAATCAGTTAAAAAAGTATATGAAGGCTATTCTTCACCTGGTGTAATGACTGAGAAAATGCATTTTTTTATTGGAGAATATACTGATGATATGAAGGTGAATGAAGGAGGTGGTTTAGATAGCGAACATGAAGATATTGAAGTATTAGAGATGCCGTTTAAACATGCTGTAAACCTATTGAATAATGGTAAAATAGTTGATACGAGAACAATTGTATTGTTGCAGTATGCTATTATTCATAAGTTATTAGAATAAGTATTGTCATTCCTGCGAAGGCAGGAATCCATTAAAATGAAAGAAGAAGATTTAAATAAAGTAATTCAAATTTTAGAACAAAATAGTTCTGAAGAAGATGCATATTTCGAATTTTATTTTGAAGATTTACCTGATTTTGAGACAATTCAAGCAAATAAGGATGGGTTGATTGTTTATGCTATCAGCTTATTGAAGGCAACAAAACAATTTGAATTAAGAAATTTGCAAAGAGAAGAAGGAGATATCGATAATTTAATAAAATTTGAGATAGGTGCTTGGTATGCTAATGAAAGTGATTCTCTACCATATATAAAACCAATATTTCAAAAAAGAAATGAAATAGTGAAACCCCAAATTTATAAGGCAACTTGGAAAGAAACCATATATGAATCAGGTTGTGTTTTAGGATTAATAATTTTAATTATTGTAATTGTAGTTGGGTTTTTAGTGATATTTAATTCAATAATTGAAGCAATTTTTTAGAAATGAACAAACTAAAACAAGCCAATTTATACAGAAGTGAGTTAATTCCCGTTAGCGGAAAACTTGTTGAGCGTTATAATAAATGCTTGATAAAATTGGGGTTTACAGAAACGAAATTAAAAACCTTTCATATTGATGGAATTGGTTGGAGCCCTGAAGTTGCTGAAGAAAAAGAAGATAAAAGCTATTTAAATAATGGTGAGGCAAATCCACACGGAATTATTATTTCGCCATTACAAAAAGGAAAACCTGTGTATATGCCATTTCATACGTTTGATAGGGATATGATGCAACAGATATTTAAGGTTTACGGCAATAAAATCAATGATATTACTCGAGATTCGGCAATTTGTATAGATTTCGATCAGAAAATAGATGCTTTTTATGAACCTTTAGATGTCTTGAAATACGGAACAATTCATATAAACTTTCATTTAATGAACAACCTGTATCATCAACAAAATGAACAACTTCAGCTTATAGAAAAGTTCAATGATGGGCATAATTTTATAGATGAAGATATTCATTTAGAATTATTAAACTCAGCTAAAACCTATGGAGATTTACGTCACAGAGATTTAGAGTTGCCAGCAATAGATTTTTCAGTGAGTTCCTTTTATACACGTGCTTTTGGAGGGGTTTATGTGCTTAGAGATTTCATTTCACCCATAGTTGTTTTTGAAGACGAAAAGTGGCATAAAGAAGCCATAAAAGACACTAATTATGACGTGTTAATTTATCATATTCAGCAACCTGAACTCATGGATAAATTGCGCAACCATGTGATTATTGAGTACGATTTAGAAAAAGCCATTAAAACAGAACGTTACGAACGCATTAAAAAGTTTGAAATGTCGCTGCACTTGAAAAAAACGCAACACCCTATCAGAGATATTTTAAATGATCCTATCCTTTATAAAAGTTATTTAAATAAATTAGATATAGAATCGCGTAAAAAAGTAATGAGTGTTGAGCGTTATTTGGAGAAATTAGAAACTAGTAATCAATTTAAAATAGCTGATATTGTTGATTTGAAGCTTTTTGAAGCTTTACACAAACCACATTCGTCATTAGATGTAAAACATCAAGATTTAATTTGGAAACTGTTAATTAATATTTCACCAAAGGATATTTTGTACTGGTATTGGTATGATAAAGAGTCGTTTTATACTAGTTTTGAAACTTGGGATGAATCATTTAAAGACTGGGCTATTGAGACTATTAGTAACAATATTTGAAAATTATAGACTAATTTTATATAAACGTTTTGTCATTCCGCACTTGATGCGGAATCCATAATTGAGAATGAGAATAAATTATCATCAATATTATGTTTATATCTTGTCAAATATGAAAAATGGTACTTTATATATTGGAGTAACAAATGATTTAGAGCGACGAATGTTTGAACATAAACGCAAATTAGTTTTAGGTTTTACTTCAAAATATGGTCTGGATAAATTGATGTATTTTGAACAATTTCAGTATGTAAACGACGCTATTAAAAGAGAAAAGCAATTAAAGAATTGGAACAGACAATGGAAAATAGATTTAATTGAAGAAAATAATAAAAATTGGAATGATTTATCTTCTGATTGGATATATTAATGGATTCTGCGTCGTAGCGCAGAATGACAAGTAAAAACTAAAAACCATGGGACTAGAATTAGTAATTTTTATTGCAGCCATATTATTCGGAATCTTTATATACTGGAGAGAATCTAATGGCAATGGTGTATATCGATTTTTAAATAAAATAGTTAATAGTAAAGAACTACAGATGAGTGCTGATAATCCAAAAGGCTTTGTTTTTAAACAAGCTTTTTTACCAAGACTCATATTTGTGGTTAGTTTGGTTTTAATTGCTGCTTTAATTGTAGAATTTTTAACACCAATTTCAGTATTTGGAAGCTATAATGGTATTTCTGCATTTTCATCGTTTGCAGCTGGTACACTTTTAGGAACCTATATTGCTAATTTTGTCATTAAATCTTCAGAAGTTATAGAAGAAAAAAGTGATTCTTTGGAAGATATTGTAAGTGATACTATTGATAAAGGAAAAGAGTTTATAGAAGATTTAAAAACGAAAGATGAACCTGTGGAAGATATAAAAGAAGCACCAAAAACAGATGAAAAAAATGCTAGAGAACGGTTGAAAGACAAAGGGTTATTATGACTGTCATTCCTGCGAAGGCAGGAATCCATTTTGAAAAACAAGTTAAATTAATAAGATTCCTGCCTTCGTAGGAATGACAAAATATTATGATTAAAAACTACTGGAATAAAGGCAAGAAACAAAAAGTGATCACAGTAATTGTTCTATTAATATTACTAATCGCCTTATTTGTTTTACGTGATGATTATCAACCTGCTTTATTATTTGTTCGAAAATACATTTTCATCATTCTACTGATTGCAATTGTTTTATTTTTTGGATTACGAAAATTTAGAAACTTAGCAAGTACAGGAAGTCGACTTGGTATTTTAGGCTTGTTAATTGTGTTTTTCGGAATTTTATATGTTGTAGGTTGGCATTTTAAAATGTACGACTACATGAAAACGTATAATGTTTTTAATCATCTCAATAGAGTAGAAATTAACGAATTACCGCTAACACAAAACGAACGTATACAACCTTTACGTAATGTGTTTTCTATGGCTAATGAAAGTGTAGGAGAGACCAAAGATGTGTCGTTACCCCATTTGGTAAGAATTGGCGATGAAAATAAATGGACTATGGCCATACAGCCAACAGAAAAGTATGTGTGGCAAGGCATGACGGACAATACAGAGGAAGTATTTGCCGTATCTAGTACGACGCCATTTCCTAGATTTTCGAGTGAAAACAGAATTGCTGTAACCTTCTCGATAGGTGAATCTTTAAAGTTTAGTAGAAACACCTACAACGCAGTGGTACAGCGCTTTAACTTTTTTCAATTATTTACGTTAGAACCTAGTGACACCTATTATATGAAAAATGATACAGGACAATGGGTGCAAGTGGTAAGTTTAATAAAATGGAAAGGTTTTTTATTTCCTTACCCAACCTTTGGAGGTGTTATGGTTATTGATAATGGTGAACATGATTTTAATGATTATATAGAACGTATTTTAATAGGAAAAGGGACTTATATAAGTCCTGAAGAAATGAAAAATTATCCTTATTTAACGAGGCAAAATACACTAGCTGAAAAAGTATCTCGATTACAAGCAGAATCTTTAAAGTTTTTAGGAGGATTTAGCGATCCGTTACCATGGAATATGGAAACAGCAGTAAAAATTCCTGAAATGCCAAAAGACCAAAATCAACAGCCCTATGTAACCGATTTTGATTTTTCAGATACAGATTCTGATGCTTATAGTGGCTTATATCACTGGTTTGGATTAGAGCCAGTTGGTAATGAACGAACCAGTTTAAGTTTCAGTGTATTCATTCCTGCTGATGGTACAGATACGTTTTATTATTATAATCATTCTGCTAAAAAGCAAGGTTATGCAGGGGTTTCAGCAATGCCTTTAAAGGTTAAAGAATCTCGTAAAGAATATGATTGGACAGCCAATACACCAGTAGAATTTAGACCATATATTAAAAATCTAGCTGGCAAAAAGCGTATGTTTTTTATGGGAACAGTATCTTCTATTAGCGATACGAATTCGAAGCAATTTGATGGTTCTGCCACTCCAGATTTGGTTTTAATAGATAGCGAATATCGAGATGTGGTTTGGATAGATGTTAAACACCCAAGTCAATGGGATAAAACAGTTTACGATCAATTGAATGAAGCTTGGAGAGCCAGCGAAAAGATTGGGTATTATTTTGCTGAAGAAACGAATGATATCGACATAGCCCAATCTGTAAAAGATACTTTAAGCATTATTCCTGTAGTTGATAAAAAAGCGGAAGAAATTGAGCGCTTGCAAAAACAGATTGATTCTTTGAAGGCTGTTGGAGATTAGAAATGATATGTCGTTTTTTTATTCTAAAAATATTATTTCAAAGAGTGCTTTAAAAATTAATGATATAACTTTTCATTGTGAAGATATAGGACTATGCTGTTTTAGTAAAAATCATAACTTTGAGTATAATCATGTTTCTTTAACCAATAAAGTTTCATGGAAAGACTTATTATATGAAACTTTTGATTTAACTTTTCTCAGTTTATTAGCTAAAAAAATAATTAATGTTGAAGTTATTAATTATGAAGAAACTTATCTGTTTAACTTTTATAAACATAAAAAAAGAAAATTTTAATTACTAAAGAAATTGAACTAGAAAATTCAGATCTTTTTTCAAAATCTGTTGTCGATGCGATTAGCAAACTTTCAACAAGAAAAAGTAAAATCATTTATTTACACGAAGTCATTACAGAGGTTTTTAATATTTTCTTAGAAGAATTCGAAAAGTATTTGAAGCCAGAAAAGAATATGTTACTTAAAATTTTAAATCTGTATGTTAAAAATAATAATTGGTTAAAATACGATGAGGAGCATAATTATTTAGGAGCACTTTATAAATATAAAATTCAGATTGAACCGATTTATATTCCTCGGTTAAAAATGCAATATAAAGACATTAAGAGATTTCAAAAAGAAGCTTCAAAAGGAAATGTAGCATATTCTCAGTTTAAACGAAGGATTAGAGAAGTTTTGGAATTTAATTATACTATACGAAATACTTTTAATTCTAACAGTAACAATAGGTTTAGTAAAGGTCATAGATTTATTATTCCTAATAATTTTTAAGTTTCAATATAATAAATAATGTAAACTGTAACAGTTTTACCAAATTGCATACCTATAATATAAAGGTTTATTATGGGTTACATGGGATTTGGAATGCAAAGTTGGGTTTACAAAAGACGCCCAAGAAAACCTTTTTCTAAACGAGGAGAGATTCCTTCATTTTCACCTTTACCTAAATATTCAAGAACTTTTTCGATAAAACCACATATTAAGGAGAATAAATACAAATATGTTTTCTGGGGCTTCATATTTTTTGTCAGTTTTGTTTTTTTGATTAATATTTCTATTAAAAAATTTACTTTATACTCTATTAATCATAGTAATATACTTTATGAAAACTCTAAGCGTATAGATTATGGAGGCTTCCATTTCTTAATAAAATCTGGCAAAAAAAGGTTGTTGTCTAATAATATTTTAGGGGCATACTCAGAATTTAATTTAGCTTATAAAATTAATCCGAAAAACGATGAATTGAATCAATTATTAGTAGAGACATTAAGTATACTTTGTACTAAAGACATTGAGTATTGTAATAAGTTAGATTATCATCTAATTCAGAAACATTAAAACACCAACTCCATCTTAATATCACAACGTTTATAATGACAATTTGGTTCTACAGGAATTTCAATAAAACCATATTTTTTATAGATATAAATAGCATTTTCTAGTTTTCTACTCGAGTAGAGTATAAGTTTGGGCAATCCTATACTTTTGGCATAATCTATACAATATTGCATAAGTTTTTGTCCAATTTTATGACCACGATATTCAGGTGAAACGGCCATTTTAGTGAGCTCAAAATCACCTTTATTACTTAACGGCATCAACGCAACCGTACCAACTACTTTATTGTCTAGTTTTGCAAAAAATATATGACCGCCTTTATTTATGATATATTTTTCTGGGTTACCTAAAATCTCTTCATCATATGGCTCCACATAAAAATATGCTTGAAGCCATTCTACATTTAATTCATAAAAATAATTTGCATATTCGTTTCTATAGGTAATAATTTCAATATGTTGCTTTACTTTCATGTCCACATGCTCAATTATAGCTTTACTAAAACTTTTAGTATTGAGCTTATTTTCAAGTGAGTTTAGGTGTTCAATTAAAGAACTTGAAGTTTCTAATGTATATGCTTTGATAACGGCATCAATACTATTCCAAATTGGTTTTATTGTTTTTAATAAGTCCTTTCCTTTTTTCGACAGATGAATTATCTTTTTTCGCTTATCTATTTCATCTAACTCATGTATTATCAAATCTTTGCTGTTTAACTTGTTAATTGCTTGTGTTATTGCCGGTTGCGTATATTGTAAAGAACTTTGTATTTCAGAATTAGTAATACCATCTTTATGCACTATTATTTTGAATATAGGAAACAGGTAAGGATCAAAGTCTATATTGAAATGGTTATAGGCTATTTGTGTTTCTTTCATCATGTATTCACTAACTCTTTTTAATCTTGATCCTAATCCTAACTCTCCTAAGCCTCTTAAAGTATCCATAAGTATTAACGTTTATATAAGTACTTATGTAAAATTATATATTTAAAATTATTTAAACAAATATTATTTATGATTAATAAAATCTGTAACCAAACAAGTCATTAATTTATCAAACTTAGCAGTCGATTTTTTGCTTGGTAAAGCTTCGCAAATATGCAGATAAGAAGCATTTTCATGTTTAGAAAAAAAGTTTAAAAATTTTCGAGTTTTATTTAAACTAAATCCACTTTTAGTTTTGGAGCTACTATTTATATCTTCTATAGCTTTACAATCAATTTCAATACCAAAAGGCTTATTCTCAATATGTTCTAAAGCAAGTTGCATTTCAGCTTTAAATTTGGTCTCTTTTCTAATGGCTATGGCTTCAAATGTATTATATTTTACAGACTTTAATTTTTTTAACGTTTTAAATAATTTTTCAGAGGTCTTATTTTCATGAAGGCCAAATACAAAACACTTTTCTAAAAAGCCTTCTGCGTAGGCGTAACTAAAGCCATTACCATTATGCCGTCCGTCTTCTGGTTCAAAATCGGCGCGCATATCAAAATTAATAGCATTAATTGCTTTACCAAAAACTAATGAGCTCCCTTTTACGTTTCCATAAGCATTGTTTTGTCCACCTCCAATAATGATTGGTTTTTTACCAGCTGAAATTATTTGATGCACAATATGAGAAACATAGGTATCTATTTCACTAACTATATTTCTAGTTTTGGCAATATCCTTTTTTTTAGATTGGCTAAGTTTTGATGCTTTTAATAGTTCTGATGTAAAATCTAAATGCCCTAAAATTAAAACCGAGTTCGCTTTAGTAAATTCATTATTATTTATATTTAACAAGATTTTAATAAAACGCTCCCAAGCCCTTGAAGTTCCAGTTTTTTCGTAATTTGCGAAGACTCCAACATCTTCAGGTAAACCTAAAATAACATGCGTAACATCCAAATTTTTAAGTTGTTCGTATATATTTGAAATGCTGGTTAACATTTGAACATGTTCGCCAAATTTGGATTCACCAGAGCGTTTGTTTAATAACTTATTTAAAGTGGTTGTGTTAAATAAAACAAGTTTATCCATAAGAGTAAATAAATTTTGAATTAAAAATAAGCCATTATTTATTTATTTATAGCATTAAACAAAGTAAAGTATTAAAATTTTAAAAAAGGTAATTTTAAAAACACTAAAAACAAGTAATTATGGAAAACAACAAAAGTAGTACGGGTCTTAAAGTAGCTTTAGGTATAGCTGTAGTTTTATTTTTAGCAACGGGTTTTTATACAATGAATTTGTACAAAAAGAGTAATGATACTAAAAGAGAGCTTACTGAAGAGAAAGAATTAGTAATGAATGATTTAAATGCTATGGCAAAACAATATGATGAAGCCATAAGTGAAAATGATGTAGCAAACGCCAATTTAATTGAAGCCAGAGCGCGTATACAAGGTTTAATAGACTCGTTAAAAATTTCTGAAACAAACGTAAAAAGTTTGTGGAGATACAAGAGTAAATATGCATCATTACAAAAAGAAATGGATGTATTGTTAGCTCAAAACGATTCATTAAGAGTAGAAAACTCATACCTAGCAACATCTTTAGATAGTACACGTGTACGTTTAGAAGAGCGTACCATGTTTACCGACTCTTTATTGGTACAAAACACGGCACTTGCTGAAGTTGTTGAAAACGCATCGGTACTAAATACTGTAGGATTAAAAGGATTTGGAGTTATTGAAAGAACTTCAGGAAAATTAATTCCAACTGAAAGAGCAAGTCGTACAGATAAAATTAGAGTTTGTTTTACGGTAGCTAAAAATGCTTTAGTACAATCTGGAGATCAAGAATTATATGTACAAGTTATAGACCCTAAAAACAATACGTTAGGCTTAAATGAGCAAGTTCAGTTTGGAGAAAAAACATTAAACTACAGCATGATAAGCAAGTTTAATTATGAAAACTCAAGCCTTAATATTTGTGAATTTGTAGCATCAAAAGGTGAAAATGATTTCGAAAAAGGGCGTTACATTGTTAATGTTTTTAATGCTAAAGACTTAGTTTCTACCTCAGAGTTTACTTTAAAGTAAACAACTTAATATAACACTTAATAGTAAAAACCTCAAGTTATAAAACTTGAGGTTTTTTTATACAAAAAATTTTAAAGTATAATTTATGGTTTAAATTAGTTGAAAATTTAGATATATATGAAAACAATAGGTTTAATTGGCGGAATTACTCCAGAATCAACAATAATGTACTATAGAGTTTTAAATGATTTGGCTAAAGACCATTTTGGTGGAAATCATTCTTGTAAAGTAATAATTTTTTCAGTTGATTTTGGTGAGATTTCAAAGTTGCAAAGTGAAAATAATTGGGATAGGTTGCATCAAATCATGTCTGATGCTGGAAAACGTTTAAAAAATGCGGGAGCAGAAATTATTCTTATATGTGCCAACACCATGCACTTATCTATTGAGGCTGTTAGAAAAACTGTATCAGTTCCAGTAATTCATATCGCTGAAGCTACAGCAGAAAAAATCATAAATAAACAATTAAAAACGGTAGCATTATTGGGTACAAAATATACTATGGAAAAAGACTTTTTTATAAATGTTTTGAATTCATTTGGTATTAAAACTATGGTACCAGAATTGGATGATAGAAATAAAATTCATGAAATAATATACAGTGAATTATCAAAAGGCATTCTAAATAATACCTCTAAACAAGTTTATTTGCAAATTATAGAGAAATTAATTGAAGATGGGGCAGAAGGTATTATCTTAGGTTGTACAGAAATACCTTTATTAATAAAACAAGCAGATGTATTGAAGCCTGTTTTCGATACAACTACAATTCATGCAAGTAAGGCATTTAAATTAGCATTAAGTATATAATATCAATGAGTAAAAATTTTGAATTTTTAAAATCTCTTGAAAATATTTCTGAAGAAACATTCAGAGAACTTCAAGATGCTTCAAAATTTAAAAAAATTGCAGCTGGTACTCAAATTGTAAAGTTAGGAGATGTTACTACAAAAATTTATATGCTAGTATCTGGATCTATACGTTGTTACATCTCTACAGAATCTGGTAAAGAGTTTAATAAAAGCTTTTACTTACCTGTTAGTTTTGTAGGTTCATTAACTGCTTTGCTAAAAAGAAAACCTTCCACATTAGTTTTTGAAGCTTTAACAGATTGTAAAATGTATGAATTAGATTATTACCATCTCATGAAATTGTGTGATGAAAAACCAAACCTTAAAAGTTTATACACCAAAATCTTAGAAAGTCTTTTTGTTAAATATGAAAGGCGTTTGGTAGAAATGATTTCATTAAATGCTACAGACCGTTATTTAGAATTATTGAAACAAAATCCTAATATTGAAGACTCTATTTCACAATATCATATAGCATCTTATTTAGGCATTACACCAGTACAATTGAGTAGAATTAGAAAAAAAATAAGTAGCAGTTAACAAATGTTAACAACTACTTATATGTTAAATTATATATTTGGCTCGATTTCCTTTTTAATTGTAAAATACTAAGGATTAATAGCTAACCAACCAAAAAAAACAGGTAAATTATTTACCTGTTTTTTTATTTATGCTATTGTCTTACAGTTACTTTAAACTACCAACCATGTCTTCTGGTTTTACCCAAGCATCGTAATCTTCAGCAGAAACATATCCTAAATTAATAGCTTCTTCTTTTAATGTAGTACCATTTTTATGAGCTGTATTGGCTATTTCTGCAGCTTTATAATAGCCTATTTTAGTATTTAAAGCTGTTACAAGCATTAAAGAGTTATTAAGTAATTTTGTAATGACCTCTTGGTTTGGTTCTATCCCCACAGCGCAGTTTACATCAAAACTAACACAAGCATCGCCTATTAATTGAGCCGATTGTAATACATTGGCAGCCATAACAGGTTTAAAAACATTCAATTCGTAATGTCCCTGCATACCACCAACAGAAACAGCAACATCGTTGCCCATAACTTGAGCGCAAACCATAGTTAAGGCTTCACATTGTGTTGGGTTAACTTTACCAGGCATAATAGAACTTCCTGGCTCGTTTGCAGGAATAGTAATTTCTCCTATACCACTACGAGGGCCAGAAGCCATCATTCTTATATCATTTGCAATTTTATTTAAAGAAACCGCTAGTTGCTTTAGAGCACCATGTGTTTCAACTAAAGCATCATGAGCGGCTAATGCTTCAAATTTATTAGGTGCTGTAATAAATGGTAATTTGGTAAATTCAGCAATATATTCTGCAACGCGTTTACTATATCCTTTTGGTGTATTTAAGCCAGTTCCTACTGCGGTTCCACCTAAAGCTAATTCGCTTAAATGCGGCAATGTGTTTTCTAAAGCTTTAATACCATGTTCTAATTGAGCTACATAGCCAGATAATTCTTGACCAAGTGTTAGGGGTGTAGCATCCATTAAATGGGTTCTACCAATTTTTACAACAGCTTTATAAGCTTCAGATTTTTTCTTTAAAGTATCGCGTAATTGTTTTACTCCAGGAATAGTTGTTTCTACAATTTTCTTGTAAGCCGCTATATGCATACCCGTTGGAAAGGTATCGTTTGAAGATTGCGATTTGTTAACATCATCATTAGGTTGAATAGTTTTTTCTCCTTCGCCTATAACTTTTCCGGCAATTTGATGCGCTCTGTTGGCTATCACTTCATTTAAGTTCATGTTACTTTGAGTACCAGAACCCGTTTGCCAAATTACTAAAGGAAACTGGTCATCATGCTTACCTTCTAAAATTTCATCACAAACCTGAGCAATTAAATCACGTTTTTCAATAGGCAAAGCCCCCAATTCGCAATTGGTATATGCTGCAGCTTTTTTTAAGTATGCAAAACCATAAACTATTTCTAAAGGCATAGAAGCAGCCGGACCTATTTTAAAGTTATTTCTTGAGCGTTCTGTTTGTGCTCCCCAAAGTTTATCGGCTGGTACTTTAACCTCGCCCATGGTATCTTTTTCTATTCTAAAACTCATTTTCTGGAAGATTTAATTTAAGTTACAAAGTTAGTTGATTTAGCTCGTTTTTTATTATGATATATGTTAGTTTTTATTGTTTTTTTAACAGATAAATAACAGTGTTTTTTTCTTTAAATCTATTAAATTGATTAATTTAGTAGGAATTAAAATTTAAACTAAATATAATATAAATATGGCAACAATTAGATTAGGAGATGAAGCGCCAGATTTTACCGCGCAATCTTCAGAAGGAACAATTAATTTTCATGAGTGGTTAGGGAATAGTTGGGGTATATTGTTTTCGCACCCTGCAGATTATACACCAGTTTGTACTACTGAATTAGGAACAGTAGCAAAATATAAAGCAGAATTTGACAAACGCAACGTGAAAGTTGTAGCATTGAGTGTTGATGGCTTAGAGTCGCATAAAGGTTGGATAAAAGATATTAATGAAACTCAAAACACAACAGTTAACTTTCCTATTATTGCAGATGAAGATAGAAAAGTATCTGAGCTTTATGATATGATTCATCCAAATGCTGATAGTAAATTAACGGTACGTTCTGTATTTGTTATTGATTCTGATAAAAAAGTAAAACTTATTATCGTTTATCCAGCGTCTACAGGAAGGAATTTTGATGAATTGCTTCGTGTTATAGATTCATTACAATTAACAGCGTATCATAAAGTAGCTACACCAGCAAATTGGAATAATGGTGATGATTGTGTGGTTGTACCATCAGTAGCAACTGCCGATATTCCTTCTATTTTTCCGAAAGGTTATAAAGAAGTGAAACCTTATTTGAGGATGACACCACAACCTAATTTAAATTAGTGAAAAACTCTGTTAATAAATATTAATTTGATATTGTATAAGAATTAGGTTTGCTATATATTTGCATAAGTTTTATAACAGATACCAACAATTATGTTCGAATTTGATCAATATTTAGGATTTTTAGCTTTTTTAACCATACTTACCATCGGATTTTGGTTAATGATTTTTTTATTAACCTTTGTAATTCCTTATTGGATTGGTGGTTCTTTAATTGAAAGACTAAAAGAAATTAGAGAAGAAAAGAAAGCAAAAAGATTAAATTCTTAAAAGTTTTATATCATAAGCAAAAAAAAAGGAAGCTATAATTAGCTTCCTTTTTTTGTTTATAAGAATTTAATAATTAGCCTTCAAATTCATCATCACTACCACCGTCATTATTTTCTCTTCTATTACGTTCCTGCTTTTGTTGATTAAATCTGTAAAGAAAAGACAAGTTTATTTGTCTTTGTCTTCGTTGTGATTCATTATAGCTTGAAAAGGAGTCAGTATTAGTTGTTGATCTTCGTTTTCTAGAGTTAAATAAATCTCTAGCATTTAAAGAAATAGTGGCGTTGTCATTAAAAAATTCTTTACTGAAAGCTAAATCTAGAGAAAAGATATCTTTATCTCTACTTTGTGCATTCTCTATTGCGCCAGTGTAATTCGCGTTAGTTTGCCAATCAATTTTATTTGGTAATGTTACCTTTCCGCTAAAGCGAGCAAACCAACTAGTATTATTTGCTGCATAATCAACACCATTAAATTCACCTTCTGTTACAAACTGAAAAACATTAAAACTTGTATTTAGTCTTAGCCACTTTTCAGGATTGTATAATACACCTAATTCTGCTCCAGTTCTTTTGTTCGTTGAAAGATTTACAGGTATACTTCGTATTATGTCAATACCATCGGTGGTTTGCTGACCTGTATTTTCTTGAATACGCTCAAAAGAATCCGTTTCATATTGGTAATAAATAGAAGTTGTTAGGGTTAGTTTCTCCCAACGTTTTAAATAGCCAATATCAAAAGCACTTGCGAAAGCAGGATTTAAATTTGGATTACCTTGGAATACATTGGTTCTGCTCGAGCGTGAAGGAAACGGATTTAAATAATAGCCACGAGGTCTATTTACCCTTCTGTTAAAGCCAAAAGTGATACTTTCTTCTGAGTCTTCTTCGCTACCTGCTAAATTATAGATGAGATTTAGGGTTGGAAAGAGGCCTAAAAAGTTATTATTAAAATCGGTATCAATAGGAAAGCCAAAAGCCTCTTCAAGTTCTGCATCGGTTAATCTAGAATCTATAGTTCCTTTAAGTTGTGTATTTTCTAACCTTAAACCCAACAGAAACGAAAAATCGCCAAATTTAGTTCCATACTGTGTATAAAACGCGTTTATATTTTGATCATAATCAAAAACATTAGAAATCGTATCATTAACAAAAAAGGTTCCTGTTGTTATATTTTCTTGTTCTAAACTATAATCTGTTATTTCATTTTGGTAATTACCTCTGTAGCCAGCCTCAAATCTAGAATTTTCCCCAAGAGGTAAAACATAATCTATTTGAACTAAATAGTCCTTTTGATCTTCAGTTGCAAAAACTTCTTCTCTTTGAAATGGCTCAGGGTCAGTTTGGTTTGTAATAATATAGTCTTCGTCAAAATTAGTGAATTGATCTTCAGAACCGTTTTCAAATTGTAAATCTGCAGTTAATTCATGTCCATTTGTGTTAAACTTTGTAATGTAATTAAAAGCTAACTGATAACTGTCTCCTTCTTCTTCTTGTTTTTCTCTTCGTAAGGTTCTTTCAACAATATTATCGTTGTTATAACGCTCACTATTATTTAAAGATAAATCTGCATCTTCACCATATCTGTAAAAAAGATTTCCAGTTATTGATGTTTTCTTTGAAAGAAAGTATTCGATACCAAAATTACCATTATAGTTGCGATTAAGGCGTTCAACTTGCTCATCTTCTATAATTCTTTCAAATTCTGGAGCTAGGGTTACATTATTTTCTATGCTTTCAAAATACCTGGTATCATCAAAGCTATTTCTCGGGGCATCATAATACCTAAACCCAATATTTGAAAATAAATTAAATTTTTCTGTTCTATAATTTATATTGGCATTTATACCAGCATTATCTGGATTACCTACAGTTAAATTTAAAGAGCCGTTAAAACCTAAAGTTTCTTTTTGCCGTAGTATAATATTTAAAATCCCTGCTGTACCTTCAGCATCATATCTAGCCGACGGAGACGTTATAACTTCAACACGTTCAATGGCTTCAGCTGGTAATTGACTTAAAATATTAGAATCCCCAAAGCCTGCTAGTGCTGATGGTTTTCCATTAATTAAAATACGAACACTTTCATTACCTCTTAAACTTATGGCGCCATCAATATCAACCGTAACAGATGGTACATTATTTAATGCATCATTTACTGTTCCGCCAGCAGTAGTAAGGTCTTTACCTATATTATAAATCTTTTTATCAAGTTTTATTTCTACAGTTGTTCGTTCTGCAACTATTTCTACAGCTTCTAAAGATTCAAAATTTAGTTCTAATTCAATAATACCTAAATCTAAATTTCCATTGATGTTTTTATTAGTTAGTTTTATGGTTTTATAAGAAATATATTCAATGTTTATATCGTATATGCCTTGTGCAATTTTAATTTCAAATAAGCCTTCTGTATCTGTTATAATGCCATCAACTATTTTATTTTCGCTGTAGCTAAAAAATGAAATTGTAGCATATTCTAAGGGCTGCTTTGTTTCAGCATCAATAACTTTTCCTTTTACAGTAATGTTTTTGTCAGTATTTGCTAATAAAAAATTTGAAAAAAGTAATAATAGAATTAAGGTAGACTTTTCTAATAGAGGCTTCATTGATCTGTTTTGGTAAATAGTATTTGTGGAATTTAAATTCCTGACATCATTTATTTACACGCAAAATTAACAGAAGAAGAATAGGTTTTGGTTAATTTCTTGTTAAAACAGATTTTCAAAACGTTAAACAAAATCACAATATGTCTTTGATTAATTCTGGTGGTCTGCCAATAATAGCTTTCCCTTCATTTATTACAATCGGGCGTTCTATTAGTTTCGGATTGTTCACCATGGCTTGAATAACCTCAGAATCGGATAAAGTTTTTCCTTTATAATCACTTTTCCAAATCGCTTCATTTTTTCTAACTAAATCAATTGGTTTAATATTCAGAAGCATAATCATCTCATTTAAGGTTTCAAAAGAAAGATTATCTTCTAAATATTTAACAACTTCAAAAGGTTTTCCAGAGTTTTCAAGTATGGCTAAACCTTGTCTAGATTTAGAGCAACGTGGATTGTGATAAATTTTTATCATTATAATTTGATATTAAATAATTTTAAATCGGATAGGAGTTGTTCTGGGTTTTTGAAATGAATACCACGAATTCCTATACTATTAGCAGCTTCTATGTTTCGTAAACTATCATCAATGAAAATAGCATTTTCTGGTGTGATATTATATCTATATAAACAGATATTATAAATTTCTTTAAATGGTTTTCTTGTTTTTTCGTCCCCAGAAACAACGATACCATCAAACCAGTTTAAAAATTCAAACTGTTTTTTTGCAATAGGAAAGGTTTCGTTACTCCAATTCGTTAAAGCTACTATTTTATATTTTTCAGCTTTTAAAAGTGATTGAAAAATTTTTACTGTGCCACTTATTTCACCACCCAGCATGTCTTCCCAATTTCCGTAATACATCTCTATATAAGTTTTGTATTCAGGAAATTGTTTTACTAAATCGTTTGTAGCTTGTTGAATGGGATAGCCTGCATCTTGATTTTCATTCCAACTCATGGTACAAATGTTTTCAAAAAACCATTGCATTTTTTCTCTATCGCCATTAAAGGCATCTAAAAAAACATATTCAGGATTCCAATCTATAAGCACACCTCCTAAGTCGAAAATTATGGTATCAATTTTTTTCATAATTGATTGTCATCTTCAACTTTTTGTCCCATCATCATTAAATAGGCTTTTAAAAACCCATCAATATTACCGTCCATTACGGCATCAACATTACCTGTTTCATGGGCTGTTCGAACATCTTTTACTAATTTATAAGGATGCATAACATAATTACGAATCTGGCTTCCCCACTCAATCTTCATTTTACCAGCTTCAATATCTTCACGTTGTGCCAATTGTTTTTGTAATTCAATTTCGTAGAGTTGAGATTTGAGCATTTGCATAGCTCGGGATCTATTATCATGTTGTGAGCGTGTTTCCGAACATTGAATTTGAATACCAGTTGGCTTATGTAATAATTGTACTTTAGTTTCAACTTTGTTTACATTTTGCCCTCCAGCACCACTAGAGCGCGCTGTAGTAATTTCAATATCTGCAGGGTTTATTTCAATTTCAATGGTATCATCAACCAATGGATAAACATAAACGGAAGCAAAACTCGTATGGCGTTTTGCATTACTATCAAAAGGAGAAATTCTAACTAAGCGGTGTACGCCGTTTTCACCTTTTAGCCAACCAAAAGCAAAATCGCCTTCAATTTCTAAAGTTACCGTTTTTATACCAGCAACATCGCCTTCTTGAAAATTGAGTTCTTTTACTTTAAAACCACTTTTTTCAGCATACATAAGGTACATACGCATAAGCATACTTGCCCAATCGCAACTTTCGGTGCCACCAGCACCAGCGGTAATTTGTAATACGGCGCTCAAACTATCGCCTTCTTCAGAAAGCATATTTCTGAACTCAATATCTTCTAATAATTCTGAAGCTTTATTGAAACGTTTTTCAACGTCTTCGAGAGTAGATTCCCCTTCTTTTAAAAACTCATAAATAACTTCTAAATCTTCAACTAAAGTTTTTGCGTCTTTGTAATCTTGAATCCATTTTTTCTTAACCCGAAGCGATTTCATGACAAGTTCTGCGGCTTTAGAGTCGTTCCAGAAATTAGGATCAAACGTTTGTTCCTCTTCGTTTTGTATTTCTATAAGTTTGGCATCTATGTCAAAGATAGTGCCTAAGTTTGTCTAGGCGGGTATTAAGATCTTTAATTTGATCGGATGTAATCATTTGTAGAATTTATTTTGAACAAAAATAGGATTTCTAGATTGATATTAAAATAATATGTAGCTTTATAAATTAAAATTTTTCTACTAAAATGCCAGATGGTTCTCCAATTGGTTCTGATATTTGTAATTATAATTTAAATTAGTGTAAATGATTATTGACTTAAGAAGTGATACCGTCACAAAGCCATCACAAGCAATGCTTGATGCTATGATGCAAGTCAATGTAGGTGATGATGTCTTTAGAGAAGATCCAACTGTAAATGAGTTAGAAGCACGTATTGCTAAAATGTTTGGTAAAGAAGACGCCTTGTTTTTTCCAAGTGGTACTATGGCAAACCAAACAGCTGTAAAGTTACATACAAACCCTGGAGACCAAGTTATTTGTGATAAATACGCCCATATTTATAATTATGAATCTGGTGGTGCATCATTTAATAGTGGTGTATCGTGTAAATTGATAGATGGTAGTAAAGGCATGTTTACAGCTAAACAAGTTCAAGAAGCTATAAATCCTGATGCTTATTATTATAGCAAAACAACTTTAGTTGAAATAGAAAACACAACAAATAAAGGCGGTGGTGCCTGTTGGGATTTTAATGAAATAAAAAAAATAAGAAAAGTTTGTGATGATAATCAACTTGGGTTTCATCTGGATGGCGCGCGCTTATGGAATGCTTTGGTTGCTAAAAACGAAACCGCTCTACAATATGGAAAAGTGTTTGATACCATTTCTGTGTGTTTAAGTAAAGGTTTAGGATGCCCAATTGGTTCGGTTTTAGTTGGGGATTCTAAAATCATGGAAAATGCTATTAGAATTCGAAAAATATTTGGCGGCAATATGAGACAAGCAGGCTACTTAGCAGCATCTGGTTTATATGCACTAGATAATAATATTGATAGATTAAAAGAAGATCATCAAAAGGCCAAAGAAATAGGAGAGGAGCTCTATAAATTATCAATAATAAAAACTATTCAACCTATTGAAACCAATATTATCATTTTCGAACTAAATGATGCTATAAACGAAAACGAGTTTGTCCAAAAACTAGCAACTAATAATATTCATATTATCAGTATGGGAGGTGGTAAATTAAGAATGGTTACGCATTTAGATTACACTGATATTATGCATGACAAATTTTTGAATTTTCTCAATGACGCTAATCTGTCTAACAATCTAAAAGCCTAACAATCTAATAATCTATTTAAACATATCCATCCCAGGAATATTAGGCATCCCATCTTTAGCAGCTGCTGCAAGTTCTGCTTCATTTATTTTGGTAGCCTTTTCAATGGCTTTATTAAGTGTTAAAATAAGGTAATCTTCAAGTTGTTCTTTATCTTCTAGTAAATCATCATCAATATCAATAGATTTAATGGTTCTATTTGCTGTTAATGTAATTTTAAGTTTGCCATCGTTACTGGCTTCATCAATTAATACCGTATTTAAACGTTCTTTTGTTTCTTCAACTTTTTTTTGGGCGTCTTTTAGCTTATTCATCATACCCATCATATCTCCAAACATAATTTTTCATTTTTAAATTAAGTATTCAAATTTATTACATTTCTAATTTAAAATAATTGTGTTTTCAATGAAAAATGAAAAACTATTATATTGTTTTAGCATTAAGCTTTATTTTTGCCGTTCGCTAAAAATAATGAGCATCATATGAGTCAAAGTATAACCGATATAAAAATTCCCAGAGCTAATAAAATAGCTAAAGAATTAAAAATTCATAATGACATAAGAATAGATAACTATTATTGGTTAAACGATAGAGAAAACCCTGAAGTTATAGCGTATTTAAATGCTGAAAACGATTATACTAAAGCAATGATGCAGCATACCGAGGCTTTTCAAAAGGATTTATTTAAAGAGATGAAAGGGCGAATTAAAGAAGATGATACTACAGTACCTTACAAATTAAACGGATATTGGTATGTAACACGTTATGAAACGGGAAAAGATTACCCTATTTACATTCGAAAAAAGGAAACTTTAGACGCTCCTGAAGAAATTTTATTCGATTGTAACGCTATGGCTAAAGACCATGCTTATTTTAATTTAGGCGGTATTTCTATTAGCTCCGATAATACTTTGGCAGCTTTCTCCACAGACTTAGTCAGTAGAAGACAATACACGCTTCAAATAAAAAATTTAATCACTGGAGAAATTTATCCAGATAAAATTGTAAATACTACTGGAAGCGCCACTTGGGCGAATGACAATAAAACCTTGTTTTATACCATGAAAGATGAAGTGACGCTGCGCTCAGAAAAAATATTCAAGCATAAATTACATTCAGACTCAAAAGATGATATTGAGGTGTATTATGAAGCCGATGAAACCTTCAATACGTTTGTTTACAAAACAAAATCAAAAAAATACATTGTTATAGGGTCTTCAAGTACGTTATCTTCTGAATACAGAATTTTAAATGCTGATACACCTGATGGAGATTTTAAAATATTCCATAAGAGAACAAAGGACTTGGAATATAGTATGGCACATTATAACGATGCATTCTATATTATTTCTAACGCCGATGGTGCAACAAACTTTAAATTACTTAAAACACCTGAAACTCTTACAGAAAAAGAATATTGGCAAGACGTCATTCCGCATAGAAAAGATGTTTTAATAGAAGATATTGAAATTTTTAAAGACTATTTGGTGGTTAATGAACGTGAAAACGGACTCAACAGATTAAGAATTATTAGTTGGGCAGGAAATGAGGACTATTATTTGCCATTTAATTCAGAAACCTATAATACTTATGTTGGGAATAATGCAGATTTTGATAGTGATGTGATGCGCTATGGTTTCAATTCATTAACTTCTCCAAGTGCTGTAATCGATTATAATTTTAAAACTAGAACAAGCGAAATTAAAAAAGAGCAAGAGGTTCTTGGTGGTAAATTTAAAAAAGAGAACTACGAGTCTAAGCGTATTTGGGCAACTGCCAGAGATGGTGTAAAAGTCCCAATGTCCTTAGTTTATAAAAAAGGAATAAAACTAGATGGAAATAATCCATTGTTACAATATGCCTATGGCTCTTACGGCTCAACAATAGACCCATCATTTTCCACCATTCGTTTAAGCTTATTAGATAGAGGTTTTATATACGCTATTGCACATATTAGAGGCGGTGAGTATTTGGGTAGAGATTGGTATGAAAACGGGAAATTATTAACCAAAAAGAACACGTTTACAGATTTTATTGATTGCTCTAAATACTTGATTGAGCAAAAATACACATCAAAAAAGCATTTATACGCTTATGGAGGTTCTGCTGGAGGTTTATTGATGGGCGCTATAATTAATATGAATCCAGAATTATACAACGGTATTTTAGCCGCTGTACCTTTTGTAGATGTTGTTACAACCATGCTAGACGATACCATACCGCTTACTACTGGCGAATACGATGAATGGGGAAACCCAAATAACAAAGACTTTTATCATTATATGAAGTCCTATTCTCCTTATGATAATGTGGAAGCTAAAGCGTATCCAAATATGCTGGTAACTACAGGTTTGCACGATTCTCAAGTACAATATTGGGAGCCAGCAAAATGGGTAGCTAAACTTAGAGAATTAAAAACATATACCAATAAATTACTTTTGCATACCGATATGGATTCCGGTCATGGTGGTGCTTCCGGACGTTTTGAAAGTTTAAAGGAAGTTGCTTTAGAGTATGCGTTTTTGCTAGATTTAGAAGGAATTACCGAATAATAAAAAAAAATGTCTTATTTTTGTCAGGTTTTAAGCTACATTTTTATCGATGAAGTGCAGCTTCTAAATATCATTTATGAAACACAGAAATCAAGTTTTTGATAATGTATTAGATTTGGTAGGCAATACACCGCTTATTAAGCTTAATAGAATAGCCTCCAAAATTAATGGTAACTTTTACGCAAAAGTTGAATCGTTTAATCCAGGACAATCCTCAAAAGATAGAATAGCACTTTACATTATAGAAGAAGCCGAAAGAAAAGGTATTTTAACTCCAGGCGACACCATAATTGAAACTACTTCAGGTAATACAGGTTTTAGTATTGCTATGGTAAGTATCATTAAAGGCTATGAGTGTATTTTAGCAGTAAGTTCTAAATCTTCAGCAGATAAGATAGATATGCTGAAAACAATGGGCGCTAAGGTTTATGTTTGTCCAGCACATGTAAGTGCAGATGATCCAAGATCATACTATCAAGTAGCAAAACGTTTACATGAAGAACGCAAAGGATCTGTATATATCAATCAATATTTTAATCAACTAAATATTGATGCACATTACAGCTCTACAGGTCCAGAAATTTGGAAACAAACTGAAGGAAAGATAACTCACCTTGTAGCATGTAGTGGTACAGGAGGAACGATATCTGGTACTGCCAAGTATTTAAAAGAGCAAAACCCAAACATCAAAGTTATTGGTGTCGATGCTTTTGGTTCGGTTATAAAAAAGTATCATGAAACCAGAGAGTTTGATGAAAAAGAAATTTATCCATACAGAATAGAAGGTTTAGGTAAAAACTTAATCCCATCAGCTACAGATTTTGATAGTATTGACGAGTTTGTTAAAGTTACCGATGAAGAAAGTGCACATATGGCAAGAGCCATAGCTAAAGCTGAAGGTTTATTTGTAGGGTACACGTCTGGTGCTGCTATGCAAGCTATTAAACAATTAGGTGAAGAAAAACGATTTAAGAAAACAGATAATGTTGTTATTATTTTTCCCGATCACGGTTCTAGGTATATGAGTAAAGTATACAGTGATAAATGGATGGAAGATCAAGGGTTCTTTGATAGTAAAACTTCTACCCAAGATGTAATTGAATATATAAAGTAAATAGTAATAAAAATTTAAAAAAACCTTTCTTAGCTAGTTTAAGAAAGGTTTTTTTGTGTCTTTATGTTTAGTAAATCACCTATTTTTCTGTTACTCCATTTCTATTTAACTAAAAAAAGCCATTTTACTCATAAGGTAAAATGGCTTTTAATTTAGATTGATTAATAAATCGTTTACAAATAAAGGTTATTAAAAGACCTGTTAAACTGTAAACGGTATAGTTTTATTTATTCAACATAATTAAAAAGGGTGCTTACTTCGTTTGTACTTAACGCTCTATCGTATACAAATATATCATCAATACTTCCTTCAAAATAACTTAGATCAGCATAATTTTTACCTAACAAAAGGGTACCGTTAACCATAAATTCTACATCTAAACTTAACGTTGTGCTTGATGTTTCAATATTATCAAGATATAACTTCATGAGTTCATTTTCAGTATCTTTTATCAAAACTACATGATGCCATACGCCATCAGATATAGTAACAGACCTTAAGGCATAAGACGTTTCTCCTTCAGAATTGTAATTAGGATAATTGTATAATAATTCATCTGGGTTATTTGCATTAACTATAACACCAAAATTGTGAGCATCACTATCAAAAGAACCTGTTCTTTGGTCAAATAAATCAAATCTAGATTGCTGATCTGTTTTTATCCAAAAAGATAAAGTTGAAGATGTTAAGGGTTGAAATCTAGCAGCATCAGGAATGGCTATAAATGCATCTACACCATTAAAAGTGGCTACACTACTTGCAATATTATTTCTATCTCTTGTATAAACAATACTTGTACCTGTAGCGTTATAATTGTTTGGTCCGCTATCAACCGTATTATTATCTAATTTGTAATATAATTTTAACCCGTTAGTTGGGTAATTATCTTTAGCTACTGTATTATCATCGTCGTTGCTACAGCCAAAAGTTGTTAGCAATACCGTTAGTACTAATAAATTGATTAATTTAAATGGGGTTTTCATATTTAAAAAATTTGGGGTTAATAATTTTTTTTATTGTTTGTATACTAGTAGGTTAATTACTTAGCAATCTTTTTTACTAAGCTGCCTTCTGTAAAATCAAGCTTTATAATATAAATACCACTTGCTAAAGACCCTGTGGGTATAATACTTTCAGTGCCTTTGGAAACTCTAGCGCCTGTCATGTCATAAAGTTCGTAGCTCTTTAAGCTAACAGTATTAGCTGATATGATTTTTATCTCATTTGCTGATGTTATTACTTTTATATCATTATCCAACTCAAAATTAGAAGTATTTAACAAAGCATCTTGAGTTACAGGGTTAAAACCTGCCCATAAACCACCATTACTTGCATTTGTGTATGCATCTAAAACACTAGCACCGCCTGGTATGTGTAAATGTATACTGCTACGGTTAGCAATACTAGTAAAAGTATCATCTGTGATCGTTGGAGGTGTTGTGCTTTCAGAGAAAACATCAGTCAATGGATTATTTCCGAAAGCTACCGCTTCAATATTTGAAACATTACTAGGTAAAATAATATCTGTTAAATTGTTTTCTAAAAAAGCACGAAAACGTATAGTCTCTATACTATTACCTATTACAAGATTATTTATAGTATTTTCTCGAAAAGCTGAGGTTCCAATGGTGATAATACCATCAGGAATAGTAACACTAATTAGAAATTTATCATAAAAAGCTTCAAACCCAATATCCGTAACACTACATTCTCTGCAACCACTATTAACAGTAGTAGGTATATTAACAATGTTACCACCTGCTACGTTATAATCTGTAATAGTTACTTCACTATTTGGAGTAGGATTTATTTGATAGGTTATATAATCTACCACAAAAGTACCCGTAAGTCCTACTGCTACACTTTTAAAACCTGTCCACTCTGCAGTTGCGTAAGCACTTGCTGTACCAGATGGTATGGATAAATCTATATTGCTACGGTCCCCATTTAATGCGAAAGAATCATTAGACCCTCCTGTCGTAATAGTAGGTGGTGTCGTGGCTTCTGAAATAACACAAGTTAAAGGGTTACCAGATAAAACACCAGAACCGATACTTACAACACTATTAGGAATAGTAAAACTTGATAATTGATTCTGTGCAAATGCTGACATATTAATATTTATAATACTGTTTGGTATGACAACGCTAGTTAATTGATTATTTACAAAAGCAAAATCACCAATACTAGTAACATTATATGTTGTAGAGTTATTTAGAACCGTTGCTGGTATATCAACGTCAGTACCGCCTGCAGGATTATAACTATTAACTCTAACTGTGTTATTTGTAATAGAAGTTACTGTATAAGTAATAAAGTTATCTGTAAATGTTTGCGAATAGCCTATCACAGATATAAATAAAGTCATTAAAATAAGTAGTTGTTTTTTCATAATGTTTGGGTTTTAAAAATTGTTTAAGTTTTAATTTAGTGACGAATATATTTTCGCAAACTGATAAACCATGGTTTTAAAACACCTTTGTGATGAACACCATATAAAAAAGTGACCAAATTTATGTCTATTTGTTTGAATTAAAAATTCAACTCTGCTACGCTCAAACCTATTGATATAATAGCAATTGTTACGAATACCCTTAAAATAGTGACAAACACAAAACAGTCTTCTCTCTGGCTATTTTAAATAATATTACATTTGCTCAAAACCAACCCATTGAAGTTACAGAACTACATCTTTATTCTATTTTTAAGTATTCAAATTAGTTTTTCGCAAACACATATTTATGAACATTTTGGTGTGGATGAAGGTTTACCAAGTTCTGAAGTCTATGATGTTTACCAAGACAAACAAGGCTATATTTGGTTTGCTACAGATAAAGGATTATCTCGTTTTAATGGCTATGAGTTTAAAAATTTCACCACAAAAGATGGCTTGCCAGATAATACCATTCTAGATTTCTATCCGCAAGAGAATAGACAAGTGTGGTTTTATGGCTATCATAGTCAAAGTCTTTTTTATTTTAATGACGAATTTGATGGTTTTAAAGCGTATGCATATAATGATAGGTTAAAAAAACAACTGGGATTTAATAGTATTATAAAAAGTGTAGTTATTGATAAAGATAGTTCTGTAAATATTGGAGGTTTTGGTTTTTGTGGTCTTGTAAAAATAAACAATGAGGGTGATGTCTCTGTGCATTATGAAAAAGACTCACTTATTGATGAAAGCTACGAAAATCAAGAGTTTCATTTAGGCTTAGAAACAAAAAAAATATTTTCTTTTCTGCATGCCATGACTATAAGTCTGAAGAACATGTATTTATTTTTAATCCTGAAAGCAAACCAACTTCTAGGCTCGATTTTGCATTTTTAAACGCTGAACAATCGATTTTCATTGATCGAAAATTAGGCGTTGTGTCAAAAAACGGTAGAGTTGAATATTATGAAACAGAACAAAATCCGATAGGAATTAAAAGAATTAATAATCATACTTTTTTTGTTGGGTATTATAGTAATGGCGCAGAATTTAGAGATGTGTCTGGAAGGGTTATTGAAAAATTCTTACTAAAAAAATCGGTCTCAAGTTTTTTAATCGATGCTGAAGGTAGCTATTGGTTTACTACTATAGATGATGGTGTGTTTTATTTAAAAAATCCTAATATAAAAGTAGTTACAGATAATCATATTTCTTCTTTGGTAAAAGATAACACCAACACCTTGTTCGCAGGATTTAATAATGGCAATATTGCACGTATTTCTAAAAATAAAATTGATATACTTTATAAAGGACTAAATGATGATGATGCTTTAGTTGAATTTGACACGAAAAACAAAGAGTTATACGGTTATGGAGATGGTGTTCTTAAAAATTATTCAAACCCAAAAAAAATATTTAAAATAGGTGCTAGTAAGCTTCCCGAACATATTGGTGAATCTTTATTAGGATCCATGTCTATTTATTTTCATAAAATAGAAAATGATAGTGTGAAGTCATACACAATACAAGACAGAATACAAGATATATGCAACTATAAGGGTTCTACCTTAATAGGAACGTACTCTGGTTTATTCATGCAAGACGATGAGATTATAAAAAAGCACCAGCCAGTAGAAATTTTGAAATCAAGAATAGACGATATAGACCTCAATAAAAGTACAAATACTATTTACATGGCAACTCAAGGAGCTGGTGTAATTGTATATGGCGATAGTATTTATAATATTATCAAAAAGAACGGACTTACTAATAACATAATAAGTGAAATACATATTGAAAATGACTCCACGGTTTGGGCCTGCAGCAACACTGGATTGAACAAAATATCTTTTAAGCCAAACAACACCTTCAAAGTTGTAACTATTACCAAGGCAGATGGTTTGTTAAGTAATGATATTGATGATATTGAAATTATTAACGATACGGTTTGGGTGGCTACAAAGAAAGGTTTGTGTTATTTTAAAAAAGACATTTTAGTAGAAAAGGAGGTCTCAAAAATCTTATCCTTATCTCTAAAGGAAGTCACTGTAAATAACAAAAAAGTTGATAGTAAAAACATTAAATTAAAACACAGCCAGAATAATATAGACTTTAAACTCCAAGCGATATCACATAAAAACACAGCCAATATTAGCTACTATTATCGTTTAAAAGAAGTAGATACAACTTGGACTAAAACTAGCAATAGGATGATTAGCTTTCCCTCATTAGCACCAGGAAACTATACTTTTGAGGCTAAAGCGGGTGTATTAAACAGTCAGAACGACCTCTTTACGTTATTCACCTTTAAAATACTGCCTCCATTTTGGAAAAGTTGGTGGTTTTACAGTATTTGCTTATTTCTATTTTTAGGGCTGATTTATATATTCTTTAAAGTTCGTGTATTAACTTATAATCAAGATGTTTTCAGGGAATTAATAAGACTTGTTATTAAACGCTTAAAACGAAAAGAGCAATTTTATAATTTCAGATCTAATGGTGAAGACTTTAAAATACGAACTCAAGATATTCAATATATTCATTCACAAGGCAACTATTTAGATATTGCTACTACTAAAAAAACATATACAATCCGTTGTAAAATAGGAGACTTTATTCGAACAACACCAGATGCTTTAGAATACTTAAGAGTGCATCGTTCCTATATCATCAGAATAGATCAAGTCTCAAGCAAAGGGAAAAATTGGGTCGTTATTAAAGATCAAAAAATACCTGTAGGGGAAACGTATTTAAAACAGTTAGAGAAAATTCATTTTTAAATATCATTTAAAATAACAGTTGTTATTTTTTTACTTTATGAGCATTTTGTTATTATATCGATAGTTAATATTCAAAATTTGCTCAATACTTAATATTAAATAAATTATGCAGTCATAATATTATTAATTAATTTTGCAGACACCAACTTAAATTAATAATAATTGATTCCGTAGTATTATAATTACAGAAAAACGATTGATAGCAAAGCATAAGCATGAAAGACTTATTTGAAAAGATTTACAAAGATAAAGGACCATTAGGAAAATGGGCATCTCAAGCTGAAGGATATTTTGTATTTCCAAAACTAGAAGGAGAGATATCGAACAGAATGAAGTTTCAAGGAAAAGATGTTATTACTTGGAGTATTAATGACTATTTGGGATTAGCTAATCATCCTGAAGTTCGTAAAGTAGATGCAGAAGCTGGTGCTAAATATGGTTCTGCTTATCCAATGGGTGCAAGAATGATGTCTGGTCACACAGATTTACACGAGCAACTTCAAAACGAATTGGCGGCTTTTGTTAAAAAAGAAGCGGCATATTTACTAAATTTTGGATATCAAGGTATTTTATCTACAATTGATGCTTTAGTGAGTAAAGATGATATTATAGTATATGATGTTGATGCACATGCCTGTATTATAGATGGTGTGCGTTTGCACATGGGGAAGCGTTTTACATACAAACACAATGACGTAGAAAGTTTAGAAAAGAACTTAGAACGTGCAACTAAAATGGCAGAACAAACCGGAGGTGGTATTCTAGTGATATCTGAGGGCGTTTTTGGTATGCGAGGCGAGCAAGGGCGTTTAAAAGAAATTGTAGCTTTAAAAAAGAAGTATAATTTTAGGTTTTTAGTTGATGATGCACATGGTTTTGGAACTTTAGGAAAAACTGGAGCTGGAGCAGGTGAGGAGCAAGGTGTACAAGATGATATCGATGTGTATTTTGCAACATTTGCAAAGTCTATGGCGAGCACAGGTGCATTCATAGCTGCAGATCAAGAGATAATAGATTATTTAAAATATAACTTACGTTCTCAAATGTTTGCCAAATCATTGCAAATGCAATTAACTGTTGGTGCTTTAAAGCGTTTAGAAATGCTTAAAACTATGCCAGAGCTTAAAGCCAATCTTTGGAAAATTGTTGATGCGTTACAATCTGGACTTAAAGCTCGTGGTTTTGATATTGGAACAACACAAAGTTGTGTAACTCCTGTGTATTTAAAAGGAAGTATTCCTGAGGCCATGGCATTGGTAAGGGATTTACGTGAAAATTATGGAATATTCTGTTCTATAGTTGTTTACCCTGTAATACCTAAAGGATTAATTTTACTTAGAATGATTCCTACAGCAACACATACATTACAAGATGTTGAAGAAACATTAGATGCTTTTGATGCTATTAGAGAACGATTGGATAACGGCACATATAAGCGTTTATCTGCTGCGGTTATGGCGGCGATGGGCGAATAAATAAAATAATATTTGAAATAAAAAATCCGATTCATTAATGAATCGGATTTTTTTATACGATATCTTTTCTAAATGTTTTTCGTCGTTTATAAACTACAGGATCAAAATGCTTCCATATTTTATGAATAGCAATATTGTCTTCAAGTTCAGGCGTTCTATAGCACGTTTGAATACCTTTTTCAGTAAACGTATTGTAGTATTCATTAAAAATAACAGCGTGCACACCTTTATTTTGATAGTCGGGATGAATGCCTATTAAATAAAAAATAACGTCTTTACTGTTCTTTTTTGCGCTTAAAATATGTCGAAACCCAAAAGGTAACAATTTGCCTTTCGCTTTTTGTAATGCTTTGGCAAACGCAGGCATTACAATAGCAAAACCAACAAGGTTATCCTCTTTATCAACAACAAATTTTATATACTCTGGGTTTATAAAGCTTATAAATTTCTTTTTAAAATATGCTTTCTGGATATCGTTAATAGCCACGAAGGAAGATAATGATGCATAACTTTCATTAAATAAATCGAACATTTTGTCTACATAGGGCATGACTTCACTCGTTTTAGTAAACTTTAATGCAGTAAGCTGATAACGCCTTTTTATTAATTCTTGAGCTTTATAGAAAAATTCTGGTTTTACATTTTTAAAAGGAAATTTACTTTCAGAGTATGATTTTTCAATTTTAAAATCGGCAGCTTCATAATGTTTTACATAATAAGGATAGTTGTACCAAGTCACCATAAGTCCAGTACTTTCAAAACCTTCAGTCATAACACCAACCTTGTCTAAATTAGAAAACCCTACAGGACCTTCTACATAGTCTAGGTTTTTCTCTTTCCCAATTTCAATAACCTTATTTAATAATGTTTTAGAAACCTCAAAGTCATCTATAAAATCGAACCACCCAAACCTCATTTTCTTTAGGTTTTGGTTTTTAATTTCTAACCAATTTGTTATTGCTGCAATACGACCAACGATTTTGTTTTCTCTAAAAGCCAAAAACAACCTAGCTTCTGCATCTTTAAAAACAGGGTTCTCTTTCGTGTCAAAAGTTTTAATTTCTTGACTTATAATAGGCGGTACCCAATAATCTGAATCTTTATAGAGGCTAAAAGGAAACTTTACAAATGCCTTTAATTCTTTTTTAGTTTTTACTTCTTTTAGTGTAATCATATTCAAACTATAAATCTTGATTTTTTAGTTACTACCAAAATCTATCTCTTCTCGTTTTTGTTTTTTCTTAGGTTTATCTTCATCAGAATCATCATCTTTTTTCTTCTTTCTGTTTTTGCCTTTTCTGTTAGCACGCCTTTCGCCTTCATCTTCAACAGATGTGCCATTATCGATGTCTTTTTCTATTATTTTATCTTTATGAAAATCTAATCGGTATGACATGCCGAAATTTACACTAAAAACGGATGGCGTATCTTTTGTATTAAAGGTTAAGCCTGTATCTAATTGAAAATCTCTACTCCATAAATAAGCACCTCCAAATCTAAATAAATTATCGGCATAAAAATCACTTTTAATACCTTGAGTTTCTCCAAAAATAACCCATTGAGGGTTGAAAGAGTGCGTTAATGTTAATATATATGAAAAATCAGATTGATTTGTACCAATTCTATCTTTAATAAAATTCATAACAAACACCCAGCCACCTGGAAAATTATTTTGAGTTGCTACCATAATTTTAGGACTAAACCCTTCTATTCCCACCGCTGTGTAAGGATTGTCTTTGGTGTCAAAATTTGCGCCTGCATATACTGCAACTGCGGGGATTAAGGATTTCCATTTAAAGCTATGGTTAGCTTTCCAGCTATATAAGTCTGGTTGATCTTCTTCTGATTTTTTATAAGGATCATAAACCAAGTATTTGGCTCCAAATGTTATACTCTTAAAATTTGAACGCTTACCATCAGGAGATAAAACAGGGGGAGATGTTTCTTTATCATTTTGATAATTACCTTCAATATTTAATTCTAATTCTTCAAATAATAAGCCATAACGAGCAGCAAAATCTACACCAAAACCAGAGATTTTATATGATGTTGCCGGTGTTCTTTCTTCTTTTAGTATGTATGGGCCAACTTCAAATTGAGCAACTTTAGTGCCTACAGAAAATGCACTTCTAGAAACACCAGGTCTATTAGAATTTATAACATCGGTATATTGACTGTAAACATTTGTACTTATTAAGGCTAAAATTAAGATTAAAGTAGATTTAATAGGGCTCATAATTAGAGTTTTAGATGATATCTAAGGTTTTGTAACCATTTAATTTATTAAGTTTTAATTAAATGGTTCTCAAATATAGATATTTTATATTTTTTTTATCATTTTTCAATGTTTTTTAAACGTACAGATTTGTATTTTTGTTTTGAATTTTAAACACGAGTTTTAGTAATGGGTTTATTAAGAACCATATTTATAATTGTATTAGTCTATTATATTTTTAAGGTGCTTTCAAGAATATTTGCGCCTTTTTTAGTTAAATATGCTTCAAAAAAAGCAGGAGAGCGTTTTGGAGGTCAATTTGGTCAGTTTCAGAAACAAAACCAACAAGAACCTATAAAAAAAGAAGGTGAGATCACTATTGATAAAATTCCGAAAACCAAAACATCAAACAAAGATGTTGGCGATTATGTGGATTATGAAGAAATAGAATAAGTAACATGGTTTGTTAATTTATAATTTCTATTCATGTAATTATTAAAAAATATTCATATTTTCACATTTATTGTTTTTAAAATACTTCCATGCAATTTTCAATAAAAAAAATGCTTCCACACATCCTAGTGCTTCTAGGGTTTGTAGTATTATCATTAGCTTATTTTAGTCCTGTTTTAAAAGGGAAGCAAATTTTTCAGAGTGATATCATGCAATATATTGGCATGAGTAAGCAGCAAAAAGATTTTAAGGCAAAAACTGGTGAAGAAACCTATTGGACAAATGGCGCTTTTGCGGGTATGCCAACCTACCAATTGGGTGCAAAATATCCTCATAATTATATTAAAAAGTTAGACTTAGCATTACGCTTTTTGCCAAGGCCAGCAGATTATTTATTCTTGTATTTATTGAGTTTTTATATCCTTTTACTAGTTTTAAAAGTCGATTTTAAGCTCGCAGCTCTTGGCGCCATGGCGTTTGGGTTCTCTACATATTTAATAATCATACTTGGTGTAGGGCATAATAGTAAGGCACATGCTATTGCTTATATGTCATTGGTTTTAAGCGGCATATTGCTCACGTTTCAAAGAAAATACATCGTAGGGTTTTTATTAACAGCTGTTGCCATGGGATTAGAAATAGTCGCCAATCATTTTCAAATGACTTACTATTTAATGCTATTGGTAATTGTATTAGGAATTGCATATTTAATTGATGCTTACAAGAAAAAAGTGTTACCGCACTATTTTAAGTCAATTGGTATTTTAGTTGGTGCTATAGCTTTGGCAATTGCGTTAAACGCAACAGGCGTTATGGCTACACAAGAATATGTAAAGGAAAGTACCCGTGGTAAAACAGAATTAACTATAAATGCTGATGGGTCTCCAAAAGAAGCAACTTCAGGGTTAGATAAAGACTATATAACCCAGTTTAGTTATGGGTTTTTAGAAACGTTTAATCTTTTTATCCCACGTTTTATGGGTGGTGGTACTTATGAAGATGTTGGTAAAGATTCAGCAACCTATGATGCTTTCAGAAAATTAGGGGCAACAACAACTCAAGCGGCTCAGGAATCTGAACGCACACCCATGTATTGGGGTAAGCAACCTATTGTAGAAGCTCCAGCTTATGTGGGTGCAGTTATTTTGTTTTTATTTGTGTTTGCGCTCTTTTTGGTAAAAGGACGATTAAAATGGTGGCTTGTTGGCGGAACGATTTTGTCATTATTATTATCATACGGTAAGAATTTAGGGTTTTTAACGAATTTCTTTATAGATTATGTGCCATTATATAACAAATTTAGAGCAGTAACCTCAATTCAAGTGCTTTTAGAATTGTGCATTCCTGTTTTAGGTATTTTCGGATTAGTTAGATTATTTAACGATTTTGAACAAAAAGACGATAAGCTCAAAGCTTTAAAATATGCAGCGGGAATTACAGGTGGTTTAGCAGTGTTGTTCTTAGTTTTTAAATCATCTTTTGATTTTGTTGGTGTGAATGATGGCTTTTACCGTCAGAATTATGGTCAAGACTTTGTAGATGCCTTAAAACAGGATAGAAAAACGATTTTCACCCAAGATACCATCAGAAGTTTAATTTTAGTATTGCTCTCGGCAGGATTAATATTTGCTTACTTAAAAGAGAAGTTAAAAGAAACACTTGTTATTGTAGCTTTTGGAGGTTTATTATTGTTCGATTTAGTTGGCGTAAATAAACGCTACGTGAATAATGATGATTTTGTGTCGGCTATAAAAGTAAACAGACCTTTTGAGGCAAATGCAGCAGATAATGAAATTTTAAAAGACAAATCGTATTACAGGGTTTTCGATTTGGTTTCAGGACCTTCAAAACCTTCTTATTTCCATAATTCTTTAAATGGTTATAACGCTGCGGAGTTAAAGCGTTACCGTGAGGTTTTCGATTTCTATATTTCAAAGAATAATATTAATGTGCTTAATATGTTTAATACAAAATATATTATTGCGCAAGGTGAAGATGGTACTGTTTTTCCTTACACTAATGAAGAGGCTAATGGCGCTGCTTGGTTTGTTGAAAAACTAATCCCAGTGGATAATGCTAATGAAGAAATTAAACAATTAGATAGTTTAGATAATAAGCGAATTGCTATTTTTTCTAGAACTAAAGATCTTCTTAAAAAAGAGAGGAGAAGAAGTTATCAAATAGATTCTTTAGCTTCTATTGAAATAGTTGAACATCAACCAAATTACCTAAAATATAAATCAAGTAACTCAAACGAAGGTTTTGCCGTGTTTTCAGAGGTTTATTATGGAAACGGTTGGAAAACCTTTATAAACGGTGAAAAAACGCAGCATATGCGAGTGAATTATACTTTACGCGGTATGCCCATTCCTGCTGGAAATCATATCATAGAATTTAAATTTGATCCAGATGTTGTTAAAACAGGAAGTAAAATAGCCTTAGCAAGTTCAATATTGTTAGGATTACTATTATTAGGCGGTTTGTTCTACGAGTTTAAAAAGAAATAGTTTGTCATTTCCTTAAAGAAGGAAATCTTTAAAATTGAAACTAAATTAATAATGGATTCTCTTTTTGAAGGGAATGACAAAAATGGATAAAAAAAAAGTACTCATAATTACTTATTATTGGCCACCCGCTGGAGGTCCTGGAGTACAACGATGGTTAAAATTTGTGAAGTATTTACCAGATTTTGATATTGAACCTATTGTTTATATTCCTAAAAACCCAAACTATCCCATTATTGATGAAAGCTTAGTTTCTGAGGTTTCTAAAAATGTAACAACCATAAACCATCCAATTAATGAGCCTTACAGATGGGCAGGTTTTTTTTCAAATAAATCTTCAAAAACAATTAGTAAAGGTATTATTCCAGAAAAGAAAAAGCAAAGTCTTATTGAAAGAGCAATGCTTTATGTTCGTGGCAATTATTTTATTCCTGATGCTAGGAAAAACTGGATAAAACCATCTGTTAGGTATCTTTCAGAATATATTTCTAAAGAAAAAATTCAAACCATTATTACTACAGGGCCACCGCATAGTTTGCATCTAATTGGTTTACAGTTAAAAGCGCAACTAGGAATGAAGTGGTTGGCAGATTTTAGAGACCCATGGACAACTATTGGGTATCATAAACAATTAAAGCTTACCAAAACTTCAAAGGAAAAGCATAAAGCATTAGAAAAACAGGTTTTAAATACTGCAGATCAAATTATAGTTACCAGTTCTGTCACAAAAAAAGAATTTCAAGACATTACCAATAAACCGATTGAAGTTATAACAAATGGTTTTGATAACGAATCTGTTGATATGACACCTCTCGATTCAAAATTCACATTATCTCATATTGGATCATTATTATCAAAACGAAACCCTAAAATATTATGGCAAGTTTTGTCTGAATTAGTTACAGAAAACAATGCCTTTGCTCAAAATTTTCAGTTGAATTTTGTAGGTGCAGTTAGCGAACATGTTTTAAAATCTATTGAACATTATAAAATAAGTAATTATGTAAATAAAGTGGGTTATGTTTCACATAATGAATCTATTAAGTTTCAAAAAAAATCACAGTTGTTATTACTTATAGAGATAGATTCAGAAGACACAAAGTGCATTATTCCTGGTAAACTATTTGAATATATGGTTTCAAATAGACCGATAGTAGCTTTAGGCCCAAAAGGATCGGATGTTGAAAAAATCATAAAAGAAACTAACACTGGAGACTACTTTTATTACGATGATTATAAATCATTAAAATCGATTATCTTAACGCATTATGAGGCTTTTCAAAATAAAACATTGCAAGCTCAGGCTATTGGGTTGCAAAAATATCATAGAAAATCCCTCACGGAAACATTGTCTAAACTTATATAATGGGAATTGTTGCTTCACAATCTTTTAAAAATGTAATAACTACCTACGCTGGTTTTGCAATTGGGGCTATTAACACCTTATTCCTCTATACACGATTTTTAAGCGATGATTATTACGGGATGGTAGGTTATATGCTGTCTTTAGCTTTTGTAATTATGCCTTTAATGGCGTTTGGTGTACAAAATACTTTAGTTAAATTTTACTCGACTTTTAAAACAAGAACTTCGGTTAATAGTTTTTTAACATTAGTGTTGTTTTTGCCTATTCTTGTTATAATTCCCATGGTTATAATAACTTATTTTGGTTATGATGTTATTGGCAACTTACTTTCTGAAAAAAATACTATTATAAAAAAATATTTATGGCATACTTTAATTATAGGTATTTCCTTAGCTTATTTTGAAGTGTTTTTTGCTTGGGCAAAAGTGCAAATGCTCACTGTTTTTGGCAACTTCATGAAAGAGGTATTTCATAGAGTAGGCGCAATGGTTTTATTGTTATTATTACACTTTAATGTGGTTGATTTAGAGCAATTTATGTGGGGATTAGTCATCATTTATGTTTTAAGGATGTTAATCATGAATATTTACGCCTTTAGCATTAAACTCCCTGTTATTACCTTTCATAAGGTGAATAACTTAACGAGTATCTTAAAGTATTCGTTTTTAATAATTATTGCTGGTTCTATTGCCACAATACTTTTAGATATTGATAAAGTGATGTTAGGATATTTTATTCCAATAAAGGAAGTAGCGTATTATGGTGTTGCTATTTATATTACAGCAGTTATTGCCGTTCCACAACGCGCTATGCACCAAATATTAATGCCGTTATCGGCAAAATATTTAAATGATAAAGATTATGAGTCTTTAAATGATTTATACAAAAAAAGCTCTCTGAACTTATTTATTGTTAGCGGATTTATTTTTTTACTAATTATCCTAAATATTAATGAGTTATATAAGCTCATTCCTGAAGAATACGGTGTTGGACTTTATGTGGTTTTATTAATAAGCATAGCTAAACTTTATGATGCGCTTTTAGGCAGTAATAATGCCATTTTATTTAATAGTGATTATTATAGAATGGTATTGGTTTTAGGTGTTTTTTTGGTCATTTTAATGGTTGTTTTAAATATTGTATTCATTCCATTATATGGCATTAACGGTGCCGCTTTAGCCACATTTATTGCTATTTTTATATATAACTCTATAAAATTATTTTTCGTTTATAAGAAATTTAAAATATTACCTTTTACCATAAATACTTTTAAAATAGGATGCTTTATTCTGCTAGGTGTTCTAGTATTTTATTTCTGGGAGTTTTCCTTTCATCCAATTGTTAATATTGGTTTAAAAAGCTTAATATTAAGTTTGGTTTACTTGTTTTTTGTTTACAGATTCAATTTTTCGGAAGATATTTCGGTACTAATAAATAAACTTACAAAGCGCAAATAACCAAAAACAGAAAACCCCACGATGTTGCTTTGAGGCAAACTACTCGTAGGGCTTTCCAAACTAACCAACCAAAATTTTTATGATCGTCTTCTGGTACTTGTCGATCTTGTATTGTTATTAGAACTACTTCTGCTTTGTGTAGCTTTAGATTTACTGCTTGATGTAGATCTTGATGCTATCTGCTTCGTATTTCTAGTATTATTATCGTTTCTAGTATATGTACGAGTATTTGTGCTTTTTGGTTTTTGAGTAACCGTATTATTTTTGCTACGTGTTACCGTTCTTGTACTCGTATTGTTATTACTAGGTCTTGCTGTTCTGTTAACGGTTTGCGTCGTTCTTTGAGTATTTACAACCTGTGTATTACCTCTTGAAGGTGTTTTAGTTGTTGTAACTTCACGTCTGGTAACCGTTCTATTTACTACATTATTATTAGAACTTCTGTTAACATTAACATTGTTATTACGTTTAGTTGTAGTTGTTCTATTAACCGTGTTATTGTTCGATCTAGACGCTCTATTCACATTAGCGTTGTTATTTCCTCTGTTCACATTATTGTTTTGTGCAACACTTCTTCTAACATTCGCATTTCTATTAACTTGTGTTACATTTCTAGAGCTTCTATTTACAGTTGCGTAATTTCTATTTCTAACAATGTTATTTCCATTTCTGTTAAAAATTGCACTTACAGGTCTGTTGTTGTTGTAAAAAGGTCTATTATATACATAACGTATAGGGTTATAAAACTGTCTGTAAGGTCTGTTATACACTACGCAGAAATTTCTTGGAGGCACTGCGTAAAAGTTGTGCCATGGTCTGTAAACATAGTTTCTGTTAAATACATTTATAAAACCAGTGAATCTGTTAAAACGGTTAAACCTATCGTAGTGAACATATAACCCACCAACACGTGATACAAAACCTAAGTTGTTGTAAAATATATTGATATTACCTACTTGGTTTACACGACCATAATAGTCATAATAAATAGGCGTGTTTTCAATTTGAATAATAGCTCCAAATTCATCATACTGAACATAGGCGTTATAATCGAAACCAGAATTAAAACTGATGTTAGCATTACGATTTCCAATAGATACGTTTAAACGTGGATTGTTTAAAAGATTAAAATCGAATTGTCCGTCTCTAAACACCGAAAATTCTATACCACCTTCAACAAATATAAAAGAGTTACCATAACCATTATAAAATGTTGATGTTGCATTTGTATTAGCGTTATTAGTGTCTGCATTAACAGTAAATCCTGCAAGGATTAAAGCTGTAAATAAAAATATAAACTTTTTCATAATATTTGTTTTAAGGGGTTCGGTTAGGTAATTACAAACAGCGTGCCAAAAATTATAAGTATGTGATAAACCCTTGTAAATACTGGTAAAAAAAAGTTAATAACTTTTATTAAGTTGGATTAGGACAAATTTATATTGTGAGAAAAATTAGCTAACTTCGTTTAGTGTTAGATATGAAAACTAAAACGATTTTATACTACTTAGCTAGAGCAAATTAAAAACAAACTATGAATAAAAATTTCAACCTATTTAGATTAAATTGTATGATGGAGGATAACAAATCCAAAAATTACAACGCAATTATCGTTTCATTAGTTTCTGAATTATTATTTGAAAATGATAATGTAGAAATCAATAGAGAAGAATGTTACTCATATATTGTAAATGACTTAAAAATCAAACTACAAAAAGACTTATTTGTAAAGATTTTAGAAAAAAGCACAAATTTCGTGCATACACCAAAACAAACTGACGTTGGAATTAAGTTAACCGATAAAAAATATGCTGAAATAAATAATAATGTAACTAATCATTCGATTGGAAAATACATTGATGATTTTTTACATAAAGAAAAACTATCAACAGATTTAAAATCATCTATTGAATCATTACTTTTTCAAGCGATTTATGAAAATATAAACTCATTTACAATTCAGAATATTGACTCAATAGTTCCTGTAAATGCAAAGGAAAATTACTCTGTTGAGGAAATTAACGCTTTTAATAATTTTTTAAGTGATTCCAATAGAGAAAAAAATACTGTATTATTCAACACATTTCTAAAAGCAGTTGAGTTCGCAATAATTACTTCAGGGAAAGGAGTAAGTGAATTTACAAAAGGAGTATTTGAGGGAAAAGAATATCTATTAGACGCAAATATTATTTTTAGATTACTTGGCGTTGGTGGAACTGAAAGACAAGCAAGCTTAATTAATTTAATTGAGCAATGTAATCATCAAGGAATTAAATTTTTCTACACGAATGAATCTTATCAAGAATTTAAAAGAAAGGTTGATGCTAGTATTTCTGATATAAAACGAGCAACCGAAAGTAAATCAATTGCACTACTAGAAGAAATGTTAATTGAAGATAATGTTGATTTTAATCAAGGTTTCATAACGCATTATGCTCAATGTAAAATTGATAAACAAGTTCGTTCACCTGAACAATACGAAACGAAAATAATGGCTGACTTTAGAATATTATGTCAAAAGCATAACATCTCAACCTTGTCATTAAATGGAAACTTGAAAACAAGAGATATTGAAAGATTGCAAAATGGATTATTTAAAGCAAAAAAAGATATTTATGAGTTTAGTAATTATACAAAAACTGCTGCAAAAGTTGATGCAATAAATGTTTTAGCTGTTAAACATTTAAGAGGTCAAAACGATTATAACTATTCTG
The DNA here is from genome assembly GCA_947500585.1 of uncultured Flavobacteriaceae bacterium. Lineage (GTDB taxonomy): Bacteria > Bacteroidota > Bacteroidia > Flavobacteriales > Flavobacteriaceae > CAXBID01. The sequence goes on along the minus strand of CANMSN010000009.1, from coordinate 69,003 downwards.
ATATAAAATCTTTCTATTTATCAACCGACAGAACCTTAAATGGAATTCTAGCGGAAAAAGCAGGAGATAAAATCGCTGAAACGATTTTACCTTCTCAACTATTTATTTTACATAATTCTCTTTCAGATAATGGAGACGAAAAAGATTATGAAGCGTTTACTAAATTCTTAAAAAGGAGAACAACGGAGTTCAAATATTCAGGAAGACAAGTTCTATCATATATAGATGAGATTCGGAATCACACAGTTGAACCTGAAAATATAAAGGAAATATTAAAAGCTTATTCCGATAAGAAATATGACACATCTCTATTAGACATTGATGTTGAGCCAGAATATGTTTCAATAAAAGAATTTGCTGAAACTTACGTAGATAATAAATTAAAAAAAGCGGAAGTTGGTGATGAGAAATATAAAAAAGTTCTAGAAAATGCTGAAAAAGAATTTCCAAAGTATCTCAAATCAGCCAAGACAACAGTAAAAATAATTGATGTTTTAATAACAATTCTTATAATCCCAATAACTGTACTTATAGTTAAGAAATTTGTTGATGAAATACTTATTGTTATAATAGGAGTTTTAATAGCTGAATCTATTAAATTCATTTTAAGTTCAAGATTAAGCTTTTATTCAGATTGGACTAAAAGTATTTTTATGAGCAAAGTTGAGAAATCGAGTTATCATAAAACTTTTAAAAGCGTTGACCGAACTTACATAAAAAAGGCAAAGGAATTTATAGATGGGGAAATTAAGATTTGGAAATAATAACTTGCTCTAACATATGTATATTCATTGCTAGTAAAGGTTTACTTATTTGGTTTGTATTTGGTAAATTAGTTGCTAAAACAAGCAACGAAATCATACAACACACCGTTAAAAACTAAATAGCTAATTCAATTTTTTTTGCTCTTAGAATATATCTAAATTAATTAAACTCATCATAAGCATGAATAGATTTCATGATATCTTCATAAAACAAAATAGCTCTAGCTAAGTTTCTTGTATCAGAATATGGTAAAATTACTTTTTGAAATTCTACAGTTTCACTTATATAGTTATCTGTGTTTTCTGTTTGGTTTTCAAGAGCTTTTCTATTCTCGTTACTATTAGGAATGCCTAAACTGGACATCGTAATCCCTGGCTTTGTGGCAAAAGCTATATAAGGCAAAATATTGGCTAAGGCTTCAATGCGCTCCGTATAAAGATCTAATAATTGTCCTTTTTGCATACGCTCCAATTCTTGACTGTTATGATACTTTTTTATCGTAACATCTTTACTTATAATACTTTTAGGGTCATTCTTTTTTTGAGCAAAACCTGAGTTTGCTAATAAAAAAAGACAAATACTTAATAAGGTAATTTTTATTTTCACGATTATGGGGTTTTAAATTGTGCCTACTCTTTTTAGCTTTTCGGCTTTCGCTACGCCTTAATGATTTTCAATTTGCATGCCAAAAATTCAAACTATTGATAATCAGTGATATAAATAGCTATGATTGTGTGGTCTTTTTTTCTATTTTTATAAAAACCAATCTTTTTAATGGCAACCGAACAAGAAATTTGTAAAAATTGTGAACAGGCATTTAATACAAACTTTAATTTTTGTCCTAATTGCGGGCAACAAGCAAAGGATGACTTAACGGTTAAAGTATTGTTTTACAACACCATAAGTAATTATTTCTCTTTTGACGCTCGATTTTTTAAGAGCTTTTTTCCGTTATTGTTTAAACCTGGGTATTTAGCCGAAAAATTTATTGAAGGTAAACGTTTACTATATCTGCATCCGGCTCAGTTATATCTTTTTATTTCCGTGGTATTTTTCTTTGCTTTTTCATTTATTCAACGTGATCAAATACAGAGTTTAGATGAAAGTTTGGCTAAAACTTTAAAGCAAGAAAATGTACTAGATACCATTTCAGATACTCGTGAAAGAGATTCATTAAAAATGATACAACTCAAGAAGAAAATGGTTGAAGACTCTTTAGCTCGCGCTGAGCTTCGACAAGCTCTAGACGATAATAAAGTTTTTCATGGTTTCTCTGAAACACAGATAGACTCATTAGTTAATGCGCCAGATTTTAAGAGGAATGGTGCTATGAATTTCGATTTTAATGAAAAAAGTATAGATTCTTTAATAGCCATGAATGCACCACAGGAAATTATTTTAAAAGAAATGGGCTTACCCGATGATGCAGGTGCTATTAAACGCCGTTTGTATGAGCAGGCTTTAAAGTTTTATAAATCTAGAAAGGGTGGGAGTATCCTTCAAGCGTTTTATGACACCATACCTATAGCCATGTTTTTTTTATTACCAATTTTTGCTTTACTATTGAAGTTGTTTTACAGAAAGGGTGGGAGTTTTGCGCATCATTTGGTATTTAGTTTCTATTATTTTTCATTTTTATTCACAGCATTTAGTATTGTAATTGGTGTGAATTTTATTTTAGATATTCCAGATTGGATTGATGCGCTCATAGCCATTTCTACATTTATATATCTTTTAATAGCATTAAAAAGATTCTATAACCAAGGTCGTTTTAAAACCTTTTTTAAAGGAAGTGTTGTAACATTTTTATTTCTAATATTTGTAGCGCCTTTTACCGCTTTTATTTTAGGAATGTTTGCGTTTTTGTTTTATTGATATGAATAAAATTTATTACCTCTTACTATTATCACTTACCATATTTTTTTCATGTAATGTAGACGTAGAAAACGTCGAATTAAGCGGTTATGTATACGATTCTAAAGGAGATGGGCCAATAGAAAACGTATCATTGCAAATTGAAAACTATTTTTATGGAAATAGTCCAGATCAAAGTTACACAGGGTATAAAAAGTTTTATCTTAAAACTGATGAAAACGGATTTTACTCTATTAATTTAGACACAAGTGCTTTGATAAATATTGATGTTTTCAAAAATGGATATTCTAAGGGGTTTAAATCAAAAGAATTTCCTAGAAAAAAACAAAAAATTAATTTTTATTTAAATAAAGAAACTAATTGAGTTATAATTTTTCTTTTAAATATTTCCCAGTTTCTGAAGCTTTTACTTTAATAATGGCTTCTGGAGTTCCTATGGCAACTAAATTGCCACCTGTTTCTCCGCCTTTAGGGCCTAAATCAATAATATAATCAGCACATTTAATAAGTTCTAAATTATGCTCAACGACTATAATAGAATGACCGTTTTCAATTAACGCAGTAAACGACTTTAGTAGTTTTTTAATATCATGAAAATGTAAACCTGTGGTAGGTTCATCAAAAATAAAAAGGGCTTTTTCTTTATTGTTGCCTTTTCCTAAAAATGAGGCCAATTTAATACGTTGCGCTTCACCACCAGATAGTGTAGAAGAGCTCTGGCCTAAAGTAACATAACCCAAACCAACATCTTGCAATGGTTTTAGTTTTTTCTGAATTTTATTTTGGTTTGCCGATTCGAAAAAAGCAACGGCATCATCAATAGTTAAATTAAGAATATCATCAATATTTTTATCTGCAAACGTGACCTCGAGCACTTCTTTTTTAAAGCGTTTACCTTTGCAGGTTTCACATTCTAAATGCACATCTGCCATAAACTGCATTTCAATAGTTACTTCACCTTCACCTTTACAAGTCTCACAACGTCCGCCATCTACATTAAACGAAAAGTGTTTTGCTTGGTAATTTCTAATGGCACTTAATTTTTGTTTTGAGAATAATGCCCGAATATCATCATAAGCTTTAATATAGGTTACAGGATTTGAACGCGATGAACGCCCTATTGGATTTTGATCTACAAATTCAATCTGTTTTATATTACTAAAATTACCATCCAAAGATGTGAATTGTCCTGGTTTATCACCAAAATCAGTCAGTTTCTTTTGTAAAGCAGGATATAATATTTTTTTAATTAAGGTGCTTTTTCCGCTACCCGAAACACCCGTAACAACGTTAAGCATGCCTAAAGGGAAACGAACATCAATATTTTTTAAGTTGTTTTCACGAGCGCCTTTTATATCCACATAATATTTTGATTCTCGACGTTTTTTGGGGACTTCAATTTTAAGGGTTTCATTTAAATACTTTGCTGTTAAAGAGTCTGATGCTAAAATATCATCATAATTGCCATGAGCCACAACATGTCCCCCAAAAGTACCTGCTTCAGGACCTATATCTATAATGCTATCGGCGGCTTTCATAATATCCTCATCATGTTCAACTACAATAACAGTGTTTCCTAAATCGCGTAATTGTTTTAAAACTAAAATTAAACGCTCGGTGTCTTTTGGGTGTAAACCGATGCTAGGTTCATCTAAAATATACATGGAGCCCACTAAACTACTGCCTAACGACGTTGCGAGGTTTATACGTTGACTTTCGCCACCCGAAAGTGTATTCGATTTTCGGTTTAGCGTTAAATAATCTAAACCAACATTAGCAAGAAACGATAAACGATTATTGATTTCCTTTAATAATCTATTGGCAATTTGTGTATCGTAATCATTTAATTCTAGTTGCTTGAAAAAGTTTGTTAATTTATCTAAGGGCATTTCAACCAAATCAGTAATAGTAACACCTCCAACCTTTACATAGTTAGCTTCAACTCGTAAACGCTTGCCATTACAGGTTTTACACTTTGTTTTTCCACGGTAACGCGATAACATCACCCGATTTTGGATTTTATAGGCTTTAGATTCTAATTCGGCAAAGAAGGAGTTTAAACCTTCAAAATATTGATTTCCGTTCCAGATGAGTTGTTTTTGATCATCATTTAATTCGAAAAATGGTTTGTGAATTGGAAAATCGAATTTATGAGAGTTATTAATCAATTGATCTTTGTACCAGCTCATACTTTCTCCTCGCCAAGGAAAAATAGCATTTTCATAAACCGAAAGTCCTGTGTTTGGGATTACTAAATCGTCATCAATTCCAATAATATCACCATATCCCTCGCATTTTGGACACGCACCGTATGGATTGTTAAAACTGAATAAATGCACATTAGGCTCTAAAAACTGGATGTTGTCCAACTCAAATTTATTACTAAAATGACGTTGTTTATTGTCGTTTAAGTTCTCTATAATGCATTCTCCTTTACCTTCAAAAAAAGCGGTTTGTACGGCATCGGCTAATCGGTTAAGAAAATCTTCTTCATCTTTAATAATAATTCTATCAACGACTAATAATACGCGATCTTTTTTATTGATTTTGCCAACGTCGTCAATCCTTAAAACCTCTTTATTTACTTTAACTCTAGCATAACCTTGTTGATTTAAGGCTTTCAACTTATCCTCAATAGTGCGCCCTTCTTCTAAATAAATAGGAGCGAGTAGGAGCAGTTTTTCTCGTTCAGGAAATGTTTTTAAATAGTTTAAAACATCGGTGACGGTATCTTTTTTTACTTCATTACCAGAAACTGGCGAATACGTTTTTCCTATTCTGGCAAATAAGAGCTTTAAGTAATCGTAAATTTCTGTAGTTGTGCCTACTGTAGAGCGTGGATTTGTGGAATTAACTTTTTGCTCAATAGCAATTGCTGGAGCAATACCTTTAATATAATCTACTTTTGGTTTATTAAGTCTGCCTAAAAATTGACGTGCATAACTTGACAGACTTTCTACATAACGTCTTTGCCCTTCTGCATAAAGTGTATCAAAAGCTAAACTTGACTTTCCGGAGCCCGAAAGCCCTGTAATGACAACTAATTTGTTTCTAGGAATAACAACATCTATATTTTTTAGGTTATGCAATTTTGCGCCTTTAATGATGATGTTTTCTTTTGGATTAACTTCGGAAATAGCAGTATTCATAGACTTTAAAAGGGATAATTTTGCAAAGATACTATAAGTATACGAGCATAAAAAATAACCGTTAATCGAATAAATTATTAAAAAAAGATATGATTTTTTGTTTTTTAGGAATGATTGTTGTTATATTTGAACTTATTAATCATCATAAACAATCACTTGCCTATAGCATAATATTACTTTTAAACATTTAACCCCAAGCAAAGAAGCCCTCTTCTATGCACTAAAAGTAATTATTATGCAACGAAATCTTACAACAGATGCTACACTAGTTAGTAACTATATTAAAGGTGATGAAAGTGCTTTAGAAATTCTAATAAATAGGCACAAACAAAAAATCTACAGTTTTATTTATTCAAAAGTTTACGACAGAGATGTTGCTGAAGATATTTTTCAGGACACTTTTATAAAAGTTATACGTACTTTAAAACGTGGCGCTTACAATGAAGAAGGTAAGTTTTTACCATGGGTTATGAGAATTTCTCATAATTTGGTCATCGACTTTTTTAGAAAAAACAACAGAATGCCAAAATTTGATAATGCTGGTGAGTTTAGTATTTTTTCTGTATTAAGTGATACCACATTAAATGCGGAGAAATCCATTATAAAAGAGCAGGTAGAACATGATGTAAGACGCTTAGTTGATGAGCTTCCAGATGATCAGCGTGAAGTATTACTAATGCGTATTTACAAGGACATGAGTTTTAAAGAAATATCAGAAAGAACAGGGGTTAGTATCAATACGGCCTTAGGAAGAATGCGATATGCTTTAATTAATTTAAGAAAAATAATAGATAAACATAATATAGTTTTAACTAATTAATACAATAAAGTAAATTTTGCTGCGTTATTATTTCGATATAACCTTTAAATTATAAAAATGGCAAAAATTTACTCTGAAAATTCTATTACAAAAACAAAAGATCTTAAACCGAAGGAAGAAACGGTTAATTTTCTTCTAAATTACTCTAAGGCTTTAAGTGTTATAGATTATAATAAAATGAAGTTTGAAGCGCTTCTAAATTAAGTTTTCAAAAAGTCCTAATTTTAATTAGGACTTTTTATTTTTATAATACTCATCAAGCACTGATTTTCTACCAATAGTTTTAGTAATAATATCCTTTTCTAAATCCCATCCGCGAGCAGGTGAATATTGTCGACCGTACCAAATAATTTGAAGGTGTAATTCGTTCCATAGCTCTTTAGGGAATAAACGTTTTGCGTCTTTTTCAGTTTGAACTACATTTTTACCATTTGTTAAATTCCATCGATACATTAATCTATGAATATGTGTATCTACAGGAAACGCGGGGACTCCAAACGCTTGAGACATCACGACGCTTGCCGTTTTATGACCAACAGCTGGTAATTCTTCTAAAGCCTCAAAACTTTGTGGAACTTTACCATTATGTTTTTCAATAAGTATTTTGGATAATCCATGAATACCTTTACTTTTCATAGGAGATAATCCAACAGGTTTAATAATGGCTCTAATCTCTTCAACTGTTAGCTTTATCATGTCATAAGGATTATCGGCTCTTTCAAATAATAAAGGTGTAATTTGATTAACTCTAACATCGGTACTTTGTGCAGACATTAATACAGCTATTAAAAGCGTATAGGGGTCTTTATGATCTAAAGGTATCGGTATTTCTGGATAAAGTTTATATAAGGTATTTATAACAAAATTTACCTTCTCTTTTTTAGTCATAAATCGTATTTTTGTTAAAAATCAAAGTTAAGACTATGAAAACATTAAAGCAAGGTGATGCTGTACCTAATTTTTCAGCAAAAGATGAACAAGGAAATACAATTTCGCTAACTGATTATAAAGGAAAAAAGCTTGTTGTATTTTTTTATCCTAAAGCAAGTACACCAGGTTGTACGGTTGAAGCTTGTAATTTAAGAGATAACTACAAAGCTTTACAAGATGCAGGATACGAGTTATTGGGCGTAAGTGCCGACTCTGAAAAAAAACAAGCTAACTTTAAAGATAAATACGAATTTCCTTTTCCTCTTTTAGCTGATGAAGACAAAACGGTTATAGAAACTTTTGGTGTTTGGGGACCTAAAAAGTTTATGGGTAAAGAGTATGATGGGATTCATAGAATGACTTTTTTAATTGACGAAAATGGCATCGTTGATCGTGTTATTGACAAGGTAAAAACGAAAGACCATGCAGCTCAAATATTAGAGTAAAGTCATATCTTAATCAATAAAAAAGCATCTATTTTAATTATAATATAGGTGCTTTTTTTGTTTTTTATTACAAAATAATTATTTCCTTTTTCTGCTTAAGGTTAAAGGTCTTCTAGTGTAACCAAATAAACGGTAATCTTTAATTAAATCTGCAGTACCATCTGGTACCATATCTTCCCAACCAGATTCGCCTTCTGAAATTTTTCTCAAAATTTCACGAGAAAAAATACTCATTATGCTTTCATCATAATCTTCAATATCTATTACTTTTCCATTGTATTTAAAGAATTTATACAATTCTTTCATACGAGGATATACTTTTAAATTCTCACTAGTAATTAATTCCCCAGTTTTAGAATCTAGCATTGGATATAAATAAACTTTTAAATCTTTGAAAAATAATTTTCCGAAAGCTTCAAGAATACCACCACTTATGTGTCGATAGTATTTTTCGTCAAAAATATCTACTAAATTACTAACACCCATGGCTAATCCCATTCTAGCCTTAGTGTAATTAGAGAAATACTCTACAACTTTAAAGTATTCTTGGAAATTAGAAATCATTACCGATTGCCCTAGTGAGCATAATAAATCTGCTCGATCTATAAAATCTTGTTCATCAATTTCTCCTTCAGCTCTTAAATTTGAAAGTGTAATTTCGAAAACCACCACTGTTTTTTCCTTATCTACTTTATTTTCCTTAATAAACATGTCATATGACTTCTCATACATAGCCATGTTTACCTTAGTAACAGGTCTGAAGCTACCTCGTAATGCCAATATATTTTTCTTATAGAACACTTTTGCTGGTAGAACATTAGTGCCATCAGGACCAAACATTACGGCATCTGTCATGCCATTTTTAACAAGTTGTAAACTCATTAATCGGTTATCTATATTTTTAAAAACAGGTCCTGAAAAGTTTATGGTATCAATTTCCAGCTGATCTTTATCTAAATGATCGTAAAGATACCTCAGTAATTTTTTCGGTTCATTATATTTATAAAACGCCCCATAAATTAAATTCGTTCCCAGTATACCAAGAGTTTCCTGCTGCAATCGTGCATCAGTTTCTTTAAAACGAACATGTAAAATGATTTCATTATAATCACCTTTAGCTTCAACTTGATATTTTATGCCAACCCAACCATGACCTTTAAATTGCTTCGCAAAGTCAATGGTAGCAACGGTATTGGCATAAGTAAAAAATATTTTATTAGGATTATTTTTGCGAGTTAACCTGTTTTCCATGAGGTTCATTTCATGGGTAAGCATTTTACGTAAACGCGCTTCAGTTACATAACGACCATCATCTTCAGCGCCATAAATAGCATCACTAAAGTCTTTATCATAAGCCGACATAGCCTTGGCTATAGTGCCCGAGGCACCACCAGCTCTAAAAAAATGACGACATGTTTCTTGACCAGCTCCAATTTCTGCAAATGTGCCGTAAATATTTTCGTTTAAGTTTATTCGAAGTGCTTTCGATTTTAATGAAGGAATATCATCAAACTCTTTATCACCTTTTATGGTAATTTCCATATCATTTATAGGTTATAACTTGTATTACAAAGGTATTAAATAAGTACACTAAATAAAAAAATAACCTATTTTTGTGTAAAACTTAACGTATTTGAAAATAACTTTTCTTGGAACTGGTACATCTCAGGGTATTCCTATAATTGGAAGCAAGCATCCTGTTTGTTTGAGTGGAGATGAAAAAGATAAACGATTAAGGGTTTCTGTATTGATTGAATGGGATGATTTTACTTATGTAATTGATTGTGGTCCAGATTTTAGACAACAAATGCTTAGAGCAGATTGCGATAAAATTGACGGTATTATTTTTACTCATGAACATTCAGACCATGTTCAAGGATTTGATGATATTCGACCTTTTTATTTTAGGCAAGGAGACATTCCTATATATGGACATAAACGTGTGTTAAAATCCTTAAAAAAACGATTTGATTATGTTTTTAAAACTGAAAATAAATATCCAGGTGCCCCAGCTGTTACAGTTAACAGAATTAAAAATAAACCATTTAAATTAGGTAATTTAGAAGTAATTCCAGTAAATGGGAAACATGATAAATTACAGGTATTTGGATTTAAATTTGGAGAATTCGCATATTTAACTGATATGAAAACAGTTAAAGATAAAGAAGTAGAAAAAATTAAGAATGTGAAAGTTTTAGTTGTTAACGCGTTGCGTATTCAACCACATCAATCACATTTTAATTTAGAAGAAGCTTTACTTTTTATAAAAAGAGTAAATCCAGAAATGGCTTATTTAACACATATTAGCCATTTACTTGGTTTTCATGAAGTTGTTGAAAAAACACTACCAAAAAATGTATTTTTAGCCTATGACGGCTTACAAATAAACTTATAAGAAGAAATATGAAACAAAGAATTTTTATGTACCTATTTGTGTTTTCGGTATTACTGGTTTTATTTCAGTATGTAAACTCAAAACGTATATTTGAAGATATTGATAAAAAATTGGCAACAAGTAACTCGCAGCTTATTAAATACAAAGATTCTGTTGCAGTGCTACAAGATGATATATTGAACCTTTCACATTTCAATTTAGATAGAAATGAGGATGCTATAAGCTATTTTGAAAATCAGGGTTATGATGTAAGCGAATTGATTCCGTTTATAAAAGATGAACTTTATTCTTTAAATGAAATAAAAGGAGAACATCCAATAATACCATATGCGTCAAGCGAAGGTAGAAGGATGCTTATTAATACTATAAAAATGTTAAACCACAAGTGGATAATTGCTGATTTTTCTGATGGCGAATACTGGGGAGAAATCTTTTTAACCTACGAGATTACTGAAAATAAACAGCTTAAATTTAATTTGGCAGAGTCCTTTTTGTACCCTTTTTACTAACTTAATTAATTTTATAAGCTACTCCTTTTTGTTTTCGTGTCTCTCCAACATAAGAGTACTCATAGGTATATGAAGAATCCGTAGTAGTTAATATTTTGAGGTGAATATCTTTTTTTTCTGCCATATTTTTTGGGTTTATAGTCTTAAATATAACCTCACAGTCGTTAATCCATCGTAGTTGCGATGAATCTGTTATGCCATCATAAACTTCAATTTGTAAATCTTCGGTTCTTTTAAATTCAGATTTAAATAATTCATTATTTATAATAACTTCACTATAAAATTTACCTGTTTTGTAATCTTTACAATTTCTTGTGGTATTGTAACAACTAGTTAAAAGTAATATAGGAATGAAGTGTATAAATCTCATAAAACGTATTTAAATAGCAAATTTACTAAACAAAGCGTTTAATTCTGGTAATTTTTAAAACTTCCATCAGAATAAAATATAACAATACGTTCTATAGATTTGTCAATTTCTAATGCTTGGTTAAATTCAGTTTCTATTTTTAAACTAGGAGTAGAAGGTTCATCTTTTTTTGAATCAGAAATTTTTGATGAAGGAAAAACGCCTTTGCCATTTAAAAGCCAATACAATTCAACTTCAGGAAAAGTGGAAAGAATTTTTAATATGAACTCTAAACTGGGTTTGTTTCTACCAGACAGAATATGAGAAATACTAGAGCGTTGTACGCCTATTTTTTCAGCAAAAGAAGAGGCTGATTCTCCGTAATAATCCATTACTTTTTGAAGTCTTTTTATAAAATCTTCGGTGTTTATCATTGTTAATAATTAGCTATATGAATTATTGTTACAAATGTAACAATATGATTTGTTTTTAAACAATAATTTATGTTAAACTTGATAAAACAATAGAATTACAACTTTATAATACGTGGTTTATATATCTGAAAATGAATTAAATATAATATTATTTTGAAATATTGCTATTTTTGCATAAATCAATAACTTGAACTGTATAGTATTGTAAACAATTAATAGAATTTAGTTGTTTACAAATGTAAATAATCAATTGTTTACATTTGTATCTTAAATAATATTCATGACATTACAGCAAATCCAGAAGTTGTTTTTAGAGCATAAAGAAACTCGTCTTTATCATAGATATATAACTAATAATCACATTGCACCTTTATTGGAAAAATTGAGCAATAAGCTAATTGTAGAGACGATTGGTCAATCGGTTTTAGGAGCTCCAATTTATGGAGTAAAACTCGGAAATGGAGATAAACGTGTGTTAATGTGGTCTCAAATGCATGGAAATGAATCAACAACAACTAAGGCAATATTCGATTTATTGAATACGCTTTTAGATGATAAATCTAATCTCAATCATATTTTAGAAGCCTGTACATTATATATAATTCCAATTTTAAATCCTGATGGCGCCAAATCATATACGAGAATAAATGCTAATAATATTGATTTAAATAGAGATGCGCAAAACTTATCTCAACCAGAAAGTAAAGTGCTTAGAAATATATATAACAACTTTAAACCACATTTTTGTTATAATTTACATGGACAGCGTACTATTTTTAGTGCTGGAAAAACAAATAAACCAGCAACAATTTCGTTTTTAGCTCCAGCTCAAGATGAAGCCTGTACAATAACGCGCAATAGAAAGGTTGCTATGGAGGTTATTGGAGTAATGAATGAGGCCTTGCAAGAAATTATTCCCAATCAAGTTGGCGTGTATGATGATGCTTTTAATTTAAACTGTGTAGGCGATACGTTTCAAAGTGAAAATATTCCAACTATTCTATTTGAAGCTGGTCATTTTAAAGATGATTACGAGCGCGAGTTTACCAGAGAATTAATTTATTTATCGTATTTAAAATCCTTAAATTATATAGCTGAAACAAATATAATTGGCGACAACTATGAAGCTTATTCATTAATACCCGAAAACGAAAAGTGTTTTTATGATGTAGTTATCCGAAATGCTAAAATTAATGAGGCGACAATGGATATTGGAATTTTATATCAGGAAAGATTAATTAAAAATTATATAGAATTTATACCTAAAGTTGAAAAAATAGAAAAGCTGGATGGCTTTTATGGGCACTATGAGTTTGATGCTAAAGGAGAAGAAGTGTTAGATGAATCAGGTCACCCTATTCAAATTAATTACGAAAACGTTTTCGTAATATTGAATAATGAAAAAATCTCATTATTATCAAAATAAACTATATCAATAATGCGTATTTATTAATAAAAATGTATTAATTTTGCTTAATAGATAAGAAAAGTTAATTATGGGGAAAATTAAATTAGACGAAATCGATCATCAAATTCTTGACATGTTAATTGACAATACAAGAATTCCATTTACAGACATAGCAAAAAAGCTCTTAATTTCTGCTGGAACTGTTCATGTACGAGTAAAAAAAATGGAAGAAGCTGGTATTATTAGAGGCTCTTCTTTAACTTTAGATTATAAAAAATTAGGGTATTCCTTTATCGCTTACGTAGGGGTATATCTAAATAATACCTCACAAACTAAGTTTGTTTTAGAGCGTATAAATGAAATACCTTATGTAACGGTAGCTCATATAACCACTGGTAAATTCAATATTTTTTGTAAGATTAGAGCAAGAAGTACTGAACATGCTAAAGAAGTTATATTTATGCTAGATGATATTGAAGGTGTTTATAGAACTGAAACAATGATCTCTCTTGAAGAAAGTATCAACGATAAAAAGCGTTTGATGCATTCAATATTTAATGATTTATAGTTATAAATTAATTATAGAAAGAAAAAAAGCCTCAACAGGGGCTTTTTTATTATATAAAGTTTTTATTATTTGTAGATTGTAGTAGTATTTGGTAATTGGAAGAATATTTTTGAAGTTTATACCATGTTAAATGATATTTACATTTAAATTTCTGTACCCTTATCTAAATAAAGTAAAATGAATACACCTAAGCTTATTTTTAAACAATTTGTTCTCATATCAATCATTACTCTTTTTTTATCATCTTGTGTGACCAAGAAAGAAGTTGTCTATTTTCAAAACGCAAAAGATTTTGAAACAATTGTTGATACAGATACATTTTCTGCAAAATTGAAAGTTGGAGATATAGTAAGTATTTTTGTTTCTACATTTGTGCCAGAAGCTGCAAGACCTTATAATTTAGTTGTTGAAGGAGGGCAAGGACAGATGATAGACTATCTAATCGATGTAGAAGGAAATATAGATTTTCCGGTTTTAGGTAAAGTGAAATTACTTGGTTTAACAGTAGAGGAAGCAAAGAATCTATTCAAGAAAAAGTTTGAAGAAGGCCAATTATTAAAAGATCCTGTAATTATTATTAGAATTTTAAACTTTAGAGTAACAATTGCAGGAGCGGTGAATGCTCCAGGAGTTTATCAGGTAACGGGTGAGCGTGTTTCAATACTAGAAGCACTTGGTATGGCAGGCGATTTATCAATTCAGGGGAGAAGAGATAATATATTAGTAGTGAGAGATTTTAATGGAGTTAAGACATATTCTCGTATAGATTTAACAAATAAGGAGGTTTTTAATTCTCCAGTATACTATTTAACACAAAATGATTATGTTTATGTTGAGCCCAATAATTCCTCAATAAGTACTGCCTCAGGCGATTCAAGAATTACTAATTTGATAGGAATTACATCATCTTTAATAGGGCTTGTTCTTATTTTTGTTTCAGTAAATTAAACTTTTAACTACTGTAAAACTCGAGAGCATCAATGATTATCTTATCATCAACTAAACAATCGATTTTTGTTTTACCGATATCTTCTAGTAAAACAAAGTTGATGTTTCCATGATTATTCTTTTTATCATACTTAAGAAGCTCTATAATGTCTGAATACTCACTTTTGTTAATTGATACTTTGCCATAATAATTTATAAATAGTTTCTTTATAGCTAAAGTGGTTTCTTTGGAGAAACCTACTAATTCTGATGAAATATAACAAGCCAAAATCATCCCTACAACAATAGCTTCGCCATGCAGTAAAGTAGTTTTCTTTGGATTGCTTAAAAAATAAGATTCAATAGCATGCCCAAGTGTATGTCCAAAGTTTAAAGTTTTTCTTAATCCGTTTTCAAATGGGTCTTCTTCAACTACGTTCTTCTTTATAATGACAGATTCGTAAATCAATTGATCCAAATCATTTAATGATAATTTAGATAAATCTAAAAAGTTACTCCAATAATTTTCGCCAGTAATTAAGCCGTGTTTAAGCATTTCTGCTAAACCTGAACGCATTTGATTTTGTGGTAAACTATCTAGAAAAGTAGTATCTATGAGTACTAGATCTGGATTACTAATTACACCAATTTGATTTTTTAAATGCCCCAAATCTACACCAGTTTTACCACCAACAGACGCATCAACCATGGCTAATAGAGATGTTGGCACATTTATATAAGAAATCCCTCTTTTAAAAGTACAAGCTACAAAACCACCTAAATCAGTAATTACACCACCTCCAATATTTATTAATAAACTTTTTCTGTCAGCATCTAAATCAGAGAGAGAATTCCAAACACCAACACATGTTTCAATGGTTTTGTTTATTTCACCAGCTTCTATCTCAATGATTTCAATTACAACATTTGTTTCTAAATGTTCTAAAAAATATGGTAAACAATGTAAATGTGTATTTTCATCAACTAAAATAAATATTTTAGAAAAGTTTTTTTCTTTAAGGTGCTTATTCAGTGAATGATAACAAGTGTCGTTAAAATGAATGATACAATTTTTCGTTGTGATAAAATCCATAAAATAAATCCGATTTTTAAGGCAGCCAAATTAAGGAGATTTTAGATAAAATGATAACTTAGCTATAATTATATTTGCATAAATTATTTTTGAATGTCTACATCTCGAATTTTCGATAATACAGAAATAGCATTTTCGCTAAAAAGTGATTCTGAATTAGAACGTGCTTATTTTTTGTTTAAAATGATTTCTATTGAACCATTAGTAAGAATTGGTACAGCAGCAACAAATTTTGCAATTAAAGCGCATTTGCCAATTGAAGGGCTTATACGATCTACAGTTTTCGATCATTTTTGCGGCGGTGTTAATGAGGAAGATTGCTTACCAGTGATAGATAAAATGTTTCAAAAGGGAGTCAGTTCAGTTTTAGATTATTCTGTTGAAGGAAAAGAAAATGAGAATGAATTTGATTCTGCAATGCAAACCGTTCTTAAAATTATTGATTTTGCTAAAAATATTGATGCTATTCCTATCGCTGTTTTTAAACCCAGCGGTTTAGGGCGTTTTAAACTTTATGTGAAATTGAGTAATGGAGAAAAACTATCGGAAAATGAAGAGGTTGAATGGAATAAAGTAATTAATAGGTTTGACACTATTTGTAAAAAAGCAAAAGCGAATGATGTAGCTGTTTTAATTGATGCAGAAGAAAGCTGGATGCAAAAAGCAGCAGATGATTTAGTTACAAGTATGATGCAAAAGTATAATACTGAAAAACCTATAGTTTACAATACTTTGCAAATGTATAGACATGATAGACTCGATTTTTTAAAGTCTGAACATGAGAAAGCTTTAAAGGGAAACTACTTTTTAGGTTATAAATTGGTTAGGGGAGCCTACATGGAAAAAGAAAATGATAGAGCTGAAGATAAAGGCTATATATCACCAATTTGTGAGAGTAAAGCAGCTACAGACATAAATTTTAACAATGGTCTGTTGTACATTTTAGATAATTTAGATTGCATGTCTTTGTTTGCTGGAACACATAATGAGGAAAGTTCTTATTTGTTAATGCAATTAATGTCTGAAAAAGGTATAACTAATAGTGATAAACGCATTTGGTTTGGTCAATTGTATGGTATGAGTGACCATATAAGCTTTAATTTAGCAGATAAAGGCTATAATGTAGCAAAATATATCCCGTTTGGCCCAGTAAAAGATGTGATGCCATATTTAATACGAAGAGCCGAAGAAAACACTTCTGTTGCAGGACAAACAGGTAGAGAATTGTCACTTTTAAGTAAAGAGAAAAAGCGTAGAAAAGAACAATAATTTTTAATGAATTTGCTTTTTTTCCAAATGCTTGATTGTCGCAATACTATCACAGTTTTCTACAGTTAAAATAATTTCATTGTTATTATAATCGCCTTCAACAATATAGATACCACATGGCTCTTGTCTTGTTTTACTTTCAGAAAAATTAATAGTTCCTTTTTTTAAAACATAGATTATATCTGCGGAATCAATGGTTTTATTTTCGATATGTGAATTAATAACATCACCGTAAATAATTTTTTTAGTATTTATATTTTTTAAAACACGAGCTTCAGGACCATAGCTACAAGATGTTTTTTTTCCATTTAAGAAGAAAGCTAAAATTACTAATCCGATAGAAAAACCACCTAAGTAATAGCCTATACGTTGTATAAGTTTCATTTAAAAAATTTTGCAAAAGGTTTGTGGCATTTTTGTTTGATTAAAATACAAGGAGATTAATATCGCTATATTTTAAATCAAACCATTCACCAACAGATTTGCTAGTTAAAATGCCGTGGTAAAAGTACAATCCATTTTTTAAACCTCTATCAAATCTAAGAGAATTTTCTATACCACCATCTTCAGCAATTTTCAATAAATAAGGTGTAAAAATATTACTTAGAGAAACAGAAGCAGTACGGGAATATCTGGCAGGAATATTTGGTACACAATAATGAATAACATCGTGTTTTATGAACGTTGGTTGTTTGTGCGTAGTCACTTCACTAGTTTCAAAACATCCGCCCATATCTATACTTACATCTATAATAACCGAGCCTTTTTTCATTTTTTCAACCATTGCCTCTGAAACTATTATTGGTGATCTATTTGTCCCTCTAACGGCACCTATAACTACATCACAGCGTCTCAATGCTTTAGTTAAGTTTTTGGGCTGCAAGGTAGAAGTAAAAAAAGGTCTTCCTAAATTTGTTTGAATACGTCTTAGTTTATTTATTGAATTATCAAAAACTTTCACATTAGCGCCCAAACCCATAGAGCTTCTTGCTGCAAATTCACCTACCGTTCCTGCGCCAATAATTACAACTTCTAATGGAGGAACACCACTTATATTACCAAACATGAGTCCGTTTCCATCTCTGTTATCTGAAAGCAGTTCTGAAGCTATTAGAACCGAAGCTGTTCCTGCTATTTCACTTAAAGACCTAACTGCAGGATAAGTACCATCGGTATCTCTAATAAATTCAAAAGCTAAAGCAGTAATACGTTTTGATGCTAACGCTTCAAAATATTTTTTTGTTTGGGTTTTTATTTGCAGTGCTGAAATTAAAATAGTTTGTGGGTTTAGGAGTTTTATTTGCTCCATAGTAGGAGGCTCTACTTTAAGAATCATTGGGCAAGCAAAAACCTTTGCGGTATCTTTGCTTATTTCTGCTCCAGCTTCACTATAATCTTTATCACTGAAACGCGCACCATCTCCAGCACCCGATTCTAAAAGGACTTTATGCCCGTTACTAACTAATGCTGAAACGGCATCTGGAGTTAAGCAAACACGCTTTTCTTGATAAGCAGTTTCTTTCGGGATACCTATATATAATTCACCTTTTCGCTTATAAATTTCAAGCGTTTCTTCTTGTGGTAAAAGTTGTTGTTTGGTGAAAGGTGATAATGATTCGGACATGAATATTTTTATTTAAAAAATCAAATTACAAATTAATTTTTTATTGTTTAAAAAAACTTTTTATTATTTAAATAATTGTAAGAAAAAAAAGTGTAATAGATGTGGCTAAACCCCAATACTTTTTAAAATAATTATTATAAGTTTGCATTAGAATTTCACATATGTACACAAAGTTAATATCTTCTTTTTTATTTTTATTTTCAATACTTTGTGTTTCTCAAAATATTGTTTTTGAAGGTGTTGTTAAAGATATAGACAATAATCCAATTGCTTTCAGTAATGTTACGTTGCATGATATTGAAGACAATTCGTTTTTGAAAGGAACCGCTACAAATAGTCAAGGTGTATTCAAATTTCAAGATTTAAAAAGTGGTAGTTATAAGTTAAAAATAAGTTTTTTAGGCTTTGATGAATTTGAAGCCATTTATTCATTAAAAAAAAGCTTAAATATTAAAACTATTATACTTGAAGAGAAAAGTGAAGAGCTTGATGGTGTTGTTGTTATAGCAAAAAAACCAACTGTAAAGCGATTAGTTGATCGATTAGTTTTTAATGTTGAAAACTCCACATTGTCTAACAATAATGTGTTGGATGTTTTAAAAAACACGCCTAGTGTTTTAGTTCAAGATGAGTCTATTACAGTTAAAAACTCAGAACCTACGGTTTATATAAATGATAGAAGAGTTCATTTATCTTCCAATGAAGTTATGCAGCTTTTAGAAGGGACATCGGCAACTAATGTTAAGTCTATAGAAGTAATTACAAATCCACCAGCCAAATATGAGGCTGAAGGCGGCGCAGTAATTAATATAGTAACGAGTAAAAATATCATCGCGGGTTATAATGGGAGTGTTTTTGGCAATTATAAACAAGGCTCAGAATTTCCAAAATATTCCTTTGGAACTAGTCATTTTTTTAAGACAAAAAAATTAAACAGCTATTTAAACTATAGTATTAGCCCAAGAAAAGATTTTAGAAATAATGATGAATTTGTGAATTTTATAGAAAACGACCAAATAACATCAAGTTGGGAAACCGATTTTAAGAGAACTCGTGAAAACGCTAATCAAAATATTAATGCTAATATTGATTATGAGTTGAATGAAAATAATAGTCTTGGTTTTTCTACAAGTATGTTAATTTCTCCAAGAGAAAACACAGAAACATCTGTAAATTCTGGAACTCAAGTTTTTGGTGCTAATAAAGTTCTAGACTCCATATTCAATACTCAAAACAGATTAAGAGATGAAACATTTAACTTTGCCTTTTCTCTAGATTATATTCATAAGTTTAAAAAAGAAGGAGAAAAGCTTTCTGCCAATTTACATCACACAAATTATGATTTTTCGAGTTTTCAAAATGTGGATACTGATTATTTCTTGCCTAATGAGGTTGATGAGTTTAGAAATAATAGATTTCAAACATTTTCAAGTCAAAAAATAAAATTATATACAGGGCAAATAGATTATGAATTAACAATTGATGATTCAGCTCAATTTGAAGCAGGAGGGAAGGTTTCAAATATTAATTCAGAAAGTATTTTAAATCAGTTTACATTTAATAATGGCATACGAGAAGAAGATTTAGAAAACTCCGATACGTTTTTGTATGATGAAACTAATTATGCTTTATATAGTAGTTTTTCAAAAGATTGGGATACGTGGAGTTTAAAATTAGGACTTAGAACTGAATATACCGATATTAAAGGGAATTCCTTGTCTACAAATCAAATCAATAATAATGATTATATTAAATTCTTCCCTTCATTCTATGTTACCAATAAAATAAATGAGAATAATGAAATATATTTTAATTATAATAAACGTATTTATAGGCCACGATATGCGCAATTAAATCCGTTTAAGTATTTTTTAAATGATAATGCATTTGTAACAGGTGATCCAAACCTACTTCCACAAATCGATGATACATTTATTTTGGGATATACATTTAAACAAGACTATACTTTTGAGCTTTACTACAGGTATGAAAAAGATCCTGCATTACAAATTGTTTTTCAAGATAATAATGACAATCTTTTAAAATATTTAAACACTAATATTGATAGAAGTATTTCCTATGGTTTAGATTTTACGACCTATACTTCAATTACTAATGATTGGAATCTATATGTTTTATCATCTCTTTTTTACTATGACAACCAATTCTTTGCTCTAGAAACAAATAATGAATTGGAAACTATTGGTCAATGGTCATTTTACACACAAATGGTTAATTATTTTTCTTTTTTAAAAGATGAAAGTTTAATAGCTGATGTATCGTTATTATATATTTCTCCAATAGCTGATGGTCCCTCAATTATTAGTAATCGTTTTGGTTTGGATGTTAATTTAAGAAAAACACTTTGGGATAACAAAGCATCTGTTAGCATAGGTGTTTTAGATATCTTTAATACACAAAACTTTACACAAAGTACTAACTACTTAAATCAAGATATTAAACTGGATTCCAGAATTGAAAACAGACTATTTACACTTGGTTTTGATTATAAATTTGGAAATTTTAAATTAAATAACAACAGAAAAGAAATTGAGCTAAATGAAAGGTATAGATTAGCAAATTAAAAATAACCTTTGACTTTTTCCCAAAAGTTTTTAGGCGAAATTTTAAATTCCTCTTCTAGTTCTTCAAGAGATTTAGTTGCATTATTCACTTTGTTAAATATGCGAGCTCTAATCAGATAAATTGAGGGTATAATAATAGCCATTATTGGTATTAAATAAATCAATTGGTTGGAATCAAAATATTTTAAGTCATCATTTAATGTTGCAAATATCTGATAAGCATACATTGAAATAGGAACTAATAATACATGATACCACCAATGCCTTGATGTGAAAAACCAAACAAATAATAAAAGAAGTGGAATTAATTTCCCTGTCAAAATCCACATAGCTACATTTGCACTTTCAAAAAAGCCACTATCATATTTAAATAAAAAAGTGTCCCAGACTTTTGTATCTGGAACACTTTCATGTAAATAAAATAAATAAGGAGTTATGGCTATAAAAGTAGCTACTACACTACCTGTAACCAATCCTTTATTACCCGTGCGTTGGCTTTTTAATTCTATCTTTTCTGACTGCTGTTTGTTCTGCATCTAGGTTATATTCATTCGCTGCATTAGCTAAAAATAACATACCTCCGAAAATTGCGATTGCAATTACATACTTTTTAGTTTTCATTTTATAAGGGATTTAATTAATTAATACCCAAATGTAACTAAAGGTCTTTCTGAAGAATATACTCAAATGTTAAATAAATGTTAAAAACAATGCTTTTTAAAATTTAAGCTGTGGGTTTCCCGTAAAACTTCAAAAATTGGAATGTATTTTGTTATTCATTTGTACTAATTGGCTGTTTTTGTTAGGTTTATCTATTATTCAATTTTAAATTTCTTTTGCTTTTAGATTCTATTTTTAACTCAATAACATCTATTTTATCTGTTAAAATGGCTTCTATTTTTTCTGGCCATTCAATAATGATCCAATGATTAGAAAATAAATAATCTTCAATGCCAAAATTATAAGCTTCATCTAAATCTTTTATTCTATATAAATCAAAATGATAAATTTTATCATTACTTAATTCATATTCATTAACAATTGAAAATGTTGGACTACTAACTTGATCTTTACTTCCTAATGTTTTTGCAATGGCTTTAATAAGAGTTGTTTTACCAACGCCCATATCACCATAAAACAATAACGTTTTAGAAGTTAGGTTATTAATTAGTCGTTTAACAACACTTTCAACTTCATTTAATTCATAAGTAATATCCAACTTAAATAAAATTTATACGCAAAATTAGTAATAATATCTCGAAAAACCTAGAAAAAAGCGTATTTCATCGATGTTTTGTGCTTTTTGTGGGTTATTTAGGATTAAAAACCACAAAAGGAATAATCATTTCTTCAAGCGAAACACCACCGTGTTGGTAGGTATTTCTAAAATAACTTACATAATGATTGTAATTGTTTGGATATGCAAAAAACAAGTCGTTTTTAGCAAAAATATAAGAGCTACTCATGTTTATAGACGGTAGATGAATATCTTTGGGGTCTTTAGCAACAAGCACATCTTTACTATCGTAAGTTAAACTTCTTCCTGTTTTATAACGTAGGTTTAAACTGGTATCTCTATCGCCAATAACTTTTGATGGATTTTTTACGTTAATAGTTCCATGATCTGTAGTTAATATAAGTTTAAATCCTAATTGTTGTGCTAGTTGAATCATTTCTAAAAGCGGCGAATTTTTAAACCAACTATAGGTTAAAGATCTATAAGCTTTATCGTTAGAAGCCAATTCTTTAACAACTTCCATTTCGGTTTTAGAGTGTGATAACATATCAACAAAATTATATACCACAACGGTTAAATCGTTGTTTTTTAAAGAATTAAAGTTTTCAACTAATTTTTTTCCAGATTTTAAATTGGTTATTTTGTAATATTCATATTCTAAATCATTTAAACTTAAGCGTTTCATTTGTGATTCTAGAAACTCAGCTTCATAAAGATTTTTACCGCCTTTGTCAGTATCGTTTTTCCAATAATTAGGAAATAACTTTTCCATATCGCTAGGCATTAAACCAGAAAAAATAGCATTTCTTGCATATTGCGTTGCTGTTGGAAGAATACTATAAAAAGCTTCTTCTTTTTCTTTTTTGTAATAATTATTAATTATGGGCTCAAAAACCTTCCATTGGTCATATCTTAAATTATCTATCACTACTAATAACGTAGGTTGTTCTTTGCTTAATTCAGGTGCTATTTTATTTTTAAAAAGCGTGTGCGACATTACGGGAGCATCTGTATGAGGTTTAAACCAATCTGTATAATTTTTATCAATAAATTTTCCAAACTGCGTATTTGCCTCATTTTTTTGAGATTCTAAAATCTCGAACATTCCAGCATCTTCAATGTCCTCAAGCTGAATTTCCCAATAAATAAGTTTTTGGTATAAACTAGCCCATTCTTCATAGGAGTTTACCATAGCTAAATCCATGGCTATTTTCCTGAATTCTTGCTGATAGTTTGATGTTGTTTTCTCTGAGACTAAGCGCGAGTGGTCTAAATTCTTTTTTAAACTCAGTAATATTTGGTTTGGGTTAACGGGTTTTATCAGGTAATCAGCTATTTTATTACCAATAGCTTCTTCCATAATATATTCTTCTTCACTTTTAGTAATCATAACTACGGGAAGGTTATCCTTTTTTTCTTTAATTTCATTTAAGGTTTCTAAACCAGTAAGACCAGGCATATTTTCATCTAAAAATACGATATCAAAATTGTCATCATCCAAAACATCAATAGCCTCTGTGCCGCTTTTACATGTGGTTACTTTATAGTTTTTATTTTCAAGAAACATTATGTGAGGTTTCAGTAAATCTATTTCATCATCTACCCAAAGTATTTTTATCATATTTATGTTTTTTAAAGTCCTTAGAAATAATTTTTCAATTTGTTAAAACGTTTTTATTTCAAATACCCATTATGGGCGCATATAGTTATATTTGTAAATATTAAATGCTAAAAATTAAAGTTTGAACAAACTTAAAATATTAAACGACCCAATTTACGGATTTATTACTATTCCAAATTCGCTTATTTTCGATTTAATACAACATAAGTATTTTCAAAGACTTCGTAGAATTACTCAAATGGGAATGAGTTATTTGGTATATCCGGGTGCTCATCATACACGTTTTCATCATGCCATAGGTTGTGTGCATTTAATGCAGAAAACGGTTAATGTACTTCGTTTTAAAGGAGTTATAATTTCTGAAGATGAAGAAAACGCTTTATATGCTGCCATTTTATTACATGATATTGGACATGGTCCGTTCTCTCATGCTATGGAACACAGTATAGTTAATAATGTCTCACATGAGCAAATTTCACTGCTTTTTATGGAGTGTTTAAATGAAGAATTTAACGGAAGTTTAACGCTTGCCATTCAAATTTTTAAAGGTGATTATTCTAGAAAGTTTATGTGCCAGCTTATTTCTGGGCAATTCGATATAGATAGAGCCGATTATTTAAAACGTGACAGTTTTTACACAGGCGTAGCTGAAGGCAATATAAATAGTGAACGATTAATTACGATGCTTAACGTTATTAATGACGAATTGGTAGTTGAAGAAAAAGGTGTTTATAGTGTTGAAAAATTTATTATTGCGCGCCGTTTTATGTATTGGCAAGTTTACTTGCATAAAACAGGTTTGGTAGCAGAACAACTTTTAATTCGGGTTTTAAAGCGTGCTAAAGAGCTAACTTTAAACGGAAAAGTATTAAACGCAAGTAAATCACTTAAATACTTTTTAAACAATGAAATTTCACTTGATGATTTTAATAATCAGACGTTAAACATCTTTTCCGAATTAGATGATTTTGATGTCATTTCTGCTTTAAAAGACTGGCAATACTATAAAGATTTTGTACTTTCTAATTTGTGTGAAATGATAATAAATAGGAATTTATTAAAAATTAAGGTGAAAAATAAGCCTATTAAAAAAGAGAATTTAGAAAACCATATTAATAAACTTACTATTAAACACAGTATATCCAAAGAAGAAGCAGAGTATTTCGTATTTATTGGTCAGATTTCAAATCAAGCTTACCAATTAAAACATCAAAGTATTAATATTTTACATAAATCAGGAAAAATTGAAGATATAGTTAAGGCTTCAGACCAATTAAATCTTAAAGCATTATCAAAACCGGTTACTAAATATTATATATGTTATCCTAAGTAAAAACTTTAGTACATTTTTCCTATTTTTGCGTCAATCAAACAAAAAACAACTAACTTTCAAAGTGAAGTTTACAGCACAACAAATAGCGGGTATTTTAGAAGGCGATGTGATTGGAAACCCCGATGCTGAAGTTTCTAAACTTTCAAAAATAGAAGAAGGTTTTGATGGGTCGTTAACGTTTTTAGCAAACCCTAAATACACACCTCATATTTATACCACTAAGGCGTCTATAACTATTGTTAATAAGACGTTTATCCCAGAAAATGATATTAAAACAACACTTATTAAAGTAGAAGATGCTTATTTAGCATTTTCAAAAATACTGGAATATTATAATGCTGTAAAGCTCAATAAAGTAGGTATAGAAGAGCCCTCAGTTATATCTGAAACCTCAAAATTTGGAAGCGATGTTTATATTGGTGCATTTACTTATATTGCTGATAATGTAGTGATAGGGGATAATGTTAAAATTTTTCCAAATTCATATATAGGTGAAAACGTTGTGCTTGGTAATAATACCATCGTTTTTTCTGGAGCTAAAATTTATTCAGAAACGATAATAGGAAAAAACTGTGTTATCAACTCAGGAGCTATTATTGGAGCTGATGGCTTTGGTTTTGCTCCTAATGAAAATGGTGGATACAACAAAATACCTCAAACAGGTAATGTGATTATTGAAGATTATGTAGATATTGGTGCAGCAACCACTATAGATAGAGCTACTATTGGTTCAACTATTATAAGAACTGGTGTAAAGCTAGATAATCAAATTCAAATTGCACATAATGTAGAAATTGGTAAAAACACGGTAATTGCTGCGCAATCTGGTGTTGCAGGTTCTACTAGAATAGGCAAAAATTGCCAAATAGGAGGACAAGTAGGTATTGCTGGCCATATTACAATTGGAAATAATGTTAAGATACAAGCACAATCTGGTATAGCAAGAAATGTTAAAGATAATGAGGTGCTTCAAGGTTCTCCTGCGTTAGCTTTATCCGATTATAATAAGTCTTATGTGCATTTTAAAAATCTACCAAAGATTGTAAAAGATATTAGTGATTTAGAAAAAAAGAATAATGGGAATAGTTAATACTGAAATCAAACAAAAAACCATCCAAAAAGAAATATCCTTAACAGGTGTTGGCTTGCATACAGGTAAGAACGTAACACTAACTTTTAAACCAGCCACTGCAAATTCAGGGTTAGCATTTAAAAGAGTAGATCTAGAAGGAACACCAGTAATTGAAGCAGATGCTAATTATGTAACAAATACACAAAGAGGAACTTGCATAGAAAAAAACGGTGTTATTATTCAAACATCAGAGCACGTTTTGGCAGCATTAGTAGGTTTGGATGTTGATAATGCAATTATTGAATTAAATGAATCTGAACCACCAATTATGGACGGTTCTTCCAAGTTTTTTGTTGAAGCTATTGAAAAAGCTGGAATTGTAGAACTGGATGCCTTTAGAGAAGAATACGTTATTACAGATATTGTTTCCTACACAGATGAAGAAACTGGCAGCGAAATCTTAGTAATGCCAGCAAAAGAGTATCAGATTACTACTATGGTAGATTTTGGTACTAAAGTTTTAGGAACTCAAAACGCAACTTTAAATCATATTTCAGATTTTAAAAAAGATATTTCAAATTCACGTACATTTAGTTTTTTACATGAAATAGAAATGCTTTTGGAACATGGTTTAATAAAAGGAGGCGATTTAAATAATGCTATTGTTTATGTAGATAAGGCATTGTCTAAGGAAACTATGGAAAAGCTAAAAATAGCTTTTAAAAAAGATTCAATCACTATAAAACCAAATGGTATTTTAGATAATTTAACATTACACTATCCCAATGAAGCAGCTAGACATAAGCTATTAGATGTTTTAGGTGATTTAGCACTCATAGGAACTCGAATTCGTGGAAAAGTTATAGCTAATAAGCCAGGGCATTTTGTAAACACACAATTTGCAAAAAAATTATCGAAACTTATAAAAAATGAGAGGCGTAACAATGTTCCAAATATAGATTTGAATCAACCTCCACTAATGGATGTGACTCAAATTATGGCAATGCTTCCTCACAGACAACCTTTTTTACTAATAGACAAGGTGTTTGAGCTAACTAACAATCATGTTATAGCCCAAAAAAATGTGACTATGAATGAAGAATTCTTTAAAGGTCATTTTCCTGGAGCTCCAGTAATGCCAGGTGTTCTTATAGTTGAGGCCATGGCGCAAACAGGAGGTGTTCTAGTATTAAACACAGTTCCAGATCCTGAGAACTATCTTACTTTTTTCATGAAAATGGATAAGGTTAAGTTTAAACAAAAAGTTGTTCCTGGAGACACGTTAATATTTAAATGTTCGTTAATAACACCAATACGTCGTGGTATTTGTCATATGCAAGGTTATGCCTATTCAAACGGGAAACTTTGTGCAGAAGCAGAACTTATGGCTCAAATATCAAAAGTTAAATAATTATGAACCAACCTTTAGCATACGTTCACCCTGGTGCAAAAATTGCAAAAAATGTAGTTATTGAGCCATTTACTACCATACATAATAATGTAAAAATAGGCGAAGGCACTTGGATAGGTAGTAATGTTACTATTATGGAAGGCGCACGCATAGGTAAAAATTGCAATATTTTTCCTGGCTCCGTTATTTCTGCTGTTCCTCAAGATTTAAAGTATAATGATGAAGACACCACAGTAGAAATCGGTGATAATGTAACTATCCGAGAGTGTGTTACTATTAATAGAGGTACTGCAGATAGAATGAAAACTGTAATAGGCAATAATTGTTTAATTATGGCTTATTGCCACATTGCACATGATTGCGTAGTTGGTAACAATTGTATTTTTTCTAATAACAGTACACTTGCAGGACATATCACTATAGGAGATTATGTTGTATTAGCAGGTATGACGGCAGTTCATCAATTCGTTTCTGTTGGTAATCATGCTTTTGTAACAGGCGGTTCTTTAGTAAGAAAAGATGTGCCACCTTATGTAAAAGCTGCAAGAGAACCTTTATCATATGTTGGAATTAACTCGGTTGGCTTACGAAGAAGAGGGTATTCAACTGAAAAAATAAGAGAGATTCAGAATATTTTTAGAATATTATACCAAAAAAACTATAACAATACACAAGCTTCAGAAATAATTGAAGCAGAAATGGAAGCGACTCCAGAACGTGATGAAATACTTCAATTTATTAAAAATTCACATCGCGGAATCATGAAAGGATATTTTAAATCAAATTAATTATATGGCAACAACAAGTGATATTAGAAACGGATTATGTATTCGTTACAACAATGATATATATAAAATAATTGAGTTTTTACATGTAAAACCTGGTAAAGGTCCAGCTTTTGTTAGAACTAAAATGAAAAGTGTGACTAGTGGAAAAGTATTAGACAATACGTTTTCAGCAGGACATAAGTTAGAAGATGTGCGTGTTGAAACTCATAAATTTCAATACCTTTATAATGATGGAGAGTTTTATCATTTTATGAATGAAGCAGATTATACTCAAATTCGTTTGCTAGAAGCTGCTTTGGATAATCCAGGATTAATGAAAGAAGGTGAAATAGTAACGGTTTTAATTAATACTGAAGATAATATGCCACTATCGGTTGATTTGCCTGCGAGTGTTATTTTAGAGGTGACAGCAACCGAACCAGGTGTTAAAGGAAATACAGCAACCAATGCTACAAAGCCTGCAACTGTTGAAACTGGTGCAGAAGTTAATGTTCCTTTATTTATTAATGAAGGTGACAAAATTAAAGTTGAAACGGCAAAAGGAACTTATAAAGAACGTGTTAAGGAATAAATGAAGTTCCTAAAACCACATACTCTTAAAGAAATTGCTCAATTAATAGATTGTAGTTTTATTGGCGATACTGAATTTCCTGTTTTAGGAATGAATGAAATTCATGTTGTAGAACCTGGTGATATTGTTTTTGTCGATCACCCTAAATATTATGACAAAGCCTTAAATTCTGCTGCAACAATTATTTTAATAAATAAAGAAGTTGACTGTCCAGAAGGGAAAGCACTACTTATTAGTCATGATCCTTTTCGAGATTTTAATAAACTGACTAATCATTTTAAACCTTTTCAGAGTTCAAATAATTCTATTTCTACTTCAGCTGTAATAGGTAAAAATACTGTAATTCAACCTAATAGCTTTATTGGACATAATGTCGTTATTGGAGATAATTCAGTCATTCATTCCAACGTAAGCATTTATGATGATGCTATTATTGGCAATAATGTTACTATTCATTCAGGAACAGTTTTAGGAGCCAATGCCTTTTATTACAAAAATAGACCAGAAGGCTATGATAGACTTAAATCTTGTGGTCGCGTTGTTATTGAAGACAATGTTGATATAGGCGCTGGATGTACTATAGATAGAGGAGTAACGGCAGATACTACAATAAAAAAAGGAACAAAGATTGATAATTTAGTACAAATTGGTCATGATACAATAATTGGCGAAAAATGTTTAATTGCTTCTCAAGTAGGTATTGCTGGATGTGTTGTTATTGAAGATGAAGTCACTATTTGGGGTCAAGTAGGAATTACAAGTGGAATTACCATTGGTAAAAAGGCTGTTATATCTGCAAAAGCAGGAGTAAGTAAATCTCTTGAAGGCGGTAAAAGTTATTTTGGAATCCCAGCAGATGATTTTCGTTCTAAGTATAAAGAAATAGCATCAATAAGAAAGATTCCTGAGATACTTGAAAAATTAAAACAAAACGAAAAAAAGTAATTCAATTTTTACTTTAAAAATATAATTCAAAAAATTACTTTTGCAAGTGATTTAAATAAACGATAAATAATCTTCTATGAGTGTTTTAGTAAACAAAGATTCAAAAATAATAGTTCAAGGTTTTACAGGTAGCGAAGGGACATTTCATGCTACTCAAATGATTGAATACGGAACAAATGTTGTTGGTGGTGTAACTCCAGGAAAAGGTGGTCAAAAGCATCTAGATAAGCCTGTTTTTAATACAGTTGCTGAAGCCGTTGATAAAGTTGGTGCAGATACAACTATTATTTTCGTACCGCCAGCATTTGCTGCAGATGCCATTATGGAAGCCGCTGATGCAGGAATCAAAGTTATTATTACCATAACAGAAGGTATTCCTGTTGCAGATATGATTACTGCATCAAGTTATATAAAAAATAAAGACTGTCGTTTAATCGGTCCAAATTGTCCAGGTGTAATTACTCCAGGTGAAGCTAAAGTAGGTATCATGCCTGGTTTTGTTTTTAAAACTGGTAAAGTAGGTATTGTGTCAAAATCTGGTACGTTGACTTATGAAGCTGCAGATCAAGTTGTAAAACAAGGTTTAGGAATTACAACAGCTATTGGTATTGGCGGTGACCCAATAATTGGTACAACAACAAAAGAGGCTGTAGAATTACTAATTAACGATCCTGAAACAGAAGCTGTTGTTATGATTGGAGAAATAGGTGGGCAATTAGAAGCTGATGCTGCAAACTGGTATAAAGCTAGCGGAAGTAAAAAACCAGTTGTAGGTTTTATTGCTGGTGAAACTGCTCCTGCAGGACGAACAATGGGACACGCAGGTGCTATTGTTGGAGGAAGCGATGATACAGCACAAGCTAAAAAGAAAATCATGAGAGCATGTGGCATTCACGTTGTAGATTCTCCTGCTGAGATAGGTAAAAAAATAGCTGAAGTATTAGCTTAAAACTTAATAAATAATTTTTAAAAACCTCACAAAAATCTTGTGAGGTTTTTTTATTTCAAACAACTTGTAATTACTATATTTGAATTGAAAAAGCTTTCTTAGATGTGTTCATCTAAGATTCAAATTAAACTGTCATTCCTGCGGATGCGGGAAATAACTATTTATATAAACCACATGAAGTTATTAGAAGGAAAAACAGCCATAGTTACTGGTGCTAGTAGAGGAATAGGTAAAGGTATTGCCGAAATTTTTGCACAACAAGGTGCTAATGTAGCATTTACATACAGTTCTTCTGTTGATGCAGCAAATGCGTTAGAAAAAGAATTAAACGCTTTAGGAATAAAAGCTAAAGGCTATAAAAGTAATGCTGCTAGTTTTGATGAAGCACAAAAACTTGCTGATGATGTTTTAGCAGAATTTGGAAGTATAGATGTATTAGTTAATAATGCTGGTATTACAAAAGATAATTTACTTATGCGAATGGGTGAGGCTGATTTTGATACAGTTATTGAGGTTAATTTGAAATCTGTTTTCAATATGACCAAAGCTGTACAGCGTACCATGTTAAAACAGCGCAAAGGCTCTATTATAAACATGAGTTCTGTAGTTGGTGTAAAAGGAAATGCTGGACAAACCAATTATGCCGCTTCTAAAGCAGGAATTATAGGTTTTTCTAAATCTGTTGCCCTAGAGTTAGGATCGCGAAACATTAGAAGTAATGTCGTTGCTCCTGGGTTTATTGAAACAGAAATGACTGCTAAGCTTGATGAAGAAGTCGTAAAAGGTTGGCGTGCAGGCATTCCATTAAAAAGAGGTGGTACACCAGAAGACATCGCTAATGTTTGTGTGTTTTTAGCCAGCGATATGAGTGCCTACATTACTGGACAAACATTAAATGTTGATGGCGGAATGTTAACATAGTCCGTCATTCCTGTATGTTTCACTGTGCGAAGTCGAAGTGTAAACAGGAATCTCATCAATACCATTCTAAATAGCGATCAAAGGATTGCAATCATGAATTCATTACGTTCTTTTTGGAACAAATAAGTTTAATGCAAACAGAAACTATTATATATATCATATTAGCAGCTATTATAGCGCTATTTTTAGCACTATTTCAGTACTTTACTAAAGAAAAAAGCATGTCTAAATTGAACATGCTTTTCTCTTTTTTAAGATTCCTTACTATTTTTTCAATACTACTATTGATAATTAATCCGAAATTCAATCAAGTTACTTTATCTACCGAGAAGCCTAATTTAGTTATTGCAGTAGACAATTCTAATTCTATAATACATTTAAATCAAGATAAAAAAGTCAATGATTTAGTTGAAAAAATTAAAACTAATGAGTCTTTAAAAGATAAATTCAATTTAGAATTTTACACTTTTGGAAAGGATTTTAAAAATTCTGACACATTATCGTTCACAGAAAAACAAACCAACATTGATAATGCTTTTAATCAATTAGATCAAATATATAAGCAAACTAACGCGCCTACAGTATTAATAACAGACGGCAACCAAACCTTTGGTAATGACTATGAGTTTAGCCTTTCAAAATATAAACAAGCTATTTACCCAGTAATTTTAGGAGACACCACAACCTATACAGATTTAAGAATAGAGCAACTTAACGTAAATAAATACCCATATTTAAAAAATAGATTCCCTATTGAAACTATTTTAGTTTACAATGGTAATAATACTATTACCTCAAAATTCTTAGTAACTAAAGGCAGTACAACAGTATATTCTGAAACTGTAAGTTTCTCAAAAGAGAATAACTCTAAAGTTCTCAATTTTACATTACCAGCCTCTAATGTTGGAGTTAGTAGTTATAAAGCCACTTTGGTTCCTATTGAAAATGAGAAAAATAAAATAAACAATTCTAAAAATTTTGCTGTTGAAGTTATTGATGAAAAAACGAAAATAGCGGTTGTTAGTGATTTTATACATCCAGATTTAGGAGCCATTAAAAAGAGTATTGAGAGTAACGAACAGCGAACAATTTCACTTTTAAACACAAATAGTATTATTAGTCAAATCAATGATTTTCAATTAATTATACTATATCAACCAAACAGAAAGTTTAGTAATCTATTTGATTTATTAAATAAAGCAAATAAGAATAGATTTGTTATAATTGGAACTAAAACAGATTTAAATTTCTTAAATCAGATTAACAAAAACTACAAACATGAAGTTACGCAACAACTTGAAGAATATCAATCGGAATTAAATTTAAGTTATTCCCCTTTTTTAATAGATGATATTGATTTTGAGTCGTTTCCGCCATTAAAATCTAATTACGGTTCTGTTAATTTCACAGTTCCTTTTGAAGCTATTTTAAGCAAAACCATTCGAGGTGTTTCAATAAAAGAGCCACTATTAGCAACTTTTGAAACTAATGGTAGGCGAGAAGCCGTTTTGTTTGGTGAAAATATCTGGCAATGGCGCGCTCAAAGTTTCTTGAATACAAAATCATTTAATCAGTTTGATGATTTTATCGGTAAGCTTATACAATATCTGGCATCTAAAAAACGTAGAAACAGATTAAATTTAGAATATGAATCATTCTATAATGGCAGCACAAACATTATCATTAAAGCACAATTTTTTGACAAAAATTATCAGTTCGATTCTAGAGAATCACTTAATATCGTAATAAAAGATGATACTTCAGATACCGAAAAAGTATTTCCTTTAACACTAAAGAACAATAATTATCAAGTTGATTTAAGCAGTTTACCGCCTTCAGAATATAGTTTTACAATTAAAACTACAAATGAAAACATTTCCAAATCTGGCACTTTTCAGATTTTAGAATATAATGTAGAGCAACAATTCTTAAATGCCAATGTAACAAAGCTACAACAGCTAGCTACTAATAGTAAGGGGGAAAGTTATTTTATTGATAATACAGACAATTTAATAAACGATTTATTAAGCGATAATCGATACACTCCAATTCAGAAAAGCAACAAAAATAGCTTACCTTTGATAGATTGGAAATACTTACTTATTATTATAGCATTAAGTTTAGCAATAGAGTGGTTTCTAAGAAAATATAATGGATTAATTTAAATTGAATAAATAATGGAAAAATTACCTAAAGTCGCATTACCCTTTATAATTGTGGCAATTATAGTATTCGTATTAATTGCAAAATCTGCAGTAACTATAGATTCTGGTGAAGCAGGAGTTCTCTTTAAAACCTTTGGAGACGGTGTTGTTACAGAAGAGCCTCCAATGGGCGAAGGATTTCACATTGTTGCTCCTTGGAATAAGGTATATGTTTATGAAGTAAGACAACAAGAACTTTTTGAAAAAATGAAAGTGTTATCATCTAATGGATTAGAAATCCAAATTGATGCATCAGCTTGGTATCAGCCAGTTTATAACGAATTAGGTAATTTACATCAATCCTTAGGTCAAGGCTACTTGCAGCGTGTAATTCAACCAGCCATTCGGTCTGCAGCTCGAAGTGTTATTGGACGTTATACACCAGACGATTTGTATTCAACTAAGCGTGACGCTATTCAAGTTGAAATTTTTCAAGAAACAAAAAAAATACTTGATAAACAATATGTGCAATTAAATGAGGTGTTAGTAAGAGATGTAACTTTACCTCCAACAATTAAAGAAGCTATTGAGCGTAAGTTAAAGCAAGAGCAAGAATCTTTAGAATATGAATTTAGACTTGAAAGTGCAAGAAAAGAAGCAGAAAAAGTAATTATAGAAGCTAAAGGTAAGGCAGAATCTAACAGAATTTTGAGCGCTTCTTTAACCGATAAAATTCTTCAAGATAAAGGTATTGAAGCAACTGTTAAACTGTCTGAATCTCCAAATAGCAAGGTGATAGTAATAGGTTCTGGAGATAGCGGTATGCCAATTATTCTAGGGAATCAATAAAATCATCGAGGATTTATTACATTCTTTAAAAATTATTAATTTTTTTATACTTAAATACTAATATTATTAAATTATTTTAAGAATTGTATCTATAATTTGGATTTATAAATGAAAATTATAGATATTTGCATCAAATAAAAACAAATGACATTTATTCAATTACATCATCATTTTCATATTTGCTCTCAGGCGAAGTGAAAATGTATTGAATAAAATCAAAATATATTTAAACCCGTTTGAGACTTTCAAGCGGGTTTTTTAATTTAATTTCCAACTTGGTAGTTTCAAACTCATAAAAACAACAAAATGAGTAAATTAAGAATTGCAGTACAGAAATCGGGTCGTTTAAACGAAGATTCGATGACATTATTAAAAGATATTGGTATTTCTATCGATAATGGTAAAGATCAATTAAAAGCTTCGGCAAAGGGCTTCCCTGTTGAAGTTTTCTATTTGCGTAATGGCGATATTCCGCAGTATTTAAAAGATGGAGTTGTAGATGCTGCTATTATTGGAGAAAATGTTTTAATTGAAAAAGGAGAAGGCATCAATATCGTTGAGAAATTAGGTTTTTCAACGTGTCGTGTTTGTATTGCAGTTCCTAAAGCAAATAAATACACTACTATTAAAGATTTAGAGGGCAAACGTATTGCAACATCGTATCCAAATACGGTACAAATGTATCTAGATAAAAATGATGTTAAAGCCAATTTGCACATCATTAATGGTTCGGTTGAAATTGCACCAAACATTGGACTTGCAGATGCCATTTGTGATATTGTTTCTAGCGGAAGTACTCTTTTTAAAAATAATTTAAAAGAAGTTGAAACTATTTTGAAATCTGAAGCTGTTTTAGCTGTTTCTCCAAAATTAAACGCAGAACGGCAAGCTATTTTAGATACTATTCAGTTTAGAATTCAATCGGTTTTAAAGGGGAGAGATTCTAAATATGTATTGCTTAATGCGCCAAATGATAAGGTTCAAGATATTATTAATGTTTTACCAGGAATGAAAAGTCCGTCGGTTTTGCCATTAGCTCGAGAAGGTTGGAGTTCTGTACATTCTGTGATTAGTAAAAATGAATTTTGGGATGTAATTGATGATCTTAAAGCCAAAGGCGCAGAAGGTATTTTGGTATGTCCTATTGAAAAAATGGTACTTTAATCTTTTGTCATGAAAATTATAAATAATCCGAATAAAGAAAGCTGGACAGATGTTTTAAGGCGTCCAACGCAAACGGTTGGAGATATTGAAGACACAGTAACTCAAATATTCAAAGAAGTTGCTAAAGATGGAGATACAGCTATAAAAAAATACACCAATAAATTCGACGCTGTTACATTAGATTCAACTATCGTAACACCAGATGAAATTGCCCAAGCTGTACAAAAAGTTCCTGAAAAACTTAAAGAAGCCATAAAACAAGCTAAGGCAAATATTGATGCATTTCATACTGCGCAAAAAACATCTAGAATTGAGATAGAAACCTCAAAAGGTGTAAAATGTTGGCAGGAAAAAAGGCCTATTCAAAAAGTAGGTTTATACATTCCTGGAGGCACAGCGCCTTTGTTTTCAACAGTTTTAATGTTAGCAGTTCCTGCGCAAATAGCAGGTTGTAAAGAAATCGTATTATGTTCGCCACCAAATAGAAAAGGCGAATTATCACCAGAAATTTTATTTGCAGCGCAACTTTGTGGTGTTACAAAAATTATAAAAGTTGGTGGTATTCAAGCCATTGCTGGATTAACGTTTGGTACAGAGAGCATTCCGAAGGTTTATAAAATTTTCGGACCAGGAAACCAGTTTGTAACGGTTGCAAAACAATTGGCCACTAAATATGGTGTTTCAATAGACATGCCAGCAGGCCCAAGTGAATTACTAGTTGTTGCAGATGAAAACGCAAATGCAGCTTATATTGCTTCAGATTTATTAAGTCAGGCAGAACATGGTACAGACAGTCAAGTAATTTTAGTGTCTACTTCAGAAGCTTTAATTGCTGATGTTTCTAATGAAATCGAAAAGCAAATAGCAGTATTGCCACGTAAAGCAATCGCAGAAAAAGCCATAGCAAATTCAAAACTAATTTATGTTGAAAATGATGCTATCGCTCTCGATATGATTGATGAATATGGTCCAGAGCATTTTATTGTTTGTTGTAAAAATGAAGATCTTTATGTGAATGGCATCAGTAATGCTGGTTCTGTATTTATTGGTGATTACACACCAGAAAGTGCCGGAGATTATGCATCAGGAACCAATCATACATTACCAACTAATGGTTTTTCAAAAGCCTATTCTGGAGTAAATTTAGATAGTTTTATGAAAAGCATGACGTTCCAAAAAATATCGAAACAGGGACTTTTGAATATTGGAGAGACTATAGAATTGATGGCAGAAGCAGAAGGGTTACAAGCACATAAAAATGCCGTAACCATCAGATTAAAGGATTTAAAATAATAATAACATCATGCTGAACTTGTTTCAGCATCACACAACAAATATAATGAGACACTGAAACTAGTTCAGTGTGACGAAAAAATTATGAACATTCAAGATTTAATAAGACCAACTATAAAAGCACTAAAACCCTATTCTTCAGCAAGAGATGAATTTCAAGGTAATAGTGATGATATGGTATTTCTAGATGCGAATGAAAATCCGTTTGGAAATGGTGTAAATCGCTATCCAGATCCACAGCAACGAACGGTTAAAAGATTACTTTCAAAAATTAAGGCTATACCACAAAAAAACATCTTGTTAGGAAACGGAAGTGATGAAATTTTAGATTTAATTTATAGAGCCTTTT
Organism: uncultured Flavobacteriaceae bacterium; assembly: GCA_947500585.1. Classification (GTDB taxonomy): domain Bacteria; phylum Bacteroidota; class Bacteroidia; order Flavobacteriales; family Flavobacteriaceae; genus CAXBID01. The sequence continues at coordinate 31,210 of CANMSN010000009.1, read as the reverse complement.
GTGAACCTAATCAAGATAATATCATCACATTACCGCCAACTTATGGCATGTATAGTGTGTTAGCAAATATAAATGCGGTTGAAATTAAGACAGTTCAATTAGATAATAATTTTCAACCAAAAGTTGATGAGATATTAAATACGGCGACTAGTAATTCTAAATTACTCTTTTTATGTTCACCCAATAATCCTACAGGAAATAGTTTTGAAGCTAAATCAATAGAAAGACTCATTAAGGAATTTAAAGGTATAGTTGTTATTGATGAGGCGTATATTGATTTTTCAAATGAAGAAAGTTGGGTGAGTAGATTATCTGATTTCTCAAATCTAATCGTTACTCAAACGCTTTCGAAAGCTTACGGGATGGCTGGGATTCGTTTAGGAATTTGTTATGCCTCTGAAGAGATTATTTCTGTTTTAAACCGTATAAAACCACCTTATAACGTTAACGAATTAACACAACAAAAAGCGATTGCTCAATTAGAACAAAATGAAGTTACAAAACAACAAGTTGGTTATATTTTAAAGGAAAGAGATGTTTTAGAGAGTAAGTTATCTAAAATACCTTTTGTTTCAAAAATATATCCATCTGATGCTAATTTCGTTTTGGCAAAAGTTGACGATGCTATTATGCGTTATAATCAATTAATAGAAAAAGGGATAGTAATTAGAAATAGAACAACACAACCTGGATGTGAAAACTGTTTGAGATTTACGGTTGGCACGCCTCAGGAGAATGAAATATTAATTAAAACCTTATTCAACCTGCAAGGTTTTTAAAACCTTGTAGGTTTGTAAATTTTTTAAAAAAAACAACTAAAAAAACCGATAGGTTGAGATAAAATAATTGAAAATCTCTGAAATAAATTCAGGGTGATTAACAAGTTAATCATGAAAAAAGTATTATTCATAGATAGAGACGGCACCATAATTAAAGAGCCAGCAGATGAACAAATTGATTCATTTGAAAAATTAGATTTTTACCCTAAAGTATTTCAATACTTGAGTAGAATAGCTAACGAATTGGATTATGAAATCGTTATGATTACAAATCAAGATGGATTAGGAACAGACGTTTATCCAGAAGACACATTTTGGCCAGTTCATAATTTCGTAATTAAAACATTTGAAGATGAAGGTGTTGTTTTCACAGAGCAATTTATTGATAGAACATTTGCAAAAGATAATGCGCCGACTAGAAAGCCAAATACAGGATTGCTAACAAAGTATTTCTCTGATGATTATGATTTAGAAAACTCATTTGTAATAGGCGATCGGTTAACTGACATCGAACTCGCTAAAAATCTAGGAGCAAAAGGCATATTTATTAATGATAACACCAACTTAGGAACCAACGAAATTACTGTAAAACGTGATGAATTAGACAAGTATATTGCCTTAGAAAGTAACGATTGGGCTAAAATCTATGCGTTTTTAAAAGCCGATGAACGTTCAGGTGGTTTGATAAGGAATACGAATGAAACCAAAATTGCTATTCAACTAAATTTAGACGGAACAGGTAAAAGTAAAATTGATACTGGACTTGCGTTTTTTGATCATATGCTAGATCAAATAGCGCGTCACGGACAATTAGATTTAAAAATTAAGGTTGATGGCGATTTAGAAGTAGATGAACACCATACGATAGAAGATACCGCTATAGCTTTAGGCGAGCTTTTTAATAAAGTCTTAGGAAACAAATTAGGTATTGAGCGTTACGGATTCTGCTTACCAATGGACGACTGTTATGCACAAGCTGCTATTGATTTAGGTGGCAGAAACTGGTTAGTTTGGGAAGCTGATTTTAAACGAGAAATGATTGGTAAAATGCCAACGGAAATGTTTTATCATTTCTTTAAATCATTTACCGATGGTGCTAAATGTAATTTAAATATTAAAGCAGAAGGTACAAACGAGCATCACAAAATAGAAGCCATATTTAAAGCATTTGCAAAAGCTATTAAAATGGCTGTTAAACGTGATATCGAAAAAATGATTTTACCGTCAACAAAAGGAATGTTATAAAAACAGCTATTAACCCTTGGCGTTTTGCCAATAGCTAAAAGCTTAAAATGGAATTAGTAATAATAAATTACGGCGCAGGAAACATTAAAAGCATTCAATTTGCTTTTAAAAGGCTTGGTGTTGATGCTATCCTTTCAGATAACCCTGAAGAAATTTTAGCTGCCGACAAAATTATATTTCCTGGAGTAGGTGAAGCAAGTTCTGCTATGAAAATGTTACGTGAAAGTGGTTTAGATATACTTATACCAAAACTAAAACAACCCGTTTTAGGAATTTGTTTAGGTATGCAGTTAATGTGTTTACATACCGAAGAAGGTGATACTAAAGGCTTAGGTATATTTCAGGCTAATGTAAAACGCTTTTCGAATAATGTAAAAGTGCCTCAAATGGGTTGGAATGTCATAAAAGAATTGAAGTCAGATTTGTTTAAAGATGTCAAAGAAAACGAATATATGTATTTAGTGCATAGTTACTATGCAGAACACTGTAATGAAACCATAGCTGCAACAGATTACGGTTTGAATTACGCTTCTGCGTTACAGCATAATAACTTTTATGGTGTTCAATTTCATCCAGAAAAGAGTAGTTTAGCAGGAGAACAAATTTTAAAGAATTTTTTAGAATTATAAATTAAGACCCTGAAATAAATTCAGGGTTGATTAACAAGTTAATCAATGAGAATTATACCAGCCATAGATATTATCGAAGGGAAATGTGTCCGTTTAACAAAAGGAGACTATGGCACAAAAAAAATATATAGTGAAAGTCCGTTAGAAATAGCCAAGACTTTTGAAGCTTCAGGAATTGAGTATTTACATTTAGTAGATTTAGATGGGGCAAAAGCAAAACACATTGTAAATTATAAGGTTTTAGAGCAAATAGCATCAAAAACCAGCTTAAAAATCGATTTTGGTGGTGGTTTAAAAACCAATGAAGACTTGCATATAGCCTTTAATTCGGGAGCAAGACAAATTACTGGCGGAAGTATAGCAGTTAAAGATCCTGAAACTTTTGAAGGGTGGATTTCTAAATATGGAGCAGCGAAAATTATTTTAGGAGCTGATAGTGATGATGGAAAAGTATCTATTAGCGGTTGGATGGAACAAAGTAAAGAAGACGTCATTCCATTTATAAAAAGTTATCAAAAAAAGAGTATCCAATATGTCATTTGTACCGATATTTCAAAAGATGGTATGCTTGAAGGCCCTTCGGTAGAGTTGTATAAACAAATTATATCTGAATGCTCAAACAGTAGTAGCGACCAATCGGTTAAGCTTATTGCCTCAGGAGGGATATCGCATATTGATGAATTACCAGTTTTAAAAGACATTGGTTGCGAAGGCGTTATTATTGGAAAAGCTATTTATGAAAATAGAATTAGTTTAAAAGAATTAGAAAAGTTTGTATAATTAAAACTATTTTCATTTCCACGAAGGTGGAAATCTAATTAAAAGAACTACAGATGTTAACAAAAAGAATTATACCATGTTTAGATATCAAAAATGGGCGCACGGTAAAAGGTGTGAATTTTGTTGATTTACGTGATGCAGGCGACCCTGTAGAACTTGCTAAACAATATGCAGATTTTGGCGCAGATGAACTTGTTTTTTTAGATATTTCAGCAACTCTTGAAGGTCGTGCTACAGTATTAGACATGGTTTTACATGTGGCAGAGCAAGTAAACATTCCATTTACAGTTGGTGGTGGTATTTCTTCTGTTGAAGATGTTGATGCGCTTTTAAAATGTGGTGCTGATAAGGTTTCTATTAATTCATCGGCAGTAAAAAGACCAGAATTAGTTAATGAGCTAGCTGATAAATTTGGAAGCCAATGTGTGGTGGTTGCCATTGATGCTAAAAAAATAGGAGAAGATTGGAAAGTACATTTAGCTGGCGGCAGTATTCCAACAGATATTGATTTATTTGAATGGGCAAAAGAAGTTGAAGAACGTGGTGCAGGTGAAATTCTGTTCACATCTATGAACCATGATGGAACCAAAAATGGATTTGCTAATGAGGCTTTAGCAAAATTATCCTCAGAGTTAAACATTCCAATTATAGCATCTGGAGGTGCTGGAAATGTGCAACATTTTATCGATACGTTTAAAGAAGGTAAATCAGACGCGGCTCTAGCAGCTAGTGTTTTTCACTTTGGTGAAATTCCAATTCCAGATTTGAAAAGAGAATTAAAAGCAAATAATATTGAGGTGAGATTGTAACATCTTTAAATTCCTCAAATGAGAAATTTTTAATTAAAAAAACATGAAAAACGATATAAATACAGACCTTGTTTCTCCCCCTTGGGGGGAGTTAGAGGGGGCATTAGTTCCTGCAATAATTCAAGACGCCACAACAAAAAATGTGTTGATGTTAGGTTATATGAATGAAGAAGCATATCAAAAAACTATAGACACTAAACAAGTCACTTTTTTTAGTAGAAGTAAGCAACGTTTATGGACAAAAGGCGAAGAAAGTGGGAACTTTTTAAATCTTGTAGATATAAAAAATGATTGCGATAACGATACCCTTTTAATTCAAGTAAATCCAGTAGGTCCAACATGCCATAAAGGAACCGATAATTGTTGGGGAGAAGCGAATAATTCAAATTATGGTTTTTTCTCAACTTTAGAAAATGTTATTACAGATCGTATTGCTAATAAAGACACAAAGACATCTTATGTAGCAAGTTTGTTTGCAAAAGGTATTAATAAAGTGGCTCAGAAAGTAGGTGAGGAGGCTGTTGAAACGGTTATTGAGGCCATGGATAATAATGATGAATTATTTTTATACGAATCGGCAGATTTACTGTTTCACTACTTAATGTTATTACAAGCTAAAGGATTCACTTTGAAAGATATAGAAGCAGAACTTAAAGAAAGACATAAATAAGTATTTATTTTTTTGAAAAAGTATTTCTACGTTTTTACCATTCAATATTTAGGCTATCGGTTTCATGGTTGGCAAAAACAACCTAATGTGAAAACCTTGCATTTAATGGTGGATCGAACGTTAAATTTTATTCTTGAAGGCAAGCCATTTAAAAGCTTAAGCTCTGGTAGAACCGACGCTATGGTTTCAGCTGAAGATGCTGCATTTGAGTTATTTTTGAAAGAACCTATTGAAGACGAAGTTACTTTTTTAGAACTCTTCAATTACAATTTACCACAAGATATTAGAGCTTTAAATATTAAAGAAGTTGATTCGACATTCAATATCATCAACAATCCAAAAATTAAAGAATACTTATATTTATTTACTTATGGTGAAAAATGCCATCCGTTTTGTGCGCCTATAATGACGACTATTCTTGATGATTTAGATATAGACCTCATGAAACAAGGTGCGAAACTTTTTGAAGGTAACAACTATTTATGGTCGTATTGCTATAAACCTACAGAAAATGGTGTTTATACTAGAGAAATTCTGCAATGTGAGTTGGTTGAGAATGAATTATATACTGCAAATTACTTTCCTGAGAAGTCTTATATACTTAAAGTAAAAGGCAAAGGCTTTATGCGTAATCAAATTAGATTAATGATGGGGACTTTAATTGATTTAGGTAAAGGAAAATTAACACTTCAAGATATTAAAAACAGCCTTGTACCCGATAGTAATATTAAGATGGAAAACATTGCGCCAGCTTCGGGCTTAATTCTTAACAAAATAGAATTTGAATAATAGTTTAGCTTTTGTAGTTTTATAAAAACAAACCTCTATGGATTTAAAATTCATAGTTTTGGTTAAGGAATAAAATTCTTTTTGACTAAAGATTAGTTGTCATTCCTGCGTAGGCAGGAATCCAGAAATGAAAAATGGATTCCGCATCAAGTGCGGAATGACAGTATTCGACCAAATTGGTTTGCAGAAACTAAATTAACTGTAATGAAATTGCAGGTTTTTAACCTTTAATTAGATAATAAAAATTATGAGCGCAACTCTTCCTAAAGCAACTTTCGATTTTTTTAAAAAATTAGAAAAGAATAATAACCGTGATTGGTTTAATGCTAATAAGCCTGAATTTAAAGCTATTGAAGGTGAAGTCAAGCTTTTTTACAATGCTGTTTTAGAAAAATTAAATCGTCATGATGAAATTGATAAACTCAAAATTTTTAGAATTTATCGAGATGTACGTTTTTCAAAAAACAAACTACCTTATAAAACGCATTTTGGAGGTTCTTTTCATCGTACAAAACCAAGATTAAGAGGTGGTTACTATTTGCACATTCAACCTAATAATGAAAGCTTTATTGCTACGGGTTTTTGGGAACCTGCTAAAGAAGATTTGATGCGAATTCGAAAAGAATTTGAAATGGATGATTCTGAAATCCGTGAGATTCTTGCAAATAAAGAGTTTAATTCGGTTTGGGGTGATTCATTTGTTGGTGATGAAGTTAAATCTGCTCCAAGAGGGTTTGATAAAGAGCATAAAGCGATAGACTTAATAAAGAAAAAACAATACATCTTCACTAAAAAATATACAGATAAAGAAGTGCTTGATGCCAATTTTTTAAATGAAATTGATAAATCATTTAAAGCTATCCGCCCATTTTTTGATTACATGAGCGATGTTTTGACTACAGATTTGAATGGGGTTTCTATGATTGATTAGTTTTCTTGTCGTTCCAACAGAAGGAGGAATTTATTATATACAAATTAGATGTTATTTGAAAGCATATAACTATTCTAAATCTCTATTTTATCTTTACTATTATATAATTCTATTGCTTTTAAAAATTTAACTCCACCATTTTTTGTCATATCATTAACAAAGCCGTTTAGTTCAGGGTGATTTTTTTCAATCCAGTCCAAAAGGGCATTTTTGTTTTCCCCCCATGTAGTATAATCAAAATTTAAATAATCTGTTTCAATACTTGTTATTTTATCTTTTTGAAAGCTGAAAATCTGATTTGTTAAAAATGATTTTTCATGAAGAAAAGTTATTCTTCTGTCCATCTTTGAAATTTTTGCTTCTACATTGCCGTTCTTATATTCTTTAATTTCAAGTATTTTATACCGAGGTTGAAAAACAGAGTCCCATTTTAAAATTTCCAGATAATCATTATTAAAATATATGTTTTTATGCTTTCCTTCTATTGTTTTTAAACTGTCAGAAAATTGATTCGATATTCTAGAGAGGTCTGAACTATTTAAAGAATTAAAGTATTGCTTAACAATATCAACTCTATTAATTTCTTTTTTGGAGTTTTTACAAGAAATGAATCCAATAGCCAGTAATAGAGATATAAGTATAGCTTTATTCATTAGTTCTAGTTTGGATCAAAATCCATTATTCTAATTTTTAAAATAAATTCAAACTGCAACCAAAACTTCAGGCTTCTCAAACAACTGGATATTACTCAATAAGCGTTCTTTCACAATATTCATCATACGCTTATTTAAAGCTGAAGAGTTTTCAATATAAATACCATATTCCTCAACGGTAAACTGACCTATAATCATACCCTTCATAGAGTTACGGAGTTTCATGTCCTTTTGAATCGCATTTCCAATATAAACAATACGTTTTTCTAAAGATAAATCATAAAAAACAGATTTATGTTTAGCAATGTAGTTTCTGAAAACAGCAATTAGCAAATCATTTTGAAATTTTATAATCGGGCGTAAAACCAAATTCTGAAAACGTTCATCAGAACTCATACTATCGTTAATAGTAGCATTTAAAATTTCTGGTCTTATACTTTTAAGGTTAAATTCTCTAGAGTCCATATTTTTAGCAGATTTTTAATAAAAATATCGATTATACAAGTTGTATTTAATGCTTCAACTTATAATTGTTAACGAGGTTATTAACAGTGAGGATTTTTTTATCTTTAAGGAAAATTTGAAACATGAAATTTGGAAGCGTTGACAATCCAGAATTAATAGACTTTACATTCCCAAAAGATCATCCAGATACCAAAAAAGTTCTTAAAAAGGTAAAGGATGATAATATTCCGGAAATTTATGTTGGTTGTGCCAAATGGAATAGGGCAGACCTAAAAGGATTTTATCCAAGAGGTATAAAAGATGAATTGGCGTATTATTCGTCTCAGTTTAACTCTATTGAGATGAACGCTACGTTTTACAGAATATTTCCTGCAGAACAATTCTCTAAATGGTATGATAAAACACCAGAAGGTTTTAAGTTTTTTCCAAAGCTAAATCAAGAAATTAGCCATTGGAAACGATTGAATGAAACTCAAGAAGTAGTTGAGAATTACCTTTATAACGCATCAAACTTAAAGGAAAAATTAGGTACAATCTTTTTACAAATGCATTCTAATTTTTCGCCAAAAGATTTTGATAGGGTTGTTACTTTTATAGAGAATTGGCCAAAAGAAGTGCCGTTAGCCATTGAGTTTAGACATACTAATTGGTACAATGATAAGGCAATTGCTGAAGATTTATATCAACTTCTGGAAGGTAATAATATTTCAAATGTTATTGTAGATACGGCAGGTAGGCGCGATTTAATGCACATGCGATTGACTAATGCTACAGCTTTTGTGCGTTATGTTGGCGCAAATCACCCAACAGATTATACACGTTTAGATGATTGGATTGAACGCTTGAAATTATGGAAAGACCAAGGTATTAAAGAAATTGATTTTTTCATTCATCAAAACATTGAAAAAGAATCCCCTTTGTTATCAGCTTACTTTATTAAAAAGCTAAATAAAGAACTTGGTTACAGTTTAACCATTCCAAACGAAGATTCACAAAAAACATTATTTTAAGAATTTAAATTATGAGATTTCATACTAGAAAATGGATTAAACCTGAAGATTTAAATGCCAATGGAACGCTTTTTGGCGGCAGACTTTTAGAATGGATAGATGAAGAAGCTGCACTTTACAGTATCGTTCAATTAGAAAATCAAAAGGTTGTTACTAAATATATTAGTGAGATTGATTTTAAGGCTTCTGCAAAACAGGGCGATGTTATAGAAATTGGCATAAAAGCCATTAAATTTGGCAAAGCATCACTTACTTTGAGTTGCGAAGTTAGAAATATGCGAACACGAGAAACTATAATTACAATTTCAAATATAGTCATGGTTAATATTGGTCCAGATGGTAAAGTTTTACCACATGGGAAAACAGAAATTGAGTATGTGTCTAATAGGTTATAAACTAGCTTAAATTTTGATTCAAAAATTATAATCAATTTTATTGTTCTATTGAATAAAATTCAAATAATAATGTAATCATTGGCGATTTTATAAAAATTCAATAACAACAGCATCTAAACTTTTGAATAACTGTAATAAAATTTAAATTTGCGCTCTTAAAACTTCCTTAGAGTCGTTTAAATACCTAATAAAAAAATTTATGAGTAAATCATTGTTTGACAAAGTATGGGATTCGCATGTGGTAAGAAGTATTGCAGATGGACCAGACGTATTATATATAGACCGTCATTTAATTCATGAGGTTACAAGTCCTGTGGCTTTTGTGGGTTTAGAAAGTAGAGGATTAAGTGTTTTGTATCCAGAACGTACATTTGCTGTAGCAGATCATAATACTCCAACTATAAATCAACATTTACCAGTTCAAGATCCGTTATCGGCTAATCAATTAAAAACATTAGAGACTAACGCTAATAAATATGGTATTAGCCACTGGGGATTAGGTCATGAAAATAATGGTATTGTTCACGTTGTAGGTCCAGAAAATGGTATTACACTTCCTGGAGCAACCATTGTTTGTGGAGATTCGCATACATCTACACACGGTGCTTTTGGTGCGATTGCTTTTGGAATTGGTACTTCTGAGGTAGAAATGGTGTTGACCACACAATGCATCATGCAGCCTAAGCCTAAGAAAATGCGTATTAGCGTTAATGGTAAAGTAAATAAAGGTGTGACACCTAAAGATGTTGGTTTATATATCATTTCTAAATTAACAACTTCTGGTGCAACAGGATATTTTGTGGAGTATGCAGGTGAAGTTTTTGAAAATATGACTATGGAAGGTCGTATGACTGTATGTAACTTATCTATAGAGATGGGTGCCCGTGGCGGTATGGTGGCTCCAGATGAAAAAACGTTCGATTATATAAAAGGTCGACCAAAAACGCCTAAAGGAGCGGATTGGGATACCGCTATGCAATACTGGAAAACATTAAAAACAGATGATGATGCTGTTTTTGATAAAGAAATAGCTTTTGATGCTAACGATATTGAACCTATGATTACATACGGTACTAATCCAGGTATGGGTATGGGGATTTCTAATAACATTCCAACTGCAGAGTCTGTTGAAGGTGGAAAAGCAACTTATGATAAGTCTTTAGCTTATATGGGTTACGCTGAAAACGATCAGATGATTGGTAAGAAAATCGATTACGTATTTATTGGTAGTTGTACCAATGGTCGCATTGAAGATTTTAGAGCATTTGCTTCTATTGTAAAAGGTAGAAAAAAGGCTGATAATGTAACAGCTTGGTTAGTTCCTGGTTCGCATGTTGTGGAAGCTAAAATTAAAGAAGAAGGCTTACTTGATATTTTTGAAGAAGCTGGATTTGTTTTAAGAGAACCAGGGTGTTCAGCTTGTTTGGCTATGAATGATGATAAAGTACCTGCAGGAAAATATGCGGTAAGTACATCAAACAGAAACTTTGAAGGGCGTCAAGGACCAGGATCAAGAACATTACTTGCAAGTCCTTTAGTTGCGGCGGCGGCGGCAGTTACAGGTGTAGTAACAGACCCAAGAGAATTACTTTAAAAATAGCTTTTAGCTTTTAGCCGTTTGCTATCAGCTGAAAAAACTTAATAATAAAATATGCCAATAGCCAAAAGCTAAAGGCCAAAAGCAAAAAATAATGGCTTACGATAAATTCACAAAACTAACGAGTACTGCAGTTCCTTTGCCAATAGAGAATGTAGATACCGATCAAATTATACCAGCACGTTTTTTAAAAGCTACAACTCGTGATGGCTTTGGTGATAACTTATTCCGTGATTGGAGATACAATGGTGATCATACACCAAAACAAGATTTTGTTTTAAACAACCCGATATACAAAGGAAAAATATTAGTAGGCGGTAAGAACTTTGGTTCTGGTTCTTCTAGAGAGCATGCTGCTTGGGCGGTTTACGATTATGGTTTTCGTTGTGTCGTATCAAGTTTTTTTGCAGATATTTTTAAGAATAATTGTTTAAATATTGGAGTGCTTCCAGTGCAAATTAGTCCAGAATTTGCTAATGAGATTTTTGAAGCGATTTATGCTGATGCAAATACGGAATTAGAAATTGATTTAGAAGCACAAACTATTACATTATTAGCTACAGGTTCAAAAGAATCTTTTGATATTAATGGGTACAAAAAAGAGAATATGTTAAATGGTTTTGATGATATTGACTATTTACAAAGCATGAAAAGCGAGATTGAGGCGTTTACTGAAACGCGTCCGTTTTAGTAACATAGACACGATTTAAAACAAAAAGACTGCCTTAAAGAATAGGTAGTCTTTTTTGTTTTAATGTGTTCTGCTTAAGTATTTTCGCTTTCGTTTCATTACAGCTTTAAGTAAGTAGTTTTGTATTCTTCTATAATAGATGCGTTAATCCAAAAACAAAAAACCTGAACAATATTAAATTGTTCAGGTTTTTTACATTTATTTCTTTAATAATTAATTGTATCAACCAATTTGTCGTACAATGATAGATGTAACTTTTCTGGTTACTTCGTCAGCAAAAAATATTGCATTAGTGTAAGAATAAAAAGTGGTAGGATCTTCATTGTCTGGCTCTCCTAGTTTTTCAATAACTTCATCTATTAATAATCCTTCAGGTGTGTTAAGTTTACTAAAACCTGTAATTTCATAAGGATATGTCTTAGCTTCATAAGTAACATCATCTATTGTTCTTGAAAAATCAGTAGCATATATGGTCGCACCATAAACAACTTCTTCTTTACCTGCAGCCGAAGTCAATACACTAGGTTCGTTTGGATATACATCGAAACTAAGGCCTTTAGAAAAATAATTCCAACGTTCGCGATTCTCTATAAACGTCTCTACTATTGTGTCAGTTTCAATTACCCTTGTTCTTGTTATTGTTATTTCGTATGTCTCTAAATTTTCAGGTTCACCGAATAGAGCAGTAAGTTTTCTGTTAGAATCAGTATTAATCTCAATAGTTTCTACGGTAGTAAAATCTGCACTAGTACCATGATCATAAAAAAACATTCTGCGATATCCAGTTAATTCACTCCCATTGGCATCAGTTGCATTAATTTGTACTAAATGCTCTCCGGCATTTAGAGAGGAAATAGTATAATTTAAATCATCAATTTGAATAAGAGAGATAGAATCTCTTGCTATATTTACACTTGTGTTTATGGTGTCTGATACCATATCAACTTTTATGTTTGAAAAGTTTCCAGCTTCTATAGCAAGGTTTGCTACATCATCAATAAAAAGATTGTTTCTATCTACATTAAAAGCTGTAAAATCACCTTCTGTATTTTTTTCATAAATTTCAAATTCTTTTTCAAGGCAAGAGATAGATAAGAAGGCAAATAATAATGTAAATAATGAATAGGTTGTTGTTCTCATTTGTTAGTTTTTAAATTTTAAACAAAGCTATTGTTTGTATTGAAAATTAACATTCTTTATTCAGTCATATTTTTGCTTATTTATTGCATTTAGCCATAAATCATTCGGTTTAGAGTGTTTTTTAACTCGTAATGCGTTTTATTAATTTATAAAGATTTTAGTGAAAACTAAATAATATAATATATCTGTTGTAGTATAGAATGTAAATTATAAGCCATAAAAAAACTTTTTTTATGGTGAAGTTAAGACCTAAATGTAAAACGCTTTTTTTATATTTGGCATCTGTGTTTTTTAAGAGTTTTCTAGGGTGTCAGAATCACAAATAAATGATTAATTTTTTCTAGAAAGCATTTTAATATTTATGAGCAAAAAGAGGATAGAAATAATGGATACGACATTACGCGATGGTGAACAAACCTCGAGTGTGTCGTTTTCTGCATCTGAGAAACTCACCATAGCAAAACTTTTACTTGAAGAATTAAAGGTTGATCGTATAGAAATCGCATCGGCAAGAGTTTCCGAAGGTGAACTTCAGGCGGTTAAAGATGTTACAAAATGGGCTTCTGATAACGGTTATTTAAATGCAGTCGAAGTTTTAACTTTTGTTGATAATGGTGTATCTATAAAATGGATGCTAGAAGCAGGAGCGAAGGTTCAAAATTTACTAGCTAAAGGTTCTTTAAATCATTTAACTTATCAACTTAAAAAGACCCCTAATCAGCATTTTAAAGAAATAAAAGAGGCTATAAATTTTGCTGAAAAACACGGGATTGAAACTAATATTTATTTAGAAGATTGGAGTAACGGGATGCGAAACTCTAAAGACTATGTTTATGAGTTTTTAGAGTTTTTGAAAACACAAAATGTTGCTCGAATTATGCTACCTGATACTTTGGGGATCTTAACACCTAAAGAGTCTTACGATTTTATAAAAGAAATAAAAGATACATATCCGGATTTGCATTTTGATTTCCATGCGCACAATGATTATGATTTAGGTGTTTCTAACGCTATAGAGGGTTTAAAAGCAGGTGCAGACGGGTTACACTTAACCGTAAATGGTATGGGCGAACGTGCAGGAAATGCACCAATGTCTAGCACCGTTGCTGTTATAAATGATTTTATGCCAAATATTAAAATTGGCGTAAATGAAAAAATGCTTTATACAGTTAGCAAGCTAGTTGAAAACTTTTCTGGAGTTATGATTCCTGCAAATAAGCCTATTATTGGTGCCAACGTATTTACACAAACGGCTGGTATTCATGCAGATGGTGATAATAAAAACAATTTGTATTTCAGTGATTTAATGCCTGAACGTTTTGGTAGAACACGTCAATATGCATTAGGAAAATCATCTGGGAAAGCAAATATTCAAAAAAACCTGCAGCAGTTAGGGCTTCAGCTTAATGATGAGGACTTAAAAAAAGTTACGCAACGTATTATTGAATTAGGAGATAAAAAACAGGTAGTTACTAAAGAAGATTTACCGTATATTATCTCTGATGTATTAGATCGCACTTATATTGAAAAAGTAAAAGTAGAGTCTTATGTTTTAACCCACTCGAAAGGGTTACGACCATCTACAACGGTTTCAATTACTATAGAAAATGAAACATTTCAAGAAAATGCCCAAGGTGACGGACAATTTGATGCCTTTATGAATGCCATAAGGAGTGTTTTTAAAAAGAAAAACTTAGTCTTACCAGACTTGATAGATTATGCGGTAAGAATACCACCAGGTAGTCGTTCTGACGCCTTATGTGAAACTATTATCACTTGGAAAAGCTCAACAAAGGAGTTTAAAACCCGTGGATTAGACTCAGACCAAACAGTTTCGGCTATTAAAGCCACAGAAAAAATGTTAAACATTATTACAAATTAAAAATATACAATGAAATTTAGTATAGCGCTTTTAGCCGGAGACGGAATAGGACCAGAAGTTATAGATCAAGCTGTAAAAGTGAGTGATGCTGTAGCGAAGAAATTTGGACATGAAATTACTTGGAAACCAGCATTAACTGGTGCCGCTTCAATTGATGCAGTTGGTGAACCTTATCCAGACGCTACTCACGATATTTGTGTGGCTTCAGATGCTGTGTTATTTGGTGCCATTGGTCACCCACGTTTTGATAATGATCCTTCTGCAAAAGTACGCCCTGAGCAAGGGCTATTAAAAATGCGTAAAAAATTAGGCTTATTTGCTAATGTTAGACCAACATTTACATTTCCATCTTTATTAGATAAATCACCACTCAAAAAAGAACGCATCGAAGGTACCGATTTGGTTTTTCTACGTGAATTAACTGGTGGTATTTACTTTGGTGAAAAGGGGAGAAGAGATGGTGGAGAAACAGCTTTTGATAATTGTGTTTACACAAGAGTAGAAGTACAACGTTTAGCAAAAAAAGGCTTTGAATTAGCGATGACACGTTCTAAGAAATTATGTTGTGTTGATAAAGCTAATGTATTGGAAACCTCTCGTTTATGGCGAGAAACTGTTCAAGCTATGGAAAAAGATTATCCAGAGGTTGAAGTAAGTTACGAATTTGTTGATGCTGTAGCAATGCGCTTAGTACAATGGCCAAATAGCTATGATGTATTAATTACTGAGAACTTATTTGGAGATATTCTAACGGATGAAGCTTCTGTGATTTCAGGATCTATGGGATTAATGCCATCGGCATCTATGGGCGCTAATATTGCTTTATTTGAGCCTATTCATGGCTCTTATCCACAAGCTACGGGATTAAATATAGCCAATCCAATGGCAACGGTTTTATCTGCAGCTATGATGTTTGAAACTGCCTTTAACTTACCTGAAGAGGGTAAAGCAATTAGAGACGCTGTAAACAAAGCATTAGCTGAAGGTATTGTTACTGAAGATTTAGCTGATGGAGGTAAAGCTTACGGTACTACTGAAGTAGGAGATTGGTTAGCTGACAATATTTAAAATTAGTATAACTATAATATTAAAAGGCCTGTTAATCTATAATTAACAGGCTTTTATGTTTATAATTCTTAACTGGTTTTGAAATGAAAAAAGTATTAACTACCTATTTTCATTAATAAACTGAATAACTTCATCAGCAAATAAATCAGGTTCAGTTCCCATAGGCGAATGACCAGAGTTTTCAAAAATGACTAATTCTTTTTCTTTAGAACCTAAATTATCGAAGGCTTCTTGTGCAAATCTTATTGGTACAACCATATCATGTTTACCCCAAAGTACTAAAGATGGTATGGTAATTTCTGAAAGTCTATCTGAATAAGATATATTTTGAAAAAGATCTCCATCTAAAATGGATTGGGTATTAAACGTATTCCATAATAATGTTAATAAATTGTATTTAAAAATATTTTTATCGTTACTTTCTGCGATACCATTAATAACACCTGAGTCTTCAAGTTTTACTTCAGCTTCAAAAGCTTTACTGTTTAATCTATACATATCATCAATATTATATTCTGGAGCAATGCTATCTACAAAATCGATAACACTTTCCCAATAATTAATATTATTCTCCATTGCAATTTGTTCCGCGGCTACTCTTCTAAAATTAGCGATGTATTCTAAATACATTGCTTTAGTATTATGAGCACCATCTACATCAATCCATCCTAAAAAATCACTTTGATCTTTTAATAATGCTGCTGGCCCTAGCGTTCCGCCCCAGCTATGTCCCATTAAGAAGAACTTAGAGTCGTCACCATATTTTTGTTTAAGTACTTTTACAAGCGCTAAAACATCTTCTGCCATAATATCTATGGTTATGCCGCTTTCAGAATAACTGCCTTGTGCCATTCCTGAACCTCTTTGGTCAAAATAAACCACAGCGCATTCTTTTTCGATTCTGCTTTTAATGGTAGAATTTCGATAACTTAATCCAAAACCTCCAGGGCCACCATGCAAAATGATAAGAAATGTTTTGTCAGATGCATTGCCATGAATATAAGCTGGCATATCAGCATCTTTATGTCTTACGAATATAGTTTCTTCTAAGTCATTTAAGTTTTCATCTTTAGAACATGAAAACGTAGTAAATAAAACAACTAGTAGAAGTATTGCTTTGGGGTAGTTATTAATCTTTTTCATATACTTTTTTCTTTTTAAAATTAAAACGGTAACCATATTGAAAATTGAATGCAGGTAGGATTCCTGCATTATATGGTGTGCGTAACATAAAATTTATATTAAAAAACCGCCCTGTTATTTTTTTACCAGGTCTTTGCTTACCAATACCTACCGAAATAGAAGTGGCGTAGTAACCTCTACCAGGAAGAAATACTTTATCTACATTATCGCCATTTACTTCATAGGTTTCAGGTAAAAATGAGCGGTAGTAGCCTAAAGGATTAAGGCCTATACTAAATTGTTTGCCTTTTTTGTTAGTTCTTCTCCAAGTAACACCATAATTTGTAAAAATTCCTGTATCTGTTTTACTTGAAAAATTAGTTGTAAAACCTAGGTTTCCGTCTAAAATGAACTGGTGTAAATTTGTTCTTTTCCCGCGTTTTCTGTTTTTAACTTTTACAATTTCTTTCAGAAGATATTCAGCTCCTAAGTTTATTCCATTATTCCAGAATATATTGCCAAAATAACTGACTTTAAATTCTGTTCGGTCTAAAAAAGACATGGAAGAGAAATCATTAAGTTTAATAGGATTCTCCGAATTTTGTGCAAATCCTATTTTCAAAAAGAATAATAAAAGAGGAATAAGTAAGCGTAGCTTTAATTTCATATAATATAGATTGTTGTTAATGATGGCAAAACTATCTTTATAACTTATCTATTCCTGTTAAAGTATGTGTAAATAAAACTTAATGAATTAATAAAAAAAGTAGAATATTGTTAAATTAAGTTATTATTTGTTTAAAATAATAGCATTAGAGAGGTCTGACTGGTTGTCTGACAATATTTAGAGATTAACGATTTATTAATTCATAATAAAATTGGATTTGGTACTTTAGTTCTGAATTTTTAATTAAAAACCATAACTCAAAATTTATGCATTCCCAAATAAAAAAAATTATAATTTTAATATTATTTTTTGTTCCATTTATAATAATTGGACAAACAAGTATTAAGGGAAATATAACTACGCTTGCTGGAATACCAAATTTTGGCTTAGAAACCAACTTGGGTAAAAAAACAACATTTCAAGTTGATATTATGGCTTCTTTTTGGACTGTAAATGGTATTCCGTATAAGTTTGGAGTATTAATTCCAGAGTTTAGATATTATCCTCGTGAGAGTGGAAATGGTTTTTTTGTTGGTGCTCATATTGGAGGAGGTACATTTAAGCTTCAAAAATGGAATCAAAAGGGTAACTATGAAGAAGGTTATACCATCTTATTTGGAGCAACTTTAGGATATCAATTCTTGATAAATGATAGACTTAATTTAGAATTATTTTTAGGCGGTGGTAGTCAGCAAGCTAATTACAAAGGGTATTCTTTAGAAACTGGGGAACGTACAGATGGAGCAACTAACTACAATAAAAGCGGAGAATTTTTACCTTACAGAGGGGGTATTATGCTTGTTTATAAATTGAACAGCAAAAAGAAATAAGTCTGATAAATCTAAAAACAACTATCATTTTGAAAATTAGCTTATTTTACAATAGGCTCATTTTTTTTGATAAAACTTGAACTACTAGGCAACTCAAAAATTTCTAAATCAAAATACGAAAGTGAAGCAATAAGATGGTCAAATATATCAGACATGATATATTCATAATTTTCCCAACGCTTATCGCTACTAAAAGCATATATTTCTATAGGAATACCTTGAGTGGTTGGTGCTAACTGACGCGCCATAATCATCATATCTTTATTAATAGCAGAATGATTATTAAGGTATGCATCTATATATTTTCTAAAAACACCAATGTTTGTTAGGTTTCTACCATTTATTAAGAGGTCTTTATTTATATTATTTGTAGTGTTGTAAGATTCAATATCTGCCTGACGTGAATCTAAATATGTACTAATAAGCTGAATATCCTTTAGTTTATCAACTTCATTCTCTGATAAATACTTAACACATTCTTGCTTAATATAAAGCGCTCTTTTAATTCGCCTACCACCAGAATTGGTCATACCTCGCCAGTTTTTAAATGAATCTGAAATTAAGGCATAGGTAGGTATTGTAGTAATGGTTTTATCGAAATTTTGAACTTTTACGGTTGCCAAATTTATTTCAATAACATCGCCATCGGCACCATATTTATCGAAAGTAATCCAATCTCCAATACGAACCATGTCGTTAATAGATACCTGAATACTAGCCACGAAGCCCATAATAGTATCTTTAAATACTAATATGATAACCGCAGAAATGGCACCTAAACCAGTAACAAATTTTAAAAACGGAATGCCTGTAATAATAGCAATTGCCGACATAAAACCTGCCACCCAAGCAAATATCATAAAAACTTGAATGTAACTATCTATAGGTTTATCTTTTAATCTGGGTAAAGTTTTAAAATAATCTTTAAGGGTGTTTAATAAACTTCTAACAATCCAAAGTGTTAATACTATTGCAAATACTTGAAGCCCTTTTTCTATAAAACCATCAAAATTTGGGAAATCAACAAAAATGATAGGCGCAAATTTTAAAGCAATTAATAAAGGAATAATATGAGCAATATTTCTAGGTACTTTATTTGAAATTAAAAGATCATCAAAGTTAGTTTTCGACCGTTTTGCGAATTGTGTAAATGCACCAATAAGTAACTTTCTAATAATAAAATCAATGAGAAATACAACAATAAATAACGCTATTAATAAGGCTAACATGTTTAAATATGATGCGGTAGTTTCAGATACATTCAAAGAAACTAAATAATCATATATTAAATGCTTAATTGACTTACTTGAATTCATGTTTTCTTCGGTTATTTAGTAGGTTTTAAATATTTTCTATCAATATAAAACGTTCCGAACGGAATTATGGAAGCTAATAGAATTAAAATAAAGTCCTTGGTCATCCATTTCATCTCTTTTTTTAGCATAAATGCCATGATAATATAAGCCATGAATAAAATGCCATGTGGCATCCCTAGCATTTTAACATATTCAGGATTACCAGATATATATTTTATTGGAGTGGCAATAAATAGTAATAAGATATAGGATATTCCTTCTAATAGTGCCACAATTTTAAAAATATTAATAAATGAAAACATATCGATGCTTTTTTTCTGCAAAAGTAGTGTACTAAGATGATTTGGAAGTCTACTTTTAGTGTTTATTTAAAACACATTAAAAATAATTAAGCCATAGATGGCAAAACGAAGCAAACGTAATGAGCCATAGAGGATTACATTTTTAAATGGAAACTCAATTAAACCAGCTGCCATACAAGAAATAGAAAAGGGTAGTGGTAATAATGCACCAACGATAATTAAAAAACCACCCCATTTTCTTGAGTTTTTGAGCTGTTTTTGCATTTTAGATTCTAAGTAATTGTGAACCAAAGGAATTTTTGTAATTATATAACCAATCCAGTAAGACAGTAGACCACCAAAATATGATAAAAATGCCAATATACTCAAGTATAGCCAAGGCATATTCATTTTTCCTGACCAAGCTATAAACATTTCTGGAGGAATAAGACCTAATAGGGTTTCTGAAACGAAAAAGAATAAGAAAACACCGTAAACAGGTAAAGTTTCTGTTAAGTGAATAAGCGCGGTATTAATATCGAAAAAATAATTTACTACATAAATACCAATTATAAATAAGATAATTATAGGTAAAGCCTTTTTAATAGATTGCCACACGAAACTATAAAACCCAGTATATTTATAATACTGATGTAATAATTGTAATCGAGTTTTCTCTATTTTCGATTTAGGTTTCATGGTACTTATATAAATTTAAGGGATAGCAAAGATAAATGTATTGTCTTTATTAAAAAAGTTACATTATTGATTTTAATATTATTTAACAATTGGAGTGGAATCTACTTTGGATTTTGAATAATTACTATTTGACATAATATAAATTATAATTCATTTAGAAATTATAATCAGACATTATATAAAATGTCTATGGTAACTCATTAAATATATAATTTATTGTATTAAGATTTAAATAGTAGTCTTTTCAATTCCTATTCCAATTTAAAAAAGTCGCAACAAAACCCTCTTTTTTTCGAGAAGATACTGGGATTTTTTTACCGTTTTTTAAATAAATAGTTCCAGATTTTTCATATTTATCTATAAACTTTAAGTTTACCATGAAAGATTGGTGAGGTCTTGAAAAATCTGCTCTTAAAAGGCGCTCTTCAAAGTCTTTTAATGTTTTTGATACTAGATATTTTTTACCGGTACTACAATAAAAAGAAGTATAACCTTTATCCGTCTCGCAATACATTAATTCATTTAAATCTATAACTTGAAAGCTATCATGAAGCGATAATATGAGTTTGGTATCATCTGTATTCCAAACCGTTTTTACTGCTTTTATTTGTTTTTGTTGTTCGACTACTGTTATGCTTTTAACCTTTTTTAATGCCAATTTAAGCTCATCTACATCTACAGGTTTAAGTATGTAATCTACTGCTCCATATTTTAAGGCTTTAAGGGCATATTCTTCATAGGCTGTAATAAAAATAACTTTAAATGATAAATGTTCCGTTTGTTCTAAAAAATCAAATGCGTTACCATCTAAAAGATTAATATCTAAAAAAATCAATTCTGGTTTACAAGCATTTGCTACAACTACAGCATTTTTTACGGAAGCACACTCCCCTAGCACGTCTACTTCGGTATCTACCAGTTGCAATAAACTTAACAACCCTTTTCTAATATATGCTTTATCCTCGACAATAAGTGCTTTCATGATACTTCAACAATTTTATGCGGAATAACCAAAGTAACTAAAGTACCTTGTGCATTATATTTTGCTCTATCTTCAATAGTCACACTCCCTTCTATCTTTAAATCTTTTGATAAAATTTGTAATCGCTCTGAAGTAATAGTTGTTGCTAAAGATGTTTTGTGCCCGTTTTTATTTTCTTTTCGCGCACTTATACCAATACCATTATCGGCAATGGTACAAATTAAATTTTTATTTGAATAATTAAGTTTTATATCGATTGTTTTAGGGTGTATTTTCTCTGTAAAGGCATGTTCTATGGCATTTTCAACAAACGGCTGAATGAGCATTGGTGGGATTTGAAATACATCACTATTAACTGCATCGTCAACCGAAATAGAATATTTATATGATGCGTTTTCTAAATTCTGAAGCTCTAAATAATTTTCTACGGCCAATAATTCTTGAGAAAGTAACACCAATTTATCTCTTGAATTTTCTAAAGTAATCCGCATTAATCTAGAAAATTTAGAGAGATAACTTACCGATTTTTTGTCTTCTTTATTTAAAATCATCCCTTGTAGAACAGATAATGAATTAAATATAAAATGCGGCGTCATTTGGCTACGCAATAACTTTTGTTCTGTAGCAATGGTTTGATTTTTTACTTTAATAGTTTTAAATTTTTGATAGAAAATAGTTGAGCCTAAAATAATTGAAACTAAAAGAAAACCAATAATTGCCCACAGATAATTTCGTTGCGATTTCTCTAAATCTTGAGACGTAGCTTGCACGGTTTTTGTGAGTTTTAGTTCTCTTATACTTGCAGAATCTAGAGCTTGTTTGTACTTATATTCATATTCTATTTGGGTTATCTTTTCTATATTTTCTTTATTGAAAAGACTGTCATTTAAGATTTTAAATTGCTGATGGCTTATTAAGGCTTTTTTATATTGACTTGTGCTTGTATAAACTTTAGAGAGTAATTGTTCAGCATCTTTTTGCACATCTATAAGCTCTAGCTCTTCTGCTATTTTTTTACTGTCTAAAGTATTGCTTAAAGCTAAACTGTACTTTTTTTGATTAAAATACACTTTTGCTAAGCCTAGGTATGAGCCAGATAAACCTCGTCTATTTTCTATTGCAATATTAATGTTTTTTGCATTTTCAAAATATTTATAGGCAGTTTCTTGATTTTTTTGCTCTAAATAAATTTCTCCTATTTTATTTAAAGTTTCGGCTTCGTCTGGTCTATTTTTTCTCTCTTTAAACTTTTCTAAAGCAACTCTAAAAAATTCTAGTGCTTTTGCATTATCTTTTTTGTACTTGTAGGACTCGCCTAAGTTGTGCGATATAGTTGCTAGATTTCTATCGTTCACTTTATTGGATTCTATTAAAGCTTTTTGATGATACTCAATCGCTTTATCATAATTTTGTAACCTTATATAAACATTCCCCAAAGACACTAAGGCATCACTAACACTTTCAATATGTTGATGTTTTTTTGCTAAATCTAAACTTTTGTTTAAATAATCTAGCGCAAGCGGGTAGTTTCCTTGGTGGCTATATAAATCCCCTATACAAGTTAAACAGCTTTCTATTTGTTTAGTATCGTTTAATTGTTCACTGTTATGCAAAGCTTTTTTATAATAGATTAAAGCATTTTTAAAATCTCCTATTTTGTAATATGCTCTACCAATGAAATATAATTCTTTAATAGCATTATTGTCCCCAACTTGGTCTTTATAGTCCAGGGCTTTTTTATAATATACTATAGCATTTCTATAATCGCGATTTCTGGCATAAAACACACCCATATTTGAGTATGCAAAAATGAGTTTTTTAGTAGCATTTAAACCTTCAAATAATTCAATGGCTTGTTTATAATACTGATCGCCATCTTGATAGTCCGATTTAAAAACAAGAGCAAGTCCTTTAAAATAAATACTCCTAGCTATACCCATTTTATAATCTATAACTCTTGCTAATGTTTCAGACTCATTTAAATATGCAGTGGTTGTTTCATAATTTGTATTAATGTGTTTTATTGCTAAATCAATCAATAGTTCAACTCTTATGCTATCTTTTTCTTTATGGATTTGCAATTCAATTTTAAGACTATCTATCTTACTCTTTTGTGCAAAAACAGTAAAAGAATAAAATAAAAAGAATAAAATAAAAAGAATAGATTTATTGATGGTTTTCATATTAAAAATAGAATTACTCAGCGCTAATTAACAATATAATTTTTAGCTTTTCTTTAACAGAGGCTAAATACTGTATTATAAAATAACCTTAAGCGATTTATTTAAAACACTTAAGGTTATTAAAAAATGAAATAGAAATCTATTTAATAAACAATTAAATATATCAAGAGTTTTTTACTTCGCAAACTTTTTTACAAGTGTTCCTTCTTCAAAAGTTAGTTTTAAAATGTAAATACCGCTAGATAAATCGTTTATTGGTATGATAATTTCATCGCTGTTCTGTTTCACTTTTTTACCAGTTATATCGTAAATGTAAACATTTTTGAGTGTTGCGCTTCTTGATGAGATTATTTTTAATTCATCTCTATTGGTAATTACTTTAATACCATGCTCTAATTCAAAATTAGAAGTACTTAAAGATGCATCTTCTGTTACGGGATTAAAACCTGACCAATCAGCTCCAGCATTTGGATTTGTAACGTATGTATCCAAAGTACCAGATGGTATATGTAAATGTATTGCACCTCTGTTAGTACTAAAAGTATCTGTTATTCCTCCAGTAGTTATTGTAGGTGGTGTAGTTGCTTGCGCATAAACATCGGTTAAAGGGTTATCAAGAAATGCACGATCTCCAATAGTTGTAACGCTACCAGGAATAACAATAGTTGTAAGTTGGTTATATCTAAAGGCTCTTTCGCTAATAGTTAATACACCATTAGGTATCATTACATTAGTTAACTGATTTTGCTCAAAAGCTATTTCGCCAATATGGATTAAACTAGCAGGTAGCGTAAGGCTAGTTATACCGTTTTCAGCAAAAGTCCATTCACCAATACTCGTGATGCCATTAGGAATGGTAAGATTGTTTATAGAATTTTCATATAAGAAACCATCGGGTATATTAGTTGTTCCATTTGGTAGTGTCACGTTTGATAAGTCTGTAATACTATTTTGCCAAAATGCAAAACCTCCAATAGACGTTACACTATCTGGAATAATTATAGCTGTTGCTAGGTTTTGTGCGAAAGCCATAAAACCGATATTAGTTACACCATCAGGAATAATAATAGCTGTTAAATCATTACTTCTAAAAGCTCCTTCACCAATTGTTAAAACACTACCAGGGATATTAAGTGAGGCTATATCATTACGAAAAAATGCATTATCACCAATACTCGTTACGCCGTTTGGTAAATTAACAGTAGTTAAATCATTATTATTAAAAGCATTATCTTCTATAGAAACAAGGTTGTTTGGAAACACAACTGATGCTATATTTTTACTCATAAATGCATTAGCTGCAATAGTAACAACACTAAATTCTGTACAACCACTATTAACAGTAGTTGGTATATTTACTGAGGTTCCGCCTGCAACGCTATAATCGGTTACACTAACTTCATTATTTGGTGTAGGATTGATTTGGTATGTTATATTGTTGATTACAAAAGTACCTGTAAGTCCTTCTGCAACTGTATTAAAACCAGTCCATCCTGCCGATGTATATGCACTTGCTGTACCAGATGGTATGGATAAATCGATATTGCTTCGGTTTGTACCAAAAGAA
The DNA here is from genome assembly GCA_947500585.1 of uncultured Flavobacteriaceae bacterium. Classification (GTDB taxonomy): domain Bacteria; phylum Bacteroidota; class Bacteroidia; order Flavobacteriales; family Flavobacteriaceae; genus CAXBID01. The sequence goes on along the minus strand of CANMSN010000009.1, from coordinate 6,030 downwards.
TCACTAGAACCCGTAGTAACTGTAGGTGGTGTTGTAGCTTCAGATACTATACAAGTTAATTGATTATTGCTGTTAAAAGCAGAATCTCCAATATTAGTAACTGTACTAGGAATAGTTATAGTTGTTAAATCACAATCATTAAAAGCATTGTTTCCAATACTCACAATTCCATCTTGTAATGTTAAGCTTGTTAAATTCGTATTACCAAAAAAAGCAGCAGATTCAATACTAGTTACACTACTAGGAATTTGAACACTAGTCAATCCCTTTTGAAGAAAAGCTGCCATACCAATAGTAGTAACATCAAAGGCTACAGCGTTATTGGTAACTGAGACTGGTATATTAATCATTGTGCTTCCAGTTGTACTGTAGTCAATAGTCTTAACTTCATTAGGCGTAAGCGATGTAATTTCATAAGTTATAAAATTATCGACAAAGCTGTCGCCAATTGCTAATGGGTTACAGTTGGTACTAAAACTAGCAGTAGCATCTATATCTGTCCAGTTGGCAGTAGCATCAGCAATGTCATCTACTTGAATACACGTAAGATTTGGACAATTAATTGCAGAAAAATTTGTTAGCATGCTTGAAGTCAGATTCTTTAAATTTAGTTCTGTTAAATTAGTTGCTTGCTGACATTGAAGAGTGTTTAAACTTATATTTTGACTTAAATCTAATGCAGAAATATTAGACTGAAAAATAAATAATACTTCTAATGCTGTGTTATTGGTTAGGTCTAAGCTTGTTACATTACTAAAAGCTAAATTTAATTCTTTAAGTGCTGTATTATTACTTATATCAAGTGCTGTGAAATTAGAATTGATGTTTAGCAGTTCTAAGTTTGTGTTTTGTGATACATCTATTGAACTAATGTTTGTCTCACTAATATCAAGTTCTTTTAAATTAGTATTTTGGCTTACATCCAAAGTACTCAAATTACTACTTTGAGAACAAAACAATTCAGCTAAATTGGGGTTTTGACTTACATCTAGCGTTGTAAGGTTGTTTGCATTAGCCGATAATATAGTTAACACTGTATTTTGACTTACGTCTAATACGGTTAAATTATTAAGTGCACATCGAAGATCTGTTAAATTTGTAAAAGCTTCTATACCTGTTAAGTCAGATATGTTTTGATTTGTACAATTTATAGCTCCCGAAAAAGCATTAGCTTCACTTACTTGAATTTCAGTATCTCCATTGGTATTGATGCTGGAATTTCCGACCAAGTAGGCTTTAAAATTAGCATCTGGTATGTTTACATTTTGAGAGTTAATAAAATTAATGCTACAAAATAGCAATAAAATAAGTAATTGTTTTTTCATGTTTATTGGGTTTTGGGTTAAATAATGTGCCAAGGTAGATGTACCCAACATGAAAGGAAACAGGGAATCTTTTTTTAAAGGACTTTAATCAATATACGTAGAGGTTGATTTAATATGTGCTTAAATTATTTGTTGTTTTATTTCAATCCTATCCAAAATTTGGATAGCTGTTTGCATGTCAATTATCTTTGAAACTAATTATCCATTACATATTATAGTATGCTTCCCTCCTATAATCTCTTCATTGAATAAAATATCACATGGATATTTGCCCATTAAAATTGCCTCAGAAAATCTTCTCAAATAGCCTACAATAATTATTAAAAAATAACAAAATTTTTAGATTATGAATATTACATTTTAATCATAAAAAATCATGTATTCATAATAAAAATTCAACAAAAATTAAATTACTCCTAAAAATATTCAAAAAATTTTTGTTTTTGTATTTTTTTTCGAACTTTACGAAAACGTTTGCGTAAAATCAATATTCTATTCTCAAGTTATGACAAAAACAAAAAAATTTATTCAGTATTTAAACGAATTAGGCATTGAAGACATCCCAAAAGTTGGAGGTAAAAGTGCATCATTAGGCGAAATGATTAAAAATCTAACGGCCCAAAACATTAAAGTTCCAAATGGTTTTGCCGTTACAGTAGATGCATTTGACGAATTCATTAAAGAAAACAAATTAAAAGAAAAAATCTCAGACGCTTTAGAGGGTAAAGATGTTACTGATATTATTGAACTTCGTAAAACGGGCTCACAAATACGAAAACTAATATCTAATGGTAAATTTCCAGTTTCTCTAGAAAAAGCTATACTAAATTCTTATTACGATTTATCTGAAGATTATGGACAAGAAGCTACAGATATAGCCGTAAGATCATCTGCAACCGCTGAAGATTTACCAGACGCTTCATTTGCAGGTCAGCAATCCACCTATTTAAATATTAGAGGTGGAGAAATGCTATTAACAGCTATAAGAAGTTGTTTTGCCTCTCTGTATACAGACAGAGCCATATCTTACAGGTCTTCTAGAGGGTACGATCATTTTACTGTAAAATTATCGGTTTGTATTCAAAAAATGGTAAGATCAGATCTTGGTTCTTCTGGAGTCGCATTTTCTTTAGATACTGAAAGCGGTTTTAAGGATATTGTTTTAATTAACGGTGCTTACGGTTTAGGAGAATTAGTGGTTGGGGGAGAAATTTCACCTGATGAATTTTTAGTTTTTAAACCAACTTTGAAAAAGGGGTTCAACGCCATAATAGATAAAAAACTTGGTGACAAAACTCATAAAATGGTTTACGGTAATAAACCGTTTGAAACTGTAAAACAAGTTCCTGTTGATAAACCCCTTCAACGGACGTTTTGCTTAAAAGATGAGCAAATTATACAGTTAGCAGAATGGGTACAAAAAATTGAAGATTATTACAGTGCTAAAAGAGGAACCTGGTGCCCAATGGATATAGAATGGGCTATTGATGGTTTAAGCAACGAATTATATATTGTACAGGCAAGACCTGAAACTATTCATTCGCAAGAGCAATCAGAATCAATTAAAGAATATGAAATTGAAGATGCCGATACCCTTGCAGATAAACTTATATTAGAAGGTATAGCGGTTGGCGACAAAATAGGGACAGGCAAAGTAAGACGTATTTTTACTTTAGATGGTAGAGATGGAAGTGCTGATGAAATTGATTTTAAAGAAGGAGAAGTTTTAGTAACGGAAATGACAGATCCAGATTGGGAACCTCTCATGAAAAAAGCTGCAGCCATCATTACAGAAAAAGGAGGCAGAACATGTCATGCAGCTATAGTAGCTAGAGAAATTGGTGTTCCTTGTATTGTAGGAGGTGTAAACGCGAGTACTATTTTAGAAAATGAACAGGAAATATCGGTTTCGTGCGCCGAAGGAAGTGTTGGGAAAGTTTATAATGGTGCAATAAACTTTAAGCTACACGAAACTCCATTTAGCGAATTTCCTAAAACAAAAACTCCAATTATGATGAATATTGGGTCTCCAGAATTGGCTTTTCAATATCGAAAAATACCTAATGCTGGTGTAGGTTTGGCAAGAGAAGAGTTTATTATTAACAATTATATTAAAGTACACCCACTGGCACTTTTACAACATCGTGAATTGGGAGATGAAGAACTATCATTAGCCATAAAAAGAATAATAAGAGGATATGATAATGAAGAAGCATTTTTTATAAATAAATTGGCCCAAGGTATTGCGAAAATTGCGGCTGCTTTTTACCCAAATAGAGTTATTACTAGACTTTCTGATTTTAAATCTAATGAATATTTTAATCTTCTTGGAGGAAAGTATTTTGAACCTAATGAGGAAAACCCAATGATAGGTTGGAGAGGTGCTTCAAGATATTATTCTGAAGCCTTTAAAGCTGCCTTTGTTTTAGAATGTAAAGCTCTAAAAAAAGTAAGAGACGAGTATGGTTTAGAAAATACAACTATCATGGTGCCTTTTTGTAGAACACCATGGGAATTAGAACAAGTTTTAGAAATTATGGAAAGTAACGGTTTAAAAAGAGGCGAAAAAGGCTTGGAAATATATCTCATGGCAGAAATACCTTCCAATGTTATATTAGCTGAAAAATTTGCACCAATGATTGATGGATTTTCTATAGGTTCTAACGATCTAACTCAATTAACTCTAGGGTTAGATAGAGATTCTAGTTTAGTAGCGCATTTATATGATGAGCGTAATGAAGCTGTAAAAATTATGATACGAAACTTAATAAAAGTTGCTAAAAAGCATAATACCAAAGTTGGTATTTGCGGACAAGGACCTTCAGATTTTCCAGATTTCTCTGAGTTTTTAGTAAAAGAAGGTATAAACACAATATCTGTAACTCCAGACTCTGTATTAAAAACCTTAAAAGTTATTAGTGAAGTTGAATTGTTATAGATTGTTTAAAAGTAGATAGACTTTAGAGAAGCCTTAATTTGAATAAAATAAAAAAGGATTACCATTTTTTAGTAATCCTTTTTTAAAGCTATAATCTAATAATAATATTCTATAAGTTCTTAATGTCCTTATTAAGTTTAATATCTTTTGTTGCTACCAACATATTACCCTCTTTCTCTATTCTTAACATACTTCTTACTGCTTTTGCTCTACATGCTAATGTTAAGTCTGGTATTACTGGGTCATCATTAAAAAAGAAAGGTGCAATCTCATATTCAGCTTTCCCTGGCTCTTTTATAATACGGTGTATTTTTTTAAGATCTTTTGAACGAATATATTTCCCAGGCATGAATGTATATATTGTATAACGACCATCTGTATCTGTTTTTACCCAACCTTGGTGATGTACATATCTTTTGCGAAATTCATCTTTACGCATTTGATAATCACCATTTTCATCTGGCTGTGAAAAATATAATATAACGTCCTTTGCTGGAGTAACACCATCACTTTGATATATGATTCCTGAAATTTTTAATTTATTTTGTTTTGAATCAAAATCTGGAATAGTATCGGTATTATTTAAATTTGTTTCTGTATAATCATATACAGGACTACGCTTTTTATAGTTTTCTATTACTTCATCAGTATTAGAAGCATAATCTTGAGCATCAATAGTGTTAGTATTAAGACTTAATGTAGAGATTAATAACAGTAGGATAATTAAATTTTTCATTTGGGTTATTTTTTTAATCAGGTCAAAACTAAGCAACAGATGCTGTTTCGCAGAAATAAAATCGTTTGAACCCTAAATTTACCCGATGAATAGATGAAAAGCACTAAAATTTAATGTATTTAACCCAGATTTAAATTCTAGTATGGAGTAAGACACAGGGTATTCATTCACTTTGATTATTTTGTAAAACACTGATTTTCATTGTTTTAAATGGAATTAAAGCTACGTACTATCCAAACGGTCATAGTATTGGCCTTTAAATAGTAACCAAAAAACTGGAAATTTCAAGTATAAAGCCTTTTCTGTATTTATGTGAATAACAGCTATTATTCAAGCAATGTGTTTTCTGAAGCTATATTTTTAACAGTCCCAGAATATCGGATAGCAAAACGGGAATTTCCATTTACTATGATTTCACTCCTTAAGTTTGGAAATATAACTATAGATGTATTAAAACCCTCCGATTTACTTTTTGATTTAAATGATATGGTATAACTATCATTTTTATTTCTAGTAGTTTTATAATCTTCCATAAGACCATTAAATTGTATTGCAGAATCGCCACCACCATATTGTACTTGCATTTGTCGTTCACCATAATAAGGTAAATAGGATGAAATACTATCGCCAGATATCGTTAAAAAATTAGGGTTACCTATTAAATTAATAGCGCCAGCATTATTTCCTGGTTGGAATAATACAGAATTAAGGACTTGTTGCATAGTATTAGTAACTTGCGGGTAAGCCCAATCAGATTCAATGCTAAACTTTTTACTATCAATTAAATCAGTTAAGTCTTCAATTTGTTCTGTTGATGCTGTAGATTTTGATGATACACATGAGAGCACAGACAAAAACACTAAAATAAGAATGCAATAAACCTGTTTCACCTTTTTTATAATTATACTCCCTTAAAAATACAAAACCCTTTTTGTTATTCCAAAAATAGTATGCTAACGTGAGTTCGACGTAAAAAGTTTAGTTTTTATTGAAGAAAAAAGCAGAATATTTAGTAAATTAAAGTACTGAAT
>CANMSN010000008.1 GCA_947500585.1 uncultured Flavobacteriaceae bacterium | reverse complement strand
ACCGTCTCTAAAAAACAACTTCGTTGATACAAATCAACTGTATTTAAATCTCTAGTTATGTCGAACTCACGTTATTTTAAAATGATATTGCTTAAAATCTGACCGCTTGCCCTGAGCGTAACAGAAGGGTTTGATAACGCCCAAAAAATTAAATTTTTCAGTTTAAATTCTTAAAAAAAATATGTAGGTTTGCAGCACTAAAAAAGAAAAAGTATGTCGTTTTCAGATTTATTTGACAATGGTTTTAAAAAGCGTAATGAGAGTCATTTTGCCGCAATAGTTCGTGTAGCTATGGCAGATGGTGTAATTACTGATGATGAAAAGCAATTTTTAGATCGATTAGCCCAAAGATTAGAGATTGGTGAAAATGATTATAAAACAATTTTAAAAAATTATCAATCGTATCCTATAAACCCACCAGTATCTTACGATTTACGATTAGAGCGTTTATATGATTTAGTGCGCATGATACATGTAGACACCATTAAAGGCGACCCAGAAATGTTGCTTTTAAAGAAAATTGCTGTCGGACTTGGTTTTCATGCGGTAAACGTAAAGTATATTATTGATAAAGCTTTAACACTGGTTAATAATGGCGTGGATTTAGATACTTTTATGGACGAAATAAAGAATATGAATAGATAAAAAACATTAAAATCTATAATTATTTAAAAGCGTTCAAGAAATTGGACGCTTTTTTTTTATGAAAAAATAAAATAATTTGAAATTAAATTTTAAAAACTAAAATATTAGACATTGAAGAGTAAGCAACTGAGAAACAAACATTTGCAAATTAACTCGAATATCTGTTAAAAAACGGACAGGGATTCCATTGTTTAAAATTTATTATAACTATCTGATTTTCAATAAATTAAATTTAATTTTTATTTGTTTTTTCAAAAATAGTTTTCATCTTTGCACCGCTGTTTTAAATGACAGTAATAACAAATAAGTTTCTGAAGTAACACTTCGACTATGCTCAGTGTGATAGTTCAGAATAAATAAAACAAGAAGCCATGTTAAAGCATTATATAAGATTTAGAGATTCGGGTTGTAACACCAAGTTACTACTCATGCTTCGGTATTTTTTGTAGATAACTTTCCACAGAAAAAAATCCGAAGCAGAACAAACTGTTTCGGTTTTTTTTATTTCAAAATATTAATAAATCTGATTCGGTTTTAAGAGCCCACAAAGTGTATGCTTTTAAATCAAATTTCATAATAAATAAAATGAAAATGGAAAATAATTTACATAATACATATTTATTCCGCGCTATGGAAGCTTACCCATACGAATTGGAAAGAGCTGTTGAAGCATTAAACTATGCGTTGTCTTACAACCCAGAAAGTGTAAAGGCTTTATGCTTAATGGCAAAGGTTCAAAATGAACAATTGAAAGATTTTGAAACAGCAAAAGCATATTATGAAAGAGCCATTGCTGCCGATATTGAAAACGAAGATATTTATCCAGACTATATTCGTCTTTTAATTAATCGTGGAGACTACGCAAAGGCTAAGAAATTAATTGATTTTGCATTAAAATTTAAAGGTACAGGTAAAGCAAATATTAAACTAGTGCAAGCATCATACTTCGAAGCCTTACAAGACTATGATAAAGCTGAAGAAGCATTAAATGAATCTAAAATGATTGCTTTGAATGATGAATTTATCAACTTTGTTAATAAAGCTATTGCGCGTGTAGTTAGAAAACGCAATGCATATAACAGCAAAAACAAAGCGAAAGAAACCGTTGTAAAAAAGGAGGTTGAAAAGACAAAGAACAACTGGTTTCGAGATCGATTGAATAATTTATTGTAATTAGAAAATCGGCAAACTAAGTTTGCCGATTTCTTAAAATTAAAACAATGAAAACTAAGATTCAAATAGATAATTATTTGAAAGGGACTGAAAGATTTTGGTATAGACTACAAAAACATTGCTGTTTAGAGTGTTGTGGTTTTGATGCCTTAGACCTTTCTGTAAGTCATGTTTTATGGGCAAGCCAAAACACAAATATCAAAATGCTTATAAATAAGTTAAACAATATAATTCTTGTTTTAGAAAATTATCCTTTTACTACAGCAGAAAGTAGAGAAATACTTTGTTTTGCAAGAGACAAAGCAGAATTTATTGATGTATTTAGAAAAATACAACACATACTTTTGGGCGTTTATTATTAATTCATAGTTTAAACCTTTCTCATTATTTTTAAAAGTAAATCTCCTAAACCAACCGAAACGCATTTACATATAATTCAATAATAATTTTAATTCATTAATACAAAAACTTCATTTTCCTACCTTTGACAATGTATGAACGATTATTTCAAATCCATCATTTTACAAAAAACAGGTGCGCCTTCTTTAGTTGAAAAAGAAGTTATCCAAGAATTATGGAGTGGTTATGGTAAAATTATACGCATTGCATTAGAAAATGCTGCTATAGAAAGTATTGTGGTAAAACATGTTCAATTACCTAAAAGTCAAAAACACCCTAGAGGAAGGCATACTGATATTGGTCATCAAAGAAAATTGAAATCTTACAACGTTGAAACGACTTGGTATAAAACATATAGTAACACTAGTATGGCGCGTTTACCAAAGTGTTTTGCTATTGAAAATTACCACGATGAAACACTTATAGTACTTGAAGATTTAGATAAAGCAGGTTTTCCATTACGAAAACAAGAAGTATTATGGGAAGATATAGATACCTGTTTAAAGTGGTTGGCACAATTTCACGCGAGCTATTTAGGAAAAGTACCTAATGACCTTTGGAACGTTGGAACCTATTGGCATTTAGAAACTAGACCTCAAGAATTAGAAGTTTTACAAGACAACCCATTGAAAAATGCTGCTGTTGCTATTGACAAAAAACTGAATACTTGTAACTTTAAAACGTTTGTTCATGGCGATGCAAAATTGGCAAACTTTTGTTTTTCGAAAAACGGACAAGTTGCAGGCGTAGATTTTCAATATGTAGGTGGCGGATGCGGCATGAAAGACGTAGCCTATTTTATTGGAAGTTGTCTCAATGAAAGTGATTGCGAACGTTTGGAATCAAAAATATTAGACACCTACTTTGCTCATTTACACAAAGCGCTTGGTAAGAAAAACGACCCTCTTGAAAAAGAATGGCGCTCTTTATATCGAGTGGCTTGGGCAGATTTCCATCGCTTTTTAAAAGGTTGGAGCCCTGGCCATTGGAAAATTAATAGTTATAGTGAACGTATAACTGCACAAGTCATCAAAAACCTATAGTAATGGACTTACAACATTTAGCAAATATTGCCATTGAAGCGGCACTTTCTGCTGGAAAAGTCATTCAGAAGCACATGAATGATGACATTACTGTAGAGAAAAAAGAAGCTGGATCTAACTATGCTTCCCAAGTAGTAACAAAAGTAGATCGCGAATGCGAAAGTATTATTTTATCACATTTAATACCCACTTGCAAAACATTTGATATTGGAATATTAACAGAAGAAACCGAAGATGACAGAAGCCGATTTAAAAAAGACTTTTTTTGGTGTGTAGACCCTATGGATGGTACACTAGCATTTATTAAGAAACAATCTGGATTTTCTGTTGCTATTGCTTTAATTACCAAAGATGGAACTCCTGTAATCGGCGTAGTATTTGATCCTAGTACTGAAACCTTATATCATGCAATAAAAGGAAAAGGCGTTTATAAAAATAAAAAACCATGGAACATTAATAACGCTAATGACTATCTAACTTACGTAACCGATAAAAAAATAAGAGACACATCTAAGTCTGAAGAAATACAACAAATACTTAACAAACATAAAACTGATTTAGGATTAAAAGGTATTAAAGAAATTTCTGGAGCCGGTGCAGTAATGAATGCTATTTTAGTTTTAGAAAACGGTCCTGCATGTTTTTTAAAACTCCCTAAAAAAAATCTTGGAGGTGGTAGTATTTGGGATTATGCAGCCACAGCTTGTATTTACCAAGAACTCGGTTTACCTGCAACAAACTTTAAAGGTGGAACATTAGATTTAAATAAAAAGGATGGCACTTTTATGAATGATCAAGGGGTTTATTATTCTAATTTAAAGGTAGAATAATCAGACTGATTTTGTGTTTTCTGGTCAAACCAGTTTCAAGAATGTCAGTTCGAGTGATTTTGAGGAACGAGAAATCGTATCGAGAACATCTTACAATCCAAAATTCTTGTTCTCGATATAAATTTTACTCATTTTAATCGTAAAATTCACTCAAATTGACAGAATTTCATAAATATCCGATGGATTATTTCTAAAATTCAAAAGAAAATCTCCTGCGCCAAACGAAACCTATTCGCATGTGCTTCAATAATAATTTTAATATCTGGTGAATAGCCACCACCCATAGAACACATTACAGGAATTTGGTGGTTTTTACACGTTTGTAGTACAAAGTGGTCGCGTTCTTTACAACCATTAAGCGTCATTCCTAATTTCCCTAATTTATCAGAAGCCAATACATCAACGCCACACAAATAATATATAAAATCTGGTTTTTGTTCCTCAATTAATTTTGGTAAGGTGTCTTTTAAAATATTCAAATATGTTTCGTCGTCTGTATTATTTTCAAGAGCAATATCTAAATCACTTTGCTCTTTTTTAAACGGATAATTCCCTTTTCCGTGCATGGAAAATGTAAACACTGATGTATCATTTTTAAAAATCTCCGCAGTGCCATTCCCTTGATGTACATCTAAATCTACAATCAATATTTTGCTTGCTAACCCATTTTTTAAAAGATATCTCGAGCCAATAGCTTGGTCGTTTAATAAACAAAAGGCTTCTCCTTTATTAGAAAATGCATGGTGCGTACCGCCAGCAATATTCATGGCTATTCCATATTTTAATGCATATTCGCTGGCCTTTATAGTACCGTCTGCAATTATAACTTCACGCTCTACTAATGCCTCACTCAACGGAAAACCTATTTTTCTAGCAGCTCGGGCATCTAAACTCAGGTTTTTTAATGCGCTATAATAGTTGCTATCGTGAACTCTTAAAATATGTTCATCTTTAGGAATACTGGGTTCAAAAAAATGATTAGAAGTACAAGTGCCTTCATGTAAAAGTTGCTGTGGTAACAACTCATATTTAAGCATCGGAAAGCGATGATTTTCTGGTAATGGATGTTTGTATATGTTGTGGTAGGCTATTTTTAGCATTTTTTAGCATTCCTGCATGGTCACTAAGCGATTTGTGCTGAGCGGAGCCGAAGCAAGTCGAAGTGAAGACAGGAATCTTTTTAATTGAAAATTCATATTTTATTATTGGATTCCTGCCTTCGCAGGAATGACAAGGTATTTACTTATGCAACTTTAATTGAATACGCTTACGCGGAATATCTACCTCTAATACTTTTACTATAATTTGTTGATGCAAACTTATATGGGCGTTTACATCCTTCACAAAACTGTCTGATAGATTGGATACATGAATTAAGCCACTTTCCTTAATACCAACATCTACAAAACAACCAAAATTGGTAATATTATTTACTATTCCTGGGAGCAACTGTCCTTCTCGCAAATCATCAATCGTTTTTATATTTTGATTAAACGTAAATACTTTAGCTTGCTCACGAATATCTAGCCCTGGTTTTTCTAGTTCTTTAATAATATCTTCAAGTGTCAATAAACCAACAGATTCAGTACAATAATTTTTTAGATTTAGTTTTTTAAGAAGTTCCGAATTCCCTATTAAATCCTGCACAGATTTTCCTAAATCTTTAGCCATTTTTTGAACTATAGTATAACTTTCTGGATGTACTGCAGAATCGTCCAACGGGTTTTTAGCATCCTTTATTCTCAGAAAAGCTGCGCTTTGTTCAAACGCTTTCCCACCTAAACGTGGTACTTTTTTAATGGCTGTCCTAGATTTAAAAACACCATTTTCATTACGATAATTAATGATATTTTCTGCCAGTTTTGGTCCGATTCCAGACACGTAACTTAACAACGATTTACTTGCTGTATTAATATTTACACCAACAGCATTTACACAATTTTCAACCACAACATCGAGTTCTTTTTGAAGTTTAGTTTGATCTACGTCATGTTGATACTGCCCCACACCAATTGATTTGGCATCAATTTTAACCAATTCCGCTAAGGGGTCTTGAAGTCTTCGTCCGATAGACACCGAACCACGAACCGTAATATCATAATCAGGAAACTCTTCTCGAGCAATTTTGGATGCCGAATAAATACTCGCTCCTGCTTCGCTAACTACAAATACTTGAATATCATTTTTAAAATGAATTTTTTTAACGAGTGCTTCGGTTTCTCTTGATGCTGTTCCGTTTCCAATAGCAATCGCTTCAATTTTATAAGCATCGGCTAACGAACTCAATTTTTTCATCGCACCCATAGAATCACTTTTTGGCGGATGCGGATAAATGGTTTCGTTGTATTTTAATTGGCCTTGGGCATCTAAACATACAATTTTACAGCCTGTTCTAAATCCTGGATCGATGGCTAAAACACGTTTTTCACCTAATGGTGAGCCTAATAATAATTGCTTTAAGTTTTTTGCAAATACATTAATTGCAGATTCATCAGCTTTATCTTTTGCTACTTGCAGCGCTTCGTTACTTAATGATGGAAATAATAAGCGTTTGTAAGCATCTTTTATGGCAATTTCAATTTGTTCCGCACAAGCGTTATTACTTTTAATAATGCGCCTTTCGATGTTATCTAAAGCGCGATCATCATCAATACTAATTTTTACACGAATAAAACCTTCTTTTTCTGCTCGTAAAATAGCCAATAAACGATGAGACGGAATTCTACTCAAGGATTCTTCCCAATCAAAATAATCTCTGAACTTTTGAGCACTTTCTTCTTCGGCTTTAGTTTTAATCAAGTTAGTAGAAATCATAGCGAAACGCTCTAATTGCCTACGGATGTTATTTCGAATATCGGTACGTTCATTAATCCATTCCGCTATAATATGTCTTGCGCCTTCTAATGCGTCTTCAACAGAAACAACTTCTCCTTTTACATATTTATTGGCAATAGATTCAATATCATTGCCATTTTGTGACATAATGATTTTAGCCAAAGGTTCTAAACCATATTGTCGTGCTTTTTCTGCTTTGGTTTTTCGGCTTTTCTTATATGGTAAGTATAAATCTTCAAGTGTTGTTAAATCGTTAGTAGCTTCAATTTTTTGTTTTAATTCCGAGGTTAAAACATCTTGTTCTTCTAAGGCTTTTAAAATGGCTTTTTTTCGTTTTTCTAAAGTCTCAAATTGTTCTTTATATTTTACTATGTCGCCTATTTGAACTTCATCAAGATTTCCTGTACGTTCTTTTCGGTAGCGCGAAATAAATGGAATGGTGCAATCTTCATTAAGTAAATCAATTGTATTTTTTATTGATTGTTCTGGTAATTGTATCTGAGAAAGTATGTATTTTAGTTGTGCCGACATATGCCTTAAAAATTATAAAGCAAAAATAAGGTTTACACGTGACTTAAATTTAAAAAACAGCAATACAATGAAACACCTTTTAAAAGTACTTTGTCTTATTATGTTAACACTAACAAGTTGTGAAAAACAAAAAGAAGTAACCACCGATAACACAAAAGATTTTAAAGCCGTTGAGCAAGTTGTTCAAGGCGTTTTTGATGATATTTGGAGTGATAAAAAAGCTGAATTACTTTCTAAATACCATACTGATGATTTTATACTTTTAGAACATGGTGAGGTTTGGACAAATGATACTATTGCTAATTGGTGTGAACGCGCTAAACTAAGAGATGATGGTATGACACGCATTAACAGCTTTGATTTTTTTAAAGCTAAAAAAGAGGGTAACCGCATATGGATGGCTTACCATAATTATGCGACTTTAAAAAAGGATAGTTTAGAGCGAAAAGCACAATGGTTAGAAAGTATTGTAGCGATAAAACAAGACAGTACTTGGAAACTAGAGTTAATGCATTCTACCAGAGTTAATACAAAATAATACCGAAAAAAGAGGCTGTCTAAAAAGTATCATTCTGAATGACAAAATTCATCACTTTTTAGACAGTCTCTTTTATTATCAATAGACTTTAAATTATTTAATTTCCGACCTGTTGTTTAGCTTCTTCAATCATTTTCTCATTTGGTAAAATAGCAACGTTTACACGTCTGTTTTTTGCGCGTCCTTCGGCAGTAGCATTATCATGTATAGGTTGAGTTTCTCCAAACCAGTTAGTTGTTAAACGAGCTGTATTTACAGTTTGTTGCGTTAAATAATTGGTTACTGCATAGGCTCTATTTTTAGAAAGCGTCATGTTATAATCGTCAGCTCCAGCGCTATCTGTATGTCCTACAACTAAAATATTAGTATCTGGAAATTCTTTAAAAACACCAATTAGTTTGTTTAATGTGTTTTGCGAAGCTGAATTTATATTGTACTTATTTGTATCGAAATATACCCCGCTAGTTTCATCAAAGGTTACTACAATTCCGTCATCTACACGTTCTACTTGAGCTCCAGGAATTTCTTCTTCAATTTTTTGGGCTTGCTTATCCATTTTATTTCCAATAAGAATTCCTGCGCCACCTCCAACTACACCACCAATAACAGCGCCTAATTCGCCATTGCCACCTTTACCTACATTGTTTCCAATAATAGCTCCTAAAATGGCACCACCTGTTGCGCCTATTACAGCGCCTTTTTGTTTGTTATTAGCATTTTGAACAGATTTACAATTTGTAAACCCAATAGATAGAATTACTGTTAATAGTATAACTCCTGTTTTGTTTATATTAATTCTCATGGTCTTAATTATTTAGTAAAATTCATGTTAATAATAAATGGCTTGCCTTCTTTATAAATAGTTTGTTGCCATTGCATAGTTGAGTCTGATAAGGCTGTTAATTTAAATCGGACACCTTGATTTGTTTCCGATTTACCTTTTTCGTTAGTAGGCTTCAATAAGAAATTATATAGTCCGGTTTGCTCATCTATTTCTTGAATGGTGAAATTAAAATAACGCATACCTGAAGAACAATCGGCACTATTTATAGTATAAGTTCCTGAATAATTATTAGGAACAAACTGCCAAGTACTGCCTTCAAAGCATTCTTTTGACACATCATTTAACATTATAATATTAAATGTTCCAACAGCACTGTAATCTATTTTATTTAGAGTCCATTCGCCTTTAATTGTTTTCCTAGAATCTCTTACGGTTTTAGATGCTCCACAGGATATTAAGCATATTGTACAAAATAGTAATAATAGGTTTTTCATAAATTAAAATTTTTAGTTTTGGTCAAAATTAATGAAATAGAGATTTTATCTTAATGCTATTCATCAAAATATTAACTCACTTTAAAAGTCAGTTTAGTTTAATTACGAGAGAAGTATCATTAGCGGATTAGTTTTAACAAGGACTTAACTTTTTAGGGCTAATAATGTTTAATGAAGATGAAGATTGAAGATTAGGCTACTTTTTTAATCAAATCAAAACAAGGACATTTTTTACAACGCTTGTTTTCACCTTTTTTAAATTTTTTGCAGCAACTTGTTTTTACTTTTTCAGGAAGTTCAACTCCTAACTTTCGTAACTTTTTTAGTGCCTTTTTTTTCTTCTTTTTGCCCAAAATAGAATATGCTATAAAACTCTGAGGGCAAAAATAAGTTATTTTTATTAAATCTAAATAAGCTTAAATGTTAAATTATTGTGGTGTATTTGTAGCTGCAGTAGTAACCGTTAAATTTTCAATATCTCTATCAAATAAATATAATCCGCCTTTATCATCTCCAATCATGTTGATTTTATCTAAAATGGTTCTAGCAACAGCCTCTTCTTCTATCTGTTCTGCTACATACCACTGTAAAAAGTTATGCGTTGCATAATCTTTTTCTTGAAGACTAATATGAACTAATTCATTAATACTTTGAGATACGTATACTTCATGTTCAAATAATTTTTCGAACATTTCCTTGAAAGACCTGAAGGTTACATTTGGTGCTTTAAGCTGTGATATTTTTGCATGACCACCGCGTTCATTTACAAACTTTACGAGCTTTAACATATGCTCTCTTTCTTCATCGCTTTGTGCATACATAAAATTAGAAACGCCTTCTAAACCTTTAACTTCTGCCCAACATGCCATGGCCAAATAAATTTGAGAAGATTCTGCTTCTATTCTTATTTGTTGATTTAATGCGTCTTGAATGATTTTTGATAACATAATGCTTCTTTTTTTGTAAAGTTAAATAATTCTTTAATGTTGTAGTAATATGTTAAGATAAATTAAGTCCCTAAAACATGTATTCTACAAAAAAATATAACCCATATGGATATTAACTTATCTGCAACCCATTACCAACCTCAAAATCACCTGCACTGATCGAAGTCGAAGTGTCAGGATTTACAAATACCAATTTACCTTCAGGAGTCTCCGTCATTAAAATCATACCTTGACTCTCCACACCTCGTAAAGCTCTTGGAGCAAGATTTACTAAAACAGTAACACGCTTACCAACCACTTCTTCAGCAGAAAAACTTTCAGCAATTCCAGAAACTATAGTTCTTGTATCAATACCTGTGTCAACTTTTAGTTTTAAAAGCTTTTTAGTTTTTGGCATTTTTTCAGCTTCAAGAATAGTTCCCACACGAATATCTAGTTTGGTAAAATCTTCAAACGTTATGGTCTCTTTTTGTGGTTCTACAACAGCATTGGCTATTTCATTAGCTTTTTTGCTAGCTTCTAATTTATCAAGCTGTTTTTGAATAGTTTCATCTTCTATTTTAGAAAATAATAATTCTGCTTTTCCTATTTTATGTCCTGCTGGAATGAGAACTTCTTTTGTAGTTACTTCATTCCAAAAGTTCTCGATACTATTCTCCTTCGTCGAATCACTCGAACTGACATTAAGGATGTTTTTCAATTTATTAGATGTAAAAGGTAAAAAAGGTTCACTTAAAGTGGCTAAAGCAGAAGCTATTTGAAGCGCCACAAACATGATGGTTTTAGTGCGTTCTTCATCTACTTTTATAACTTTCCAGGGTTCAGCATCAGCTAGATATTTGTTTCCTAAACGTGCTAAATTCATTAATTCTTGTCCCGCTTCTCTAAAACGGTAACGCTCAATAGAACTTGCAATAACATCAGGATACGCTTTTACGGCCGCTAAAGTTTCTTCATCAACTTGATTAAAATCACTTGGAGCTGGCACAGCACCTTCGTAATATTTATTGGTTAACACCACTACACGATTAATAAAGTTTCCAAAAATAGCAACCAATTCATTATTATTTCTTGCTTGGAAATCTTTCCAAGTAAAATCGTTATCCTTAGTTTCTGGTGCATTAGCCGTTAAAACATAACGCAATACATCTTGCTGACCAGGAAATTCTTCCAAATATTCATGCAACCAAACTGCCCAGTTTTTAGAGGTAGATAATTTATTGCCTTCCAAATTTAAAAACTCGTTAGCTGGCACATTTTCTGGTAAAATATAACTGCCTTCGGCTTTTAACATCGCTGGAAATATGATACAATGAAATACAATATTGTCTTTTCCAATAAAATGAACGAGTTTCGTGTCTTCGTCTTTCCAATAGGGTTCCCAATCTTTTCCTTCTCGTGCTGCCCATTCTTTAGTTGATGAGATGTAGCCAATAGGCGCATCAAACCAAACATAAAGCACTTTACCTTCGCCACCTTCAGCAGGAACTGGTATTCCCCAATCTAAATCTCGGGTTACCGCACGAGGGCGCAAACCATCATCTATCCAAGATTTACATTGTCCGTAAACATTTGGTTTCCAATCTTTCTTATGACCTTCTAAAATCCATTCTTTTAAAAAGGCTTCGTGCTTATCTAAAGGTAAAAACCAGTGTTTTGTTTCTTTTAAAGTAGGTGTGTTTCCTGTTAAAGCTGATTTAGGATTTATTAAATCGGTTGCGTTATGGCTTGTTCCACAATTTTCACATTGGTCGCCATAACTTTCTTCATTGCCACATTTAGGACAAGTTCCAATAACGAAACGATCTGCTAAAAACTGATTTGCTTCAGCGTCATACAACTGTTCAGATGTTTCCTCAATAAATTCGTCTTTATCATTTAACGTTTTAAAAAAATCTGAAGCTGTTTCATGATGAATTGGTGCTGATGTACGTGAATAATTATCATAAGTTATTCCAAAATCTTCAAACGATTTTTTAATAATCGCATGGTATTTATCTACAATATCTTGAGGCGATACACCTTCATTTTTTGCCTTAATGGTAATAGGCACACCATGTTCATCACTTCCGCCAATTAAAACAACATCATTCCCAGTTAAGCGCAAATAGCGTGCATAAATATCTGCTGGCACATAAACCCCTGCCAAATGGCCAATGTGTATGGGCCCGTTTGTGTAGGGAAGTGCAGTAGTAATTGTATAGCGTTTTGGTTTGTTCATCAATATAAAAATTAAATTTTTACGTCATTGCGAAGGAGGTACGACTGTGGGAATCTCATTAATTGAAATTCTAATTCAACAGATTCCCATACTTCGACTGCGCTCAGCACGGGCTAACTCCATTTCGCTCGGAATGACGGTTCATTTTAAAGCCGTAAAAGTACACATTTTGGCTACGATTTAGAAAAAAAATGTACATTTACATTATGCATAAAAACCTACTAACAATACCCTTATTTTGTGTTGTTTTATTCTTTGGAATAAAAACGAATGTTGCGCAGAATTTAATTGAAAAACAAAACACTACTTTGAAACAGCCACCATATTTAAAAGCAGGCGACACGGTTGCCATTGTTGCGCCTTCAGGAATTTTAAAAAATAGAACCAAGGAGGTTGAACAAGCTAAGGCTTTATTAAAAAGTTGGGGATTACATGCTGTAGTTGGGCAACATGTTTTTAGCAAAGCCAATCATTTTGCTGGAACTGATGATGAACGTTGTGAAGATTTACAAAAAGCTTTAGACAACCCGAAAATTAGTGCCATTTGGTGCGCACGCGGTGGCTACGGAACCGTTAGAATTTTAGATAAACTAGATTTTTCAAAATTTAAGCAAAACCCCAAATGGATTATTGGCTATTCTGATATTACCGCACTTCATAATCAAATACATAATGAAGGTGTTGAGAGTGTTCATGCACTCATGTGCACCAGTTTACAAGACGATTTAAGCACTATTAAAGAAACTATTTCAACATTTAAAGATGCCGTTTTTGGCAAGCCTTTAAGCTACACTTTAAAAGGTTCAACCTATAATAAAACAGGAACTACTTCTGGACAACTTGTTGGTGGAAATTTAACCATGTTGCACACCATGTTAGGTTCAAAAACCAGTATTGATACGTCTGGTAAAATAGTATTTATTGAAGAAATTGGCGAATATAAATATCATATTGATCGTATGTTGCAAAGCCTTAAACGTGCTGGTTATTTTGATAATTGTACGGGTGTTATTGTTGGCGATATGTCTAAAATGAGAACAAATACTACGCTTTGGGGAACCTCCATCGAGCAACTTGTTTTAGATGCTTTAGCAGATTATAATTTTCCGATTGCGTTTAACATGCCTGCAGGTCATGAAAAAGATAATCGTGCTATGATTTTGGGAAGAACTATTCAGTTATCAGTAAGCAGTGAGCAGTCTAAAATTATTTTTGATTAGCAGATTACACTCCAAACTGACTCAAATGGTGATCTAAATGTTTATAAAACATATTATTCCATTCTTTTTTTGTCAATTTTCCAAAAGAGTGCGATTCTTTACCATCAAAATGGGCATCTCCTAAACTTTGTGTTTTTCTTAAATAATCTGTTAATCTTGCCTTTTCTTCTACAAAGTTTTTAGCATTTGTAATTAAAAATTGAGGAGCTGTTCTACTATTCTTTTTATACGGTTTCTCGCCAACCACCGTGTTTTTAACAAATAGTTTTAGCATAAATTTTGTAAACCCGTTTGGTTTTGAGTGTTTATCTTCAAAAGCCATTTCGTAAGTTACGTTACAGTGTGCTAACATTTGGTCTGCACTCATTTTTCCCCATATTGGTCTTGTAGTAGGCGATAGTTTATTAATTCTATCAATAACTGTTTCAGTTTCTTTAGCGTCAAAGATATTTTTCATGATTTTAAGATTGCTGAGTTAAAAAAGTAGTCTGCAATTTATTTATTTTATTTTTACTATGAAAACTTATACCAATGGCTTTTTACGATTTACCCAAAGAAGAACGGAATATTTTGGTTGAAAAAATCAATAGGGATATTGCTGAAGATTTATATAAGAATAAAATCGAAAATATTATCATCTACTTTTCAGATGAAGATACGTATATAAGAAAAACAGCATATTTAGCCATTGGAAAGCTATTTTATTCAAAACCCGAACTTCAAAAAACTATTCTTTTTAATTTAAAAACCTTACTGAAATCTGATACCTCGAATCTGCTCAGTACAGCTTCAGACAAAGTACGTCAAACCGTTATAAATGCGGCAGGTGAAATTGGTAAATTTCATTTTGAAAAAGTACAAGCGTTTTTTGATACAGGTTTATTTGACAAACACCATTCCGTTAGAAACGCCGTAATTGGCTCAGTAAAAAAAATGAGCGAAAAAAACCCTATTCCAGTTTTGGCTTGGGCAAAAACCTATTTAAAACATGCTGATAAAGAAGTACGTCGTGAAATTTGCCACGGTATTGAATTACGAGGACGTACACATCCTCAAGATATTTTACCATTACTTAAGGAATTAGAGTTTGATGAAACCAAACGTGTTTCAGATACTTTAATTCATGTTTTAGGGCAAATAGCTTATAAAAATGGCTGTTTAAAAACAGTAGTCGCACACCTTAATACATGGGAAAATAAACCGCTTGTTGAAAAAGCTTTAGATGAAATTATTGATGTGCATAACCGTTATAAAAAGTTTGCTGTTTTAACGCAGGAAGAGGCTATTGCGTTTATTGATGGGAATTATAAGCCTTTACGCTAGAATTATTCAATAGTTAAAATTGATTTTATTTGAGATTCATTAATCTTCTTATAATTTATTTTAAAATCGCCACTTTTATTAACTCTTAACGATTTTTTAAATCCATAAATACCTTTCCCTTTTATACCAACAGCGATAATATAAAAACTTCTATTAATTGGTAAATCAACCTCATTGTTATAAACATTTAATACAGTATTATTATTTTGGTCTACAATATATATTTCGTTGTGATTAGTGTTTATATTAAATTCAAGTTTAATTTTTACCGTTTCTTCATTTCCTGCAAATTTGTCAATGTTTATCCATCCTAATTTTGAGAGTTCAACTGATTCATAAAAACTATTTACAACGTCATTATATAAACCTAATGATTCTTCGTTTATAAAATAATCTACACCTATATGCTCTATTACATTTTCTATTTCACTCTTTGAAATTGAAATATATTTCCTTTGTAATACTTCAGTATTTCCAAAAAGGTCATCCGGTTGAAGGTCTTTATATTGATAACGGAAAGTAACATCGTAAATTCTCAATGTATCATTCTCAATTTTTATATCTTCAATTTCAGGAAAATTTTTAACTATATTTTCATAACTTAATATCCCTAAAGTATCCACCAAAACAGTATTCTTATACATATCAACTCCAAATTGTTTAGTTAATATTTCATCTATAATTGAACTATCTTTAAAAGTTAAAACAGAATACTTTTTCTCTTCTAATTTAATATTAGAAACCTTCCAATTCATCTTATATTGCTTATCTCGTTCCCCATAAAATATTTGCATACCATCTTCTGAAGTATTCTTAGGAAATTGTGCGTCAATAGTTTTTCCTTCCTTTAAAACTAAAGATTCACCCTTAGACTTAATATCAATTTTAAAAGCACCTCCAGAAATCAAACTTTTACCATCAGAAATTGTTTGAGCATTTGCTAAAAGTAAATCTTGTTTAGTTGTTAATTCTATTAACTCAATACTTAAAGAATCTCCTGTAAAAGGTTCTTTTGAACTAGTTTCTAAATCTTTTGGATTAAATTTAATAATTGTGCCTTTTTCTCCAACTATTTCAATAACAGAGTCAACAGCTACTTGAAAATTTTGAACATACTCAGATTCGAAATTCAGTTTACTTTTTAAGTATTCTTTATCTGAATTGAATACGTTAAAATAAACAACTGCTGCAACAGCTAAAACTGTTATTGAAATTCCTAAAAACTTAAACCATTTCATTTTCACATAAGTCTGCTTTCCTTTTACAATTTCTGTTTTTAATTGTTGCCTTTTTAATCCTTCTAAAAATGCGGAGTGCTCATCAAAAAGGGTATTAAAACCTGAATCCGTTTTTAAGCGATTTTCAAAATTTTGAATCGCACTTTCAGAAAGTTTTTTGTTTAAATAGTTATTAATTAACTCTATATTTTCTATGTAATTTTCCATGTTTTCCTGAATTAAGATTGAACCGTTTTACTGTTTCGATAAATGTCTTTTGCCTTTGTTAAGCACTTATACTTCTGGTTTTTTGCAATCTTTTCAGATTTAAATTGCATCACATTAGCAATATCTTTAAAAGACATTGCTTTGTGATAAAACAGTTGTAAAAGTTGTTGACATCGTTCTCCTAATTCGAGAAATGCACGTTCTGCACATTGGTACTTTTTTTCTTCTAAAACACTATGGAAGTATTCAACTTCGGTATCGTTTAAATTATGTAGTTCTTCTTTTGAAAATTTCTTTTGGGTATCCTTCCAAATAAATCGAGATACTGAATATAAATAAGTATAAAATGAAGACGTTAACTTAAAATCTGATTTCTCGAGATTTCTATTTAGAATTATTAAAGCTTCCTGAAAAACATCGGAAGCATCTTGTTTTTGTCCGCCTTTAGAAAGCACTAAAGCTTCAATTTTTGGATATAAAGCGTATAGCTTACTAAAGGCTTTTTCGCGTTGACCATCTTTGAAAAGTTCTAAGATTTTTTTATCGTTCATAAAACTGGTTTATTACTTAATGGTCAAAATGCTAAAAGGTCTCCCAAACTATTCAAAAAAATTGAATTTCATAGTAGATTGCTGTCTAAGCTGGAATGACAAAAAACCTAAAACCCACGTTCCTTCTGAATCTGCTCATAAGCCGCTTGAACTTGCCTAAACTTTTCTTCAGCACCTTTTTGATGTTCTTTTCCTAAGTGTATCACTTTATCTGGATGATATTTTTTGGCCATATTTCGGTATGCTTTTTTAATCTCGTCAACTGTGGCACTTTTATCAATTTCTAAAATTTTATAAGCATTATCACTACTATTATAAAACATAGCTTTAATACTTTCATAATCGCGAGAGCTAATACCTAAATAACCTGCCATGGTATAAATTTGGCGTTCTTCATCTTCGGTTACTGTTCCATCTGCTTTTGCAATACCAAATAAAAAGTGCATGAGTTGTAAGCGTGATGGATGATCCATCATTTGCTTAATTTGTAAACAAACCTGTCTTGTAGAAATATTGTTTTGACTATTTATCCCTTTAAATAATTTGAATGCATGATTAGCACGTTCTTTACCATACATATTTACAAACTGCTGACGCACAAAATCTAACTCGCGTTGATCTTGAACACCATCTGCTTTTATAACAATAGATGCTAAAATGAGTAAGCTTACCTCAAAATCGCCCGATTGTGTTTGTGGACGTTGTCTTGGTTGTGTTCTGTAAGTGGTTCTTCTATTTTGTGGCTGTCCTTCTCCTAAAAACGGACTTTTATCACCGTTTGTAACAGCATCAAACATACTGCCAATTGCTAATCCAATTATTGCGCCAATAGGCCCGCCAAACGACCATCCTAAAGCACCACCTATCCATTTTGAAAAACTCATGTAAGTTATAAATTTTAATTATGACCAAACCTACATATAAAATTCTTCTTTTTAAAAAGAGTCTTTTTAAGTAGGTTCAGGCTCACCTATTTAATAAAATAAAAATAATGAGCGTAAATATAATATTTGTTAGTTGATTGCTTTACAATTTTGTTACACAATTGGTATCTTTGCAGTTATAAAAATTGTTAATTATTAAAATTTAAAAATATGTATCCAGCAGAATTAGTAAAACCAATGCGCGAAGATTTAACGAAAGTTGGTTTTGAAGAATTACATACTGCCGAAGCGGTTGATGCTGCTATTGCTAAATCGGGCACAACATTAGTTGTAGTAAATTCGGTTTGTGGTTGTGCAGCAGCCAATGCGCGCCCAGGTGCCAGAATGAGTTTGCAAAATGCAAAAAAACCAGACCACATCGTTACTGTTTTTGCAGGTGTAGATAGAGAAGCTGTTGATGCTGCTCGTGGTTATATGATTCCGTTTCCTCCAAGTTCTCCTAGTATGGCACTATTTAAGGATGGTGAATTGGTACACATGTTAGAGCGTCATCATATTGAAGGTCGTCCAGCAGAATTAATTGCTGAAAACCTTGTTGATGCTTATAATGCGCATTGTTAAAATGTACGTCATTACGAGGAATAAAATGACGTGGTAATCTTTTTAATTTAAACTATAAAACAAAAAGATTCTCACGCTCCAATCAGAATGACAAATAAAATAAAAACCACGATTTACTCGTGGTTTTTTAGTTTTATACGATATTATTAGTAATATTATAACATCAACTAAACTAGAAAAGATGAAAAAACCATTTTCCAAACTTGCTTTAATACTATTTAGCTTGTTGTTATTTTCAACACAATGTGATGAAGACACCAATTTAACAAAAGAAGATGAAGAACAACAACTAGCAGTTTTAAAAATAGATATTGAAGAATTAGCCAATACCTCTATTTGTGGAGATACTTTTGAATGTAAATTTATTCCATTTGGCAGCAAACCTTGTGGTGGGTCTTGGACTTATTTGGTTTACTCAACTTCAATTGATACGGAACAACTTGAAACGATGGTTGAAAATTATAACCGAAAAGAAGCACTTTATAATACAGAATGGAATATTGCTTCCGATTGCGCTATTGTAAACCCTCCAACCCGTGTAAATTGCGAAAATAACACCTGTGTAGCGGTGTATTAAAAGGGAGTTTTTTTATTTTTACGACATGCAAAAATTATTGGCTTACCCTTTAAGCGTTATTTATCTTATTTGCTTTCTTGTAACATTGGTTATTTTTCATCCAATTCAATGGGTTTGTTTTAATATTTTCGGGTATCAAGCGCACAAAAAAAGTGTTGATTTTTTACAAGTATCACTCATGCGATGTGCCAACATATTGGGCACACGTTTTACATTTAACAATCCGCATCAAATAGATACAAACCAACCATTAATTATAGTTGCAAATCATCAAAGTTTACACGATATATACCCACTTACTTGGTATATGCGTAAACACCATCCTAAATTTATTAGTAAAATAGAATTAGGCAAAGGTATTCCCAGTGTATCTTATAATTTACGTCATGGTGGAGCCGCGTTAATTGATAGGAAAAACCCAAGACAATCCTTACCTGCACTCATGAAATTTGGTGAGTATATTGAAAAAAATAAACGTGCCGCCGTTATTTTTCCAGAAGGAACACGAAGTAAAAACGGTGTGCCTAAACCTTTTCAAACAAAAGGATTAGAAATTTTATTTAAAAAAATACCATCGGCTTTAATTGTACCAATTTCAATAAATAATTCATGGAAAATGTACAAGTATGGCAAATTTCCTATGGGAATAGGTACTCATATCACTTTTACAGTCCATAAGCCTATAAAATTAGCTACCTTTGCAGATAAAAAATTATTAATTAATAGTATTGAAACCACTATAAAAGAACATATACACACCTAAAAACATATTATGTCGTTGAAAAATGTACGATTAGAAGTGATGCAGTTTTTGGAAAAAGACGTTGAATCTCTCATTGAAAAATATTTAATTCCCATTGAAAAAATATGGCAACCTACCGATTTTTTACCAAACTCTGAAGGTGATAACTTTTTTGAAGAAGTAAAAGAAATTAGAGAACTTTCAAAAGAACTGCCTTATGATTTTTGGGTAGTTTTAGTTGGCGATATGATTACTGAGGAAGCTTTACCTACATACGAATCATGGTTAATGGATGTTGAAGGTGTAGACCAGGTGAAAGATGGTGGAAATTCATGGGGTAAATGGGTGCGCCATTGGACAGGTGAAGAAAACAGACATGGCGATGTGCTTAACAAGTATTTGTATTTATCTGGGCGTGTAAACATGCGTGAAATAGAAAAAACAACACAATATTTAATTGCTGATGGTTTTGATATTGGAACAGATAGAGATCCTTATAAAAACTTTGTATACACTAGTTTCCAAGAATTAGCAACTTATGTTTCGCATAATCGAGTGGCAAAAATAGCAAAGAAAAAAGGTAATAAGCAGTTAGGTAAAATGTGTCAGATAATTTCTGGTGATGAAATGCGACACCATAACGCCTACTCTGAGTTTGTAGAGCGTATTTTTAAAGTAGATCCTAGCCAAATGATGATGGCGTTTCATGATATGATGAAACAAAAAATCACGATGCCAGCGCATTTCTTAAGAGAATCTGGAAATCAAATAAGTACAGCTTTCGAAGAGTTTTCTAATACTGCACAACGTATCGGGGTTTACACCTCAACTGATTATGTAGATATTCTAGACAAACTTATTAAGCGTTGGGAGATTGATAAAATTACCAACCTTACAGATGAAGCTGAAAAAGCTAGGGATTACTTAATGAAACTTCCAGCAAGAATGTATCGTTTATCAGAACGTATAAAAATACCTGAAAATTCTTTTCAATTTAAATGGGTTGAGCCTGCGATAATAAAATAATCAGCACTTTCTGTAAAATATATAAATCAATTCCTTTCATTAACGAAAGGAATTTTTATTTTTAGTCATCATGACAAAAAACATAATAAATAAAACCATAACATTCGTAAAAGAACAATTACAGGATGCTGAAGGTGGACATGATTGGTTTCATATAGAACGGGTTTATAAAAACAGTCTACTTATTGCTAAAACTGAACAAGTAGATATTTTTATTGTTTCGCTAGGTGCTTTGCTTCATGATATTGCTGATAGTAAATTTCATAATGGTGATGAAACTATTGGTCCAAAAATAGCGCGCGAGTTTCTATTTCAAAACTACGTTGATTCTTCAGTTATTGAGCATGTTATAAAAATTATTGAAAATATTTCTTTTAAAGGCGGAAATGAAGCTCAAAAATTTACATCGCCAGAATTGGATGTTGTACAAGATGCAGACAGACTTGATGCCATTGGCGCTATTGGTATTGCACGCTGTTTTAATTATGGCGGATTTAAAAACAGAGCACTTTACAATCCTGAAATAAAACCAAATCTTAAGATGAGTAAAGCCGAATACAAAACCTCAACGGCGCCAACTATTAATCATTTTTACGAAAAACTACTTCTTCTAAAAGATAGAATGAATACAAAAACCGGAAAACAAATTGCAAAAGAAAGACATGCTTTCATGGAATTATATTTAAAACAGTTTTATAACGAGTGGGAAGGTAAACTTTAACTGTAAATTTACTTAAAACTATATTATTTTAACTTCGTATTCTGTTAAAAAAGGTAATGCTAATAATTTAACATACATATTAGTCAAAATGGATGTTTTTCAATTCTTACTCTAAGTATATATTTGCCTAGTTAGATTTAAAAAATTTAAATTATGAAAAACAGAATAGAAAAATTAAATATAGAAAGTGATAATATAACAACATCTGATTATGTTTTATATCTATTAATCATGTTTTTAGCACTCCCAATAATAACTGGATTATTATTAATGTGGTTTAAAATGTAGTAGATTAAATAATTTTTAAACAAAAAAACCTCTATAATTAATTATAGA
This sequence comes from uncultured Flavobacteriaceae bacterium, assembly GCA_947500585.1. GTDB lineage: Bacteria > Bacteroidota > Bacteroidia > Flavobacteriales > Flavobacteriaceae > CAXBID01. Next base: position 138,979 of record CANMSN010000008.1, on the reverse strand, counting down.
GGTTTTTTTATTGTTTGATGTATGTATTGTCAATTCTCTTTGGCAACTTCTAAAGCAGTAAGCTTATACTCTAAAATAGTTAGTTGCTCACCATTTTGTATTATATCTTCAATAGTTAAATTATTATTGGTATTCATAAAATTCAAAATAGTCTCAATTTTTATATTATAGTATTCTATTGTCTTATTTATTTTATCAGTATCCATGTAATTTAAATTTACTATTGAATAATATGTTTAATTTCTTTTCTGTATTGCGATGCGCTTTTGCCAGTAACATCATTAAACTGTTTGTTAAAGTGAGAAAAGTTATTAAATCCGCATTCAAAACAAATATCTGCTATACTCATTTTGCTTTCATTTAAAAGCTTTGTAGCATGAACCACACGATATTCGTTAACTAATTGTGTAAAGGTTTTTCCTGTAGTTTTCTTAAAGTACCTGCAAAATGCTGGAACCGTCATACTTACTTTATCTGCAATATCATCTAAAGTAATATGATTTTGAAAATTAGCATTAACGTATTTGTATATAATATTAATTTTATCGCTGTCTTGCGGATTTGTTTCAAGTACCAAACCATCAGCATTTAATATATTATAATCATCTGTAGTAGCTAAATAATCTAATATTTCTAGAAATTTTAAAACACGTTTTAAAGCCTTTCGTTCTAAGAGCTTTTCAATTTTTGGTCCTATTTTTTGTTTTGTTTCAATACCAAATTTAATACCCTTTTTGGCTCTATCATATAATGCTGAAACATTAGCCATCTCGGGAATATTTACAAATTCACTTCCTAAAAAATCTGATTTGAATTGTACAGTAGTTTCTGTTCCATTAGCTGTTAAGCGATCTGCAAAACCATTATGGGGTAAATTAGCACCAATTAATATAAGTTGACTATTATTAAAGTAAGACAAGTGATTACCAATATGTGTTTTCCCTTGTCCTTTATTTACATATACCAATTCTAATTCGGGGTGAAAATGCCAGAAGGCATTATTTTTATCTACCTTTTCAGCATGTTGCTTAACTAGTATAGAACTCCCAAAACTTGGGCTTAACTTTTCTAATGTGGGTTTCTTATTAATCATTTGAGGCAATTTTTAATACAAATTTACTATTTATTATCTACACATTATATATTTAATTACCTTGATTGTATGTTATTTTAGCTTAACATACTGTTAACATTGATTTAATGGTTAAAATAGCACATAAATAAGCTAATATAGATGTTTTATTTACTTCCATTATGCTTTATTTTTGTATCAAAGTTATATGTTAATAGTTAAAATCTTTAAAAATTTAATACTGTATCCATAATATTTTTATAAATATTTAATGTATTAAATTTAAAATATAATTACTCTTAATAAAAGAGTTTACAATATTCATTAATAATTAGTTTAATGTCTTATTTAGTTTAGTTGGTAAAGTGAGCTGTGGTGGCTCACTTTTTTTTTACCCCAATTTCTGTGTTAAAGTTTTAACTATAGGTCATTCTTTATTATAATAACAAAGCATTTTTTGATTCAACTATCCTTGAGGTAGAGCCTCGAGGTATTCTTTTCGATTAAATATTAGTTTTAACTAAGTTATGTTAAAAATTTACTCAATTGTGTGCTATTTTAACTTTACATTAGCTTAACAATTAATTAACAGATAAAATAGAACACAAACTTGTCAAAATGGATGTTTTCTTAACACTGTCTTCAACATATCTTTGTACCGTTGAACGTTATTAAAAATCCAAATCATGAAAAAAGTAATTAACACAATTAAAAAGAGCCTATTAGCGGTAACAGTGTTTACTGCAATGCTAGGTAACGCAAATGAAATTTCTACTTTAACTATTAAAGAAGATCTTAAAAAAACTGCTTTAACAATTAATAATGTAAAAGTAGGAGACCTATTAACCATTAAAGATTATAATGGTATAACTTTATATAAGGAATTAATTAATATCTCTGGTACCTATAAAAAAGGGTTTGATTTAACAGCCTTACCAAACGGTAATTATTTCTTTGAAGTTAGTAAAGACTTAGAAATTAAAACAATTCCTTTTACTGTTAAATCTAATGAGGTTGTATTTAACAAAGAAGCTGAAGTAATCACTTTTAAACCTTTTGTAAGACAAAAAGGTGATTTAATACTTGTATCTAAACTATCTCCAAATTTAGAAGCTCTTAAAATTGACATTTTCTTAGAAACAAACGGATATTCTGAATTAGTTTACTCAGAGAAAATTGAAGATACACAAGCTATAGAACGTGTTTATAGGTTAAAAAAAGGTAATTATAAAATAATATTTAATTCAAATAACAAAGAGTTCACGAAATTCATTAATAATTAGTTTAATGTCTTATTTAGTTTAGTTGGTAAAGTGGGCTGTGGTAGCCCACTTTTTTATTTAAAAATTAAAAAATAGTTATGAAAGCATTCGATTTATCCGCATCATTAAAATTAAAAACGAACTACTTTAGAATAATAGAACCATTATCTGTTCAAAAAAATAAAAAAGTGAGCTGGTTATATAAAAGAATCACGCTTCATATTATTTGGGGTATTTTAAATATATTAGGGTTAATTTATATTGCAACACTCATTAAAGAATCTGGTTTAGAGGTTTTATTTTTAATTGGGTGTTTCGTTTACTGCTCGTCTTATTGGTTAATATCAAGTATGTTATTTGATAAGTTAATTGGAGACGAAGTAGATGCCAGTTTAGAATAGTTTTAATTGCCCGCTTTTAAATTGTTCATGCAAGTTCTTGTTTAATTTTGGCATGCCTTTGTCTTTAAAATATTTACGCCTTGCCAGTTTTACCAAACTATTAATCTGCTCTGCAATTTTACCTTCTCCTCGCATTCTAGTCCCATAACGACTATCATTTAAATGGCCTCCATGGCAATTTTCTATTTGATGTAATACTTTTTCTGCACGATCTGGCATTGTTTTATGAATCCAATCCGAAAATATTTCACCAATTGCTCCATTCAACCTAACTATAGTATGCCCAATAGATAAGGCTCCATAATCAGAAGCTGCTTTAGCTAACGGTAAAATTTCATGACTGTTTATTGAAGGAATAATAGGTGCTATCATAACATTTACTGGAATGCCATTTTCGCTTAATTTTTTTACAGTTTCTAATCGCTTTTTAATAGTTGCTGTTCTAGGTTCTAAAACGCGCCTTGTATCTTCAGATAATGAAGTGATTGACATATTTACTCCTATAAGATTTTCTTTTGCAAGAGGTTTTAAAAGGTCTAAATCTCTAAGAATTAATGCATTTTTTGTAATAATACCAACTGGATGTTTATATTTTAAAAACACCTCTAAACATTGTCTTGTAATTTTAAAGTTTTTTTCTGCTGGTTGGTAACAATCTGTATTGCCAGACATTACTATGGTATTTGCTTTCCAGCTTTTCTTTTTTAATAGAGTTTCCAATAATTTTGGTGCATCTTTTTTTACAAGAATCCGCCTTTCAAAGTCTAAGCCAGCGCTATAGCCCCAAAACTCGTGACTATTTCGGGCATAACAATATACACAACCATGTTCGCAACCTTGATACATGTTCATAGAATACTGCATACCAACATCTGTACTCGCTACTTTATTGACTATCGTTTTTGGAAAAACAGGAAGATATAATGTTTTATTTTTATCACTTTCCTCGCCTTCTTTTCGGCAGAATTCAAGAAAATCGTCACGCATGTCGTGGCTTAATTCAAAGAAACGATTATGCACATTACGCTGCGCACCACGTCCTTTTACAGTAGATTTTGGGTTCATTATAGTAAAATAAAGGTTTATTGCTTTTTTGGTAGCTCTTTAAAATTACTTATAATTTAAATTGAAAACTGTTAAAGTAAATATGGGTTATTAACAACTTGATTTTGTAAAAATTTTCGGCTATATTCGTTTAATTAATGATGGAGAGCATTGAAATGATTCATTATGAATAATGCCGAAAAAAAATCTTATCGTTTAAATCGAAATTTGTAGATTTGACTAAATGGCGGAAAAAGATAAAATACCAGTAAGTAATAAAGTTTTGATTTGGGCAAGAGAATCTATTGCTCAAACAAAAAACTATGTTGTAGAGAAAACTGGAATTAGCTTACGCCGCCTAAATCAACTAGAAAATGGAGAAAACCATCCAGATTTAGACGAATTAAAGCTATTAGCAAAGACTTATAAAAGAACTTTGGCAGTTTTATTATTGCTAGAACCACCAAAAGAAAAACCACTTCCTACAGATAGAAGAACAATAGATTCGAAAGAGATAGGAAATTTTCATGAAAAGACAATTTTAGCTGTACGTAAAGCAAGAGCTTTTACTCAATCTTTAATTGAACTTAAAAATGAAGCAGGAATATCGATAACTAAATTCCCTTATTCTGCAACACCAGAAACCTCAATTACTGAAATAGCTCAAAAAATAAGATTTGATTTAAACTTGAATGAAGTTAGACAATTGGATAACATGAATGATATTCTTGATGCTTATATTGAAAAAGTGGAATCGCTAGGTGTAGCAGTTTTTCAAATGAGTTTAACCCAGGATAAATTAAGAGGGTTTTCAATTGTAGATGAAGAAATACCAATTATAGGAATTAAAAGAGGAGGAGAAAAACCAACCTCAAAAATTTTCACTCTTTTTCATGAGTTAGGGCATGTAATATTAAATACTGGAGGACTTTGTGACTTATCAATAAAAACTATCAGTAAAATTGAAAAATGGTGCAATGCTTTTGCGGCAGAAATATTAGTTCCAACCGCTGACTTGCTTTCCAATCAAATCGTTCAAAATTACAAATTTGCTAAGAATAAAATTTGGGCTAAAAAAGATTTGATTGAGTTATCTACTTTTTTCCATGTTGGCCCTTTAGCTATTTTACGTTCTTTACTAACTAACAAGCTAACGACCGCAAAATATTATAATGAAAAACACGAAGTATGGAATAAACCATCTTTTGGTCGTTCAAAAAATCCAGAAGGAAGAAATATTGCAAAAGAAACAATAAAAGAGAAAGGAAGAGGGTATATTTCTCTTGCATTTTCGGCGTATGATAAAAACCGAATTGATATTAAAGATTTATCCGATTTTTTAGGTATTAAACTCTCTTATATTCCAAAAGCTCGTGAACTATTAAATTCTCGATAAATGGAGTTAAATTTTTACGAGAATGAAATTATTTATGTTGTAGATACAAGTGCTTTAATAATGCTTGAATACACATATAAATACGATAACCCAGTTTTTAAAGCTATTTGGGAAGAAATTGAAGATTTAATTCCAACTGGATGTTTTAGAACAATTGATTTTGTTGAAGATGAAATTAATAGCTATGAGGGTAAAGAAGACTTTTTAAAAAAGTGGATACAAAAATGGAAAAAACATTTCGTTCATAAAACAGATACAGCTTCAATTACTGCTTCTATCCCAATCATTAACGAAGAATTTAATTCAGGATTTTTAGACGCAAAAAAGCAATCTCAAGGAAAAGAAGAAGCTGACCCTTATTTACTTGGCTATTGTAAAACTCATAATTACGTCTTGATTACTAATGAAAGTAAAATTAAATCGAATAAAATTCCAGCAATAGCGAAAAAGAATGGAATTAAGTGTATTGATATTAATGATTTTTTAAAAGAAAGAGGTTTAAGAATGGAACGAAGAAAAAGGGATAAGCACTAAACAAAAGATAAATTAACACCCAGGAAAATCAGCTTTACGTTTCTCCAAAAATGCACTTGTTCCTTCCTCAAAATCTTCTGTTCCAAAACAGTTTCCAAATTCAGTTACCTCAACATGAAAACCATTTACACCATCTTTAAAATTAGCATTTACAGCTTTAATTGCTGCACTAATTGCTACAGATGAATTATTAGAAATTTTACTTGCTATTTTTTGGCAGAGTGGTATTAATTCTTCCTGTTTTGTAACATGGTTTACCAAACCATAATTAAGCGCCGTTTCAGCATTAATCATACCTGCAGTCATAATCATTTCCATGGCAAGACCCTTTCCTACAAGCTGTGGTAAACGTTGTGTACCACCATAACCAGGAATAACGCCTAATGATACTTCTGGCAAGCCCATTTTAGCATTTTCGCTGGCCACTCTGAAATGGCAGGCCATGGCTAGTTCTAATCCGCCGCCAAGTGCAAAACCATTTATAGCAGCTATAACTGGAGTTGATAAATTTTCTACGAAATCAAATAGAATTTCTTGCCCTTTTGCAGCTAAGCGCGTACCTTCTTCAACATCAAAATTGGCAAATTCACTAATATCTGCTCCAGCAACAAAGGCTTTTTCTCCACTTCCAGTTAAAATAATAACTTTAATGTTTTTATCTTCATTCGCATTATAAAAAGCATCATGTAATTCTTCAATAGTTTCTTTATTTAAAGCGTTTAACTTCTTTGGTCGGTTTATGATAATTGTTGAAATATTATCTTTTAAGCTAATTAAAATGTTATTGTAATTCATACCTTCAATTATTAAGATTCCTGCCTTCACTTCGACTTACTTAGGCTACGCTCAGGAATAACAGTTATTCTTTAGGAAATGTAACTTTAAAAGTGGTTCCTTTATTCTTTTCAGATACAAATGAAATGGAACCTTTGTAGGTTTCAACTATGTTTTTTACCATAGCTAAACCAAGACCCATACCACTTGTTTTGGTTGTAAACTTGGGCTCAAATACTTTATCCTTATTATCTTCTGAAACTCCAGATCCATTGTCTGCAACTGTAATAACGACGTCTCCGTTATTTGTACCTACGTTAATTACAATTTTTGGTGTTTTATTGTTTGGCATAGCTTGAATTGCATTTTTAACCAAATTTGTAACCACACGTATCAATTGTGTTCTATCAAACTTTGCAATAATTTCTTCTTTTTCGGCTGTAAAAAAGATATAATCTTCATTAAAAATATCTAAAGCCAATTTTACAATATTTACAACATTAAGTGTTTCATTTTGTTGTGCTGGCATTTTTGCAAAATTTGAAAACGCTGATGCTATGGAACTCATCGTATCTATTTGCTGAATTAAGGTTTTAGTGTATTCGTCTAATTTTGAATGAATGTTTTCATCCTGCGGATCGAACTTACGCTGAAAGTTTTGAACCGTTAAACGCATAGGCGTTAGTGGGTTTTTAATTTCATGAGCTACTTGTTTTGCCATTTCTCTCCAGGCCTGTTCGCGCTCGCTTCTTGCAAGTTGTACAGCACTTTCTTCAAGCTCGTCAATCATGCTATTATAAGAACTAACCAGCGTTGAAATCTCTTCGCTAGTGTCGTCTATTTCTATTCGTTCATTTCGTTTTTCTAAACGTGTGGTATTTATTTTATCACTAATCGTTTTTAACGATTTGGTAATGTATTTTGATAGTAAAAATGCAATACCAATGGCAGTTAAGAGTATAAATAAATACGCATAACTTATCCGTTCTAAAAATTCGTTAAGTTCTTTTGAGAGAAAATCGTCATTTTCTAAATACGGAATATTAAGTATGGCCAAAGGTTTGGAACGGTTATCTAAAATATAGGTATATGACGATTGAAATGTTTCTCCATTTTCCTTGAGTTTATCTACATATCGATGTTCTGAGGTATTGGATAATTCATTTAAAATATGAGCATCAATACACTCATCTATTTCTTGTTTTTGAAAACTCGCTTTTGAAGTAATTAATAAGCTGCCTTCCAAGTCGTATAAAATAATTTGAAGCTTATGTATATCGGCTATGTTGTATATTTCTTCTTTAAAAATAAGCGGAATGTTTTCAGTTTTTACTTCCCAAGTATTTTGCCTACCATTTATTACACGTTTTATGTGAGATTGAATATTATCCTCTTTTCGTCCTAAACGTTCTGTATGATAATCATGAGTTTCTTCTTTGTATTGATAAATAGCTACTGCAGAAATTAATATAGACGCCATTAACACTAGCAAAATCATGGCTAAAAAAATACGGGTACGAAGCGATAGTTTTTTAAGTTTCATCTATATTTTTAATTCAATAAATATAGCAATAATCAAACCAAAGACGCTAAGCGTCATTTAAAATAATCCTGTTAATTTATAGCTAGTAATTACAATTTAAGCCTCTGGGTTTTTATTTCTAATATTTTTATAAATTTTAAAACCGAGCATAATAAGAATTCCTAAAACTAAAATACCAATTACACCCCAAACCCAATTGATTGCACTTTTTAAAATGACGAGGAACACAACTGCGAATAAAATAAAGGTAGCACCTTCATTCCAGATACGCATAAAACTGGATGTTTTTTTTACAACATCGCTTTGCAATTGCTTGAAATATTGATGTGTTTTTAGATGATAAATAAATAGCAAGACTACAAACCCAAGTTTTACATGCATCCAAGGTTGTTGTAACCAAAAAGGTTGTAAAATAAGTAACCAAATAGCGAAAATAGTTGATAAAATTGCTGATGGCCATGTAATAATAAACCACAAACGTTTTGCCATTAGTTTTAGTTGTTTACCAAGAATTTCTTTGTCTGGTGAGGGTTTATGAAAAGCTTCAATTTGATATACAAACAATCGCGGTATATAAAATAAACCCGCAAACCAAGTAATTACGAAAATAATATGAAACGATTTTATGTATGGATAATATTCCATTATTTAATAAGTTCTAAAGGGTTTGTTTCAGCTTTCAAGTTCTTAATAATTTCTCTATTTAAAAAATAAGCTGTTACAATTGTTGCTAAAATATCTGAAATAGGAAAGGCTATCCAAACTCCAAGTTCACCATAAAATATGGGTAAAATAAAAATAAGCGGAATAAAGAAAAACCCTTGTCTAGTCAATGTTAATAATAGGGCTTGTTTTGCTTTTCCAATAGCCTGAAAATACGCTGCACCTATAAGTTGAAGCGCAATAATAGGTGTTGCTGCAAATACCCATCGCATGGCGGGTGGCGTTTGTAAAATAACATCTTTATCATCTGTAAAAAGTCTGGTAATGGCTTCTGGAAATACCATGAGCAAAATAAAAACTACTGTTGCCAACGCTGCCGCATATTTTATAGCGGTATATATAGATTCTTTTACTCTATCATATTTAACAGCGCCATAATTAAACCCAGCAATGGGCAAAAACCCTTGTGTAATGCCGTAAACTGGAAACAAAGCAAACATTAGCATTCTACCTACTATAGCATAAGCTGTTACTGAGGTTTCTCCACCTAAATCAAACAAAATATTATTCATAAATAAGTAGGTCATACTTACAACAGCTTGTCTTGCAAGAGTAACGAACCCTAAAGAACCTATCTCTGAAACTATGGGTTTATTGAGTCCAAAATGAGATTTATTTATCTTTAATTCTGAATTTTTAGAAAGAAAAAACCAAAAAATAAACGCAAAACACAAAACGTAAGCAATTGTTGTTGCCCAAGCAGCACCTACCATTCCTAAATCTAGAAGATTAATAAAAACATAATCTAACACAAGGTTGCCTACCGATGGAATCATCATCGCATACATAGCAAATTTTGGTTTTCCTTCAGCTCTAATTACGGTATTTCCCATCATTGAAAGCGCCAAAAACGGTACACCATAAAGCACAATAATGTAATAGATTTTTGCGGGTTCTAAAATATTACCTTTTCCTCCAAAAGCTGGAACAATACCATCTGCAAACCACAAACCTAAAATAACCATCGAAATAGTTAATAATAAGGTTAGGGTAATTTGATTTCCGAAGGTTTTTAAAGCTTTATCCTTATTATCTGCACCTAAAGCTCGAGAAATTATTGAGGAGCCACCAATACCAATTGCCATTCCTAAAGCTGCTATAAAAAACGATACGGGCAGTACAACATTTATAGCTGCAATGGCGGTAGCACCTATCCATTGGCCAACAAAAATTGTGTCAACTAGAACGTTTAACGACATCACCAAAATACCAATAGATGCTGGAACCGCTTGTTTTACAAGGAGTTTGCTTATGGGTTCTGATCCTAGCTCTTCAGAAGATGCTCTAGCCATTACGCCAAAACAGTTTCAGAAGTTGCCCATTCATTTACCCATTTTGTAATTAAAGACACCCATTCTGCATCATCATTTAAACAAGGCACTGTGGTGAAATCTTTTCCTCCCATTTCATGGAAAATTTCCTCACCTTCCATGGCAATTTCTTCTAAAGTTTCTAGACAATCGCTAACAAAAGCAGGGGTAACAATGGCCATATTTTTAACACCTTCTTTTCCTAAACGCTCAATGGTTCTATCCGTATAAGGTTGTAACCAAGGATCAAACCCTAAACGTGATTGAAACGATGTTGAATATGTACCTTCTTTAAATTGAAGTTTTTCAGCAACCAAACGGGTGACTTCTTTACATTGGTGTTTATAGCAAAATTCGTGCGCTTTACTTGGTGTTTTACAACAGTTACAATCTACTTTATCGCTTGGGTTACAATGCGATTTTGAAATATCACTTTTTCGAATATGTCGCTCAGGAACACCATGATATGAAAATAATAGATGCTCATAATTTTTACCTTCTAAATGCCTTTTTATGGAGTTTGAAAGTACTTCTATATAACCTGGATTATTATAAAATGCTGGAACTGATTCTATTTTCAAGTTTGGAAAATGACTTTGACGAATATCTTCTGCTAAAACGGTTATCGTCTCTGTAGTTGCCATAGCAAATTGTGGATATAATGGAAACAATAAAACGTCCTCAACACCTTTATCAACCAATTCTTGAAGACCCTTTTTTATGGTCATACTTCCATAACGCATAGCTAAAGCCACAGGATACTCAACCAGTTCTTGTATTTTCTTTTGAAGTCGTTCAGACAATACAATTAATGGAGAACCTTCGTCCCACCATATTTTTTTATATGCTTTGGCAGAAGCTTTTGGTCGGGTATTTAGAATAATACCTTTAACAAGTAAATTTCTTGCCCAAAGCGGAACGTCTATAACACGTTCGTCCATTAAAAACTCGCCTAAATATTTTTTTACATCTTTTGGTTCTGGGCTATCTGGGGAACCCAAATTTACTAGCAGTATTCCTTTTTTCATTTGCAATTTTTCTTTTTAATCTTCAGTGTTTTCTCTTTTTTGTTGATGGTATAATTTTGGTCTGTCTTCGTTATAATCACAATCTTGAAAAATACCACAAGATACATTTGTTCGTGCTAATGATTTATTATTTACATCGGCATTAGCCCGCTTTAATAAAGCCTCTATTTCTGGGGTTAAAAATTTCATAGCTTAATATTTATTAATTCAACGACATCACATACTTTTTAGGCGTTGTACCATATTTCTTTTTAAATGCCGCTATAAAATGACTCGACGTACTATACCCAACTTTTAAACCAACCTCATTTACATTATCATGGCCTGCCTCTAAAAGTTTTCTAGCAACTTCCATTTTATAATCGAATAAAAAACTGAATACTGAGTCGCCATAAATTTGTTTAAACCCTTCTTTTAACTTTTTTAAATTCAAACCAATTTCATCTGCAAGTTCTTGTAAACTTGGAGGCTCTGCCATTCGAGATAAAATAATATCTTTCGCTTTTCTGATTTTAATAACGTTGGTTTCATCAACTAAAAACGGACATTGCTCAACATCTGCTTCTTCACTTCTATTAAAATATAAACTTAATAATTCGTATGCTTTTCCTTTAAAATATAGCGATTTTATAGATTGGTTAAGATTATAATTTATTAACTGATTTAAAACAATAGCCATAGATGGCGAAATAGCACCATCCTTGTAATACTTTTTATCTCTGTTATCTTCGCTCAAAAACGTAATATAATCTGCTTCTTGTGAAAATAACCCATGAAATTTTTTAATTGAAATTAAAACTGAAACAATCCAAGAATTAGGTTCTACCTGAAGGTCTATAGGTAATTCACGTTGTGGATTGTAAAGTAATAACGAATTTTCTTCATGAATATCTAAAGCATATCGTCCTTGATTAAAAACAAACTTAGTTGAACCCTTAATACAAAAGTGAAATTGCAAAAATGTGCTATCTATTTCTTTTTCAAGATTTTGCAACACACTCTCATCATTCTTAAACATCAGAATTAAAAAGCCATCTTCAATTTTAGTTTCTTCAAAAGAACTTTTAGCGATACTTTTTTTTACACTTTCTAGGTTATTCATATAGCTTTTATTTAGATTGGTTCTAAACTATAAAGCTAAAACCTGCCTAATACACTGCAAAAATATGACATTTATCATGAAATGAGAAAAAACAAGCCTAAAAAACCACAAACGATACTAAAAGTTCTTTGAGCGTTACTTTTTTAGTGGACATCCATATATTTTTGTTTCACATTTTCAGGTATAGCATGCAGAAGTACAACATTTCACGTAGTAAATACTTTTATGCCATTGGTTTAAGTTACAAAAAAGCCGATGCAGACATAAGAGGACGTTTTAGTTTAGACGAAGATTCTAAATTAGCATTGCTTAATCAAGCCAAGGAAAATGATATTGAAAGTTTGGTAGTTACTTCAACTTGTAACCGAACCGAAATCTATGGTTTTGCTCAACACCCTTTTCAACTTATACAATTACTTTGTGATAATACCAGAGGTACCGTTGAAGAGTTTCAAAATGTAGCTTACGTTTATAAAAATAAAGACGCTATTTCGCATATGTTTCGTGTAGGTTCTGGTTTAGATAGCCAAATTCTTGGAGACTTTGAAATTATTAGCCAATTAAAAAGAAGCACTAAACTATCTAGAAAACACGGTTTGTTAAATCATTTTACAGAGCGTTTAGTAAATGCTGTTATTCAAGCAAGCAAACGTATTAAAACAGAAACCGATATTTCTTCGGGTGCAACGTCAGTATCTTTCGCATCTGTTCAGTATATTTTTAAAAATATTGAAGATATTACAAATAAGAATATTTTATTATTTGGAACAGGAAAAATTGGTAGAAATACTTGTGAAAATTTAGTAAAACACACCAAAAATGAGCACATTACTTTAATTAATAGAACTAAAGATAAAGCGGAACAAATTGCTGGAAAATTTAATTTGATAGTTAAAGATTATGCGAATTTACAAGAAGAAGTAAGCGAGTCGGATATTCTAATCGTTGCTACTGGTGCACAACGCCCTACTATTGATAAACATATTATACAGACCAAAAAACCACTTTTAATTTTAGATTTATCTATTCCTAAGAACGTGAATGAAAATGTTCAGGAATTGGATAATGTGTCACTTGTTCATCTAGATCATTTATCACAAATTACAGATGAAACTTTAGAAGCGCGTAAAGCTCATATTCCTACCGCGGAAGCGATTATAGAAGAAATAAAAGCAGAGTTTAACAGCTGGTTAGAAACCAGAAAGTTTGCACCAACCATAAAAGCTTTAAAACATAAACTATCTGATTTCGCATCGGCTGAATTAGATACACAACGTAAAAAGCTATCTGATTTTAATGAAGAACAGGCGGAAATAATCAGTAGTAAAATCATTCAAAAAATCACCAATCATTTTGCACATCATTTAAAAGATGATGATGTATCTACAGATGATAGTTTGGAACTTATTAAAAAAGTATTCCAGTTAGAAGAACCTAAAAAAATCAATGTCTAAAACCATAAGAATTGGTACACGCGATAGTGAATTAGCACTATGGCAAGCCAACATAGTAAAAAAATTACTTGAAGAAGCGGGTCATAAAACCGAACTTGTACCTGTAAAATCTACAGGCGATTTAGTGTTAGACAAACCGCTTTACGAATTAGGCATTACTGGTATTTTTACCCGAACTTTAGATATCGCGATGTTAAATCATGATATCGATATCGCGGTACACTCTTTAAAAGATGTACCAACCGTTTTGCCAAAAGGTATTATTCAAGCGGCTGTTTTAAAACGTGGAAACGTTAATGACACCCTTGTTTTTAAAGATAATGAAGAGTTTTTAGGCGCTAAAGAAGCTGTTATTGCAACAGGTAGTTTGCGCCGAAGAGCACAATGGTTAAACCGATTCCCGACCCATACTATTACAGATTTACGTGGTAATGTAAATTCACGTTTGCAAAAACTTCAAGATAACGAATGGAACGGTGCAATTTTTGCTGCTGCGGGTATTGGTAGAATTGGCATAAGACCAGAAGAAGCGATTAATTTAGATTGGATGATTCCTGCGCCAGCGCAAGGTGCTATTATGATTACCGCTTTGGAAGAAGATGACTTTGTAAAAGAAGCCTGTGCCAAATTAAACCATGAAGAAACCGAAATTTGCACAACCATAGAGCGAGAGTTTCTAAATAAACTAGAAGGTGGTTGTACTGCGCCTATAGGTGCTTTGGCTTATATTAAAGATGAGGAAATCAACTTTAAAGGCGTTTTATTAAGTCCGGATGGTACAAAAAGGATTGATGTTACCCGAGTTAAAAAACTAGGAGAACACAATGATATGGGACAATTTTGTGCTGATTTTATAATTGAACGTGGCGGAAAACGTTTAATGGATAAGATTAAGCATTCAGATAGAAAGACCAATGTGTTTTCTACCAAGAGTTTTACCGAAGACCAACGCTTATTGTTTCATGAAAAGGTAGTTGTTGAAAGTTCAGATTTCATAAAAATAAGTTTGAACAGAATACATCCGCGCTTCTTAAAAAATGAAATACAAAATGTGGTGATTACCAGTAAAAACGCTGTGGAATCATTAACTACAAACTATTCAGCCATAGAATTGCAATTTAAAAACATCTATTGTGTTGGTAGAAGAACCAAACGTTTAGTAGAAAATAAAATAGGTAAAGTAAAGCACACCGAAAAAAATGCTAAAAAGCTAGCAGAATATTTAGTTGAATATTTGGAAGGTACTGAAGTTACTTATTTTTGTAGCGATATCCGGTTAGATGCGTTACCAACTATTTTAACAGAAAATAATATTAAAGTAAACGAAGTAGAAGCCTACCAAACAAAATATGATGGCTTTAAAGTAGATGATTCAGTTGAAAGTGCTATGTTTTACAGTCCGTCAACCGTTGAAAGTTTTGTTCGAAGCAATACAGGTGAAGTGATTGCTTTTTGTATTGGAGAAACTACAGCAAAAGAAGCTAAAAAACATTTTAAAGATGTTAGAATTGCTAAAGTACCGACTGTAGAAAGTGTGATTGAGTTGGTTAATGAATATTATATATAAGAGTTACTCATATTGTTCGATTATATGTTATTACACTTTTAAATAAATTCAATGAATTTCTTTGATTAACTATGAAATTTATAAATAAAAACTTAAAAGGGATTTATAAAGGACTAATTGTATTTATAATTAGTCTTTTCATTGTATCACTTAGCCTAAAAATTGGAATGTTTTGGGATAATGTGCTTTTCGGGTCAGAAATGGGAATCTCCTTATTTCAAAATGGAATTTTTAAATGGAATTCTATCCCTCTTAATTCAGACACTGGACACCCTCCATTTCTCTCGAGTTTATTGGCGATAGGTTGGACGCTATTTGGAAAATCATTATCTACTTCACATTGGATGATGTTCCCTTTTGTTTTTGGGCTATTATGGCAATTATGCGATTTTATTGATTTTTTCATAAAAGAAAAAACTCTAAAACTCTGGGCGTTTATATTAGTCATTTCAGACCCAACATTATTGTCTCAATTTGTTTTAGTAAATCCTGAAATAATACAGCTATTCTTTTTTTTTCTGGCATTAAATGCAATATTAAGAAACAGTATTTATCTAAAAATTATAGGCCTTTCTTTTTTAGGAATAGTAACATATAGAGGTATGATGTTGTGTGGAGGAATCTTCATTATTGATATTTTAATTCATACATTAATAAAAAAACGAAAAATCATAGCTTTTTTTTCAAGAAGTGTAGTTTTAACTTATTCAATAGCAGCTATACCTGCTTGCCTGTATCTAATTTGGAGAATTATTAACAAAGGTTGGATAATTTCACATCCATTAGAAATATGGGGTAACGCATGGGAGTTCTCTTCAATTCAAGATTTCTTACTAAACTTTGGAAGAAATATGCTAGTATTGGGGCATCAATTCACTGATTTTGGGAGAATTATTTTAATGCTGTTTATACTTATAACTTTTTATATCAAGAGGAAACAAATAAATTGGAAAGAATATAATAATTTGTTAATCATTGCTGCTTTTTCAACAATTATAATTTATTTCACCAGTCTATTAATTAAAAATACTATGGGACATAGGTACTATATAACTTCTTACCTTTCGTTTGGATTATTATCCTTTTTACTCATTAAAGAATACAGAATGAAGAAATTTTTATATATAGGTTTATTAACTAGTTTACTACTAGGGAATTTCATCGTCTATCCTGATTCCTTTGCGCAGGGCTGGGATTCATCCTTAGCGCATTTACCTTATTGGGAGCTACGTAAAAAAGGTATTGAATACATGGATGAAAACGAATTGCCTATTACAGAAACAGCATCTTTTTTTCCAAATTCTACTTCAATAGATAATATTGACTTAAATGGAGATATGCGCTCTTTTATCGCATTTACAGGAAAAGAAAAACTTGTTTTTTACTCTAATGTATATAATTTAAGTGATTATAATCTTAAAATTTTACATAAAAATTACTATCCGATTAAGTCATTTACAAGACGTAACGTTAAAGTTCAATTAATGAAAAAAATAACACCTATAACATACAGCAATGAATAAGCTCTACATAAACAGAGTTTATTTAAACTGAAACCTCAATACAACTAATTATTAACTACCATGTTAAAAAACGATTTATTTTTAAGAGCATTAAAAGGAGAAACCGTTAACCGTCCACCTGTCTGGATGATGCGTCAAGCAGGACGTTACCTTCCTGAATTCATGGAAATTAAGGCTAAATACGATTTCTTTACGCGCTGCCAAACACCAGAATTAGCCAGTGAAATTACTGTACAACCTATTCGCAGATATGGAATGGATGCTGCAATTTTATTCTGCGATATTTTGGTAATTCCTCAAGCCATGAATATCGAGGTGCAAATGAAACCCAATTTCGGGCCGTATTTACCAAATCCTGTGCGTTCTCAAAAAGATGTTGACAATGTCATTGTTCCAGACGTAAAAGACAGTCTTAGTTATGTTTACGAAGCCATAAAAGCAACTAAAGAAAAACTAAACGACGAAATTCCGTTAATAGGTTTCGCTGGTTCGCCATGGACTATTTTATGCTATTGCGTACAAGGACAAGGCAGTAAAAACTTTGATAAAACCAAAGAGTTTTGCTTTACTAACCCTATTGCAGCGCATCAATTATTACAGAAAATTACAGATACTACTATTGCTTATTTAAAGGAAAAAGTAAAAGCAGGGTGTAACGCTGTTCAGGTATTCGATTCTTGGGGAGGCATGCTCTCGCCTGTCGATTATCAAGAATTTTCATGGCAATATATTCAACAAATCATTGACGCTTTAAAAGACGATGCGCCCGTTATCGCTTTTGGAAAAGGCTGTTGGTTTGCACTCGGTGAAATGGCAAAGTCTGGTGCTTCAGCTCTTGGTGTTGATTGGACATGTTCTGCTCAAAACGCTCGCTATTTAACTGGTGGAAACATTACGTTACAAGGTAATTTCGACCCAACACGCTTGTTTTCTCCACCTGCAGAAATCAAGAAAATGGTACAGCAAATGATTAACGAATTTGGTAAAGACAAATACATCGTAAACCTCGGCCACGGCATTTTACCTAACATTGGTTTAGATAATGCCAAGGCATTTATTGATGCTGTAAAGGAATATAAAAGCCCCTCTTAATCTCCCCAAAGGGGAGACACTCGTACTCAAATAATTGCTTTATAAAAAACGTCTTTTAAATTTGAAACGAAACTTAAAAAATAAAATGACCCAAACTCCCTCTCCCATGGAGAGGGCTGGGGAGAGGCTTCTATGATTAAAAATATCATTTCAGGAATTAAAGCATACATAGGTGCTTTCAGCTTAATTTCAAAATTAAAACTTTGGAAATATTTTGCTATTCCTATGATAATTAGTTTTGTTACAGCTATCATTATTTTTGGTTCAGCTTACACATTATCAGATAATATTGGTGCTTTCATTTCAAAAATATGGATTTGGGATTGGGGTAAAGAAACGTTCTCATCAATTAGTAATTTCATCGGCGGACTTATTATTTTAGTTATTGGAATCATTCTTTTCAAACACATTATAATGGCATTATCAGCGCCATTTATGAGTCCTGTTTCAGAGAAAATAGAAGCCCATTTTACAGGTAATCCCCCACATTCACATAGAAACACAACCTTTATACAACAACTTATGCGTGGTATAAGAATTAATGGTAGAAATTTAATTATGGAATTGCTTCTTACTATTCCTATTTTACTCTTAAAATTCATTCCAGTTGTTAATATATTTTCCACCATATTATTATTTATGGTACAAGCCTATTATGCGGGTTTTGGTAATATGGATTATACTTTAGAACGCCATTATCAATACAAAGAAAGCTTACAATTTGTGCGTAAACACCGTGGGTTAGCTATCGGTAATGGTATTGTTTTTATTCTATTTTTATTAATTCCAATAATTGGTGTCATTTTAGTGTTGCCGTTATCGGTTACTGCAGCTTCAACTAGAACGGTAGAAGCAATTCAACTTAAAAACAACCCAATAAATGCAGCTTAGTTTAGGTTCATACCATATTACACCTATTCAACTAAAAGACGGTTGGAACATCTGCAATTTTGCTGTAGCCAATGAAGACCGATTAAAAACCTATTTCCCAAAAACATTAGAGCAGAATTTAACGCCAGATTTATCAAATAACTTTGTCGCTAAAAAAGTTAAACAGTTTAAAGCTAAAGATGAGTTTTTATTCACTTTAAAAGAAAATGAATCCCATAAATTAGTTGGTTTGGTTTACATCAAAGAAATTGATTGGACTAAAAAACAAGGCGAATTTGCCTATGCTATCGATTATAGTATTGAAGGCAAAGGCTTAATAACAGAAGCTGTAAAAAAACTATCAGACTATGCGTTTGAAGTATTGGGCTTAAAAACGCTACAAATCATTTCGCATAAAAGTAATATGAGTAGTGTTAAGGTTGCTAAAAAGAACAATTTTACTTGGATAAAAACACTCCAGAATGAGTTTACACCTCCAGGAGGAAAACCACAAAACATGGAATTATACGAATTGTATAAAGAGATTGAGTAATTATGAAAGACCTGCGAGGTTTACAAAACCTTGTAGGTCTAAACTAAAAACATAAAATGAAACTTGAAGCATTAGAGAAAGGAAATTATTATCACATTTTTAATCGTGGTGTAAATGGTGAAACTATTTTTAAAAATGATGATAATAAAATCTATTTTTTAAATCTAATTAATAAACATTTAGCTGATAAAGTCTCTATTTTGGGGTATTGTTTAATGGATAATCATTTTCATTTTTTATTAGAGATAATATCAGAAGCCAAAGCAGCAAATCAGTCTATTTCTAATCTGTTCAATGCCTATGCAAAAGCTTTTAATAAACAGCAAAACAGAACGGGAAGTTTATTTGAAAAACACTTCCGAAGAAAAAAAATTGATACAGAAGTATATCTAAAAAATGTGATTCTGTATATACATACTAACTCGCAGCATCATAAAATTACTAGTGACTATAAAAATTTTGAGTTCTCATCATTCAAATTCTATGTGAACAATACTTTAAAACCCCAATTGACTATTAACAAATCTTATGTCCTACAACAGTTTGATGATTTAGAAAATTTTATTTTTGCTCATAATGAATATTTAGCGTTACCTAATAATCATTTAGGTACAGACCTACAAGGTTTTAAAAACCTCGCAGGTCAACAGACAACTGATATCAACCTGCGAGGTCTTAAAGACCTTGTAGGTTTAGAATCCGAAATTTCAATGAAAGACAAATTCTACCAATACATACAAAATCTACAAGATAGCATCACATCTAAACTTGAAGCTATTGATGGAAAAGCGAAGTTTCAAGAAGATATTTGGAAACGACCTGAAGGCGGCGGCGGACGCACGCGAGTGATTGAAAACGGAAAGGTTTTTGAAAAAGGTGGTGTTAATATTTCAGGTGTTCATGGTAAATTACCAAAATCGATGCAAGCCTATTTTAAAGTTGATGATGTTGATTTTTTTGCTTGTGGATTAAGTTTGGTTTTGCATCCAAAAAACCCGATGGTACCAACAGTTCATGCGAACTGGCGTTATTTTGAAATGTACGCTTCAGCTCACTTCGACTCCGCTCAGCAACCACCGCTCAGGGTAAATGAGCCAAGAGATATCATTGATAGTTGGTTTGGTGGTGGGCAAGACCTAACACCTTACTATTTATTTGAAGAAGATGCAAAACACTTCCATCAAACTTGTAAAACTGCATGCGATAAGCATAATTCAGAGTTCTATTCAAATTATAAAAAACGCTGTGATGAATACTTTTATAATGCACATAGAAACGAAGGCAGAGGCTTAGGCGGTTTGTTTTTTGATTATTGTAAAGAAACAGATGATATGACCATGGAAAATTGGTATAACTTTGTAACTGAGGTTGGAGATAGTTTCTTAGAAGCATATGTACCCATAGTTGAAAAACGAAAAGATTTACCATACACAGAAGTGCAACGTAATTGGCAAGAAATTAGACGTGGACGTTATGTAGAATTCAATTTAGTACACGATAAAGGCACGCTTTTCGGACTAAAAACCAACGGACGTATAGAAAGTATTTTAATGAGTTTGCCACCACATGTGCAGTGGGTTTATGACCATCACCCAGAAGCTGGAAGTGATGAAGAAAAACTTTTAAAGGTTCTGAAAAACCCTATTGATTGGGTAAACAAATAAACGCATCAACCTGCAAGGTTTTAGCAACCTTGTAGGTTTTAAAAATAAAAAAATATGTTCCCACTAAGAAGAAACCGAAGATTAAGAACCAACGAAGCCATCCGCTCTTTAGTTCGTGAAACCATAATTACACCAAACGATTTTTTAGTACCACTTTTTGTAGTAGAAGGTAAAGGGATTAAGGATGAAATTCCATCGATGCCAAACTACTATCGTTATAGTTTAGATTTATTAAAGGGCGAAGTCAAAGAATTGTGGAAAGTGGGTTTAAAATCAGTGTTACTTTTTGTAAAAGTACCAGAAAATTTAAAAGACAACAAAGGCACCGAAGCGCTAAACCCAAACGGATTAATGCAACGCGCCATTAAAACGGTTAAAAATGTATGTCCGGATATGTTAGTGATGACAGATGTAGCTTTAGACCCCTATTCAGCTTGCGGACATGATGGTATTATTGAAAACGGACAAATAATAAACGATGAAACTGCCGAAGTTCTTGCAGAAATGAGTGTTTCGCATGCACAAGCTGGTGCTGATTTTGTAGCACCAAGCGATATGATGGACGGCCGTATTTTAACCATTCGGGAGGCTTTAGAAGATGAAGGATTTATAAATACTGGTATTATGAGTTATTCGGCTAAATATGCCTCAGCTTTTTATGGCCCTTTTCGAGATGCCCTAGATTCTGCTCCTGTTGATGTAAAAGATATTCCAAAGGATAAAAAAACCTATCAAATGGATTATGGCAACCGTTTTGAAGCCATAAGAGAAACCGAAATGGATATTGATGAAGGCGCTGATATTGTGATGGTAAAACCAGGATTGTGCTATTTAGATATAGTAAGAGAAATAAAAAACGAAGTAGATGTTCCTGTAGCTGTTTATCAAGTTTCTGGTGAGTATGCTATGTTAAAAGCTGCTGCCGAAAAAGGTTGGTTAGAACATGATGCGGTTATGATGGAGCAAGTAACTGCCATAAAACGTGCAGGCGCAGATATTATAGCCAGTTACTTTGCTAAAGATGTCGTTAAAATTTTAAACGGATAAAAATATGATCAATTAAAAACGAAATTTGTCACCCTGAACGGTGGCTGCTGAGCAGAGTCGAAGTGAGTCGAAGGGTTGCCAAAGACGTTATGAAATTGATTTCGTAAATAATCTACTTTTCAAGCTTTTCTTCAACGGTATAAGTCGTTTCATGATAACCGATTTTACCATCATCGGTAATCGTTTCAATAACGACCAACATATCGCCTATATCATCAGAATTATAGAATGCAACCTGAGCTTTTCCATTTATGTCAGTTTGCAAATTAGCATTCCAATAAACCAACGACCTTAAATCTGGTATGTTCCAATCTTGGGTAGTTAAATTTTCATGTTTGGGCGTATAAAATTCTCGTGGTGTAGAAAACACAGGAATGGTTTTTTTCGACATACCATGTGTTTTGTGTACACCCAATAAGCCTTTACCTGCATAAGTATAAATACTAATCATTGAATAAGTGTAAACATAAGGCTCAGCTTTAGGTGGAAAAATATCATAAAAATATTCTAACTGGTTTTCAGGATTTTTAAAAATTTCTACACTTTTAATTTCTTCGATTGGTAGATTTCCAAGTAATGGGTACTCATCAAGACCAACAAGTATTCCGTCTACAAGAACAAAAGTAAAAAATGCTCCATGAGCATTGGCATATAAAAACCCGCCATCAGAATCATCAACTCTTATTATGTCTATATGTTCAGGATAATTAAAAAGAAGAATACTATACAAACCGTACGACCATTTTTCCTTTTTCGAGACTAATTCCTTATTTTCAATAACCACATCTGGTGGCCCATGCAACTCCATCATTTTTTCACGCTCTGGTGTTAGCTTATAACCATCTAATAAAACCTCATCGAGTTCTATAGTATTTTCTGATAACCTGAAAGCTTCTAATACTTTTTCGCTTTCTTTTGCTTTTTCTAAATAAGTATCAATTATGGTATCTACAAGTTCTATCTTTTTTTGAGGATTGTACTGAATTTCAGGAACAGGTTTTTTATCTAAAACAACGGTATAATCTTTTTTCTTTCCTTTTGAATTTTTAGATTGAATGGTTAACCCCAAATTATCTTCATAAGCATCTTCTAAATTAAAATTAAACACGCCTGTACTATCTACTTTTTGTGTGTAAAGCCCTCTAGTCTTTTCTCCAAAAGTCATCATGGTTAATTCTATCGTACGTTCAGAGGCTTTTTTTGCATTTATAACTTCTCCTATTCTGCCACTTACTGTAAGTCCTTTTTCTACTGGATTAACAAAGCTTCCTTTTTGGTTTTTGTAATGGTACTTACGCCAACCTTGGGTAAGCATTAAAACATCTAAGTCTTCTGTTTTGTTTTCGCCTTTAAAATAGTATCCAGGGTCTTCTATCTCGCCCTTTATATCTGATGACAACAAAAAGTATGAGCGTATGTTTTGGCGTATTGCTTGCATCTCGCCTAACTGTTCTTTATTAATAACCAAAACAGATGTATTCGCATTTACGGGGGCATCATTAATATCTTTAATGGCTATATCCAACTTAATTTCATCGCGCTGGCCATAAATGCTTCGGTTGGGTTTGGATGCTATTTTTAGTTCTTGTGCTTTATTTCTGTTAAAAAATAAACGCTCACAAACTGGGACTTGATTACTATTAAAAACAGTAAGTTCTATAATACCTTCTGGAAATAGTGCTTTTTCAAATTCTTTATAAACGGTATTTCCCTTGGCCTTGATAATAGAATAATAATCTGTAAGACCTCTGTGTCGTAATCGTATAAAGATGGATTCGCCTTCAAAAGGGGTTTTAGAGGTTACTAATACATTTACATATTTGTTATCTTCTGTCACATGCATCACCATACCAAACGGAGATGCCTTAGGTAAAGGATATTTAACGACTTCGCCTTCATTACCTAATATAGTACCATAATATTCGGTGTTGGGTTGCGGGGTAAACTGCACTTTCCCCATGCCTAAATGGTTGCTCGTAAAGGTGGAAATTATCTGTCCGTTTTCATCAACGATATTACCAGAAATGGCTTTCCCCTTACCTGCATAATCTGTGGCTTTAAAACCGACTACACTTTTTAAACCAGATACCAATTCGCCTCCTTCGGGAAAAAATTCAAGCTCTAAATCATCCTTGTTTAATGCAATGGTTTTAGAAAAGGTTTTAAAATTGCCCAGGTTTAATTGTAAAGTGGCTTGCTTAGTATCTTGGGGTAAAGCATAATCAAAATTATAATAGCCTGTTTTATCTTTTTTTACTTCCAGAGAGTCTACTTGATCATCTAAAGTTAAATAGACTGTTAGTTTTCCTTTAAACTTATCATCTATCAACAGTGGATTTAGTTCTGCCGATAGCTGAAACGTTTCTGTTTCTGTTTTGGTTAATGTAACGGCTTTTATAGGGTCTGCCTTTTTTTGTAATGGATATACTTGGATGTATTGATTGAATATAAAATCTTGACCAAAATTTAAATTCCATTGGGTATAGGCTCTAATTAAATAATGCCCAGATTTATAATTTTGAAGTGTAAAGGAAGCCTCTGCAATGCCATTGTTAAGCTTGAGCAAACGTTTATCTATAATTTTCTCATAAGGGTCGATTAACTCGACGTATAGTATATTACTTAAATCTGTTGGAATATGGCTTGAGGCACTTGTAACTATGGCCTTAAACCATACCGTTTCGTTGGATGTGTATACGGTTTTATCTAACTGTAAATATACTTTTTCTGCATATGACTCATGAGACTGAGTTATATGTTGGTTGGTTGGTGAAACCTGAGCGTATAAAACTGTTTTGATAAAAAATAATAAAACGATAGGTGTGAAAAATGGTTTCATTTTTATTAAAAATAATTACTTTTCAAGCTTTTCTTCAACCGTGTAAGTGGTTTCATGATAACCTATTTTCCCATCTTCGGTAATGGTTTCAATAATAACTAACATATCACCTATATCATCTGAATTATAGAATGCAACCTGAACCTTACCCTCAGTATCAGTTTGTAAATTTGCATTCCAATACAGTAAAGAGCGTAAATCGGGTTCTCTCCAATCTCCAGTGGTTAAGTTTTCATGTTTGGGAGCATAAAATTCTCGGAGTGTAGAAAATACTGGAACTGCCTTTTTTGAAATACCTTCTGGCTTATGCACACCGTATATGCCTCTACCTGCATAGGTATAAATACTAATAAATGAATAAAAAGCTGCTTTGGGTGGCTTTCCAAAAACCTCATAATAATATTCTAATTGGTTTTTGGGATTTCTTAAAATCTCTACACTTTTAATTTCTTCGGTAGTTAAACTTTCAAGTAAAAAATACTCATCAAGTAAAGTAACAATACCGTCAACAAGAACAAAAGTAAAATCTGCGCCATAAGCATTAGCATATAAAAAACGATTACCTCTGTAACGAACTTCTCTTATATCTAGATGTTCAGAATAATTAAAAAGAAGAATACTATACAAACCGTACGACCATTTTTCCTTTTTCGAGACTAATTCCTTATTTTCAATAACCACATCTGGTGGCCCATGCAACTCCATCATTTTTTCACGCTCTGGTGTTAGCTTATAACCATCTAATAAAACCTCATCGAGTTCTATAGTATTTTCTGATAACCTGAAAGCTTCTAATACTTTTTCGCTTTCTTTTGCTTTTTCTAAATAAGTATCAATTATGGTATCTACAAGTTCTATCTTTTTTTGAGGATTGTACTGAATTTCAGGAACAGGTTTTTTATCTAAAACAACGGTATAATCTTTTTTCTTTCCTTTTGAATTTTTAGATTGAATGGTTAACCCCAAATTATCTTCATAAGCATCTTCTAAATTAAAATTAAACACGCCTGTACTATCTACTTTTTGTGTGTAAAGCCCTCTAGTCTTTTCTCCAAAAGTCATCATGGTTAATTCTATCGTACGTTCAGAGGCTTTTTTTGCATTTATAACTTCTCCTATTCTGCCACTTACTGTAAGTCCTTTTTCTACTGGATTAACAAAGCTTCCTTTTTGGTTTTTGTAATGGTACTTACGCCAACCTTGGGTAAGCATTAAAACATCTAAGTCTTCTGTTTTGTTTTCGCCTTTAAAATAGTATCCAGGGTCTTCTATCTCGCCCTTTATATCTGATGACAACAAAAAGTATGAGCGTATGTTTTGGCGTATTGCTTGCATCTCGCCTAACTGTTCTTTATTAATAACCAAAACAGATGTATTCGCATTTACGGGGGCATCATTAATATCTTTAATGGCTATATCCAACTTAATTTCATCGCGCTGGCCATAAATGCTTCGGTTGGGTTTGGATGCTATTTTTAGTTCTTGTGCTTTATTTCTGTTAAAAAATAAACGCTCACAAACTGGGACTTGATTACTATTAAAAACAGTAAGTTCTATAATACCTTCTGGAAATAGTGCTTTTTCAAATTCTTTATAAACGGTATTTCCCTTGGCCTTGATAATAGAATAATAATCTGTAAGACCTCTGTGTCGTAATCGTATAAAGATGGATTCGCCTTCAAAAGGGGTTTTAGAGGTTACTAATACATTTACATATTTGTTATCTTCTGTCACATGCATCACCATACCAAACGGAGATGCCTTAGGTAAAGGATATTTAACGACTTCGCCTTCATTACCTAATATAGTACCATAATATTCGGTGTTGGGTTGCGGGGTAAACTGCACTTTCCCCATGCCTAAATGGTTGCTCGTAAAGGTGGAAATTATCTGTCCGTTTTCATCAACGATATTACCAGAAATGGCTTTCCCCTTACCTGCATAATCTGTGGCTTTAAAACCGACTACACTTTTTAAACCAGATACCAATTCGCCTCCTTCGGGAAAAAATTCAAGCTCTAAATCATCCTTGTTTAATGCAATGGTTTTAGAAAAGGTTTTAAAATTGCCCAGGTTTAATTGTAAAGTGGCTTGCTTAGTATCTTGGGGTAAAGCATAATCAAAATTATAATAGCCTGTTTTATCTTTTTTTACTTCCAGAGAGTCTACTTGATCATCTAAAGTTAAATAGACTGTTAGTTTTCCTTTAAACTTATCATCTATCAACAGTGGATTTAGTTCTGCCGATAGCTGAAACGTTTCTGTTTCTGTTTTGGTTAATGTAACGGCTTTTATAGGGTCTGCCTTTTTTTGTAATGGATATACTTGGATGTATTGATTGAATATAAAATCTTGACCAAAATTTAAATTCCATTGGGTATAGGCTCTAATTAAATAGTCCCCCGATTTATAATTTTGAAGTGTAAAGGAAGCCTCTGCAATGCCGTTGTTGAGCTTGAGCAAACGCTTGTCTATAATTTTCTCATAAGGGTCGATTAACTCGACGTATAATATATTACTTAAATCTGTTGGAATATGGCTTGAGGCACTTGTAACTATGGCTTTAAACCATACCGTTTCGTTGGATGTGTATACGGTTTTGTCTAACTGTAAATACACTTTTTCGGCATATGACTCATGAGACTGAGCTATATGTTTGCTATTTGGTGAAACCTGAGCGTATAAAACTGTTTTGATAAAAAACAATAAAACGATAGGTGTGAAAAATGGTTTCAACGCTTTAAATTTAAATGAGATTTCCTAAAAGTAAAAAAAATATAAGAATTTTAATATAAAAGTTAAAAAAAATACGAATCACTTCTTGAATCACTTTGTAATTTAATTTTGTATTTTCACGACAAAATCTATTTTAATGAGTGCATTAATTTTTTGGGCAACCATCTCCATTTTCTTTTCATTTTTATGTTCCATTCTCGAAGCTGTTTTATTAAGCGTTACGCCTACCTTTATAAATGTTAAAAAACAAGAAGGTAAAGACTATGCTTTAATTTTGGAGACTTTAAAGAAAGATGTTGATAAGCCGCTAATAGCCATACTTACTCTTAATACTATAGCACATACTTTGGGTGCTATGATGGTTGGTATTGAAGCTGAAAGTCTTCCTTATAAATTGGAGTTTTTTGGTATAAACACAGTTGGTGTTGTTTCGGCTATTATGACGTTTCTAATTTTGGTAGCTTCAGAAATTATTCCAAAAACTATTGGTGCAACGTATTGGAAAACGTTGGCTAATTTTACTTCAAAAGCATTAACTGTTTTAATTTTTCCTTTAAAATGGACAGGTATTTTATGGCTTTTACAGCTTACTACAAAACTTATTGGAGGCAAAGGTCATGGTAGTGTGTTAAGTCGTGAGGGGTTTTTAGTTATGGCAGATATGGCTCAAGAAGAAGGGGTTTTTCAAGAAAATGAGAGCAAGATTATAAAAAATCTCCTCACCTTTAGAGAAGTGTTTGCAAAAGATGTCATGACACCTAGAACAGTAATGCAAACCGAAAATGATAACACTACTGTTGAAGATTTTTTTAAAAGAAATTTAAACCTCCGTTTTTCTAGAATTCCTATTTATTCTGATAATCCTGATAACATAAAAGGGCTCGTATTAAAAGATGAAATTTTTAAAGAAATGGCATTAGATAATGGTTCTAAAAAGTTATCAGATTTAAAACGGGATATCATTATTGTTGATAGAGATTTACCCATTCCTAGTTTATTCGAACAATTGGTTGAAAGTAGAAACCATATGGCTTTGGTGGTTGATGAATATGGCTCCGTGAGTGGTTTAGTAACCATGGAAGATGTTATAGAAACATTGTTAGGCTTGGAAATTATGGACGAAAGTGATAACGTTTCAGACCTTCAGCATTTAGCTAGAAAAAGCTGGGAAGCACGTGCCAAAAAGCTAGGTATTCTTGATGAAAATGATATCGAAGAATAAATGGAAACCTGCATCATCAAATCACCTTTAGGATTTACAAAAATTATTGGTGATGAAAATGGTATGTCCTCGATAACAGTGCTTAACTCCGAAGAAAAAATCACCGATATCATTCCTATTGAACTTGAAGATTGCGTTATTCAACTTAGCGAATATTTTGAAGGCTCTAGAAAACAATTCGATCTTAAATTAAATCCTGAAGGTACCGAGTTTCAAAAAAAAGTATGGAAGCTTCTAGAACAAATTCCTTATGGTAAAACGATCTCTTATTTAGAATTATCAAAAAAATTAGGAGATGTAAAAGCCATTCGTGCAGTTGCGAATGCCAATGGAAAAAACCCATTATGGATTATTGTGCCTTGTCATCGTGTTATTGGAAGTGACGGCAGTTTAACAGGTTATGCTGGTGGTTTACACCGTAAAAAATGGCTTTTAAATCATGAAAGCCCTTATAAGCAGCAATCTTTATTTTAAAGAAAATACTTAAAAAATTTCCTATATTTAGTTCAACTAAACTCATATAAATGAAATTCTTAAAAAAACTACTTAAATGGATAATTATCCTATTTGGTATACTCATTGCCGTTTTATACATTACTGATACCGACTACCTTATTAAAGCGGTAAGAACCATATATCTTCAAGGTTATACAACAGCTTATCTGGAAGACTATAAGAAATTTGACAATCAGATTATTAAAAACAGCACACCTCAACCCTGGCCAAATCATAAAAACTATAATTCGGCTAAAGAAACTAAAGCTCTAGATTCTATAAATAAAGTTAACGGCACCATTGCTTATCTTATTATAAAAAATGATAGTATTTGGTTTGAAAATTATTCTGATGGTTTTAACGAAAACTCTCAAACAAACTCCTTTTCTATGGCAAAAAGTTATGTTTCTGGGTTATTAGGAAAAGCCATTAAGGATGGTTATATAAAAAGTTTAAATCAACCCGTTAGTGATTTTTTACCAACTTTTAGTGAAGGATTAGCTTCAAAAATGACTGTTGGCGATTTGTCAAGTATGGCATCTGGAACTAACTGGGATGAGGCATATTATTCGCCATTATCTATTACAACACGTGCTTATTTTGATGACGATTTAGAAAAAGTCATGTTAGGCTTAAAAGTAATTGAAGAACCTGGACAAAAATTTAAATATGCTAGTGGAGACACCCAAATGCTTGCTATGGTTATAGAAAAAGCTACTGGTAAAAAACTATATAATTATTTAACCGAAAGTTTCTGGAAACCATTGGAAAGTGAAAATCCAACACTTTGGCAAGTAGATAGTGAAGGCCACGATTTGGTAAAAGCATATTGTTGTATTGCAAGTAATGCAAAAGATTTTGCCCGTTTTGGTAAACTTTATAAAGATTATGGTAAATGGAATGGAAAACAACTTCTAGATTCTGCTTTTGTAGCAAAATCTATTACCCCTCGTTTTTCTGAAAGCCCCCAATATGGTTATGGTTGGTGGTTAAAAAAACATAAAGGAAAGAACTTTTTTATGATGCGCGGACACCTTGGGCAGTACGTTATTGTAGAGCCTGATGATAATGTTATTATTGTCAGACTTGGGCATTCAAAAGGTTCTGGTGATGCCATTGCAACGTTTACAGATGATATTTCGGTTTATATTGATGAAGCTTATAACATGCTAGAAAAATGATCTCGAAATTAAATCTTGAAAACATATTATTTTTAGATATTGAAACCGTTCCTGAAACGCAACATTTTTCTGATTTAGATGAAACCAAACAAGCCCTTTGGGATCATAAATCGCAATACCAAAGAAAAGATGAATTTACCGCTGAAGAGTTTTATGATCGTGCAGGTATTTGGGCGGAGTTTGGTAAAATAGTTTGCATCTCCGTTGGGTATTTTAATATTCAAGGCGATTTAAGAAAGTTTAGAGTGACTTCTTTTTTTGGTGATGAAATTAAAATTTTAAAAGATTTTAAAAGCCTATTAATTTCACACTTTAGCCAAACCAAACATTTACTATGTGCGCATAATGGTAAGGAATTCGACTTTCCATACATTGCTCGCCGCATGATAATTAATAATATTGAATTACCTTATAAACTAAACCTCTTTGGTAAAAAACCATGGGAAGTTCCTCATTTAGATACTTTAGAATTATGGAAATTTGGCGATTATAAAACGTATACTTCCTTAAAACTAATGGCCAATGTTTTAGGCATTCCATCGCCTAAAGATGATATTGATGGTAGTGAAGTTTATCGAGTGTATTATGAAGACAATGAAATTGATAGAATAGTAGTTTACTGCGAAAAAGACACCATAGCTGTCGCTCAAATATTTTTAAGATTACGAGGTGATGCCCTTTTAAGTGAAGATGAAATTATACATATTTAAATGCAAGAAAGTCCAATATTAGAAGTTAAAAATCTATCTATATCGTTTAGTGAAAATGAAGTCATTCACTCAGTTTCTTATCATTTAAATAAAAATGAAATTTTAGGTATTGTTGGAGAATCTGGGTCTGGTAAATCGGTCTCTTCGTTAGCTATATTAGGACTTCTTCCTGAAAAAATAGCAAAGATAAACTTTGGCAGCATTACTTATAATGGCACTGATTTAACAACCCTCTTGCCAAAATTATTTCAAAAAATAAGAGGCAATAAAATTGCCATGATTTTTCAAGAACCTATGAGTTCTTTAAACCCGTCTATGACTTGCGGAAAACAAGTACAGGAAATACTATTGCAACACACCAATCTATCAAAAAAAGAAGCTCAAAATGAAACCCTTTTACTCTTTGAAAAAGTTAAACTACCCGATGTAAATATTACTTATAATAAATACCCTCATGAGATTTCTGGTGGACAAAAACAACGGGTCATGATTGCTATGGCTATTGCCTGTAAACCAGATATTTTAATTGCAGACGAACCTACAACGGCACTTGATGTTACAGTTCAAAAAGATATTATCAGTTTACTGAAAGCATTACAAGTTGAAACTAAAATGAGTATTATTTTTATTACCCACGATTTAGCTTTAATTTCTAAAATTGCCAATAGAGTTCTAGTCATGTATAAAGGTAATATTGTTGAGCAAGGTATTGTTTCAGACATTTTTAAAAACCCACAGCATAATTATACTAAAGCGTTAATAAATTCTCGCCCTTCTTTAGATACACGTTTAAAAACATTGCCGACCATTCAAGATTTTTTAGACGATAGTATTTCGAATGACATTATTTCTCCTCAGCAACGTAAAGAAACCCACAAAAAACTATACAGCAAACCGCCTTTATTGGAAGTGATTAACGTTGAGAAAGAATATATTTCTAAATCTGGTTGGTTTACAAAACCTCAACATTTTAAAGCGGTAAATGATGTTAGTTTTAAGCTCTATGAAGGTGAAACTTTAGGTTTGGTAGGAGAGTCCGGTTGTGGAAAATCGACACTTGGTAATGCCATTCTTCAATTAGATAAAGCCACTTCTGGACAAATTTTATACAATGGTGTTGATATTACTAAACTTTCTAAAAGTGATACGCGAAAACTTAGAAAAGATATTCAAATTATTTTTCAAGATCCTTATTCCTCATTAAATCCGAGAATTCCAGTTGGTGAAGCTATAATGGAACCGATGATTGTACATAAACTTTATAATTCTGATAAAGAACGAAAAGAAAAGGTGATAGATATTTTAAACCGTGTAGGATTATCTGAAGATTATTTTAATCGTTATCCGCATGAGTTTTCTGGTGGACAAAGGCAACGTATTGGTATTGCAAGAACTATAGCTTTACAGCCAAAACTTATTGTTTGTGATGAATCGGTTTCTGCTTTAGATATTTCCGTTCAAGCGCAAGTGCTTAACTTACTTAATGAACTTAAAGATACATTTGGATTTACCTATATTTTTATCTCACATGATTTAGCAGTTGTAAAATATATGAGCGACCAACTATTGGTTATGAATCAAGGTAAAATTGAAGAATTGGATGATGCCGATGTTATATACGCATTACCAAAAAAAGAATACACAAAAAAATTAATTGAAGCCATACCAAAAGGTTTATAACAATACACTTCACATTATTTCACTAAATAAAAAAACCAGAGTCTAACAGACTCTGGTTTTTCGTTAAAATAATTCATACAAAAACAAAAGTTATAGCATGAATATTTTCTTTGTTAAATAAACCAAGCCTTTAAAAAACTCTAAATTTTCTTTTAAAGTTTCTTTGAATTTGCTTTCGTCATTTGTAGGTAGTTCAGGTAGATTTGTTGCAATATTCATAAGTTTTAAGTTTATAATAGATTTGGGAAAATCTTTTAGTTATTTGTTCTTTTGGGATTGCTAATATAGAATACATTTTAAATAAATCAGATTAAAAACAAAAAAAATCGATGAAATACATTTTAATTTAACACTTCATCGAATTAATTATAAGTACTCAATATTTTAAATTATCATTTCTGGAATTTCCCCATCAATAATAAGCCTGCCTTCAGTAGCTTTTTTAATTGCATCCACAGAAATTCCTGGAGCCCGTTCTAAAAGTTTAAAGCCTTTATCTGTTACTTCAAGTACAGCGAGATTAGTCACTATTTTTTTTACACATCCAACACCTGTAAGTGGTAGCAAACATTGTTTTAATAATTTAGATTCTCCTAATTTATTGGTATGCATCATGGCTACAATAATGTTTTCTGCACTTGCCACTAAATCCATAGCACCTCCCATACCTTTTACCATACGCCCTGGAATTTTCCAGTTCGCTATATCGCCATTTTCAGCAACTTCCATTGCGCCTAAAATAGTTAAGTCAACATGTTGCCCACGTATCATAGAAAAACTCATAGCAGAATCAAAAAAACTTGCACCAGGTAATGTTGTAATAGTTTGTTTTCCAGCATTAATTATATCAGCATCTTCTTCACCTTCAAAAGGAAATGGTCCCATCCCTAAAACGCCGTTTTCACTTTGAAATTCTACCTCAATATCATTACGAACATAATTAGCTACCAGGGTAGGAATTCCTATTCCTAAGTTTACATAGTAGCCATCTTGTACTTCTTTTGCAATGCGTTTAGCTATTCCGTTTTTATCTAACATCTATTTTTTCTTTTTACATTCCCATGAAGATGGGAATCTTATAATTGAATCTTAATTTTAAAAAGTGGATTCCTGCCTTCACTTCGACTTCGCTCAGTTACCAATCAGGAATGACAATATTTATTCTTTTACTCTCACTGTTCGTTGCTCAATTCGTTTTTCATACTTAGCTCCTTGAAAAATGCGTTGTACAAATATTCCAGGAATATGTATTTGGTTTGGGTCTAGAGTTCCTAGTGGCACTAATTCTTCAACCTCAGCAACTGTTATTTTTGCTGCGCCACACATATTAGGATTAAAATTTCTGGCAGTTCCTTTAAAAATTAAATTCCCTGCAGCATCTCCTTTCCAAGCCTTTACAAAAGCAAAGTCAGCTTTAAAAGCATATTCAAGAACATACATTTTACCATCAAATTCACGTGTTTCTTTTCCTTCGGCAACTTCGGTTCCGTAGCCTGCGGGTGTGTAAATAGCTGGAAAACCAGCTTGAGCAGCTCTACAACGTTCTGCTAAAGTGCCTTGAGGTATTAATTCTACATCCAATTCTCCTGAAAGCATTTGACGCTCAAATTCATCGTTCTCTCCAACATAAGATGACACCATTTTTTGAATTTGCTTTTTTTGAAGTAATAAGCCTAAACCAAAATCATCAACACCTGCGTTATTTGAAATACAGGTTAATCCTTTTACACCAAGTTTTACTAAATGTGCAATAGCATTTTCAGGGATACCGCTAAGTCCAAAACCACCAAGCATAAGCGTCATATTATCAGAAACGCCTTTGAGGGCTTCTTTAACATCTGCTACTTTTTTATTTATCATTATTATTCAATTTTTGCCTTATAAATTTACGAATAATAGAATTATAAGAAGATAATATTAACAAATAAAAAAACCATTCATTTTACAGAATGGTTTTAACATTTCAAATTATATTTTATGAATACTAAAAATTCAAATCATCAGGAGTATCATCATTGGTGTCATCAACTATACTATCTGTAGTCTTAGAGCAATCTACGTTGATAGAAAGTTCTTTTGGTTCATCAAAATCTGCTTTTGAAATATTTAAGGTTTCGTCAGCATAACAACTTTTCATATAAAGTCCCCAAATAGGTAAAGCCATTACTCCTCCTTGACCATAAGTGATGCTTGCAAAATGAGCCGCTCTATCTTCGGCACCAACCCAAACACCAGTAACCAAATTTGGTACCATCCCCATAAACCAACCATCACTTTGGTTTTGTGTAGTTCCTGTTTTTCCTGCAATAGGGTTTTTAAGTTCATAAGGATAACCTGTTACCACTTCACGGTAAGCAGCTCTATATGAATCTACACCTTTTGTTCTTAAATGAACACCAGAACCTTGTTGAGTAACACCTTCCATAAGTTTTACAGTAACATAGGCTGTTTCTTCACTTATGACATCGCGTGTTTCTGGTTTAAACTGATATAAAATAGTTCCGTTTTTATCTTCTATAGTTGTTACCATGACTGGTTTGGTATACACACCTTTATTTGCAAATGTGGAGTAAGCTCCAACCATTTCGTAAACACTTAAATCTGGTGTTCCTAAGGCGATTGAAGGCACAACAGGAATTTCAGATTCAATTCCTAATTTTTTAGCTAAATCTACTACTGGTTGTGGGCCCACTTTATCAATTAATCTTGCGGTTATTGTATTTACCGAATTAGCTAATGCGTTTTTTAAGGTCCTTGTGCCACCATAATCATTTTCACCATTAGAATTCCTAGGACACCATTCTTCTGGATTCCCATACTTGTTTGCTTCTATACAAAATGGAACATCAGGGAATTTATCACATGGTGATAAGTGTAATTGATCAATAGCTGCTGTATAAACAAATGGTTTGAATGTTGAGCCTATTTGACGTTTACCTTGTTTTACCATATCGTATTGAAAATGTCTGTAATTCATACCGCCTACCCATGCTTTAACATGGCCTGTTTGTGGATCCATAGACATCATGCCGGTACGTAAAAAAGATTTATAATAGCGCATAGAATCAATAGGCTTCATAATGGTATCTATCTCTGAAGCTTTGCCTTCTTTCCATGCAAAAACACTCATTTGCACAGGTTTGTAAAATGAATCTTCTATCTCTTTATTTTCCTTTTTTAAATCATACTTCATATGTCTCCAACGTTCAGATTGTTTCATAGAACGCTTCATTAAATCGTTAATTTCTGTTCGATCTAAATCTAAAAATGGCGCTGTTGGATTACGCTTTGGTGTATTTTGATTAAAAAATTCTGCTTGTAACCTTGGCATGTGTTGTTGTACAGCATCTTCAGCATATTTTTGCATGCGCAAATCGATAGTCGTGTAGACTTTTAATCCATCATTGTAAAGGCTCCATTTTGACCCATCTGGTTTCGGGTTTTCTTTAATCCATTCTTTCATAAAACCATCAAGATAGCCTCTAAAATAAGTTGCTATTCCGTCTCTATGAGATTGTGGTGTATACTTTAAATCTAAATCTGTTTTTTGTAGCGAATCCTTTAATTCTTCACTTATATAATCATATTTATACATTTGAGCCAAAACCACATTTCTTCTATTCTTAACACCTTCAGGATTTCTTCTAGGATTGTATAACGCTGAATTTTTAAACATCCCTACCAACATGGCAGATTCTTTTAAATCCAATTCCATTGGTTCTTTGTCAAAATAAATACTTGAAGCACTTCTTATACCATCAGCATTATTTAAAAAGTCGTAAATGTTAAAATACTGAGCAATAATTTCTTCTTTGGTGTATTGCCGCTCTAACTTAATAGCGATAATCCATTCTTTTACTTTTTGAAATCCACGTTCAAATTTGCTATTGGAAACTTGTTTTGTAAACAACTGTTTTGCTAATTGTTGTGATATAGTACTTGCTCCACCACCACTACCTAATTTGAATATAGCTCTAAGAGTTCCTCTAGCATCTATACCTGAATGACTATGAAAACGAACATCCTCAGTAGCAACTAATGCATCTACTAAATGTTTTGGTAATTCATCATAGCTTACAGGTGTTCTGTTGTCGTTTAAATAAAACTTTCCTAAAGTTTTCCCATCTGATGAAATAATTTCTGTTGCTAAATTAGTCTTAGGGTTTTCTAAAACTGTATGATCTGGAAGCTCTCCAAATGCACCCCATGAGGCTAATAAAAATATGAGTATAACTGAAAGAATTCCCCCTAAAAATAACATCCAAAACCAACGGATGTATTTTGAGAAACCTTGAACTGCTTTTGTTTCTTTTTTTGCTTTTGCCATGTACTATTTAATAAATACTTCTCGATAAAATTTCAACATTGTTTTCGACTGCGCTCAAACAACATATTAATCACTCGAAGTGACCTTTAATTATTATTTATGCTTTCTACTCTAAAACCAATATCTGTAATACCTTCTAGCTCAATAACACCATTTACTTTTCCATTTTCTCTCATGGCGTGCTGGATATTTACTGTATATTCTCCAGCTTCTTTAAAAACAAATGGGATTTCATCCCCTTTATACCATAACTTGTTTTCTTTAACATCGGTTAATCCTGTGCCTAAAAGTTTACCTGTAGGATCTGCCATTCTATATTCCAAAGTATCTTTTATGGTTTTTCCGTGTGGATAAACCATTTCTACAATTAGAAATAAGTTATTGTATTTATAAGCATTCGTGTTTCTTAAATTAACAAATAAGTTATAGCTATTGGTTGAGTCTGGCGGATTTACTTTAAAGCTCATTACCTCATCTTTATGCCATGAACTAGGAACCGATTTGTACTCATCAAAAACACGATTTGAATCGCAAGAACTAAAAACAAAAGAAAAAATTATAAAAAACAACAAGATATTATTTCGTAGCATTTTTACTGTTTTGAGGTTTTGGTTTTCTTTTGTTGTTTTTATTTCTATTATTCTGGTTAGGGTTGTTTTTTGATGCGCCATTACTATTTGGTGCATTGTTTTTATTTCCCTGATTACTTTTCCTTCTATTATTTCTACGTTTATTATTACGTTTTGGACTATCAAAACGTGTTAAACTATCTTGCCCTACAACGTTCTCAAACTCTGTTTTAGTATCTTCTACAAGGTCTAAAGCGAATTCTTCAAGGCTAGCAATTTTTATGTTTTTTTTGTTAGCATCAATAATTTCGTTGGCCTGTTCTGTTGTTATTTTGTGCCAATTCATCCACTCACCTTCGTAAGCATACCACATGTGTCCTTTAAAAATATCTGTTTTTTGACAGACGGCTGTTCCTTTTTCCGTTTTAAGTTTAATATCTGTTTTTGGGAAACTTTTTAAAGCATCTAAGTATGAGTCAAGCTCATAATTTAAACAGCATTTTAACTTACCACATTGACCTGCTAATTTTTGAGGATTTAATGATAATTGTTGGTAGCGTGCTGCAGATGTACTTACAGAACGAAAATCTGTTAACCACGTTGAACAACATAACTCACGCCCACAAGAACCAATACCACCAAGTCTTGCTGCTTCTTGACGGAAACCAACTTGTTTCATTTCTATACGCGTTCTAAATTCGCGCGCAAATACTTTTATAAGTTCTCTAAAATCAACACGTTCTTCGGCAGTGTAATAAAAGGTAGCTTTACTGGCATCACCTTGAAATTCGATATCTGAAATTTTCATTTGAAGTCTCAAATCAATTGCAAATTGGCGCGCTTTAACTTTCATAGGTTCTTCTTTATCACGTGCTGTTTGCCAAATATCAATATCCTTCTGACTTGCTTTTCTGTATATTTTTAAAAGCTCTTCTGGGTTTTTTGAAATATTTTTACGTTTCATTTGAACACGCACTAATTCCCCCGTAAGCGTAACCATACCAATATCATGACCAGATTGTGCTTGAGTTGCAACTACATCTCCGATACTTAACGTTAAATTTTCTGTGTTTTTATAATAATGCTTTCTGCCATTTTTAAAACGAACTTCTACCCAATCAAATGGTTTTTCTCCGTTTGGAAGCGACATATTTGCTAACCAATCGAAAACGGTTAACTTATTACAACTATCTGTACCACAAGTACCATTATTTTTGCAGCCTTTAGGTGAGCCGTCTTTTGTTGAGCAACTTGCGCAAGCCATATGTTTTTATATATTGATTCCGATTAAAACTAATGTTCTATCGAAAGAAGGTTCATAAATCTTTTAAATATTCGTTTTCACGAGTATTTCTGAATACGTTGTGTTTTGAAATTAGATTTCAAAAAAACTTATCGATGTAAAGATAAGATTATTATACAGACTTAAAAAGGAAGATTTTTAAATCTCTTTCTTGTTCAATACTTCAAAAATATTCCTCAAATCTTTTTTGTACGGAAGATGATCTGCACGCCCTTTTTTGAAAATATCGTTGCTATTCCCTTGTCCTTTTCTCAGTTCTTTTTGAGCTTCGTAAGGCATAGCGTTTATCTCTTTACAATTTGTTGAGCAACAGTTATCCATTTCAGCTTTACAGGCATCACATTGAATGAATAATAAATGGCAAGCTTCATTGGCACAATTGGTATGGACATCAAATGGGTTTCCACATTGATGGCAATTGGCAATAACATCATCGCTTATACGTTCGGCTCTTCGCTCATCAAACACAAAGTTTTGTCCTAGAAATTTATTCTCTAAGTTTTTGTCTTTAACCTGTCTTGCATATTCTATAATACCACCTTCCAGCTGGTATACATTTTTAAAGCCTTTATGCTTAAAATAGGCACTGGCTTTTTCACAACGAATACCACCAGTACAATACATCACTAGGTTTTTGTCTTCTTTATGGTCTTTTAAATCTTCTTCAATAATATCTAAAGATTCTCTAAAGGTATCTACATCTGGTGTTACAGCATTTTTAAAATGCCCTATTTCGCTTTCGTAATGGTTTCGCATATCTACCAAAACGGTTTTTTCATCTTCAATTAGATTATTGAATTTTTGGGCATCAACGTGTACGCCTTTATTTGTAACATCAAAAGTATTATCGTTTAAACCATCGGCTACAATTTTATTGCGGACTTTTACTTTGAGTTTTAAAAACGATTTATTGTCTTGTTCAACAGCGATATTTAATCGGATATCTTTTAAAAAAGTGATAGAATCTAGATGTGTTTTAAACTCATTGAAACGATTGGCAGGAAGCGACAATTGACCATTAATACCCTCATGAGCAACATATATTCTGCCAAGAACATCTAAAGCTTCCCATGTAATAAACAAGTGGTCTCTAAAAAGTTGTGGATTGCCTATTTTGGCATATTGGTAAAAAGAAAGTGTTAATCGATTTTTTCCTGTTTTATCAATTAATTCAGCTCTTTCTTTCGCACTTAATTTATTGTACAGTTGCATGCTATACTAATTTTTTAAGGTTAAAACCGCATTAGGCGGAATAAAGAAATTATTTTAAAACGCAAAAGTACAATTTTAAGGGAATAGCGCAATTTATTCAACAAAAAAAGCACCTAAACAATTCGTTTAAGTGCCCTGAGTTGAGTTTAAAGTTAGTCTTTTCAATACTCAAATTGGTAAATTTCATAGCAACAAAATTTTCCTTTTCAACTAATAGATGCAACATTTATAAAAAGGTTGCGTGAAAATATTATTTTATTCTAAAAAAATTTAGAAAGGTACTTTTATTTTCATTTTTTATGTTGAAAACTATTATTGTATCATCATAAAAGATATAGTATTTTAGCATACAAATTTTTTAGAAAAAATATAGAAATGAGCAGCGAAAAAGAAGCGAAATTAAAAGCATTAAAACTTACTTTAGATAAACTAGATAAAGCCTACGGAAAGGGAACCGTAATGAAAATGAGCGATCAGGCAGTGGTTGATGTAGATGCTATACCTTCTGGTTCTTTAGGTTTAGATATTGCTTTAGGAGTAGGAGGCTATCCGCGTGGTAGAGTTGTAGAAATTTATGGTCCAGAATCATCTGGTAAAACAACCTTAACTTTACATGCCATAGCCGAAGCACAAAAGGCTGGTGGAATTGCTGCCTTTATTGATGCTGAACATGCTTTTGATCGTTTTTATGCTGAAAAATTAGGTGTAGATATCGATAATTTAATTATATCGCAACCAGATAATGGCGAGCAAGCTTTAGAAATTGCTGATAATTTAATCCGTTCTGGTGCAATTGATATTGTTGTCATTGATTCTGTTGCAGCTTTAACACCAAAAAGCGAAATTGAAGGCGAAATGGGCGATTCTAAAATGGGGCTTCATGCACGTTTAATGTCTCAGGCTTTAAGGAAGCTTACTGGATCTATAAGCAAGACAAATTGTACAGTAATATTCATTAACCAATTACGTGAAAAAATTGGGGTTATGTTTGGTAACCCAGAAACTACAACTGGTGGTAATGCCTTGAAATTTTATGCTTCTGTTCGGTTAGATATTCGTCGTTCAACTCAAATTAAAGATAGTAACGGGGCTGTTTTAGGTAATAAAACAAGAGTAAAAGTTGTTAAAAATAAAGTTGCACCTCCTTTTAAAATGGCTGAATTTGACATTATGTACGGTGAAGGTGTTAGTAAAGTTGGTGAAATACTAGATGTTGCCGTAGAACTAGAAATTATTAAGAAAAGTGGCTCCTGGTTTAGTTATGACGAAACAAAACTTGGCCAAGGTAGAGATGCCGTTAAAGCCATAATAAAAGACAACCCCGAGCTTTTTGAAGAGCTCGAAGGGAAAATAAAAGTTGCCATTAAAGGCTAAAACAAAATTAAAAAATCCCGAAATTTGCGGGATTTTTTAATTTAATACACTTTTAAAGTTTACTTCACTTTCGCTTACTGACAATGTTTCGTCTAAATAAGCATCTGTATATATAAAGAATATCGTTAAATTCTTTAATTTACACGCAACCTTTCAGCTGAAAATGCATCTACATATAGCAAACATGTATTTAAAAAGAAAAAATTATTAGTTATGAAAAGAGTGCTTGTACTT
The DNA here is from genome assembly GCA_947500585.1 of uncultured Flavobacteriaceae bacterium. Taxonomy (GTDB): domain Bacteria; phylum Bacteroidota; class Bacteroidia; order Flavobacteriales; family Flavobacteriaceae; genus CAXBID01. Next base: position 97,138 of record CANMSN010000008.1, on the reverse strand, counting down.
TGTTTAATACTACTATTAGCCTCATGTAGTATTGATGATGATGGTACAAATTTTAGTTTTGAGGTATTACCAGTAGAGAGTGTAGAAATACCGGATGCGTTTGAAATGGGTGAAACATACCCTATTACAATTTCATATTTAAGACCCTCTACGTGCCACACTTTTAGAGAGTTTTACTATTTAAAAGAGAATAACGAACGAACAGTTGCTCCAATAAACTATGTTTTTGAAAATAATGACTGTAATGATTTGGAGGATGTTTTAACTGAAGAAACCTTTAATTTTATTGTTACCAGTAATGGCTCGTATGTTTTTAAATTTTGGCAAGGTGAAGATACCAATGGAGAAGACCAATACTTAACTATTGAAGTGCCAGTAATAGAGTAATTTAAGTTAATTAATTAAAATACGTGTTTAATTTGAGTTTAAATCAACTCATAGAAAATTGTAAAATTAATGATACTAAAGCTCAAAGTGAATTGTATAAACTCTTTTCGAGTAAACTATTCTCTGTTTGCTTAAAGTATTCGCGTAACTATGCTGAAGCTGAAGATAATTTACAAGATTCATTTTTAACAATTTTCAATAAAATTGAACAATATAAAAACAAAGGCTCTTTTGAAGGTTGGTTAAAACGTATTACAGTAAACACCGTTTTACAACGCTATAGAAACGAAAAGGTTTTTGACATAATAAATGAAGACACCATTGAAGATGTAGAATTAGAAATTGATGAAGAACATGTCTCTATCGATTATCTTTTAAAAATCATCCAAGAATTACCCGATAGGTATCGATTGGTATTTAACCTATACGTACTTGACGGGTATTCGCATAAAGAAATAGCAGACATGCTAAAAATAAATTTAGGAACATCAAAATCTAATTTAGCTCGTGCTAGACAAATTTTGAAACAAACTATTGAAAATTATAACACAACACAAAGTTTACAATCCTTATAAATGAGTGATAAAAAACATATAGACAGACTGTTTCAGGAAAGCTTCAAGAATTTTGAAGCCACACCTAGTGATGCTGTTTGGAAAAACATTGAATCTAAGCTTAACCAGAAAAAGAAAAAACGCAGAGTTATTCCTATTTGGTGGCGATATGCTGGCGTTGCTGCTTTACTATTATTGTTATTAACCATTAGTTTTAATTACTTTGGTAATAACGACGAACAGCCACAAACAAATAGCATTGCAGATACTGAAAATAATGTTAAAGATGATTCAAAACAACCAGATGAAAACTCAAATAGTTTTGATGAATTGAATAAAACCAATGAAGAAGCTATAACTGATAATAACACATCAACAAATAATTTAAATGGTGTTGATGATGCTATCGCAAATATTGATTCTAATGAGCATACTATTGAAAAAGAGCCTAAGAAAAACAGTAAATTAAATGATAAAATTGACGTTTCAAAAGAAACATCTATTGCTGAAAATTCAGCTTCTAAAAATTTAAATGAAAGCAGAACTAATAGCTCTTCGCCATCAAATAAAAAATCTAATCGTAAGCATTCAGTTTTAAAAACTGAAGATAAAACCGCAATAGCTTTAAACTCAAACAACGAAAAAAATAATGAAACTTCTGTGAAGAACGATGAAGAACAATACTTAATAGATGACAATAAAGCGAAAAACACTTTAAATAATCCCTCAAACAAAAACACCGGTATTGCTCAAAATGAGACTATAAAAGAAGAAGATAAATTACAAGAAGCTATAGCTGAAAATAAGATAAAGGATAATACACTTACTATAGAAGATGCCATAGATGAAGACAAAGAGACGACCAATGAAGAAGAAAAACTAAGTAGATGGAGCATAGCCCCAAATGCTGCTCCTGTTTATTTTAGCACATTAGGTGAAGGCTCTTCAATTGATCCACAGTTTAATAATAACTCAAAAACTGGCGATCTTAACATGAGTTATGGTATTTCTGCAAGTTATGCTGTAAATAAAAAATTAACTATTCGCTCTGGTGTTAACAGAGTTAATTTAGGGTATAACACCAATAATGTAGTTGTATTTCAATCTGTTGGCTTAAGTAGTTCTAGTGCTTTAAGAAATGTTGATGTTAGTGCTAATGATGGATCAACTGCTGATGCTTTAACAAATGCAACTACACAAACACTTTCTGTTATTAGCAGAGAAAATTTTAATTCAAATAATGACCTTTCATTTGCAACCAATACCTCTATTAATCAATCTTTAGGATACATTGAAGTTCCTCTAGAAATTCAATATAACCTTTCAAACAAAAAATTTGGTGTTAATCTTATTGGTGGGTTTAGTTCATTCTTTTTAAGCGATAATAAAATTTATTCTGAAGCCGAAGGCGGTGGAAGACTGTTTTTAGGTGAGGCTACTAACATAAACGACGTTAGTTATAGTGCCAATTTTGGACTAGGTTTAAACTATAAAGTATCAAAAAAAATAGATTTGAATTTAGAACCCATGTTTAAATATCAAATTAACACGTTTAACAATACATCTGGCGATTTCCAACCTTTCTTTATCGGGGTTTATAGTGGGTTCGCCATTAAATTCTAGGTTTTTGGTTAGATCTGGATATTGATTTTCATTAAGCTCGGAAATCAATATCGAAAAAAACTGCTCTCCCCAGAGCAGTTTTTTATTTTAAAAAAGTTTGTAATTGCTTTAGTATAATAGCTCTAGCCTTATCATTCAAAGTTCTTGTATCTTCAATTGTTAAACCCTTAGTATAAAGAAATTTATGAATTTTAACACGCATTCTACCAGGGCTACCGCTAAAAAAAGTATATGAAAAACGTTTTTTATTATCAGCAAAAGTTATAGGCACAATAGGTATTTGGTGGTTTATGGCCAACCTAAAAGCACCATCTTTAAATTCATCTAAATCTATATGTTCTTCTGGAACACCACCTTCAGGAAAAATACAAATACTCACACCTGTTTGTAACCTGCGTTGTGCTCTTAAAAAAACCGCTTGTCTGCTTTTTGCAGAACTTCTATCTACCAAAATACACGTGCGTTTATAAAAAAAACCGAAAAGTGGAATTTTAGCTAACTCTTTTTTTCCAACAAAAACAAAAGGATTTTTAACCGAAACCAGCATCAGCATAATATCTGCCATAGAAGTGTGGTTGGCAATAAACATATAGCTTTTATCTTTATCTGGTATCTGTTCTCTATCAATACTGTAATTAAAACCCATACCTATTAAAATAAATTTTGCCCAAACACGAGCTATTTTAAAAAAAAATGGATACCATGATTCTTTTGATATTGAAATTAAAAGAACAGGAAATAATATAAGTATTGGTAAGCCTACAAGTATGTAAAACCAAATGCGGTAAAGTGTCCAGAATATATATTTTACAATTTTCATGTGTTTCAAAAATACATAATTGTATTGAGGTATTTTATTAAAACGTTTACCTTTGCTTGAATAAAAAAATAGAGTTTAATTTTAATAAGATTCCCTCCTTTGAGGGAACGACAAGATGGCAAGAATACTAACAGGCATACAAAGTACAGGAACACCACATTTAGGAAATCTTTTAGGAGCAATTATACCTGCAATAGAAATGGCAAATAACCCTGAGAACGATTCGTATTTATTTATTGCAAATCTGCATACACTTACTCAAATTAAAGATGCCGAAACATTACGCACAAACACCTATTCTACCGCTGCAACTTGGTTAGCCTTTGGTTTAAATATAGAAAAAACGGTGTTTTACAGACAGAGTGATATTCCTCAAGTTACCGAACTATCCTGGTATTTAAGTTGTTTTTTTCCATACCAGCGTCTAACATTAGCACATAGTTTTAAAGATAAAGCCGACAGGTTGGAAGACGTAAATTCAGGTTTATTTTCATATCCAATGCTAATGGCTGCCGATATTTTATTGTATGATGCAGAAATTATACCTGTTGGAAAAGACCAACTTCAACATATTGAAATGACGCGTGATGTAGCATCTCGTTTTCACGCAAAAATGGGTGAAACCTTTGTGCTTCCTGAAGGTAAAATACAAGAAAACACCATGCTTATTCCAGGTACAGATGGTGAAAAAATGAGCAAGAGTAGAAATAACATCATCAATATATTTTTAGATGATAAAAAACTACGCAAACAAATTATGGGTATTCAAACCGATAGTACACCACTTGAAGAACCTAAAAATTGGAGTACTTGTAACTGTTTTGCCATATACAATTTATTAGCTTTTGATGAACAAATAGAAACCATGAAAGCCAATTATGAAAATGGTAATTATGGCTACGGACACGCTAAACAAGCCCTATTTGAATTGATTATTGATAAATTTTCTAACGAACGTGAACGTTATAACTATTACATGAATAATCTTCCAGAAATTGATAAAGCTTTAACCATTGGTGCTGAAAAAGCAACATTAGTTGCAAATGAGGTTTTGAATAGGGTAAGGGAGAAGGTTGGGTATTAAACCACTTCAAACAACTTCCCCGGTAACGGACGAATAACACCTTTCAATTCCATATTTAGTAAGGTACTAGAAACCTTAAATATTGGCATGTTGCAATTAATAGCAATAACATCTAATTGCTGCTTTTCGTTTTCTTTAAGGTAGTTGTAAATTACTTTTTCAGTGGTGTCTAATTCAACAAATAATTGCTTTTGTACAGGTAGTTTTTTGTTTTCTGTCAATTGCCAATTTAAAATATAAGGCACATCTAAAGGCGTTGAAAGCATGTGTGCTTTTTGGTGTTTTATTAAATCATTACAACCAACACTTTGGCTATCTGTAGTTCTTCCAGGAACAGCAAACACATCTCTATTATATGAACTTGCAATATCTGCTGTTACCAAACTCCCTCCTTTTTTAGCCGATTCTATAACAATAGTAGCCTCACTTAAGCCTGCAATAATTCTATTTCGTTTTAAAAAATTATTTCTATCTAACTTGTCGGTACTCCAAAAATCGGTGAAGAACCCGCCGTTTTTCTCAATATCAACTATATACTTTTTATGCACTTTAGGATACATAGTGTTTAAACCATGTGCTAAACACCCAATGGTTTGTAGGTTATTTTTAATGGCTAATTTATGTGCTGTAATATCTGTTCCGTAGGCCATACCAGAAACTATTATTGGATTAAAAGGCTTAAGCGCTTCTATTAACGATTCGCAAAACGCAATACCGTTACTGGTTATTTTTCTGGTTCCTACAATACTAATAATGTTTTTATCCTCTAAATTTATATTACCTGACTGAAACAATAAAATAGGACCATCTATGCAATGTTTAAGTTTTTCAGGATATGCCTTGTCTTCAAAATAATAAACTTTTATATGGTTGTTTTTTATAAAATCTATCTCTTTTTCAGCTTCTTCTAAATGGTTTTTTTTAAATAGTGCATTCAAAAGAACAGAACCTACACCGTCAATTTTAAGTAAATTTTGTTTTTTCTCTTTTAAAACAGCCTCTGCAGAACCACAATGAGAAATTAACTTTTTAGCAGTAATATCGCCAACATTAGGGACATGTTGCAAAGCTAAAGCATAAAGTAAGTTGTTTTCTGTCATTCTATTCTATAGGTTTTTAAAGCTACAATAAAAGCATTTTTATACTGTTAAGAAATACTTCTTCTTAAATTTTATCTATACATTTATTTTTTTAACTTTGTTTTCATGCAACTTGAAACCTACATAAGCGATTTACTATACAGATATGAGTGTGTTACCATACCAGATTTTGGTGCATTTTTAACGCAAACTGTATCTGCAAACATTGATGGTGCTACAAATTCTTTTTATCCACCTAAAAAAATAGTGTCATTTAATGAGCAAATTCAAAAAAATGATGGCTTACTGGCAAACTATATTGCTGATGTAGAAAAAATTCCTTTTGAAATTGCTAATAAAAAAATTGCGCAACGTGTTAAAATTTTAAAATCCATTTTAACCCAAGGCGAAACACTTACTTTTAAAAATATAGGTGAAATTACTTTTAATAAAGAAGGCAAAATTTTATTCGAACCTTCGTATCACTTAAATTACTTAACAGATGCTTTTGGTTTATCTGAATTTATAGTGCCATCTGTTACAAGAGAGGTTTATAAAGAAGATGTAGAAACTATTGAAAAAGTAGTTCCAATAGCCGTTACCCCAGAAAAACGTAAATCTAAATCATATTTAAAATATGCAGCTGTTGGCTTAATTGCCTTAACAATTGGTGGTTTAGGAGCATCTAATTTTTATGTGAAAAAAATTGAACAACACAATCAAATAGCGCAAGAAGAAGCAGCGCAAAAACTTGAAAGCAAAATACAACAAGCCACTTTTAATTTAAACCCATTACCTCCAGTTACACTAAATGTTACCAAGAAAATAACTGGTAATTACCATATTATAGCTGGTGCTTTTAGAGTTGAAGAAAACTGTGATAAAAAAGTAGCACAGCTTAAAGCTAAAGGTTTTAATGCCAGAAAAATTGGTGTTAATAAATACGGTTTACATCAAGTTGTATATGGCACTTATGAAACTAGCAATGATGCCTTAGAAGCTATTCGCAATATTCGAAAAAACGAAAATAAAGATGCTTGGTTGTTGGTGAAAAAGCTAGATTAGTTTTTACAGATTTCTTTATACTTTCCTTCTTTAATACTTAACTTTACTGCATCAAAAAATCTATTTGTATGCAAGCGAAAACCCCAGAACAATCTAAAACCATCATGACTGATATGGTTTTACCTGGTGAAACAAATCCTTTAAATAACTTATTTGGTGGTGAGCTTTTAGCGCGTATGGATCGTGCAGCGAGTATATCTGCAAGACGCCATTCAAGACGTATTGTTGTAACAGCATCCGTAAATCATGTGGCTTTTAATCGTGCTGTACCTTTAGGAAGTGTTGTAACTGTTGAAGCAAAAGTATCAAGAGCTTTTAAAACCTCCATGGAAATTTTTATAGATGTTTGGGTAGAAGACCGAGAATCTGGTGCTAAAACAAAAGCCAATGAAGCCATTTATACCTTTGTTGCAGTAGACGAAACTGGAAGACCTATTTCTGTACCAGAAGTGACTCCAGAAACGGACTTAGAAAAGGAACGCTACGATGCCGCTTTACGCCGTAAACAACTAAGTTTACTTCTTGCAGGCAAAATAAAACCTCATGAGGCTACAGAATTAAAAGCCTTATTTGAATAGCTAGATGTAATAATAATGAGATCCTGAAACGAGTTCAAGGATGACATCAATAAAAATGATGTCACATTTTATAAATCCAATTTGCTGGATTTTGAGTGGTACTCTCCTTAAAGATACTAAAACTAAGAATGGTTTCACCATTTGAAGGATTGGTAAATACTTCGCCAAGGTCTTGTTTTGTTGTAACTTTATCTCCTTTTTTTACATATACTCTACCTAAGTTTTTATACGCTGTAAAATAATTACCATGTTGCACCATAACAATAGTATTTGCGTTTTTTATTGCAATAACTGCAGTAACCTCTCCATTAAAAACCGATTTAACCTTAGCACCTTTTTCGGTGGCTATACGCACGCCATTACTTTTAATAACTAAACTTTTATTTATTGGGTGTGGCTGTGTACCATAACCTAATTTAACTAATCCTTTTTCTACAGGCCAATCTAATTTACCTTTATTAGATTCAAAATCGTTAGCTAACGTTTTTCCTGCTGGTGTTAGTGCAAAAGTTTTAGAGCTTGTAGGCTTTCCTGCTTTTTTGTTTGAAGCTGCTATAACAGATTTAATAATGTTATCAATTTCTCTGTCTATTCTATCTGCCTCTCTTTGTTTTTGTTTTATTTGAGCTGTGTATTTACTTAAGTTTTTCTGAATAGATGCCATTAAAACCTTGTGTTGTTTACGCTCGTTTTCTAAGGTTTTTTGAACCACTTTATTTTCTGCAACTAACTTTTTCTTATCCTCCTGTTGCCTTGATAAATTAAGGTTTGTACTCTGTAATTCTATTGTTTTAGCCTTTATCATTTCACCTTGTTCTTTTTGATGATCTGAGTATTGCTTAATATACTGTAAGCGCTTATAGGCTTGCTTGAAATTTTCAGAGGATAGTAAAAACATAATTCTGCTTTGTTCATTTTTACTTTTATAAGATTTCACAATCATTGCTGCATAATCTTCTTTAAGCTGTTTTAATTCATCTCTTAGGTTTGTTATGTTTTTTTGATTGTTATTTATCTCACGATTTAAATAATTAGCCTGCTGATTGGTAACTTTTATCAAATTGTTCAGCACTTTTATCTTATAATTAAAGTCTTCAATTAATGACAATTGTGATTTTTCTTTTGACTTATTTTCAGCTCTTAATTGGTTAATTTTCTGGATTTCTCTACGCAATTCTTGTCTGCGGGTTTCTAGCTCTTTCTGTTTGTTATTTTGAGAGAAACTAAACAATCCACATAACAAAAAGCTAAGTAGTAAAAGGGTTTTATATGAAGATTTAGCTATGGGCATTATAGTTCTATTTTATCAAATCCAGAAGGAATTTTAAATGGGAAACGCAGATCTTCGTTTAAAGATACATTTTTAAACTCTAAATCTATGGTAACTTCCTCATTAGCTTCAACAGCGATAACTCTAATACGTTCTGGAATGGTTTGCTTTTCTACTTCTTGATGCGCTAAATAATCAATTTGCAAATGCCTTTGTTCTTTTGGCTGAGAAATTTGTTGCGATTTCACCTTAAACGTAGAAGGATCTAGTATGAAAAAAATCTCAAATAACTCACGTTGTTTTTTAGGCTGAAGCACATAACTACTATCAAGCACTGTTGCTTTATAAGGTTCTTCATTCAAATTATATAATACTTCACCTAATAGTAAGTTCTGTAATTTTTGAAAGTCTAATTCTGTTCCTAATAAATCACTTAAATACGAGAAATCGCCTTCAAAATAGGTGTTGTCTAACTTATTATAAAAACTTACTTTTTCTGGTGTAACTAAGGCTCTTATAATGGAAAATGTAGCGCTAATCCAAAGCATTTCATCTTTTTTAGCTCTAAAACTAACGGAATGTGTTTGCGAATTTCCTTTTTGATTATAGGTTATTTTAAGTTTAGACTGTAACGTTTTAAAGTCTGGAGTCTGTTTAGCGTTTTCTTTAATGAGCTGTCTAGTTGATAAACCATAATCTGCCTGTCCTCCAGTAACTGTTTTTGAGGATTTGCAATTAAAAATCAGCAACATAAAACAGCTTAAAAATATATACGGGTACTTAATCATTAATTTGGGGGTTGTAATTGTTTTGCCTTATCACTAAACGTTTTTGCCTTTGCTGTATTGTTTAGCAAAGTATATGCTTTACTTAATTGATTATAAAAATCGGTTTCCATTTTAACATCCTCAATAATATAGTCTAAACCTATTTCTAATGATTCTATAGCTTCATTAGGTTTGTTTAATTCGTTTGATGCCACACCATGTATTAAATAAATTATGGGTTGCGATGGATATTTTTCTAGTGCTTTTATACTGTTTTCTTCTGCTTCTTTAAACTTTAGTAAATCTATTTGAAGTAAGAGTACATTACGCAAAATACCAAAGTTATCAGCATCTGTTTTTAAGGCTTCTTGAAAATATTCTAAGGCTTTTACCTTGTTGTTTTTTGATAAATAATATTGACCCAATTCTGCTAATGACTTTTCATTATTAGCATCACTAACCATAGTGGTTGCTTCAATTAAATCGGCTTCATATTCTGGGTTTTGCTTAACAAAACTCACAAAATCTGATAATACTTTAAGCTTTGCTTCAGGTTTTATTTGAGAACTTTTAACTACAATTTTCATAGATTCAATAGCATTTTCAGCATCATTGCCATCTAAATAAAACTTGTATAATGCCAAATGTACCATTTGCGAATTCGGATTCACTTTTAATAACTCTTTCGCGGTTTCAAAGGCTTTATCCTTTTCGTTGTTTTCACTGTAACGGAAAATAAGTGCTAAATAATTTGATTCTTTATTCGGGTTGCTTTCAACACGCTGTTCTAGATTTTCTATCTGATCTTTTTTTCTGCCTGTGGCTTTGTAAACTCGATTTCGTAAAATATCTCTAAACACTGAAACTCCAAATTCAGTATCTAGCTCATCTAAAAGCTCTAATGCGTCATCATACTTTTCTGTTCGCACATAAAGTGATGCCAAATCCTCTTTATAATCCGGATGATACTTAACAAGTTGTTTAACCGTTTTTATAGCTTTGTCATAATTATTTTGAGAGGCGTAAAACCCGTAAAGTTCATCAAGAAACCATTCATTAGCAGGCTCCAAACTCACGGCTTTTTTTAAAGCGTCTTCTGCTGCACCAAAATTCTTAAGTTTATTATAATTTTTACCTAATTCGAAGTATAAAACAGCTGCAGAATCGTCTAATGCTATACATTTTAAAAGGGCTTCTGCTGAACGATCATAATTTTCAACACCCTTTTGTTTTAATGCTTCATAAAAAAGCTCTTGAAACTCGTCTTCAAAATTTCCTAAATCGTCATCTGGTTTTTTATTAAAATCTACTTGCGCATAATTTATCTGCGGAAGTAAAACTATTCCGAGGATAAAAAAAAGGATGTAAATTTTATGTTTCATTTTAAAAGTTATTCCAAAACCGAATAGTCGCCAATACTTACCGATGTGTAGTTCCCATTATATCTTACATGATTACCAATCATCGCATTATCTAAATTAGCATTTTTAATACTTGTATTGGTTTGTATTAAGCTATTTTTAACAGTTGAATTTTCAATAATAGTATCGTTTCCAATAGACACAAAAGGACCAATAGTTGAATTTTTCAACACTACATTATCTCCTATAAAACAAGGCTCTATAATATTAGAGTTCTCTAAATTGACAGAGGAAGCTACTAATTGTTCTTCACCATCTACATTTAAAAAACCTAGCATCCTTTGATTAGTTTCGATAGTTATGGCTTTATTTCCGCAATCCATCCATTCATCAACTGTTCCTGTTTTAAAGACTTTCCCCTCTGCCATCATGCGCTTAATACCATCGTTAATTTGGTACTCACCACCATTCATAATATTTTCATCAAGAATTTCTTGTAGTTTTCCTTTTAAAACAGCCACGTCTTTAAAATAATAAATCCCAATAACAGCTTGATCACTCACAAAGGTTTCTGGCTTCTCAACTAATTCTACAATCTCTTTTTTTGAATTTAACTTAACAACACCATAGGCTTCTGGGTTATTTACTTGTTTGGTCCAAATAACACTATCTGCTGCAGGATCTAGATCAAATTCTGCTCTAATTAATGTATCCGCATAAGCTATAACTGCAGGTCCTGTTAATGATGGTTTTGCACACATTATAGCGTGTCCTGTGCCTAATGGCTTATCTTGACGATAAATTGAAGCTTTTGCACCCAAACTTTTGGCCAAAGCTTTTAAACTAGAAACAACCTCATCGCCAAACCAAGCTGGATCTCCTAAAACAAAAGCAATTTCCTCTATAGGTTGCTTTAAAACTTTAGCGATGTCTTTTACTAAACGATGCACTATAGGTTGACCTGCAACAGGTATTAATGGTTTAGGCACAGTTAAACTGTGAGGCCGTAATCGAGACCCCCGACCTGCCATTGGGACAATTATTTTCATGTTTTATACTTTTGTCATTCCCTCGAAGGAGGAAATCTATTCAATATTTTATTTAACTTTTATACCTACAAGGTTTTAAAAACATCGCAGGATTTCTTAAGAAACACCTGTGCTTCCAAAACCACCTTCACCTCGTGATGTATTAGATAGTTCTTCAGCGTCTTCCCATTCTGCACGTTCATGCTTTGCAATAACTAATTGTGCTATCCGTTCTCCATTATTTATGGTAAAGTCTTCATTTGATAGATTTACTAAAATAACGCCTATTTCGCCTCTATAATCTGCATCAATGGTTCCTGGAGCATTCAATACTGTAACGCCTTTTTTTGCTGCTAATCCACTTCTTGGGCGCACTTGTGCCTCATAACCAACTGGTAACTCTATAAATAAGCCTGTGCCAACTATACTTCGCTCTAAAGGTTTCAAAATTCTTGATTCTGATAGGCTTGCTCTCAAATCCATACCTGCTGAGGCTATGGTTTCGTAATGTGGTAAATCGTGATTGGATTTGTTTATGATTTTAATTTTCATATTATCTCTTTAAAAGTTGTTTTATTTCGTTTTTTTCAAAAACTAAAACTAAGGTCAAAAATACTAAAAGTAGTCCTGTATTCGCATAGTAGTTAGCATTAGTATGTGTTGCAATTAGAGAAAGGCCGATGGCTAAAATTAAGTACCCTAATATACTTATTAGATTATAGGGAACCTTATAATGCTTTTGACCAAAATAGTACGATAAAACCATCATAGCTCCATAAGCCAACAATGTTGCCCAAGCAGATGCCATAAACCCAATTCTTTCTATCATCACCACATTAAAGACAATAGTTATAACAGCTCCAACTATGGACAAATACATGCCATATCTTGTTTTATCTGTTAATTTATACCAAATAGCTAAATTGAAATAAATACCTAAACACAAATTTGCTAATAATACAATGGGGACAATTTCAATAGCAATCCAATAACTTTCGTCTCTAACTAAAAGTAACTTAAAAACATCTAAATAAGCAATTATAAAAACCAACATGGCGCTTCCGAAAATAACAAAGTACTTCATTATTCTAGCATAGGTTTCTTTTGCATTTTTTTCTTTTGCATGATTAAAAAAGAAAGGTTCAGCACCAAGTCTAAATGCTTGAATAAATATAGTCATGAAAACCGCTATTTTATAACACCCACTATACGCACCGTTAACATCTTTCCCAAGCACTTCTGGTAATAACCATTTATCAAAATTTTCATTTATTACATACGCTAAACCAGCAACCATAATAGGCAACCCGTAATTTAATAACTGTTTAAAAATAGACTTACAGAATTGTAATTTTGTTTTAAAGAAATATGGAGAAAGCAACAAGAAGGTTGCAATACTAGCTGCCAAATTTGCAATAAAAATATATTTAACTAAATCGTTCTCATCGTAATTTGGATAATTAATCCCAAATTCTGGAATTGCCCAAAGAAAGAAAAAATTTAAAAGCACATAAATAACAATGTTGCTTAATTTGATGATTGTAAATTTAACAGGTTTGCCCGTAGCTCTTAAATAAGCAAATGGAATAACTACAATAGCGTCTAAAACTAAAACACCAATTAAAAGGTTGAAATAATTTTGATTTAAGTTTACCAATTCAGCTAGCTGTTGATTGAAAATTAAAACAACTAAGAGAAATAAAACTGCTGTAACCGTTAAACTTATTAGAGCTGTTGAAAACACCTTTTGTTTTTCTTCGCTTTTACTAAAAAACCTAAAAAAAGCAGTTTCCATACCGTAGGTTAGCAGTACATTAAAAAATGCTGCATATACATAAAACGTTGTATTATCTGAATAACTGGAGGTTTCTAATTTATCTGTGTGTAATCGGACTAAAACAATATTCATAAGCTTTGGCAAAACGGTAGCCAAACCATATATAATAGTGTCCTTAAAGAACTTCTTAATTGTGCTCAATGATTGTTTGTTTTTCCTGCTAAAAATACGTTTTTAGCAAGTGTAAAGCAAAGATTAATTTTTACGTGTTAAGTATAGAATAATTGATATAAAAGACAAAAATTGAAAAGACCTGATAGGTTTTTAAAACCTGTCAGGTCTGAACAAATATTTCTAAAAAAATAACTCTGTAAAAAAGCTATCTAATTATTCAAAGCTTCCGCTCCACCAACAATTTCAAGTATTTCATTAGTAATTGCAGCTTGTCGTGCTTTATTATATGTTAATTTAAGCTGATCTCTTAATTCAGTTGCGTTATCTGTTGCTTTATGCATAGCGGTCATACGTGCACCGTGTTCTGATGCAAAAGAATCTCTAATACCTTTGTATAATTGAGTTTTTAAAGATTTAGGTATTAATTGTTCTACGATTTCAATTTTTGATGGTTCAAAAATATAATCAGCATTATTATTTACTTCTCCTTTAACAGGCACGATAGGTAAAAACTGCTCAGTCATTACTTCTTGTGTTGCTGCATTTTTAAATTTGTTGTAAACAATTTCAATTTTATCAAATTCGCCAGCAACAAATTTATCCATTAGCATTTCAGCTATTTCAGCAACATTATCAAAAGTTAAATCATCTAAAACTTCGCTTTTGTTTGCTATAACTATATTTTGTTTGGCAAAAGCATCATTAGATTTTTTTCCTATAGCAACGACAGAAACCTTTTTACCCGCATAAACATTACTAATTAAGTGTTGTGTTTGCTTAATAATATTTGAATTAAAAGCACCACACAAACCTCTGTTAGAGGTTATAGGTACTATTAAAACATTGTTAACTTCACGTTGTGCTGAAAATTTACTTCCAGAATCTTCATCTAAAGTGGCACTTAAGCTCTGTAAAAGTTCAGTTAACTTATCGGCATAAGGGCGCATTGCGGTAATAGCATCTTGAGCCTTCTTTAACTTTGCAGCCGATACCATTTTCATGGCACTGGTAATCTGCATCGTTGAAGATACCGATGATATTCTGTTACGTATTTCTTTTAGATTCGCCATAATCTCTTTTTGTCATTCCGTACTTGATGCGGAATCTATTTTAATTGAACTTCAAAACATGAGATTCCTGCCTTCGCAGGAATGACAATTATGCTATATACTTTCCTGATAAATCTTTTGCTACAGCTGTTAATGTATCTGTAACTTCATCAGTTAATTTACCTGCTTTTAAAGTACTAAGTACTCCTGCATGTTTTGCTTTTAAAAACTCGATAAAATCGCGTTCAAACTCTTTTACTTTCTCAACAGGAACATCTCTTAATAAGTTTTTAGATCCTGCATAAATAATTGCAATTTGATCTTCAACAGTAAATGGATCGTTCTGTGCTTGTTTTAAAATCTCAACGTTACGCTTACCTTTTTCAATTACATTTAAAGTAACGGCATCAAGGTCTGAACCAAACTTAGCAAAGGCTTCTAACTCACGATATTGCGCTTGATCTAATTTTAATGTACCTGCTACTTTCTTCATAGACTTAATCTGAGCATTACCACCAACACGAGATACCGAAATACCTACGTTAATTGCTGGACGTACACCAGAGTTAAATAAATCTCCATCTAAGAAAATTTGTCCATCTGTAATCGAGATTACGTTTGTTGGAATATATGCAGAAACGTCTCCCGCTTGTGTTTCAATAATTGGTAAAGCTGTTAATGAACCACCACCTTTCACTATTGGTTTTAATAAATCCGGTAAATCGTTCATGTCTTTAGCAATATTATCATCATTGATAACTTTTGCAGAACGCTCTAATAATCTAGAGTGTAAATAGAATACATCACCTGGATACGCCTCACGTCCTGGTGGACGACGTAATAATAAGGATACCTCACGATAAGCAACAGCTTGTTTAGATAAATCATCATAAACAATTAATGCTGGACGACCAGTATCTCTAAAATACTCACCAATTGCAGCACCTGCCATTGGCGCGTAAACTTGCATTGGAGCAGGATCTGATGCATTTGCTGCAACAATAGTTGTATAAGCTAAAGCGCCTTTTTCTTCTAATGTTTTAGCAATTAAAGCGACTGTTGATGCTTTTTGACCAACGGCAACATATATACAAAATACAGGCTCACCTACATCGTAAAATTCTTTTTGATTTAAAATGGTATCAATACAAACAGCTGTTTTACCAGTTTGACGGTCACCAATAACCAACTCACGTTGACCACGACCAACTGGAATCATAGCGTCAATAGACTTAATACCTGTTTGTAATGGCTCAGTAACTGGCTCACGATAAATAACACCAGGTGCTTTACGCTCTAAAGGCATTTCGTAAGTTTTTCCAGCAATTGGGCCTTTACCATCGATTGGGCTTCCTAAAGTATCAACCACACGACCAACAATACCTTCACCAACATTGATAGAAGCAATACGATCAGTACGTTTTACAGTAGATCCTTCTCTAACTCCTACAGAAGGGCCTAACAATACAATACCTACGTTATCTTCTTCAAGGTTCAGTACAATACCTTCTAATCCGCCTTCGAATTCAACTAACTCGCCATATTGCGCATTTGCTAATCCGTAAGCACGTACAATACCATCACCTACAGTTAATACAGTTCCTACTTCATCTAATGAAGCGCTAGCTTCAAAACCTGAAAGTTGTTTTTTTAAGATTGCTGATATTTCAGCTGGTTTTACTTCTGCCATCTTATGATTTATTTATTTTTCTTTTCACTTCGACTACGCTCAGTGAACGAAAAAGTTTAATTTAATGTAAATTCTCTTTTTAGTTTGTTAAGTTGATTTGCGACACTTGCGTTGTATTGCACATCTCCTATACGTAAAATGAAACCACCTAAAATGCTTTCATCTATAATATTTTTTACTACAACATTTTTTCCTGTAAGCTCTTTAGCTTTTGCTAAAACTTTCTTCTCTAAATCTTCTGTTAAAGCTATAGCCGTAGTAACAGTTGCTAACTCAATACCCTTTGATTCATCAAATAATTGATTATATTTTGAAGCAATATGACCCAAAATATCAATTCTATTATTACTAATTAAAGTATCCATTAAGCTTAATGTCATTTTATTAGATTGTTTAAAAATATCTAACAAAATTGCTTTTTTAGTTGAAGAAGGTATTACAGGGCTTTGAAGTGCTTCGCTTAAATCTTTACTTTCTGCAATGGTATTTGCTATTAACTTCATATCCTTATTCACAGCATCTGCTGCTTTTTGATCTGATGCTAAACTTAATAGTGCCTTTGCGTAACGTATTGCTGCTCTTGCTCCCGCCATTATGCCTTAATTTAATGATTTTTCACCTAACATCGTTTCAACCAATTTTAATTGCTTGTCTTTGTTAGATAATTCAGTTCGCACAACTTTTTCAGCAATCTCCAAAGATAAACCTGCAACGTGATTTTTTAATTCTGCCATGGCAGCTTTCTTTTCACTTTCAATAGCGGCTTGTGCTTGTGTAATCATTTTATTTGCTTGTTCTTGAGCTTCTCCTTTGGCGTCTTCAATCATTTTATTTTTCATGTCGCGCGCATCTTTCAACATCGCCTCACGTTCTGCTCTTGCTTCTTGTAATAATTTTTGATTATCAGCTTGAAGGTTTTGCATTTCTAATTTTGCTTTTTCAGCAGACTTTAATGCTTCTTCGATGCCACTTTCTCTTTTCTCAACAGCATCAAGAATTGGTTTCCAAGCAAATTTTCTTAAAAGTAAAACTAATCCAATAAACAAAACCAATTGCCAAAAGAACAATCCTATTGAAAACTCATTAATTAATTTTTCCATTTATATCTATGTTTTTAATAAATATTTAATTTTAAAAAATAGCTTTAACCAACCGTTAAAGCTATTTTTAACTTTTTCTATCCTGCAAATAAAGCAGCAAATCCGATACCTTCAATAAGGGCTGCTGCAATAAGCATAGCAGTTTGGATTTTTCCAGAAGCTTCTGGTTGACGCGCAATGGCATCCATTGCAGATCCACCAATTTTACCAATACCTAAACCAGCACCAATAACGATTAAACCTGCACCAACAATACTTGGAATTGTCATAATATATATATATTAAAAATTAAACATTCTTTTTAATGGTCATGATGCGGTTCCTCAACTGCTGACCCAAAATACAAAGCAGATAACATGGTAAAGATATATGCTTGTAATGCTGCTACTAAAAGTTCAAGTAATGATAAAGCGAAAGCTAAACCAAATGATAACGAACTTCCTAACCAGTTTTTAAATATGAACATTAAACCAATAATACTCATTAATACGATGTGTCCTGCAGTAATATTTGCATACAAACGTATCATTAAGGAAAATGGTTTAATAAGTGTACCTAATAATTCTATAGGTGCCAAAATAATTCGCATTGGCCATGGCACCCCAGGCATCCAAAAAATATGCCCCCAGTAATTTTTATTTGCTGTAAAAGTTGTTAAGAAATAGGTAACTAAAGCTAATGCTAAAGTTACAGCTATATTATTTGTTACATTAATTCCTAACGGTGTCAATCCAAGTAGATTTATAATCCAGATGAAAAAGAAAACTGTTAATAAGTAAGGCATGTAGCGCTTATATTTTTTTATTCCAATATTTGGAATAGCTATATCATCTCTGATATAAAGAATTATAGGTTCCAAACCGCGCCCAATACCTTTGGGTAAGGCACTAGATTTGTAACTTTTAGCCATTCTTGTAAACATAAAAAACATAAGTAATCCAATAATGAAAATGGTAAATACATTTTTTGTTATGGAAAAATCTAAAGGCTTAGCGTTTGTAGCATGATGATTTTCGTCGTAATTTATAGTACCCGAAGCATCTGTTTTATAAATCTTTCCATGGTAAGACTTATAATAATTTCCATCTACCTCTGCTACTTTTTCTCCATGATGTAATTTTGATGAAGAAAAGACTTTCAAACCGTTATCCCAAAGAATAACTGGAAGAGGAAAACCAATATATTTATGATCTCCAGAATCTGTAGTATATGATGTTAAGCTAAAATCATACGAATCAAGTAAGTGATGATTTATGTATTCTTTTATTTCAGTTTTAACATTTAATTCTTCTGAATGTTTCTCTTTATTGGCAAAAGATAAAATAGATACTAAAAAGAAGAGTAAACAAATTGTTTTTATAGAAATAATATTTTGCATATCACTTTTTATAAATAGTGGCTTAAAAATCGCTGCAAAGGTAGGTTTTTATATCAAAAGCCAAAACAAAATTTAATATTATTTATTTACTTTAATTTTAACTATTTAAATTATCTAAACTGTTAAAAAATTTAGATAAAATTACACTTTCTGTAATGAGGCATATTATGTAGGGAATAAAAAATGTTAAAAACTCTAATCGGGTTAAATTACCATCAGCATTATATTCTGGATAAAAAAAAATAAAAAAGCACGTAAATTTTAATACACTAGCCAACATAAATATAAAACCCAATTGATCTTTAAGTCTTCTTTTTAACAAATATATGGGTGCAAATATTGTACAAACTAGCAATACATTAATAATGTAAGAATATAATAACTGGTTTATTTCGATTGAGTCTTCTAACGAAGCATTCACTTTGAAATGTATAAAAAAAGTTATTGCGGCAACAAAAACAACAATTAAGCAACTTTGAATAATTTTTTTTATGATCAAGGGTTTAGCTTATTTATTTGTTTGAGCACAGCATATAAAGAAATGGAAACTCCAAACAAAGTACAGATAATCAAAAAAGTTTTAGAAGAACTTCCATATTTAACATCTAACCATTTACCCAATATTACAAACAAATAAATGGTAACTCCCATTTGAATGGCAATTCCAGATAAAGCTGCAATTTGTTTAAACTGTTTTTTCCGTTTCTGGTTTTCCTGCTTGTTGTTGATGTTGCCCACCTTTATTTATTTCTTTAACCGTACCTTTCATAATACAAGTTACATTAAAAGTTGCACCTGGTTCTACCGCTAATTTACCAACAACGACATCACCTTCAATATGTGCAGCAGATTTTAAAGTAAGTGTGCCAGATAATGATAGTTTGCCTGAAAATTTACCTTCAAAATAAGCATCTGTACCCTGTAAAGTGCCTTTAATAAAGCCGTCTTTTCCAACAACTACTTTTCCTGTAGTTTTAATATTTCCTTCTATTATACCATCAATTCTAAAATCGCCTTCGCTATTAAAATCGCCAACCATTTTGGTGCCTTTCGAAATAATGTTTTGACTAGATGTTGCTTCTCCCATGTGTTTTTCTTTTTTATTATCAGAGAACATAATTCTGCTAAGTTTTAATTATTATTAATATTTAAGTAAGAATCCAAATTTTTATGAATTTGAATAATTTGATAGTTTGCAGATGATACTGCAAAATATGGGGGTTTTATTTTTTTCTTGTTTTCTTTAGTTAATAACTGATCGAATGTTTTTGCAATTTGAGCATTTTTAAAACCATGAATAACCACAAACTTTGTATTTGGATTGTAAACATCTATTGATGATTTTAAATTATAATACCTAATACTTTTCAAAATGGTATCTAAAGTTTTTTGAAAGCTTAAAACTTGCTCAAGTTCAGAATTTTTAAATTGAAAAACAACTTTATGGTTGTTAATAATACTATCATTTTCTTCAATAAAATCTGAGCTTGCTATTTTTGGCAATGAATTGTTTTGTATACTTTCTGCTTGCTTGCCTTCATTGGTGTTTGCATAAGTTACTGCCACTTCATTAATAGCTTTTTTGTAAGCTTCATAACCATATAACCTACCCGTAGCCGTAGCTTTTAAAAGTTCTAATTTCGGCACAATGGGTTCACCATCAAACTTGTTTATATAATCTTCACTTTTAGTAATAACATCTAAATATTCTTGATTTTCATGCTGCATGTATAGGGCTTCATATAAACTTTCAGGGCTGTTTTCGTCTTTATCTGAAACCAATTCAGGATTTTCTAAAATTGTAGCGTAACGCGATTCTGGATACTTCTTAATTATTTCATCTTTAGCTATAGATGCTTCATCGTTTTCTCCTAATAGCTCATAAATTTTATACAAATTATATTTTGATGGTAGTATTAAACGTTCTTCAGGGTTACTTTTTAATAGATTTTGAAGCTTGTCTTTTGCCAAGACATACTCTTTAAACTTTTCTTTGTATATAAGCCCTAATTGATAATACGCGTAATTTCTTTCTTTAGAAATACTATCAATCTCTTTTTCTTCAGAAGGTATTTTAGATATGTAAAATTGTGGGTCAAACTTTTCCTCTTCTGAAGCTGTTGCCAAAATATCGTTATTTGAAGTGCTAATATTTATTTGTCCAGAATTTCCTTTGCTAGACCATCTCCAATTATCTTCCGAAGCCCTATTTCCCCAAATTTTTACAAACTCATTCTTACCATAGGCAACCGTTGTGGGGTTATAAAAGTAAAATACTTTTGCTTGATTTTGTGCTGCTGCTTTATTTATTTGATTGCCAATATTAACATTAACTGTTGCGAGTCCGCTATTTAATTTTGAAGCTTCAGCGGCTTCAGCTTTTTTTCTTTCTGCTTCTGCTTTTTCTTTGAGTTTCTCTACAAGATTTTCAAAATACACAAGTCTTTCAGCTTCTGGTAAGTTTACTAAATTTAGTATACTATCATTTACTTGCGCTATAGCTTCATAGTAAATAACATCTTTTAAATTATCGCGCTTACGTTTTATAATACGGTATGGTTTGGAGTTTAAATCCAAACTTGTCATGGTGCTATCGTAATATTCGCCAGCTATTCTGTAAATAGATTTATCGAAATTCATGTCTCCTAGAATTTCGTAATTCTTTGCATTTAATATTTTATCAGGGGAATTGGTTCGTAACGATTTGTTATAATATGCTACTGCTGTAGAGTCCGATTGGTTAAACCTGTGATACTCGCCTATTTGGTGATAAATTTTATCTAAAAAAGGGCGGTTTTCTCTATTTTCTTCTAATTCGGTAAGTAGTTCTGTAACTTCTAATTTGTTTCCGTTTTCAAAATCGAAATTCTTAATCTTCTCTAAATGAGCACTAATCATATAGATTCTAGGCGTTTTTCTATTAAGTTCAATAACTTTATCAAATGCTATATTTGCACTATCCTTATAACCTAACTGATTGTATAATTGCCCTTGAATATATCGATATCTGCCACGTTCATCATTGCTTTTTGTAGCTTGTGAAGCTACCTCTAATAGTGAAATTGCCGTATCAACAACTTTTATGTTTAAATACGCTTGTGCAAGCATGGATGTGGCATCTGCAAGATCTTGACCTTCTAAATCTTCTTGTCTTAAAAGACGTTTTAGGTTCTTAATGGCTAAATCATCATTATCTAATCGGATGTTTGTTTTTTCCCGCCAAATTTTAGCTTGATTTATCTTATCGCTTGCGGGATATTTATACAAAATATAGTTAAATGCTTCTAGGGCAGGAATAAAACGCTGATCGAAATATCTTGATTTTCCTAAAAGCAAATAAGCCTCATCCATTTGAGGATTTCTTTCTTTGCCTTCAATAGTAATACTATGTTTTTGAATAGCTTTTGCTGCTTTTTCTTCGGCTCTTGTAAAGTTTTCGTTTTTAGATTGCCCAGGCAGCATAATCTCTTCAGATATTTGCATGCGCTCTATGGGAAGAACATCCCAATAATTATCAGCGTAGCTTGCGTTGAGACTATTTCTACCTTGTTCTAAAGCGTTGTAACCATTATAAAGCGCATTAAATTCTGCAGTTATTGCATGGTAGTTTCTGTTAATAAATTTATCCTTTTTTCTAGAACAACTTACTACTAAGAAAATGGATAATAAAAAAGATAATATGTGTTTAAAAGATATTTTCAATGCTCTTATTTTGGTGTAAATAATAACTGCAAACTCTTGCTATTATTATATTTACCCGTAAAAATAAGCATCTTTTTGAATTAACCTATAAAATGTAAGATTTTTTGGTTAAACGGTTAATTAGAAAAATGAGCTTCAAGCTCTTTTAAAGTGGCTTCGCTGGTTTGTAAATCTTTTACAACTTCGCCTTTTTCTAAAACTACAATGCGTTCGCAAACATCTGTAACATGCATTAAATCGTGACTTGATATTAAAACCGTAGTGCCTTTTGTTTCGGCTAAATCTTTAATGATGCCTTTTAAACGTATTTGCGTTGTTGGATCTAAGTTTGCAAAAGGTTCATCAAGAATAACAACTTCAGGGTTTCCTATAAGTGCAGCTACAATACCTGCCTTTTTTTGATTTCCTTTACTTAAATCTCTTAAATATTTCTTTTGTCCTAATATTTCGCCATGAAAAAAATCTTCAAATTGAGATACTAATTTATTAACATCTGCTTTGTTTTGACCTCGAAGTTCACCTATAAAATAAAAGTATTCTTCGGCAGTTAAATACCCTATTAAAAAACTTTCATCTATAAAAGCCGACGTAAACGGTTTCCAGTCTTCACTTTCGTTTACCTGAATATTATTACTTTTTATATGCCCTGTGGTTGGTTGAATTAAATCTAGCAATAAACTAAAATAGGTTGTTTTGCCTGCGCCGTTGTTACCTACTAATCCAAAACTTTGACCTCTAGGGATATCTAAAGATGCTATATTTAAAACTTGATTACCCGCGTATTTCTTTGATAAATTTGATGTTGTTATCATAATTGTGTAGTATTAATTGTTCTGATCGAAAGCATCAATCATTTTGTATTTTGATTCTAAATATTTTGCTGTTATAAGCCCCATCAATTTTTGATGAAAGATGATGCCTATTATTCCTAGAACACCTAATATTAAGCAAGCTATTTCGAAACTTATCAAAAAATTAAGTAGTGCAAATAATCCCATTGGAATTAATAATAACGGAATACCTATAAGCCATTGTACTGCACCTGTTCCTTGATAATTAAAGGCTGCTTTTTGATTTAAATTGATTTTCTTACGGTTGTATGAACCTCCTAATAAAATAACATGTGTATTAACACCAATATTATAAATGGCTGCTGCAAAATGCGCTAGTAAAATTTTCCATCCAAAGAAAACATAAGGAATTCCTAGTACAAATAATATAACAACACTTAATGCCATTAAGGTAAATTTTGATTTTAAATACTGTTCGTACTTAATATTCTGGCTCATTAAAAGCTTGTAATAGCCACTATCCCAAGCTGGAATAAACTGCCCAAAATTGATTAAAAAAATACCAGTTGAAAAAACACCAATAAAAACAAAAAACCATGGCATGTCTTGATAAGTAGGTTGCGGATAGAAAAATAAGCCGTACAATAAGCCTAAAACTAACATCCAAACAGATGATTTTGTTCGTTTATTACGCCAAATCAGTTTTAAATCTAATTGCATAAAAGGTGCAATATCTCCAAAGCTTTTTGTCCAATCTAAATTAGACGTATTTACTTCTTTAACTTTTTCTTTTAAGCCACTATCTAAAAACAGTTTTTGTCTTAGTAATTTAAAATTGAAAAGATAAAGGCCTATTAAAATAAGAATTGGAATTACAATTAAAATGGGCGAATTATATATGGCATTAAATGCGTTTCCAACCAAATCTGTAAAAGATATGATATCAAAATAATTTAAAGCAAATACACCTCCTGAAAATACAATTAATGGAAGGAAGGAAAGCTCGGTTTGCGCTGAATAACTCTCAATAATAAAATTTAAGAAATTTATACTAAGTGTAACTATAATTAAAGCCAACATCCATATTAATACGGAACCCATTGGGTAACCGTTTGTCATCAAAATAATTCCAAAAGGGATAATAGCAAAAAGTGGCAGAAAATTGAAAAACGAAAGTCCAGACTTTCCTAACACATAGTTAACAATTTTACTTTTTTTAATAGGTAAAGTTAGTAATGGTTTTACGCTCATTACTGGAAGCTTCTGAAAGAAAAACCTAAAAATTAAATCGCCTAAAATCCAATAAAATAAAAAGCCATTTAAAATTACTAATGGGTCTTGTTCTGGATATGCCTTTTTAAGAATAAAGTACATGCCTAGTCCCATTCCTAAAAAAATGACTATGAAATAAAGTGCCATAAAGCCCATAAAAATCTTTATGCCTAAACTCTTGCCAAAACTGGCAGATCTAAAAAAAGATTTCCATTCTAAGCTTAATAATAGTTTTATCATGTTTTTGGTTAATTAAAATTATTGAACTCTGTGGTGTTAGTGTTCGTATCCATCAATTTGTTACAGTTTATATAAAATTACTATGCTATAAAGTATTTTACTTTGGTTACTTGTAAAAATAACTGTTTAATTATTCAGGGCGAAATTTAGGGTTAACTAATGCACGCATTATGGTTATATAATCTTCTAATTCGGCAAGCTTTTTAACAGTTTCTCTAGTGCCTTCTTCTGTCAGTTTATAATATTTGCGTTTTCTATTGCCTATCATTAAAACTTCAACATCCACAAAGCCTTTTGCTTTTAGCTTATGTAGACACGGATAAAGTGCGCCTTCTGTAATTATCAGTTCACCTTGTGTTATTTCTTCAGCTCTTTGTGTTATTTGATAACCATACATTTTATCGTGCTCATTTAAGAGCTTGAGAATAATAGTAGTTAAGCTTCCTTTGTATAAACTAGAGTTTTTCATGGTTTCAAATATACATAATATTATTATGCATAATAATATTATGTATATATTTTTAGTCTAAAATTAGTGCTATATGTGTTGTCTTCACTATTTTTGTTAAAAATTATTACATGTCATCATTTCACAAGCTTTCCGTATCTAAAATAAATAGAGAAACCGATAAATCTGTAAGTATCAGTTTTAATTTACCCGAAAATTTAAAAGCCATTTTCGCGTTTAAAGCTGGCCAATACATTACATTGAAAATGCATATTGATGGACATGAAGTTCGTAGAGATTATTCTTTATGTGTTTCTCCAAAAAGTGGTGAGTTAAAAGTTGCTGTTAAAGAAGTTATTGATGGTACTTTTTCTGCTTATGCAAATAACACATTAAAGGTTGGAGATGTAATAGAAGTAGCTCCGCCAAAAGGTCGTTTTATTTTTACTCCTAACGATTCTAAAACAAAAAATATCGCATTATTTGCGGCTGGAAGTGGAATAACACCTGTGTTAAGCATTATTAAATGTGCTTTAGAAGAAGAGGTTCATAGCAAAGTGATTTTGGTTTATGGTAACAAAACCACAAAAGACACCATGTTTTTGAATGAACTATTAGAGCTACAGCATCAATATAAAGCGCGTTTTTCAATTCAGTTTGTATTTAGTCAGCAGGATGAAGACGATTCTATTTTTGGCAGAATTGAAAAAAGCACTGTTAATTATGTAGTGAAAAACAAACACAAACATATTGAAGTAGATGCGTTCTACCTTTGTGGGCCCGAAGCCATGATACATACTGTAAAAAATGTTTTAACAGAACACGGTATTGATGAAAAACGCATCCATTTTGAACTTTTTAAAGCTGCTAAATTAGATAAAGTTGAAGATGATAGTGCGGTAGAAACTGGTAAAACTAAAGTTACTATTACTGTTGATGATGAAACGACTTCGTTTGAAATGTCTCAAAAACAAACCATACTAGAAGCTGCTTTAGATGAAGATTTAGATGCTCCTTATTCTTGCCAAGGAGGTATTTGTAGTAGCTGTTTAGCACGAGTTACCGAAGGTGAAGCTACCATGAGACAAAACAATATTTTAACTGAAAGTGAAGTTGCAGAAGGTTTAATTTTAACTTGTCAAGCGCATCCAACCTCAGCAACTATTGTTGTTGATTATGATGATGTATAAAATTAGACACTAGACTTTTAGACCGCTTCGCTGTTAGATTATAGATTTTATTTTAGCAATAACCATTTCTGGAGAAATACTTCCAGATGCATTTTGATAGCCCTCAGGATATTTATTTCCATAAACTGAAGTTGGAACTTTTGGATATTTATTTCTATCTGCTAATAACCCATAATCTTTGGGTTGATTAAATGGTGCAAACCCAGCATACGGATGAGTTACTCCCCAAATAGTAATTACTTTTATACCTAACATGGCTGCTACATGGGCGTTGCCAGAATCCATAGAAAGCATAACATCTAAATTCGATATAATGTCTAATTCTTCATCTAAAGAAAGTTTTCCTGCAACATTAACAACATTCTTAAAACTATTTTCCAAATCATTTAAAACTGTTATTTCTTTTTGTCCACCACCAAATAAAACAATTTGGAAATCTTTTGAAAGTGTTTCAATAACTTGTTGCATTAATTCTAACAGATACATTTTTCCTTCATGTGCTGCAAAAGGGGCTATACCGATTCGTTTTTTTGAGTCTTCTCCAATAATTGAAATACTATTTTCAGATAAAACCGCTTTTTCTGGAAATTTAGGATTAGATAAATCTATTTTATAACCCAATGCTTCAAAAACATCAGCATATCTTTGATGTGTTGTTTTTAAAGGCTCAAATAACTTACCATTAATTAAGGCTTTCTTTTCCTTGCGACCTTTATCTATTGAAACAAAACGTTTGCTTTTTAGAAACTTCTTTAAAATCTTACTTCTTAAAACACTATGTAAATCGGCAATAGCATAAAAACGTTGATTTTTATTAAGCTGTCGGGCAAGTTTATAAAGTCCTGGAATTCCTTTATGTTCACCTTTTACATCAGCTGTAAAAACCGTAACATTATTAATATTTCTAAAAAAAGGTTTAAAAAAAGCACGGGTTAAAACAGTGATTTTTACTTCAGGATATTGTTGCGTAAGTGCTCTTAAAACAGGAACTGACATAGCCACATCTCCCATAGCTGAAAGACGTATAATTAAAATGTTTTTTTGTTTAGGCATCTCAACTTAAATGATGAGATCCTGAAATATATTCAGGATAAAAATAATTATTTCTGAGAACGAAGTACAGGATTCAACTCATCATCATTATACATCTTCATTTGCTTATAAACCTTCATGTATTTATCGCCTTTTTCAATATCACTTAAAAGCGTATCAATTGCGGTTGATAAATCAACACGTTGTTCTAATAAAATATCTAACTTTTTCTGGCAAGCAGCTTTATGTTCCGCAGAAGCATCATTACGAGTAGCTTCTTCATTCATATGATACACTTTTAAAGCCAAAATTGATAATCTGTCTACGCCCCAAGCAGGACTTTCGGTATTAATAGTTGCATTTGATTTTACAGAAACGTCTTTGTACTTCTCTAAAAAATAGCTATCAATATATTCCACCATATCTGTTCTGTCTTGGTTTGAAGCATCAATTTGGCGTTTCAAGGTTAATGCAGCAACAGGATCAATTTGTGGGTCGCGAATTATATCTTCATAATGCCATTGCACGGTGTCAATCCAACACTTTCTGTATAGTAAATGATTAATTAAATTAGTTTTATCATAAGGATTTTCAAAAGGCTGATCAACGGTATTAATAACGTGATATTTTTCTATAACATCCTGAAATATTTTGTTCGCTTTTTCTGTAAACATACTGTGTTTATTTTAGGTTACAAAACTACATAAAAATTATACTATGACTTGTTCTTTGTACTTAAAATGTAGTTTCACGTTTTCCAATTTTTTAAAATAAAATGCTGAACGTAAATATAATTTATATTTAGTTAACTTTGCTAGACTAAACCCATCCAGAATCATGCATATTCACAATTTATCACTTCAAAACTCTGTATTAAATACATTCATTTCTGAAATTCGAGACAAAACTATTCAAAAAGATAGCATGCGTTTTAGAAGAAATATAGAGCGTATTGGAGAAGTTTTAGGCTATGAATTAAGTAAAAAACTGAATTTTAAACCATCAGAAATAGAGACACCTTTAGGAAAAAGTAATATAAGTTTAATGAAAAACGATATTGTTTTATGTTCTATTTTAAGAGCTGGTGTACCACTTCATAACGGGTTACTTAATTATTTTGATGCTGCAGAAAATGCTTTTATTTCAGCTTACAGACATCATAAACACGATCCTGAAAGTTTTGAAATTATTGTTGAATATTTAGCATGCCCAAGTTTAGAAAATAAAACACTCATTTTGGCAGACCCTATGCTTGCAACAGGACAATCTATGGTTGCTACCTTTGAAGCTTTAAAACCCTTTGGAATTCCTAAAGAAGTACATTTAGTAAGTGTTATTGGGGCGCAAGAAGGCGTTGATTTTGTTTCGAAAGCATTTGGAAATGATACGCATTTATGGATTGCTACGGTTGACAAAAAACTTAATGATAAAGGTTATATTATTCCAGGACTTGGCGATGCAGGTGATTTAGCTTTTGGAGAAAAACTACAACAATAGTAATACAAAAGGCACCACTATTAAAACAGAAAGAAAAACTTCTTTAAACCATTTTTCCTCAATAATTTCAATATAATTTGTTATTATAATTGATAATGGAGCAAAGATAAATAAGAATTCACTCCCATCTTTTTTAGGCGCAAATATTATAATTGTAAAAGCAATTATAGCAGCTACCAAAATAGTATTAAAGGAGGCTCTAAAGGCTTTCTTTTTTTGTTTAATGCTTTTTATATAGAATAAAGAAGACCAAATTCCGAAGGATAAAAGAACAGTTATTGCCACTAAATACCTTGATGAGTTATAACTACTATAATCAAAACTTACTTCTGGTAAACTTTTAAACAAACCAAAAAAACTATCATTAAAAACTATTGAAACTCCAATTGTTATAACAAAAACGGTTATTACACCCGCAAACGGGACAATCCAATGATTAATTTTATTGTCTGTGTATAATAATAATGAAACAAGAATTAAAATAAAAAAGAGAATAGCCCAAAAATAAAAAAGTGCAGCAATGGCAATCCAAAAAGCAGCATCAAAAAGCTTTTTATTTATAGTTGTTAAAGAGCGTAAACTTATAATTCTGCGCAATCCTAAAAGCACAAAAAAATTAGAAAACAGTATGTTAACATTAGTTGTGGCCTGAAATAATGCTAATAGAAACAAACTAAATAAAAGAATTTCATAATTACTGTTTTTACTCAAATTATTTTTACTTACTATAAAATTTAGTAGTAAAATAGAAACATAACACAATAAGAATAACAGTAGTTGTTTAAAAATAAATAGCGCTGAAAAATCAACATTTTCTAAACCAAATCTTGCTATTATAAAAGCTAATAGCGTTACAAAAAACACAATAATAAAATTTATTGGTTTAGATTTACTAAAAATGCTTGTAATCATTAACTGTTTTTGTATTTTTGCTACGTAAATATACTAACTATGAAAGACTTCTTTTACGCTATACAGGATTTATTTGTTGATGTGCTTTTTGCGCCTTATGATGCTTTAAGAGCTTTAGAGCTTGAAAACTGGTTTGCTGCAAACACTGCTTCTTGGATTTTTATGATTATTGGATTTGTTGCCATGGTTTATTGGATGATGCAACTTAGAATATTTGATAATAATAATGAAGAAGATAAAAGTATCTCTGCACACTCTTATCTATAAATCAAAACCTATATCTTTACGATAATTCATCTTATCAAAATGTAGTTTTTCTATACTTTGGTAAGATTTTTTTATGGCTTCTTTATAGTTATTGCCATAAGAAGTTATTGCCATAACACGTCCTCCAGAGGTTACTATTTTACCATTTTTCAATTGTGCTCCTGCATGAAATGGAATAGAATCTTCAATAGCATCAATTCCTGTAATTTCTTTACCTTTTTCATAAGCTTCAGGATAACCACCAGAAACTAACATAATGGTTGTTGCTGCGCGTTCATCAATTTCAATATCAATTTTATCTAAAGTTCCGTTAGCCATGGCTTGAAGAATTTCAACAAAATCATTTTTAAGTCGTGGAAGTACTACTTCCGTTTCTGGATCTCCCATACGAACGTTATATTCAATCACTTTTGGGTCATCTCCAACTTTTATAAGCCCAATAAACACAAAACCAACATATGGTAAATTATCCTTTTTAAAACCATTAATAGTCGGTTTTACAATACGCTCTTCAATTTTATTAAGAAACTCATCTGTGGCAAAAGGCACTGGAGAAACGGCACCCATACCGCCTGTATTTAAGCCTGTATCACCTTCGCCTATTCGTTTATAATCTTTGGCTGTTGGTAATATTTTATAGTTTGTACCATCGGTTAACACGAAACAACTTAATTCTATACCATCTAAAAATTCTTCAATAACGACTTTGGTACTTGCTTGTCCAAATTTAGCATCTACAAGCATAGCTTTTAATTCTGCTTTAGCTTCGTCTAAATCATTTAAAATAACAACACCCTTCCCTGCTGCTAAACCATCTGCTTTTAAAACATAAGGCGCTTTTAATGTTTCTAAAAACGTATATCCTTTTTCAACAGTTTCTTTGGTAAAACTTTCATAAGCTGCGGTTGGAATATTGTGACGGTATAAAAATTCTTTAGCAAATTCCTTACTGCCTTCTAATTCCGCAGCAACTTTTTGTGGTCCTATTACAGATACATGCTTTAAGGCAGTGTCATTTAAAAAATAATCATGAATACCATTTACTAAAGGGTCTTCTGGCCCTACAACAACCATATCAATACTTTTGTCTAAAACTAACTCTTTAATCGCCTTAAAATCGTTTACTCCTATATTAACATTAGTGGCAATTTCAGCAGTTCCTGAATTACCTGGAGCCACATATAGCTGTTTACATAACGGGCTTTGAGCAATTTTCCAAGCGAAAGTATGCTCTCTTCCGCCAGAACCAAGTATTAAAATATGCATTATATTATTTTTTAGATTTCCATTTGCGTGGAAATGACAAATTAATGTGAGTTTTCGAGTGCAAAAATAATGGGTTTTTATAATAAGCCATGAATTACAGAATGTTTTTTTGATTATTAAATTATTGAGTAGGATTTTCTTTAATTTTGTTTACTTAACACTTTTAAATACCATTTGTTTTTGAATTTATTTAACCTTTCATTAAAATTTAACGGTTTTCCTATAAATGAGGCCAAAAATCATTTAAAAGCGATTCAAAGTAAAAATACTGAAGAATTAAAAGTTTATGTTGAAACTAAAAAACAAGAGATTGTTACCTACCACTTAAAAAACAATCCATTTTATAAAACCTTCGCTAAAAATATAAATACTAAAGATTGGAATAGCATACCAATAATGACTAAACATGATTTACAACAACCTATTCAAAATAGACTTTCGGAAGGGTTTACTGAAAAAAATGTTTATGTAAATAAAACTTCTGGGTCGTCTGGAAATCCATTCATTTTTGCAAAAGACAAGTTTTGTCACGCCTTAACTTGGTCTATTTTTATAGATAGGTACCGTTGGTTTAATTTAGATTTTAAAACCTCTAAACAAGCTCGTTTCTATGGTATTCCTTTAGATAAAAAAGGCTATTATAAAGAACGTTTTAAAGATAAATTAAGCAATCGATTTCGATTTTCGGTTTTTGATTTGAGTGATGAACAGCTTGAAAAAAATATTCAAAAATTTAAACAGACCCCTTTCGATTATATAAATGGCTATACAAGTTCAATAGTACAATTAGCTAAATATTTAAAACGGAAAAACACTGTTCTTAAATCAATTTGTCCATCACTAAAAGCGTGCATTGTAACTTCAGAAATGCTTTTTGAGGAAGATAAATTACTTTTAGAGGCACAGTTTGGAGTTCCAATTATTAATGAATACGGTGCAGCAGAATTAGGGTTAATCGCCTTTCAAAATAATGAGAATGAATGGCTCATTAACAATGAGGATTTATTTGTTGAAATTTTAGACGAGCAAAATAACATTTTGCCCAATGGAGAAGAGGGACGCATCGTTATTACATCGCTTTACAATAAGGCGCACCCTTTCATTCGATATGATTTGGGTGATATTGGTAAACTTTCAAAAAATAATACTTCTGGAAAGCTTATACTCGATAAACTTATAGGAAGAACTAATGATATTGTTGTTTTACCTAGTGGAAAAAAAGCAGCGGGTTTAACCTTTTATTATGTTACAAAAACCATTATTGAGGATAGTGGCAATGTAAAAGAATTTATTATTGAACAATTAGAATTAGATACTTTTAAAATAATTTATGTGAGTTTTAATATCCTATCTGAAGAAGAAAAAACGAATATAGAAACTGCAATTTCTAAATATTTAGAACCCAATTTAAAAGTAATTTTCGAAAGAAAAGATAAATTAGATCGCTCGAACAGAGGTAAGTTAAAACAGTTTAAATCTTACTTATAACTTTAATTCGTTTAGATTTTACAAAGAAATGTTCCTTTAAAAAAACCAACATATAACAGATTGATTTTATGGTAGAAAACCCTAAACCTTTTTTGTAAACCCAAAAGTTGTGTTTAATTAATTCTAATTTGTTTGAAGATATCGAATTATCTCGTACTCGATAATAAGCCAACGATTCTTGAATACCCAAAGCTGGTTTCCCAGACTTTTTAATAGCTGCTAACCACAATAACCAATCTTGTCGTTTTCGTAAATTAGGGGCTGTTATTTTACCTAAAGCTTTTGCGCTATAAACCCCTGTTAAATTTCCTATATAATTACTTTTTAAATATTTTTTATAAGTTAATTTTGGTAATGCTTTCACCAACTTATTAAATGGTTTCCCTTGTTCATCAATTTGCTCGTAACTACTAAAAGAAACATCGCAATTATTGGCTTCCATGAATGCAATTTGGGTTTCTAATTTATTTGGTTTCCATAAATCATCCCCATCTAAAAAAGCTATATAATGACCTTTTGCAGCCTCTATTCCTTTATTTCTTGTAATGGCTGCGCCTTCGTTCTTAGAATTTCTTATAAGATTTATATTTGGGTGTTGGTCTAGAAAAGGTTCAATAATACTTAATGTATTATCTTCTGAAAAATCATCAATTAAAATTAATTCCCAAAATGAATAGGTTTGATTAATAACACTACTTATAGTTTCTGAAATAAACGCTTCAGAATTATACATTGGGGTTATTATAGATACTAATGAGCTCAAATTAATATGCTTTTTCTTCGCCTTTTATAATATTTATTATTGTTTGAAAAATGATTTTTATATCTAAAAGTATAGACCAATTTTCAATATAAAAATTATCGTATTTAATACGGTTTATAATGTCTTTATCTTTTTCAACTTCACCTCTAAATCCGCTTACTTGAGCTAAACCTGTAATTCCTGGCTTAATATGATGCCTAAAAATGAAATTGTATTTATCAATTTTTTTTGAATACTCATCAGTATAAGATAGCATATGAGGACGAGGACCAACAACACTCATTTCACCTTTTAAAACATTAACGAATTGTGGTAACTCATCCATATTAGTTTTACGTAAAAATTTACCAATTTTCGTTAGTCTTGGATCCTTTGGTTTTACATAAGTTCCTTTTATTTCTTGAGTAGTTTTTAAGGATCTGTATTTATAACACTCAAATTCTTTGTAATTTATACCATTTCTCTTATGTCTATAAAACAAAGGCCCTTTAGACTCAAGTTTAATTAAAATAAATAACACTATTGAAAGCCAAGACAAAATGAATACTATAACAAACAGGGAAAACAAAACATCAAAACTACGTTTTAAAAATTTATTAAAATCATCGCTTAAAGGACCTTCTTGAATAGATAAAACAGGAAGGTACATATAATAATCGGTGCGAAGTTTTTTTGTAAAAAGCTTTGAGGTTTTTGGAACAAACTTAATGTTGCTGTGATTGATATTCGCATATTTAACATATTCGTTTACTTCCTTTTCAGATAAATCATCAATAGCACAGTAAATTTCGTCTATAGATTGATTTTGTTTTAAATACTTAAAACTGTCTTCAATGGTTCCTGTTCTATTTTTAGAATTTTTATTACTAAAAAATGCTCTAATATTATAACCTAGCTCTTTCTTTTTTGTAAATATGTTTATGAGTTCGTCAATATTATCCCCACTTCCAACAATAACAATATTCCTTAAATTTCCTTTTAAATAAGCACGAAAACTTTTCAAAAATAAGAAGCTTAGTATTTTAATGACGCTAATTGCCAAAAACACCCAAATTATATAACTAAGTACCGTAAATGCATCTAAGTTTATACTCCTAAAAATACCAATAAAAGCAAAAACACCTATTAAAAAAACTATAAGTTGTTTAAATAAAAGTGATATGATGTTTAATAATGAAGTATATCTATAAACCTCATAAAAACGCAGTAGCGCAGTTGAAAATACCCAAAAAAGAATAGTATATATTAAATATAATAGTTGCTTGTTATTAAAAAAATCTGATGAAAAAAAGTATAAGTCTTGTTCATTAAAACTTAAAAAATAATGTGCGAAAATGTTAATGATAAAAATATCATAGATAATTAGCGCAGGCCTTAATAACCACGAAAATCTTCCGCGTTTATATTCCATTTGCCTGCTATTTATTTATAAAGCCCGTAAAGTCTTTATGTTCGCTTTTGTATAGTTCGTCTTCTGTTAGACTTTTAAAATAATCAAACGTTATTTTCATGCCCTCTGCTCTATCAACTTTCGGTTCCCAGCCTAATAACTTCTTAGCAAGGGTAATATCGGGTTGTCTCTGCATGGGGTCGTTAACTGGCAAATCTTTATAAATTACTTTTTGGGTTGTTCCAGTTAGTTTTATAATTTCTTCTGCAAAATCGCTAATGGTAATTTCATGGGGATTTCCAATATTAACTGGATAAACGTAATCACTTAACAATAATCTGTATATCCCTTCTACTTGATCGTCTACATAACAAAATGAACGTGTTTGAGAACCATCACCAAAAACAGTTAAATCTTCACCCCGAAGTGCTTGACCCATAAAAGCAGGAATTACTCGTCCATCATTAAGTCGCATTCTTGGTCCGTAAGTATTAAAAATACGTACGATTCTAGTTTCTACACCATGAAATGTATGGTAAGCCATGGTAATAGATTCTTGAAAGCGTTTTGCTTCATCATATACACCACGAGGACCAATAGTATTTACATTACCATAATAATCTTCAGTTTGAGGATGTACTAATGGGTCTCCATAAACTTCAGAAGTTGAAGCAATTAAAATTCTTGCTTTTTTATCTTTTGCTAAACCTAATAAATTGTGTGTTCCTAAAGAACCCACTTTTAATGTTTGAATCGGAATTTTTAAATAATCTATAGGACTGGCAGGTGATGCAAAATGAAGTATGTAATCCAGATCGCCTTCTATTTTAATAAACTCAGTAACATCATGATCTATGAACTGAAAATTTGGATTATCTGATAAATGTTGTAAATTTTTTTTGTCTCCAGTAATAAAGTTATCCATTCCAATAACCTTATAGCCTTCTTTTATAAAACGATCACATAGGTGAGAGCCTAAAAAACCTGCTGCTCCTGTAATTAATATTTTTTGCATTATATTTATTTTAGGTTAGTAAAAATAGAAAAGTAAACTGAAAGTAAGCCAATTAAATAAAAATATACGATATAAGACAACTTATTGGGGAGGAAATAAAACTATAAATCAAGTTTTTCAAAAGTTGAATTTAAACTTTTATACTCAGGTACTAACTTTTTTATTTTTTTAACAATTTTTGTAGGATTATTTATTTTAGCTGCCTCGATGATTTCATCTACCTCATTTTGAACAGAATCAGATTTATCATTACTTTCTTTAACAATCATTATTTTTTCGTGATAGGTTGGAAGCGTAATAGATTTATCATTCAATAACTCCTCGTACAATTTCTCTCCTGGGCGCAGGCCTATCGACTTAATTTTAATATCCTTACCTGGAATAAATCCAGCTAAACGAATCATTTTACTTGCCAAATCAATTATTTTGACAGCTTTACCCATATCGAAAATAAAAATCTCTCCTCCAGACCCCATAGAACTGGCTTCCATAACTAACTGGCAAGCCTCAGGAATAGTCATAAAATATCTTATGATATCTGGATGTGTTATTGTAACTGGCCCACCTTGTTCAATTTGTTTTTTAAACAATGGAACGACTGAACCGTTTGACCCTAGCACATTTCCAAACCTAGTAGTAATAAACTTTGTTCCTGATTTATTATAGGAAGAATTAAACACCCATTGCACATACATCTCAGCAACCCGCTTTGTAGCTCCCATTACATTGCTTGGGTTTACAGCTTTATCTGTAGAAATCATTATAAAACGTTCTGCATTATGGTTAGCTGATAAGTCAGCTAATATCTTTGTTCCCTTGATATTAACTGAAACGGCTTCAGATGGATTTTTCTCCATCATTGGAACATGTTTATATGCTGCACAATGATAAATTATATTAGGCTTAAAGCTTTTGTATAAATATTTTAGTTTCTTTTTATTTCTTATATCTCCTACTATTGGATAGAATTTAAATGATCTAAATTCTTTTTCCATAATAAGTGAAAGATCATAAAGTGCTGTTTCTGATTGATCTATGACTATGAGTTTCTTGGGATTATATTTT
Organism: uncultured Flavobacteriaceae bacterium; assembly: GCA_947500585.1. GTDB lineage: Bacteria > Bacteroidota > Bacteroidia > Flavobacteriales > Flavobacteriaceae > CAXBID01. The sequence goes on along the minus strand of CANMSN010000008.1, from coordinate 60,016 downwards.
CCTAACTGACGAACAATTTCTGAACCTATTGAACCCGCACCACCAGTAATAAGTATGGTTTTACCTTTAATTAACTCAGCTATTTTGTTATCACTTATATTAAATGGCTTCTGTTCAATTAAATCTTCTATTTCAATTTTATTTTTTATCAAAAACAATGCTTATAAGTCTATTTCTTATTATCTAAAATAAACTTTGTTATTACTTCTTTAATCTTATTCTTTTCGTCTTGAGATAAGTTAGATCCAGACGGTAAACATAACCCTTTTTTAAAAAGTGTTTCTGAAATATCATTACCATAAAAGGGGTGTTTTTCAAAAACAGGTTGTAAATGCATGGGCTTCCATAGAAACCTTGCTTCTATATTATGTTTTAGTAACTCTAATCTCAAATCGTCATTATTAAAACCTGCTTTTGTTTCATCAATTAAAACACAAGTTAACCAATGATTTGAAATAAACTTAGAATTTGGTTCTTTAAAAACTTCAATTCCATCAACATTTTTAAAAAATTCTTGATAAAATTTATTTACACCTTGTCTTAGTAAGACATATTCGTCTAAAACTTCCATTTGCGCTATACCAATACTAGCAACTATATTACTCATGCTATAATTATATCCAATTTCAGTATGATGATAATAAGCCTCATTACTTCTCGCTTGGGTTGCCAAATACATAGTTTTTTCTTTTATCTCATTGGTTTTACATATCAATGCACCGCCTCCTGAAGTTGTTACAATTTTATTGCCATTAAATGATATTATTCCATAATCTCCAAAAGTTCCACATTTTTGTTTGTTGTACGTTGAACCCAATGCCTCGGCAGCGTCTTCTATAATTGGTATCTCATATTTTGTTGCAATGGGAACTAATTCATTAATCTTCGCTGGCATACCGAAAGAATGAACCAGAATTATAGCTTTTGGTTTTTTTCCTTTAGAAATTCTATCCAATATAGCAGTTTCTAGATAATTCGGGCACATGTTCCAAGTTTCAGGCTCACTATCAATAAAAATAGGTGTTGCGCCTTGATAAACTACAGGGTTTGCAGAAGCAGAGAATGTAAAACTTTGACAAATAACTTCATCTCCATATTTTACTCCTAATTGAATTAAAGCTAAATGAATTGCAGCAGTCCCAGAATTTAGAAGTGCGATTTTAGATTTCTTAGAAAAATAAGTTTCTAATTGCTTTTCGAATAGGTCAAGGTTTTCTCCATAATTTGAAACTTCACCTCTTCCTATTGCACTCTTAATATAATTGACTTCATTACCAGAAATATGCACTGAAGAAAGATGGATTTGCTTCATCATTATATTTTTATCCTTTTATATATTCTCTTTTTTGTGAAAATATATATTAAAGATAGACATATTGAAATAATAACAAAACCAGTTACATCATTGTAGTTGTTTTTAATAGCACAATAAACTAATATATTTAAAACAACTTGCAATAAGGCATACACTGATGATATAATTAAATGAGATATTTTAAATTGATTTGCTAGAAGTTCATATAAGTGTCTTAGATGTGCTTTAAAAATATTTTCTTTTCTATAAAGTCTTTCTAAAATAGTCCACCCTCCATCTAATGAATAAATTCCTAAAATTAAAAAGACGAGAGGATTTTTAGTAGCCACAAATAATTTTAGAGTAAAAAACGCAATGGTAAACCCTATTGTTATACTGCCAACATCTCCAGCAAAACATTTTGGTTTTTTCCTAAAGTTAAAATAGCCAAAAACTATTGTAGCTATTGTAAGTACCATAATTAGATTACTATTTGTAAACTGAATTACATGATTATTAATCAAATAAAAAGTAATATAACTACATAAAGCGTTTAAAAAAGTCATCCCATTTATACCGTCCATAAAATTATAAATGTTGGTATAGCCTATGGTTAAGATATAACTAGCTATGATTAAAAAGAATATTGAAATAGAAAAACTACTAAAACACCCGTAACCAAAAAAAGCAATAGTAACAGCGATAAAATGAATGGCTAATCTAATATGTGGTGATAGTGGTTTTAAATCATCAATAAAACTTATAAAAGCTACTATGAGTGTAGATAAAATATAATAACCCAATTTACTATTAGTTTCATCATAGAAAAACAATAAAAAGAGAAAAATAGCGGGAATGAAAATAATGCCGCCGCCTGTTATACTTTTTACAAGACTTTTACTTCCAATATTAGTATTTTCTTGAATGCTTTTTACTGATGCATATTTTAAATAAATAACTTCAATTATAAATAAGACTGTAAAGACTATTATATGAGCTAACATTTATTTTTTTGGTTTTTAAAATTATTTACTTTTAATATGCAACAAAACCAGTATAGAATTTAGTTTAGCTTAAATTAATCCATATAATTAAATAAAATATTACTAATTTACTAATAAGCTTTTTCTTCGCCTTTGAATATATTGATGACCGTTTGAATAATTATGCCTAAATCCAAAATTAAAGACCAGTTTTCAATATAAAAAATATCATATTTTGTTCTATTTATGATATCTTCTTTTGATTCTATTTCACCCCTATAACCTTTAACTTGCGCAAGACCAGTTACACCTGGTTTTACAAAATGTCGAACCATATATTTAGGGACTTTAGTGCCATAAATTTCATTTTGCCTCCATAAATGAGGTCTAGGGCCTACTACAGACATAGACCCAAAAAACACATTAAAAAACTGTGGTAATTCATCAATACTTGTTCTTCTTATAAACCTACCAACTTTTGTAATACGTACATCATTTCTGGTTGCAGAATCTTCTGATCTTGAGTTTAATGTCATAGACCTAAATTTATAACATCCAAATCCCTTTTTTTTAATTCCAGGACGGTTTTGCTGAAAAAAAATTGGCCCTTTACTTTCTAAGGTTATAATTAATCCTAGAATTGGAATTAACCAAGACAGAACAAAAACAATAATAAAAACTGAAAATAATATATCAAAACTTCGTTTTAAAATACTGTTTATTGAGTCATCTAATGGAATTTCTCTTAAAGAGAGTATTGGGGTTATGTCATAATAATTTAATCGTAAATTTTTACTAAACAATTCCTTATTGTCGGGTATAAACTTTAAATTCTTAACATTAATATCACAAAAATCAATAAACGCTTTAATTTGTTTGTTGCTTAATTCCTTTACCGAACAATATATCTCATCAATTTCATTATTTAATATAAAATCAAAGCTCTCTTCAATTGTACCCAATTTAAAAATGTTCTTATTATTCGAAAAAAAACCTATAAACTTATAACCAAAACCTATCTCTTTATTAAAAAAAATTTGCAGTTTATGGGTGGAATCATTCGACCCTATTATTATTACTCTCTTATAATTACTGCCAGTAATAACTCTGTAATTTCTGAAGGTAATATGTAGAAAAGTTCTCCATATATTTAATGAAAAAAAAAGGATTATAAAAAACTTTAGAATGACCGTTGGTGACAAATTAGAACTATTAAGATATAAATAAGTAACTATTAAGAGTAAAAAAACAGTCGTTTGTTTAGAAAGCAAGGAAATAATTTTTATGATTTTTGTAAATCGATAAACTTTGTAAAAAGAAAAAAAAATTGAAAGTATAATCCAAAAAAAAAGAAAAAATATAATATCCTTTATATTTTTTGATAAGAAAAAATAAATAAACAATACTAAAATAAATAAATCTAAAACATATAGAATTGGTCTAATCCATTTTGAATAATTTTTATTAAAAAACATCTATTATAATTGCTTAAGTCTTTTTCTCAACATTACAAATATAGATTAATAAAAGATAATAATCCAAATAGGCATATGATGCGACAAAATCAGAAAAATATTCTACAGTTTTTAACTGAAGTCACCAAAAAAGCAATATAAATGGCCAAAGGATTTAAATAAAATCTTCCTAGTTCAATCTTTATTTGATTCTGGACAATACTAAAAATTTAAAAAAAATTTAATTTTGTTTCATACATTTATAAAAAAAGTTTAAATACTTATTATTAATAATTTCCCACCTATATTCACAATCAATTTTAGAATAACAATTATTAATTTTGTCCGTGTTCTCTTTTTTGTCAATATTTTCTAAATGTATTTTCACATCTTCTTTAGTGCTAAAATAAAAAGCATCTTCGCCTAAAATTGATTTTGAAAATTCATTATTATGCGCCACTATTAAAGCTTTTGATGCCATAGCTTCCAATAATGAAGGATTTGTTCCTCCAACAGAATGACCATGAAAATATAATTTTGAATAATATCTTAAATTATTCAAATGTTCTAAATTAAAAATACCTCCTAAAAATTTAATGTGAGTAGATTGTTTAAACTTATTTTTTAAATACCCTCCAAACTTATTGGCATCATGTCTACCTACAACTAAAAATATTGTTTTACTATTGCTTAAAGCCACCCCATCTAATATTATTTCTAAATTATTTTCTGGCTCAAATCTAGCAACTAACATATTGTAATTAAACTCTTCGACATTGTACTTCTTTAAAATTTTAGAATTTGGCTCCATAAACAATTCAGCCCCGTAAGCTATAAACTCAGAACTTGAATTATACTCATTTAAAAGATAATTCTGAATACCAATAGAGTCAGAAATTAGATAGTCGCTTGACTTTATGGCTAGTTTTTCAGCAAACTTTAAAAAGCGTCTAACTATTGGTGAATACTTTGTTCGTTTCCATTCCAGTCCATCCATATTACTAATAATTATAACATTCTTAGGTAATAACCTATGCCATATAGTGTTACTAGTATAACCCAATTGAAGTATAATATCAAAATTTCTTTTTCGAGAATCTAGAATACAATTTAAATCATAAATAAACTGACCAAAGGTTCCTATTTTATATTCTGGATCAAATTGATGAATAATATTTACACCATGAAAAGTTTCTTCTTGATATTGATGATTATGCGAGTTATAAACCCAAACATCATGACCATTTTTAGTTAAAAAAACAGAAAAAAATTCTGCAAATTGCTCAAAACCTGAATAATAATTTGGAATACCTCTTGTTCCTAATATTGCTATTTTCATAAATTATTATCTAACTTTTAAGTTATATATTATTTAGTTTTTTACACTCACTATTGCCTCTAAGTGCTATCAACACTAAAAACATTAATATTAATGATAATGGAACGTTCAAAAGATTTCCACTTAACAAAGAAAGCAGTAAAATACTTGCAAAAAAAAATTTAGACAAGTTGCTTTTTATTAAGCTCTTAAATAATGATCTTAAAAAGATTAAATAAGCAATTAACCCCGTAATGCCAAAAAATAAAAGAAGATCAATTATGAGTAATTCTAGTCTCACTTTTTGTAACGTTATAGTTCCTATAAATATATTATAATTATCTGGAGTTATTTCTTTCAAAAGATTTAAAGTATAAACATTTCTGTAGGATGAAATTGCCGAAAATATTCCGTCAGACTGAATCACATTTCGAAATAATGGGGTAAGAAACAAACCTATAATTGATATTATGAAACTAATGAATAATGTTACTAAAATTTTTATTTTAAATATTTTAGTAACATTATTATTAAAAAAAACAACTAAACTAAAGAACAAAAATTCTACAAAATATACGCCTTTAACTCCGGATAAAATAGACACAAATATTGTAAGGATTAACATTTTTTTATCTTTAAAAACCCAAAATAACGTTATTGAACATAAATAAATATATGGTGTAACTCCTTGACTTAAAATGACACCATTATAGCCAAACCTACCAAAAGGATAAACTCTAAAAGCTTTTATTTCAAACAAAAGGCCTACTAAAATAAAAATCGTATTTAAAATAATAAACCATTTAAAAAACTTATAAAGTTTATCTAATAATTCCCTGCTTCTATTTATGTAAGCGAAACAAATTAGAGGAAAAACAGATAAAGGAAAAACATATCTAATATATTCAATAGTATAACGCTCAGAAAAATTATTCTTTAAAAGAAAAATCACTGAGAGTAATAAAATAGTAAAGCATAAAAGTTTAAAATTTTTATAGATATATGTTGAATGCATAATGCTAAATATTAAAGCATATAATAGAAATATAATTTTAAAAAATTTACTATACTTCATTAATTCTAAGTCATAAAAAATGTCTATTTTATTAATAAAATCAAAACCAAAACTAAGTACAATAAAACCAAAAACTACAAGCTGGTAATTATTGAATAAGGTTTTAACATTTAATGACTTTGTCAAATCTATATATAATTTTATTTGATTATAAGAAGTTTAAATTAACCTCTTACTATATTGTTTTTTATATTCATAATGAAAATTAGTGTTAGTTAGAATTAATAATACTGTAGTAATAAAATATACTCCTCTAACTCTCCCAAAGACTGATTCTGTAACTAAACTAAACATTAAGAATAACGTAAAAATTAGTAATAACTTATCTTTATTCTTTATACTAATCATCAGCGTATTTATAAATATTAACAATAGTATTAGTAATCCAATAAAACCCGTCCGCCAAAATGTATCAATGTATTGATTATGTGGGTTTAATCCATTGTGATGAATCAATCCAAGTTTAGTTAACCTGATCATTAGGTCTTTTGATTTAAATTTAGAAACACCATTCCCAAAAATAAATTCATCTAAACCATCCATTGATGCTATTGTTTCTTTCCAAAGTATAAGCCTCAAGGTTAAACCATTAATTCTTAAGTCATTTGAGTCATGAATCTTAGTTTCTTTTAATATGCTTAAATCATTAAAATTTAAAATATCGCTAAACCTGTTTTGTAAAGGTTTAAATAAAAATATTGAAGATAAAATTATTAACCCTAAAATTATATAAACTATTGGATTCCTTTTAATTCTAAAAAAAAACAAAAGGTATAATGGGAGAGCTACTAGTAAAACAAGCTTTGAACCTAAAAATACTAGAAAAACAAAAAATATAGCTTGCAAAAAATACTTTTCTTTTCCGTAATAATATTGTTGTAAAAAACAAATTACTAAAAAAAACAAGTAGGACAAATATACTGGATGATAATTATTTGAAAACTCTTTAAATGAAAAGTACTCATTCCTTCCAAGAATAATAAAATCCAATAACGAAGTGGCAACTAAAACAAAAGCAATAGATAATGCAGATAACATTAAATAATAAAGCGCATTATCAAATTTAACCGACGCCATTAAAACTGGTATTAATACAAATGGCACCAATCTTTCAACTGTTGAAAACTCGTTAACAGCATTTGAATTTATAAAAATGTTGTTTAACAAATAAACTAAAAACAATATTACAAACAGAAAATTTATATTATTCTTTTTAAATAATTTCCAGTCAAAATACCTTATATAAAAAATAAGAGCAATAATAAGAGCAATATTATATAAAGGAGCAAATAAAAAAATAGAGAATAAAAAAATAGAGAATAAAATATCTTTTTTTCTTATTTTAAACAGTAAATCTAAAATTTCTGTTTTCTGTAAAATCAAATTTAACATGAATACAAAAAAAGAAATTCCAAGAATAATTTTTAAGTATGGTACTTTATTAATTAAAATATAGGGGTATTCAATAAAGGCATTCTTTGATTTTACATCAAAAAACAAATTATCTTGTTTTTTTATACCCTCATATGCTTTAATACTATTTAAAGTTATTTCTTTTGATAAATTTTTACTGAAAAGTGTTAGTTTTTTAAGTCTAAAATTATTTCCTTGATATTCAAAATAAACCCTAAATTTTGAAATACCTATTTCCTCAAGCCCATTAAGCACAATTACGGAATCGTTTATTTTTTGAAACCTGTAGGGTTTTTGAAGATCAATGATTGCCTCATTGTTTCTGTTTGTATAAAGTAAAGGAATGCCTTTATCAAGCGCTTCGCTATTTAGTTCTACTTTAATCCCACTAACGGACTCATTAACAAACTGATAATTAGAAACTAAATATATACAACAGTATACCGTTAATGTAAATAGCAACAAAAAAATTAGTCTCTTCTTTATTTTAAATTTCATCATAAGAAGAAATTAAATTTAATAGTATTGCAGCGCTATTATCCCATGTATATTTGGATAAGATTTTTGAATACCCCATACTATGTACGTTCATATCATTAAACAAAGCCTTTTTAATTTTCAACTTTAAGTCTTCCAAATTATACGGATTGAATGTTAACTCTTCATCCAAATTAAAATCTTTCATTGCAGTTTGGTTTGAAACAACTACTTTTCTATTAAAAGTCATTGCTTCTAAAACAGGAATACCAAAACCTTCAGCATAGGAAGGAAAAACAAAAAGATCACAATTTGCATAATAATATTTAATACTTTCAAATGACATATCACTCTTCCAAATTACTGACTCTCTTAAAATTTCTTCATTATCTTTAACATACTGTAAAAGCTTGTTACTTGGGAAATCATGAGAACCAATTAAAACTAATTTGTAACCTTGTTTATGAAGTTTAAGTTCTAAAAATGCTCGAATTAAAGTGAGGTGATTCTTTCTGGGTTCAACTCGTGAAACATACAAGATTACATTTGTTTTTTCAGTGTATTCAGCTGCCAAATCTAGTTTTTTAAAACTTTTGTCAACTGCATTTGGTGTAATATGAATAACATCAGTAGAAATATTGTAAATCTCAGAAATCTTCTTTTTTGAATATTCAGAAACCGTAAGTAATACGTCTGCTTTTTTTGCAGAATACCTAAAAAACAAACTGTTAATTAATCGATATTTTATTGGGAAAAAAACTTTAAATTCTTTCTCTTCAAAAAGGATATCATGTATTGTTACAATATACTTGCAGTTTTTAAATAGTGGTACTACATACTGAAAATGAGCATAATCTATATTGTGTTTTCTAATTAAAAAAGGTAGCTCAATAAGAAGTCGATAAAATTTGTTGTGATACTTTAATTTAATGTAACTAACATTATCATGTTCTCCAAATTCATATTTTAAGTTATCAATATTCGTTGCAACTAAAAAAAAATGATGTTTTTCTGTGATTTGAAAAAGTGAACTATATATTCCTTTTAAATATGTTCTTGTTCCTTGATGTTTTCCATCAAAAACATGCATATCGACTAGTATATTTAGCTTTCTAAACATGGTTTAATTTGTTTACCTATTCCCTGTAATTAACTTATAAAAAGTGTTTGCTTTTTTTTTCAAAAAATAACCTGTCAATATTGAAATTCCGATAGCAATGAAAGGAGCAAAAATATAAATTATAAATGAACTTAATTCGCTTATACCAAATAAAAAATAAAAGCCTTTTTTTAATATTGTGAGCAACGGCTCGTGAAATACATATATAAAAAATGTGAAACTAATTATTCCTTCTGATATCTTTAATTTATAGGATTTTATATCATATGCAAACCATATTACTAAGACTCCAATAATAATAGATGTTTTATGAAGCAAGACAAGAACATTTGTGTTAATTTCTATTCCTTTAAGTGCTATTTTAACTACAATTAACAATATCCAAGTAAAAGCTCCAATAAATATAGTCTTTACTGAAAGCCTTATATCAATATTTAAATTTTTTATTCCCAAAATTGAACCTACAGTGAAAAAAAGTAAAGATTCATTAGAAATAAAAACTAAATCATATTCTAGTATCCATAAAAAGGACATTAAAATGATTGAAATATATAATATAAAAGTTTTTTTGAGAAGAAAATATAATATTGGAGATATAAAGACTAATAGCATTAAATCTCTAATAAACCAGAGTTGATATGGTATTGGGTCTATAAATATTCTATTTAATAATTGCCCTAATGAATAATTGACAATTAACTCTTTAGTGAAAAATAGTTTTGAAACCGAAGCAGTTTGCAAACAGTAATAAATTACAACACCTAAAAGCGACCAAAACATATAAGGAATAAATAATGTTCTAATCCTCTTTTTTATTTTAACAAAAAACTTGTGTGTTATTTCAGAATTTGTATTGAAATCTTTAAAAAAAAGTAATCCTGATAAAAGAAAAAATATAGGTACAGCTATTCTTGTTATTCCATTACTAAATAAATTCTGAAAAAATAAATTAAACTCCCATTCAATTCTTTTTGAAACACTATTTAAATTAATTATATTATTATATGAGTGTATAAAAACAACCATGATAATTGAAAAAAAAGAAATAATCCTAATTTTTTTGCTTAAATATGAATTAAATTCTAATTTCATTTTCAACTTTGGGTACTTTCATTGTGTTTTTTGAAACACCAAATATACCCTTTAAGGTAATTAATGTAACAACAAACCAAAATAATTGGGTGTTGAAATTACTGTTTAGCATAATAATAATACATACTATTTTTAAAAAAAAACGCTCATGCTTTACAATACTCCAAATTAAATAGAAAATTGCCAAAACTCCAAATAAGCCATAATCGTACAAAAACCCAGGAAAAAAAGGGGGTTTAAAGACCATATGTGTATTCCAAACTTCTGGATATATTAGTTTAGAGAAAAAAGCTTCTGATGTAGATGCTCCGTAACCAAAGTAAGTATGAAAATTAAATATATCGACGCCTTGTAAATAGACTATTAAAGGCCCTATTCTTGCATAAACGCTTGAATCTAATAAGTTTAGTTTCTCAAGAAAATTTCCATTAAAAGAAAATAAAAGAAATACAATTTCACGGAGTCTGTCAACACTTTTACCTCCTATACTTGTAAAAAAAAACAATATAGTTCCTACAAAAACTATTATGCCTAAAATTATAAAATGTTTTTTAGAGAATGTGATTTGGCTAATAAGCCATATGCATAAAATTAAAAAGCCCATGGATGATTTAAAACTTAATAACATATACAATACAAGTAATCCATACCATATAAGACTTCTCTTTGTCTTAACAAGATCATTTAAAACAGTAAAAGATAAAAAAACAATAATTGACGCATATGATGGTTCAGATGATAACGAATGATATCTAAAAATATTTGTTCTTTTATCAAAAAGAATTCCCAATTGGCCTGAGCTTTGAAAATAGCCTTTTGGACTTTTTAGCTCTTGTAAATTAAAAAGCACTATAAATTGTGATAATAACAATACAATAAAAAAAGAAATTATAATAAATTTAAGCACCCATATAAATTTTTCTTTAGATAAATTTTTCTTTGAAAAAGAAATTAGATAAATATAATATGCAATAAATAAAAAGGAATAAATCACTGAAGTGACTCTCAGATCTTCTAAGTTTAATAATGAACTAAAAAGAATATATAATAAGATTAAAAAGGGAAAGGATTTATTTAATGGCGGGGCTTTAAATTTTAATAACGAGACAAATAGAATAAAATAAGAACCATAAAAAATATATATTGATATTGAAAAATTGGATGTCCTGAATACAAATACATTAGTAAATGCTAAAAATATGATAAGAAGCATTATCAAATATTCAATAATCTTTTGCTTTTTTAATATCATTCTGAAATTACATTTAAAAATGCTTCTGAAAGTTTTAAAATATTATGATTTTCCATACATCTTGGGTCACCATGAGAATCTGACATTATCCCTTCAAAAGAATTCTCTATCAACCAATTAGAAAAAGTTTCATCATTTAATCCTTTAGCTTGATTATCCATTAAATTGGTTAAAGAATGGTTTCTAAAATCTTGCCAAGATATTTCATTACAATATTTCAATTTATTAAAAAATGTAGGAGCAAAAGTAAATGCAATTTTTTTCATTAATGCAGCTTCATAGGCAATAGTACCCGATACCGTAAAGACAGTTTCGCATTTATGTAACAGTTTATGAGAATCTTCTTTGTTATCAATTAGATAGGTGTTGTGTAATTTTTTAATTGTTTTATAAAACTTTAAAGTTCTATCTCCTATAGCATTAGAATGTTCTTTCACCAATAAAATATAACCCTCTGGAAGTATTCTCCATATATTAGTTACTAAATTTAATTGATTTTCATAGTACCTTCCAATAACGTCAATAGATGCCTCAGGTTGTTTATGAAGTGTAAAAAGGATTATTTTTTTGTCTTTTGGCAGCTCTTCTAATTGAGTCTCAGAAACAAAATTTTTAAATAAAAAAAGGTTACAAACTTCACGAACTCTTATTTTCAATTGTGTTAATGGGTTGGTATAAAGTGTTGGGTCATTAATGTCTTGATTCGTTCTTAAAATAAAATTTTTTATTAATAATAAATTGTGCTTTATAGTCACTTTTTTTAGTATTAATTTGTCATTTATAGCTAAATATGATGGTTTTTCAATTTTAATAGTCTGGGTCTTTATATTAGACCGTTTTAAAGTTTCTTTGATTTTAGATTGAAACTCATCAGTGAAAAAGGCAAATCTCCCATTAGGAATCCTGATAGTATGTGGATTAAGATACTGGCATTCTAATTCCTTAGATGCTAAAGTTAATCTATGAGCCAACAATTCATGAGCCCAAGTTAATTCTCCAAAAACAAAACTAATGTCATTACTTTTAATAAAATTATAATATAAAGGTTGTAATTTTAACAAATAGTCATAGCTCCAAGATTTAGGCTCTTCTTTAAGAACTCTATCGCCATAAACTAATTCATTGATTTTAAGATCAAAATTATGCTTCTGAAGAGAAGATGATAATACTTCCTTTTTACCTATATAAAGTAATCGATCTTTTGAAAATTTAGTTTTTAACTCTAAATACTGTTTGCGGTTTGGAATAATCCAATATGAAATTATGCCATACTGTTTTAATTCTTTAGCAACTTCAATAAAAACATGTGTTTTAAAATAGTTCGCGATAAAACATACTTTCTTCATTTTCATGCTTTTTTATATAAGCTTGTACTTTCTTTTATATAATACTATTATACTCAAAATTAGCGCTAAAAATATACTAACAAACATTGCTAATGTTATTCTTTCCAAAAAATCAATTTTTAAAAATTGTAAAATCGACATAAAGACCACTCCAATAAATAATGCTAGATACAATTTTATAACATTTTTGTTTTCTCTACCATAATGCATTTCAAGATAGGAGAAAAAACAACTCAAAAAAGAATAAATTATTATTAATCCTGAAATTATGAAAGCTCTTTTTAAATCATATACATCAATATTATAGATTAGATAAGCTCCAATAATTAAAACAACCAAAACTACTGAAGTCATTAATAAATATAAATACTTTAATAAGGTTTTTTTCTTAATTGAAAGGATATCCTCAGCGGAATATAATTCTTTAATAAAATAGGCTAATAATGATGAATGGGTTAGGAAAATGATCATTGAAAAACGTTGAACCAAAGACAATAATACCCCGTCGTTTAAGCTCATATTATCTAAAGCATGAATTTTACCATAATTAGCTATGTACAACATTATAAACACTTGTAATATAGTGGGCCAAGAGAACAACAACGAAGATTTAATAAGAGATCCAAATTGTAGATTTTTGTAATATTTACTCCACTTTAAAATTAAATATCTTGATGTTTTTAAAAAATAAAGAACACAAAATAAAATTTGCCCTATAAAAATTAACCACAAATTAAATTCCAATCCTAATAAAACATAAATAAATAAAAATATTAGAGATATACCATTTGCACTAATGGTAACAAATAAACCTTTTTCCGGTTTGTTTTTTAATCGATAATATGAAGAAAAAAACGCAAACGTAGATAGAAAAATAGCTCTTGAAACAATATAAACAATGTAATCATCAATGCTGTACACAAAAAAATGAATACAAATAATACCGATGCCTAGAGTAAATAATACAATATATATAATATGGAATATTTTAGTAACTTCATTTATTATTTCTCTTTTATTTTTTCTATTCCTATGGATATAAAAAAAAAAGCCTATAAGCCCTAAATCTAAAAAAGGTATTATTACAATTGTAATGGAATAAATGTATTCAATAGATAAATAAACCGTTTGGTCTTTGAATAATTGTAATACAAGAATAGGTAACAAAAAAATCACCGCTTTATCAAAATAACTTAAAGCCATAAAACCGAAAAGGCTTTTATTATTCTTTAATAATTTTTTAATATTTCTCAAAGTATATATAAGCTTTCTTTTTTTTTAACCATTAAAGCGTTCTTCAATTTAAAATAACTCAATGTAGTTTACTCTAAAAAATTGAAATTGTTGTAATTTTCAATAACCTTATTATTTAAGGGTGTTCCCTTTTCAATGTTCTTAGAAAACTTTTTTCCTAAAATATCTTTATAATATTTAGGATGCATCCCATAACCTGGTCTTATAGATCTAATATTATCTTTGGTAATTATATCTCCTGCTTTTACATCTTGTACTACAAATAAAGATCTGGCAAATTTTTTGTTGTTTTTTACTTTTTCTGAGATTTCGTATGATACTTTTCCCAGAATTTTTTCGGTGTCTCTTACTTTATTTACTAATTCTATAAATTCTTCTACGTCTAACGAAAAATCGGCATCAGGTCCTCCAATACTTTTATCCAAAATAAAGTGTTTTTCAATCACTGTTGCTCCCAAAGTAGTTGCTACTATTGGAGCTAAAGTGCCATAAGTATGGTCACTAAAACCTACCTCGACACCAAAACGCTCTTTCATATCTGGAATGGTATAAAGGTTTGCTAATTCTAAAGGTGCCGGATAAGATGATGTGCATTTAAGTAAAATAATATCATTATTTCCTGCTTTTCTACAGGTATCTACTGCTAATTTAATATCCCGTTTTTCGGCAATGCCTGTAGACATAATAATTGGTTTTCCCTTCGATGCAGCGTACTCAATTAAAGGAATATCTTGGATTTCAAATGAGGCTATTTTATATGCTGGTACATTTAAGTCTTCAAGAAAATCTACCGCAGTAAAATCAAATGGTGATGAAAAACAAATTAAACCTTCCTCTTCTGCAACTTCAAATAATCTTTTATGCCATTCCCAAGGTGTGTATGCTTCTCTATAAAGTTCATAAAGGGTTTTTCCATCCCAAAGTGTACCACTATCAATTTTAAAATGCTTATTGTCGCAATCTATAGTTAATGTGTCTGGAGTATATGTTTGTAGCTTAATGGCATCTGCTCCTGTTTTTTTTGCTGCTCTTATAGTTTCTATTGCAACATTTAAATCGCCATTATGATTTGCAGAAAGTTCTGCTATTATAAAACATGGATTGTCTCCTCCAATAGTCTTATTTCCTATTTTCATTGCCAAATATATTTCCTTTGACAAAAGTACAATTTTCTGTTCTTATTATATCTAAGTTAATGGCGCCATTTTTTGTCTTAACTACGAGATTAGGTTTAAGTTTTATAATTTCTCCGTTTAATAGATTCTTGGTTAATTTTTCTTCTGAAAAAGATACTTTGTCAATAATGATTTTATTATTTTTATAAAATGTAAAAGCTCCTGGGTATGGATTTGCTTGTGCTCTTACCCAGTTTCTAATAGCTTCTTTTTCCCAGTTCCAATTAATTTCTCCATCATCAGGTGTTCGCTTTCCAAAATATGTAGCGTCTTCTTCCTTTTGAATTGTTAAGTTTAATTCTGTGTTAGCCACATCTTTTAATACTTTTTTTACCATAGGATAATAGGCTTTTGCATACTTTTCTAAAATGATTGCACCCGTATCTTCAATTTCTATAGGTATCTCTATTTGATGAATTATTTTTCCGGTATCGCAACCCGTGTCTATAATATGAGCTGTTATTCCTGCTTTATCTTCGCCATTTATAATTGCCCAAACATGTGGTGTTCTACCTCTGTATTTTGGTAATAGTGAGCCATGAATATTAAAAGTAATTACGTTAGAATGATTAATTATATCTTCTTCTATTAAAAACAGATAGTTAATTGATGCTATAACATCGACATTAAAGTTTTTAATAAAGTTAAAGCCTTTTCCTTTTCTAGGGTTACCAGCAAAAACTGGAATGTTATTTTTTGTTGCAAAATCTATAATTCCGTTAGAGTTACTATCCGTTAAAACAAATTGTATCGTATGATATTTTGCAATTTTTGATAACGTATCTAACCCTAAACCGCCACTACAAAGTACTCCGATAGTTAACATAGTTCTTTTATTAAGCTTAAGTGTCTTAACGCTATTTTGTCATCAAACAGTGCTTTTTGGGATTCTATTTGAGAGTTAAATTTTTGTTCTTTAAATAAAGCTTTTATATTATTTATAAAATCCGAAACCTGATAATCTTTCATGTTTTCGCCTTTATAAATAGCTTGGTTATTTATAAACCCTTTGTAAATAAGTTCTTGGTTATCTACATAAAAACCACTGAAAATAGGCATTTTTACACATGAAAGCTCATACAAAATAGTACTTGCTGGTGCTATTGCAAAATTACTTAGCTGCATTATTTTTATTAAGTCTTCTTCAGAAAGATTACGATATGTTTTTATTATTTTAGAGTGTGTTTTTTCTAAATCAAAAATATCTTTGTGCTTATATGCGCCACCTAAAACAACATGAATTCTTTTAAAATTTGGTATTTGTATAAGTGCTTCAACCGCTTTTAAGCTTAAATTAAATGGGTCTACACCTCCAAAACATACAAAAGCACAATCAATTTTATTAATTGCTCTGTCTTGTTTTGCTTCTTTTAAAAATAGTGGTCTCAACAACGCATATCTAGTTCCTAAAGCTAGTTTTGTATAGGATTCTTTCTTGTAGTGTTTTTCTTGAATATATGGCGAATGATTTATTACTACATCTGCGTACATGTATTCTTTTGCTAAATCATCAATATAGATCAAGTTGTATCCTTTTTGTTTTATTTTTATTTGATAGGATGCGGTAAATTGATAACCATCTGCTATTATAATATATTCTTTAGGCGAAAAATTAGCGGCTAACCATTCAGCTTCATCTTTAATAGTAATGTTTTGAGGTATTGTTACTTTGTTGTAAGCTTTAGAAATAACAGAATTTGTTGAAGTTTCATGTGTTATAAACACAAACTCTAAGGTGCCTCTAACAATTTCTACCAGACTAAATAATCTGTATAGATGACCTAATCCTATAGTAAAGTTACCATCGGCTCTAAAGATTATTTTTTTGGTCATTAAGCATGAGTTTATATTTAATTTCGGCAAGCTTCCAATCTGTTTCGGTATCAATATCTTGTGCGTGTAATTCAGAAATTACAATAGCTCCTGAATTATCCGTTAATAACTTTTTATTGTTATTAAAGGAGGTTGTTTTTAACCAATAAAACTGACCAGAATCATGATACCTAGGCTCTAAGTCTTGTGAACGTGAATTTAAATACTTACTCCAAACCATACCTATTTTATTGTCTGCAATTTTTAAAGAACGTTGTATTGGAAACGAAAATTCTAATACTGGAAAGACACTATCAAAATCATCTTTAGTTAGTTTAGTATATGCTTCTGCTATTTTGCTTGAAGTTACAAAAGGTGCAGTAGGTAATATGCAGCAAATATTTTCAAAAGATTGATTCTTTTCAGAATAATTTGCAATAACTTCTTCAACAACATCTGCTAATATAGCAAAATCATTCGCATTATCATTACTTCTTAAAAATGGAACTTTTGCTCCATAATCTCTTGCTGTTTTTGCAATTTCTTCATCATCTGTAGACACCATAACCTCATCAAACAAATTGCTTTTTAATGCAGATTCTATTGAATAGGCAATAATTGGTTTCCCTAAAAAAGGTTTAATATTCTTTCTAGGTATACGTTTACTTCCTCCTCTTGCAGGTATAATTGCTAGATTAGCCATTGATGTAAGATACTACTTTTTTGATTACAAATGCCTGTTCAGTATCTGTTAAGCTTGGATACATTGGCAAACTTATACACTTAGAATAATAGTTTTCTGAATTGCTTAAATCTGCACTTTCATACCCAATTTCTTTGTAATAAGGCAGTTTGTGTACTGGAATGTAATGTATTTGAGTAAAGATATTTTGTGTTCTTAAAAAATCGTATAAACCTTTTCTGTCTTCAACTTCGATAACAAATAAGTGGTGTGCATTTAAATTACCTTCTGATAGGCTTTGAAACTTTATTTTTCCATTAAATGCTTTCTTATAGTAAGTAGCTATTTCGTTTCTTCTTTCTACACCAACTTTGTTTTTAGATAACTGAGTAATACCTAAAGCAGATTGGATATCTGTTAATCTATAATTATAACCTAGTTCTTGCATTTCATAAAACCATCCACCATGATTTTCTGACATGTTTTCTTTGGTGATACCATGCGTTCTCAATAACGTAAGTTTTTTATAAAGCTTTTCAGAATTTGTTGTAATCATTCCGCCTTCACCACAAGCAATATGCTTTACTGGATGAAATGAAAATATGCCGATATCTGCATAATAACCATTACCACACATTTGTTTTTCTCCTTTAGAATCTGTGAAGTATCCACCTGGTGCATGACAAGCATCTTCAATTATCCACAAATCATGCTTATCTGCTAATGCCCTAAAAGCTTCTAAGTTTACTGGTAGTCCTGCGAAATCTACTGGGATAATTCCTTTAAAAAATCCTTTTGGTTTACTCTCAATAAGTTTTTTAGTACTTTCTATTGAAAGCAAATACGTGTTTCGGTCAATATCGGCAAACCATACTTCGCCTCCTGCATATCTTACACAATTGGCGGATGCTGCAAAGGTAATTGGTGTAGTAATTACGCGTTCTCCTTCTTTTAAGCCAAGAGATAAAACAGCTAAATGTAGTCCAGAAGTAGCATTATTTACAGCTACTGCATATTTAGAACCCACATAGTCAGCAAATTTATTTTCAAACTCTTGAACTTTTGGTCCTTGAGTCAGGAAATCAGCTTGTAATGTTGAAACAACAGCATCAATATCTGATTGGTCAATATGTTGTCTTCCGTAAGGTATTGGTTTCATTAAACTATAAAATTAGAATCTACATGCACCTTAATTAATTCTCTAAGAGTTTCAATAGTCTCCCAATCGCTATTCTCACCTGAGTTATAACTAAATCCTGAAGGTACTTTTTCTGCTTTAAATTTAGCCAAGTAATCTTCTAATTTCCACATATGAGTCGCAGGCAAAATGGTATAGTATTTTCCCAAATCGTAGGTGTAAAAAGAGTCTGAAGGTGTAATCATTTCTTCATGCACTTTCTCTCCTGGTCTAATTCCAACTACGGGTTTTTCACATTCTGGACCTATTGCATTTGCAACGTCCATAATTCTATAAGATGGGATTTTTGGCACAAATAACTCACCGCCCCATGCATGTTCTAAGGCGTGGATAACCATGTCAACACCTCCTTGAAGAGAAATATTAAAGCGCGTCATGTTTGGATCGGTAATTGGTAGTTTGCCTTCTTCTTTTTTATTAATAAAAAATGGAATAACCGAACCGTTAGATCCCATGACATTACCATATCTTACCACGGAAAATCTAATTGGGTTTTCTCCTTTGATATTATTTGCTGCGATAAATAACTTGTCTGAAGTAAGCTTAGTGGCTCCATACAAATTTATAGGTGCACATGCTTTATCTGTAGATAGAGCGACAACGCGAGTAACCTTAGTTTTTAAACATGCGTCAACCACATTTTCGGCACCTCCAATATTGGTTTTAATACATTCATCAGGATTGTACTCAGCAATATGAACATGCTTCATTGCTGCTGCATGAATTACATAGTCGATATGTTGAAATGCTCTAATTAAGCGTTCTTTATCTCTAACATCTCCAATAAAAAAACGAATTTGTGGGAACTCATTAATTGGGAATTCTTGAGCCATTTGAAACTGTTTTTGCTCATCTCTTGAAAAAATAACAAGCTTCTTAATTTCTGGATGTTTACTTAAAATGTGTTTAGTTAATGCCTTACCTAATGAGCCAGTTCCTCCGGTAATTAATATAGATTTACTTTTTAATTCAAACATTTTATAAGTTTATATTTATTAATGATTCATCATACTATTCTTGGAATCTAGAAATTTAATATTTTGTTCTTTTTGAATTTAGATTTCCTTAAAGTAATTACATGATTGTTGTTATAAATCCACCTTTTGTCAAAATAATTCCCTTTTATTTTCTAAATACCAACTTATTGATATTTTTAATCCGTCTTTTAATTTAAAAAGAGGTTTATACTCTAATACCTTAACTGCCTTATCTATATTAGCCAAAGAGTCTTTAATATCTCCCAATCTAGTTGGACCATAATTAACTTCATTAGTTGTATTAGTTAGTTTTTTTATAGTTTCCCAAAGTCTATTTATACTTATCCGCTCTCCACATGCCACATTAAATACTTCGTGGTTATCTAAACTGGAAAATATAGCTTTAATATTTGCTTGAACCACATTTTCTATAAATGTAAAATCTCTTGTCTGTTCACCATCACCATTAATTTTCACAAGTTTATTATTAATAGCCCCGTCAAAAAATAAAGGTATTACAGCAGCATAAGCTCCATTTGGATCTTGCTTAGGGCCAAATACATTAAAATATCTTAAACCAACAGAATGAAATTTATAACTTCTTGAAAACACATCTGCATATAGTTCGTTTACATATTTGGTAACGGCATATGGGGATAAGGGATTCCCTATTTTTTCCTCAATCTTAGGAAGACTTTTACTGTCACCATAAGTGCTAGATGAAGCCGCATAAACCATTTTCTTTACAGTTACAGAATCTTTGGCAGCGTTTAAAATATTTAAAAACCCCGATATATTTACCTGATTTGTTGTTATAGGATCCTTTAAAGAACGAGGAACAGAACCTAAAGCTGCTTGGTGTAAAATATAATCAACACCTTCAACAGCCTTTTTACATGTTTCAATATTACAAATATCTCCTTCTATTAACTCACAATTATCTTGCTTTAAAAACATATCAATATTTCGAATGTTTCCAGTAGCAAAATTATCTAGTATAATTACTTTTTTTGCATCATATTTAAAAAGGTATTCAACAATATTAGAACCAATAAATCCAGCGCCTCCAGTAACTAAAAAAGTAAACTGAGATAAATCCTCTTTATGGTATTTAGTTTCGTATAACATTATAATCTTTTTGTTACTAGTTCCGATATTAAATTGCCTTTAACATCGTATAAAATTGAATTTTCATTTTTTAAACTCTTAAAATTTAAAGTTGCAAATTCTTTATGAGATACGACATGTATTATAGCATCATATTTAGAGTCTAGTTTTTCAATAGTTTCTATATTATATTCATTTTTTACTTCTTCTTTAGATGCCCAAGGATCATAAACATCAACCTTCATGTTAAATGAAGTTAAAGCTGTATAAACATCAATAGCTTTGGTATTCCTTATATCAGGACAATTCTCTTTGAAGGTTATACCTAACATCAAAACATTAGCTTTTTCTATAGTAATATTGTTTTGAACCATTAGCTTTAAAACTTCTGTTGCTACAAATTCTCCCATAGAATCATTTAAGCGTCTTCCTGCTAAAATAATTTCTGGATGGTAACCAACTTCTTGAGCTTTCTGCGCTAAATAATAAGGGTCTACGCCTATGCAATGTCCGCCAACCAAACCTGGTTTAAATGGTAAGAAATTCCATTTTGTAGCTGCGGCCTCTAGCACAGCATGCGTATCTATATCTAGTTTATTGAAAATTTTTGCTAGCTCATTTATGAAAGCAATATTTATATCTCGTTGTGCATTTTCAATAACTTTAGCAGCTTCTGCCACTTTAATTGAGGGAGCCAAATGCGTGCCTGCTTCTATTATTGAAGCATATAAATTATTAACTTCTTCTCCTATTTCTTTTGTTGAACCTGATGTTACTTTCTTAATCTTAGTAACTGTATGCGTCTTATCTCCGGGGTTAATACGCTCTGGCGAATAGCCGCAATAAAAATCTTTATTAAATTTAAGTCCACTTTCTTTTTCTAATACTGGGACACATTCATCTTCTGTTGCTCCAGGATACACAGTGGATTCATATACAACTATATCATCTTTCTTTAAAACACGTCCTATTGCCTCAGAAGCCTTAATCAATGGTGTTAAAACAGGCTTGTTATTACTATCTACTGGTGTAGGTACTGTTACAATATAGAAGTTACAGTCTTTTAAGTCTTGGGCTTTATAACTTAGTTTTAAACCTACTGTATTTTCTGTGTTAAGGACTGATTGAAGACTTTTATTTGACACTTCTAAAGTAGAATCAAAACCCGTATTTAACTCATCAATTCTTTTATTATTAATGTCAAAACCCAATACAGCATATTTTTTAGCAAATTCTACTGCCAATGGCAAGCCTACATAACCTAAACCTATTATTGCTATCTTATAATTCATTTTCATCAATTAAATTTTTTAGACACTTTTTTAAACTATCCCTCCAATATGGAATTGAAATATCGAGAGTGTTTTTAATTTTCTCTTTATCAAGTACACTATAATTTGGTCTTTTGGCTGGTAATGGATATGCTTCGGATCTTATTGGTAACACATCTACTTTTGTGTTACTTTCATAAAATATGGCCTCAGTAAAATCGTACCAACTTGCAACGCCTTCATTGCTGTAATGATAAACACCATAGTTTTCATTAATATTTATAATAATCTTAATTATTACCTCTGCTAAATCTTTAGCATAAGTTGGCGTACCTACTTGATCATAAACAACAGAGATTTCATGTCTTTCTTTTCCTAAACGTAACATGGTTTTTAAAAAATTATTTCCATATTCTGAATATAACCAGGATGTTCGTATTATAAAATACGTTTTAATAGATTCAATAACTGCCAATTCTCCATTTAACTTTGTTTGACCATAAAAACCCAATGGGTTCGATGGGTCTCCTTCTTTATATGGGAATGATTGTTTTCCATCAAAAACAAAATCTGTAGATATATGAATTAATTTAACATTATAAGCTTTACATGCCAAGGCTAAAAAACTTACTCCATCTTCATTAACTTTTTTACATGTTTCCTTATCTGCCTCAGACTTGTCAACGTTAGTAAATGCAGCGCAGTTAACACAATATGAGATTTTATTAGAATTAAAAAACAGTTCTACATCTTCTTTCTTTGTAATGTCTAAATCTTCGTAATCTAAAAAGATAAAATTATAGCCCAATAAATCTTTCGACAGTTCTTTTAAACATGATCCTAGTTGGCCGTTGCCACCTGTAACTAAAACTGTTTTCATTGACTAGCATTTTTAAACATTGGTAATATCTTATCTTTTTCAGATATTATAAGTTCATTGTCATTTAATTTCCAATCAATGTTTAATTCTACATCATTGTATATTATACCTGATTCAGATGCTTTATTGTAAAAATTATCACACTTATATGAAAATAGAGCCCCACCATCACTTAAAACAACAAAACCGTGCGCAAACCCGCGCGGAATAAAAAGTTGCCTTTTATTATCTTCATTTAGCTCAATTGATATGTGTTGCCCATAAGAAGGCGAATTAGATCTCAAATCTACTGCTACATCTAAAACACTTCCTTTAATTACTCTAACTAGTTTAGCTTGAGCATACTCACCTTTTTGATAGTGTAAACCCCTTAGAACTCCTTTGGACGAAAAAGACTCATTGTCCTGAATAAAATCAATTTTTTTTCCTATTAAGTCATTAAACTTACTTTGGTTAAAGCTTTCGAAAAAATAGCCTCTATTGTCTTGAAAAATTTTAGGTTCAATAATAAAACAACCTTTTAATTTAGTTTCTATTACTCTCATTAATTTTTGTTCAAAAGTCCCAACAAATTTTTTCCATAGCCACTTTTAAGTAAAGGCTTAGCTAAATCTTTAAATTGCGTTTTAGTAATATAACCCATTTCAAAAGCTGCAGCTTCAATCGCTCCAATTTTAAGTCCTTGTCGTTCCTCAATTACCTCAACAAATTGAGAGGCTTGCATTAACGATTGAAACGTTCCTGTATCCAACCAAGCCGTTCCTCTATCAAGTATACTTACATTTAGTTTACCTTGTTTTAAATACACTCTATTTACATCCGTGATTTCCAATTCTCCTCTATGGCTTGGTTTTATATTTTTTGCAACATTAACTATTGTATTATCATAAAAATAAATACCTGGTACCGCATAATTAGATTTTGGACTTTCTGGCTTTTCTTCAATTGAAATGGCCTTCCCTTCTTCATTGAATTCAACCACGCCATATCGTTCTGGGTCATGAACTCTGTAGGCATATATAATACCTCCATCAGGATTATTATTTGCTTGAAGAAGTTTTGCTAAACCAGTACCATAAAAAATATTATCGCCTAAGATCAAAGCCACCTTATCATTTCCAATAAATTCCTCACCGATAATGAAAGCCTCCGCTAACCCGTTTGGTTCTTGCTGAACCGCATATTCAAATTTGCATCCATATTTTTCTCCATCTCCTAATAAATCTTTAAATAACGGTAAGTCTTTTGGTGTTGAAATGATTAAAACTTCATTGATTCCTGCGTATATTAATGTAGAAAGCGGATAATATATCATCGGCTTATCGTAAATAGGCATGAGTTGCTTACTTACAGATAATGTTAAAGGATGTAATCGTGTTCCAGAGCCACCAGCTAGAATAATACCTTTCATGTGTTCGTTTTTATTGTTTTGAAAAGGTCACATGTAACATCCATATAATCATTCTTTTCCATGTCTAAATTTATAATCATGGATGTTTCATTTGGAGTTATTATATTGTTTTTCATAATATGCTTGATAAGTACCAGTTGTAACATTACTTAGCCAATCTTCATTATTTAAATACCAATCTATTGTTTTCTTTAGCCCTTCCTCAAAAGTAACAGAAGGCTCCCAGCCTAATTCATTTTTTATTTTTGAGGCGTCTATAGCATATCTTAAATCATGTCCTGGGCGGTCTTTAACGTAAGTAATCAATTTTTTTGATGTTCCAATACTTCTATTTAATTTACTGTCCATTTGTTCGCAAAGCAGCTTAACTAAATCAATATTTTTCCATTCATTAAAGCCTCCAATATTATATGTTTCTCCTGTTTTTCCACTACAAAATATCAACTCAATAGCGATTGCATGATCTATAACATATAGCCAATCTCTTGTATAATTTCCATCACCATAAACTGGCAAAGGTTTATTATTAATTATATTGTTAATGAATAATGGAATTAATTTTTCTGGAAACTGATTTTGACCATAATTATTTGAGCAGTTTGAAATTATGTAAGGCATACCATAAGTTTCTCCGTATGCGCGAACAAAATGATCTGAACTTGCCTTTGATGCAGAATATGGCGAATTTGGATCGTAAGATGTTGTTTCAGTAAACAGCCCTGTTTCTCCAAGTGTACCATAAACCTCATCTGTGCTAATATGGTAAAAAAGTTTTCTTTCAAAATCTTCTTTCCATATTTTTTTTGCAGCATTTAACAAATTAACTGTCCCAAAAACATTTGTTTTAACAAAAGATAAAGGGTCTTCTATAGATCTATCTACATGAGATTCTGCTGCTAAATGAATGACAGCATCAAACTGATAAGTTTTAAAAAGATTATTAATAAAGTCGCTGTCATTTATATCTCCTTTTATAAAATGATAATTAGGTTCATTCTCAATATCTTTTAAGTTTTCAAGATTTCCAGCATAAGTCAATAAATCTAAATTACAGATTTTATAATTTTTATATTTATTTACAAAAAGTCTTACAACATGTGAGCCTATAAAACCCGCTCCTCCAGTTATTAAAATGGTCATTTCTTAAATTTTACTTTTATACCCTTCTAAAAATTTAATAGCACGTAAGCCAAATAAAACCATAAATGTTAAAGATGTTAAAATAAAACCATAATACAATTTAGGACTAAGCGATATTCCTAAGAAAACCTTTCGATTATCTACGGAGCCACTTTCTTGCTTGCTTGAGAGAATTTCAACTAGAAGTTCTTTATCAGCTATCTCTCTTTCAATCTCAACCAATTCTCTTTTTATTTCTAAATCGTTTAAATATAAATCGTATTCTTTAGTTTTATCTTTATCATTATTCCCTTCAAAAGTAATTCCTATTTCAGAACTCTTCCCTTCTAAATTCTTTTCTAATACTCTCTTATAAGTGTTCTGTAAAGAATCGGATTTCACTAGAGCTTCTTTCAAAGCTTGTTCCTTACTTTTTAATTCAATGACATCCTTTTTTTGCTGTCTTCTAAAATAATCATTAGACTCTATATTTTTAACAATATTATCAAAAACTACCTTAAAACTCTTTCTTGCCTTGGCTTTTATTGTTATTTGTTGAAATTCATGAGTATAATCCTTATTGTTTTTTAAAAATGTCTCATACTCTATTTTTGAGGCTGCTAACGAGTCCAGTGTTTTAATATATTTATCAAACGCTTGCAGTTGCTGATTTTCGCTAACCACAGGCTCAATACTAAAACTTAGAATAGATAAAGCTTCATCAGCTTCAAAGTCTAATACGGTTTTCAAGGTTTTATAATCTCCTTGATTTACTAAATCATTATAATAGCTGATCGAGTTATATAAATTTTCTCCTGTGTCATAATTTTGTTTAATTGTTACATACGATTTATATACAGGATCTGATGTCCTTTCCTTAAAAATACCATAACCTAAGCCAACAACGCCTGCAATTATAAGCTTAATGAGGTGCTTTTTCATAAAAAATACTAACCAAACAAAAGCTAAAAAAAACTTATTAAAAATACTACCAATAAAGTTAAAGAAACGACTAAATGCATTTCCAATAAGCTTAAACAATTGTCCTAAATCTACCTCTTCGGATGGTTGAGGTTGTGGTAAATCTTTACTCATAATTTTAATTTAATATTTGTTCTAGTATGGTTCTTGTTATTAAATATGTTGGTCTTACACCAGATGTCCCTAAACCACCTGATGCCAATGTAGCTCCGGTTTCCAAAGGGTTATCACTTGCATAATACGCATATCTTACTTTTACATCTGGGCTTATGCTCCCTCTCACTTTTGATGCTGCTTGTATGGCTTTTTGGTAATGTGCACCTTCCATTTCTAATCCAATGACATTCCAAGTAGAGTTATAAAAGAATTTCAAAATATCTTTATTTTGTAATGAGGTTCCTAAAACCGTAATCATAGAACCTTCATAAATAGCAACGCCTTGTCCTTCTAAATCTTCCCTTTTTAATTCATTTTCAAAAGGATAATTATCGGCTGTTCCTTCAAAAATATGTGCAGAAGGAATCATTATATCGCCTTTGCCTCCTTCTAAAATTCCTGCTTTTCCCATTATTGAAATAGACTCCACATTTAAATGAATTTTTTTCTTCTTTTCACCATAAGGCTTTAATAATTCATCTATAGTTTCGTAAGCCTGCTCTCCAAAAGCATAATCCATAACTAAAATAACAGGCTTTTTTTGTTCTAAAAGCGTTTTATTGGCTTTAATGTCCACTTTTGAAACATCTAATTTACTGGTGTCAAAAATCTGAACATCAATATTAGCTCCAGATGTATCTTTAACATACAACATCCCTTTTTGCAACGCTTCTTTAGTTACTTTATTGCGAAGATCATTATTATCCTTATTACTTAAAGAAGCATATACTTCAAATATATCTTTCTTAGAAACAATAGTTTTTAATGCATTTGGAGTAAAAAGCGTATTCATTACACTATGCATATTAGCACTTATAATATGAATTGGCCTTCCTAATAAATTATTTTTGAGCAACGTTTCTTTTATTGTATTTGCCCAAATTTCACCATGGATATGGTGCCCAATACGCTCCCTTAATACAGGGCTAAAGGTTACTGTTCTTTTGTTATTATTTAATTGCTCTTCAATGGCAAGTTTTCCTAACCAATACACAATGTGTAACAGACGTTCTGGCTGAGTGGGAGTTGCAAATTCTTTATAAACACTTGTTAACTCATTAAACGTTCTTCCTAAAATATTTGCCGTATGTGTTATAGCAACCTCCCGCTCTTCTTGAGTTAATTTCTTTTTAGATAATACTGCTTTTTCAAGCTTTATCCAATCTCGAGTAGTTACACCTTCTTCATTAATAATGACGCGATTACTGATTTTATGAGACTCAACAAAAAGAAAAGTAAGGTGCGTTAAAATATCATAGATTTCTGAGCGTCCACGAGTAATCTCTATGTTCATTTGCTCATCATCAATTCTATAACAATTGCGCCGTCTTTTTTCTGGAATGATAGGTTTAAAGTGTGAATTCGAATAGCCTTCATCACTTGTTAAGTTTATAAAACTACACTCTTCAATTCCTTGAGGCAATCTATCAACAACATAAAGCAAGCCTTCTAATTCGGCTTTTTCTTCGCCTATGGAACCATAAATTTCTGGACGCAATAAAAGCAATGCATTGCGCAAGGTTTCACCCGAAATACCCATAGGCTTATAAAAGCCTCTGTTAAACAAATGGCGCATAGTAATATACATTCGTTCAATCGCGTTTGAGCTCTCTTGAGCTCTAGTTCTTCCTAGGTGTTTTTTACTACTCATTAATTTAATTTGGTTGTGCCAAAGATAGCATTATTTGTGCTAATTTGTGTGAGAAAAAGTATCAACAATTTTTCTGTCATTTGACAACCTCGGAATCTTATTTTGTCCGCCTAATTTTCCAACAGATTTCATGTAGTTTTGAAATCCTTCTTTTTTTACTTTGGTGATTTTCAAAGGCTGCAAAACTTTACCCTTTATCAAATCGAAATAATAGCTGTTTTGCTTTTGAAGTGATTGATCAAGTTTTTTTGCTAAAGCAGAAAGATTATCTGGTTCATTTTCAAATTCAATAAACCATTCATGATAGGGTAGTCCTTCTGAAGGATTAATTTGAGGCGCTACCGTAAACTCAGAAACACGTACTTCAGAACCCTGTGTTGCTTCTTGCATGGCCTGTTCTACTTCCTTACCTATAACATGCTCGCCAAAAGCAGAAATAAAATGCTTAATACGCCCAGAAACAATAACGCGATATGGTTTTGTTGAAGTAAATTGAACCGTATCACCAATATTATAGCCCCAAAGCCCTGCGTTTGTTGAAATTATCATAACATAATTTACTCCAACTTTAACCTCTTTAATTGTGATACGTTTTGGCTTATCATTAAAAAATTCATCTGCTTTAATAAACTCATAAAATATACCTGAGTTTAGCTGAAGCAACATGCCTTTTTCGTTTTGTTTATCTTGAAAAGCAAAAAACCCTTCGCTAGCTGGATATAATTCGATACTATCTACTTTTCTGCCAATTAAGTTTTCAAATTTAGCACGATATGGTTCATAGTTTACACCGCCAAAAATAAACAGGTTGAAATTTTTAAAAATATCGCCAACTTTCTTTCCTGTTTTTTGTTGAAGTTTTTCAAAATACATTTGTACCCATGACGGAATTCCGGAAATAACGGTCATATTCTCAGGTAATGTTTCTTCAACGATAGCATCAACTTTAGTTTCCCAATCTTCAATACAATTCGTTTTCCAAGAGGGCAATCTGTTTTTTTGAAGATATTTAGGAACATAATGCGCCACAATACCTGATAGTCGACCTAATTGAATGCCATTTTGTTCCTTCATAATTGGGCTTCCTTGAAGAAAAATCATTTTTCCATCAACAAATTTGGCGTTCCCTGTTTCATGAATATAAAGTAATATGGCATTTCGAGCTGCCTCCACGTGCGTTGGCATACTTTCTTTAGTAATAGGAATGTATTTTGACCCCGAAGTAGTCCCTGATGTTTTTGCAAAATAAATGGGTTTTCCTTTCCAAAGGATATTTTCTTCTCCTGCCACAACACGTTCCACATAAGGTTTTAAATCTTCATAATCTCTAATGGGAACTCGTTTTACAAAATCTTCATAAGAATTTATGCTTATAAAATCGTGATCTTTTCCAAACACCGTATTGGTGGCAGTAGCAATTAAATCTTGAAATACCTTTTCTTGAGTTTCAAAAGGATTATTTGCCCACTTTTGAACCCTTTTATAAATACGTTTTGCAAAAGGTTTTGCAAGAGCAGACTTTAATGACAGCATTTATTTAGAATGTATTTTAAACCAGTTAATAATTAAACTATCTCTTTTATTCGTAAAGTTTGATAACGGATGGTTTCCTCCCTCAAATATATTAAACTTAAAATTTTTTCTATTTGAAGCGTTTAAAGAATCTATAAGTTGTTTTGCCTCTTCTACAGCAACCCTATTATCATCTGTTCCATGAAGAATTAGCAAGGGTTCATTTATTTTATCGTGCCAATATATTGGAGATCGTTTTACATATTCATCTCTATTACTGATCGTATCGCCAAATAAAGGTTTATAAACACTGTAATACATGTTTTCTCTAAATTTAATAGATTTAAATTTATCTGTTGGCGCTCCTACAACTGCAATACTATTAATATCATCTGTTAATTTAGACACTTGATAAGTATTCATTCCTCCTCTGGAGTATCCTAAAACATGAATATTATTTTCATCTACAAAATCTAAATTTTTAGCTATATCTATAAGTTTTAAAATATCATTTATGTCTTTTCCTCCGAATTCATCAACGCCTTCACTAGACATATTTCCCCTTAATTGAGATGCTAAAACTACAAACCCATTTAAACTCAAATCATTTATCATTTTTAGCTGAAAGGGGTTTAGCATACCATAACTTTGATTTCCGCCTCTACAAAAAATTATTGCTGGTAGTTTTGGCGATTCTAATTGATTTGGTTTAGCTATGAACCCTTCAATTTTTAAACCTTCGGAATTATATCTAATCTTGAAAAAATCAATGCTATCATCATTGAAATATTCTGATTTATTTAAAAGTTGCTGATAGATTATATCTTTATGAAACGTTTCTGTTTTTTTCTTATTACAAGAAGTAACAACAAAAACTAACACAAAAATAGCAGACACTAAAAACGTTTTACCGTAAACTATTTTCATTTAAAATCTATAAAGTTTGTTGGATTAATAGGATAACCATCATTCCAAAGTTCGAAATGTAAATGGGGTCCTGTTGAGAGTTCTCCAGTATTTCCAGCGGTAGCTATAACTTCACCAGCTTTTACCAAATCGCCTTGAGATTTTGTTAACGCTGCATTATGTTTATAAACGGAAATAAGACCGTAACTATGTTCTAAAATTATAACATTCCCTGTGTTTGCTGTCCATTCAGAAAAAATAACGATACCATCAGCAGTCGCTTTTACAGGCGTATCTTTTACAACAGCAATATCTACAGCATAATGCTTTTCTTTTGCATTGTATACTTCACTAATAGTGCCATTAACTGGAGGAAATAATACAAAGTTTGTTGCTGATGTTGCAGATTCAAACAGATTATATTTGTCTTCTTTATCTACTTTTTCTCTTAATAAAGAATCTTCAGGTGTAGGGTTTAAATCTACTTCACTTGCCTCCAATTTAACCGCTTCAATAATAGAGTCCTTATTAAAATCTAAAGCGCTTACATCTCCTTTTAATACCTGCTTTATAGATGCATAATACCTATCATTCATGGCAATAACACGTTGTAAAGAATCTGTTTTATAATTTAATTCTGTAGCTTTCATTTTCAATGCTGTAGATGAATATCCTGGTATATATTCCCTAAGTGGAGTAAATGCAATTATAGCATAGGTAATTGCAATTAAAAAAATTGCTGATAAAGAAAACAATACAAAAACATTTAAACGCGTAAGCTTAAAAGATAAGCGTTCCTCAAACGTGTTTTCGTTAAGTATAATTAGTTTATACCTATCGAGCAGTTTGTTTTTTATTTTTTTTGGCTTCTTTTTAGTTTCTTTCATTGTTAAACAAAAATAAATAAAATTATTGCAAGACTTGTTTTTACTAATACTAAAGTTTGTTTTAAAACGATTTTATTAAACATTAATTATTAACTTTGTCTTTTAAAATAAATATTATGAGTTTACATATAATACCCTTAATGATAGGCTGGCCACAAATAGTTTTAATAGCTGTTGTTATTTTATTAATATTTGGAGGAAAAAAAATACCAGAACTTATGCGTGGTTTAGGAAGTGGCATAAAAGAATTTAAAGATGCTAGTAAAGAAGAAGATTCTAAAGACGAAAAAAAATAAAAAGTATCCTTTTTAAAAGTAAAAAACCAACACATTGTGTTGGTTTTTTTATGATTTATTTTTTCTACGCTTTAATTTATTTCAATAGATTTGATAATAGCTTCTAATTCAAACATGTAATTGCGTTTTTCTACAGAAGGCGCATAAGCGAAGCCTTCCGCTATAATCCATCTATTATTAATTTTATCTTCAATAGCATAATTAATATATGGCCCTGCCATAACTGCGTTTTTAACATCCCACATCCCTTTTGTTTCTAATGTTGGTTTGTTATCTAAAATCGTCTCAGTATGAAAAGGTGTATATGCGTTTTCAGTAATCATATAAGAACCATCCACCGGACCGCCTATGTATTTTTTGCCAATAGAATCTCTAATTTTTATAATCTGAGTAACTAAACTTGAATCTCTATTTATTGATTTTAATGGCAATTCGTATAGTAAAATATTAACATAGCCCGTAGAAATGTCTCTTTTCATCCAGTAAAATTTATCTTCTTTTTTGGCTATTGTATTAGTAACTCTGTAAGCCGTAGGGAAGTTGATATTTAAACCTAAATTTTCTTGAATCTCTTTAGTATTATAAAGCGATTTTTTTATAAGGCGTTGTTTTTCATAAATCTCAATGCCTTTAAAAGTTTCAATAATTCTTGAAGCATTCTCTGAGACTAATTTTATAATATCGTCTTTTGTTTTTCCAGAAACAGTAATTATTTTCTGTGGTTGTGCATAAATATCATTATCGAATGAAATTGCAGCTTCTTTACCCATTTCTACTTTTAAAATCGTTCTGTTTTTTGTAATAAATCCAGAAAAAACATTAGTTGGAATTTGATTAATATTAAACGTTGGTTCATCTTGTGGTAATCCGTAAACTGGAGATGCTAGAACATCTCTAATAGCTTCACCAACACGTCCGTTCCACATGTCGTTTTCAATAACAACCGATACATCGTTTAGTTTCCCGCTAGAATCTAAAAGTGTTCTTTTTTTCTCAGAATCTTTACAAGATATTATTAATAGTAATGATAATGCTGCTAAAATAATTTTTCGCATAATAGTTAGGTTTTAAGAATTTAGCTTTTAGAAATTTTAAGCTTCATTCCTGGTTTTAATTTACTACCACTAATATCGTTCCAATCTTTAATATTTTGAATAGAAACTCCTGGAAATTTTTGAGATATACTCCAAAGTGAATCTCCATTCTGTACGATGTAAGTTGTAACATTGCCTGAAAGCGGTTTTGAAATTACCTTTTTAGCTGTTGATGTTGTTGCTGCTACGTAAGGTTTTCTTGGATAAATAGTTAGCCTTTGTCCAATTTTTAAATCATTGCTTCTTAAACCATTCCACCGTTTAATATCACTAACCCTTACGCCATAAATTCTAGATATTCGTCCTAAATAATCGCCCGATTTCACTCGGTAAGTTATCCTGTCATTAGCATTAAAAAATTTAGGCAAAGGTTTTTCACGCTTTTCAAATTCCGCTTTAGCAAAAGCATAAATACTGTCTTCGTTGTTTACAAATTTACCAATAACTTCATTTGGTAGTCTCAATGCATAATTTTCATCTTTTATAAACGGAATAATGTCTAATTTATATGATGGATTTAAAAACTGAAGTTCTTCAATTGGGGTTTCAGTAACTTCTGCAACCTGATCGAGCGAAATCATTCGTTTTACTCTAATCGTATCGGTTTCAAAATAAGCGGTTTCAGATTTGTATTGTTTAAAACCATGTTCTTTTGCGTATTCAAAAATATACATGTTAGCTAAAAACGCTGGTAAATATCCCGCTGTTTCTCGTGGTAAATTATGACGAATATTCCAATAATTTTTATAACCTCCAGATCTACGAATAGCTTTTGAAACATTTCCAGGGCCAGAATTATAGGCTGCTAAAGCCAAATCCCAGTCGCCAAAAATTTCATAGAGTTTAGATAAATATTTTGATGCAGCAATTGTAGATTTTATAGGGTCGCTGCGTTCATCAACATAACTGCTAACATCTAACCCATACATTTTGCCAGTAGCAAACATAAATTGCCACAAACCTGTTGCGCCAACTCTAGATTTTGCTCTTGGTTTTAAAGCAGATTCTACGACAGCTAAATATTTAATTTCTAATGGAAGATTCTGATTATCAAGTTCTTGCTCAAACAACGGAAAATAAAAGGAACTAAGTGTTATTAAATTTTGAATAGCCTTTCTTCTATGTTTTAAATAGGATTTTATAACACTTTCTAATGCTGGATTGTATTCTACATTAAAAGGCGTTCTGGCATTTAATTCCTCTAATCTTGCTTTTAATGTATCAGTAGGTAATTCAGGATATTCAATGTCTTCATAAGTCAGCTCAGTTACCGATTTGTAAATAGTATCAAATAAATTATTGCTGTAAAGCTCTTCAAACCACTTCTCATCTAATTTTGCAGCAAACTCATTATCCTGTAAAGTCTTAATTTTAGTGGTATCTGCTGTAGCCTCTATCGTTTTTATTACAGGTATGCTTCTATCTATCAGAGAATCATTAATAGCTTCTATTGCAGTAGAATTATTGTTTTGAGAAAAACACGTTCCAATATTAAGAACCCATAAAATTATAAAAAATCGAAAAGCCATAAAATCTATTCAGTTGGTTATTGAACGATATTATGGCTAAAATCGTATTTTTTAATCGAAATAAAAAATATCTTTATAAAACTGTACTAAATGATTGATTTTAAATACCTTAAATATGTTTTTATTTTAGATTTCCGTATTCACGGGAATGACCATTTCAAAGGTAACCTCAAAGCTTTTCTTTGAGGAATTATTTTTGATTTGAAAACTTAATTCAAATTATTCCAAAATTGCAGCAATTCCTGGAAGTGTTTTGCCCTCTAAGCTTTCAAGCATCGCGCCACCACCCGTGCTTACATAGCTTACTTTATCTTCAAAACCAAATTGTTTTACAGCAGCTACCGAATCGCCACCACCAACTAATGAAAACGCTCCGTTTTTAGTAGACTCTGCTATAGAATTTCCTAACTCAATTGTTCCTTTTGCAAAACTTTCCATTTCAAAAACACCCAAAGGACCATTCCAAAGAATCGTTTTACTTTGCATAACAACGTCATGAAATTTAGCGATAGATTGTGGTCCAGCATCAACACCTTCCCAACCATCAGGAATTTCGTTTATATTAACAATTTGAGTATTAGCATCATTACTAAAAGCATCGGCAGCAACGGTGTCTACAGGGATGTGAATTTGTACCCCTTTTTCTTCAGCTTGCTTTAAAATATCTAGAGCCAATGCCATTTTATCATCTTCACAAATAGAATTTCCAATTTTTCCACCTTGTGCTTTTACAAAAGTAAACGCCATACCACCACCAATAATTAAGTGATCTACTTTATCTAAAATATTTTCAATAATGGTTATTTTTGAGGATACTTTTGCGCCTCCAAGAATAGCTAAAACAGGTTTTTCACCAGTTTCCATGACTTTTTTAATACTTTCTATTTCTTGTGCTAATAAATTCCCGAAGCACTTTTTGCCTTCAAAAAATTGTGCTACTATAGTTGTTGACGCATGTGCTCTATGAGCTGTACCAAAAGCATCGTTTACATAAATATCACCTAGTTTAGAAAGTTTTTCAGCGAAGGCTTTATCGCCTGCTGTTTCTTCTTTGTAATAACGTAAATTTTCTAGCAATAAAATTTGTCCTGGTTCTAAACTTGCTGCAGCTGCTTCCGCATCAGCTCCAATACAATCTGGTACAAACTTAACTTCAACACCTAAAATGTCTTCTACTTTAGCTTCAATATGTTTTAATGAAAACTCTTCTTGAAATCCCTTAGGACGACCTAAATGCGACATTAAAATACAGCTTCCACCATCTTCTAAAATTTTAATAATTGTAGGTTTTGCAGATACAATTCTTGTAGCGTCTGTTACTTCAAAGTTCTCGTTTAGAGGCACATTAAAATCTACGCGAATTAATGCTTTTTTATTTTCGAAATTAAAATCATTTAGAGTCTTCATCACTATTAATTTAATGGATTGTTTCACAAATGTAACTAATTATAGACCGATATAAAATGCCTTTTTTCACGAAAACGATGTAGCTATTAATTATTTTTAAATTGACAACTATTACTTGTTAAATCAAATTACTTTTCAAAACTCATCTTCAAATTAATATCAAAAAATTGTGTAGGTTTGTTTTATGCTTTTTGAAGACGTATTAGGACAACAACATATAAAAAAACACCTTACTCAAAGTGTTGATAATGGTCGTATACCTCATGCTCAATTATTTGTGGGTAAAGAGGGTTCTGGTACCTTACCAATGGCCTTGGCTTACGCGCAATATGTTCTATGTTCTAATTCTGGTGGCGAAAATAACACAGGAAATGACGCTTGTAATTTAAAATTTAAAAACTTTTCTCATCCTGATCTTCATTTTGTTTTCCCTGTAACTACTAGTGATAAAGTTAAAAGCAAACCAGTGTCTAGTTTTTATCTTGAAGAATGGCGTCAACTTTTAAATGAGCAACCTTACGGCAACCTGTTTGATTGGTATAAATTACTTGGTGTTGATAATAAACAAGGGCAAATTGGTGTAGAAGAAGCACACGAAATTGTTAAATCTTTAACTTTAAAATCTTACGAAGGTGGTTATAAAGTGATGCTTATTTGGATGGCAGAAAAGATGAATACAGCCTGCGCCAATAAACTTTTAAAACTCATTGAAGAGCCTCCAAATAAAACAATTTTTATTCTAGTTGCTGAAGATGAAGAACAAATTATAAATACCATTCGTTCTCGTTGCCAAATATTACATTTTCCACCTTTAGCTGAAGACGTCATTAAATCAGCTCTTGTAAAACAATATAATATAGATATTGGTGTGGCTACAAAAATTGCGCATCAATCAAACGGAAATTATAATAAAGCTTGCGATTTAGTGTATCAAGATTCTGAAGATATTCAGTTTGAAACCTGGTTTATTTTCTGGATTCGTAGTGCTTTTAAAGCCAAAGGGAATAAAGCCGCTATTCACGATTTAATTTCTTGGAGCGAGGATATTGCAAAAACAGGAAGAGAAACCCAAAAGCAATTTTTAAACTTTTGTTTAGACTTTTTTCGTCAAGCATTACTACTTAATTACAATGCTACGGATTTAGTGTTTTTAGAACCGAAAACCGAAAAATTTAAACTTGAAAATTTTGCGCCTTTTGTTCACGGTAATAACATAATGGATATAAGTAACGAACTTCAAGATGCTATTTACCACATAGAACGCAATGGAAATTCTAAAATTATACTTACTGACTTGTCTATTAAATTGACACGGTTACTTCATAAAAAAGTGGAGTAATTTAAATAAAAAAACCTCTTTTAAAAAATTAAAAGAGGGTTAAGTGTCTGTAAATCAATGTTTTAATTGTCTTTTTCGTATTTAGCATTTAAAGAATCTAAAATAACTTTAGTTAAATCACTTTGCTCAGCACCATACATAACTGTTGCAGCTGCATCGCTTGTTCCTAATATATAATTATAACCGTTTGTCTTTCCGTATTCTTTAACAAAATCCTTTACATTAACAATAACAGAATCTATTTCCGCTTGAAAATCCTGCGTTAATTGTTGCTGTTCTGCTTGCATTTGTTGTTGTAATATTTGTTGCTTTTGTTGTAAACCTAACATCAACTCTTCAGCCTTCTTCCTATTACTCCTAGCTAATCTTTGTGCTTCTGCTTGTCCTTTTTGTGCTTCTGCTTGAAATGCTTCACCTATACTATCTGCTCTTTTCCTAAAGGCCTCTTGTTTAGCTTCAAATTTTGTTTCTAAATCTTTCTTTTCTTGATAATCGTTAATTAAAGTTCCATTATCAACAAAACCTATTTTGTTTGGTTTTTCACAAGAAGCGAAAACTAAGAACGCTAATGCTACATATAAAAATTTTTTCATTTGTTTTATGTTTGGTTTAAGTAATTGATATTTTTTGAAATCCGAACAAATGTAATAAAGTAATATATAAAATTGGATTTATTTATTTTGAATTTAACATATAACAAAAAACTATTGAAAAATATAAAATAAATAAGAAATACCTATTAAAAATAATACTAAATAAAGCCATTTAAGGCTTTATTAAAAAATTTATTAGCAATGTTTCATTTCACTGAGTAAAAGGAAAAATAAAACTCTTAAAATTAATATTAATCGTTTTTGATGATATAAATTAAAGAAGACGCTTCTTTTGTCTTAATAGATTTCAAATTAGAAACTAAGCCTGTATACAAGCCTTTAATTGGATTCATTTTTCCAGACTTATATTTTTCAGAAAGCATGCTTACATAAAAAGCATCAAACCACATAGGTTTAACTTTTAAAACTTTCATATGTTCTTTCGAAACTAACTTTGAAATTGATGTTTTATTAAAATGCCAAAGATGTCTGGGTACATCGTAAGCAGCCCAAAACTGTTTATAATGTTTAGCATCATAACTTTTATAATTCGGAACAGCAATAATTAATGTGCCATTAGTTTTTAAAAGTTTTTTAAATACCTTAATATGATTCTCTAAATTTGGCAAATGTTCTAAAACATGCCAAAGTGTAATCACATCAAAACTCGATGGTTTAAATTTTGAAAGTTGCTCTGTTTCGAAAACAGAATTATTTGTTTTTTTATTAGCAATTTTTCTGGCCTGTTCGTTTGGTTCAATTCCAGAAACTGTCCAATTATTCTCTAAAGCTGTCTTTAAAAAACCCCCTGTGCCACATCCAATATCTAAAAGTTTTTTACTTTCTAATGAACAAGAATTAATCAGTTTCAATTTCTTTTTTAACGAAATGCTCCTAACTAAATGATATACTTTTTCAAATAAGTTTCGTTGCGAATCTGTGTGCGAAATATAATCTTCACTTTTATAATAATCAGGTAATTTATCTGAACAAGGCTGTGGCGAAGTTTCTAAAAAACCGTATTCAGTATTTTGAATTAATTCAAATTCTTCTCCTGTAACGGAGTGATCTTTTACTTTAATGAGCATGATTGTACAAATTAATTGCCTTTAAATAATTCAATCCACCTATTTCTGTTTGATTATAAATAAAATCATTTATTTCTGGATGATTCTTTCTAACCCAAATTAAAAGTTTTTCCCTATTACTAATAAAAACAGAATCGTTAAAAACAACGTAATCTGGAGTTTCAACACTACTTATTCTATCTCCTTTGAATTTAAAAATTTGATTATAAATCACTGGAGTTCCATGTAAAAAAAGTATTCTTTTACTTGTTTGAGAAACTGTAGTTTTTACAGTTTCTCCTTCATTTTTAATTTTCAAAACCTTATATTCTGGTTTAAAAACAGCATCCCATTTTAAAAGTTCAATATAATTTTTATTTGAAAAAGTTTTTCTATAATCTCCTTCTGTAGTTAACAAGCTATCTGAGATTAAAACACTGGCTTTGTTATAATCTGGATTATTTAAAATTTGGTAATATTGCTCAGCAATACAAATCTTATCGCAATCACTGCTACAAGAAGTGGCATTAAACAACAAGATAATTACTAATTTAAAAACTAAATTTTTCACAATATTTAAAGACAAAACTAGAACTAAATTTTATGTGTTCCACGTGGAACACATAAAATCATCTTCCCATATAAACTAATAAAACAGAAATATCATTAGGCGATACACCACTAATTCTAGAAGCTTGAGACACTGTTGCTGGTTGAATATTTTTCAATTTTTCTCTAGCCTCAAAACTCATAGATTTAATTTGAGAATAGTCAAAATTGTCTGGTATTTTAACATATTCTAATCTTGTTAATTTATCAGCATTATTTTTTTCTTTAGCTATATAACCAGAATACTTAACTTGTATTTCTGCTTGCTCAATAACCTCATTATCTAAATCATTATCTTTAATATATTGTTCGACAGCTTCAAACTTTCTAACATCATCAATAGTAATATTTGGTCTAGAGAATATTTTAAACATTTTATCTGACTGCTTTACCAAGGCAGAATTTTTAGATTCTAAAACAGGATTTGCTTCTTCAGGTTTTACACTAGTTTCAGAAAAAAATTTAACAAACTTTTCTGCCTCATTATGCTTTTGCTCCATACGCTTCAATCGTTTTTCTGAAGCTAAACCAAGCTCGTATCCTTTTGGCGTTAATCTTAAATCTGCATTATCTTGACGCAACAATGTTCTGTATTCAGCTCTAGAAGTAAACATTCTATATGGCTCTTCCGTTCCTTTTGTTATTAAATCATCTACAAGCACGCCAATATATGCTTCGTCTCTTTTTAATGTAAACGGATCTTTTTCTTGAACTTTTAAACTGGCATTTATTCCGGCCATCAAGCCCTGAGAAGCGGCTTCTTCATATCCTGTTGTGCCATTAATTTGACCAGCAAAATATAATCCAGAAACTAACTTCGTTTCTAAAGTATGCTTTAATTGAGTTGGTGGAAAATAATCATATTCTATTGCGTAACCTGGTCTGAAAAACTTAACGTTTTCAAAACCAACTACAGAACGCAATGCCTTAAATTGAACATCTTCCGGTAACGACGTTGAAAACCCATTTACATAAACCTCACAAGTATTCCATCCCTCAGGCTCAATAAATAATTGGTGTCTGTCTTTATCTGCAAAACGATTAATCTTATCTTCTATAGACGGACAATAACGCGGACCCAAACTTTTAATTCTACCATTAAACATTGGGGACCTATCAAACCCTTCACGAAGTAAATCATGAACTTCAAGACTTGTATAAGTCATATGACAAGATCTTTGGTTACTTAATGTTTTCGTAATATCTAAATATGAAAATTTTTCTGGGTTTTCATCACCAGGTTGTTCTATCATTTTAGAAAAATCCAAACTTCTACCATCTACTCTTGGTGGTGTTCCTGTTTTCATTCTTCCAGAATCAAAACCTAAATGGACAAGCTGTTCTGTAATTCCAGTTGCCGCTCTTTCACCAGCCCTTCCTCCGCCAAAATTCTTATCGCCTATGTGAATCAATCCATTTAAAAACGTACCATTTGTTAAGACAACAGATTTTCCTTTAATTTCAATTCCCAAAGATGTTTTAACACCAATTACTTTATCCTTTTCAATTAACAAACCAGATACCATTTCTTGATAGAAATCTAAATTTGGTGTGCCTTCTAAAAGCATTCTCCAGTCTTCTGCAAAACGCATTCTATCACTCTGAACTCTCGGACTCCACATTGCAGGTCCTTTTGATTTATTGAGCATTTTAAACTGAATAGCAGAAGTATCTGAGACAATTCCACTATAACCACCTAAAGCATCAATCTCTCTAACAATTTGTCCTTTGGCGATGCCACCCATAGCAGGATTACAAGACATTTGAGCTATGTTTTGCAAATTCATAGTAACAAGTAAGGTTTTGCTTCCCATATTTGCTGCCGCCGCTGCTGCTTCACTTCCTGCGTGACCAGCTCCTACAACTATAACATCATAAACCTCATTAAACATAACTTATGGTTTTAAATTAAAACA
Organism: uncultured Flavobacteriaceae bacterium; assembly: GCA_947500585.1. Lineage (GTDB taxonomy): Bacteria > Bacteroidota > Bacteroidia > Flavobacteriales > Flavobacteriaceae > CAXBID01. The sequence continues at coordinate 18,363 of CANMSN010000008.1, read as the reverse complement.
TGTTCCACGTGGAACATCAATTTATTTAAGTTTGCAAATATACGTTGTTTCTTCAATATCACAATAATAGAGCTAAGTAGTGATTCTCCTTTTCGCGCATTTCTTCTCGTTCAACATCTGTTTTATCTTTGTATCCACAATAATGAAGAATGCCGTGAATGATTACTCGGTGGAGTTCCTTTTCAAAATGTGTGTTAAAATCCTTGGCGTTGTCTTCTACTCTTTCAACTGAAATAAAAATATCTCCTTGTATTATTTTTCCTATTGAATAATCAAAGCTAATAATATCGGTTAACGTGTCGTGTTTTAAAAATTCAACATTCAATTTATGCAGATATTCATCGTTACAAAACACATAACTAATTTCATCTTCTTGAAACCCTTCTGAAGAAATCACATTTGAAATCCAATTAGAAATCGTGTGTGCTTCTTTAAGTTTAAAATCTGTTTCGTAATTAAAACTTATCATCACTTTTCTTAAAATACTCTTGTACTTTCTTTTTGTAAACTTGTTGCAAAGGTAAAGCTTGTCTGTTCAATATTTCAGTAGTTTTAAAATATTGTTTCGCTGTTGGAATTTGATTATTAGCTTTATTATCAAAAGTATTTTTATTGGTTTCTGACTCACGCTTTTCTTCTTCGCCTTGTTGAAAAGTAGCATTTTCCAATTTTAAAAGTTGATGTTTTAAAGCCATCATTTTTTGAAGTGTTTGGTTAGTAAAACCTTTATTCAATAAATCTAATTCAATGTCTTCCATTTGTCTAACTAGGGCATCTCCATTTCCGGCTTTACCTTTGCCTTCTTTAGCTAATCTTTCTTCTAATGCTTGTCGTAATTTTTTTTGTTGTTGGTATATCTCATAAAGTAATCCGTTAGAGTCTTCATTATTTCCTTCGCCTTCATCTCCGCTTTGGTTACCATTTTTTCCTTTTCCTTGGCCTTCACTTTTACCTTGTTCCCCTTTCTCTCCTTTTTCGCCTTTATCACCATCCTTTTTGCCATCACCTTCTTCTTTTCCTTCTCCTTCTTTAGGTTCACCTTTCTCGCCTTTCTTCATGCCCTCTTCCATCATCTTGTTAAGTTCTTCTTGACTCATTATAATGTCTGGTAATTGCATATCGCCTTCACCACCTTTACCTGGAGACATACTCATGTTCTCCTCCATATTATCTAGAACGTCACTTAAAAAATTTGCTAAATTATTAGCAGCTGTAACAGTAAATTGTTGATTAGACACGCCTTGATACAATCGGCTCTCAGCTAATTCTGCTAAGGCTTTATCAATATTATAATAAACTTCTGTAATTTCCTTATTAACCTGTTCTGAGAGTTTAGGCTGTCTTAGTGAAAGCGCAAACAAACTATCATCAACATGTTCAAAATGTTCTTTTAAATTACTTTGCTTTCGTAAATACGATGCGTATTTACTATGGTTAACATCAATGTTTTTAAATTGATCCATTAACGATTCTTGGTCAAAAGAGAATAGAACAAGGTTATCTAAAATTTGGCGCAACATTTCTATGTCTTCCTGCATTTGTTCACCTCCTGAGCCACTCATAGAACTTTGCATCTTCTCACTCATTTGCTTCATTTTCTTTGCCGCATTCTTTTGGCTCTTTTTAGCTTTGTTTAAGTTTTCATTTTTCTGCTCTTCAGATTCTGGATCATTTTTTTGTTCTTGTTTATCTTCTTGTTTCTTATCTAATGCCTCAGAAGCCTTTTTTTGCTCGTCTTCTACTTCTCTTTCATCTAATTTATCTCTTGGCACATCAATTGGCTTTTTTAAAGCTTTACCTTCCTTTTCTAAATCTTCAATTTCTTTCTTAAATTCTTCAAAACGGTTATTAAGTTCGTCTTGATTTTCTTTGGTATTATTTTCTTCTGATTCCTTAGATAATTTTTCTTGATCTTTTGCCAACTTCGCTAAATCTTCTTTAAGCTTTTCTAATTTTTTTTCTACATAAAAACGTTTTGTTAATTCTAACAACTGTTCTAAACTTCGCTTTTTGTTTTTGTTTTGTTTTGCCAACTCTTCAAGCTTTTGAGTTAACTCTTCTTTATTTATTTTGTCTTGAAGTTTTTTAAGCTCTTCAAGAAGTTTTTCATCCTGTTCTAACTTCTCTTCATTCTCTTTTAATCGCTCTTTTAAATCTTCTTTAAATTTATCTTCTTCTGGATTTTCATTTTGAAACTCCTTTAAGTTATCACGCATTTTTTTATTGAAATTTTTCATCATTTCGTCTTGTTGTTTCTGACGCTTGAAAAATGATTCTAATTTCTTTTTATCGTTAAAATTTAAAGTAGATTTCTCTTTTTGGGTTTTTGTTAATTCTTCTAGTTTTTTCTCTTGCTCATCAAAACGCTCTAAAGACTTATTTAAATCTTTAATAGTTTCACTTTGTTCTTTAAGTTGTTTTTGGGTCTCTTCTTCCTTTGTACGTTTTCTATAAGTAAAAACCTTACTTTTTACACCTTTATATTTGTTAACCGCATCATTATCAAATACTTGAAAATATAATTCGTAAGGTGTTCCCTCTTGAATCTCTAAATTATTTGGAAACGCTGTAATGAAATCTGAAATATTAGAACCTGAAATGGTTATTTGTTCAAACTTCTTATCTTTCTCATTTTCAGAAGGATAATACACTAATTGTAACTTACTAAATCCGTAATCGTCACTAATTTGTCCGTAGAAATAAAGTGTTTGTAAGTCTAAACTATCTATTTCTGCTTTTAAATTTATTTCGGGATACTCGTCTTTAACAACATCAATTTTAAAAGCTAAATTTTCATAATCTTTAAGATTATTATTGCTAGTGCTTAAACTATAATCTAAATTATTATAAACTCGTTTTGAGGCTTCAAAAACACCTGCTTTTTGAGATGAAAAAACTAATGTGTCTTTTGAATATAAATTAACCGTTTGTGTTGCTTTCGTTTTAAGTTGCCAAATAATATTTGTGCCTTCAGGAACAATAGCATTTCCTGTGCTTTTTAAAACAGCGTCTTTCTTTTTGGTATAACTAGGATAATCTAAAAGCATTTCAAAACTTAGTAATGACGGCACCTCAACAATAGTAAGTTCATATGGTTTTGAAGTAACGCCATTAGCAATTAATTGAAAATCAACATTGGTTTTTGGTTGCGAAAACACATATTCAAATTCACCAACACCTGTTTGTTGTAAAAAATACGTTTCATCATTATAAACTATTTGAGCGCTCTCAGGAAACACATCACCAGCCGTTTTTACTAATAATTTAAAGTCTATATTCTCAATAGCATTCAAATTATTGTTTACTACAAAAAACTGAAATGGCGCAGGTGGTTCGTAGGCTGTTTTGTAATTTACAACACGTTCATAACTATCACTAAACCAGTTAAAGTTTCCGGTAAAAAAAGTTAATAGTAGAATTGTAATTGGAATAGCAGCATATTTTAAATAAGCTACGTTCTTTTTTAAATTAATGGCTAACTTAAACGGTATAGGTTTTAATTCAATAGATTTCTGATCAATACTTGCTAGTAATAATTCAGATTTTGATTGATTTTCATTTAACTGCAAAACATTTAGAAGCTTATCATTCACCTCAGGAAAATGCTTACCAATAATTATGGAAGCATCTTTATAATTAATTCCGCTTTTTAACTTAAATAATTTAGCCAATGGTATAGCTATAAACTTATAGAAAAGTGCCAATTCTACACCAACAAATAGCCAAAACAGTACAGCCCTAGCAGTTGGGTTTAACCAAAATGCATATTCAATAAATAAAGTAACTAGAAAATAGAGTAAACCAATGGCGAAGAATAGTATGGCTCCCTTGAGTAATTCATTAACGTAATAACGCTTAATAAAAGTCTCTAATTTGTTCTGTATGTTTTTAAAATTATTCATGTTTGGGGAAAACAAGGTCTTAACTATTCTATTAACTTACTAAACTACAATTTTATTTTTTACAAGGTTCTTAATTACCTGTTAATTGTATCTTTGCCACAATTCCTGAAACAAGTTCAGGATGACAATTTCAAACGAAACTTAAATGTAACCATTTAAGAATTATTTTTAATTAAAAACATGACCAAAAAAGTTCGTGTGCGTTTTGCACCTAGCCCAACAGGACCTTTACATATAGGCGGAGTTCGTACTGCTTTATTCAACTATTTGTTTGCTAAAAAGCATAACGGAACTTTTGTTCTTAGGATAGAAGATACCGATCAAAATCGTTATGTTGAAGGTGCTGAACAATATATTATTGATGCCCTAAACTGGTGTGGATTAGAATTTGATGAAGGGCCACAGATTCCCTCCTTCAAGGGAATCACAAAAGAGTCATATAAACAAAGCGAGCGTAAACATTTATACAAAGCTTACGCCGAAGAGTTGATTGCTTCTGGTAACGCCTATTATGCTTTCGATACTTCTGAAACATTAGATTTTCATAGAAAAGACCATGAGGTTAAAGGCAAAACATTTATTTATAATTGGCATAACCGATTAAAATTAAGCAATTCTTTATCGCTTAGCGCGGAAGAAACAAAAGCTAAATTAGATGCTGGAGACGATTACGTCATTCGGTTTAAATCGCCTCAAGATGAAACTTTACATTTAACAGATATTATTCGTGGCGATATAAAAATTGACACCAATATTTTAGATGATAAGGTCTTGTTTAAAAGTGATGGTATGCCAACGTATCACTTAGCCAATATTGTAGACGATCATTTAATGGAAATCACGCACGTCATTCGAGGTGAAGAATGGCTGCCTTCTTTAGCATTACATTACCAACTTTACAAAGCTTTTGGTTGGGAAGCTCCAGAATTTGCGCATTTACCGTTAATATTAAAACCAACAGGAAAGGGCAAGTTAAGCAAGCGCGATGGCGATAAATTAGGTTTCCCTGTCTTTCCTTTAGAGTGGAAAGACCCAAAAACTGGTGATGTGTCTCGTGGTTATAAAGAAGATGGCTATTTTCCTGAAGCTATGGTAAACTTTTTAGCCTTTTTGGGTTGGAATCCAGGAACAGAACAAGAAATTTTTAGTTTAGATGAATTGATTGCTGCTTTCGATTTGAAAAAGGTAAACAAATCTGGAGCGCGTTTCGATCCTGACAAAACCAAATGGTTTAACCATCATTATATGCAAGAACAAAACAATGATGAACTAGCTGAATTGTTTAAACCCATTGTTGACAAAAATTTAAACGTCATTGCGAGTGAAACGAAGCAATCTGTTTCTAATGATGAGATTACCACGTCGCAAACTCCTCGTAATGACATGGACGTTAATTACATTTCTTTGGTTATTAACTTAATTAAAGAACGCGCCACTTTTGTAAGTGATTTTTGGGACTTAAGTCATTTCTTCTTTAGTGCTCCTACCTCCTACGATGAAAAGGCTTCTAAAAAAGCCCTAAAAGAAGGAACAAAAGAAATTTTAGAGCAAATAATCTTAATTATAAAAAATATCGAAGATTTCTCAGTAGAAAACCTTCAAACCGAAATTAAAGGCTGGATAACAAGTAACAACATTGGGTTTGGTAAAGTTATGATGCCATTGCGTTTAGCCTTGGTTGGAGCTCTACAAGGTCCTGATGTGTTTGATATTATGTATATGATTGGAAAGGTAGAAAGTATTAAGCGTATTGAAAATATTATATCATAAGAATTTAAACTATTTTAAATTATAAAAACTTTTCTATAAAAATAGAGAGGTTTTTTTATTATCAAGACTTGATTTTGTAAAAAATTTCGGCTAAATTCGTTTAACTGAATATATAAATCATTAAAACGGATTCATATGCTTAAAAGTTGGCATTCATTGCAAACGAGAGAAAATTGAGCAATATGAATTTGAAAAGCTATGATAACTAATATCTTACCTCATCACCAGCGCGCAATCAATAACCTTGTGAAAGAATATCAAGACGATGAGCGGTTTGAAGCTATAATCATTGGCGGGTCTGTTGCTAAAGGTTGCGCCAGACCAGATTCAGATATCGATTTTATGATGGTTGCCAAGGATAAAGAATTTAAAAACCGACAAAAAGTAGGAGACTTTTTTATCAACCGAACGGACTTGACAGATTATCCTGGTGGCTTTGTGGATGGTAAAATCATCGACATGCATTACCTCAGGCAAGTCGTTGACAGAGGAAATGAACCCACCCGATCGGCTTTTGATCGAGCAATAATAGCCTTTTCAAAAGTAGATGACCTAGCTAACATCATCCATTCTATCCAGAAATACCCTGACGCAGAATGGGGCCAAAAAATACGAAAATTCTATTCGATGACCTTTATTCAGAATTGGCTAATGGGTGAAGCTGAGCGACATGACAACATTTATACTAAAAGTCGCGCCGCATCACAGCTTGTGCTATTTTCCGGGAGATTGATTCTCGCATACAACCGCGTATTTTTCCCATATCACAAGTGGTTTTACGAATACTTGTCAAGATGCAATGCTAAACCCAAGAACCTGATCAAAGAAATGAATCAGGTTTTAAATCAGCCAACTGTGGAAAATGCTAGTCGGCTGTTCGAAAACGTCCGAGAATTTAGGAATTGGAATGTAACTGACATTGAAGCTTTTCGTTGGTTTATGGAAGATGTAGAATGGTCCTGGAGAGATAATAAAGCATCCCTTGAAGATTGGTAGTAAATAATAAAAATAGAATTTAAAATGAAAAGAAGTATAAAAAAAGAAAAACGAAATGCCAACAAAGAACTGAGTTAAAAAACAAGCAATGTTAAGCTAATTTTGAAACAAAGTTTACTTCCTATAAAAAGATACAATTGTTCTCAAAACAAAACCGTTATTTATAGCATTTAAATCTTAAATTGTTTGTTACTAAAACTTTTTTGTAACAAAACACATTCATATGACTACTAATAGTGTAAGTTTTGTGTTTTCATCGTATCTTTAGGTTGATATCGCAAACACAACTAAATTAAATAATTATCACTTTTTTTAACCATTATTACTATATATTATGAATTATTTTCTCGTCCCTTTTATTGTTTTAGGATTAATTATTTTAATCTCATCGTTCTTTATTGTTAAACAACAAACTGCTGCTATTATTGAGCGTTTTGGTCGTTTTCAAAGTATTCGTCAATCTGGTCCTCAATTCAAAATTCCTTTAATAGATAAGGTTGCTGGCAGATTAAGTTTAAAAATTCAACAGCTAGATGTTATTGTAGAAACCAAAACTTTAGATGATGTTTTTGTACGTCTTAAAGTTTCTGTGCAATACCGTGTGCTTCGTGAAAAGGTTTATGATGCTTTTTACAAATTAGATTATCCGCATGAGCAAATTACGAGTTACGTTTTTGATGTTGTACGTGCCGAAGTGCCAAAAATGAAATTAGATGATGTTTTTGTAAAAAAAGATGATGTAGCTCTTGCTGTAAAAGCAGAATTAAACGATGCTATGCTAGATTATGGTTTCGATATTATTAAAACTTTAGTTACAGATATAGATCCTGACGCTCAAGTAAAAGCAGCGATGAATAGAATTAACGCTGCCGATAGAGAAAAAACAGCGGCACAATATGAAGGTGATGCAGCGCGTATTTTAATTGTTGAAAAAGCAAAAGCTGAGGCTGAAAGTAAACGTTTACAGGGTCAAGGTATTGCAGACCAGCGTCGTGAAATTGCGCGTGGTTTAGAAGAATCGGTTGAGGTGCTAAATAAAGTTGGTATTAACAGTCAGGAAGCTTCTGCGCTTATTGTGGTAACCCAACATTACGATACACTACAAGCTATTGGTCAAGAAACAAATAGTAACTTAATTTTATTGCCTAATTCGCCACAAGCAGGAAGTAATATGCTAAATGATATGGTGGCTAGTTTTACAGCTAGTAACCAAATTGGTGAGGCTATGAAGAATAATTCGAAGAAAAATAAAGAATAATAATACTTTTATTAGTAGAGAAACCCTTGAAAACCTTAATTTTCAAGGGTTTCTTATTTGTCAAAAGGATGTCTTTCCTCCCACTTCTGTATGGGGTTCATATACTTAACAATACACTTTAAAACTGTATTTGCTATAAAATTATTAGTGTGTTTTAAATAGATGTTCATGGTGTATGGCTTTGCGCCTATTGAACTTTTAATCTCCATGGCGGTTCTAGCATAAACAATACGTTTAAAACCGTTTTCAATACCAAAAAACGCCATATTAAAAAGCATGTTTAAATACATTTGATATTGGTATTGAAGTGTTTTATTATAACCTAAAAAATAGGTTTCTAAAGTGTCGTTATTCACAATTAAAGAGTAAAAGCCAACCAGTTGATTATTTAAAAAAAAACCAAAAACCTTAAATTTATCTTGTAAACTTTCTTTTAAGCTTAAAAAGTGGTTTTCAGGAAGTTTAAAAGAATTTACTCGTGCATTATCTGAAACGGTTTCATATAAATCAAAAATAGTCTTACTATTTTCTTCTATAAATTCTAGTGTTAATTCTTTAAAATCTAAATCGGCAGCCTTTTTTCTAGCAGTTTTATAACGTCTGCGATACTTTTTATTAAAAGCTGAAACATAATCTTGAGGTGTTTTCCATGAATTGGGAATTGAAAACATCATATTAGGTTGCACCTGTACTTTATATAAATTATATGCTTTAAAAAATCCTGAACTTTTATGAATTGTATCGTCTTCAAAATAATCCTTAAAAGCTATAATTCGTACTTTCTTATTATATTTTGTTTTAATTTGTTTGCTTAAATCTTTAAGTGCTTTAGATATCGTGTTTAAATAATCATCTTGCGAAATTTCATGGTCAATATAAAACAATCCATGTTGCCCTGTGTGCATTAAATTTCCAACAACCAATGCGTTTCCTTTAACAATTTTAGAAACTAGCCGTTTAGCCAATTGTTTTAAAGTGCTTCGTGATGTTCTTCTAAAAACATCATCAACATACATTTCAACACGTTGAATATTCGCAATTCCAACTAATTTTTCGTCTTTAAAAACACCTAAATAAAAAGGTGTAATATTATTAGGAATAGCGTTTTCTAAACCTTTTAAAAAAGCGGTTTTTAGGAAAACATCATGATTGGTAAGTTCGTCCCAAGACGTTGGAAGTTTATCTGCTGTATCGTATATTTTATAATCTATCAATAGAAAAGAAAAAGACTGAAGTTAAACACTTCAGTCTTTATATATGTTAAATCTTTACAAAAATTATCTCCAACCACAAACAATAGCGCCCATAACAGCTAAAGTTAATGTCCAATACCCTACATTAATAAAAATGAGTTTCCAGCTTTTACGCTCGAATAATCCATTTGTACCCATAATTGGTAGAACAAAAAATATACCGACTAAAGCACCGTGTAAAGCACCATGCTTAAAGGTTCTGAAGGCATCTTTATAATCATTCATAAAAGCTTCGTAAGATGGTAATGCCTTAGTTGGGTCTCCTCCCATTAAACTAAATGCTCCCATTTGATGATTGGTTACAGTAGGGATAAAGAACGCTAACAAAAGTGCTAGGATAAAAGAAACACCAAAAATAACAGCCATGTTTCCAGACTTCATTTTTTCTTCTGTCATTCCAGATTCTTTCATCCAAGCTTTTTGAAAAAGCATTGGTCCATACCATAAAAAGCCCAATACCATGGGCACAAGCGCAGCAACTAAAATTGCTAAAAAATTAAATTCCATAATAATACTAGTTTTAGTTTGTAGTTAAATTTAGTTAAAAATTTATTAAGAACTTATTTTTTAACACTTTAGAAGACGCTAAAGACTTTCTGCCTCACTAACTAATAAACCGTTTGTATCTTCTAAAGCTTTGTCAATAAAGCCATTTATAGCATCATTTCTATTCAATCCGTTTTCTAATAAAACACCAAGAGCTAAAGTTACGGCAATACGCGTTCCAACCTTTTTAACTGCTGTGTTAAATAAGGGTTCCAGTTCTTCGTAAGACACGTTTTTTGCTAGCTCTAATATTTCAGACCTAACTTTTTGTTGTTTGGCTTCTGGTAGATTCGTGTATTTTTTTCCTAATTGCTGAATCACATCAATAGCTTTTCTTTGCGATTGTTGTTGATTGTTATTTGGCTTCTGTTGTTGCTGAGGCTTTGGTTTTTGTTTTGCCCAAGAATCTCTTAAACCAACTGTTTTGTTAAATACTAATGCTTCAGAAGTTGAATCGTTATCTACATTAAAATAGCCCAATCGTTGAAACTGAAACCTTTCTCCAACTTTAGCATCTTTTAAACTTGGCTCGACAAAAGCTTCAATTATTTTTAAAGAATTTGGGTTAATAAACTCCATAAAATCTTTGTCTTGATGGCTGTCTGGCGCTTCATCTAAAAACAACCTGTCGTATTCTCTAACTTCAGCTTTTATGGCATGCTTAATAGATACCCAATGTAATGTCCCTTTTATTCTTCGCTCTGTGTCTTCAGAATAGGTGCAATGAATTTCTGTAATATGGCCTTCAGCATCTTTTAAAACGTTTTCGGCTTTTATAATGTATGCATTTTTTAATCGGACTTCGCCGCCTAATTTTAATCTGAAAAACTTGTTACCTGCCTGTTCTTTAAAATCTTCTTTTTCAATATATAATTCTCTTGAAAATGGCACTTTTCTGTAACCAGCACATTCATCTTCCTGATTATTCTCAGCGTCTAACCATTCTACTTTATCCTCTGGATAATTGGTAATCACTAATTTTATAGGATCTAAAACCGCCATAACTCGTGGAGCTGTTTTATTCAAATCTTCACGAATACAGAATTCTAAAAGCGCTACATCTATAACATTTTCACGTTTTGCTACACCAGCAGTTTCTACAAATTTTCTTAATGAATTTGGCGTATAACCTCTTCTTCGTAATCCAGAAATAGTTGGCATCCGCGGATCGTCCCAACCGGTAACAACACCATCTTCAACTAATTTGAGAAGCTTACGCTTACTCATAATGGTGTAACTGAGGTTTAAACGCGCAAATTCACGTTGTTTTGGTCGTAACTTATCAGAGTCTACCACATGGTCTAAAAACCAATCGTAAAGCTCTCTGTGGGGCTTAAATTCTAATGAGCATAACGAGTGTGAAATTTGCTCAATATAATCGCTTTCGCCATGAGCCCAATCATACATTGGGTAAATGCACCAATCGTTTCCTGTTCGGTGATGATGTTTCTTTAAAACACGATACATAATAGGGTCGCGCATGAGCATATTTGGATGTTGCATGTCTATTTTAGCTCGAAGAATATGTTTGCCTTCATCAAACTCCCCCGCTTTCATTCTTTCAAACAAATCCAAATTTTCTTCAACCGTTCTGTTTCTAAAAGGGCCATCTACTCCTGGTTGGGTTGGTGTGCCTTTTTGTTCAGCCATAGCTTCGCTAGTCTGAGAATCTACATAAGCCTTCCCTTGTTTAATAAAAAGAATTGCCCAATCATAAAGCTGTTGAAAATAATCTGATGAAAACAATTCCTTGTCCCATGTGTAACCCAACCAAGCTAAATCTTCTTTTATAGCATCAACATATTCTTGTTCTTCTTTTGCGGGGTTTGTATCGTCAAATCGAAGATTTACAGGCGCATTATATTTTTCACCTAAACCAAAACTAATTCCTATGGCTTTGGTGTGTCCAATATGCAAATAGCCGTTTGGTTCTGGCGGAAAACGAAAACGTAAATCGTTTTTAGACATTCCATTGGCTAAATCTTCTTCTATGATTTGCTCTAAAAAATTGAGCGATTTTCTTTCTTCAGACATAAAATTTCTACAAATAATTTTTTCAGTAGACGTAAACTAAAAATAAATAACAAAAATATTGTGTAAAATTAGGTAATTTTGATGACTTAAAATGGCTTACATGGGAATTATAAAAATTGAAAATATCCGCATATTTGCATATCATGGTTGCTTAAAAGAAGAAACTAAAATAGGTAGTGATTATCGTGTAGATTTAGAAGTTAAAGCTGATTTAAAAACATCTGCAAAAACAGATAAATTAAGTGATACTGTTGATTATGTTTTTCTAAACAATGTGGTTAAAGAAGAAATGAACACCGCATCTCATTTATTAGAAACTGTAGCAAAACGCATACTAAAACGAATTTTAGCAGAAGATAAATTAGTTAAAAAAGCAACGGTTTGGGTAAGTAAACTAAACCCCCCTATTGGTGGCGATGTGGAAAGGGTAACTATAAAAATGGCTGAAAAGCGTAAAAAGTAATTTTAAGTAAAGAAAAGCCACAATTTTTTTTACATTTGCAGCAGATTCCCGATTTCACTTCGACTTACTTCGGCTTCGCTCAACACAAGTCGCTCAGTGACCGCTCGGGAATGATAATTTTAAAGGTTTATCAAAAACATATTTTGATAGATTTTTCAAACTGGCGTCATGGCCGAGTGGCTAGGCAGAGGTCTGCAAAACCTTCTACAGCGGTTCGAATCCGCTTGACGCCTCTAAAACCAAAAGCTTTCAGTTATTCTTCTGAAGGCTTTTCTTTTATTGGGCTTATTTGTTCTAATTTTTCTTTTATTAGTTCTTTCTCTTCCGGAAAAAAACCCTGAACTAATAACAACACACCAAAACCCAAAATAACAATTGAGATAATCTTCTTTGTTTTGAATATCAATCTAGGTGTTAACTTATTTTTTAATTTTTTAGCAACCACTATTTTAACCAGATCTACTAAAAAGTAAACGATTAAAATGGTTGAAAGGAAAACAATAACTCCGTCTTTAGATTCTGTTAAAGAGTTGGCTAAAACTATAAAAGCCACCCAGCCCAACAACACGCCTATATTTATAAAATTGAGTAAAAACCCTTTTAAAAAGAGCTTTCCATAGCCTTTCTTTATTTCAACTTTATGATATTCTCTAACAATTTCTCGAAACGATTTTGAAGTTTTTATAAATGAAATAATTCCATAAGTGATAAGTAAAACACCTCCAAAAATTAAAAAATTAGGGTCGTCTTTAATTTTCTCAAGCAATTTATTAGTACTAAAAAAAGCAACTAAAATAAAAATGATATCGGCTAACATAACGCCACTATCAAATATTAAGGCGCTTTTAAACCCTTTTGTTGCACTGGTTTCTAATAACACAAAAAAAACAGGACCAATAGTAAATGCTAAAATAATACCAAAAGGAATTGCCGTTAAAATATCATCAAACATAAACTAGAGAGGGTTTTCACAAAGTAAAGAAATATTTTATTGCTTTTAAACTGAAATGAAAAAGAAAAGCCCATTATAAATAATGAGCTTTTAAATATTTTATGTTTGTGTGTTTTAATCCATTCGCTTTACACGACCGCCGAGAGCCTTACTTTCGTTTACTGTTTTAGGATCGCCGTAAATAAATACATCGCCTCCTGCTCTAATTTTAATATCCACTTGGTTAGATGCGTTTACATAAGCCTCTCCTCCTGCTATAATTTCTACTTCTGTTTTTTCTGTTTTTAACTCACTGCCTTTATAAATACCTCCTGTTAGTAATGAGATGTCTTGATGTTTAGATGTTCCAGAAGTTTTTACTACACCTCCAGTAACCGATTTTATATTGGTATAATTAACTCTTAAATCTAAGTTTATTTTACCACCTTCTTGCGCTTTTAAATCGATTTCAAATTGTTCTATTTTATCTTTAGAATAAACATTGGCGCCCTCATTTGCATCTATAATATCTAAAGCAGTATAATATAACGTTACTTTAGTATTACCGCCATCAAAAGCTTCTTCTAATTTCATTTTTATTTTTAGTATACCATTTTTGTTGTTCACTAAAACATCGTCTATATTTTCTCCTGTTATTACAACCTTATTTTCTTTAGATTTGATTAACTCTACTTCTATTAAATCGTAAACTTTTAGTTCTGAAAATTCACCTACCGCTTTTTCAATGGGTTCTTGGGCAAATACTATTGTAGTTATAAAAAATACAAATAATTTTACTAATGTTTTCATGAATAGATTGTGTTTTTTTATTTGACTAATATTTGATATAACGCAAAATTATCAATAATTATTCCGTTGTTATTCTATTTAGGAAAATAATAACAATGTGTTAAACAACTTTTACAGCTGTTCCTGTTATTGAAACAAAAAAATAAGAACTTGGAGATGGTTCTATATCTAACTTTATACCCACAACAGCATTGGCTTTTAGTTTTGTAGCATTTTCTTTTAATTTTTGAAAAGCATCTTCTTTTGCTTTATTTATAAAATCTTCATAAAGACTTTTGTTCTTTTCTGTTTTAAAAGAAAAGGATGTTTTAATATTGGTTGAAACCCCTGTAACTATACCTAAATAGTCTTGTATTACGTGGCCTTCAATAGAATTTGTTGTTGTTAAAATCATGTATTTAATTTTAGAGTATTAGTATGAAGATACATTAAAATGTTACAGGTATGTAAAAGCATCGTAAATTTAAAAAATAACTTTGTGAAAATTTTCAACTAAATTTGTTTAACTGTGTATATAAATTATATGTGCTGAACTTGTTTCAGCGTTAAAACGGATTCATATTCTTAAAAAAAACACTAAGTACAATTTAGGGAAAAATAACATTAGATTGAACAAACATCCTACCAAAGCAAAAAAGAGAATCGATTTATTGGACATATATCGAGGATTTGCTATTCTTGGGATTTTTGTGGTCAATATTGTAATAATGAATTCAACCTTTCTTAATCAGGACGAATTTGCAAGCCAATGGACATCTGATATTGACCAAATCTCGAAGGGAGTTCTTCAACTATTTTTTTACACTAAATTCTTTCCCGTCTTCTCCCTACTTTTTGGATTAGGAATTTCAATGCAAGCTTTAAAAATGTATGATGAAAACAAACTTTCATTTTTATTTTTTGGAAGAAGAATGCTAATATTATTCATTATTGGTGTTTTTCATATCGTATTTTTATGGTCAGGCGATGTATTAAACCTGTATGCATTTCTTGGTTTGTTTACCACGTTTATGATAAAAAGGTCTAACAAATTAATTCTTGCATTATCTGTAATTTTCATGTTCTTTCCATTTTATAACCAAGTTTTTGAATATATCTTCGATTTTCTAAATTTTCGTCCAGAAACCTATTTAAAAAATCATACAGGAGAAACAGTCAACCAAATAATAAAGAATGGAACATATTTAGATGGTATAAAATTAAGGTTGTTAGAGTATATTTCTAATATTCCTATACTTTTTGGGTTTTTGGCACCAATAGCCATTTCAATGTTTCTTTTAGGGCTTTATCTTGGTAAGAATGAAATTTACAGTTCCTTAGAATTATTTATTCAAAGAATAAAAAAACCGATGTTATTGTTAGCATTAATTACAAATATTTACAGGATAGTGTTTCTATTTGTATTGGTTAATAACGAAATTTTTAAAGTAGAAAATTATAGAGAAATATTGATAAAAATAATGGTGCTTTCGGACGTTGCAATGGGACTGTTCTATCTCTGGGTTATCGGATGGATTTATTACAAGACTAAATGGAAAAATCTTTTATTACCGTTAAAATATGTTGGCAGAATGGCTTTAACTAATTATCTAATGCAAAGTTTTATTGGATTAATTTTATTCTCATCAATTGGATTTAAACTTTACGAAACTTTAAGTCCATCAAAAACATTTATAACAGCAATTTTAGTATTTATCTTTCAAGTGATATTTAGCAAGGTTTGGTTAAAATATTTCAGGTTTGGTCCATTGGAATGGATTTGGAGATGTTTAACATATAAAGAATTACTACCTATTAGTATAAAAGGTACTTTGACTAAGACGATATAAAAGTATAGGGCGTTTTTGCTAAATTAAAAGTCAGTAAATATTAACAAATTCCACTAAATATAAAATTTTACTAAGTACCAACTTATACGTATTGTTTATCACTTACCCTAGGTTTTATATAATGGCCATTAAACGAACCTCCAAAAAATCACTCTACAGACTTTCCAATCAAATTAAAATCTAAATGTTTTTTAACTAAATCGGTATTTTTAACTTTTACAACAACCTCATCTCCTAATTGATAAACCATACCGTTGCTTCTACCAACCATAGCGTATTGGTCTTGATCGAAAGCATAATGATCATCTTTCATATCGCGAACACTCACCATCCCTTCACATTTATTAGAAATGATTTCTACGTAAATTCCCCAATCTGTGACTCCTGAAATAACACCTACAAATTCTTCATCTTTATGATCTTGCATAAATTTAATTTGCATGTATTTTATAGAATCTCGTTCTGCTCTTGTAGCTAAACCTTCCATATTACTAGAATGTTGGCATTTTTCCTCATAAACATCTTCATTGGCAGATTTTCCACCATCTAAATATTGTTGTAATAAACGATGCGCCATCACGTCTGGATAGCGACGAATAGGCGAGGTGAAGTGGCTATAATAATCGAAAGCTAAACCGTAATGTCCAATATTATGTGTAGTATATTCAGCTTTACTCATACTTCGGATAGCTAAAGTATCAACCAAATTCTGTTCTTTTTTACCGTTTACTTCTTTTAATAAATTATTAAGTGACGCTGATGTTGTTTTACGATCTTTAAAGTTAAGTTTGTATCCAAATTTTGAAACAATGCCTTGTAAATTAGCTAATTTACTATCATCTGGTTCGTCATGAACACGGTATACAAAGGTTTTTTTAGGGTCTTTTTTACCAACAAATTCTGATACTTTTCTATTAGCTAATAACATAAATTCTTCAATCAATTTATTAGCGTCTTTACTGGTTTTAAAGAATACCCCAACTGGATTTGCTTGCTCGTCTAAATCAAATTTCACTTCCACTTTATCAAATGAAATAGCACCAGAACTCATACGTTTTTTGCGCATAATTTTAGCGAGTTTATCCATTTTTAGAATTGCATGAGCAATGTCTTTTGAGGTTTTATATGCTTTTCCTGTAAGAGAAACTTCGGTTGGAATTGTCACTTCGACTTCGCTCAGTGACCAATTAGTTTTTAAATTAATGTTATTTTCAATAATAGCTTGAGCTTCTTCATATGCAAAACGAGCATCACTATAAGTGACGGTTCTTCCAAACCATTCGTTTTTTATTTCACACTTATCATTCATTTGAAATACAGCAGAAAATGTTAGCTTTTCTTCATGTGGACGTAATGAACATGCATTGTTTGATAATACTTCTGGAAGCATTGGTACCACTCGGTCTACTAAATACACAGATGTTGCACGCTCGTAAGCCTCATCATCTAAAACCGTACCTTCCTCTAAATAATGCGATACATCGGCTATATGAATTCCTATTTCGTATAAACCATTTTCTAACACTTTAAAAGAGAGTGCATCATCAAAATCTTTTGCATCTTTCGGGTCTATTGTAAAGGTTAAATCTTTACGCATATCGCGACGTTTAGAAATTTCTTCTTCTGTAATTGACGTATCTAATTTGTTAGCATAGTCTTCAACTTCATGAGGAAATTCCATTGGTAAACCGTATTCTGCTAAAATAGCATGAATTTCAGTGTTATGATCTCCTGGTTTTCCAAGAACCTTAATTACTTTTCCATACGGAGAATCAGCTTTTTCTGGCCAATCTTCAAGTTTTACTAATACTTTATCGCCGTCTTCTGCTTTGTTTATTTTATTAATAGGTACAAAAATATCTTTGTACATTTTATTACTATCTGCTACTACGAAAGCAAAATTTTTCTTGTCGTGTATTTGAATAACACCAACATATTCGCTTTTTTCACGTTTAATTATATTGGTTATTTCGCCTTCTAATTTGCCGCGTTTTCTACGTTTATAAACGTAAAATTCTACTTCATCGCCATTAAGTGCTTTGTTTATATTGTTTGATGCAATAAATACATCATCATCAAATTCGTCACAGATAATATAGCCATTACCTTTTGCAGCTAAATCTAATTTTCCTGTGTAATATTCAGTATTTACAACAGCTTTAAATTTGCCACGTTCTACTTGAATAATTTCTTGCTTAGCAGCAAGTTTAGCTAATGTTTTTATAATTTGGTTTCTGCTACTAGCATCATTAACACCTAGTTTTGCAGCAATTTGTTTGTAGTTAAAATTTTGATTTCTGTCTTTTTTTAATATACTTAAGATTGTATTTGTAAGGTTGGAAATCCCTTTATTGGATTTCGATTTTTTCTTTCTTGTCATGTAATTATTGTAATCATATTAATTTCCTAAGATACTGGAAATTGTGTTATTAAATAGCGTTATTTTAGGAGAAGAATTGCTATTTATTTTTACAAAGTTAAGGTTTTAATATTTAATAACGTGAGTTCGACATAACTAGAGATTTAAATACAGTTGATTTGTATCAACGAAGTTGTTTTTTAGAGACGGTT
>CANMSN010000007.1 GCA_947500585.1 uncultured Flavobacteriaceae bacterium | reverse complement strand
TAAATCTGCTCCTAAGATATTTGAACGGTACAAAAACAAAGCGACTTGATCATCTCCTAATGACTCTGCTTTTTGTTTGTCCCATAAATAATCTACATAATTGAAAACTTGTAGTTTCATTTTTTTAAATTTTATATACTGGAAATTGATATTATTTGCTTATTTTGATATTATTTAAATTTTCATAAAAACGAAATTATATTATTGAATCAACAATCTATTGCATCATATGGCATTCGATTTATACTTTTTGATATAAAACATGGATAACTTCTTTAGATACTTAACATCTGGACCGGATGACAAACAATGGGGGATTTATCTAACAGTAAGCGGTAAGTATACCGCAGCTCCCTATACTACCTACCCTAAAAAAAACCATCCTACAGGGTATTACTTCGATTGGCAAACTGGAAGGGTACTGAATGAATATCAGTTGATCTTTATATCGGAAGGAAAAGGAATTTTCGAAACAGTGTCGGGCGAATTTAGTGTCGAAGCTGGTATGATTATTATCATTGAACCAGGAACTAAGCATAGGTATAAGCCTGATAAAAATACAGGATGGACGGAATATTACATCGGATTTGATGGTAAGCTGTCTGAACATTTTCTATCCAAAACTTTCAGCAAACTAAAAGAACAACCAATACATCACTGTGAAAATCAACTCGAGATTCTTGATTTTTATCAAAAGATCCATAATCTAGTTCGTACTCAAAAACCTGGTTATCACCAAATAGCTTCTGGACTGATAATCAAACTACTCGGCTATATGAATGCCCAACTGAAGTCTGAAAACTTCGACAGAATGCAAGTAGAAAGCCTCGTGAATGCTGCGAAGAATTACATGTGGGAACATGTGCATGAAAATACCGATTTTAAGCAATTTTCAAAGAGTTATTCGGTTAGCTATTCGTACTTCCGTAAGATGTTTAAGCTTTATACGGGCATAGCACCACATCAGTATTACCTCGATATTAAAATAATGCGTGCCAAAGAACTACTAGTATCTGGTGACAAAAGCATTAAGGAAATAACTTATGAGTTAGGGTTTGAGTCTATTCAATACTTCAGTAGGCTTTTCAAAAAGAAGACAGGCGTATCACCTAGTGGATTTAAATTAGGAAAGTAGTGTTTTGGCTGAACCAAGTTTCTAAAAAGACTGATATATAAATTACGCATAAAATATTTCTCCTATTTAAAATCACATTTATTTCATTTTAGGAGCATTCAAAAAAAAATAAGAAAAATCGAAATAATATGAAGTAAAACACCTATCTGATATTAAGACCTTGAAGATATTAAAATAGAATTTGAAGAGACTTTGAATTATCACTTTTACATAAATATTCTTCTTTTATCTACGGGTATTGATCTGCCCAATTAATAATAGTGGACTTGCAACAAAAAAGTGGACAATTAGTTAAGAGACTATGCGGCTAAATTATTATTATACATTTCTAATTCAAATTGATTAATAGATTTCATTCCTAAGGCAGAATGTCTTCTGTTTTTATTATACCAAGTTTCAATCCAAGAAAAGATTGATAATTCAGCTTGCGACCTATATCGGTATTTATGTTTATATATCCATTCTACTTTTAAAGATTTAAAGAAAGATTCCGCTACAGCATTATCCCAACAATTACCTTTTCTACTCATAGATTGTTTTATCATTCCATCATAATTCTTAATCATTTTAGTAAATGTATAACTTGCATACTGTGAACCTCTGTCAGAATGAAAAATAAGTTCTTTTGTTATATCATTATTTCTAATAGCCATATTCCAAGCTCTGACAATAGTATTTTCTGTAGTTAAATTATCACTCATAGACCACCCAAAAACTTTTCTATTAAATAAATCAATAATGACCGTTAAATACATCCAGCCTTGATTTGTTTGTACATAGGTCATATCTGATACCCATACTTGATTTATTTTAGAGACTCTAAAATCCTGATTCAAAATATTTGGAGCTATAGGGTATTTATGATTAGAATTTGCTGTGATTCTAAATTTACGGGGCCTTCTTGCATATAAATAGTTAGCCCTCATAATTCTAGCTACTTTAGGTCTTGAAACATACTCACCATAGGTTTGTTCTAATTCTACTTGAATTCTTGGAGCTCCATAACTCTCAAAACTATCATCAAAAATAGTGGATATAAGTGCTGTTAACTTTTGATTGTAAATCCATCGCTTTGAAGTACCTTGCTTTAACCCGCAAAGTATAAGGTTCGTGGATGCGCAGCATACACAAGAGAACCGTTTGCTGCGCTCTATGAATCTTATAGATTGTTAGGTAGTAGTTATCATAAGGGTTTTCCTTAGTTTATAAATATACTAAAAGTTAGTCAGAGCGCAGTCTATACTTTGCGGGTTAGGTAGAATAAGCAAACAGTAGAAATTTTAAATTTTATGATAAGCAAATAAGGTTGAGTTGATACTTGACTTATGATGTTCTAATGCTATTAATTTATCTATTGCCTAAAAAATTTAATGTTTCGTTTGCGTGCCCTTGTGGTTATTCTACCTAACCAATTATAATAACCACTTTTACTCACCGCTAATACTCGGCACATCTTTTCAACTGGAAATTTCAATTTATGCTGTTTTATGAACGTAAATTTTTCCTGTCGCTCTCGGAAAAGATACTGATCGCCTTTTTTAATACTTCGACATGCTCAGTACAGGAATATCGCGTTCTAATTCCATATCTTTTAATTGCCTCTTCAATGTTGCAATCTCTCGTTGTTCATCAGTCTGTTTTGGCTTACCATGTCCTGGAAAACTATTCTTTCCATAAGTTTTTGACTCGCGTCGCCAACGGTGTAAAACTGAAGTAGGTATATCCAATTCTTTACATACTTCTGAAACATTGCCCCGAGAATAGCTTAATTCTATGGCTTTCTGCTTAAATTCTATTGTGTAATTCCTGTGTCTTCTTGTCATAATTCAAAGTTAAGTCTTTAACCTAGAATCTATCTTCTTAATGTCCAGTCAAATATAGTAAGTCCATTCTATACTCGTAAAAGGTAAGGATGTTCAAATGCGAGAATTTAAATATATCTTAGGATAACAGTTAATTGCGTAAACTCCTAAGTCATCAAAATAGAAATAATTGGTGTTCACATAATAAATCCAATGTGTTTAAGTCCCGAATGGTAAAATCTAAAAACAACAATGCTGCAGGATTTCTCATTTACTTAAAAATTGTTATTAAAAAATGTTTTATTTCTCAGGCAATAAAATAAATTCAGCATAGCTTTTCATATCAAAATATGTATTGGCGGCATCTTGAAACATTTTAGAATCTATTTTATTAATCTTATTTTCATAATCTAAAATAGACTTTGAATCCAGTTCATATTCATACATAGTTTTTAACTTATATGACCAATAACTATTGTATTCCATATATTCTTTAATATTAGCTAATTCGGCTTCCTTAATCTTATTTACATCAGCTTCTGATGCGCCGTTTTCTTTTATTTTTTTAATTTCTTCAAAAACTTTATTTTTAAGTTTTTCAATATTTTTAGGATCACACGTGAATCGAATATGCATTCTATACCAATCATAAGGTTTATCTGTAGCAAATCCTGAAACTTGTACACCGTACACACCAGACATTTTTTCACGCATTTCTTCAGTTAGCTTTATCTTTAATAATTTAGCTAAAAGCCTTAACTCATCTTTCTTTTTTAGAGAAAAATCAAATGCAGACGTAAAACGCATATCTACTTTACTTTTATCATCTATACCCTTTATAATAGTTTCTTTAATATCACCCTTCGAATATCTTAATCCAGTATCTTTCCATGTACTTTTTTCGTTTAAATTTGATGGGAGACTGCCTAAATACTGCGTTACATATTCTCTAAGCGTGTCTATTTCAAAACTGCCTACAAAAATAAAAGTAAAGCCATTAGCTGACGAAAAACGATCTTTATAAAAATCGTATACCTCATCAACATTTAATTCATTTTCTATTTGTTGATCTGTTAATGGAATAGCTCTGAGGTGATTTTGGGTCATAACCTCGCTTATTTTTTTTTCAAAGAACAGTCCAGGGCTATTATCTTGGTCTTTATATGTAGATTTTAAATTTTCTTTATTAGCATTAAAAACGTTTACATCTTTATTGGGCTTTGTAAAATATAGATTTACCATTTGAAGCATTCTTTCTAAATCTTTTGATGAACTGCTCCCTGAAAATAGGTCATCATAATAATTTATGAGTGGTTTAACATTAACTGTTTTTCCCATATTCAATTTTTTCAGATCTGTTTTTGATATGTTATTAATGCCACTACTTCCAATAATATTACCAGCATATCTTGCTGAAACAAATAATGAATCTGGAGCCACAGAGCTTCCTCCTGGTCTAAATCCGTTCATAGAAATTAAATCATTTTGAAATTGTGTGGGTTTTGCAATAACTGTAACACCATTGGCTAATTTCCAAGTTGTAACATCTATCTTTTCATCGTATTCAGAACTTTCAATTTTCCCTGGCATGGGTTTTACATCCATCAATTCAGTAGTATCAAGATTATCTTTATATGGCTCCATATCTTTTAATCCTACATTTTTAAGTATTTGAATAATGTCATCTTCAGAAGGCAATACTAATCCTGGTTTATCTATGGCATTTATAACCACTGTCATATTGTCACTTCTAACCCATTCTTCACCTATTTTATTTACTTCTTCTATTTGAATTGTGGGTAAATTTTCTTTATAAAATTCATATATAAATTCATCACTAGGTATGGGTTCATTATCTGTGAAATTATCTATATATTTTTCTATGTAATAATATTTTGAAGATAACTTCCCTGCTTCTTTTCTGTGTGTGTCAGCATTGTTTAATAAAAGTGATTTATACCGCTCTAATTCTAAATCAGTGAAGCCATATTGTTTTGCGCGCTCGCTTTCTATAAGTAACGCCTCTATTCCTTTCTTAATTTTGTCTTCTTTAAGATTGGCTCTCAAATAATAACAATCCATATTACTCAAAAAATTACCAATTCCAGCACTTGATGATAAAAAAGGTGCATCTGGTAGCAATGCTACTTCAGATAGTCGTTGACGAAGCATGCCAGTGTACAGTTTTTGTAATAGTACCTGCCTATAATCATTTAATGTTGTTACCTCCTTTTCCTCCTTTTTAGTATATATAGATATGCTTACGCCTCTGGCTTCTTTATCTGAAATTATAGTTACCGCTGGTTCTTGGTTTTCTGGAATTTTATAATAAATCCTTTCTTTAGCATTAGTAACTGGTTTTATGCTTTCAAATAACTCTTTTATTTTGACTTCAACTTCAATAACATCAAAATCACCAACGAATACAAGTGCCATTAAATCTGGACGATACCAATCTCTATAAAAGCGCTTCATAGCATCATACTCAGAATTCATAATGACATCTAAAGTCCCAATTGGTAATCTTGAAGCGTATCTAGAATTATTAGTTATTACTGGTATTGATTGATAATACATACGCATGCCTGCACCACTTCTTGCTCTTAATTCTTCAGCAACTACTCCTCTTTCGTTATCAATTTCTTCTTCATCAAATGTAATACCGTCTGCCCAATCACGTAATACTTGTAAACTCGTATCTAATGTTTCTGTATCTGTTGGTACTGATAATTTATACACCGTTTCATCAAAACCTGTGTGCGCATTTAAATCAGCTCCAAACTCAATACCTAAGCTCTGCAAATAATCTATAAGTTCATTTTTAGGGAAATTTTTAGTGCCATTGAAGGCCATATGCTCTAAAAAGTGAGCTAAACCCTGTTGGTCTTCGTCTTCTAGAACAGATCCCGCATTTATAACAAGCCTTAATTCTGCTTTATTTTTTGGTTTTTCATTATGTTTTAAGTAGTACGTGAGTCCATTGCTTAGTTTACCTATTTTTACTGTGGGGTCTATGGGGATTTCTTTATCTAATGATGTTGATTGTGCTAAAAAGCCATAGGTATTTAGAAAAAAGAATACTACTAATACTGATTTAAGATGTTTCATGATTGATGTTCTTATTAGAAATGTCTTACTATAATTGAAATAAATTTTTATTTAAAAATCTCCCCCTTTTTAAACAAATTTATATGTTGCAAGGTATTTATTGGTCTTAATTATAAAATAGAGCCATAAACTATGGGGGAGCTTACAGCTCTAATTTCAAACTAAAAAAACTAACTCAAATTATTAAATACCGTCATATCCGGGGTTTTGATTACCAAAAAGTGAATTTGTTTGTAATTCAAGTAAAGGTATAGGCATAATATATTGATTTGAACTCGTTACATCTGGCTTCAACTCCTCAACCTTTCCATGGCGGATTGTAGCTGTCCAAACTGTTCCAGATTCAAAACAAAGCTCCTTTATATATTCGTCAAAAATTAAATCTAGCAATTCTTCTTGATTTGAATA
This sequence comes from uncultured Flavobacteriaceae bacterium, assembly GCA_947500585.1. GTDB lineage: Bacteria > Bacteroidota > Bacteroidia > Flavobacteriales > Flavobacteriaceae > CAXBID01. Next base: position 159,876 of record CANMSN010000007.1, on the reverse strand, counting down.
TGTTAAAGCTGGGGCACTACCACTGTAGGCTCTATTTCTAATAATATTTAGTGTTTCTTCTGCTTCTACTAACTGATTTAATCTAGCCTGACATTCGGCTTTAATTAAATAAACTTCTGCCAAACGCATATAGTTAGTAGGACCTCCTTTAATACTGGTAAGAAAAACTTTCCTCATACTGCTATTGCTTTCATTGTAAGTATGTTGAGCTCTGGGATCATCTCCTAAAAAGTCTATAAGCCATGTAGATACTTTTTGTTGCGTTTGATAAATAAATGAGCTTTTACTTGTTTGATCATTATCTGTATAACGTGCAAAAATAACTTCGCTATTATTTACACCATTAGCAAAAATATCTTCAAAATTAGACTCTAATTCTACCTCACCAGAAGCAATAACTTCATTTGCCAAATTAATTGCTTCTGTGTAATTAGCATCTCCTCCCATATAGAGCAGTACATTTGCCTTATATGCTTTTGCTCCTAATGCAGACGCAAAATAGTTGGCAGTAAATGAAACATTTCTATTAATACATTCATTCAAATCATTTAGAATAAAATCATAACTTTCTTGTACTGTAGCTCTCTCTTTTTCTCGATTTTCAAACGTAGAAAGATTATCTCTAATTAAGATTCCAAAATCACTTGAGAGGTCATAAAATTGTGCATGATATCTCAAGGCTTGTAAATGACTAAAGGCCCTTAAAAAATAAGCCTCTCCAAGGATCCTATTTTGTTCTTCTTCTGATACTTCACTATTACCTGCAACCGTTTTTAATGTCGCATTTGCAGAATTAGCAACATAATAGGGAGTTCTATAATAAAACTCTAAAGTCGAAGTTGAAGAATCAAAAGAATTAAGTGAAGATTCTAGATTAATACCAGTAGTAGTAGTCCTCAATGTGCCATCCATAAGTGCAGGTAGATACTCTGGATATTGATTTATAAAAAATGAATTTAATTGTGTATACACCCCCAAAAGAGACGTTTGTGCACTCGAATCATCTGTTACCAATTGTTCTTCAAATAAATAATTTTCTGGTTGCACATCCAATGCATCATCGCAGGAAAACATAAAACCTCCCACAAAAATGCTTAATATTACTTTTATATGTTTCATAATTATTTTTTTAAAAAGTTAATCTCATTCCAGTAATAAACTGTTTTGATGTGGGGTAATTATTATTGTCTACAGGAGTTCGAAAACTAGAAACATTTGCAAATTCTGGATCAGCTCCTGGGTATTTTGTAAACGTGAATAAATTAGTACCAGTAACGTAGAGCGATAACCCTTGAAGGTTTATTTTTTTTAGTAGCTCCTTGGGTAAACTGTAGGTTAGCGTAATTGTTTTTATTCTTAAATAATCACCTTTTTCGGAGTAAAGACTAGATTGTCTATTGTTTCGATTACTTCCTCCTAAATTAGTTCTATATACAGCTCTTGGATATTTAGAATCTATATTATCAGGAGTCCATCTATCTAATATATCTATTAACTTATTGTTTTGATCGTTTAATGAAGTAAAACTAAAAGTGTTTTCAGCTGCTTTCCAATAAATATCATTACCAACACTATAGTTTGCAAATACATTTAAAGAAAACCCTTTATAATTTAAGGTAGAATTGATCCCTCCAAAAAAGTCAGGTTCGATATTGCCAATATTTGTAACATCTGGTCCTGAAAGAGTTGATGGATCTACTTCTCCATCACCATCTAAATCAGCATATTTTATATCTCCAACATCAGTATCACTGTATTGATAAAATCCACTAGGGCCATTAGCATTCAATGCTTCTATTTCTTCACGTGTTTGAAAAATACCTTCTGCAACGTGACCTCTTATTAGTCCTAACGATTGTCCTTCTATCAAATATAGTCCCCCAAGATTTACATGTCCAAATTCATTCTTATATGTAGTATTTAAACGCGTTACTTTACTTTTAGCTGTAGCTGCATTTAAGCGTAAATTCCATTTTAAGTCTTTGGCATTTATAATATTAAAATCGAGAGATAACTCAAAACCTCTGTTTTGTGTATCACCTATATTAGCGATTATGGTTCCAATACCTACAGATGTTGGTAATTCAGTTTGAAACAAAACATCTTTAGTATCTTTTTGGTAATAACCAATTTCTCCTTTCACTCTATTATTAAAAACAGCAAATTCAATTCCAAAGTCTTTTTGAGTTGTCACTTCCCATTTCAAATCGGGGTTTCCAATACGTAATGGCACCACGCCAATATTACCATCATAAATACCAAGTGTTCCATTTAGTGCTCCAAATAAACTGAAAGATTGATTAGGATCGAATGTTACATTACCAGACTGCCCATAGCTAGACCTCAGTTTTAAAAAGTTTAGCCATGATATATTCTCAGCAAACTTTTCTCTATGAATATTCCAACCTATACCAACAGAAGGAAATGAAGCCCAACGTTTGTTAGCTCCAAATTTAGAAGACCCGTCAGTTCTAGCAGTGACACTTAATAAATATTTGTTATCATAATCATACTGCAGTCTTGAAAAGAACGAAATAAGGTTACTTTTAGTAATAGCCAATTGATTGGAAAGGTTTTCACTTGCATAATTTATACTGGTTAGTGTATAATCATTAGGAAAATTTTCTCCAAAAGCATTTGTGGTTTCCGAATTATTATTTTGGTATGTGTTCCCTACTAGGACATTGAAATTATGTTTATTCTGAAGTGAAAAATCGTAAGTTATTGTGGTTTCTATTGAAGGGTTAATTGTTTTTGAACTTACAAGACTGCCTCTAGAAATGCCAGTAGTTCTTACAAAACTTGGATAGAAAGAATAACTTTCCCGATCAATATATTGCAATAATCCAGTAGATTTTATGAACATATTTTTTATGGGTTCAAACTCTAGCCCTACACTAGCTAGTAAGGAAAGGTCTTCTACATCTTGTCTACTTTCTAGTTCTGCAATAGGATTAGTAACATCTCCTATTAGTCTTAAAGGAACTCCATCCTCATCATAAGGCTCTTTGTCAGGTCTAATAAACGGTGCTTCATACGGCGAGCTTAGTGCAAAATTGTTTTCTATTCTACTTATACTTATATTGCTAAAAAATTGTAGATTATCTTTTAGATTTTGTCTTAAATTTAAACTAAAGGCATACCGTGTTAATTTATCGCCGTCTATAGCACCTTCATTTTTTTGTAAGCCTAATGATGAATAATAGGAACCTTTTTCACTAGCACCTCTTACATTAAAAGCGTAATTTCTGGTAGACGTTGAATTCTTTGACACTAATCGTTGCCAATCTATGTTTATACTTTCATCAACCTCTGTACCCGCAAGAATACCTTGAGCAAAGAAGTCATTACTTGGAACAGTGCCACCTGAATTTTGATAGTTTTCTATAGCCTCTTTATAGATTTGTTGATATTGACTGGAATTAAGAACATCTAATCTTTGAGTAAAATTTGTACTTTCAGTGACTAAAAATTCAAATTGAGGTTTCGTTGACCTAGTCCCTTTTTTCGTTGTAACAACAACAACACCAGCTGCTGCTCTAGAACCATATATAGCTGTAGCTGATGCGTCTTTAAGAATAGTAATGCTTTCAATATTATTAAAATCTATAAATCCTAAATCATTATTTACACCTTCATTTTGAAAAGGTGTTTCATTAATGCTACTAGCCCCGTCTATAAAACCACTAAACCCAGGAACTTCACTTGATGGTTCTATAGGCACACCATCTATAACATATAGTGGTTGGTTCGTTCCTAAAATAGAAGAACTCCCTCTAATTCGCACCCTTGAAGCAGCACCTGGTCTTGCTGTAGGACTGCTTACCTGAACACCTGCTACTTGCCCTTGTAATGCTTGATCTATGTTTATTATAGTTCCTTGATTTGCAATACTTTCAACATCTACAACACTAACAGATCCCGTTAATGTTTCTCGTTTTATTTTTCCGTAGGCTACAACTACTGCTTCTTCCAATCCAGTAGCTGATTCTTCTAATTGAATATTAATAACTGCTTGATTCCTTACCACAATTTCTTGTGTTTCAAAACCCAAAAAAGAAAACACTAAAACATTTTCTGGATTTGGCACCGTAATGGAATAGCTTCCATCAAAATCTGATGCTGTACCCTTGGTTGTCCCTTTAATTCTGATAGCAACTCCTGGCAGTGAAACACCATTTTGATCTATAACTGTACCAGAAACTTCTCTTTGTAAGCGCTTATCGTTTCTTGTTTTTTCTTTTATTAGAATGGTATTATTCTCGGTAAGTATAATATTGAGCTTTTCTAAAAGTAAGCTTTTAAGTAATAATCTATTAAGACTTATCCTTCCTTTTTTGAGTTCTACTTTAGGAGAATCTTTGAATAAATCTTCGTGATAAATAAACCTATAATCGGTTTGCCTATCAATAATATCGAAGACCTCATCCACACTTATTTTCTTATCCTCATCAATCACAATTTTTGAATTTTGAGAGAACAAGTCAGAGGGAGTTAAACTAAATACTGTTGTACAAAACAAGAATATAAATGTTCGCATAATGAGCATTAAGGCGTCTTTTCTGAGATTAAAAAGACTTTTGGTTAATTTAATTTTCATAAATTTGATTGTTATTAGTTAGTTAAACTTTTTAATTAATTAATACATACAAAGGGGGATATAGTCTGAAACTGTCCAGGTAGAAACTATTTTCCTCCTTTTACTTTTCTTAATTGTTTTATTTCATAGGCTTTTATTTCTGTTTTTTAGTTAATTTACTTTAGAATTACTGTTCTATTGTTTATTTCATAGTTGCCAATAATATTGGTGTTTTTTATTGCAGATAAAATATCTACAATACTTTGATTTTTACCTAGTGTGCCATTAAATCTTTGGTTTTCAAGATTCTCCTTTGCAAATACAACATCTATATCATACCATCGAGATAGCACTTTCATGATTTCACCTAAAGATTTTCTTCTAAAACTAAAAACACCTTCTTTCCATGCTATTTCTTTATATACATCTACAGTATTTACCGCTATATCTCTATTATAACGACTTATATTTGACTGTTCATTTGGTAATAAATTTTGCTTTACCATTTCATTACTAACCAATACTTTACCTTCTACCAATGTTGTATAAATATTAGTTTCATCCTTATAAGCTTTTATGTTAAATTCAGTTCCTAACACTTCAACTTCTTGTTTATCATGGTTCACCTTAAATGACATTCCATTATGATTTTCACTTGGCGATACATCAAAATAAGCTTCGCCGTAAACCAATTCAACTTGTCTAACCTCTCCCACTATAAAGCTTATAGGATATTTAAGTTTAGACTCTGAATTGAGCCACACTCGAGTTCCATCAGATAGTTTTACAAAATACTGCCCACCTCTAGGAATGGTTAGATAATTATATATTATTTCTGTTTGATTAGATTTCTGGGTATTATAAATTAACTCTTTACCATTACTAGTAATATTTTCTCTAATATTTATTTGTCCATTTTCAATAGGTATGTCTGTGCCATTTTCTAGAGTTAAAACAGCTTTATCCTTTCCTGTTTTAATATTGTTATTTACTATTATTGGCTTACTAATTTCAGTGTTATCTTTATTAAAAATGAAAGTCAATGAGATAAAAAGTACTATTGCAGCTGCAACAACATATTTGAATATCTGTTGACGCTTTTGCAATTGGCATTGTTTGTTTTCTTTATTGATGTAGTCAAGAAGTTCCTTTTTAGAACGGTTTATGTCAAATTTTTTCATGTTATAATTAATCGCATAGTTAGTCTTAATGTAATTTAAAAATATCTTTTCATTCGTTGGTTTTTCAAGCCATAATGCTAGCTCATCTAACTCGCTTAAAGTGGCTTGATTAGTAAGGTATTTAACTATGTATTTTTCTGTTTCTTGGGGAATCATTTTAACTATATCTTTATATTATAACGAAGCTATTTTATAATACCCTAACTTTTTATCAACATTTTATTAAATTTGTAGAATAAAATTTACTAAATGTCTATTTTTTCAAAAAATAATGCAATATTAATTCAAGCCTTAAAAAGTGGCAATACAGATGCTTATACTTTTTTAGTGGATACATATCATCAAAAACTATGTACATATGCTTTTAGTTTGTCTAACGACCATAGTAATGCCGAAGATATTGTTCAAAATGTATTTATAAGAGTATGGCAAAAACGGGATAAACTTAAAGATGATTTTAGTATACAGGGCTTTCTATATAAATTAGTTTATAACGAGTTTATTGATTTATATCGTAAAGAAAAATCGGCTGTGGCTCTAGAAAAAAAGTATATTGAAGCTTTAGACACTGTAATTAACGATGATGATAATTCTGCATTAGAGCGATTAATTTCTTTAGTTAAAGATGAAATACAAAACCTTCCTCCTAAATGTAAACAGACATTTTTATTAAGCAAACAAGAAGGTTTAACTAATATTGAAATTGCAGATTATTTAAATGTTTCTATTAAGACAGTTGAAGCCCAAATAACAAAAGCTTTTTCTATGCTTCGTAAAAAAGTAGGCGATAAGATGAATGGAATTCTATTTTTATTGTTTGGAAAAAATAAAGTAAGTACTATTCTTTAGAAATCTTACTATTCCAAATTAGAAAAGGTTTCTATATTGAATTGTGATGAGTGTATTTAATCACATAGCTAAAATCTACATCTTCAACGTTTAAAACTTTCTTCAACCTTACTTCTTAAAATTAGATTCCCTTTTTTTAAAATATAACCTTTTCATTTAATAGAACAGAGCCCAAATAGTTTATAAAAAAAATTATACTATGTTATTTTATTGAATGTTTTGTATAAATTTATATTCAATTAAGTTCATTTTAAATTAATGCTAAAATTAGGTGCGCTAATCGGTGCGCTCTCTAACAATGCAAAAAGTAACTTTTTGAATATCAATAGATTAAAATTAAAGTTCAGACCCCAGCCCGGTCACTTAAAATCAACTAAAAAGCCCCAAAACTTATGTTTATGGGCTTTTTCATTTTAATTACTTTCAATTGATATCAAATAATAGCATCAAATAGGTGCGTTATTCGGTGCGTGTTCTTTAAAAATAAAAACACGTACCAATTAGGGTTTAAAATATTGATTTTTAATGTTTTATAATTTGAACTTAAACAAGAAAATTGTAACCTAATAACATAAATATACCCAATTATGAATGATAGATTTTCAATTGTTTTTATCCAAATAGAAAAGGTAAAAATAACAAAGAAGACTGTAAGTTAAATAAGTATCTCAATCAGTTCCAAACTTTACAAAATCCAAGAAACGTTTATAATTGAAAATAAACCATTCAGGGCTTTAAGTTTATACAGTTTTCTGTGATGTTCAATTGTACACCTTCAAACCATTTTACTTCGGGTTTTGTAAAATCCCAACTTAAAACATGATCCCATTTTTTTTGCCACATGAAATGTTCTTCAGCTATTTCTTCCCAAAAATTCTCGGGCTCTCTAACAGATTTCCTATGGACTTGATAGTATTCTTCTTAATGTTTTATGTGATAATTGCTCATGTTTATTAACTGTTTCAAACGCCTTAACATGTACTAGTATAGATGTAATTACGTCATATGTTTTAGAACCTGTTTTCACACATTTACTTCTAACTTCAATGATAAAATCTATTTGATTTTTGTTTGATTTAATTTGTTTTACTAAAAACCATCCATTTGGAAAATATACTTTTAATCCATTAAGTTCATCTTGTTGATAGAGTTTAAACTCACCACTCAACCAATTTAAGTATCTGTTATAAGTGTTTAAATTACCAAGACTATTATTATGTGACCATTTATAAGTCATCTTATATCAAAAATTTGGAGTAGATTTTATGTTTAGAATAGTGATAAGGTTTAAATATTAGTTTAATAAGATTTTTTAAAATCTATAATTTGTCCACTTAATAATCTATTACAGGTTATAATTAAGTCTTCATCACCATCATAATTTATGGTAAATACACTTTCTTGATTTGGCATCAAAGTTTTAAGTGATGTTGTAGATTTATTTTCGTTAATTGAAAAGTAAGCATCGTAGTAAATAGGTGCTATTCCTATATTTTTTACAGTTAATAATGATTTACCATTAGTTTTTTCAAATTTTATTACTTCAAATTTATAGCCTGTATTGAGGCTTGCCTCCTTTATACGAGCTAAAGTTTGATATTTGTATTGATCATTCCCAATCATGTAAGACACATGAAATCTACTTGCGAACGACTCGTATGATTCTCCATGAGCACCATTTGGTGATAATACATTTTGCTGATCAAAAGTTGTGTAGTAATTAAACTCGCCACCAACAGGAGAAGTTTGGTATCTGTTTGCACCAAAAAAAGTAAATCGGGGTTCGTTAAAACTTCCATGTTCTTCACTCATAAATGAATCGTCAAACAATCCAAATGAAAGGTTTAATAATGATGTATTTGTTTTTAAAGGAGACACATAGGTATCTTCTGCATCAATTGAAACAGACCAATGCAAATTAGTAAAAACGTTATCTAGCTTATTTAAAAAAGTGGTTTGAAAATCTTTTGATGGAAAAGTTTTTCCTAAAACAAAAGGACCATCATAAATATGATATTCTGCCCATAAGCCAAAGCCTGTTTGAAGAAACGCTATTCTATTATCATTGTCATATTTTTCAGCAAATTTCTCATAAAACTCTAAAGTAAAATCTTTTAATTCTTGATGTGACCAATCTGGAAACCAAGTTTCTTTACCTTCACTTAGTCCCATAGTTTCACTATAATCTGTCAAATCTTTTATGTATTGCGGTACCGATGTTAATTGACCAACATAGGTATACCTAAACCTTAATATAGCTTGATGATTTCTTGATGCTATATCATTTAACTTATCTTCAACAACTGTCCAATTATAAACGCCTTTTTCAGAAACAACTTCATCATAAAGCATATATGAGTACTCTAAAGTATGGGCTCCTGAACTAGCATTAGCATTGCCATCCCAAACTACAATACCTGTCATGGGTTGCACATTTGTAATTTCTGAAACGCCGCCTTCATTTAAAATTGGATCTTCAACAATTGGATCATCATCTGTAATAATGTCATCGCTTCCATCATTTCCCCCTCCACAAGCAATAAGGAAACAACAAAAACTTAAAACTATAATTCCTATTTTTTTCATAACCTTTTCTTATTAAAACGCTAAATTTTAATATATGTTCTATTTTTATTCATATACCAGAGTAAAAGATAGATAATTCCAAAACCACCAATTATGGTAAAAGCATTGTAATAAGTTCCTAAATATTGTTCGAAACCAAAAAGTAAATATTTTGAAACTTCAGGAAAATCTATAACATGAGAAATCACATAAGCCGTAATAGCGTTTATACCAATAACTTTTAATGGAAAACCCCATTTTGTATAGCCCTTTACATCTATAATCCAATAAAATAATGCCAATAGTGCAAAACATATTCCTGATGAAAGTAGCACAAATGTACTATTCCAGATTTTCTTTACACTTGGGTGGAATGTATTAAGAATCAATCCAACTACTATAAATCCAATTCCGATTAAAAGAATGTTTCGAGCTGTTTTTTCTCTTGGTAGTTTAGAACGAAGCATTTCACCAGCAAACAAACCTGAAAGTGTGGTTGCAATAAAACCAAATCCAGATAACAGCCACGTGTATTGGTAACCATCATCAAAACGACCAAAAACATAATGATCTATATATAAAGCTATATTTTTATCCGGTAATAATTCACTATTACCAACCTCAGGAACATTAGCAAACTCTAAAAGCAGCCCATAAATTAAGAGACACATACCAAAAAGTACATATCTAACTTGTTTATTCAAATGAATGTAAGCTGCACATGAAAAAAGATATCCAACCGCAATGGCTTGAAGTGTATTACTAAATATTTGAAATTTACTAATATCTAACGCCAGCAAATTTCCTTGTACAATCCAACCTAATATAAATAGAATAATAAAACGTTTTATGATGTGAGGATAGAGCTTAAGTTTATTATCTATTTCTTTTACTCGTCTTTCCATTGAAAATGGAATAACGACCCCTACTAGAAATAGGAAAAGAGGCATAATAATATCATAAAAATGAAAACCAAACCACTCTGGATGTTCAAACTGTGTGGCAAAAAAACCTGACGTTTTTGTTTGAGCTGCTTCATGTAGATGTGCAAAAAAACGATCAGCAAAAATAATCATTAGCATATCAAAACCTCTTAAAACATCAATGGACATGAGGCGATTACTCAGATTTACGACTGGTTTATTCATTTTTATTTGTTTTTAAAATTCTTAAAATACTATAGCATTGACTCAACTATGTCTTCTTTATCAATTACTGTATTATCTTAATTACTTGTGTTCGTTGCGCAGGAATATTAATATGTAATTTGTTATTAATCATTTTCATGGTTTCTTGCTGCAATATTTCTATTACAGAGCATTTTTTTGAAATTTTTAATGCCTTTAAATCAATAGATATTACAGATTGAATATTTTCACTACTGTTATTTCTAACAGTAAAAAAAAGGTTTTCATTTTTTCCAAAACGTTCAATTTGTAAGGATTCATTATTGCAAGTAGCGTATGTTATAGGTTCCCAGCCCGCAGCAGAAATTTGCTTTATTATAGGAATATATTTTTTAAAAAATGGTCGTCCGTTTTCTACTTTTTCAACATCCATCCAATACGGATCGCTAGACGCATCGGTACTAAAAAAAGATGGAAAAAAACCATAAGACATCAGTTTCTCAAAATAGATCTTATATCCTTCATAAGGAAAATCAGTAAAAGCTTTATCATTTAACCCTTCATTTAAAAGAAACACAATAGGTTTTTGATATGAAATAGCCCGTTTAAAATCGAGTGCTTCTGAGTTATGACTATCTGAAGCATACCAACTCAGTTCTGCACCAAATAAATCTAAATTACTGGCTGCAAATGGATTCCAATGATGTCCATTACCCATTACCAATTTTCCTTGAGCGTGCATTTCGTCTGCAATTTTTTTCATGAACTCAAATTCTGAAACAAAATTCCAAATGGCTGGTTTGGCAACATCTTTTGAAAATGATAATGGGTAATCTATATATTTAAAATGGGAGCTTCGGTAATTTAAATCATGATGCCAGTTCCATTCCATAGAGTCGAAATAAACACCATCTACATTCATTTTAATTGCAGGTGTTATTTCGGTTTGCTTTACATATTGATAGCGGTTAATACCTTCTAAATCTGGATCGCTATTGGTGGTAATACTCACTGCCCACCCAGAACTGAACCATGGAGTTTGAAGTCTTCGTGTTTGCCAAAGCCCATTTTTATCTTCAGTCGCACTGTTTTCTAAGTACTGTTGATGTCCTTTCGGTACCATATTATTAGAAACAAGCGTATCGTATGGAAGATCTTTTTTAAGAATTGGTAATTGAACATCCCAAGGTTCGGTATACTGAAAACTTAAAACACCTATTTCTTTATCAGATGCAATACTAGGTATGCTTTTTCCATCTTTCTTGTCAAAACTATTCCATGACAATTCATGATAAGCAAACCCGAAATCTTTCCAATTTTTAACAGACCGAAGTGGTGTAAAAGGAAGCCAAACACCTTCTGTTGTTACCCGCTTTTTAAAAGATTCAGGATAGATTGTATAATATTCTTTAAGAGCTGCGCGCATCCCCCAATCTGCATCTAAATTAAAACGGCTTAATTTGAAAAAAGCACGGTTTGGAAATTTATTTGTTAATGGACTTGTTGCTATATCAAACTCAGCAATCAATCCTTTATCGGTTTTAGAACTCAAACGATAAATTATTGGAATAGCCATATCAACTCCTAAAGCTTCACCTTTACCATCAATACTTATAGCACACAAAGGATAATACGACATACTACCTTGACCGACGTAATCGCCATAACCTCCGTCAGATAATGTTTGCCCGTTGAAGGCTCCATCTGGTGGTAAAATGGTTTCAATTCTCTTGGTATCAGAATAATTTGCATCCTTTGACATGACATCTGATTTTTCTAATCCACGAAACCATTTCCACGACTTCCCATCTAATGAAAAAACGATTCTAAGCGTTACACAAGAACTTCCTTCAACAAGATATTCTAGTTCTCCATTTATTTCAGTGTAATGTCCTCTATCAATTTCATTAATTGCAACTTGATAAAGATGATTTCTATAGATGGTGGTTTTCGAGTTGATTGTATGTTTTTCGCTATGTTTTCCTAGTTGTGTAAACATGTTATTCGTTTTACCAACCTCTAAATACTCCACAGATATGGGGTTTTCTATAGTCTCTTCTTTTGCATTTATAGAATTACACCCTATTGTTAAACCGATAATCAATACCGTAATTACTGACATACTGGTATTCCGCATAATAATTTCTTCATATAAATTAATTATTCATAACTTTTAAATTGAGCCAGCTATTAGTTTGCTTTACAGAATTTGGACGCAACATTATTTTCAAATCGTTATCCAATAAAAAATAGGTTGGAGTAGCAAAAACATGATAATCCTTTGCTGCTTGTGAGTCCCAGCTCTTAAAATCACAAACCATTTTCCATGGTACATTTTTATAAGCTTTATCAAAATCCGATTTATTAGTATCTATAGACACATAAATAACCTCTAACCCTTTTTATTTCCAAGCATCGTAATAATTGGTTAGTTTAGGAAGTTCCTCTAAACATTTAGAACACCAAGATGCACCAAAGATTATAAGTTTTTGAGTATGAATATCGCTTAATTTTGTGCCATCGGAAAAAATAATATTTGGAGCTTTTTTCCTATTAATTACTAACTTTATAATAGAAAAAACAAGGCTCGTAGGTTTTTATAAAAAATAATATATTCAGCTATTGAGTAATAGCCGAATATATTTATATAAAATTATTCACAAAGTCCTGAAGATTCTACAGGAAACTTATAGGAAACAAAAGCACTATCGCCTCCTGAATTAGGAATTTGTGCTTGATCTACCCAACCTGAGTTTAATTCTGAAAAAGCTAACGATATCGTTTCTGCCAAATTATCTCCTCCTAAAATTTCTTTTGCTATACTAAATTCAATAGCATTAGTATCTGCATCAACATTAATCAAATTAGACGAAACATATCCATCTATACCGGCAATTCTATCCCAAGCCCATCCACCTAACTCTGTTGTAAAAGGTGAATTATAGCTATCTCCCCACCAAAGAGGTCCTATTGGCCCTTGAAACAGGTAATCTGCACCAGATTCCGCTCCCCATTGCCATGCTCCAAAACCAGTGTTAGAGTTACCATCAGTATTAATAAAAATACTCATTAATTCTAGTTGCATATTCGTATTACCTTCGATATATATGTTTAGATTATCTCCTCCTCCCCAAACTTTAAGTATTTGCATGTTGTTACCTAAAGCACTATCGTCTACTAACACATCTACCTCATCCCAGTCGCTTAAATCACCGTCTATTACAATATCTATATTTTTTATTTCTGGTGCAGAAATTGTTTTTGTTATAAGAGCTTTATTTCCAGAATCATTCATAGCAGTAAGTGTTACTTCTAAATCACCTCCTGCTCTAGTATATACATAAGAAGGGTTTTCTTTATCGCAGTAAAAACTTAAATCCCCAAAATCCCACATATAACTAGTAGCATTTTCAGAAAGATTTGTAAAATTGAACAAGCTACCATCGCTTGTAAATGAAAAATCTACAATGATGTTTCCTGGATCTATATCCATGTTAGTATCGTCATCTGATCCACAACTAGCAAATAGTGAAACAGCTATAATATAATAAAGAAATTTTAATTTTTTCATGATTATGTTTTTTAGAGATTATAGTTTTGTTTTAGTTAATAGTTAATGTATGTGATAATTTATTTAGTCCTTCTGTCGATTCCCAAGAATCACTATTGGCTAATTGAATTGCGTATTCAGGTCTGTTAGATAATGTATTATGACTATCTTCAATTTTTAAAAATAATTCGTATTGTCCTGCAGGAATACCTGATAAACTAACAGATTCATTTAGCTCATAATTTACAGCAGGAACTACCTTTCTAACATCAAAATTTAATGCCTTTTTATATGTTGTATCTCCCGAGGTTAATTTAAAAACTAAGAATGTATTTTTTTTGTTATACACTGGTGCAAAACCAGCATTATCCATAATTAAATTTAATTCGAAACTACCATTATCGGCAACTTCCTTTTTTAAGGACGCACTTTTTAATAATAGTCTGTATCCTAATTCTCTTTCAAAATCATCAAAACAGCTATTATTACGCCAAACATTTAGTACAGGACCGTACCAATCTAGATTTAAATATGTCCATTTTAACAGTGCCATCTCAGTATCTGCTGTAGCACAACTTGCTGTTGGAATACCAATAGGTGGACAAGTTTCACCACCTGTAGGCACAAAAAGTGCTTCATTGCTTATGTAATTTTTTTCAATTGTTACATTCTGATACGTTCCATAATCATCAGTACTAGCTAAGAAGCAATCGTTATGAAATCCTACACGAGCTATATCAGTAGTACCATAACCAATACCAGCGTCTATTGCAGATGTATAATCGAAAACCTGTTGCTTATATAAAGGTGTTCTTAACTGAATTTTTACAGTTTCTGGGAGTGCTTCTAAAAGCTTACTAACTACAGCTTTTTTATTTGCAGTAGTAGTTAAATTATTGGTTGTAGTATGCCACTCTCCCCAAGAGCCAATAAAACCTGCTTGTACAAAAGCAATAACATCTGCATTGTCAGTAAAAATTGGTTTTAATTGATCTAAATGTGACTCAATAATATTAAGCGGCGCATCCGTCTCACTTTGATCTCCATTGTAAGCAAAACGCAATATGCATTTAACACCAGCTTCTCGTAACCTTTCAAAATCAGTTTTTATTAAATCTAATTGTGCTGTACTTAAGTCAGAATCTTTAAACGCATCTAAATAATAAAGACGTAAAATAATGGTTACGTTTTCATTTTTTAAGCTATTTAATGTTGATAAACTTAAAGGTGTTCCTTCTGAATCAACGCTCCATGTATGCATAAATCCACGCTCAGGATTTGAAATAACTTGTGTTGATGCCGTATAAGTAATTTCACTTACTGTTTCATCTACCGTAATATCATCATCTGAATTTGAACTGCTACTACAACCAATAGTTACAGCTAACAAAAGATATATTAAAATTTTATTTCTCATATTTTTCTTTTTTTAGCAACTTAGAAAGTGTCTTTAATCCACTCATAAGGTTTTCTTTTCACCCAATTCCCTCTAGTAAAATCTGGAAAATCTTGAGGCTCACCATTATTTTCGATGGAAGCTTCAGATAATGGTGTAATGGCGCTCCAAGCCGCAGCATCGTAAGCATCCATTGGTGGAGCAACGTTTTGTTTTGCAGCTTCAACAAAAGCATGTATTACAAAGAAATCCATACCGCCGTGTCCTGAACCGTCGGCTAATTCACCATATTTTTCCCATAATGGATGGTCGTATTTCTTTAACCAATCATCAGCAGCATCCCATTCATGTGGTTTTGTTTTTCCATCAATATGAATTCTGCTACCATCAACTTCCCATAAGCCATTTGCACCTTGAACTCTAAAACCTAAAGAATACGGTCTAGGTGAATTTGTATCATGTGTTACAATAATAGTTTCTCCGTTTGAGGTTTCTATAGTAGATGTTATAACATCGCCTAACTTAAATTTCAATTTCGCATTTGGGTGGTCTTTACCGCCATGTTTAACTATATAATTATGTAATCCAACTGCTTTAGTTGCATTTGATGTTAATGACAAAAATCGATTCCCTCTATTAATATCACACATAGCAGCAATTGGTCCTATTCCATGCGTTGGATACACATCTGCATTTCTTAATAATGAATGTTGTGTTCTCCATTTGGCTTCTGAAATGGCTTTATCCCCGAATTCTACTCCTCCGCCATAAGGCTGTTTACCATTATTAAACTTAACGTGTCTTAAATCATGCTGGTAGCCACATCTAAAATGTAATAACTCTCCAAAAACGTTTTGTTTTACCATATTTAAAACGGCCATAATGTCTCTTCGGTAATTTACATTTTCAAGAATCATTAGATGTGTTCCTGTTTCTTCGTGGGTATTTACAAGATCCCAACACTCTTCCATAGTATTAGCGGCTGATACCTCTAAGCCTGTATATTTACCAGCTTTCATAGTATCTTTTGCCATTAATGTATGCCATAACCAAGGTGTTGAAATAATAACAGCATCTACATTATCTAAAGCTAGAAGATTTCTATAGTCGTAATCATCTTTTCCAAAAACTAAAGGTTTGCTATAGCCGCTTTCTTTAATTTTATCGAGTGCTAGAGTAATTCTATTTGGGTCTATATCACAAATAGCTGTTACCTCTATATCTTTTCTTAAAAGCAAATTATTTAGATGGTTTGTACCGCGTAAACCAACACCAATAAGTCCTATTTTAAGTTTATCGGCATTTGTATTGGTATTAATTCCAAAAGTGAAACCCGGAAGCAGAGAGATTCCGGTTCCTAGTATGGCGGTTTTCTTTATAAAGTTTCTTCTAGAGTCCATTCTTTTTACTTTTGTTATTATAATTTACTTTATTAAGTTTAAAGGGTTGCTTGTTTACACTTTCAAAAAAACGGAACAACCCTTTTCAACTAAACTAACTCAAATTAATTATACCCTGGGTTTTGTATAAACGCACCTTTACCTTCGGTTATTTGACTAAGCGAAAAAGGATATAACACTTTATGTGGCGCTGTTTGACTTGCTACTCCAACATTATCTATATTGTAATCGCTAAATTTACCATGCCTTATTAAATCTGCTCTATATTGTCCATTTTCACACCAATATTCATGAGATCTCTCTAAAAGTATCATGGTATTAAAAGTGTCGATATCTGCATAGTCTGCTAATAAAATATCATCTAACCCTGCTCTATTTCTAACAATATTTACTAAATCTATAGATTCCTGTGTTGGAACTCCAGTTTTATTTGCTAAGGCTTCAGCCTTAGATAAAAGCACATCTGCATATCTATATACCAAAATATCTACTGTTGTTAAACCTGCTCTACCTGCATCTAAATCTATTTTTAATGGTATTGGTCCATATTGAATATTTGTGCCAGGGTTTTGCTTGTTGTAGGTAACACCATCAGTTCCTACATATTCCGCAATTAGGGCGGTTTTACGAATATCGTTAGCTTCAAATGATTCGTAAAATTTCCAAGTACTTTGTATAGTACTCCAACCACTTGCTTCAGGATAATTAGATGGAAGTACCATAAGTTGCCACTGATTTTCACTTGTTCCAGCATAGTCAGCAGGTATTGCCCATATTACCTCTTTACTATCTACAGGCGCTTGTACATCCCATAAACCTACATAATCATCATCTAGTTCATAATGTCCCATGGCCATTATTAAATTTGCTTGTTCCTCAACATCAGCCCATCTTTTTTCATGCAGATACAATCTAATTAACAACATTCTAGCCAAGCCTTGACTAAATCTACCATAATTAGCTTCAGAAGGTAATGGTAAGTCTTCAGCAGCATCTAATAAATCTTGTTCTATAAAATTGACCATTTCACTATTACTAAGTCTTGCCAAAGGCGTTTCTGTTAGTGGATTCTCTAATACTTCAAGAGGAGCAACCACTAAAGGTCCATACATATCAAAAAGCTCATAACTCAATAAAGCTCTTGCACATTTTATTTCTGCAATAGCAGATTTCTTTAAAACATCTAACACAGATGATTTTTCAATTCTGGAAATACTTAAAGTATTGCTGCTAATTTTATTATAAAAATCATCGTAAAAACGGGTTATACCTGTATGAATAGGTTCATAACTATGAAAAGTAGCATATTCTTGCACACCAAAATCACCATGTAAAATCTCAGTAGTTGCATCATTAACAAACATAACACCTCGTTCTGAAGTTGTATGAAAGCCATCCCACCAAGCACCTCTTAAAGGTCTGTAAGCAGCAAATACTAACGCTTCAATATCTGACTCAGATTTAGGGAATATTTCTGGATTAAGCTCAGAAAACTCAACCGATTCAAGTTCTGGATTACACCCAAAGTTCAAGCTAACCAATAAAGCTAAAATTATTGTTTTTAAATTTTTCATAATTCTTTTTTTTAATTAAAATTTCAAATCAAGACCTACAGTAAACGTTCTAACATTAGGATAAGCAGCTACAGTGTTTGTAGCATCTCCCCCTACCGATAGTACATCGGGGTCATATCCGTTGGTTTCAGGATCTGCACCTTTGTATGGTGTGATTACAAAAAGGTTTTGCCCATCTACTCTTAATGCCGCACTAGTTAAATATTTTCCAAACCACTTCCCAGGAAGTTGATACGCTAAAGAAGCATTACTTAAACGAATAAACCAAGCATCTTGTAAGAAGAAATCACCAGTTCCATATTGAGAATATCCATAATGAGATGCTGGTCTAGTAGTTGAGGGATTTTCTGGAGTCCATCTATCACGAATGCTTACTAATGAATTACTACCAAATCTAGGATCTAATTCTACACCATAAGCAAGATCGGTTGCATCTACTATTTTTCTACCAAACATACCGTTAAAATGAAAATTTAACTGAAAGTTTTTATACCTAATTATATTAGTGAATCCTGCAATAAAATCAGGATCTGAAGACCCGAGCAATACTGTATCAGCTTCATCAATTATTCCATCAGGTGCTCCTGTTCTTTGGAAAAAACCATTTTCATCTGTTACTGGGTTTCCTAAATCATCTCTTTCAAAACCGTTTACATCTTTTATTTTTATTTGCCCAGGGAATAAATCTGGTTGCGCAGGAACTACGTCTCCAATTTGCATAATACCATCTGACACATAAGAAAATTGTGCTCTAATTGGGTCATCTACACTTTGAAAAACACTTGGTTTCCAATCTGGAGCTCTTTCTAACCACCTGTCGTTATAAGTAGAATATGTTAATGTGCTTTTCCAACTAAAATCTTCAGTTTGAATATTAGTTGTATTTAAGGTAACTTCTACACCTCTACTTTGCGTTTTACCTATATTGGCCCATACTTCGTTTATTTCATTGTATGAATTAATAGGATTAAAAGCTATAAGATCTGATATTTCTTTATTAAACACCTCTATAGATCCTGATATTCTATTATTAAAAAATCCAAAATCTAATCCTATATTGGTTTCTGTGGTTGTTTCCCATTTTAAGTCAGGATTTTCTAATCTATCTGGAAAAACCCCTGTTAATACAGATTCATCAGGTCCTAACCAAGCTGCATATGCAAGAAACGCTGCTTTATTGTTAGCATCAAAATCAGCATTACCCGTTTGTCCATGTCCAACTCTTAATTTAAGCTGAGACACTTTATCACTCATGTTTTTCATGAAAGGCTCATCTGCAATATTCCAGCCTAAGGCTATGGATGGAAAAGTTCCAAATCTGTTGTTTGCAGCAAAACGACCTGATCCATCTCTACGAATCGTAGATGTTATAATATATCTGTCTTTATATATATAATTTAATCTACCAAAAAAAGACATAAATTCATTTTGTGATTTTGATGAATTAGATATGAGTCTTTCTGCCGCTGCACTCATATTATTCCATAAAAAGGCATCTGTAAGAAAATTTCTATTTACAGTTAAGTTACCTGTTTCTTCAAATTGTTGATGAGAATAACCTACTAATAAATTAAGTTGATGATCTTCTAAAATAGTTTTTGAATAACTTGCCGTTAAATCAAATAATTTATCATTCTTAAAATTATTACCTATTGTCGCTCTTCCGTTGTCGTTTGCACCTGATAATGTTGTTGTTGGTATATAGTTGTTTCTAGAATCAGTTCCCATATCTATACCTCCTTGTGCCCTTAGAGTTAAACCATCTATAGGTTTTACTTCTACAAAGAAATTAGCAAGCGTTCTGTCTGTTTGTCCTTGGTCTGTTATGGTTAGTAATGAAAAAGGGTTAGGTACTGTTGCATTGGATGGATTAAGTGGGTAATTTCCAAACTCATCAATAGCGTCAATTAATGGACTAAACTGTAATGCAGATCGAATTAAACCAGAGTTTTCAAAAGCTTGACCTCCTAGTTGTGTAAAATCATTATTTATTCTACTAAATGTAAGGTTCATACCAAAACTAACATAATCATTAAATTTATGATTAATATTTGTTCTTAACGACGTTCTTTCAAATGCTGAATTTTTCATAATTCCTTTATGCTCAAAAAGGTTACCAGACAAATAATATGTAGTAGATTCAGAACCACCTCTTAAAGATATATTATGTTGTTGCATCATACCATCACGGGTTACTAAGTCAAACCAATTAGTACCTACTGGAGCATTAGCTATTTCAGCATCTGAATAAAACCTACTAAACGCAAGTCCAGAGGCTGGATTAGCAATAGCCTCCTCTAGTGTTCTACTAGGTGTATTGGCACTTGCATAAGGTTCAACCCTATTTAGAAATGACCATCTTTCAAAAGCAGCATCATTTCTTAACTGCATGTATTCTTGAGTATCTAATATTTCATAGTTATCCTCATAAGATTGAAAAGAAAATGATGTAGAATAATCAACCGACATTTTACCTGATTTTCCTTTTTTTGTTGTTATTATTACAACTCCGTTTGCAGCTCTAGCACCATAAATAGCTGTAGAACTAGCATCTTTTAATATTTCAATAGATTCAATATCATTTGGATTAAATGAATTTAAAATCCCTTGAGTACCTCCACTATATCTATTACCATCCTCCACTGGTGTAAAATCTGATATTGGAAAGCCATCTACTACATACAAAGGTGCGTTTGAAGCGTTTATTGATGCTCCACCACGAATTTGAATATCTAATCCTCCTCCAGGCTGCGCACTATTTTGTGTTATTTGCAAACCTGCAGCTCTACCTTGAAGCACATGGCCTACTGAAGGTGCAGAAGACAATATTAGATCATCACCTTTTACTTGAGAAATTGCTCCAACCACATCTCTTTTTCTTTGTGTACCATATCCAACCACTACAACTTCATCTAAGCTCGTATTATCTTCAGATAAAGTAACGTCAATGGTAGATTGTCCATCAATTAAAACCTCTTGTGAAATAAAACCTAAATAAGAAAATACTAATGTTGTACCTCCGTCTGGAACAGATATACTGTAAGCACCATTAAAATCTGTAGCTGCACCCACTGAAGTTCCCTTCACTTGTACAGATGCGCCTGGTAGAGGTACACCTGATGCATCGGTAACCAAACCAGTAACTGTGGTTTGTTGATTATTTAATTTCTCTATTTCAAAAGAATTATTAAAGTTTAACGCGAGTGTTTTTGCATTAATTTGAATAAAAGAAACCATAAAGACCAACATAATTAGCTTCTTTTTAAAATCGAATTTTAATTCATTACCCTTTATATTGAGTAGCGTCTTTATTTTTTTCATAGTTTTGTTTGTGATTTAGTTAGAATTTGAATAAAGTTAAGTCACTTAATACAACCGAAAAATGCTGCAACATTTTTCGGTTTTTTAGTAACATTTGTTAGAGTTAATATTGATTCATAATTATTTTGGTTCATTTATTTCTTAGAGCGCAGAACTTGTGCTATTCTAATATAATTTTCACAATTTCGATTCAACTAAATTCGTATAGAACATTCAGAAAAACCTTCTGTAAAAAATACCGTTGCTTAACACTTTTAAAAAAAAGGTTATTCAATATGTTATTTAGCTTTCATCTTTTAGATATTTAGAAAATTAATTTGACAAAAAAAAACGCTCTTAACTCTTGTAAAAACTAGAAAAACAACAACTTAAAACCTTTAGTAAATCATTCTTTTCACTTATTTCTTTAGCTAATATATATCAATAAATTCAATAAACAATACCAAAATAGAAAAAATGTGCTCGAACACACAAAAAAATGTTATCGAGCACAAAAAAAAGTAAAAATCAATTTAAAATACTCATTTTTAATAAATAAGAATCTAATAATATAATTCTTACTAATTTGCTGATTAAAAATAAAATTTTCATTGTTAGGTAGAATAACCACAAGGGCACGCAAACGAAACATTAAATTTTTTAGGCAATAGATAAAGTAATAGCATTAGAACATCATAAGTCAAGTATCAACTCAAGCTTATTTGCTTATCATAAAATTTAAAATTTCTACTGTTTGCTTATTCTACCTAACCCGCAAAGTATAGACTGCGCTCTGACTAACTTTTAGTATATTTATAAACTAAGGAAAAACCTTATGATAACTACTACCTAACAATCTATAAGATTCATAGAGCGCAGCAAACGGTTCTCTTGTGTATGCTGCACATCCACGAACCTTATACTTTGCGGGTTATACAATAATTAGCTTGATTTCCTCAATCATTTTGCTAGCAAGTAAATCAGCTTTTTGCTGCGTTATGCTCTCTGTATAAATTCTTATAATTGGTTCTGTATTTGATTTTCTTAAATGAACCCATTCTGTTTCAAAATCAATTTTAACACCATCAACCAAACTCACATGCTCATCTTTGTAATTTGAAGCCATAGTTTCTAAAATCAAATCAACATTAATTTCAGAGGTTAGCTGAATTTTATTTTTGCTCATGTAATAAGGCGGGTAACTATCTCGCAAAGTTTTACAAGACACATTTTTTGTAGCCAAATGAGATAAGAATAACACTATACCAACCAATGAATCTCTACCATAATGAGATTCTGGATATATTACACCTCCATTGCCTTCACCTCCAATTACTGCGTTCGTCAATTTCATTAATTCAACTACGTTGACTTCACCTACAGCACTAGCTGCATAATTTCCACCATGCTTTTCGGTGATATCTTTAAAAGCTCTTGATGATGATAAATTAGAAACTGTATTTCCTTTAGTATGTTGTAACACATAATCTGCACATGCTACTAAAGTATATTCTTCTCCAAACATAGTTCCATCTTCATTTACAATAGCCAATCTATCCACATCTGGATCTACAACAATACCTAAATCTGCATTCTCTTTTATCACTAATGCAGAAATATCTGTTAAATGCTCCTTTAATGGTTCTGGGTTATGAGGAAAATTTCCATTTGGCTCACAATATAATTCAACACATGCAACTCCTAATTCTTTGAGTAAGGCAGGTATAGCAATACCACCGGTAGAATTAACTGCATCTACCACCACTTTAAAATTTGCTTTTTTAATTGCCTCAACATTAGTCAATTGTAATTCTAAAACACTCTGAATATGCTTATTAATGTAGTTTTTCTTTTTTGTATAAACGCCTAAACTATCAACTTCTGAAAATTGAAAATCTTCATTTTCAGCAATCTTCAAAATTTCATCTCCAGATACCGCATTTAGAAATTCTCCATTATTATTCAATAGTTTTAAAGCATTCCATTCTTTTGGATTATGACTTGCTGTAATTATTATTCCTCCATCAGCTTTGTCCATAGTTACTGCTAACTCAACCGTGGGTGTAGTTGATAAACCTATATCAGTAACATGAATACCTAGACCAACCAATGTATTGCAAACTAAACTGCTAACCATTTTTCCTGAAATTCTAGCATCCCTACCAACAATTACTGTTAAGCTTTCTTTTTTAGAATTATTTTTCAACCACATACCATAAGCAGTAGCAAACTTAACAGTATCTATTGGCGTTAAATTGTCATTTACTTTACCACCAATAATACCTCTTATTCCTGAAATCGATTTTATTAAAGTCATTTTTTTTATTTAGAATTCCCAACGAACAAAAGCCTCCATAGCAGCATATCTTGCCATTCCCAATTGGTCGTACAAATCTGCTGTTTCTTTGTTTCTGTCTTCAGCTCTTTGCCAAAATTCTCTAGTATCTGCACCTTGAAATACAACACCATCTTTTTGAGACTGATGTTTAAAAATCCCTTTTCGCTTTTCTAAAACTTGATCTGGTCCCATAGGAACCGCCATTTCTATCTCATCAATACCCCATTCTTGCCACGCACCTCTATACAACCAAACCCAACAATCTTTCATAAACTTTTTAGGTTTTAGCTCTTTTACCGCCGCAAAAACGGCATCTAAACACACTTTATGCGTACCATGAGGATCTGCTAAATCACCTGCAGCATAAATTTGATGTGGTTTAATTTTTTCAATTAATTCTGAAGTTATCTTTACATCTCCAATACCTATTGGGTTCTTTTTAATAGCGCCTGTCTCATAAAAAGGTAATTCCATAAAATGGATTTGTTCATCTGGAATACCTATAAAATGGCAGGTAGCCCTTGCTTCTCCTTTTCGAATCAATCCTTTTATATACCTGACCTCTTCAGTATCTATTTCACTTGATTTTTTATTCTTTAGAAATGTTACTGCTTTTTTATGAATACTTAAAGCCTCTTTATTTTCTATTCCAAATTTTTCATTGTAATCACATACAAAACTTGAAAAACGCAACGCCTCATCATCTGCAACAGCAATATTTCCTGAGGTTTGATACCCTATATGAACTTCGTGACCTTGCTCATGTAATCGCTTAAATGTGCCTCCCATACTAATAATATCATCATCTGGATGAGGACTAAAAATGAGTACTCGTTTCTTTGTTGGTTCTGCACGTTCTGGCCTTTTACTATCATCTGCATTTGGTTTTCCCCCTGGCCACCCCGTAATGGTATTTTGTAATGAATTAAATATTTTAATATTGATATCGTAAGCGGGACCTACATCTGCCAATAAATCACTCATTCCATTCTCAATATAATCTGCATCAGTTAACATCAGTATGGGCTTTTTAAGAATGAGGGCCAATCGCAATACTGATTTTCTTATCAATTTATCAGTCCAATTAATTTTCTCAACCAACCAAGGTGTATCGATTCTGGTTAATTTAGAAGCCACAGCTTTGTCTAATATGAAAGTAGCATTTTTGTGCTCCTGTAAATAACTCGCCGGAACTCGACTGGTAACCTCACCCTCTACGGAGGCTCTGATAATATTAGACTTGCCTTCTCCCCATGCCAAAAGTATTACCCTTTTAGCTTCCATTATTTTTTTAACTCCAAGAGTGATAGCTGTTCTAGGTGTATTTTCTAAACCTCCAAAGTCACTACTAGCAGCAACTCTGGTAATGTGATCTAATGCTACTAATCGGGTCTTTGAATTTTGTAAAGATCCTGATTCATTAAACCCAATATGCCCGTTACCGCCTATACCTAAAACTTGTAAATCAAGACCCCCAAGTGCTTCAATCTTTGCTTCGTATTGATCGCAATAATCTGCTATTGCTTCTTTGGATAACAAGCCATCTGGAACATAAAAATTTTCTGGCAATATATCTATATGATTAAACAGCTGTTCTTTCATAAAGCGTACGTAACTATTAATAGAATCTGGTTCCATTGGGTAATATTCATCTAGGTTGAATGATATTACGTTTCTAAAGCTCAACTTCTCTTCTTTATGCAGTCGCACCAATTCGGCATACAACCCTTTTGGAGAAGAGCCTGTTGCTAAACCCAATATACAGGGTTGTTTTTGTGATTGTTTCACCTGTATTAAATCTGCTATTTCTTTAGCAACCGCCTTAGAAGCATCTGTAGAATTTTCATAAACTACTGTACCAATATTTTCAAATCGTTTTTCGAATCCTGTTGCTTTGTCTATATTACTCTTTAACATTATTGTATTTTTAATTCATTTATTTTCATTTAAAATATGATCTAATACCCAAGCGGTATGCAATGCTGTTTTTCCTGTTGATGGATGTTCTATATTTTCAAATAGGTGATTTTTTATATTTTGAACATGATACAATTGAATATTCTCTGGATTGTCTATAGTTATACTTTCTTTATTATTATCCTGTTCAAGCAATAATGGAACGTCTTCAAAAACTGAAAAGCTTATTTTTCCTTTACTGCCATAAATCTGAACCAAATCTTCTCTTTTCTCAGATCCAAAATTCCAACTACCTGAACCTGTTATTCCTGATTCATGAATCCAACTACCTGTAATTACATCCATGGCTGTATACAAACCTTGCTGATTTACAGCAATTCCTTTAGCCTCAATAATATTTCCTAATAAGTATGTAAATAAATCTATACCATGAGATGCTAAATCATTAAAATAACCACCATAAGCTATTTTAATATCTGTACGCCAATTATAGGTTTTAGATAAATCAATAGCGTTTATTGGTTTACTTAAATGCCAATTAATATGCCTTACGGTTCCTATTTTATTTTCTTCAAGCCACAATTTGACTTTATTAAACCTAGGGAGTGATCGTCTGTAATACGCAATGAATAGTGGGAGCTTCTTCTCTTCAAATGTTTTGTTTATTGATAAGCTTTCTTTGTAAGTTGTAGCCATGGGTTTTTCAATACAGCATATTTTACTAGCCTCAGCAACTTTTAACGCATAATAACAATGATAATCTGGTGGGGTGGCAATATAAATGGCATCAATTTCCGGGTCGTTAATCAAGTCATCTGCATTACCATAAAACTTAGGAACGCCATGTCTTTTGGCATAATCATTGGCTTTTTCTACATTCCGACGCATAACCGCAGTTAACTCAAAACCCTCTACCTTTTGATACGCAGGACCGCTTTTTACTTCTGTTACATTTCCACAGCCAATAATCCCCCATTTATAGACCTTGCCCATTATTTAAATAAGTTAGTATTAAAACCTTCTTTTTACTCATTCTATCCAAATAACGGTATGATAGAATTATCTATTTGTTTATCCAATTTTTAATTTTATAGCCCTTAATTGCGAAAAATAGAATCAGGGCGTAACACGGAATTAAAATCCAATAACTATCTGTTGATGCTGTTGCCATAGCTTCTGTTTCTTGTAACCCCGCAGTAACTAATTCATGCTTATTAGCATCAACTAACCGACCATATAATGGTGGTATAATGGCCCCACCGGATATGGCCATAATTAACAATGCCGAAGCGGTTTTAGTAAATTTACCTAAGCCATCTAAGGTTAATGGCCAAATAGCTGGCCAAACCAAGGCATTGGCAATACCCAAAGCGGCAACAAATAATACTGAGGTAAATCCTGAAGTGCTAATAATACAGATACTAAAAGCAATACCTAAAAAAGCACTAACTATTAAAGCAGTTCTTTGTTTTATAAATTTTGGAATTAAAAATACGCCCAATGCATATGTAGCTACCATAGCCATTAAGGTATATGTTGTAAAAAATTTTGCTTCTTCACCAGTAAAACCTAATGAAATACCATAGGCAATAATAGTATCTCCAGCAATAACCTCTGCTCCTACATAAACAAATAAAGCTAATACCCCTATCCATAAATGTGGAAATTGAAAAATGCTTGTCTTAGCAGTTTTGCCATCTGTTACGTCTTCTCCTTCCTCTGCTTCAACATGAGGTAATGGTGCTTTTCTAATTAAAACTCCCAATATAAATAGCACTATAGCCATAACTACATAAGGCACAAAAACACTATCTGCCATGGTGTCTAAAAGCGTTGCTTTTTCATCTATAGTGGCAGTAGATAATTTGGCTTTAACTTCATCGATTCCGGACAATAATATAGCTCCGAAAATTAACGATCCTAAAGCCCCCGCTGTTTTATTTGCTATTCCCATTATAGCAATTCGCTTTGCGCCACTTTCTATTGGTCCTAAAATTGTTATGTATGGATTGGCTGCTGTTTGTAATATAGTCATACCTATCCCTTGAATAAAGATTCCTGTTAAAAACACCCAATAGGTTCTAGCTTCCGCAGCTGGTATAAAAACTAAGGCACCCAGCCCCATGATGATTAAACCCAAAGACATACCTTTCTTATACCCTATTTTATTTAGAATGTAAGAAGCTGGCAACGCCATCACTACAAATGAAATATAAGATGCAGATGCTACTAGATAAGATTGTGCATCGGTTAATTCATTTATTGTTTTCATAAACGGAATTAATGCGCCATTTATCCATGTTACAAAGCCGAAAATAAAAAATAAGCCTGCAATTATTGCTATAGGTATAAATGTACTTTTCTGATTGTTATTTGTCATTTTTTTGTTTTGTTAGTTAGTTAGTTTTTGTTCTTAACTCCAAATCGTAAAACTCAATAGTTTCTTTTAAAGCGTCATCAATTGAATATTGTGGTTTAAACCCTAATTTGTTAAATTTTGATGGATTTGCTTTTGAATGTTTTATATCTCCTGGACGCTCATCTAGAAATTGCATTTTAGATTTTGAATTGGTTAATATAACTATTTTTTTAGCTAATTCTAGAATTGAAGTACTATGCCCTAATGCTACATTGTAAGTTTCATCACCAACCTTAGATGCCAATATGTTTGCTCTTACAACATCTTTTACATAAATAAAATCTCTTGTCTGAGAGCCATCACCAAAAATTGTTATGGGTTTGTTTTGTAGTGCATTATTTATAAATATGGGAACTGCAGCAGCATAAGCTGATTTAGGATTTTGGCGTGGCCCGAATACATTGAAATATCTTAAGGATGCCGTAGGTACGTTATATTGGTTAGAAAACATTTTTAGATAATATTCACCATCTAATTTTGTTATAGCATAGGGCGTCATAGGCTCTGGAAGCATACTTTCAACTTTTGGTAAAATAGGATTGTCTCCATAATTTGCTGCTGATGTAGAAAACACCACTTTACAGTTTTGGTTATGCTTTGCTGCTTCTAGAATATTTATGGTACCAATAGTATTTATGTCTATACATTCTCTAATTTTTAATAAGGATTCCGGTACGCTAACCAATGCGGCTAAATGAAAAATACAGTCTGTATTTGTAATTATTTTATCAATAAGTTTTTTGTTGCGAATATCCTCTTCAAAAAATCTTACACCTAAACCTTTAAGGTTTTTCTCAAATCCTGTTCTTAAATTGTCAATAACTGTAACGCGGTGTCCCATTTGCAGTAAATATTCTGCTATATGGCTTCCGATAAAGCCTGCACCACCTGTAATTACATAATTTTTCATTGTACTGATGCATTAAGAATTTCCATTTCTTTAAATTGCTCTGTTAAGCTTTCAATTAATTTAAACTGATTTTTGGACCGATCTAGGTTATGCTCAGGATACGATATTTTATAGTAGATGTCACCATTTAAATAATCTGTTAGAAATCTTAACGCCATTATAAAAATCATTATTTTGGCACCTAAAGGAAGATATTTGATTTCTTTAGGCGTAAGATCAGATTCTAGTTTTTCTAGAAAACCGCTTACGTATGCTTTGTAATATTCAAGATTAAAATTTACCAATTCCAGATTTTTTTCATCTTCAGATGCTGTATTGCAAATGGTTCTAATGGCATCGCCAAAATCATAATGCACAATACCAGCCATTACTGTATCGGTATCTATTACACAAAGGCCTTTATTATTTTTATCGAAAAGAACATTGGAAATTTTAGTATCGTTATGTGTTACTCTTACTTTTATTTCACCCGACTCTTTCAAATGTTGTATAATATGCATCTCATCTTTTAGACTACATACTAAGTTGATATAATCATTTGCTTTAACTAATCTTTCTTTGGTAGCTATTTTTAAGGATGCTTCAAATTGAGAAAATCTAGAGGACATATCATGAAAATTAGGTATTACTTCTACTAATTTACTTGAATCAAAATCGCTCGTTAGGTTTAAGAAATCACCAATTAACTTACCGCCTTCATATGCAACATTTTTATTACTGACCGATTCATATGTAATACTGTCACGAATATATACCATCATATTCCAATAATTTCCATTATTGTCTAGATGATAGTCTTTTCCATTTATAGTTTTAACAAACGAAAGTACCCTGCGCTTTAATTGATCTGGCGATAAATGAGATAATTTCTTTTTCAGATGCTTACTTACAAGCACCTTGTTTTTAATTAATCCAGGAACATCTTTAAAAACCCCATGATTAATACGTTGCAATACAAAAAAATCGTTTTGCTTGGTTTCAATCAAAAAAGTATCGTTAATGTGACCCGAAGCTAATTGAGTAAATGAAACTAACCCATCTGTGGTGCAAAATTGGTTATTTATAGCTTCTAATTTTTCTAATGTCATATTACCAAAGTTTAGATGGATAAGTGTTGTTGCTTATTAATTTTTCAATTTCTTTTTGAACAATCTCTTTGTCCTGTTTATATGTTACTCCAAACCATTTAGCATTAGATTTTAAAACTTTAACCGAAGCAATTCCTGATTTTAAAATTTCATTCACAACTGATGGTATAAAAAATTCGGCTTTTAAATCGCCCTTACTTTCTTCTAAAAAGTTCTTAAAAAGAGACGTTCCAAATTCAAAACATTTTGGAGTAAATCCCCAAAAATTCATGGATACTATGGTATCACCATCAATATCAACTAAATCGCCATTATTATCTTTACAAACAAGGTGAATATTAACTTTTTCTATATGAGTTCTTTCGGTTACGTTAGTTAAATAACCCTCTTCATTAATTTGACATTCCCCTCTGGAAACATAGCCATGATCTGACACCGTATTTTTTAGATAATAAGCCATCATAGAAAAGTTATATGAGTTTATATCTATTTGCATTAAATAATTGGCCATTATTTCAAATGCCTTTTTGCCATAAAAATCATCTGCATTAATAATTGCAAAATTTTCTTTAACAACATCTTTAGCCATTAAAAGGGCATGACCAGTTCCCCAAGGTTTGGTTCGCTCTGGGTTTTGATACTTTTTTGGTACGCTGTCGATTTCTTGAAATACATAATCAATTTCGGCCTTTCCTTCTAACTTTTTATTAAATAACTCTTTAAACTCCTGTTCAAAACTTTTTCTAATTATAAAAACAAATTTTCCAAACCCAGCTTGTAGAGCATCGTATATTGAGAAATCTATTATGGTAGCTCCCTCTAATGTAAATGTATCTAGCTGCTTCAAACCTCCATACCTACTACCTATTCCTGCTGCCAATATCACTAAAGTTGGTTTAATATTACTCATAATAAAGAATTTATCACTTATATAATTAAGAATAATTAGTTTCTTGAACCCTAATTTCACGCTAAAGTATAAATGTATTTTGACATAAAAAAGGAAAATTGAACAAAATGTGCTCGAGCACATAATATATTTGTTATCGAACACACTTCTATTCAAAATAGAAAAAGTTTTCTATCTTTGACTTTATGAAGAATTATACAATTAAGGACATCGCCAAATTAGCTGGTGTATCAAAAGGAACTGTTGATAGGGTCTTGCATAATCGTGGTAAAGTGTCACAAAAAGCTTTAGATAAGATAAATGTTGTTCTTAGTGAAATTGATTATAAACCTAACTTAATTGCCAGGAATTTAAAGAATAATAAAATTTATAGGATTTGTATTTTATTGCCAAATCCAGATTCAGACCCCTATTGGCTACCTTGTATTGAAGGAATTGATGAAGCCAAAACTGAATTTAGTTCATTTAATATTTTAATAGAGCCTTATTTTTTTGACCCCAATAGCACATCATCATTCATAGAAACTAATGAACGTTTACTAAAAACATCTCCAGATGCCGTTTTATTAGTGCCTTTGTTTTATAAGGAATCGCTTCATGCCATAGATAACTACAATTCATTGGGTATTATTTCAGGAACATTTAATAACCAGCTTAAATCTAGAATTATAAATAGTTTTGTTGGTCAAGATTTATTTCAAAGTGGTAGAGTTGCTGCTAATCTGTTAGATTTACTATTAAAGAATGGGTTAATTGCTATTATTCATATTGATGAGGAATATGAAAATGCGCAACATATGCAAGAAAAAGAAAAAGGTTTTAGAAACTATTTTACAGATACTGAGACTGATAAATTTGAGTTGGTAACACTAAATATAAAATCTACAGATGCAGAAAAAAGCTTAACAGATTTTCTTGATACTCATGATAATTTAAAAGGCATTTTCGTTACCACTTCAAAATCTTATCAAATAGCAGAAGTAATTTCAAAAAGAAAAGATGAAGACATCGCTTTTATTGGTTATGATTTATTAAAACCGAACATATCATTTTTAGAAAAAAAAATAATTAAATTCCTAATACATCAAAATCCAAAAAGACAAGCCTACATGGGTGTATCTCTGTTGGTAGAACATCTGATTTTTGATAAGAAACTATCAAAAGAAGTATACTTGCCATTGTATATTGTTAATGCTGAAAATGTAAAAGACTACATTAACTAAACTATAAAGCCAATAGGTTTAGTTTTCCAAAAGACTTTGGAGTATGAAAATCAGGGAGTTTGGTGTTAGGGTTAACCCAAGATATCCAAGTAGGTTCGTAAATTAAATTTTCAGTTTTATTATACTTAGCTCTGTAAATCCCTGTTTCAATTACATTATTTTTAATTAAATCTAATTTTTTTAATGATGCTATGCTAATAGCTCCCTCAACGGTAAAAAATTCATTTTGAATATCAGATTTTACAGTTAATTCATTTTTAGGCCAATTCCATTCAAATTCAAAATTCCTTTCAGGGTTTGCTTTGAAATCTAAAATTCTGGAAGTAGGATCAATTTCTAGGCAATAATAAGGACTTAACATATCATTAGTTCTAAAAAACAGTTCTACTCTATCTGAGTTGGCAATACTTGTTTTGCTGTTATCATGTTTAACAACATTAACCTCATTATCAAAAACTTTGAAATAAAAATATAAATTTTTAGAATCCCATAAAGATCTAAATTCTATTCTACTAGGTGTAACTTTACTCCAAGCAGAAACAAAATCAGTAAGAACATCGGCTTTATCCCATAATATGTTATTACCTTTTCCATTTAAAACCAATGTATTATTCTCAATACATCTAACATTATATTTTTTCATTATCAAATTTTCATTTATCTAATTTAACTTGTTGAGCATCTAATTTACACAACAAGAAAAGTAATATTTTTGCTAACTTATTCAATTTATGAGTGAAATAAAAGAAAATTGAAAATTAATGTGTTCGAACACATTAATTTATGCTTTTTTTAAATAGAATATCAATCATAATAAAAAAATCTACTTTATGTACAAACATCACCGCTACCCACCTATCATAATCAAACAAGCTGTCTATTTCAAACCAGGATTCATTCTAAGCTGTTGTGATATCGAATAGCTTTTCACTTATTAGAGATATAAAGTGGTGCATTTTACAATTTTATTGAATGTTTTTGTATAAATTTACATTCAATTAACTTCACTTTACATTAATGCTAAAATTAGGTACGTTATTCGGTGAGCTACCTAACGAAATAAATTATAACTTTTTGAATATCAATAGATTAAAATTAAAGTTCAGATCCCAGCCCGGTCACTGGAAAAAGTTAAGCTTTATTGCTTAACTTTTTCTATTTTTACACACTTCATTAATGCGCACGTGGCGGAATTGGTAGACGCGCTGGCTTGAGGGGCCAGTATCCGTTTTAGGATGTGGAAGTTCGAATCTTCTCGTGCGCACTTTTAAAGATTATTTATTTGAATTATAATAATGTATTCATCAAAATATGTCAGTAATTCACAAATTAATAAATAAAATAACCTATTTTACAGGTTGACCAATTTTTTCAAATTTTACCCTTGTTGTTTTCGTAAATTAGCTTATTATCCTATTTTTGATAAAGTTTAAAAAAATTTAATATATTCTATAAAAAATATACACTTTAGCTTATGAAAGTTGCATTAATTACAGGAATTACAGGTCAAGATGGGTCTTATTTAGCTGAATTGTTATTAAAAAAAGGCTATATGGTGCATGGGATTAAAAGAAGATCATCTCTATTTAATACGAATAGAATTGATCATTTATATCAAGATCCACATGATCCAAATCAAAGATTGAAATTACATTATGGAGATTTAACAGATTCTATGAATTTAACTCGTATTATTCAAGAATCTCAGCCAGATGAAATTTATAATCTGGGAGCAATGTCGCATGTTAAGGTTTCTTTTGATATGCCAGAATACGTTGGTAGTGTTGATGGGTTGGGAACTTTAAGAATATTAGAAGCAGTAAGGATTTTAGGTTTAGAAAAGAAAACAAGAATCTATCAAGCCTCTACTTCTGAGTTGTATGGTGGATTACCTGAGAATAAAAATGAAAGAGGTTTTTATGATGAAAACTCTCCTTTTTATCCTCGTTCTCCTTATGGTGTAGCTAAAATTTATGGATTTTGGATAACCAAAAACTATCGAGAAGCTTATGGCATGTATGCTTGTAACGGTATTTTATTTAATCATGAATCCCCAAGAAGAGGAGAAACTTTTGTGACAAGAAAAATAACTCGAGCTGTAGCGAAAATAGCATTGGGTTTACAAGAAAAAATATTTTTAGGAAATTTAGAAGCACAACGAGATTGGGGGCATGCCAAAGATTATGTTCGCATGATGTGGATGATTTTACAAGCTGAAAAAGCTGAAGATTGGGTAATTGCTACAGGTGTAACGACAACTGTTCGTGATTTTGTTCGTATGGCTTTTAATGAGGTTGGAATCGAACTAGAGTTTAGAGGTAAAGGGGTAGATGAGAAAGCTTTTGTAACCAATTGTAATAACAAAGAATTTCAAGTAGAAATAGGTAAAGAAGTTTTATCAGTTGATCCGTCTTATTTCCGTCCAACAGAAGTAGATTTATTAATTGGTGACCCGACAAAAGCAAAAGAAAAATTAGGTTGGGTTCCTGAATACGATTTAGAAAACTTGATTAAAGATATGATGGAATCTGATGTTAGACTAATGAAGAAAGACGTTGATTTGATAAAAGCTGGACATGAAATTTTAAAGCAAGCTGAATAAATTTTGTAAAAGTTTAATTGAATAAAAAAAGAACATCAACTTGTTAGTCTAATCTTATCATGGAAAAAAAATCCAAAATATATATAGCTGGTCATAGGGGTTTAGTTGGAAGTGCCATTATAAAAAATTTAGAGTCTAAAGGATATAATAATTTTGTTACTAGAACTCATAGCCAATTAGACTTAACAGATGCAAAAGCTGTTGCAGAGTTTTTTGTTAAAGAAAAGCCTGAGTTTGTTTTTTTAGCTGCGGCAAAAGTTGGTGGTATTATTGCAAACAATACCTATCGTGCTGATTTTATATATGAGAACTTATGCATTCAGAATAATGTTATACATCAGAGTTATTTAAATGGTGTAAAAAAACTTATGTTTCTAGGTAGTACATGTATCTATCCAAAAAACTGTCCTCAACCTATGAAAGAGGATTATTTGCTTACTGATGTTTTAGAATACACAAACGAACCTTATGCCATAGCAAAAATAGCAGGTATAAAAATGTGTGAAAGTTATAATTTACAATATGGTACTAACTTTATATCTGTAATGCCTACTAACTTATATGGTCCAAATGATAATTTTGATTTAGAAAAATCTCATGTGCTTCCAGCATTAATTAGAAAAATGATTTTAGGAAAGTCTTTAGACGAAAATAACTGGGATTTTATTAGACAAGACCTAAACAAAATGCATATTGAAGGTGTAGATGGTAATGCTTCAGAAATAAAAATTACAACTATACTTGATAAGTATGGTATTAAAAAAATTGATAATCGAGTACAATTGGAAGTTTGGGGAACTGGAAAACCTATGCGTGAATTTTTATGGAGTGAAGATATGGCAGATGCTTGTGTGTTTTTAATGGAAAACAGAAGCTTTGATGATTGCATAACAAATACTGAAGAGATTCGCAACACACATATTAATATAGGTACTGGAGTAGATATATCAATTAAAGATTTAGCAATATTAATAAAAGATAAGATAGGATTTGAAGGTCATTTATATTTCAATATTAATAAACCAGATGGTACCATGAAAAAGCTCACAGACCCATCTAAACTTAATGCCCTAGGCTGGAAACATAAAATTTCTTTAGAAGAAGGAATTAATAAAGTTTTTAACTGGTATTTAAGTTAATAAATAATTAATAGAATGTATACATCATTTTTAATTTTTGATCAATTCAACTAGACTAAATCGCATAACATCCAATAATTTAGTCTTATTTAGACTAATTTTATTATTATTGATTACCAAATTAATTAATCTCATTGTCCCTTTTTAAATCAATTTTTTAAAAACAACCTTTTTAAAACCTTTGGGATATGAAATTTAAGAATATGACCAACTATTCATTTGACATTTTTGACACTTTAATTTCCAGAAAATTTGCTAATGACAAAGGTATCTTTGTGTCATTAAGAGAAAAGCTTAAAGAAATTAGAGATTTAGAATTCCCAATTTATTTTATAGATGAATTTGTAAACTTAAGGATAAGAGCACAAAAATTAGCTCATGAAAAATCGTCTTATCCAGAAATTACTCTTGAAGAAATATATTCAGCGTTAGGTTCAGAACATCCTGAGATAAAAGATAAGCAACTCTTTCAACTTCAGGAACTGGAAGAGTCACTTGAAATCGAGAATTGTTATTCTATTCCAGAAAATGTTTCTAAAGTAATTGAGCTTCTAGAATTGGGAAATAAAGTGCTTCTAATTTCAGATATGTATCTTAGTAAGACAATAATCTTACAAATGCTTGAAAAGGCTAATCCTCGTTTGAGTTCCTTACCACTTTACCTTTCATCTGAACTAAAGATACGTAAATCTGATGGTACGCTTTATCGCCATGTTTGTAATGATCAGAAAATCATACCATTATCGTTGATCCACAAAGGGGATAACTTCCACAGTGATTGTATTATGGCAGAACGTTCAGGAGTCAAATCTGTTTTTTATAAAGATTCTATCCTGAGTCAAGTTGAGAAAAGTTACTTCAAAGAAGAACAGAATACTTTCCTTCAGCTTGTTGTAGGTGCAAGTAAGCAAACTAGACTTGAAGGGTATAATTTAAAGCCTTCTTATCGTCTCGGAGCAAGTTTCATGGGACCCATGTTTTATGGGTTTGTTTACAATTTACTCAAACAAGCTGTTAGTGAAGGAATTAAACACATTTATTTTCTGGCACGTGATGGTTATCTTTTGAAAATTATAGCTGAGGAGATTATTACTTGTTTTCAGTTCGATGTAGAGATACACTATCTTTATACTTCCCGACAGGCTACATATTTTGCATCAATTTTCCGTGTAACAACGCAATGCTTTGATTGGATTTTTCAAGAAATGGATAATATAATTACTTTTAATCGTGTTGCAAAACGGTTACATTTCGAGGTAGATATACTAATTAATTATCTAGATTCTGATTTGAAAAAATCAATAGTCAGTCACGGATTTGATAATCGACTCACACTAAATCATATAAACCTTTTGAAAAATGCCTTACTTAATAATTCTAGCTTAAAAACCAAAATTGAATCAGAGGCAGCTATCTATCGCAAAACTGTTATTGGCTATTTTGAGCAAGAAGGCCTACTTAAGAATGAAAGGGTGGGCTTTGTCGATATCGGATGGAGAGGAACTCTTCAGGATACTATACATAAGATTTTAAAAAGTAAAAAACCTAATTTCAAGTTGACTTCCTACTATTTTGCTGTAACTCATTTTAGTGCTTACACATTACCAGAAAACAGAAAAGTACCAGCCTATATGTTTCCTTCAAACAAACCCGGAATCGGACCTATTCTAGAACTACTTTTGCAATGTAATCATGGGACAACCATTAGCTACGAAAAAGACGAAAATGGACATTTCAAGCCAGTACTAAAAGACCCCCCAATACATATAGAAAAATGGGGAGTAGAAAGTTATAAACAAGGTATCCAGAATTTTTCTCAAAAACTTAGTAAATCACTCGCTTCAAACCCAAAAATTGAAACCTCTTTTGAAGCCATTACACCCATTCTTATCGAAATGCTAGAAGATGCGACTCCTGAAGTAGCTTCAATACTTGGTGACTTATACTACAGTGGTGATATTGAAGAATTAAATATCAGAAAATTTGCGCCATCGTTTAGTGTTTTAAAAGCTTTGCAGTATATGTTTTCTAGTAGGAAAAAAAGAGGTCATTTTACCCAATGGTTTGACGCATCATACTCCCGTAGTAAAACTCTACCTCAAATTTTACTTAAACTAGATCCTCAACGCAACATGAAGTCTCTTATTAGAAATTTAATAACTAAGAAAAAACTTGAGGATAACATAAAGCATTTAAAACCCATGGTAAAGCTAAAATTAAGTAAGTTTTACAAAAAATAATAAAATTCTCATATAAAAAATTATAATTGAATCTGTGTTAAAACTCTATCCAAAAAGAGTATTTATAACTAATTGGTAGTTTAACTATAAAATAGTTAGTAAAGATAACCACATAATGTATATTATAGAGTTTAAAATAGTTTGTGAAACTATTTTAAAACTTAGTGTATTTATTTTATCACATCTTGAAAACACATAAACACTCTTTATAATTCATCTTTCAAAAAAAAAACTTTTCTATTTATATAGTTATTAACAAATACATAGATTTATCAACATTCTATAGCATTTCATCTATTAAATTTACTTTTAATCTTATATTTGAAATTCAAGATTTACCCTTAAAAATTATTTTTTTACATTTTTTTTTGAAAAGTACCATCTAAAAACTAAATATGAACGTAGTTATAATAAATTAACAAAAAAACATTCATATTGTATTTACTTCATTTTTACAGTTTACCGAATAATAAAATTGCAGTTTATCGAAAAAAACCAGTGTTTTGTCGTTTTTATTTTATTTTTAAATACTATTGTCAAAGAAATTGAAAAATATTTAAATCCCAAAATAACTGTGAATCCTACCTCCCCAAAAAAAATTTCACCTATCTTCTTGCTATTACTACTCTTATCTTTAAAGAGTTTTAGTCAGAGTAATGATTTAATCAATTCCATAAATACCACTGGTAATGATTTGTCTGGAAATTCTGGATCCATTTCTTATTCTATTGGTCAAGTTTTTTTCTCTCAAATAGAAGACAATAATTATCAGATTACAAAAGGTATACAGCATGGTATTAAAAACGATAACGAAGAAAACACAAATAACGAAGATTCTGATGTACCAGATGACATAATGGAAACTGATGTAAAAGCAATAGTACATCCAAACCCAACAACCGATTATGTTACTTTAACTACTGAAGGTTTCGACTTTACAAATCAATTAAATTCTTATCATTTATATAATTATCAAGGAAAGTTACTCCACAAGAGTACTATTTTAAATCAAAATTCGACTATAGATTTAACTAATTTAAGTACTTCAATATACATTCTTCAAGTTTTTGCTAAAGAAAAACTATTAAAAACATTTAAAATTATAAAAAATTGAAATGATGAAATATATTTTTACTCTATTAATTTACATTGGCTCAACACTAACTCTTTTAGCTCAATCACCAGAAAAAATTAGCTATCAAGCTATAATTAGATCTAGTGACAATAATTTAGTTATTGATTCTGAGGTTAGTATTAAAATACTTATTCTTCAAGGTACAACTGGGGATAATACAATTTATGAAGAAAACCACTTAGTAAAAACAAACAGTAATGGTTTAATTTCCTTAGAAATTGGTACAGGAGATATAATCCAAGGAAATTTTAGTAGTATTCCTTGGGGCCAAAGTCAATATTTTGTCGAAACCCAAGTAGATGTAACTGGTGGGACAAATTATAATATTATTGGAGTAAGTCAGCTTTTAAGTGTGCCATATGCTTTACATGCCAAAACTGCTGAAAGTCTTACAGGTTCAATCACTACAGAACCATATAAAGCAGAAATAATCCCATTATCATCTACAAGAAATATAACTAGTAACGATGTAAACAATACTATAGCTTGTACTGCTTCATCTAATTTAACCATTACATCTAATTTTACAGCTATGGAAATTGGAGATATAGTTAATCTTGAAGCCCACAACGGAGCAATTTTAACAGTTAATGCTAGTCCTGGTGTAACTCTAAACTATACAAATGCGGGAAGTGCACAATTTAATAGTAATAGTGGAAACGTTAGGTTTGGACTACTGAGAAAATCTGGTTTAAATGCTTATATAATTTCTGGACAATGAAAAATATAATTATTCTTTTTTTATTTTTTTCAAGTGTAGTTTTTTCGCAAAACTACTACCCACTTGATAAAGCACCAGTACCTGATACCGAAAACCCTTCAATACCTCTTAATCTAG
This sequence comes from uncultured Flavobacteriaceae bacterium, assembly GCA_947500585.1. Classification (GTDB taxonomy): domain Bacteria; phylum Bacteroidota; class Bacteroidia; order Flavobacteriales; family Flavobacteriaceae; genus CAXBID01. The sequence continues at coordinate 119,596 of CANMSN010000007.1, read as the reverse complement.
TAGCAAGCAATATTACCCAAACTACCGTTGATTTATCTTGGACACCTGCTACAGATAATGTGGCTGTAACAAACTATAGAATTTATAATAATGGTAATCTATTAATAGCTTCTACTGGTAATGTAACCAGTTATACACTTACAGGATTAAATGCAAATACAGCTTATAATTTAACTATCAGAGCTATAGATGCGGCAAATAATGAATCTGGAGATAGTAATAATGCCAATTTTAACACTGCAGCTATAGTAACTCCTGACACCGAAAATCCTTCAATTCCTCTTAATCTAGTAGCAAGCAATATTACCCAAACTACCGTTGATTTATCTTGGACACCTGCTACAGATAATGTGGCTGTAACAAACTATAGAATTTATAATAATGGTAATTTATTAGTAGCTTCTACTGGAAATGTAACCAGTTATACACTTACAGGATTAAATGCAAATACAGCTTATAATTTAACTATCAGAGCTATAGATGCGGCAAATAATGAATCTGGAGATAGTAATAATGCCAATTTTAACACTGCAGCTATAGTAACTCCTGACACCGAAAATCCTTCAATTCCTCTTAATCTAGTAGCAAGCAATATTACCCAAACTACCGTTGATTTATCTTGGACACCTGCTACAGATAATGTGGCTGTAACAAACTATAGAATTTATAATAATGGTAATCTATTAATAGCTTCTACTGGTAATGTAACCAGTTATATGCTTACAGGATTAAATGCAAATACAGCTTATAATTTAACTATTAGAGCTCTGGATGCTGCTGGTAATGAATCTAATGATAGTAATAATGCCAATTTTAACACTGCAGCAATAGTAACTCCTGATACGGAAAATCCTTCAATTCCTCTTAATCTAGTAGCAAGCAATATTACCCAAACTACCGTTGATTTATCTTGGACACCTGCTACAGATAATGTGGCTGTAACAAACTATAGAATTTATAATAATGGTAATCTATTAATAGCTTCTACTGGTAATGTAACCAGTTATATACTTACAGGATTAAATGCAAATACAGCTTATAATTTAACTATCAGAGCTATAGATGCGGCAAATAATGAATCTGGAGATAGTAATAATGCCAATTTTAACACTGCAGCTATAGTAACTCCTGACACCGAAAATCCTTCAATTCCTCTTAATCTAGTAGCAAGCAATATTACCCAAACTACCGTTGATTTATCTTGGACACCTGCTACAGATAATGTGGCTGTAACAAACTATAGAATTTATAATAATGGTAATTTATTAGTAGCTTCTACTGGAAATGTAACCAGTTATACACTTACAGGATTAAATGCAAATACAGCTTATAATTTAACTATTAGAGCTCTGGATGCTGCTGGTAATGAATCTAATGATAGTAATAATGCCAATTTTAACACTGCAGCAATAGTAACTCCTGATACGGAAAATCCTTCAATTCCTCTTAATCTAGTAGCAAGCAATATTACCCAAACTACCGTTGATTTATCTTGGACACCTGCTACAGATAATGTGGCTGTAACAAACTATAGAATTTATAATAATGGTAATCTATTAATAGCTTCTACTGGTAATGTAACCAGTTATACACTTACAGGATTAAATGCAAATACAGCTTATAATTTAACTATCAGAGCTATAGATGCGGCAAATAATGAATCTGGTGATAGTAATAATGAAGTTTTTATTACTTTAGAACCTGATACAACATCCCCGACAAACCCTCTTAATTTAGTTGCATCTAACATTACTCAGACAACAGCTGATTTAAGTTGGACTGCTGCTACCGATAATGTGGGTGTAACTAATTACAGAGTTTATAATAGTGGGAATTTATTAGTCGCTTCAACTGGGAATATAACCAATTACCTGATCACAGGTTTAACTCCAGAAACTAATTATAATTTAACTATTCGTGCTATAGATGATGCTGATAATGAAAGTTCAGATAGTAATGTCGAAACCTTTACTACTAATTCGGTTTCGCTAACCGACAATATGCCTGTAGAAATTGATTATTTCGCAGCAACCTATGTTGCCCCTGAAAACGCATCAACCATTCAAAGTGTTTTAAATACTGATGGTGCAGTTCGATTAGGTGCAGGTGATTATTCTGGAAGTGGCACTTTAACGCTATCTGATAATATGCGCTTATATGGTTACCCTCAAAACAACGGAACTATTGTAGGTAACATCACTATACCAGGTGGTTCTACAAACATTCGTATTGAAGGTATTAATGCTGATATAGATTTTGCTCCTGGAGGCGTTACTTCAAATGTGAAATTACTAAGTGTTTATAATTGCCTTTTAACTTGTATAAATTGCACATTAGAAGATTCTGAATTTGTTGATATATCAAGAGGAAGAACCACATTTGATTGTAGTAGTTCTGGTTATTTTAGAAATAATATTTTTAAAAGAGTGTTTTCTCAGTCTATTGATAATCATGTTACAATGATTGGAAATATAACAACACCAAGTTACGGAAATATTGAACTATCAAGAGTTTTATTAACCTCGCAATACAATACTACAGAGTACAACACCTTAGATAACCATACCCTTCTTGGTGCGGATTCTGAATATTGGAGTCAAGTTGATGGTACAGGTAGAGCAGCTTTTTATGTTAGAAATGTAGGTAAACTTAAAATGTTTAACACTACAGGTTTTGCATTTACAGGTGCACCTGATATTGACCTTGAAGCCGATGAAATTTTAATGAACAGAAAATACCTAAATAGCTCAGGTAATGGTGGCAATATTATTAGGCCTGGAAGTAAATTTTTAGGTATAAATATTAGAAATACGATTGCAAACGCTAATGAAGCCAATACATTAACATTACAAGCACACCATAATAATACGTCAGATTTAACTTTAAACGGTACTGCTACAAATCCACCAATTACTGGGCAAGATGCAGCTGATTTTACTGCTATGATTCAAGGTACAGAATATACCCCTATAGCTAAACCTAATTTACCAACGCTACCAAATCCAACAGGTGCTAACTGGGCTACTAACAGAACAGGGCAAGCAGACCAAAGTGCAGCTATACAAGCTTTAATTGATACTAACGGAATTGCTGAACTTGATGCGGGTATTTATTACATATCTCAACCTTTAGTTCTTACAAATAAACAAGGGATAATAGGGAAAGGAACGGGTAAAACAGCTATTGTTGGTATAACAGATGATTTCCCTCTAGTGTTAGCACAGGATGATTTAACCGGAGGATCTAATTTAACAGGTGTAAACTACACTTTAGCTTACTTAACACTACAAGGTGGTTCAGCAGGTCTTGAAGTTAACCCTATTGGTAAGGAAAATGTTTTTATGCAAATGAGTAATATTCCGTGGAAAAATCTTGTATTTCGCGACCAAAACTACGGTATACACTTAAATAAATTTTATGCCGTAGATAATACATTCTTTGCTAATTTAAACTTTGTTAATTGCAACAAAGGTATTTTTCAAGACATAGACTATACACAACCTGGTAATACACTTTACCCTACGTGTATGTATGTGGACAAAACAGTATTTTACAGATGCCAGTTTATCAACTGTGGTATTGGCTTAGATATGATTGCAAATCGCGCAAACAATCTTAATGCCTGGATAGATTGTAAATTCGATGGTAATGATATAGCTCTTAATTGTTCTCAGTCTAATGGTTTATACGTATCTAATAGCACTTTTACAAATCATACAGGAGCAGCTGTAATAGGCGGTAATGCTGTTGTTAGTTTTTATGGCTGTGATTTTAGCGGAAATGGCGTATCAAATGTAGTAAGTGCCAATTTCCATGCTGAGGGTTGTAATTTCTTAGATACAGGAGTTTCATTACAAGTAACAAATAAAAGGGCTTATTTATGGAATAATATTATAAATTCTACTGTACCAGCAATATTTCAAGGTACTTTAATAAATAATGAAGTTTTAAATAGATCAGATTTAAGTAAGGTAATGGTAGATTTTGTTAACAGCACCCCTAGAACTATTATAGATGGTGCTGCGGATGCCTACCCACAATTATTAGTTAAGCAGTAGCAGTGAATTAAAAAGAAATCATTTAATTAACAAAATCTAAATAATTAAAATAAGTGAATAGTGATATATGAGTTTTATTTTTTTTAAGTTCAAGTTTTATTTTCAATATTAATATTTAAAACTATTTTTTGTTATTCAACAAGTTATTCCTCATCACTATTGTTGGCTTTTCAATAATAAGATAAAATGTATATCCTAGAATCAAAATACTAATTAATGAAATTATAGCTGCAATGAAATTGTTAATGTTTAACTTTTTTTGAAGAATATCAAAAAAATTAAGAACCCAAGGATGTGTCAAGTATATTGAATAAGCCATGAGAGCTATTTGTTTCACAAAATAGGTTTCTCCAATCTTGACAGGAGAAGAGAAATATAGTGATACCATTAACAAAGCAGCATTTAGTACAAACAAAAAATAACCTACTGTATACTTTAAATAACTTGGCTCACCACTAATCCATAGTCCAATTGAAATCAAAACTATTAACAATAACATATTATTAATGAATTTCCCTTTATATTTTATTGTATAATTATTTATTATATAAGCAAAAAACGCACCTATAGCTATTCCGTCTATTCTAAAAATTGAAGCCGACTTATAAAACCCACCTAATTCATAGTTATTATATCCCAAAACAAACCTAAGAACCAAAGGAACTAAACAAATAATAATCCATGCAGTCATTATTCTTACTTTTGACAAACCCATAGTAATTAATGCAAATACAACAAATAATAAATAAAAATGTTCCTCTACACATAAAGACCAAGACACCTTAAAAAAAAGAATTTTGTCGTAAAAATTTTGTAAAAAAACTAAATATCCAAAATCGAATTTTTCATTTCTAAAAAAATATACCATTAAAAAAGACACTATTAAGGCAGCCAGATAGGGTGGATAAGTTCTTAAAAATCGCTGTAACCAAAACAAACGTAAATTAATTTTTTCCTTTTTAACTTTATAATATAAACCAGCTACCAAGAATCCGCTTAATACGAAAAAAAGCTCAACACCTAATGCTCCTACTTTGAAAAATCGGTATGAAAAAAAATATTGAGACAAAAACATTTGGGATAAATGGAAATATACAACTAGAAAAATTGCAAAAAATCTGAATAGGTCAAGATTGGAAATTCTTTTTGATTTACTCATTTAAAATTAATATTATTCTACCTTTTTAAAAGATATTCTTGTTAAATAAAACGATTATATTTTCGCATCAAATTAGGAATTTAAACCTATCACTAAATTTTTATGTTATTTTTTATAAATAAAATTAAATCATGCGTATAAATTTCAGCACCTGAACTATTCAAATGTATTAAATCATTAAAGTAATTACTTGACTTATATTCTATTTTACTTTGGTCATATACATGAAAATAACTTTCTTTAAATTTTAATTCTCTAATTCGCTCAGCAAACTCTTTATTTAAAACTTTATAACTTGGTGGAATACTTAGAACCAACTTTATATTATTACTGACACATAAATCCTGAAATTCTTTAAAACTTTCATATTTACTTTTAATTTCTTTATCTGAAGAATAACTAGTTTTTGTACCAAAAGTCCATTCGAATTTTCTTTTTGGCACTTTATTTAATGTTATATTACCATACTTCAGTATAGTATCATTCACTTTTTTGGGTGATCTAAAATCAAAATTTGATTTGTTTAATTGATGTAATACAAATAGTTTAGACATTATAGCGTTTTTTTCACCTCTACTAATTAACTCATTTCTAATAACTGGATACTTTACCAATGGAATAAGCCTGTCAACTCTAAACACATTTGCTGAGTTATAGGTTAGCTCAAAATCATCATCTATAATCTTAATTATCAACTTAGGTTTTTGATTTTCTTTCAGTAATTGCTTTAAAATGAATGTTTGAAGTTCGATTTCTGAACCTCCGTAACAAAGATTGTAACTATCTAACTTTAAAGCATCTTCCAACAACCATGTGGCAATATCTTCATTTGCTCTAGATGAACCAAATACAATTAAATCCTTATTTACTTTTCCATCTAGGACATACTCAAGTCTGCGATCATTATCAAATTCTGGCGCTTTATTTCTTACAACTAGAAAAAACTTATCCAAAACAAAAAGAATAAGGCCAAATAATATTATTTTGATAAGAAAATTTTTCATAAAATTAAAATTGAAAATATATAAAAGCTTGTTCTTGACTCGAAAAAATAAAAATACAAATAACAACGCCCAAATATAACGACCACCTAAAAACCCTATTCCATTTCAAACCAATAAATTGCATTCCAAATTCAGAATCTCTGCCAAACCATTCTATTAAAAAAAAGAAGAAAATTAAAGGCACTATTAATAAATTTATTGGTTTCATAGTATCAAAACTAGGCACACTAAACAATGATCTATTCCCTATATTTGCAATATAACTTAGAGCATGATGGATGTTTTCTGCTCTAAAAAATATCCAAGCAAGCACTGTTAGTGAAAAAGTTAAAAGCATTTGGTAGGTTTCACGAAAACTAGGGAATATTTTACCCTTGGCTATAACATCTAAATTATTACGATTGTTATTAGTTAGTAAAAGTGGGAGGAAGTAAATCGCATTTAAAGCCCCCCAAACTATAAATGTCCAATTGGCACCATGCCAAAAACCACTTACTATAAAAATAATAAATGTATTTCGTGTTTTCATCCAAATACCACCTCTGCTGCCTCCCAAAGGAATATATAAATAATCTCTAAACCAAGTAGAAAGTGATATATGCCAACGTCTCCAAAATTCAGCAATATCTCTTGAAAAATAAGGAAAGGAAAAGTTTTTCATTAAATCAAAACCAAACAAACGTGACGTACCAATGGCAATATCAGAATATCCAGAAAAATCACAATAAATTTGAAATGTAAAAAACAAAGCCCCTAAAATTAATGTACTGCCAGAATAGTCTTGATAATTATTAAATATATCATTAGCGAAAACAGCACAGTTATCAGCTATTACAATTTTTTTAAATAAGCCCCAAAGTATTTGACGCATCCCGTCAATTGCTTTACTGTAATCGAACTTTCTTTTAATATAAAACTGAGGAAGGAGATGCGCTGCTCTTTCAATTGGACCAGCTACCAATTGAGGAAAGAAACTTACGAAAGCAGCAAAAACAATAAAATCATCAGTAGGTTTAAGTTTTTCTCTATAGACATCAATAGTATAGCTTAGGGTTTGAAACGTATAAAAACTAATCCCAACTGGCAATATAATATTAAGTGTATTTGGTTTTATTTCTGACCCAAAAAAAGAAAAAGCAGCAATAAAATTGTCTACAAAAAAATTATAATATTTAAAGAATCCCAGAAATCCCAAATTTACTGATATACTAACCCATAATAACATTTTTCTTTTTGAATTATTAACTTCCTTTTGGAGACTGCATCCTATGTAATAATCTATTATCGTACTAAAAAGGATTAAGGATAAAAACTTCCAATCCCACCAACCATAAAACAAATAACTTGCAACTAATAATAATAAATTTTGGAATTTTAAATTATTGCTTGTTACGAACCAATAAAGAATAAACACTATTGGTAAAAAAATGGCAAAGTCTATTGAGTTAAATAGCATAATTGTTTTCTATTTATTAAAGAGTTTTTCTTCGAAGGTCACATAATATTATTTATATATACTTCATAGTACCGTACTGTATCATAAATTATGATCACAGTCTTCATTTTTATAAATCATCAATCACCCTTTTTTTTATAAACATCGCTGGGTTCCCCCCTACAACTGACCATGCTAGGACATCTTTAAATACAGCGGAACGAGCTCCAACTACAACTCCTTCACCAATTGTAACTCCAGGTCCTAAAAAAGCCCCTGCAGCTACCCATGCTTTATCCCTTACAGTAATTGGTTTTAAAATTAAGTCATGACTTGTTTTGGTAAAATCATGACTTGAAGCACATAAATATGCTTTTTGTGATATTGTAGCATTTTTTCCTATTACTACTTTTCCTTGGTTATAACAATCTACCAAGGGGCCAATACACGAATATTCACCTACTTCTAAATTCCAAGGAGCCCATATTTTAACACTTGAATGAATTGTTGACTTCCAACTAACATTTGCTCCAAAAATTTTTAACAAAAGAATTCTCCATTTCCTAAAAAATCTAGGCTTAAGATTTTTAAAAAAAATAGTACAAGCAATAATCCATAAAATTCTTGCAAACTTATTCTTAATTGAAAATTTATGACGCGTATCAGTCATAGAAATACTTTTTTCTACCATTAACTGAACATCTTTAATTTAATCACTGCTATTTTTTTTCTAATAATTCTTGGAGATGAACTTAATATCTCTAAAAATCTTAAAATTTTTAGTTGAACAAACATTCTTTTTTTATATAAATCATAATTATCTTTTAGTAAAGCCTCTTTAAAATACTCTCTAGAATTTAATGTAACTTCAAAACGAATATTATAAATTAGCTTCCTTAGTGGAGATATCTTAAAACTATTGGGCTCTATTCTTTTAGTTGGTCTCCAAATGTTTTTTTTATCAACTTTATTTAACCTATGAGATAATCCTTCTCTTCTTTGTCTAAACCCACCAGATTGAGCATCAATTACATCTTTTTCAGTCAAACCTACTATCTGAATTTTGCCCTCATTAAAAGCTCCTTTAATTAAATCATGAATTTCAGAGTTCCTGACTATTAACAAATTAGTTCCTTGAGAGTCTATCTCAAATTGTGGTAACCATGCATCTCCTATTGTTAAATCAGCAGTCTCACCTACAACATCATCACAAAAATTACATGCCGGTAACATCAAAGCTCCTTGATTAAATTTTCCACCGACTACATTTCCCGAATCCTCCCTAACTTCCTTATTTTTTGAATACGCTGTAAACACATATGCTCTTGCTGAAATATCCTTAGCCTTTGTTCTATACAAAAAATTATCTGCTTCACTTGGATGAATCCCTTTACTCCAAGCTAATGATAATGTCCAATTGATACTCTTCAAATGTCCACAAACAAGTGCAACAGTATATTTAATAGATTCCTTAATTATAGGATCAATCAATTGAATTCTACGTATTGTTTTAACCATACATGGCAAACCAATAAATAAATATTTGCCAGGTTTATCTTTAATTAGGCTTAACACTTCAGAAACTTCAATGACGTGATATTTAGTTTTAGATCCTTTTGTTATTTCTGATATATTATTACTTATTCCATATCTAAAAAATGGATCAGAATCATTAATTCTTTTACTTTCTTTTATATGTATTACGCCATCAATCAATCTTTTTTCAAACAATGCTGCTCCAATCCACGTACCAAAACCACCAGATGTACCATTATTTCTATAGGACTTCTCTTTAACAAAACCGCCATAAACACTTTGGTAAGGACCAATATAATTACTTTTTTCTGAACAATCTTTTTTTAGAAATTTTTCTGCAAGAACATCTTCATTAAAAGAGAAATTTAAAGAGGGGCACACATTTTCCGCTTTCTCTATAATAGAGTTATTAAGAGAATTAATAACTCCTAAATCTGGCTGATATTCTCCGTATTCATTAATTTTCATCGGAGCTTTAGTGACAAAGGAGCAGCTTCCACAGCCTGTACAATAACCTCCATTAACTACTTTTTCTAAATCAGTAACATTTTTATCCATCATCAATATTTTACTAATTGTAATATTTTACACCTTTTCGATAGCGTTCTTTAAGAAACTTAAGGACGAACTTTTTTCTTTCTCAATAATTCTTTGAACCGTTGAAAAATCAATGTTAATTTTATCTTTTTTAGGAAAAGGCTGGCCTTCTTTAATTAATCGATCTTCCAATCCAAACATTTTTAACAGGCTCTCTTGTCTTGCATTATTATTTTTTCTACCTGGAGTAATTGAATAAAACGGCTTCTGAAAAATTAAAGAAAATATACTTCCATGAAAGGATGTTGTTAAAACAATAGTTGCCTTTTGATAAATTCCTAAAAATTCTCTTGGGCCAGCATCTCTAATATTCAATATTTTATTATCTGATTCAACTCTCATTTCATTTTTACATATTCTTATAATTTTATACCCAGTCTTTTTCTGTAAATCATATGCTAAATCAGTTACATATTTTGAATTTTTAAAAACAAACACTAAGATAAAAGGTTCTTCTTCCTCATAAGGAACTGCTATAATTGACCATTCTTCTTTTGATAATAATAAAGTTGGATCTAAAACATGAGTAGATTGCTTCCCTGTAATTTCTTTAATAATTTCAACTCCTGATTTTTCTCTACACGATAAAAAATCTATATTCCCTAATAGTTTTTTATATTTAGCAAAGTTTTCTTTTGAAATACTTCCAACACCAAAACTTGATGCATAAGAGATTTTTTTCTTTCCTTTTGGGGCAAACGTTAAGAAATAAGGTTCAATATTTATTTGATTATTGGGATTCCAAACTTGATCACTGCCTACTATAAAAATATCATACTCAAAATCTTTGGAATATAAATCCGTAATACTTTTAATAGGCATTGAAACTTTAGAATATTGGTCATGAAAGGAATCAAACCTCATTAATCTTTTTTTAGCAATGTTAGGGTTTGAAATTTTACTGTATTTATTTAATAAAACTAAGACTTTTGCTTTTAATTTAGCTATCGGTTTTATTTCAAAAATTGGTTTCGATTCTTTTTCAAAAATAAATTCTGTATTATGATTATGGAAATAATTAATTATTTCATTATCAAAACCAAGTAAGGTTAACTTTTTATTTAAAGCATGAGCTTGTAACTCTGCACCGTAATTATTTACATTTAGTATTGTAATGATTCCTATCTTCATTATTTATAATTTTACCATTTGTCTTAATTTCTGTTGCAACCTCAACAGGTTATATATGTTTTATTTTTTATTAACTAATGTCTTTAGGGACAAAAAAACTTATTCCATTTTACTATCCAAGTTTTTGCGCTTTTCCAATATTTCCAATCCATCTATTTTTACTATTGTAGTAGTAGAGTATTAATTGATAAATTAAAAATTTTATCGAAAATACTATTTTTAATTATTTATTCTAACTTCTATACATTTAAAATAATACTAATTTAATATTACTTATATATTATATGCTTATAAGCTGTATAATGATACTTTTTCTTCAAATATTAGAAAAGGTTTATTATATATAATAAATACAATGTTAAACAAATCAGATAAATTCGTAAAATTAGTCTTTAACTATCAGCGTTTACATCTAAAACGAATGATAAATCATCAGTAAAACTTACAACTTTTCACTTTTTAAACCATCATTATACTCAATGAGTTATTATCATTATAGAACTTCTTTTTCAAAAGCCTTCATCACAATATTAATTTCTAAATAGTTTTCTGCATATTGTCGAGCATTATTCATAATTTTGTTACGCATATTACTTGTCAAAGCCTCTTCAATGCCATTATTCAAAGCTTCTTGATTTTCTGCCTTTACTAAAATACCCATCTTATATTTTTTAGTTAAAGCATGCAAACCAGAATCAACATTTGCTGTAATAAGTGCCAACCCACCAACTGATAAAATAGTTGTTAATTTTGATGGCATTACTAAATCGCTCGCTTTAGCTTTTTGAATAACTAAATGTACGTCGGCCATATTTAAAAACTTATTAAAATTTTCCGTGGGCTGTAAAGGAAAAAATAAAACATTATTCAAGCTTAATCTTTTTGTTAAATTCTGTAATTTTTCTTTGTAAGGACCAGTTCCGCAAATAATAAACTTAATGTGTTTTTTATTACAAAATTTTTCGGCCGCATAAATTATATTTTCTAAACCTTGTTTTTCCCCTATAGCTCCAGAATATAAAATAACTTTATCTGATGGTAATAATCCGAAAAGTGTTTTTAAATCCTTTTTGTTTTCTATCGGTGTAAAAAACTCAGTATCTGACCAATTGGAAAATAGCACAACTTTTTTGTTTGTCTTTAATTCTATTTTGGATACCATTTTCTCAGAAATACTACTAATTATATCTGTTTTACTAAAAATAAATTTTTCAACCTTATAAAGTAGGCTTAAAACTTTTTTTGATGAAATCATGTTTAAATCTTGGGCAGCCTCAATTTGTAAGTCTTGAATATGGTAAACAGTTTTAGACTTTTTAAATAATTTGTAGAAATATCCTAAGAGTCCGAATTGAAATGACGGTACTACAGTGATAACTGTATTACATTTTTTTTTAAATAATAATATTACCAGTTGAAAAAACGAAGACATCATAAATGATAAATCTAAAAGCATTCTTTTTTTACCTGATGGTTCTGCTGGCACATACATTGGGCAACGGTAGGTAGTTATACTTCCTCCTGTTTCAAAATTTGTTATTTCCTTGTGGTACCAAAACCGTTTTTTAAAATAAGGTTCTTGAACTTTCCAATATGGATAATAAGGGTAAGTTGTTACCACAACACAATCATAGCCTTTTTTTGCCAACCAATCTATCATTTCCCCACTATACTTGCCTATACCTGTTGGTTCTGGTGAAAAGTTATAACCAATAAGCAAAACACGCATTTTTATTCTTGACATAGCTATTAAATTATTTACAATTCTTTTTTAAATAATAATTTTAAAATATACATAATGCACAACCCAGCTGCTGCACCTATAGCTCCCCAAAATACATCTTTCCAATCAAAAGATCTAAGAGGTAATAATAATTGGCCTAATTCTGCTATTAAAACCAATATAATTAATAAAATAAAACATAAAAGCCACTTGCTTATTCTTAGTCGTTTTAATATTAAAAACAAACCCGATACCAACCCTAAAAAAAATAATGGTATGGCGGTTCTAATATTATCATTTTCATGTTTATCTGCCCAAATTGCAATCCAATTTGGAACAATATCGTTTAGCGAAAACCTAGGGCTACTAATCCAACTAAAATATACAACTATAAATACAAAAAAAAATAAGGAATGAAATAGATACATAAATACGCATAACTACCTATATTAACTTTGCCTTTCTGTGTTCTCTAATTTTAATCTGAATCATAAACTCATAGTATGCCATATTAATACAATAAATAAAACCAGGAATCCCTTCCAAAAAGCCTAGGCTTAAAATATATGCTTGAAAAAAACGAATAAAAGGCCAACCCGGTAACTTTGTAAGCCAAGATTTAAGCGCTGGGTTTCGTTTACTTGAATTTTTTGAAAAGACACTTTTAAATGGAGGCTTATTTTGTGCTCGCGCAATTGCTTCTTGTGTAGAATATCTGTTATGTCTATCAATCCATTGAGTCCATCCTTTTGAAAAACCATAGTGTAAATACGGTTCTTTTAAATATTTTATTTCTCCTTTTACATCACTCTCTTTTTGTCCATGACCAAAATCTGTAAATCTGGCCATACCTCTTTTCATTAACCTGAACTGCCATTTTGGAAAATTGTCACAGTGTTTTAGCCAAGTATTCTCAAGTATCATTTTCCAACAACAATAAAACCCAGAAATAGTTTCATCAGCTTTCTCAATAGCGTCAAACATAGCTTTTTTGAACTTATCGGTCACTACTTCATCAGCATCTAAAAATAAAATCCATTCATTCTTTATTTCCAACTTATCAATTGCATGATTACGTTGTTGACCAAAGCTTTTAAACGGATTATAACTTACACTAGCCCCATAAGTATTGGCTATGTGAATCGTATTATCTGTACTCCCTGAATCAAGAATATGAATATCATCACTCCATGTTACAGACCCTAAAGACTTAGGCAAATCTTTTTCTTCATTTTTTGTTAGAATCACAATAGAAATCATATTTTTTTATTATATTTTTTTTATTATCCTTTAAATATTAGCTCTCTTATTAGCTTATATTAATACCCCTTAATTACTATACAGTTATATGTGTTTTTTAAAAAAGTATCTTACTCCAATATCAACTCCCTTTTTTACAATTCCGGAAATATCAGCAAAGGTCTCAATAGACAGCCAAATGAATTTACCATGACCTGTTTAAATAATGAGAGGAGAACTAGTTTTACGATATCGAGAGTTTTAACTATTAAAAGGGAATAACTAGAAATGATTACATTTTTTTTCATAGACTAATTTTTCCTTATTAATTTATGCTAATAAACTCATAAATATAGTAATCACCTTCCACTATTAAATTCCAAAACCCCAAAATGTTTATCTCAAAATAAACATAAATCTCCTGCCATATATTTTGCTCCAAAATCTCTTAAAATAAAAGCAAGATGCTTAAAAATATTTGTATTGTGCATATTTAATATGTTTATTCTATAACTTTTCTTAATGCATCTAACAAACGCTTAGCTGCAGGTTCAATAGAATAATGTTTTAAAAATGTTTTTTTAGCACGCTGTTTCATGATTTTTTTTTCAATAGATGTCAATTTTCCCCATTTTGATAATAGATTAATTGCCCCTTCAAAATCATCATTTTCAACAAAACCTGCTGCCTCATTTTTAATTTCACGCCAAATATTAACTTTATCCGATATTAAAACGGGCTTTCCGCAGGCAAGGGCCTCCACAATGGCAATCCCAAAATTCTCTTGATGACTTGGCAAAACAAACGCCTCAGCTCCATAAAAAGCCCCCCATTTAGCATCCCCTGAAAGCATGCCTGTAAAATGCACATATTGTTTTAAGGTCGAGTCGTTCTCAACGGCTTTCAAAAGCCCCTTACCATAATCGGTTTCTAGACCAGGTCCTGCAATAACTAGATCAAGCTTTTCATTTTCCTTTGTCAGATCCACCCATATTTTATAAGCGGCTAGCAATAAATCAAGACCCTTCTTTTTATGCACACGGCTTAAAAATAATAAATAAGGTTTACCGTTAAGTTCCTTACTTACTAATTTAAAAGCTTCATTCATTTTATCATGATACACGGGTGGTGCTTGAATACCGTACCCCACATTTAATTCTTTCACTGGTTTGTAAGGTGTAAAGGTTCGTCTGGCAAGCATCAATTCTTCTTGACAGGTAAATAGAACCCCTGCTGCATGTGAAATAACCTTAGATTCAAATAGTTTCCAAAACAACCAATTTCGAATGGCTTTTAAACGACGCTCAGGTGCTTTTTGGAAATAAGGGTCTAACATACCATGTGGCATTACAAAATAGGGAGTTGTGTTTCCTTTCAATTCTTTAAGTGCCTTATACACCGCAAAACTTGAAAATTTCCAAAGACCATGAACAATGATGAGGTCAAAATCTTCTGCATGTTTTTGTAGCCATGGAATAAGCATTTTCGAATAGCTCCAAGGCCCTACGGAAGGGCCAATAGCATGGATTAAAAAAGAATCACTACCTAAATAATCATAATCAGGCGCATCTAAACAAACCACCTCGTTGTGCACGCCTAAGGTTTGTAAAGCAGGAATCGAATTACGAATCCCTTGACAAGGTCCTCCTCCTTTGGGATCCATACCCCCTATGACTCTGAGAATTTTCATTTTACTTATTATATAAAATTTATAATAAAATAGTGTTTAAATTAAAACACTTAATTCGTATCCGTATATAATTTTAAATATGATTCAATCATGGAATCAACTTGAAATCGTTCTATGTTTTTAAAACCACTTTCTATCAATTTTTTTCGCAGACCCTCATCTTTTAAAGACAATATTGCTGCTGCAAAAGCTTTAGCGTCTTTCGGATGGGCATGTATAGCTGCCCCCCCACTCACTTCAGGCATCGGATCAAAATTACTAGCAATAACGGGAGCCCCGCAAGCTTGTGCCTCAATAACTGGCCACCCAAACCCTTCCGATAGTGAAGGAAAAACAAAGGCTTCACATGCACTATATAAGGCTACTAGATGATTGTGATCTGGTCTAACGACTGAAACAATTCTATGCGATAAATTTAACTGCTTTGCTAATGCAGTAAATTCTTTATCTAAAGGTTTACTTGCTAGACATAATTTACCATTCCACTCGTTACGCATTTCATGAAGCACATGTAATAAGAAAAGTCTATTTTTACGAGGGTGCGCTGTACCAACATGTAAAATGAATGGTTCTTCTGATCTCAAATTCATATCACTAAGTAATACATTATAGCTTTCTTTATTCATTTCTGAAAATGGTGCATTAAAGGCATTAGAAATAACGACCCACTTTTCCTTATTCGTTTCATTTTCAGATAAAGCTTTTAATTGATTTAAACTAAATTCAGACACGGCAGCAAGACGTATTGCTCTTTTTAAGTGTTTTAAAATCCATCTTTGGAAAATATAACCAAATTTGGAAGGCAGGGCATAAGCATCTTGGAACCCTAAAGCGCCTCTTATGGCTAAAACATCATGACAGGTAATACTAGTACGATCCTTTGGCAAAAACTTCAGATAGGGTGCGTTGGAATGGTCACAAATGTGAAAATACAGATTAGGGTCATTTTTCATTTCATATTGCGACTTGAAAATTAAAATAAAAGGAAATATGATATATTTATCTACATATGCAACCCATTTTCCTATTCCTCTGTTAGTTGATTTAAATAAGCCTCCTAAAAAAACTGTAGGATTCCATATTTTTGAATCTATATCTTTTGATATTATACCTGAATTTAACATATATGCAAACCTCTGCATACTTTCTTGTTTATCTAAAACATAATTACCAATTAATATAAAACGAATAGAACTATTCATGGAAAATAAGGTTTATTTTTTATTCTGATTTAATTTAAAAGAATTATTAATACTTTGAGATGAAGCTAATATTAATCCCCCTATTAAAGTGCTAAAGCCAAGAATGGTAGGTTGTGCCCATTGCCCTTGAATAATAATAACTAATCCCGAACCTAAAAGAAGCCAAGGTAATAAATCTCCTTTTTTGAGAAATTTTAAGCTCTTAAAAAAAATGAAACTACAAAAAGAAAAACGAATTAAAATAATTAAAACCCCCAATACAAACCCCATTTCTCCAACAATCCTTAGCCATTCCCATTCTGCAAATAAAAATTGAGCTTTACCTGTTATAAGCATTGCTCCCACATTAGTTCCCATCCCTATACCATAACCAAAAAAAGGTACATCATTAGTATTAACTAAAGCATCAATCATGGCTCCGAAAAAACGATTAAACAAGGAAGAGCCTACACCTCCTTCACCTGTGCTAGCATTTTCAAATCTGTTGGTAAATGCCCCCATTGATGTTTGCATTATAGTTGTTTCGCTTAAGACTAAAATCAATAATGTTAGGACAATAATTGACAAAATCATTCGCAGTAAAAACTTAGGCTTACTAACTACTGAAATTAAAGAAAATAACAGAACTATAGCAACAGAGAAAAGTAGTGTTCTACTTATAGATAAAGGAATAGATGCTATAAGGGCTATAGTAGATCCAATTAAAACTAATTTATTAATTTTTGCTTCTGTAATCCAAAAATAGAGCACAAAACATGAAACAAAATTAAAAAACATAACATTCCCTATGGTAAATGAAAACGTGCCAGGTGGTCTAAAATACCCCATAGCACCACTAAAACCTGCCCCCTCCATGTTGCCCCCAACACCTCGATTTACCCAAGCTGACTGAGGACTATAAAATTGTAGGCCAATTAGAATAGCCATAGGAATAGCAATTAAAAGTAATATCCTTCCCATTTTTTCTACATCTTCGCGATAAAAAATTTTACCGATCACAAACATAAGAGGAAAATGAATAACTAAAATTCTTGCTCCATAAATTGCTACTGATAAGTTCCCATGCCCAAAAATTAAAGAAAAACAAACACTAAGAAATGTAACAAAAGCCATAGAAATTATAAAAAAATTTAAGGTTAACAAGTTTTTGTTCCAACTTGTATAGATCAACCATATAGCAATAGGATCCCTTACTACCAGTAAAGGAGTAGCAAGTCCTGGTAAAACCCATTTACGCAGCGCACCTTCAAAAATTAGCAAAATAAAGTATAACCAAACACCCCATTTTAAACTGTTATTTATTACTGACAAATCAGTTCTTCTCATTTATATTTTCTATTATTAAATTTAGATGTTTGCTAAAACATTTACGATATTATCACTATACTTTTTCCAAGTATAATCTTGAGCATGTTCTTGTGCCTTTTTTCCCATATCAGCTATTTGTAATCTGTTTTCAAGAAACCAATTTATCTTTTCTGCAATAAGTTCAGGTGATCGTATAGGTATTAAAAAACCTGTTTGACCTTCAATTATTAGGTCTTCGCCTCCTGTATTTGGAGTTATTATCATTGGCAAACCTTGGGACATTGCCTCTTGCATTACAAGAGCCCTTCCTTCAACCAATGACGGCAAACAAAAAACATCACAAGATCTCATCAATTCTAAAACTTGATAATGTGGCCTTCCTTTTTCGTAAGTAAAATTGTTTAACTGACTTTTATAGAATTCCATCGGTGCGGCTAATGAACCCAGTACAATAAGTTCTACTCGTGATTTGTCAATCATTTTTATTGCCTCAAACAAATCCCCAAGTCCTTTTCTTTGGGTCATAGAACCTACAAATAAAACTTTTAAAGGAGACTTATTATCTATATTGAAAACCTTCCTTTTAAAATTATTAGGTGATCCAAAAGGTGTCATAATAATCTTTTTATCTTTTGCCCATTGAGGTAATGAGTCTCTTACAAAATAACTAGGAACTACTACAACATCAGCAAGACTTAACTCATTTTTTTTTCTTTTTAGTTTTTCCTCAGAATCTGACAAGCCACTTCTAATAGTTTCTGCCCAATCAGGCAATCTTTCAGCCTCTTCTTTTAATAATCTTTTACTGGTCTCCCAATAGGCAATTGGTAGGTCATAAATACACTTTATCCCTCTCTTTTTTGCCTCAACGAAAGAATAGTAAGCACCATCCTCATAGGCATAAATAGCATCTAAACCCAAATTTGAATCTTTTCTTAGATTTTTAGCAACTTTCTTATCTAAAGAATGATAAATAGCATCCACAGATAATGCTCCAACCTCATGTTTAGTCAAAAAGTTTAATCGCATTTTTTTTGCTACCATTCTCATTAACTCTTTATTAGACCATGCCTTTGTAATATACCTTAAATCTGAACTAAATTTTCTTCTAACTAAATCACTAAAGGGCCTAAACTTACTTAATCTATCAAAAAAATCATTTGGAAATACAGCTATCGAAGTATAAAATGTTCTTAACATTCCAGCCTTTTTTAGCCCTCTTACTACTTCTCTATTATTCTGATTACTCGTTGGGTGGGATACTGAAATCTTATTCATAATATACTTTTTATTGTAACATTTTAATGGTTCTCATCATGCTCGGTTCAAATATGCAAATCTGATAAAAACTTAGAAGCAATTTCACCTAAACTAGATACCTGCGGTTTACTAAATTTTCTATTCATAAAATTATCAAAATTCCCTGACTTGTATTCGAATAAATCTGAATCAAACTTTATTCTAAAATTATCTTTAGGTTGAATATTTTCTGACACAACTAGAATTGGTAAATTATGTTCACGCATTGCTGCAACGGTTCCACTTTTTTCCACAACAAAAATTGGATTGGTTGTAATACCAAAGGAAGCTTCTTGAAATATTTCAGAAATTTCTTCAGCAGACTTTTCTCCTAAAACACTAAAACTAACATTATGAATCTTCAATTCAGTTATCCATTCTTTCAACTCATTACCAGATCTTCCGATCAAAATTATCCTACCTTGCACATTACTTTTAGACTTAAAATAATCAGAAAACTCTTTTGCAAACATACCTATTGGTGTTTTGGGATGAATCAGACCAAATACAACAAATGTATATTCCTGAACTATTTCATTCCCTGATTTTACACATGTAATGCTTTTCTTTCGTATCGGGATATTACTAAAAATTGGGAGATAAGTTGGTTTAAACTTAAGCTTTCTTAACTCTCTTTGATAAAACTTTGTATGCGTATGTATCGCTTCAAATTTTAAATTAAAATCTAAAGACTTAATTATTCTCTTCTGCATTTCTCCTATTAGTTGATACTTTATAGGATCTTTTTTCTTTAAGCCTAACCATGTCTCATGAAACATAACATGCCATTTTCTATTACTCCCCACGTATCTTAAATGTTTACCGAGTCCAAAAGGCAAACCTCTATTATTGAAGGAATAAATAACAAATTGCAAACTTAACCATTCAGGATTTTTAGAATCAATCCATTTTTTCGCTAAAAAGGTACGCTTACTTATATTTAATTGATTTGACAAGCGATAACACTCAATATTTTGTCTATCGTCTTGTTGAATTTCATTTAAAGAATTTTCTATTCCCTTATCATAAAACGACAATATACCCACTGAAACACCTTTCTTTATCAATTCAGAACTCAACCTTCGAGTATAATCTCCAACACCATCCTTTCCAGGTTCCAATGATCCACAAACAAAAATAATCTTCATAAATACTATTTATTAAGAAACTATAGAAGACTCTTACTTAAAATTAAATGACAAATATCGCTTACAAAGGTTGTTTTCCTATTTGATAATACTTAAAGCCTCTCTCTTTCATTATTTTATCATCATACTGATTTCTACCATCAAAAATCACAGCTTGATTTAATTGAGTTTTTAACTCCTCAAAATCGGGAATTCTAAACTCTTTCCAATCTGTTAATAAAATCATCGCATCAGC
Source organism: uncultured Flavobacteriaceae bacterium (assembly GCA_947500585.1). Lineage (GTDB taxonomy): Bacteria > Bacteroidota > Bacteroidia > Flavobacteriales > Flavobacteriaceae > CAXBID01. The sequence goes on along the minus strand of CANMSN010000007.1, from coordinate 98,832 downwards.
CCCTGTTAACGTCTCATATTTTGAATTACAATATGTAACATTGGACTCGTCCTTTAGGTAAAATTCTTGAGCTTCGTGCATAGCCTTTGGATCATAGGCCTTTATAGTTGCTCCCCGAGATACCAAATCCTTAATTATATATATGGCAGGTGCTTCTCGCATATCATCGGTATCTGGTTTAAAAGCTAAACCCCAAACAGCAAAAGTCTTTCCTGATAAATCTTCTCCAAAATGTTTCACAACCTTTTTAGCAATAACTAATTTTTGAGTATCATTAACTGCCTCTACAGCTGATATCAAGCGTGCATCATATCCATTTTCTTTAGCTGTGCGATGAAGTGCTTTCACGTCTTTAGGAAAACATGATCCTCCATAACCACTACCTGGATAAATAAAACTATAACCTATGCGGCTATCAGAACCAATGCCTATACGTACATCGTTAACATCGGCACCTACACGCTCGCAAATGTTAGCTACTTCGTTCATAAATGAAATCTTTGTTGCCAACATAGCATTAGCAACATATTTTGTCATTTCAGCTGATCGTACATCCATCGCAATTAGACGCGCCGAACCACTTCTAAAAAACGTAGAGTATAACTTACGCATTTTTTCAGTTGTTTCAGGTTTATCGGCTCCAATTACCACACGATCAGGCTTCATAAAATCGTTAATCGCATCGCCTTCTTTTAAAAATTCGGGATTAGATACCACATCAAAATCAATTTTTACATTTCGTTTTTCTAAGGCTTCATTAATTGTAGCTCTAACTTTATCTGCTGTACCTACTGGCACAGTTGATTTATCTACAATAATAAGAGGGGTAGACATGTGATCTCCTATTTCTTTTGCTACTTGTAGTACAAACTTTAAATCAGCAGAACCATCATCTCCCATAGGAGTACCAACAGCTATAAATGCAACATCACATCCATCTAGATGCTCTGAAAGTTTAGTACTAAACTTCAATGTTTTCCTTTCATGGTTTCTCGACACCATAGATTCTAATCCAGGCTCATAAATAGGGACAACACCTTCTTTTAACTTATTTATCTTATTTTCATCTACATCAATACAGGTTACTTTATTTCCCATTTCCGCAAAACAGGTACCGCTTACTAAACCGACATAGCCTGTTCCTATTACTGTTATTTTCATAAAATTTAATTTTAATTTTCTATTGTTCAAAAAAACGCATACCAATAAGTTACAATAATAATAAATTTCAATATTGCATTTTATGTAATTAAATTAATAATAATTTCCAATTTGTACTTGAAATTTCCCCATGTCAATTTGGATGCTTTCAGATGACCATTCTCTGATAACTTTTCTATCAATCTATCATCGTTAATTAACTCCTCTAAGGCTTTTATTATTTTGTGAGAACTTACGCCATCAATTATTATTGCCTCATCCATATTCTTTAATTCTGCTGCAAATCCCATAGGCCCGGTAATTGTAGCACATTTACAATACATAGCTTCAGCAACAACTAGACCAAAGCTTTCAGCGTTTGACGGAAACAAAAATATCTCAGACTCTTTGTATAAATTCATAAGCTCTAACTTATCACTAACATAGGGAATAAGTTCAATCGAGTCCAAAATTTGTTCTGAGAAATATTCCTCAATCTTAAAATCAATTCCAACTCCTATTAATCTAAATTTGTATTGAGGAAATTTTTTTAAAATTACTTCTAAAGCTTCGACCATTGCAAATACCCCCTTTCTTTTTAACCAACCACCACAATATGTAATAATTTTTTTCTTTTTAAATTTATTTTGATTTTCAAAATAAATTTCGGGCAAACCTAAATTTATATAAAACGCTTTATTCTTATCTAATTTCAAAACATTTATCGAATAATCGTATTGTTCTTTTGAAACACTTAAAAGTCCATCAACCTTATTGTAGCAATAAATATAAAATTTATCTAAATTAAAATTATACCATTTTTTTGTTGTAAATGAAGGCAATTCTCTTGCTAAAACTTCTATTCCATTAGAATGCAACATAATTGGTGTTGATATTCTTAAAACTTTTTTTATGAGGTAAACTGCTAAAAAAGATTCAGCACCATAAAAAACAATTAAATCATATTTTTTAATTTTATGAGTTAAAACCCATAAAGCCATTCCCAGAATCATTCTATAAATACGTGCTCTACTATTTAAAAACTTAAGTAAAGAAAGTGATTCTGGCCCAATCAACTTGACTTTATGTCCCAGACTTTGCATACATTTAGAAGTATTAAGTATAACATAACCTGAACCTTGGCTTTCAATTAACGGGCAATTACTAAGTACTAAAATATCCATATTATTATATTACTCTAATCTTAATTAATATATTATAATTAACCCGTTGTTCATTTTAAATAATGCTGATTTTAATATTATTGATCTTCCTACCAAAGATAAACTTATTGATGTATTGAACAGTTGCTAATGCTATTATTTCACTCAATACACTAGTTTTAAACCCCTCAAAAGACTTCGCATAATTACGTCTTATCATAAATTGGTCACAAAGTTGGGAAAACAGCGTTTCTATGCGCTTTCTGGATTTTCTAAATAGATAAGGTTGTTTTCTGTAATTATGTTGATTGGTTCTCATAGATGTATCTAATTTTATGTTACAGGTTTCGAAAAGATTGAGTTGAACTTCTGTAAACAGATAGCCTTTATCTCCAATTAAGGTACAATCGCCTATTTGCGTAAAATATTTAATAGTTTTCCTATTTTTATACAAAGCTTTTTATTTTTTATTTCTGCGTTACTATGTAACTTAATTGGACCATTACAATTGGTCCAATAATCTTTATCCGTTTGTTTTGGTTTTCTTCCCTTAATAGCTTCTTTCAAAATTTTAATTTCCCATGGTTTAGGGTTTCCAAGGGCATGAGACATCAAATTTGCACCTGGACCAAAATCCATCCCCTCCTTACCCATAAAACTAACCTTGCCATCATTCCAAAGTTCTATTGCAATATTTAATGCGTCTTGATCTGTTGTGGAATAGGGGGAAAATGGGCTTAAATCTTCTTCAGACAAAGTTTTAAATCCTTTTCCCACATTAGAAAAAGGAGTATATTCTACTCCTCCTAAAAGCTCTGCCACTATTTCTTGTGCTTCAATCCACTTTTTTAAAAAACTTTTGTGATTTTTTGATACACCTAAAAAACCAGCATTCACATAAATTGAATTTTTAAAAACTAATTTTAAATTACTTTTTTCAAAATCACGTCGCCATGCCAGTCTTCGTAAATGAAACTCAGTCAAAGGAGAGTTCACATCTTCGCAAACCACAACGACATTATGATTTACCCAATTCTCAAAAACAATCCATGGTTGTTTGATTATTATATCTGGATCAAAATAAAACAAACTATCTTTATTTTTAGCAGGACCTTCCAGAAGCTCATGCATAAAATAAGATTTGTAGTTAGCAAAATGATATTTTGTCTCTAACTTTAAAAAATGAAGATTTAGGTCATTTGTAACATTAAAAGTTTTACCTTCATTCCAATCTAAATCATCATTACTAAAAGCAGTCACTGCCCATGCGGGCAATTCATCTCTAATCCCAATATAAATATCTCCTCTAAACCCATTCATATATAAAGAATTAGTTAAGGCCGCAACCCCATAATGAAAATTCCCTTCGTATAATGTACATATTGCTGAATTCATATTCATTTTTTTAATTTAAATAATAGTTTTATTTAGTTTTTATTTTAAGATTAAAAATTTCATAAAGTCCGTAAAAATCAAGTGCTATTAGTTGAACTAAACCAATTACTATATTAAGCCAAAGTACTCCCCTTAAAGTAGAAACATCGAAAAGAACTATAACCACAATTAAAGTTAATATATTTAAACCTATATATATAACGGGGTGTAAAATCCATCCACGACTAGACGAAAGATTATATAAAACTCCAGACATAACTCCTATTGCTCCACCTGATATAGCCAAAACAATTTCATAATTCAAATGGGAATAACTTTCACCCAATATCCATAAAACTTCTTCTGAAAAAAACCATACAATTAAAACAATGAAAGATAATCCAAATAACAGAACAACCTGAGTACCTAGATAAATTCTTATTAATTTTCTAAAATCAGCTATTGATCGAGAAAAACGAGGAGCAATTAAAGTGCTAAATAATATTGGTATAACGCTTAATAATATTGAAATACGAGCTAACGCACCTATTTCAGCTACAGATTCAGTACTCCCAAATATGGACAATAACCAAATGGTAATTTGTCCAGATAAACTGTAATAAATAGCATCTGGTAAAATACGCTTTACTTTTTTCAAAATACTTTTTCTAACCTTTTTAGATGGTCTTTTTTCCAAATTCACTCTTCTACTTGCAATTCTGCGCAACCTAACATTTCCAATAACTTTTGATATACTTGAAGACAAAATAGCCAAGTGCGCTAGTGGAAATATAAAAATAATGGAGCATAAAAATATCAGCCTCATTAAATTGACTCCTATAATATTTTTTTGTAACGGCACTATGTCTTGATGGAGCTTTGGAGCAATTTCTAAAAGCGAATTTGATAATATTGAAAAAAAAGCTGGAATTAAGGCTAGTGCAATTAAAATAGCTGTGTAATAGCTCGCATCATTCTTTATTAACAAATAGATTAAAACAGGAAGCCCTAATATCAAACTAATTAATGAAAATATTTTTCTTAACTCAAAACCAGTTGACAATACTTCTCCAAGCTCTTCCTTATTTTGCCATACCTTTCCTCCTTCTGCCATCACACCTGTTGAAATACCAGCATTTGCAATAACTGTCATTGTTCCCAAAAAAGCATTTGCGAGTGTATAAAATGCATATTGTTGTGAGGATAACACTCTTATAATCAGAATACCGCTTATAAAACCTATTGCCTGAACTAAAATTTGTGCAAGACCAGTAATAGAAATATGCTTAAATAAGTAGAGACCCTTGTTATAATAAGAGTGCATTTGAAGTGTTTTAACAGTGTTTTTAAAATAATTCAACTAATAATAAATTTGTAAGATTTTTTTCTAAAAAATGTTCCAAAGTATTAATTCTTTATTTGCTATTATGGCCATACCCATAGCTGTAAACACCAGATTTATCCAATTTTACATCATTTAATACAACCATAAGTGGATTTAACTTCTTATTTTGTGATATTTCATTAATAATGTTTAACTCTTCCTTCTTTGTATAATTATATCTAACTACAAATAATGTTGAATCCACTAAACGTCCTAGAGAATATGCATCAGAAACTTTACCAATAGGTGGAGAATCAATTATAATGTAATCATATCTCTTTTTAAGTGCATGAATTAATTCTTCTACACGTTCATTGAGTATTAATTCTCCAGGATTAGGAGGAATCGCTCCTGACCCAATAAAGAAAAGATTGTTTTCTTTGTTATATGGTGTTATAATATCATCTATTTTAAGCTTTGGATCCACTATAAAATCTGAAATCCCATAATGGTAGTTCAATTCCAAATCTTTCATTAGTTTTGGAGCACGCAAGTCAAAACCTAAAACAACCACTTTTTTAGATGTAATTGCTAAACTTGCTGCAATATTAATAGATATAAACGTCTTTCCTTCACCTGGTTTTCCTGAAGTAACCATGATTACTTGATTGCTTTTACCTTGTGATAGAAATTTCAGATTGTGCCTCATTAATCTGAAAAGCTCAGCTACAGGACTAGTGCTTTTTGCATTAACAACCAATACTTCCTTAGATTTGTTACTGACAATTTTACCTAATATTGGACTGTTTGTAGCTATCTCAATATCTACTACATCTAACACTTTAGTGTTTAACATATCTTTCAAAAACACCCAAATAAAAGGAATAAACACACCAAGAAGTAAAGCACCTAAATATATAGGAGTTTTTGAACCAGTAACTGGGTAGCTAGTAGCCTTAGGAATTTCAATAATACGAGTGTCAGAAAAAGGAACACTAATGGATAGAGCTTCTTCTTCCTTTTTTTGTAGTAAATAAAGGTATAGACTCTGTTTAATTCCTTGATCTCTATTAATTTCTAAAAGTGCTCGTTCAGCAGTAGGAACCGAAGATATTTTTGATCTATATTGAGCCGACTTATTCGATAAATCTCTGTAAGACCTATTTAGTTGAGTTTTAACACTTCTTATATTTTGTAAAATATTGTTTTTACTATCTAATAATTGCCTCTCAATTTCAGGTAACATTGGGTTTCCTGTACCTGAAGCACTAATAAGGTTTTTTCTATTTTGTATTGCTGAATTATATGCTAAAATAGAACCACTAAGTATAGGGTTTTGTATATTGTAAGAACTAATTGAAGAAAAAGATAATTCTGAAGACTGATTTAAACTAGTCTCTAAAGAATTTAACATATTAATTTCAGTACGTAAGCTAGCTAACTCACGATCAGCTTCATCAGCTAAAGTTACAAATCGTGCAGCATCAGAACTAACATCTGTTAAATCATTACTTTGTTTATAGATTTCAACCCCTTTTTCTGCAAGATTAAGATCTGTTGTTAATAATTCTAGTCGTTCATCTATTAACTTTAATGATTCTTTTGAAAGGAAATTCTTGTTTTCTGCAGAATTTTCGGCATATACCTCAATAAGTTTATTAATTATGTCTACTCCTCGCTGGGGAATAGCATCTGTTAAAGATAATTCTAAGAGCCCTCCTCCACTATCATAGACATTATAAACACCTAATTTACTATTATAATTTAACGCCATTTGACTAACATCTCTGAAACGAACTATTACAGGTGATTGCGACTTAAAATCAACTTCATTCGAAGTTAATTCTAAATAGAATTCGCCAAAATCTGAATTTATATTTTCTCCAAAATTGTGTGTACTTTTATTTATACTCTCGTCATAATTAACTGTTTCAATTCGATAACTGTTTTCATCTATAATTATGATTTTTCCTATTGTACCACTTTTAGTACTTACACTATCGTTTATAACTACTTTAAAAGGGAGTGCTTTTTCATAGATTTCTATTTCACTAAATCTACCCTCAGCAAAATAACCTACAGAGAAACCTAGTTTATTTACTGTTTGTAACATTAAATCGAATGATTGTAACACCCCTATTTCGTCTTGAATATTGTTAGAATTCTTAACTAACCCAAGATTATTAAATGATTCTAAACCTGCGCTCCCCCCTCCTTCTTCTTTATCATTAAGTAAAATTTTACCACTTATATAATACTCTGGTGTAATATTATAACGTATATGTAAAAAAGCTAATACCAAACAAATAACTGATCCTACTAAGAACAAATACCAATATTTTAAATAACCAAGTATGATTTTAGAGATATCCTTTTCCATTTTCACTTATAATTACTTTATTTAATATTTGAATATTATATTTCGATTATTAAACTATGTTTACAACAGGGAACTGTTGAAACATTAATTTAGATTAATATTTTGCATATAATATATCCTCAAAGGAACATCTTTTTTTTTAGAATTCAAAGGAATTAGACTGCTTGAAGAGGGAATTGCAATCAATTTGATTTTTTCACAGTATCAATCCTATTTTTATAAAAATTTGATATTTAAAATATGTTTAGAATGCATGAAAGCTATTTTAGAAAATTAAACCACATCTCTCAATTTCTCTTTTACTAAAGCATTCATTTCTTCAAGTAGTAATGAAACGTTGCTTTTTCCAATCCACTTAACACCTGAATTGTTTTTCATTAACCATTTCTGAATAGCAATTTCGTTTCTTGAAATCAATTTAGACAACATTACCAAATCGTAAGTATCTTCCATCACCCATTTTCTTATGATGTTTATTTCTTCATCTCTAACCAAAGCTGGTTTGTTTTCTAAAAACAGATATCCTTTTACCCCTGGTATTCCAAAAACCACACCTCTATATTTCTCTGGTACATTTACAAAAACATATGATTTAAACAATGGTGTTTCAATAATTTTTTTATAATCACTCCAGTATTTAACTTCTTCTATCATTGGACTAAATGCTTCAATATTCATCTTAGATAATATTTCAGCAACTCTTTTTTCTTGACTTCTTTTTACAGATAATACAAACCAACTCATAATTCTATAATTTTAATTTATATTTTATTTTAGTATGCCTTTTCCTCGCCACTTATGGCATTGAAAACGGTTAAAAGAATAATTTTAAAATCTAACAAAAACGACCACTTTTCTACATACAAAATATCTAACCTAATTCTATTTAATATATCCGAAGGCTTAATAATTTCACCTCTATAACCTTTTATTTGCGCTAAACCAGTAATACCTGGTTTTACAAAATGACGAACTAAATATTTATCTACAGATATTTCGTAGTCAGTAGTATGCTGTTCCATATGTGGTCGTGGACCAACCACACTCATGTCTCCCACAAAAACATTAAAAAACTGTGGAAGTTCATCAATACTTGTTTTGCGCAATATTTTACCAATACGTGTAATTCTCATATCATTTTTTGTTGCCATTTTGGTATTAGCATCTCCATTACAAGTCATCGATCTAAACTTGATACAATTAAACGCTTGGCGTTTTAGCCCATGCCTTTTTTGTCTGAAAAATAAAGGACCTGGGGACTCTAACTTTATAATAACATAAAGTAATGGGACTAACCATGACAACAAGGTTAATATCACTATTGATGAAAAAACAACATCAAATACACGCTTAGCCGTACGTCCAAAATCCGCATCTAATGGCACTGTTCTTACATCTAAAACAGGGATATTATCATACTTCTGAACGGTCATTGCAGTAGTAAAAATATCTTTATTGTCAGGAATTATTTTAAGTTTTATCAAATTGTTGTCTGCAAAATTTATGAGGTTTTGCAATTCTGATTTTGATAATTTTGCAGCCGTACAATAAACTTCATCTACATTATTATCAATAATATATTTAAAGCAATCGAAAATTTCGCCAAGATAGGTTGGACTTTCTGAAGGTTTATCATCAAAAAAACCACAATATCTATAACCAAAATATGCGTTATCAAATACTTTTCTTATTTTCTTCAAATTTTTATCACGCCCTATAACTACAACATTAAGGTAGTTACCACCACTCAGTCTATAATTTCTTATAAACATAAAAAAAATCCATCTGTAAAGTGTGAGTAACGCACATATTATTAGATATATAAGAATATGATATTGTATATACTCTGGCTGTATACCACTAAAAGCAAACCAAGAGAAATATGCTAGTCCATAAATAATATACAGATAAAACATCTTTTTTATGTTAGTCATAAATTTCTCTCTACGTGCAGTAGGATAAAAATTTAAACTATGTGTAATTATTAACCAAGAAACATTGTAGAATACTATGCTTGAAAAAATAACATAGGTATCAGGAGTCATAATAAATAGTGTCCCATTTATTATAATTAAATGAATAAGTATAGAAAAAGGTATAATCAGGTGAGAGTAACTCCTAGTTTTCATATAGCAACTTATTAAAATTTATTTCTATGCTTGGAAATAAATTAATAACATTTAGAGATTTATTATTATCTTAAATATTTAAATTTGTTAAGCGCGTTTCCCAATACGCTAATTCCATTTTTAAATTTATTTGTGCTATCAATCAAATTTAGGTTTTTTGTAAGTGCTCAACACACTTGCGGACACAAAAAAACATAGAAATAATTAACTTTAAAGATATTTTCTATACACAGCTATTATTTTCGTTAAAATACGTTTTATACCACTAAAATTTTTCAATTCATTCATTACATCGTCATTATTTGTAAGAATATCTATTTGCAAGATTACTAAGTGTTTACAAAAACATTTTTATTAAAAAGTAAGTCATAAGAGAAATAAAGTTATTCTATTTGAGATTAAAGAAATAACTACACTTAAAAAAAGATTATTCATAGTTTTTGAAAATATTTATCGAATTATAATATATGAATCAATTAATATGTTTAATTTTGTTTAAAGAAAATTAATAAACTATGAACAATATTCAGGTTAATTTTAGTATTAAAGATTTAGAAAACCTTACTGGTATTAAGGCACATACCATAAGAATATGGGAAAAACGCTATAATTTACTGAGCCCGAATAGAACGGAAACAAATATTAGAAATTACAGTCTTACTAGCTTCCAAAAGCTTTTAAATATATCTTATTTAAATAATAATGGGCTTAAAATTTCTAAAATTGCCGATTTAACCGAGGATGAAATTCCAATTAAGGTAAGAGAAATAGCTTCGAGAGCCAAAGTTGAAGACCATGCCATTAATGCATTGAAAATGGCCATGATTAACTTTGATCAAGTTTTGTTTTACAATACGTATAACAACCTCATTGAGAATAAAACCTTCAGCGAAATATTCTATGATGTTTTTATGCCACTATTAAATGAAATAGGTCTTTTGTGGCAAACCAATACCATTACTCCAGCTCATGAACATTTTTTATCCGTACATATAAAACAAAAAATATTAATTAACATAGAGCGTCTTCAAAGTTTAGAGCCTAAACCTGTAACAAAAACATTTATACTGTTTTTACCAGATGCAGAAATTCATGATATAGGTTTGTTATTTGTAAATTATCAATTACGAAGTAAAGGCTATCACACCATATTTTTAGGCGAAAGTGTGCCCATGGATAGTTTAAGTGATTTACTTGAATTTTTTGATGAAATTACATTTATTTCTTATTTTACCGTTTATCCTGAAATTGAAAATATTCCAACCTATATAAATGAGTTTAATGATTTATTGCTACAAAAAGAAAACACAAAATTCATGCTTTTAGGTCCAAAACTTGCAGATTTTGATGCTTCCAATTTGCAAGAAAGTATAACTATTTACAATTCCATTGAAAATTTAGTTAAAGATTTATAAATACCTGATAAAATTGTTTAACTTTTAATTATATTTGTTGAACAATATGAAAAAAACAATATCAGTAATAGGATCAGGGTTTTCATCTTTAGCAGCTTCGTGCTATTTGGCTAAAGCAGGTTACAAAGTAACCGTTTTTGAAAAAAACAAAACCATAGGCGGTCGCGCAAGACAATTAACCAAAGGTGGCTTTACATTTGACATTGGACCAACTTGGTACTGGATGCCCGATGTTTTTGAACGTTTTTTTTCAGACTTTGATAAAAAACCTTCAGATTATTATGCTTTAGAAAAACTAAGTCCAGCTTACAGCGTTTACTTTGGTAAAGACGACTTTATAACTATTGAAGATACTTTAGAAAAAATATTATTAGCTTTCGAAAAAGAGGAAACTGGAAGTTCTAAAAAGCTAAATAAATTCATAGAAAATGCTAAAAGTAACTATAATATAGCTATTAAAGATCTTGTTTATAACCCTGGAGTTTCTCCATTAGAGCTCGTTACACCTGCAACTATAAAAAAACTCAACCAGTTTTTTAGCAATATAAAGAGAGATGTTAGAAAAGAGTTTAAGAATGATAGATTAGCCAAAATTCTAGAATTTCCTGTATTGTTTTTAGGAGCAAAACCAAGCGATACCCCTTCATTTTATAATTTTATGAATTATGCCGATTTCGGTCTGGGCACTTTCCATCCAAAAAATGGCATGTATCAAGTTATTCTTGCTATGGAAAGTTTGGCTAAAGAATTGGGAGTAACTATTAAAACAGAAGCTCCTATCGAGAAAATCATCATTGAAAATGGTAACGCCAAAGGCATTATTTCTAATGGAACAGAATATAAATCTGATATTGTAGTTAGTGGTGCCGATTACCATCATACTGAAACTTTATTAGAAAAACCATACAGGCAATATTCAGAAAATTACTGGAGTAAAAAAACATTTGCGCCATCATCCTTATTATTTTATGTAGGTTTTGATAAAAAACTAATAAATGTAGACCATCATACTTTATTCTTTGACGTCGATTTTGATGTTCATGCTGAAGCTATTTACGATAATCCTAAATGGCCAGAAAACCCTTTGTTCTATGCTAGTTTCCCAAGTAAGACTGATAAAAATTCAGCTCCAGAAGGAAAAGAAGCCGGTATTTTTTTAATTCCGCTTGCGCCAGGTATAGAGGACACACCAGAATTGAGAGAAACATATTTTAATAAGATAATTGACCGTTTTGAAAATTTAACCTCGCAAAATGTAAAAAAAGATATTATATTTAAAGAGTCGTTTTGTTTGAATGACTTTATTAAAGATTACAATTCATACAAAGGAAACGCATACGGTATGGCAAATACCTTACTGCAAACGGCATTTTTAAGACCAAAGCTGAAAAGTAAAAAAGTTAATAATCTATTTTTTACTGGTCAACTTACGGTTCCAGGACCAGGTGTGCCACCGTCACTCATATCTGGAAAACTGGTAGCAGATTTAGTAATAAAACATCATAATTAAATGAAGGCACTTTTTGATACCGTTTCTTATAATTGCAGTAAATTAGTAACTAAGTCTTATAGCACGTCTTTTTCGCTAGCTACTAAAATGCTTTATAAATCTATAAGATTTGATATCTATAACATATACGGTTTTGTGCGTTTTGCTGATGAAATTGTAGATTCTTTTCATGATTATGACAAAGCAACACTTTTTAATAGATTTTCGGATGATTTAGAAAATGCCTTAAAAGATAAAATTAGTTTAAACCCAATCTTAAACGCCTTTCAACACACTTTTCATAAATATAATATTGATAAATCTTTAGTTGATGCTTTTATGAATAGCATGCGATTAGATTTACATAAAACAGAATATTTAACTGAAGAAGAATACAAACAATATATTTATGGTTCTGCTGATGTTGTTGGCCTAATGTGCTTAAAAGTATTTGTTAATGGTGATAATGCGAAATACGATGAATTAAAAGACACAGCTATGTCTTTAGGTTCTGCATTTCAAAAAGTGAATTTTTTACGAGATTTAAAAGCTGATTTTGAAGGTTTAGATAGAACTTACTTTCCAAATACCGATTTAAATAATTTGGATGAAAAGTCTAAGCAAGATATTATTGATGATATTGAAGCTGATTTTGAAAAAGGTCTTAGTGGCATACAAAAGCTACCTATAGAAGCCAAATTTGGTGTTTTTATGGCTTACAGGTATTATCATCAATTATTAAAAAAATTAAAAAAGACACCCGCCTTACAAATTAAAAATACTCGCATACGTGTTTCTAACCCTAAAAAAATAGAGTTATTAATGCGTAGTTATGTAAAATATCAATTAAATTTAATGTGATTTTTTTATGGAAATATTACTTTGGATACTCGTTTTTATAGCAACCTACTGCGCAATGGAATTTATGGCGTGGTTTACGCATAAATACATTATGCATGGTTTTTTATGGAGTTTACATAAAGACCACCACCATAAAGATCATGATAGTTGGTTTGAAAGAAATGATGCTTTTTTTATTTTCTATGCCATAGTAAGTATAAGTTGTTTTTTACTTTGGAAATATAAAGGATTTTGGGCAGGTTTGCCTATTGGCTTGGGTATTTTTGCTTATGGTTTATCTTATTTTTTAGTACACGATATATTCATACATCAACGTTTTAAATTCTTCCGAAACGCAAATAATTGGTACGCAAAAGGTGTAAGACGCGCTCATAAAATTCATCATAAACATCTAGGAAAGAAAGATGGTGAATGTTTTGGAATGCTTTTCGTACCATTCAAATATTTTAAAAAATAGTTTTTAAACTTCATAATGACAGATAATCATCATTTCGATTATATAATTATTGGAAATGGTTTAGCTGGACTACAACTTGCTTTAAAACTAAATTCAGATTCTTTTTTTAAAGATAAGCGTATTGCGCTCATTGATCCTTCTGAAAAAAACACAAATGATAAAACGTGGAGTTTTTGGGAATCAGGGGTTTCAAAATGGAATGCTATCACCTATAAATCTTGGAAAGAAGCTTCAATTTACACATCAAAAAAAAGTATTGATTTAAAACTTGCTCCATACAGTTATAAATCGATAAGAGCCATAGATTTTTACAATTACGCTAAAACAAAACTTAACCAGAATAAAAAAATTCAGTTTATTATTGATCGTGTAATATCTGTAAAAGAAGACAATCGAGTTATTGTACAAACAGAAACCAATACCTATAGTGCTTCCCATGTTTTTGATAGTAGAATTCCTAAAGATTATTTTGAAACTTCAAAAAATCACATAAACTTAATTCAACATTTTAAAGGATATATTATCAAAACCGAAATTAAGGCTTTTGATGTAAACAACATGGTAATGATGGATTATCGTTTAAAAGATGATAACCAAACTACTTTCACTTATGTTTTACCTTTTAGTGAAAATGAAGCTTTAATAGAATTTACTTATTTTACTGAGAATAAGGTTAATGAATCAACCTATGATAAGTTTATAAAAACATATATTACTAAGTATCTTAACATAGAATCTTATTCAATTATTGAAACAGAAATGGGACAAATACCTATGACGACCTATCCTTTTGAAAAGTTTAATACCAAACATATTACAAAAATTGGTACTGGTGGTGGCTGGGTAAAAGCTTCTACCGGATATTCATTTAAACACACCGAGAAAAAAGTTAGCATAATAGTAGACAATCTAAAAACAAATAGAATACCCTCTAGCAATTTATTTAAAAAAAGGTTTCAGCTTTACGATAAAATATTTTTAAAAGTTCTAAAAGATGAAAACCATAAGGGTGAATGGATTTTTCAGCAGTTTTATAGCAAAAATTCCATACAAACTATGTTTCGTTTTTTAGATGAAGAATCCTCTTTTTTTGAAGAAATTAAAATTATGTGGTCGTTATTGTCTTGGTCTTTTATTAAAGCCTTTTTCAAAACCTTATAGTTTAATTGTTTTTTAATTTAACATTGCATCAATAGTATTTCTAACAGAATTGCTATTCCAGTTGGCTGCTCCACTTTTATCAATTACAATATTACCCTTTTTATCAATTAAGAAAGTTCTGGGTATACTTTTTATGTTGAAAAATTCTGGAGATTCCGATATAGGATTAAATACCCTAAACGAGTATTCATTCTTATTTAAAAAGGTCTTAATAACAGTTTTAGACTCGTTTGAAACAAAAACAAATTCAATTTTATTTTTATAATCATCATACAATGATTGCATACTTGGCATTTCCGCAATACATGGCGGGCACCAAGTAGCCCAAAAATTGATTAAAACAACTTTGCCTTTTGTTTCTTCAAGATTAAAAACTGATCCATTTATATCTTTTAACTTCCAATTGTAATTTTCAATATTTGGTTGTTTACTCTCATTAGTTATTGAAGGACTTATCAATGCCAATCCTTTATGTAATAATACTTGAATGGGTTGTCGCGTTTGCGGTATAATTAAAACTGCAATAACAATTAAGAATAATATGTTCTTCTTTTGGCTTTTTGAAACTGGCATATCTATAAATTATTAAGGCATAATCTCTAAGTCGAGATTATGCCTTAAATCTAACAAAGTAAAAAATTAACTATTTAATTTCTTGTTACAGTAATAGAATTTGATAAGCTAAAACAACCTTGCAAATCATTTGCATTTTGTCCCATTGAAGCTCCTGTTAAAGTACCTTCGTAGCGTAAATACCATATTAAACAAACACCTGGTCCTGCGCCATCAAAATTAACACCTTCAACATCTGCTAATGTTGGTGGTAACCCAAGTATATTTCCTGACGCATCGGTGATTACCCATGTACTATTTGTACCCTTAGCTGTTCCATCTAAAGTAATACCACTAACAAAATCTGGAGTTCCATCAACATTAAAAGTAAATGGCCCACCACTAATTATACCAGCACTTACTTCATTACGGGTTACAGATATTGAATTAGATAAACTATAAAATCCTTGAAGACCACTTGCATTCATACCAACTTCTGCTCCTGTTAAACCATCTTCAAAACGTAAATACCAAATTAAACATACGCCTGCTCCTGCTTCATCAAAATTAACACCTTCTAAAGCAGCTAAATCTCCTGGCAATCCTAAAATATTTCCATCTGCATCTGTAATTACAAATGTACTATTGGTTCCTACTGCATTCATATCAGTAGTAATTCCGCTTACGTTATCAACTTCTCCATCTACACAAAATGTAAAAGGGCCACCAGATAAAGTTCCAGCTTCTGGTTGTGGCTTTCTATAAACAGCAATTGAATTTGATAAGTCGAAGCTACCTTGTAAGTTACTAGCATTCATACCCATTTCTGCACCTGTTAAACCATCTTCAAAACGTAAATACCAAATAAGACAAGTTCCTACTCCAGCTCCATCAAAATCTACACCTTCTAAAGCAGCTAAATCTCCTGGCAATCCTAAAATATTTCCATCTGCATCTGTAATTACAAATGTACTATTAGTTCCTACTGCATTGGCATCGGTTGTAATCCCACTAACATTATCAACCATTCCGTCTCCAGCAATAAATGTAAATGGCCCTCCAGAAAGTGTTCCTGCATCTGGCTCTGGGTTTCTAAAAACAGAAATTGAGTTTGATAAATCAAACCTACCTTCTAAATTATTGGCATTCATACCAACTTCAGCACCAACTAAGCCATCTTCATACCTTAAATACCAAATAAGACAAGTTCCTACTCCAGCACCATCAAAATCTACACCTTCAAGTGCAGTAATATCCCCTGGAAGACCTAATATGTTTCCGTCTAAATCTGTAACTACAAAAGTTCTATTTGAACCAATTGCATTCGGGTCCGTAGTTATACCGCTAACATTATCTACAATACCATCTCCAGCAACAAAAGTGAATGGACCACCTGAAAGGACTCCAGCATCAGGAATTATTGGTGTTGCATCATCATCACTACAAGAGGTCATTAATAAACCTATTGTAATTACCGTTAAAAAAATTCTTTTAATCATCGTATTTTCTTTTAAAGTTTCTTAATACTTCAAAAGTATGATGCAACAATTTTATAAAATGTTAGCTACCTAACATTAGGCAATATTTTTATGAATTCTTATTTCTTTTCTGGTAAATTGGATAACTTTTTCTTCTTTTAATTCGTTTAAAAGAATATTTAGTGTTGGTCTAGAAGTACCAATTAATGAAGCAATATCTTTTTGAGTGTATGGATGATGAATGACTTTATCTCCTGTTTTTTCGCAATCATAACCATAATCTGAACACAATTCATCAAGAAATTCTATAAGTCTAGTTTTAGCATCCTTAAATAGTAATAACTGCAAACGCCTTTCTAGTTTTTTTAATTTAAAACCAATAACTTTATATATTTTAAAACTAAATGTTTGATTATCTCGCATTAAATTATGCATAGTTTCAACGCCTATAGGACAAATACTTGTAGAATTATCAATAGATTGTGCAAACTCTTCACGCTTAGATTCTCCAAGTATTGCGGTTTCACCAAATAATTCGCCACGGGTTAAAATAGCTTTTACAACCTCTTCTCCATCTTCACTAAAGTAGCCAATTTTTACCTTGCCTTTTTCTATTAAATAAACTTTGTTAGCTGAATCTTCTTCAAAATAGATATAATCTTTCTTTTTGTAAGCATCAAAGTCATGACCTGATTTATAGGCCTTAAACTTATGTGGACATAGCACCTTAAAAAGGTTAACATCATCAAAAAACCAAAGTGAATTCATTTTTGCCAAATTGTTAGATGTTTAAAATGTCGGGAAACATCAAGATTACTTACAAAAATGGCATAAAAAAACCTCCACTAAAGGGAGGTTTAAATGTATATACAAATAGAATCTATTCTTCTTCGTCTGATGTTGTTTCATCTTCATCGTCTGATAATGCATCTAACAGATTATGTTCTTGTAATAAATTATACCATTGCACTACTTTTTTAATATCGCTGGCATATACTCTATCTTCATCATAATCTGGCAAAATATCAAAGAAATATTCTTCAAGTTTATCTTTACTATCTTTAGGTTTTACAGATGCTTTTTCGCCATTTTCTTTTTCCTTCATTGTTTTAAAAACCTCTTTTAAAGGAATTTCTTCTGATAAAGTGTATATGGCAATTTCACTTAAAACACTAACATTTTGCTGCACACTAACAGATATACGTTTATTGTCAATTAAAGATTCTGCAACAAACCCTCCACGTGTTTGTGCCACTAATTTGAATAATCCAGGTTTTCCTGCTATTGAAAGTATTTTATCTAAACTCATAAAATTATTTTATTGAAAGGCGCAAATATATTTGTTTATTGATGGCTTACAAATATTATCTTCTCTTTTTTTGGTTAGGAAAACGCATTCTGTAATCCACATCTATTTTTCCTTTTGATATATTACTAAGTCTTCCTTTTATTAGACGTTTCTTTAAACTTGAAAGTTTATCAGTGAATAAAACACCTTCAATATGGTCATATTCATGCTGTATGACTCTTGCTATTAATCCATCAAAGACTTCAGTATGCGGTTCAAAATTTTCATCAACATAACTAATAGTTACTTTTGGTTGTCTAAAAACATCTTCTCTAACATCTGGAATACTTAAACAGCCTTCGTTAAACGCCCATTCATCACCTTCCTCATTCGTTATTTTAGCGTTAATAAACACACGCTTAAAATTTTTCAAGGTATTTTGTTCTTCTTCTGTAAAATCTTCATCTTCAGCAAAAGGAGAAGTATCAACTAAAAAAATACGAATTGGTAATCCTATTTGAGGTGCAGCTAAACCTACTCCATATGCATTATACATAGTTTTGAACATATTAGCTAAAAGCTCATCAAGCTTGGGATAATCTTTAGTTATATCAGATGCCTTCTTTTTTAAAACAGGGTCGCCGTATGCAACTATAGGTAAAATCATTTTTTACATTAAAATATTAATTGCAAAAATACAATACTTACTATTTATTGGCAGGTTTTACAGATAAAAAATTACTTTATTGAAAATTTAGCTATTTAGAGTATAAATAACTTTGTAGTATAAGTGTTGCACTAATTTCATCCACTAGAGCTTTGTTTTTTCGTTGGTTTTTTTTCAAACCACTATCAATCATGGTTTGAAATGCCATTTTTGAAGTAAAGCGTTCATCTACACGCTTAATTGGAATATGAGGAATTAACTTTTCTAATTTAACTATAAAAGGTGAAATTAACGTTTCACTTTCTGAAGCAGTATTATCCATTTGCTTTGGTTCACCAACTAAAAATAATTCTACCTTTTCTTTAATTGTATAATCTTTTAAAAATACTAAAAGTTCATTGGTTTTAACAGTAGTCAAACCAGAAGCAATTATTTGTAACTCGTCTGTTACTGCTATTCCAGTTCTTTTTAAACCATAATCTATTGCTAAAATGCGAGCCATAAATAAATTTTAAACAAAAATAGTTTAATAAAACAAGAAAGACCGTCTTCCCAGACAGTCTTTCTTCAATGTTGAACCTTAATTAATAATATTTGAAATCTTTAATTTTAAGCTTTAACCGCTCTATTTATTTTAGGAAATAATACTTTAATATTATCTACCTTTCTTTTTCTATTTAAATACGTTCTAATATCACTATTAGTACGAGCTATTACTTCTTTTACCTCTGAAGCATCAATTAATAAGTCTTGTTTTTTATTTATCACATTTAAAACACTATTAAATGTTTTAGTAACTTCTTTATTCATTTTAGAAACAGAAATAACACTGTTGTTTTCAACTTCTATACTTGAAACTTCACTTTGTGCATTCACGAAAGTGAATGAAAGCAATAAAATTAATAAGAGGGAATAATTTGTTTTCATCGGATTCATTTTGTTTGATGATGCAAATATAAGTTTGGGTTAGAGGTTAAACGCAATAAATTAGTTGTAACTCATTGAATTTTCGATAACAAGTGAAGCTACTAAGTTTTATCGGTGAATAGTTGAAACGCGCTATTAAATCGATAAAACACAAAAAAAAGACTCTTAATCGACATATTTTTTTACTTCAAGGAACATTTGATTTTAGCAATCTATAAAAGATGTACAAAATCAGTTAAATTTTATAAGTTTTGGAATCTAATTATTATAGATAATTCATTCCTTTTTTAATCGATACCCATTATATTTGCGCAAAATAAACTTAATAATGACAGAATTACAGCAAACCATAGAACAAGCTTGGGAAAATAGAGACCTTTTAAAAAAAGAAAAAACAACTACAGCAATTAGAAATGTAATAGACCTGCTAGACAAAGGCGAATTAAGAGTTGCTCAACCTATTGAAGGTGGTTGGCAAGTTAACGAATGGGTTAAAAAAGCTGTTGTTTTATATTTTCCTATTCAGAAAATGGAAACTATTGAGTGTGGACCTCTAGAATTTCATGATAAAATTCCATTAAAAAAGGGGTATGCTGATAAGGGAATTCGTGTAGTTCCTCATGCAGTAGCAAGACATGGTGCCTATATTTCTGCTGGTACTATTTTAATGCCAAGTTATGTTAATATTGGCGCTTATGTAGATGAAGGCAGTATGGTAGATACTTGGGCTACCGTTGGAAGTTGTGCTCAAATAGGAAAAAATGTACATTTATCTGGTGGTGTTGGTATAGGTGGTGTTTTAGAACCTTTACAAGCCGCACCTGTAATTATAGAAGACAATGTTTTTGTAGGATCTCGTTGTATTGTTGTTGAAGGTGTTCATGTTGAAACTGAAGCTGTTTTAGGGGCTAACGTTGTTTTAACGATGAGTACTAAAATAATAGATGTTACTGGAGAAACTCCTGTGGAAATGAAAGGTCGTGTTCCTGCCCGTTCTGTAGTTATACCTGGGAGTTATACTAAAAAATTTCTTGCTGGTGAATTTCAAGTACCTTGTGCATTAATAATTGGTAAGCGTAAGGAAAGCACCGATAAGAAAACCTCGTTAAACAATGCGCTTCGTGAGAATGATGTGGCGGTTTAATAATTACTAACACCCCAAATACTTAAAACTAAATAATCTTGCTTTATGTTTTCGAGATTTTAAAGATTGAAGGCTTTAATAAAATAATCTCGTAAACATAAAGCAAGATCATGTAATAAGAAATTAACTCTTCAAATTCTTGGTGATTACCAAATAACGAAGGGTTATGTGGCATTCCTAATTTTGGAAGCATACGTACTAAAAGCCCCCCAATTAAAACATAAACAATAAAAGTGGTTATTATCATTTTATCTGCTATAAAATGCTTGATGTATTGGTTTTGAATTTTATTCTTTAATAATGGTAGTAGGATAAAAAATATAACAAGTGTTACAATTATTACTTGCCTTACTTCGTATAAATATTCGTTATCATTTATATTATGAAAGTTTCTCGTAACTACCTTTTGCTCTGGAGCTATGTTATTTATATATTCATAAAAATGAAGTCCGTAATCTATTTCTTCTAAAAAAGCGACAAAGAAAAATAAACTCCCAAAGACATAAATTACTTTTTCTAGTCTTGATGGGGTTTTTATGGCGCCTTTAATACAAATGAAAATAATAACCAAAATAACTAAAGATTGTAAATTTTCTAGAACTCCAAACTCTCTATTTATCTCAGGTGCAACAAATGCTTGTAAAACCGCTACACCAGAATAATTTAATATTATTAAAACAGTTACTACAACTGCAGGCAAAATCCAATAGTAAAAATGTTTATTTTGCATAATCCTTTTTAAATTAATAGTACAAATGTATTGACATTTTAGTAAGTATTATAATTGTTTAGTAATTTTATAAACTTATTTTTACTAGTATTTAAGAGTATACGTTTTAGCATTAATTTGACAAAAATTTTAATCATACAGCAAAAAATGATAGGCGATGTACTTACAAGCAGTATTTTGTTTGAAGCACTTCGCTTAAAATACCCAAAAGCTCAATTGGACTATTTAATTAACGAGCACACTTTTCCTGTTGTTGAAAACAATCCGTTTATAAATAATTTCATCTTTTTTACTAAAGACCTTGAATCCAGTAAAAATGCACTTTTTAAATTTGCTAAAATAATTAAACATGAAAAGTATGATATTGTAATTGATGTATATTCTAAGTTTTCAAGTAACTTAATTACTTTGCTATCTGGAGCAACAACAAAAATATCTAAGCATAAATGGTATACTTCTTTCATATATACCAATACTTACAAAGAAAAAAAGAAACCTAAAACCAGTGCAGGTTTAGCTATAGAAAACAGATTAAAATTTTTAGAGCCTATTTTAAATGCAAAACCTGAAGTAATTAAACCAAAGATTTATTTAACATCCAATGAAATAAGTAACTCTAAAAAGTTATTAACTAAGTTTGGAATAGATTTCAGTAAGCCTTTATATATGATAAGTGTATTAGGAAGTAGCGAGAGTAAAACTTATCCTCCCACCTACATGTCTAAGCTCATTGATAACATCGTTTTAAAGACAAAAGGTCAAATATTATTTAATTATATACCTAAACAAAAAACTGATGCTAAGTTAGTTTATAACTCATGCAAACCTGAAACACAGCAAAACATTTATTTTAATTTATTTGGTAAAAACTTAAGAGAATTTCTAAGTATTACTAAACATTGCACTGCATTAATTGGTAATGAAGGTGGTGCCATAAATATGGCAAAAGCACTTAATGTTTCAACGTTCTCAATTTTCTCTCCATGGATATCAAAAGATGCTTGGTGCATGTTTGAAGATGGAAAAACACATCTTTCAATTCATTTAAAAGATATTAAGCCAAATTTATATAATGGGAAAACCATAAAAAAAATGAAAAATGATGCATCTGAATTATACAAAATCTTTTCGCCTGATTTAATCATTCCAAAACTAAATAAGTATTTAGAAAACAGATAATCTATATTTTTTTAATTCCAAAATCTGTCCAAATTCGTTTTTCATTTTTCGTAGTTGCACGAATTGCTAAGTTTTTATCAATAGATTCTTGATTCTTATAACCTCTTGGATGGTCTAAATGCAAACATATAGCACTATACCTTATTTGTTTTGATTTTACACCTAAATTAACCAAGCGCTCTCCCAATTCACGATCTTGTCCACCATATTGCATACGCTCATCAAAACCATTCACTTTTAAAATATCTGCTTTCCAACCAGAAGCATTATGCCCATTCCAACTTGGTGTTGTGGGCGTAATAGCATTTAGAAAATTACTTTTAAATCCTTTAGCACTTAATTTATTATTTTTAAAAGATGGTTTTAAACCATTATTTTTTAACCACTTAACATCAAAACATCGTTGTGATAAAATATCTTCTTTGGATATCATGTCTGATATAGATATAGGCAACATAAAATACCCTCCCGAAAGAAAATATCCAGCTTCTTTATTATCAATATGCACAGTGACATAATCATTTCTGGCAATACAATCTCCATCACTCATTAAAATGTAATCTGAATTACATGCAAGAATAGCTTTATTCAAAATTTGTGATTTTTGAAAACCATTATCTTCATGCCAAATATGCTGAATGGGGTAATTTACTTCTTTTTTAACCCTATCAATAAGTTGTCGTGTAGTATCGTTTGAGCCATCATCAGCTATAACCACTTCAAAATTTCTAAAAATTTGTGCTTCGTAGCTCCAAAGAACTTTTTCTAACCAAATTGGTTGATTATATGTGCTAATAATTACTGAAACATCTTGTACTTTCATTGATACAAAAATAGTTATTTTTACCTAAATTATTTTAACATTCAAATGATTAAACTATCTGGAGTCATAATTACATATAATGAAGAAGAACATTTAGAAAAGTGTTTAAAATCTTTAATTGATGTTGTTGATGAAATTGTTGTTGTAGATTCTTTTTCTACAGATAAAACACCAGAAATATGTAAACAGTATAAAGTAAGATTTATTCAAAATCCTTTTGAAGGTTATATTGAACAAAAAAACTTTGCACTTTCGCAAACCAAATATGATTATATTTTATCTTTAGATGGTGATGAAGCTTTATCTGAAGTATTAAAAAAGTCTATTTTAAAAGTTAAGGCCGACTGGACTTTTGATGGGTATTATTGTAATAGATTAAATAATTATTGTGGGCAATGGATTAAACATTCGGACTGGTATCCTGATAAAAAACTGAGGCTCTTTAAAAAAGATAGTGGCGAATGGAAAGGTATAAATCCGCATGACAGATACACCCTTAAAAAGGGTTTAAATTCTGGTAAACTTAAAGGCGATTTATTACACTGGATTTATAGAGATTATAGTGAACATAATTTAAAAGTAGAGCATTTTTCTACTATAGCAGCTAATGCCTACAACAAACTAGGTAAAAAATCTTCGCTATTTAAAATTATTTTCAGACCATTATGGGCATTCTTTAAAGCCTATTTTTTAAGATTAGGATTTTTAGATGGATTAAATGGTTTTGTGATTTGTGTGCAAACATACAACGTAACGTTTTTAAAATACATCAAACTTTATAAACTAAACAAAACAAAACCTTAGTTCCTTTTCCAAAATTTCAACTTCTTTTTTAAACGTCTTTTTCGATGATATTTTTCTTGGAAAGCTTCAGTTTCTTTCCACATTAAATTAAAAATTCTGTTATAGCTTTCACCTGAGCATTTTGCGTACTCATCACTCATAATTTCAACCATATATCTATGAATCGTCAGTTTTGAAAAATTCTTAATTCTAGTTTCAAAATCTAAAGTTTTAAATTCCATTCGGTTTAAATCAACTAGAAAAAAATTATATTCTTTGCGCGTTTTTTTAATTAAAGTATTTCCTGGTGAGTGATCTAAAAAATGAATGTTTTTTTCATGTAAATCAAAAGTAAATCGGGTAAAAGCTCTAAGTATATTTTCGTAATCTGGAAAATCAAAATTAGTGGTTAACTCCCTGTAGGTTAAATCACAATCTAATTGTTCACTTATATAATAACTTTTCTTAAATAAAAAAAGTGTTTTAAATTCATAATAAGCAATTGGTTCTGGTGTTCCAACATTTAAACTAGTTAGCTTATTAGCGTATTCAAATGAACGTTGTGCTTTACTTTTTCTAAAAAACTTATATGCAACTTGATTTATGAGATTTGGAACTCTAAAAGACTTAATATTAACAACTTGCCCATTTAGGTGAAATAATTTTAAAGAATTTCTATCTTGATTACCAAAGTCTTCTCCAGAGGTATCAAAATTTTGAATAAAGCCGTCGAGTTCGTTTTTAAACGATCTATATGTTTCTTGAAAAACACGTTTCATGAGGCAATATTACAACTACTTTTTTTCTTTTAATAAAAATCTTCCAGTAATTCATTCATATATTTACTTTCTTTGTAAAAAAGAGAAATGCCAAATATTTTTTTAGAATCGCACAACATAAAAAACCAATTCTCTGGCTTTGGTCAGTTTAATTATCATTTAGTAAAGGGGCTTTATAATGCAAATGTGTTAGATTTTAAAATGACGCTTCATGCAAAAAACACTGATATCCTAAAAAAGGAATTTGGAGATTATTTCAATTACAGAACCTACAATTCACTTAGAAGGCATAGAGCTTTTAGTATTCGAAAAAAATTTGATTTATGGCATTGTTTAAATCAGAATATTAAAATAGAACCCTACCATAATATCCCTTATTTATTAACGGTACATGATGTTAACTTTATAGATGAAGAATCGAATAATATGTCTCATAAACGTAATGTTAATTTTCAGAAAAAACTAAATAGAAGCCACGCTATAACATATATTTCAAATTACGCTAAAGCGTCAACACATCAGTATTTTAAAATTCCCGATATTCCAGAATATGTTATTTATAATGGCAATCCTATTCAAGATATTAAGATTCCAGAAAATTATCACCCAAAAATGATAACGAAACGGCCTTACTTTTTTAGTATAGGCGAATTTAGCGAACGTAAAAATTTTCATACTTTAGTAAAAATGCTCGAATTTTTACCAGAATATAATCTTGTCCTGTCTGGAAATAATAAAACTGCATATGCCAAAGATACTTTGCAGAAAATTATATCAGAATTAGAATTAGAAAATAGAGTTTTTATAACTGGAAAAATTTCTGAAACTGACAAACAGTATTATTTACAAAATTGTGATGCTTTTGTTTTTCCTTCTTTAAGAGAAGGTTTTGGTATCCCTCCTATTGAAGCTATGCAATTTGGCAAACCTGTTTTTTTATCCAATAATACGTCTTTACCCGAAGTTGGTAAAAAACATGCTTTTTATTGGGATAATTATGAGCCTGATTATATGGCAAAAATAGTAGAATCTGGTTTAAGCAAATTTAATAACAATACCGATGTATTATCTGAAGCTTATAAAAACCATGCACAAAGTTTTAATTGGAATGATGCCGCAAAAAAATATATTGAAGTTTATAAAAATATTCTATATAAAAAGTAAACCCTAAATTTGTCTTTAATCTTTTAAAAAAATATAATGATTATTAAAATAATTATTGCTTTAATATTATTACCCGTATTAATACATTATTCAATAAAATTCATTAAGCATAAATCATTATATCCATTTATGCCTTTTAAATATAATTTTAGAAGACGTAGAATTACGTTTGCAAAAACACTAAAACTCTTAGATGAAAGAAATGCTAAAGTAATAATTGAAACTGGAACCTCAAGAAAAGGATTAAAGGCAACTAAAACTGATGGAGCAGCAACTATAGTATTTGGTAAATGGGCAAAACAAAACAATGCTCAAATGCATTCGGTTGATATAAGTGAACATTCGGTAAAAGGTGCACAAAAAGAGGTTAATAACCAACAATTACAAGACTTTGTTAAATTACATTTAAACGACTCATTAGAGTTTCTTAAAACATTCAATAAGCCTATAGATTTTTTATATTTGGACAGTTATGACTACTCTAGAAAAGATGTTAAAATTCAAAAAAAAAGCCAAGAACATCATTTAAAAGAATTTAAAATTATTGAAGATAAATTGCATAGAAACTCAATTGTACTTATAGACGATTGTGGTTTACCTGGAGGAGGAAAAGGCAAAACTGTTATAGCATACATGCTTGAAAGAGGATGGAAAATTTTAATTAACGCCTATCAGGTTTTATTGGTAAAAGAAGAAAGCCTCTCATAGACTTACTTAAAACACTATAATTGATCTAATAGAATTAGTAACTACATTTTTATCGTACTACTCAAAAACTAATATAAAAATAAATAATACTTCAAATTTAGTCATTACCAATGGAGCTATGTCCTACCCAGCATCATTTAAATAAATAACAATAGAGGTTTTAAAAGCTGTATTCTATATCGTAAATTTGCAAAGTGTAAAACGTGTTAAAAGTTTAAAAACTATTAAGCTAATTAAACTTAGCATTGTTAAGCACATTTATAAGACTGTAAAACTGCAAAATTCATTAATGAATTATAAAGAAGCATTAAATAACCCAATCTTTAATATTATATCTCAGTCTGCCAAACAATTAGGTTTAGATTGTTATGTTATAGGTGGATTTGTTCGCGATTTCATTTTAAAACGTGGAAATGCAAAAGATATAGATATCGTTGCCATTGGTAATGGTATTCAATTAGCAAAACAAGTCGCTAAAAACTTACCTAATAAACCAAAAGTTCAAGTCTTTAAAACTTATGGTACGGCAATGCTGAAATTTAATGATATAGAAATTGAATTTGTTGGTGCTCGAAAAGAATCTTATCATGAAAACAGTAGAAACCCTTCAGTTGAGAGTGGCACGTTAAAAGACGATCAAAACCGAAGAGATTTCACAATAAATGCATTAGCACTTAGCTTAAGTGAAGATAATTTTGGAGATTTACTTGATCCATTTGACGGAATAAAAGACTTAGAAAAACTAATCATTAGAACACCTCTAAATCCAAATATAACTTATAGTGACGACCCATTACGCATGATGCGCGCCATTCGTTTTGCTACTCAATTAGAGTTCACTATTGAAGATAAATCTTTAAAAGCCATTTTAAAAAATTGCTCTCGAATAAAAATAATAACCAAAGAGCGGATTGTAGTAGAGCTTCATAAAATTTTAGAAAGTAAAAAACCATCTATCGGGTTCTTATTATTAGAAAAAACAGGATTGTTAGAATATATTTTACCAGAACTTACTGCTTTAAAAGGTATAGATGAAGTTGAGGGGCAACGCCACAAAGACAACTTTTATCATACACTAGAAGTGGTTGATAATATTGCTAAGAACACAGAAAATCTTTGGTTAAGATGGGCTGCACTTTTACATGATATTGGAAAAGCACCTACAAAAAAGTTTAGTAAAAAAGTAGGTTGGACATTTCATGCTCATGAATTTGAAGGCTCAAAAATGGTATATCATTTATTTAAAAGGTTAAAAATGCCATTGAATGATAAAATGAAGTTTGTCCAAAAAATGGTGTTTATGAGTTCCCGCCCTATTGTTTTAGCGCAAGATATAGTAAGCGATTCTGCAGTGCGTCGTTTGGTTTTTGATGCTGGTGATTTTGTTGATGACTTAATGACACTTTGTGAAGCAGATATAACCACAAAAAATCCTAAAAAATTCAATAAATACCATAACAATTTTAAAATAGTTCGTGATAAAATTATTGAAGTTGAAGAACGCGATCACATCCGAAACTTTCAACCGCCCATTTCTGGTGAAGAAATTATGAAAACATTCAATTTAAAGCCTTCAAAAGAAATTGGCATTATTAAAGAAACTATAAAAGAAGCTATTTTAGAAGGTGAAATTCCTAATGAATTCGATGCTGCGTACAAATTGATGCTAGAAAAAGGTAAAAAACTAGGTTTAATCAAAAATTCATAAAAAATGATTGAACTTATAAGAGCCAATTCTGAACATATAGATTTTGTTGATTTAGTAAAGCAACTTGATGATTATTTAAAAATAATAGATGGCAATGACCATGATTTTTATCATCAATTTAATAATATAGATGTTTTAAAAAATACAATTATTGCCTATTCTAATAATAAACCTGTCGGATGTGGTGCTTTCAAAAAATTTGACGAAAATAGTGTGGAAATTAAGCGCATGTATACTATACCAGAGGAAAGAAGTTCGGGTATTGCATCAAAAATATTGATTGAGCTAGAAGTTTGGGCTAAAGAATTAAACTTTAATTCGTGCATTTTAGAAACTGGTAAAAGACAAGTTGAAGCAGTAAATTTTTATAAAAAAAATAATTATAAAATTATTCCAAACTTTGGGCAGTATAAAAATATACAGAATAGTTTGTGCTTTAAAAAAGAACTTACTTGATATGAAAAAGGATAATAAAAAAGTAATCTATTGGCTATTAACTGGATGTTTATTGATTTTTGTCATGGTAGTTGTAGGGGGCATTACCAGATTAACGCACTCTGGACTTTCAATTTCTAATTACAAACTAATTTCTGGCACTATTCCGCCAATGAATGATTTAGAGTGGCAAGAGGCTTTCGATTTATACAAGCAGTATCCAGAATATCAAAAACTAAACAATCAATTTTCATTACAAGATTTTAAAGATATTTATTTCTGGGAGTGGTTACATCGTGTTATTGGAAGATTCATAGGTTTAGTGTTTTTGTTACCATTCTTATATTTTTTAATCACAAAACAACTATCAAAATCTACTATTAAAAAGGCCATTATTTTGCTTTGTATGGGAGCATTTCAAGGGTTTTTAGGTTGGTATATGGTTAAAAGTGGTTTAGTAGATAATCCAGATGTAAGTCATTATAGACTTGCCGCACATTTAACCACAGCCTTTTTAACATTTGCCTATACCTTTTGGGTAGCTTTAGATTTAATATACCCAGATAAGAAACAGATAAATAAAAGCTTCAGAAACTTGGTTAGATTTGGCTTCATCGTATTAATCATTCAAATTATTTATGGTGCCTTTGTAGCTGGCTTAGATGCTGGTTTTATTCACAACCATTGGCCTATGATGAATGAGGGCAAGTTTATACACGAAACTGTTTATATAGAGCAAAGTCCTGTTTACAAAAACTTTATTGAAGGTAAAAGTGGTGTACAATTTATTCATAGAACCTTAGCATACATCGTTGTTCTTTTTATTTTCCTTATTTGGAAAAATTCAAAAAAAATCAACCTTACTTTACTTCAATCTAAAGGTATAAAAGCACTAATAATAATAGTAGGGATTCAATTTGCTTTAGGCGTTTTTACAATTTTATTACAAGTTCCTGTTTGGCTGGGTGTTATGCATCAAGTTGGGGCTTTTTTCTTGCTAAGCGCCATGACATTTACATTACATCGATTCAGTAAATAATTGAAAAAAAACATACCTTTGTATCCTAATTTTTTACCATGGTTTATAGATTTAGAGTTATTCTTGATAATGATACTGAAGATGATATTTTTCGCGATTTAGAGATTCGTGAAACGGACACTTTAGAAGATTTGCATAACATTATAACCCAATCCTTTGGTTTTGATGGGTTAGAAATGGCGTCGTTTTATTTAAGTAACGATCAATGGGATCAGAGCGAGGAAATTTCAATGGTTGACTTGAGTGAAGGACAAGAATCTGTTCGATTAATGAATGAAACCATTATTAATGATGTTGTACACGAAATGCAAACTAAACTTATTTATGTGTACGACTTTTTAAGCATGTGGA
Source organism: uncultured Flavobacteriaceae bacterium (assembly GCA_947500585.1). Taxonomy (GTDB): domain Bacteria; phylum Bacteroidota; class Bacteroidia; order Flavobacteriales; family Flavobacteriaceae; genus CAXBID01. The sequence continues at coordinate 68,184 of CANMSN010000007.1, read as the reverse complement.
CATTTTATGTTGAATTAGCCGAAATTGTTGATGAAGCTCAAGGCACTGACTACCCTAACTTAATGTTTGTTCAGGGTCAAGTTCCAGATGCTGCACCAGAAAAATTGTTTGAAGCTGATAGTCTAGATGAATTTGATGAGTTTGAAGATGGCATTGATGTAGATGACTATGACAGTTTAGATTTTGACGAAAACTGGAATTAATTATTTCAAACTTTCTAATTTTACATTCTCATAGTTTTTAGTTAAAAAAGCTAACGAATGCTTAAGTATTTGTCCCATGTTTTTACAGCGTTTAAATTTAACATCTTGGGTGTAATCAAAAATTTTAGACTTTAATAAATCTATATTTTCTTCCTTTGAAATAGAGTCTGCTTCCATACAATCTAAAAGTTTTCCTATTCTGTTTTGAAAACTTTTTAAACGCTTTACTAAAATAGAACGTTCTTCTGTTTTATACTGATCTATGGAAAGTTTCTGCATACTTCCAGAAACTAACTCTACCATTTTTAAATTCTCTTTAAAAAATTGTGGTCGGTAAACATTAAACTTACCCTCATAAGATTGCTGATCGAAATCTATTGGTCTAATTTTATAAACCACATGATCAAAATCATGTGTAGGTACAATAACGTAATTATAAGATCGCATATCGCCCAAAAGTCTTATCATACAGCGTTCGTTAAACTTTACAAACTCTTTTGCTATTTGAGCCTTTTCAGCTTTATCACATTTAGGCAGTATATTTTTTATAAACTCATCACCTGGTATTCCAGCAATATGCTCTTCAATTAATGTGTTTTTATATACAAGAAAATTTAAATTATATGGTGATAACATATGCTCTAATTCTAAGCCATAAACACGAGAAGCATCCGCAGTTTTAATATAAAAATAGATGAAATTATCATTCAAAATATTTCTAATTTTTATTCTGAATGGTTTAGAATTTCCAAAAGTACAGAAATCAATAGCATCAACATTTAAAAAAGGAATGGTATCTATATTACCATCAGAATGTAAAATGGTATACACTTTTTTAAGCGATAAATCTATTTCTTCTCTTTCAAACTCATTGTAAAAAACCCGAATCCAAAGTGTATCATTATCGTCTTTATCATATACCACAACCGAACCTTGAAAACGTAATAAATCATCATAAAAAATGGGGATTTTGGTATTTCTATCGTACCTCATTAAATAATCATGTAATTTAGAGGTTATAGGAAATGATGGCTTCTTTTTAGATATCTTTAAATCTTGCATAGCTTGTAAAGTTATTCAAAAAAAGATAAATTATTTAATTAGAAACTCGATTTGTTGTAACAAAAACTGATGACCATCGTCATACTTTAATAACTAACCCATGTCGGTTTGAAACTCGACATAAAAAAATTATAATTTGGAGTCTATACTAACAATCAATAACCTCACAAAAAAATTCGGCTATTTAACCGCAGTAAAAGACCTCTCTTTCACTATAAACAAAGGTAATGTTTATGGTATTTTGGGTCCTAATGGTAGCGGAAAATCAACTACACTAGGTATTGTTTTAAATGTTGTAAACAAAACTGAAGGGAATTTTCATTGGTTTGATGGTAACACCTCAACGCATGATGCTTTAAAAAAAGTAGGAGCCATTATTGAACGCCCCAATTTTTACCCATACATGACAGCTTCACAAAACTTAAAACTAGTTTGTAAAATTAAAGGGATTGATTATAGTAAAATAGATGAAAAGTTAGAAGTTGTTGGTCTTTTAGATAGAAAAAACGATAAATTCAGCACCTATTCTTTAGGAATGAAACAACGTTTAGCCATTGCTTCTGCATTATTAAATGACCCTGAAATTTTAATTTTAGATGAACCAACAAATGGATTAGACCCACAAGGCATTCATCAAATTAGAGAAATTATAAAACAAATTGCCGCTAAAGGCACAACTATTTTATTAGCATCGCATTTACTAGATGAAGTTGAAAAAGTTTGTTCGCACGTTGTTGTACTTCGCAAAGGCGAGAAGCTATATTCAGGTCGCGTGGATGAAATGATTTCAAGTCATGGCTTTTTTGAATTGAAATGTAATAAAAAAGATGAATTAATATTATTCCTAGAAAACCATAATGCTTTTGGAAATATTAAAGTTCAAAATGATTTAATTACTGCATTTTTAAATGAACCCATGAAATCTGAAGATTTCAACAAACAACTTTTTGAAAAAGGCATCATTCTCAGCTATTTAGTGCAACGTAAAGAAAGTTTAGAAGAACAATTTTTACAATTAACAGATAAAAACTAGACCAACCAAAATACAACTTATGTTACGACTTTTAAATTTAGAATTACAAAAACTTTTACTTAATAGAACTAGTAAAATACTCATTTTTGTATCCTTCATATTACCTTTTTTTGTTATTCTTTTATCATCATTAAAAATTAATGTCTTTGGTTTTTTTACTTTAGAACTTGGTGAATTAGGTGTTTTTAACTTCCCGATAATCTGGCATTTAACAACCTTTTTCGCGTCACAATTTAAATTCTTTTTTGCTATTGTAGTGGTAAGTATGATTGGTAATGAGTATAGCAATAAAACCATTAAACAAAACCTTATTGATGGCTTAAGTAAAAAGGAATTCATTCTTTCTAAATTCTATACTATTGTATTCTTTTCATTAGTATCAACAGTATTAATTACGCTTATTTCATTTTGTATTGGCTTATACTATTCAAGCTATAATGAATTCAGTATCATTATTCAAGAAACCAATTTTTTAGTAGCTTATTTCGTAAAGCTAGTCGGCTTTTTCAGTTTATGTTTGTTTTTTGGCATGCTTGTAAAACGGTCTGCTTTTGCGCTTGCCTTTTTATTCATTTTATACATTTTAGAGTGGATTATTTTCGGTTTATTAACTTGGAAATTAGACATGAATACTGCTGAAAAAATTCAGAATTTCTTTCCCTTAAAATCTATGTACAAATTAATAGACCAACCTTTTCAGCGTGTCGCTATGTCTAAATTTCCAGAAAAAGCAGAATTAGCTTATGATTATGCTGTACACTGGTATGAAATTGCCATAGTTTTAGGATGGACTGCCCTATTCGTCTTTTTGTCGTTTAGATTATTACAAAATCGAGATTTGTAGTAAATTTTGGTTGATTATTATATTACAATCTTAATGATTAATTGTTTCCTGTAATGCTTATAGAAGTTAGAGTTTTTAATGGGCATTTTACTCTAAAACATTAAATAGCTTCTTTATTTAATTAACTTAAAGATAAAACACTTACAATAAAGTTCCTTTTTTAGCTTTTTAACTTATAAATTATTTAAAAAAGCAAGATTTATAATATCTTTGATAGCTATCGCTATGCAAAATATGAAAAATACCCTCATTTTATTATTAATCTGTTTTATAGGGTTAAATTGTATTGCCCAAAACGAAGCTTCAAATTGGTACTTTGGTGAAAATGCTGGTATAAGTTTTAACCCCAATGGAAGTATAACAGAGCTAACAGACAGTCAATTAAATACTGATGAGGGATGTACTACTATTTCTGATGCTAATGGTGATTTATTGTTTTATACAGATGGTATAACTGTTTGGGACAGATTACATAGACCAATGCCTAATGCTAATGGAAATATAGGTAATGGCTTATTTGGAGATCCTTCAAGCACACAATCTGCCATTGTAATTCCAAAACCAAAAGACCCAAATATTTATTACATTTTTACAGTAGACACCTCAATAGGAGATGATCCAGATAGAGGGTTTAACTATTCTATTGTGGACATGACATTAAATGGTACTTTTGGTGATGTTACATCTAAAAATATTAATTTACTTGAAGATAGTTCTGAAAAAATTAGTGCTGTTGTAAAAGATTGTGAAACTCAGGCACTTTGGGTAATAACTTTTGCATCATTAAATGGTTTCGCTACAGATAATTTTTTCAACACATTTCACGCTTATGCAGTGACTGATACTGGAATAATTACCACGCCTGTATCTTCAACTTTCGATGATATTTTCATACAAGATCCAAGAGGTTATTTAAAATTATCTCCAGACGGCACTAAAATTGCTTGCGCTAATGCCACTTCTGGTTTATACCTTTATGATTTTGATGTTAATACCGGAAAAGTAAGTAATCAAAATCAAATTAATATTAATTTTTCTCCAGCTGCTAAACCACAGTCGCCATATGGTGTTGAGTTTTCTCAAAATAACAATCTCTTGTATGTTTCAGCTTATTATAATCCTACACGAGAAGAATTTAATTCCCCATCAGAGCAATATGGTTCTTTATTGCAATATAATTTAACTGCTGCAGATGTAAGCAGTAGTGAAATTGTTATTGATAATAGACAAATATATAGAGGTGGTTTACAATTAGGTCCTGATGGAAGAATATACAGAGCAATGAGTATAACATACCCACTTGGGTCTCCTTTTTTGTCTGTAATAAATACACCAAATGCCTTAGGATTATCATGTGATTATAAACACAATGCAATTCCTTTAAGTAGAAACTCAAGACAAGGCTTACCGCCATTTATAACCTCCTTTTTTGCTGAAAAAGTAGATATTATTAGAAATAATTCCGAATCTACAAGTTTACAATTATGTGATGGTGATAAATATTCCTTAAAGGCTCCAGAATTTCCCATGGCAAGTTATATTTGGTCTTTAAACGGAGTACCTCTTACCGAATTAAATGGAATACCAATTACAGAATCAGATTTCGAATTAGAAATCTCATCCGCAGGCTTATATAAAGTTTTTATAGATTTAAATACGAATGACTGTAGTGAAACCTTTGAAGGCATTGCAAATGTTACTTTTGCCCCAAACCCTGTAGCATATGATGCTGAACTTATACAATGTGACGAAGATGGAATTTTAGGTGGTTTCACGAGGTTTAATTTAAACCAAGCCAATGAAGATTTAACTGGAGGACTTTCAAATCTTTCCACTAGATTTTTTACTAATGCTAGCAGAGATAGTAACTCAGAAATCTTAACTGCTGATAATTACATCTATGATGCAGATAATCCCAACCCTATACATGTTGAAGTGTATAATACAGATACTAATTGTTTCGATATCTCTATATTAACATTAAATTTAAATCTTCAACAAATTTATCCTTTTTTGTATCAAGTCTGTGATGAATTAAATTCGGAAGATGGTATTAACACCTTTAATTTAAACGATATAACTACTAGTATTCAAAGTAGAAACAGCTTTATTTATCCAATTACTTATTATAAAACGCAAAGTGATGCGCTTTTGGAAGAAAATGATTTAGGGAATACGTCTTATACTAACACCAGCAATCCTTATTCGGAAACGATTTATGCTCGGGTAGAAAATGATAATGCATGTTTTAGTATAATAACTGTTTTATTAAAAGTGAATGTTTTACCAGATATCGATGTAGAAGACCTTACCTATTATTGTACTAATTTTTATCCTGAAACCATAACACTTAATGCTGGTTTGAATACTAATAACATAGATGATTATTTTTATACTTGGTCAAATAGTGATACTAATTATGAAACACAAATAAACGAAGCTGGCACATATACAGTTATGGTAACCGATAAAGTTACTGAGTGTACTAAGGAAAGGACTATTATCGTTGACCCTTCAAATAATGCTGTATTTAATCCTGAAAAACCTTTTGAGGTTAAAGATGTATCTCAAAATAATACCATTACAGTTTTTGTTTCTGGTGAAGGAACTTATCAATATCAGTTACGTGATGAAAACAATGACTTGATATCCCCTTATCAAGATAGTAATGTTTTTGAAAATGTGAAACCTGGTATTTACCAAGTTTCGGTTAATGATGTAGAAAACAATTGCGGTGAAGTTAGTCAAAACGTTTCTGTAATAGGTTTCCCAAAATACTTTACACCAAACAATGATGGTTTTAACGACACTTGGCAAGTATATGGTGTATCTAGTATGTTTCAACCAGACACTAAAATTCTTATTTATGATCGCTATGGTAAATTAGTAAAAGAAATAAGCCCTATTGGCGATGGCTGGAATGGCACTACAAATGGCAAAAAATTACCTTCTGATGATTATTGGTTTTCAATAAAACTTCAAGATGGAAGAATTTTTAAAAATCATTTTACTTTAAAATATTAAGCTATTGAAGTTCAACATAAAACTCTGTTTCTATTCAATATTACTATTAAACTTTAGTACTGCTTTTGGTCAGCAACCTAATGACTGTACAGATGCCATTATTGCATGCGGAAATTCAAGTATTAATTTAGACGTTAGCGGTGTTGGAACACAAGAATTAAACAATTCTAATACCTGTGGTCCCAATGGAACCAGCTTAGGAGAAAGTAATAGTGTCTGGCTAAAAGTTACTTTAGTTACGGGAGGCACATTAGGATTTACCTTAACCCCAAATAGTTCAGCTATAAGCGAGGATTACGATTTTTATGTCTTTGGACCTAACCCTACTTGTGGGAATATAGGACAAGCCATTAGATGCTCATCAACAAACCCTCAAGCTGCAAATCAGGGTAATAATTTAACTGGAATGAGAAGTTCAGAAACTGATACATCAGAGGGACCAGGAGCTGCTGGTAATAGTTTTGTTAGATGGCTGGATGTAAATGCAGGCGACACCTATTTTATTGTTATAGATAGACCTATTGGAAACAGTCCATTTAGCTTAGAATGGACAGGAACAGCGACGTTTTCAGAACCTCCAACTAACGAAGCAGATACTATCGGAACTCCACTTGATTTTGAAATGTGTGATGATACAGCTCCTTTTTCAGATGGATTTACTGATTTTAATTTGTCAGATAACACTTCTCCTATAATTGGCTCACAATCAAATCTAACAATTACTTATCATGATTCAGAAAGTGATGCTAATATTGGAATAGGTGAATTACCAAACACTTATAGAAATATTAGTAATCCACAAACTATTTATGCAAGAATAACCAATAATATAACAGAATGCTTTGAATTAACAGAATTTGAGCTCAATGTAAACCTTGGACCAAATTTTGCTGAACCTATAGACTTTGTTTTATGCGACAATTTAGATGATGGAGATGATAAAAACGGACGTGTTATTTTCAATTTATCTTCCAAAAATGATGAGATTCTAGATGGTCAAAGTATTTCAGATATTAATATTTTTTACTACACATCTTTACCTAATGCCGAAAATCGGATGGGAGCACTCCCAAGCTTATATTACAATGAAACACCATTTAACGAACAAGTTTTTGTTAGAATTGAAGATGCTACAAATCAAAACTGTAGAAGTTTTACAACATTAAATTTAATAGCAAATCCAGTTCCAGATGCATTCGACTACACAATATTGCAATGTGATGAAGATGGTGTAGTTGATGGTCTTACGCTTTTTAATCTTAATGAAGCTAATGCAGATTTAACAGGTAACACCTCAGGTATGTCAACTAAATTTTATACTGATAGTTCTAGAACTATTGAAGTTAGCGGTGACCTATTTCCAAATACCATAAACCCCCAAACTATTTACGTGAAGGTGATTAATGATAATACTAGCTGCATAAATAACTCAGAATTAACACTAGAAGTAAGCGTAACAGATTCTAACGATACTTTTTTACCGGCAGCTTGTGATGATGACGGATTAGAAGACGGTTTTTATGAATTTAATTTAAATGAAGCCACTACAAACGTGACAAATGGTTTGCCAATAGGCTTAAGTGTTTCATATTTTGAAACTTATGAAGATGCGCTTCTAGAGGAAAATGTATTAAATACAACCTACACTAACACAATACCTTATAATCAAACTATATATGCACGTGTTGAAAATGCTAATAATTGCTACGGTATAAGTGAAGTGACCCTTACTGTATTAGAATTACCAAATATTGTTATTGAAGATTTAGTCTATTATTGCTTAAACGATTTTCCAAATACCATTCCAATAAATGCTGCCCTTATAAACGATTCTCCAACTAATTATTCATACAATTGGTCTACAGGAGAGAATACTTATGAAATTCAAATAAATGCTACTGGTAACTATACAGTTACTGTAACAGATTCTAATAATTGTTCAAAAAACCGGGTAGTCACTGTAGAGTCATCTAATATCGCAAGTTTTCAATCTATTGAAGTTGTAGACGTCTCTGAAAATAACACCATTACTGTTTTAGTTTCAGGAGAAGGCACTTACCAGTATAGTTTAATTGGTGAAAATGATGATACTATTAAACCTTATCAAGATAGTAATCTATTTGAAAATGTATTTCCTGGGATCTATACAATATTGGTTAGAGATATAAAAAATGATTGTGGCATAGTGCCAGAAAATGTTTTTGTAATAGGTTTCCCAAAATACTTTACTCCAAACAATGATGGCATTAATGATACTTGGCAAGTATATGGTGTATCTAGCATGTTTCAATCAGATACTAAAGTGTTGATTTTTAATAGATTTGGTAAATTAATAAAAGAAATTAACCCATTAGGAGAAGGTTGGAACGGACGCTTTAATGGTGAAATATTACCAACAGATGATTATTGGTTTACAGTAAAACTTCAAGATGGAAGAATTTTTAAAAATCATTTTACACTTAAACACTAATATTTAAACCAAAAAACTAATTAAATTGCATTTTATGCTGGTTTTTTTTTATTTCAACTGAAAAAAATCTACTTTTCAAGGCTATTTAAACCCGAATTGAAAATATATTTTACGCTAACAGTTTAATAGAAAGAACCTACTTGCTATGAAATTTACAAACTACATATTAATTACACTTTTTTGCTGTAGTAATATTATGTTTTCTCAACAAATTTCAGTTGATAATACAGTGCCTTTACAACAACTTATTGAAGATAATCTTGTTGATGGCTGTGTAGATATTACAAATATATCATCTTCTGTTAACGGAAGTAGCTTTGGTTTACCAAGTTTTGGTTATTTTGAGCGTGCTGGTTCAAATTTCCCTTTTGAAAATGGTATCGTGCTAACTACAGGTAATGCTGCTTCTGCCGGTAATAGTCTTATAACACCAACACTTAGCGAGGGCTCATCAATATGGGGAACCGACCCTGATTTAGAAACTGCATTAGCAACTACCAATACTTTAAATGCAACGTCTATTGAGTTTGATATTGTATCTATATCAAGTCAATTTCAATTTAATTATTTATTTGCTTCCGAAGATTATGACGGTATTAATCCCTGTCAGGTGTCTGATGGATTCGTTTTTTTAATTAAAGAAACTGGAAGTCCTGCTCCTTATCAAAATATTGCCTTAGTTCCGGGAACTTCTGATCCTGTTAATACAGGTACAGTACGCACAAACTTATTACCTGCTTGTGCTGCACAAAACGAGCAGTATTTTGATGGTTATAACATAGGCGACACCAATTATATTGGACGAACTACAGTCCTAACAGCCTCTACCACAATACAACCCAATGTATCTTACCATATTAAAATTATAATTGCTGACCAAACAGATGGCACTTTTGATTCTGCTGTATTTATTGAGGGGGACAGTTTTAAAATTTTAGATCTTGGTGATGATATTTCAACATGTGCAGGTTCTGCACTATTAGATGCAGATATAGATAACCCTTTGGCTTCTTACGAGTGGTTTTTAAATGGTGCTTCAATTAGTGGGGCAACCAACACAACTTTTAATGCTGTACAGAACGGTACATATAAAGTTGAAGTTTCAGTACCTCTTAACGGTACAGCTTGTGTTGAGGAAGATGAAATTATAGTTGCTTTAAATACCGAAGAGGCTATTACACCCATTTCTGACTATGAGTTATGTGATGATAATAATACTGGTGATGATGAAGAAGTATTCGACCTTTCAATCAAAACGCCTGAACTATTACCAAACATTCCTTTTACTAATTATACTTTTTCATATCATTTTTCTGAAGCTGAAGCAAGAGGTAATATAAATGATATAACTACACCTATTCCTAATCCTCTAAACCCTCAACCTATTTTTGTTCGTATTCAAGATTTAGACACAAATTGTTTTGCATACACTAGTTTCAATTTAGTAGTAAACCCTTTACCTAATATTATTGCGCCGTCACCATTGCCAATTTGTGATAGTGATGATTCTCCAGATGGAACTGCAGTAATCGATTTATCGGTAAAAGATGATGAAATCACTTCTAGTGACCCTAATTTAAATGTAACTTACCACTACACCCCTACTGATGCTGATACTGGAGATAACCCAATACCAATACCTTTTATAAGTGACAATAGAACAGTTTATGTTAGGGTAACAAATTTACAAACAGGCTGCATTAGTACAACTACTTTAGATATAGATATAACTATTAGCCCTATAGTAAATAGAGACACGAAATTTATTGATGCCTGTGATGCAGATTTAGATGGAATAGCAACTTTTGATTTAACACAGGCCATTGCAGATATTTTAAATGGGTTACCAAGTTCTGGTGTTACTATTGCATTTTATGAAAGTTATGATGATGCTGAAATTGGCGATAATACTAATGCCATAGCAAACGAAACCAATTACCAAAATTTAGTTCCAGAGGAGCAAACACTGTACGCCAGAATAGAAGATAATACCACAGGTTGCGCATCTATTGTACCAATTGAAATTCATACAAACTTATTATTAACTGGTACTGATACAGGAGATTTTGCTCAATGCGATAATAACGATGATGAAAATGACACTTTAGATTTCAATCTTAATACCGTAGAAAACTTCATTAATAATGGTCTACCTAATCCGGTAACAGTTACTTTTTTTGGATCTGAAGATGACAGAAATGCCAATATTAGCCCTTTAGATAAAACTCAATTATTTTCAGCACTCAGCCCTTCAGTAGTCTATATTAGGTTAGATGATGGAAATTGCTCTCAAGTTGCAGAAATTACACTATTAGTTAATCCTATTTTATTATTTGAATCGGCAGATCCTGTTCCTTACTGTGATACCGATGATGATGGCATTGTTAGTATTGATTTACATTCTTTAGATGACTTAGTTACTAACGAAGACACAAACTTTGAAGTTACTTATTTTCCAACACAATTTGATGCAGAAAATAATACATCAAATCAGTTACCGCCTTTCTATACGAATACAAATCCTGTAGAGCAAATATTTGCTAGAATTGCACATGTAACGACAGGTTGTGCTACTGTAAATCCATTTGAAATTGAAGTTTTAGTTGCTCCTGAAGCAAATACACCTTCCCCGTTCATTATTTGTGATGATGATCAAGACGGTTTTTCTGTTGTTAATCTAGAGGATAAAATTTCAGAAGTTGTAACAAACACCGCCAATCTTAATATAGATTTTTTCACTTCTTTAGACGATGCCAATACGTTTACAGATGCTATACCCACTACTGATCTTGCTGCTTATAATGCAGACACTCAAACCATTTTTATAAGAGTAGAAAGTAATATAAATATAGATGACAATCCTAGATGCTACAATGTTGTAGAACTAGAAATTATTGTAAATACATTACCTATTATACCAACTATTAGTAATTTTCAAATTTGTCAAATTGGAGGTAGTAGTACTGCTGATTTTTTATTAATAGATAAAGATGCAGAAATTTTGAATGGACAAACTGGTAAAGAAGTGTTTTATTTTGAAGATGCTGCTTATACTATGCCTATTGATAAAAATAATATCTATCAAAACACAACGAGTCCACAACCTATTTTTGTGAGAGTTGAAAACTTAACTGATGCTAATTGTTTTGCCACATCATCATTTATATTGCAAGTTTCACCAGATCCAATTTACAACCCGCCAACACCATTTTTAACTTGTGATGACATTACAAATGATGAAGTTGAAGTTTTTGATTTTAACGAAAAAATCACACAAATATCAGAAGGCTCTGCAGATGATTTAAATATATCTTTTCACATAAATCAATTAGATGCTGAGAAAAGTGAAAATCCATTACCTACATCTTACAGTAATACCAGCAATCCACAAACTATTTATGTTAGAATAGAAAGCGATGATTCATTATGTTTTGTTGTTGAAGAATTAAGTTTAAATATAGTTCCAGCACCAGATATTACACAAGTTAGTATGCCATTAATTGAATGCGATGCAGATTATGACGGTTTTACTAACTTTAATTTAGAAAATGCCAATTTTGAAATTTTGGATAGAATACAAACCAACCTAAGTATTAATTACTTTAACGAGTTGAGTGATATAAACGAAAATGACGGATTAGACAATACAAATGAAATTACTGATCCACAAAATTTTATATCAAATTCTAAAACCGTTTACATAAAAGTCGCTAATATCTTAACAGAATGTTACAGTGTTATTCCTATAGACTTAATAGTTAATCTACCACCTGCAACAAATAATTTAGGAATCATAGAAATATGTGATAACGACACAGATACTTATGATTTATCGCAAATAGATACTATGCTTGTAAACGAAACCAGTTTAGTAACCATTTCATATCATAACGATTCGAATGATGCTGAAAATAATGATTCTCCGTTAGGTACTATATATAACTATACAGCGAGTAATCAAGACATTTATGTAAGAGTAACAGACACTAATAATGGTTGCCATATCGTTGTACCCTTCGATTTACAAATAAACCCAAACCCCATTGCAAATACACCTCCAGATTTAATTGAATGTGATGATGATTTTGATGGTTTATTGGAGTTTGATTTATCGGTAAACACAAACACCATAATTGGCACTCAAACCATTTCTGAATATACCGTTACGTATTACAATGAGCAAATAGATGCAGAAGAAAAAGCGAATGGTTTAGGTAATTTACATACAGCAACCGATGGAGAGGTTATTTTTGCACGAATAGAAAACATAGATACAGGTTGCTTTAATATTACACAATTTACCACATTTATAAACCCGTTACCTGTTATAGCTATTGATGATTTTGTACCATTATGCATCAACAGATTACCGTTAATCATTGATGCTCATACTGGGAATCCTGATGATACCTACGTATGGTCTACAGGAGAAATCAATCCACAAATTCAACTGAATAGTGCTACAGATATTGGTGAGTATTCGGTAACCGTAACTAGACCTAATGCAGGTTCAAACGATTGTACATATACTAAAAATTTCACAGTCATAGAGTCTGAAGAAGCCACATTAAACTTTACAACCACTGTAGATTTTGCAGACCCAAATAGCATTACTGTAGATGTTAGTGGAATTGGTGACTATGTTTTTATTTTAGATGATGGTGAACCACAAACTTCAAACGTTTTTGAAAATGTAACTTTTGGTGTTCATATTGTTACCATAAGAGATTTAAATGGTTGCGAAGATGTTTTTACCGAAGTTGTTGTTGTAGATATCCCAAAATTTTTCACTCCAAATAATGATCGTTTTTATGATACTTGGCATATTGTTGGTATCGATCAAATTCCTGGTACAGTAGTATACATTTATAATCGTCATGGCAAACTACTAAAAACTTTGTCACATACCTCCATTGGTTGGGATGGTACTTTTAATGGAGCTAACATGCCATCAGATGATTATTGGTTTGTTGCCAAGGTTATTCAAAACGGTGAAGCCTTCGATTTAAAAGGTCATTTTGCTTTGAAAAGATAGACTCTAAAAGTCTGATAACTATAAAAAATATAAACATTGATAGATTTTTTCTTCTTTTCATCTAAAATGCTTAAACCTTGAAGCAACTTTTTAGTCTAAATAGAATTAAATAACATATTTTAGTATTTCGCTCTGTTCAAAAAAATTTATACAAACTTATAAATGAGTATTAACCAATATATTAAAAGGTTATTTTTAATTCTAATATTCCTTATTAGCGTTCAAGGTTTTTCTCAATTGAGCAAGACTCATTATATTCCACCATTAACAAGTGCAGCATTTGGCAATGCCAACCCTGAAGATCAATATATTTATATATCTACACCCAGTAATTCCCTTGTGCCTTATACTATAATGCCTGTTGGACAACCAGCTGCTAATTACATAACAGGAAGTGTATCAAACGCTAACCCACAAGTGGAATCTATTGGAACTGGCAACGGCCAGTTATTTGTTTCTTCTAACTCAACCAGTTTAGTAACAAATGATAAGGGCTATATTATTGAAGCTGAAGCTCCTATATATATTTCTGTCAGAATGAATGCAGGAGGTGGCGCACAAGCTGGAGCTTTGGTCAGTAAAGGATCATCAGCATTAGACACAGTTTTTAGAATTGGTAGCTACACAAATGAAAACCCCCAAGATAATTATTTAAACTTTGTTTCGGTAATGGCAACCGAAGATGATACACAAGTTACCTTCGATAATTTACCAGCTGGTTTAATAATAAAAAACTATACTGGTACAACACCAATAACAATAACTTTAAATGAAGGCGAAAGCTATACTATTGCTACAAATAGTTTTGATAGTTTAACCAACAGAGATGGATTAATTGGATGTTTAGTAACTTCAAATAAACCCATAGTAGTTAATTGCGGATCCGCCAATGGAAGTTTTCACAATGGAGGTGGTAGAGATTATGGTATTGATCAAATAGCTGGACTTTCTAAAGTAGGTAAAGAATATATTTTTGTTAGAGGAGGTGGTGATAATGGATGGGAAAACGTTTTAATAGTTCCACACATTTACCCAACAGATGTTTTTATTAATGGAAGTACAACACCTATAACCATTACTGCAGCTAACAGATATGCTTTAATTGAAGGAAACTCATATAATGCCAGTGGCAATATGTATGTTAGAACATCAGAAGATGTATTTGCTTACCAAGGTATAGGTTCAACTGGTGAAGCTAATCAGGGGATGTTTTTTGTACCGCCTTTAAGCTGTGAAACTAGAGGTAACATCGATAACATTGGAAATATTGACGATATAGGAAGTACAACTTATAGCGGAGGTGTATCTATTGTTACAAAAGTTGGAGCTACCGTTACAATAAACAACTTACCGTTAACAAACTTTTCTACAATAGGTCCAAGTAATGTCGACGGAAAACCAGATTATGTTACATATAAAGTTACTGGTTTGGTAAATAATGTATCCATTCAAGGTGATGATGAGTTGTATGTAGCCTATTTTAATGTGAATGGTGCTGCGACATCTGGAAGTTTTTATTCTGGTTTCCCTTCAAATCCAGAAATTAATTTTGATGCTCAATTTGCCACTTTAGGAAATTGTATTCCTAACATTACTTTGGAAGCCGCAAATGCACAAAATTTTGATAGTTATGAATGGTATTATGATGATGGTTCTGGCTTTCAACTTCTAGTTGCAAATGTACCTTCCATTACGCCAACAGTACCTGCAAGATATAAACTAATTGGTATTATAACCTGTACAGGAGAAACTTTAGAGTCTGTAGAAGTACCAGTAAGTATTTGTCCTGATGATACTGATAATGACGGCATTATTGATAATATTGATGTTGACAATGATAATGATGGCATTCTAAATTGCACAGAATCTTGGGGTGATGTTGTTCTCGATTTAGCAGATACAAGAGATCCCATACTTAAGTTTCAAGATGGAACGGTTAATACAACAATAGCTACAGATAATAAAACTCTTAATCGTGCTGGATCTGGTACTAGTGCAATTAGACTTACTGGAACAGGAAATATCATAAGTGAAATACCCGCAGACAGTAATGCAGAAAATGAATATACTATTAATTTTACTGAACCTATTAATGTAAAGTTTTCTGAAGATGATTCTTATACACATACTTCAGTTGACGGCGAATACTATATTGTAAAAGTATTACCAGCAAACAAAAATATTACTTTAGTTGACCCAGATGATAGACTATTAATCGATTCTAATTTTGATGAGATTTTTGAAACTGGTATTACTCAAATATCGGGATCTGAAATTCATTTTAAATACAACCCTTCGCCTTCAGGAAATACACCTTTTGCGTTTTTTGCAAATCAAGTAGAAGGGTTTTTATTTATTCACAGATTAGAAAACATTGTTGACACTTCAAATTTTCAAGCAAATATTTCATTAACATGTTTTAAAAACGATAATGATAATGACGGGGTTAAAGATGAATTAGATTTAGATAGTGATAATGATGGAATTCCTGATTTTATTGAAAACGATGGTATTCTAGTAGCTTTATCTGGTATTGATGCCGACAATAATGGTTTGGATGATGTTTATGATATTAATGCACTACCAATTGATACAGATGGAGACTCTGTATTAGATTTTTATGATTTAGATAGCGATAATGATGGCATAACAGATTTAATAGAAACCGGTCAACTAGGGCTTTTGTCTGATACCGATTTAAACGGCGTTGTAGATAGCGGATTTGCTTTTGGAACAAATGGTTGGATTGATGATGCTGAAACTGCTCCAGATAGCAACCTAATAGGTTATATACTTAATGATTTTGATGCAGATACGATTTTCAGTTATATAGATGCAGATGGTGATGGCGATGGATGTAACGATGTTATTGAAGCTGGTTTTTCTGATGCTAATGGCGATGATTATTTAGGAGATACAAATACCATAATTGTTGATATTAATGGATTAGTCTCTAATGCTTCGGATGGATATACTTTACCAAATAGTGAATATTTAAATTTTGCCCCAATTGTAATTACAACTCAACCTGTTAATATTGAATTTTGCGAAGGCTCCGATAATAATGTGTCATTGGTCTCTACAACTTTTGATGCTATACAATGGGAAGTCTCAACCAATGGAACAAATTGGAATACAATATCTGATGATGCTATTTATAACGATTCTCAAACAAGTAGCCTTTTAATTAATAATGCACCCTTAGTATTTAATGGTAATTTTTATAGAGCACTTTTAAATAGAAATGGTAATGGTTGCGGATTATATTCTAATGCTATTCAAATTACAATAAACCCGCTACCAGTAATAAATTCACCTGTAACATTAATTCAATGTGATGATGATATTGATGGTATTAGTTTTTTCAACTTAACTGAAGCTAACAATGAAATTTCCAGTAATGCCATAAACGAAACGTTCACTTATTATTTGAGTAGTTCGGCAGCAATTTCTGGAGATGTAACCAGTACAGATTATATTTCATCACCAACAACATATGAGAATAGCTTAAGTCCGTTTTCTGATATGGTTTGGACAAGAGTTGAAAGTTCTTTTGGGTGTGCAAGTGTTTCTGAAATTCAACTTAATGTGGGTACCAGCCAAATTCCAGCTGGCACAATTGATGAAATTTTAAATCAATGTGATGACTTCCTAGATATTAATGGAGACAATAATACTAACAATGACGATAGAGACGGTATAGCAACATTCGATTTTAGCTATGTTAAAACTACTGTAGAAAACTTCTTTTTACCACAAACACCAACTGTAACCTTTTATAGAAATGAAGCTGATGCTTTAGCAGAAAATGATGCCATAACTAATACATCAAACTACAGAAACATTGGCTATCCTAATACGCAGCAAATTTATGTTAGGGTTGATAGTCAAATTGGAAATGATTGTCAAGCTTTTGGACCATACATCACTTTAATTGTGGAACCTTTACCTATTGCAAATCCTATTTCAATTACTAGACAATGCGATGATGATAACGATGGCGCATTTCCTTTTGATACCTCGCAAGTAGAATCAGATTTATTAGGAACTCAAAACCCTACTGATGTGACTATTGAATATTTTGATGAATTAGGCAATCCTTTACCTAGTCCACTACCAAATCCTTTTTTAACTACTAGTCAAACCATTAGTATTCGTGTAACAAATAATACGACATCCGCACCAGATGGTCCTTGTTTTGATGAAACAACGTTAGAATTTATTGTTGATGTCACTCCAATTGCAAATCCTGTAGCTCCATTTATAGTTTGTGACGGTGATTCTGGAGACATTAATGATGATGGGGTTTATCCTTTTGATACTTCGAATATTGAAAACACTATTTTAGGTACGCAAACGAACATAGATGTATTTTACACTTATTTTGACGAAACTGGCAGTTTAATTAGTAATTCAACTACATTCCCAAATCCTTTTGTTTCTGGTTCCCAAACGATAACAGTTGACGCAATAAATCCGTTAAATCCAACTTGTGCTGCTACAACTAGTATAGATTTTATTATAAATCCGCTACCCGAGTTCACAATAGAAACACCCCAAATTGTATGTTCATCAGACCCAAACTTTACTGTAGTGTTAGATCCATTAGAAGATAATCCTTCTGAAGTTTTTACTTATGAATGGATAAATGATGCGGGAACAACTCTTTCTAATGATGAAACTTTAACTGTATCAACTCCAGGTACGTATTCTATAACTCTAACTAAAACTGACGGAACAAGTTGCTCTAAGACTAGAGAAGTTTTTGTAAATGCTTCAGAATTAGCAACCATTAGTCTAGACGATATCACCATAGTTGATGTTTCAGATAATAATACAATAACAATAAATGAAACTAACCTTGGACTAGGTGATTACGAATATGCGCTTGATGATGAGTTTTCTTCATATCAAGATGAACCATTTTTTGAGCGCATTAAAGGTGGTATTCATACACTTTTTGTAAGAGATAAAAACGGTTGTGGTACCACATCTATTACCATTTCGGTTATAGACTATCCGAATTTCTTCACCCCAAACGGAGATGGCATTAATGAAAATTGGCAAATTCTAGGAATTAATACTGAATTTCAACCGCAAAGTGATATTTATATTTTTGACCGTCATGGAAAATTAATGAAGCAACTCAATCCACTTTCAGAAGGTTGGAATGGTATATTTAATGGTCAGTTAATGCCAACTGATGATTACTGGTTTAGAGTTATGCTTGAAGATGGCAGAGAATTCAAAGGGCACTTCACTTTAAAGCGTTAACCGCTATATTTTGCTTAATTTTGCAAAATGCAGTTTAAAATTAAATCTGAATTTAAGCCTACTGGCGATCAACCGCAAGCTATTAAGCAACTCGTTTCTGGTATCAATTCTTCTGAAAAATACCAGACTTTACTTGGTGTAACAGGTTCTGGTAAAACGTTTACTGTTGCCAATGTTATTGAAGAAGTGCAACGCCCTACCCTAGTTTTAGCGCATAATAAAACTTTAGCGGCGCAATTATATTCTGAATTTAAACAGTTTTTTCCTGATAATGCCGTTGAATACTTTGTATCCTATTACGATTATTATCAACCTGAAGCATACATTCCTGTTTCAGGCGTTTATATTGAAAAAGATTTATCTATAAACGAAGAGATAGAAAAAATGCGTTTAAGCGCTACGTCTTCACTACTTTCAGGACGTCGCGATGTATTAGTTGTAGCTTCGGTTTCCTGTATCTATGGTATAGGCAACCCAATAGAATTTCAAAAAAATGTAGTTGCCTTAAAACGAGATCAAGTTATTTCAAGAACAAAATTATTACATCAATTAGTTCAAAGTTTATATTCCAGAACGGAAGCTGATTTTAAACATGGAAACTTCAGAATAAAAGGTGATACTGTAGATGTTTTTCCAAGTTATGCTGATGATGCGTTCAGAATTCACTTTTTTGGAGATGAAATTGAAGATATAGAATCTTTTAATATTCAAACGAATGAAGTCATTGAAAAATATGATCAACTAACCATTTATCCTGCAAATATGTTTGTTACATCACCTGATGTGTTACAAGGTGCAATTAAAGAAATTCAGGATGATCTGGTAAAACAACATGACTATTTTAAAGACATCGGAAAACATTTAGAAGCTAAACGCCTTAAAGAACGTACAGAATTTGACCTAGAAATGATACGGGAATTAGGGTATTGTTCTGGTATAGAAAACTATTCGCGTTATTTGGATCGGAGACTTCCAGGAACAAGACCTTTTTGTTTACTAGATTACTTTCCAGATGATTATTTAATGATTGTTGATGAAAGCCATGTTACTATTTCTCAAGTACATGCTATGTATGGAGGTGACAGAAGTAGAAAAGAAAACCTTGTTGAATATGGGTTTAGACTACCCGCAGCTATGGATAATCGTCCGTTAAAATTTGAAGAATTTGAAGCTATACAAAACCAAGTTATATATGTAAGTGCAACACCTGCTGATTATGAATTACAAAAGACCGATGGTGTTTATGTAGAGCAAGTCATTCGGCCAACGGGTTTATTAGATCCTATTATTGAAATCCGACCAAGCTTAAATCAGATTGATGATTTAATTGAAGAAATTCAACAGCGTGTTGAAAAGGACGAACGGACATTAGTAACTACGCTAACCAAACGTATGGCGGAAGAGTTAACCAAATACTTAGATAGAATTCAAATTCGTTGCCGATATATTCATAGTGATGTAGATACTTTAGAACGTGTTGAAATTATGCAAGATTTAAGAAAAGGGTTATTTGATGTTCTAGTAGGTGTCAACTTACTAAGAGAAGGATTAGATTTACCTGAGGTATCGTTAGTTGCTATTCTAGATGCCGATAAGGAAGGTTTTTTACGTTCCGCAAGATCATTAACGCAAACGGTTGGTAGAGCTGCAAGAAACCTCAACGGAAAAGCGATTATGTATGCTGATAAAATAACAAAAAGCATGCAAAAAACAATAGATGAAACTGAATACAGGCGTGAAAAACAAATAGCATATAACACAAAGCATAATTTAAAACCAAAAGCTTTGAATAAAAGTTTGGATAATGCGCTCACCAAAAATTCTGTAAGTACTTACAGTTATGAATTAGAAGCTTTAAAAGCCGCTGAACCAGAAAGTGACTACTTGAGCAAACCAGAATTAGAAAAGAAAATTAGAGAAAACAGAAAACTTATGGAAGAAGCAGCCAAAGCTTTAGACTTTATTGTTGCTGCAAAACTTCGCGATACTATTAAAACTTATCAAGATAAACTAGAAAAGCTAAAAGTATAAACTTTTAGCTTTTCTATACCCAAAAGGGCAATAAACACTTCAATTTAATCTTAGCAGGAATTAATTGTATTGCGTTTTAAAAATATCAATCAACACATCTGGTGGTACAATTTTATTTGGAAAACTTTCCATTAAATAAAGTACCTTAGTAATAGACTCATGACTAAGTCCCATACGTAAACCAAAATTATATAATTTTATAGCACCAGTAGAATTATTATTTTCTTCTCCGTATTCTTGCTCAATATTCATCAATAAAACTAGTCGATGAAACTGAACGATACGCTCGCTATGTGATTTTAAATGTGTATAAGTCACTGGATGCTCTATTAAATATTCAAAATCTTCACGAGTTATCTCAAGTTGTTTTGCAACACCTAATAAAAAATTATACTCTATGTTTTGTATATCTTTATCGTACTTTGCAAAAGCAATCATTTCAGATAAAAGACTTAATTTTTCTACTCTATTAATCATTTGTCAGGGATTAATTAATTACATTATAAATTTACGTAGAATGATAAATTAATAATCGTAGATATAATGTAACTTGTCGAAAAACCATAGGTATTTAATCGTGATTTTTATTTACTTTATCAAAGAAAGACTTTTATTCATCCAAAAAAACTGCACTTAATCATTTTTAAAACTTTATTTTCAGCATATTAAAACAGAATTAAATAATTGATTACCAATATTTTAAATCCTATTTTTAGTTTAAAAATTAATATAGTAAAAAATAATATTTAAAGTATCTTTACAAAAATTAGAAAAACGCTAGAAAGGTGTATTCCAATAGTAAGAATCGATGAAATGCACATCAACAAAAGGTAAATTTAAATATGACAAATAATGATATTTTAAAAAAATTACGAGTTGCACTAAAATTACGTGATGATGATATTGTAAAAATTTTAAGTCTCGTAGATTTTAGAATATCTAAAAGTGAGCTTGGGGCTTTTTTTAGAAAAGAAGATCATCCAAAGTATATGGAATGTGGTGATCAGATCTTAAGGAACTTTTTAAATGGTTTGGTTATTCATTTAAGAGGTCCCATGCCAAAAAAAGGAGAAAACAAAACACAAAAAAAGAGCAACAATTAATGTTACTCTTTTTTTGTATATATAATAAGGTACTGTAATAAATTCAGCTATCATTATTTTAACCCAATACTTGCTGTACTTTATCAGCAGCTTCTTGAAATTCGGTAGCACTCATAACATCTAAACCAGAATTATCAATTAATTCTTTTGCAATATCTGCATTAGTACCTTGCAATCTTACAATAATTGGTACATTTATATTGCCCATGTTCTTGTAAGCATCTATAACACCTTGCGCTACACGATCGCAACGTACAATACCACCAAAAATATTAATCAAAATTGCTTTTACAGCTGGATCTTTCAATATTATTTTAAATGCAGCTTCTACTCTAGCAGCATCAGCAGTACCACCAACGTCTAGAAAGTTTGCTGGTTCTCCTCCTGCTTGTTTAATTAAATCCATAGTTGCCATAGCCAAACCTGCTCCATTTACCATACAACCCACATTGCCATCTAAGTCAACATAATTTAAACCAAGTTCTCCTGCTTCAACTTCAATAGCACTTTCTTCACGTACATCACGTAAATCTACATAGTTCTTATGTCTGTAAAGTGCATTATCATCTATAGTTACTTTAGCATCTACAGCCATTATTAAATTATCACTGGTTTTTAAAACAGGATTAATTTCAAATAAAGACGAATCAGATTTTACATAAGCCGTATATAAATTAGAAACAAACTTCGTCATTTCTTTAAAAGCTAAACCAGACAAGCCTAAGTTAAAAGCAACGCGTCTTGCTTGAAAAGGTAATAAACCAACAGCTGGATCAATTTCTTCTGTAAATATTAAATGTGGCGTTTCTTCAGCTACAGTTTCAATATCCATTCCACCTTCTGTAGAATACATAATCATGTTACGTCCAGTAGCTCTATTTAAAAGTACAGACATATAAAACTCATTTGTCTCACTTTCACCAGGATAATAAACATCTTCAGCAACTAAAACTTGGTGTACTTTTTTGCCTTCAGCAGAAGTTTGTGGAGTAATTAATTGCATACCTATTATTTGGCCTGCAATGTCTTCAACTTCTTTAAGGTTTTTGGCAAGTTTTACTCCGCCACCTTTTCCGCGACCACCAGCATGAACTTGTGCTTTAATGACATGCCAACTTGTACCTGTTTCTGAAGTTAATTGTTTTGCTGCAGCAACTGCTTCTTGAGCATTTTGAGCAACTATACCACGCTGGATACGTACTCCAAAACCGTTTAATATTTCTTTACCTTGATATTCGTGTAAGTTCATAATTTGCTTAATAGTTAAGAACAGCAAAAGTAAATAATAGCTATTAATTAATCTAATTTTTAATTAAGAATACCATCTTAAATTTTCAAAATATATTATTGTTAAATATTTAACAATATGTTTAATTTATATAATTTTTTATGTATTTATTTTTTATTCATAGTAAAAAAATATCTTTGTGAAAAATTTACACCTATGTTAGAAAGTCAATTACTTAAAATTGCTAAAGATTTCGGAAGTCCAGTTTATGTATATGATGCTAATAAAATTGAAGCACAATATAATAGACTAACAAACGCGTTTAAAAATGTAAAAAAACTAAAACTTAATTACGCTGTTAAAGCGCTATCTAATATATCTATATTAAAATTCTTTAATAAGTTAGGTTCTGGAATAGACACGGTTTCTATTCAAGAAGTACAACTTGGTCTAGCTGCCGGTTTTAAACCAGAGCAAATTATTTTTACGCCTAATGGTGTTTCGTTAAGTGAAATTGAAGAAGCTGCTAAATTAGGTGTTAAAATTAATATTGATAACCTTTCTATTTTAGAACAATTTGGTACTAAACATCCTAAAACACCCGTTTGTATTCGTATAAACCCACATGTTATGGCAGGTGGAAATGCTAATATTTCTGTAGGACATATTGATTCTAAATTCGGTATATCAATTCATCAAATACCACACATTTTGCGAATTGTTGAAAATACTAAAATGACTATCAATGGTATTCATATGCACACTGGTAGCGATATTTTAGATATTGAAGTATTTTTATACGCCAGCGAAATACTATTTGATACAGCTAAACAATTTAAAAATTTAGAATTTATTGATTTTGGATCAGGTTTTAAAGTACCTTATAAGCAAGGTGATATAGAAACTAATATTGAAGAATTAGGTAAAAAACTATCTAAACGATTTAATGAGTTTTGCAAAGATTATGGCAAAGAATTAACCTTAGCTTTTGAACCTGGCAAGTTTTTAGTAAGTGAGTCTGGATATTTTCTTGCTGGTGTTAATGCTGTAAAACAAACCACATCTACTGTTTTTGCTCAAGTGGATTCTGGTTTCAATCATTTAATTCGACCAATGCTTTATGGATCACATCACGATATTATAAATATTTCTAACCCTAAGGGTCGTGAGCGCTTTTATACAGTAGTTGGCTATATTTGTGAAACTGATACTTTTGGAAATAACAGACGTATTAATGAAATTAATGAAGGTGATATCTTGTGTTTTAAAAATGCTGGTGCTTATTGCTTCTCTATGGCAAGCAACTATAATTCGCGCTTCCGCCCTGCCGAAGTATTGTGGTACAATGAAAAAGCTCATTTAATTAGAAAAAGGGAATCTTTTGAAGATATTCTAAATAATCAAATTGAAATTGATTTTTCAACTAAAAAAGAAAAGCAACTTATTTAACAAAAAAAAGCGTTTCAAAATTTGAAACGCTTTTTTTATTCAGTGTAATTTAATATTATTCCTTAACGAATTTTCTAGATAATATTCCTTGATTGGTCGTAATGGTTGCAATATAAATTCCTTTATTTAATTGTTCTACTGGCATAGTTCTATCATTAGTTTTTACTTTTAAAACTTGCCTGCCACTTATATCTGAAACTGTTATTGAACCAATAACTAAATCATTACTTAAATTGAAATTTAAATCATCTTTTACTGGATTAGGAAAAAGACTTAAACGTCTATCAGATATTTTATTTTCTGAAGTTCCTAAAGTACTGGATAACAAACTCTCCATAGTTGTAATAGTTTCATTTATACTCACTAATGATGGAATATCAACATCAATAACTAATTCTGTTGATCTAAAAACAAGATTTGCATTTGTACTATCATAATAGAAATAAGAGGTTTGAGTTGCTGTTCCAACATTAATAGGAATACCAATTGTAATAGATAAATTTAAACTTTGTTCAATTTTCAACCTAGTAACATTTCCGCTGTATGCCCCAGAACCTACGTCGCTCATAGTTAAAGTTCCATGTGCATCAACTGTAGTGGTTAATGTACCGTTAAAAGTACCTGAATTACCATCAAAATTAAAAGTGCCCGATACAGTATCTGTACCATTAGTATCATTAAAATTTAATGGAAAAGTTCCTATTAAGCCATTATCTGCATAATTTAAAACCAAACCTGAATTCTCAGCACCAGTAATTGAAATGACATTTGTATCGTTTTTAGTATATAATTTACCTGTACCTGGTGGATCTACAGATGCTGTAGTTGTTAAGGCTAAGGTTGTACCAGGATAAGTAGTCTCAACTGTGCTTCCCGTTGCTATAGCTTCATAAGTATCAATAGAGGTTATGGCAGTAGGTGTTAGTGAAAAATTCCAATTTGTTGCACCAGAGTTATCTTGTGTAATTGCACCTGTAACTATAGCATATGTAGAAGAAGGTGCACTATTAAAATCTTCAATAGGCGTTTGCGAATATGCATAAAAAGTTACTGTAGAGAGTAATAGAAGTAGTTTTGTTTTCATAAGTATGGTATTTATAGCTAAAATATTAAAAAATTCATTACGCTTATATTAAACTCTCTAAATGGATAGAAAAATAGGTTTAAGGTATTTTTATTTAAATAATTTAAGTTTAATAACGATTAAAAGGTAAATTGGGGTTATTTTTGGTTGAAAATATTTGAATGAGTTTTACAAATCCTTTAATTTATGGTGTTCCATGTTTTCTTGCACTAATTTTACTCGAATTATCTTATAGTAAACATCATAAAGAAAAAAAAGATTTATACAAATGGAAAGATTTAGCCGCTAGCCTTACTATGGGTATTGGCTCAACTATTCTAGCGCCTCTTACAAAAACCATAGCAGCCATCGTTCTTTTCGAGTATGTTTATGAAGTGTTTAATCCAGAAATAGATGGTATTCGTACTAATATTATGGGCTGGAAATCCTTTGGATATGCCTGGTATATATGGCTTTTATGCCAATTAGCAGATGATTTTAGCTATTATTGGTTCCATAGGCAAAATCATAATGTTAGGTTTCTTTGGGCTGCTCATATAGTCCATCATTCCTCAGATAATTTTAATTTAGGAACGGCCGTAAGAAACGGATGGTTTACTATTTTCTATAAACCTTTTTTTTACATGTGGATTCCTGCACTAGGTTTCCCACCAGAAATGCTTGTAGTCTGTTTAGGTATTGAAGCACTTTGGCAATTTCAATTACATTCTGTTTATGTTCCAAAATTGGGAATTATAGAAAAAGTATTTAATACACATACCATGCATCAAGTACATCATGCTCAGAACATTGAATACATGGACAAAAATCATGGTGGTTTCTTAAATATCTTTGATAAAATTTTTGGTACTTGGAAAGAATTAGATGAAGATATTGATATAAAATATGGTGTTACAAAAGCACCAAACTCCTATAATCCTTTAGTCATCCTAACACATGAGTACAAAGATATTTGGAATGATATGAAAAAATCAAAAAATTGGTATCATAAATTCATGTATGCTTTTGGTGCACCAGGTTGGAGTCATGATGGTAGTACATTAACGATTAAGCAACAACAAAAACTAATAAAAAAGCAACAAGTATAAAAGTATCTTAAACTTTTTTTAGAGTTACTACAAGAGTTAAGCTTTACATTAAGGTACTCGCTCCCTTATCTGGATTGCTATTTTAATTTACACCTTATATACTCTTACTATATCCAGTCATAAGCACGTCAGTAATCTACATGGTTTTAAACATAATTCTATGTTTATTTGTTGGAATATAATGCTTTACATATCTTTAAAAACCCTAAGTCTTTTTTACAAATAGTGATTAATAAAAGACTTTATGAAAACACCCTCTCGTAGATCTAACAAACAGCATTTATTTTTTAGTATTATAAAGTGTTTATCTTCCTTTGATAACATAACTTATCATGTATTCAACTTTAAGTTTAATTAATTAAAAATGCAACTATGCAAAAAGTAAAATCTACAAGAATAGAATCCATAGATATCTTAAGAGGTCTAGTTATGGTTATCATGGCTTTAGACCATGTTAGGGATTATTTTCATTATGGATCATTCTTTACAGACCCAACAAATTTAGAAACCACAACGCCTTTATTATTTTTTACAAGATTTATAACACATTATTGTGCGCCTGTTTTTATTTTTCTTGCAGGTACTTCAGCTTTTTTATATGGTAGTAAAAAAACAAAACCAGAACTATTTAAATTCTTATTTACTCGTGGACTATGGCTTGTTTTATTAGAAATTGTTTTAAATAATCTTTTATGGTGGTTTGATTTATCTTATAGTTTTATAGGGCTTCAGGTAATTTGGGCTATTGGATTAAGCATGATGTTCCTTTCGGTATTAATATACTTTCCGAAAAAAGTAATACTAATCATTGGATTAATTCTCGTTGCTGGACATAATCTTTTAGATGGTATCATAATGGAAGGCACTAGTTTTCAGTCTATAATTTGGTATATATTACATCAATCTAATTTTATTCCTATTAGTTCTACAAGAATGATTGCTTTTGCTTATCCTATTTTACCATGGATTGGCCTTATGGCATTAGGCTATTGTTTAGGAAGTTTATACACAAAAGATTTTAATGAAAAAATTAGAAGAAATTTATTACTTAAAATAGGTTCTGTAGCCATTATACTTTTTTTTGTAATACGAGGCTTAAATGTTTATGGTGATTTAGTTCCTTGGACCGCACAAGACACAACAACAAAAACTGTTTTATCCTTCTTTAATGTGACAAAATACCCGCCTTCATTGTGCTATATATTAATTACTATTGGGCCTTCACTATTGTTTCTTCTTTTTATTGAAAAAATAAAAAACAAGTTGACTGATTTCCTTTTGGTATTCGGAAGAGTGCCTTTATTTTATTATTTCCTTCATATCTTGGTCATTCATATAGCCGCTATAATTGGGTTAATAATTATTGGTGATGATTGGAGCAAAATGATTTTTGATAATGCTACTTGGACCACTGGTACGCTAGCTACAGGTTATGGGTATTCCCTTTTAATCGTTTATATCGTTTGGATTGGTGTAATCGCAATACTCTACTTTCCTTCAAAAAAGTATATGATTTACAAAGCAAACAATAAAGATAAATGGTGGTTAAGTTATTTATAAAATAAATTATGATTCAAAAAGAAGAAGGTTTAAAACGACGTGTTGGAGTTTTTGGTTTATCGGCAAATATTATTAATATCATTATTGGGTCGGGTATTTTTGTATTACCAGCGGTAGTTGCCAGTTATATGGGTGCTTCAAGTATTATAGCATATTTGTTTTGTGGCTTTTTAATGGCCATGATTATGCTCTGTTTTGCAGAAGCAGGAAGTAAAGTAACAAATACAGGGGGGCCTTATACTTATATTGAAACGGCTTTTGGTGATTACGCTGGTTTTATAGGCGGCTTTTTTGCTATAGGTAGTAATTTATTTGCTGATGCCGCCGTATCAAACGCATTAGTAAATGTTATAGGTTCGGCTTATCCTATTTTTGCTGAAGGGTTACCAAGATTATTGTTTTTATTTGTACTTTTTTATGGCATGGTATATATTAATGTTATAGGCTTAAAGCAAGGTATAGGCCTAGTAAAATTTAATACCTTAATAAAACTCATCCCCCTACTTCTACTCATTATTATTGGTTTTAAAGATGTTTCAATGAGCAATTTATATTTTGAAAGTATGCCAAGTATTAAAACCCTTGGTGAAACATCATTAATCTTATTTTTTGCATTTCAAGGTTGTGAAACAGGTATTATAGTTGGTGGCGAGGTGACAAACCCAAAACGTACTATTCCGAGAGCTATTTTGGTTAGTTTAACAACTGTAGTTATTATTTATGTTTTAATTCAGACGGTTTCACAAGGCGTTTTAGGAAATGATTTGCCTAATTTTAAAGCAGCACCGCTTGCAGAAACCGCTAAAGTAGTTTTTGGTAATTTTGGATATGTACTTTTAATTGTTGGCGCTGTAATTTCTATGTTTGGCTACATGAGTGGTACTATTTTAAATAGTCCTAGAATAGTTTATGCGCTTTCTCGCGATAATGTTATACCAATAAAAGCATTATCAAAAATTCATAAATCGTTCGCAACACCATATATCGCTATTATAGTTTATGCTACTATTGGTTTTCTTTTGGCCGTTTCAGGCAGTTTTGAAAAATTAGCCATTATTGCTAGCAGTTCTATGTTAATTCTATATTTAGGTGTCGCATTATCAGTTATTAAATTACGCTATTCTAAGGAAAAAATATCTAATGGTTTTAAAATACCTGGTGGATGGACTGTGCCTATTATAGCTATTTTAATTATCCTATATTTTCTGTCAAACTTACCAATAAAAGAAATGATAGTAACGGCTATAGTTATTGCAGTATTAAGCTTATTTTTTTTACTTCTTAAAATTTTTAAAAGGAAAAATACATGATAAAACTCTTCTGTAACATCCGTAAAAACTTGTTCATGGAAAACAAAATCTTCGAAATACTTTAAACTAAATTTAACTTAAAGATTGACAAAAAAATCTATCTTGTTGCTATGAATGGGTTTGACATTGTTATGGTTATTGCCATAATATTGTTTGCGAGACATGGTTTTAGACTAGTTAATGATTACATAAAATTGAAAAAGGAAACAAAAAGATGAGAATGAAAAAAATAATTTAAACTAACTATTCCCTTAACTTTCCGCTAAACACACTTACTTTAGAATTAAAAGGATTTCCTGATGCTCTTCTAAGCATTACAACCTGTCCACAATGCCAAATTGCATCTGCAATAGGGCCATTTATTAGATTCCAAAATGGTACTTCAGTACTATCTAGTTCAAAAGGTGTTTTTGTGTTTCTCAAAACATCGGAAACTATTTTAAAATTCATTAACGTTCTTTTTCGTTTTTCTTCAAAACTCAATTCTAATTTGTTTTCATCTTTATTATTTTCTAAAACATTATTTCTAATAAATTTAGAAAGCCCATAAATATGATCTATCGTTTCTTCTGAAGTTCGACTTGTTTCACTAGCCTTATAGCTTAAATCATCTACTCTTAAACCTTCGGTTGCCCAATAATATCTAAAACCTAAGCCATCAACCATTCGTGCGGCTACAGTACCTGATGTATATGTTTCTGGATACTCAGGAATTTCATAATACGGTAATTTATCTTCACGCTGTGCCATAACAAGTGTTGTTAAAATTAAGGCGAATACTAAAATTGTATTTTTCATTATTATTTAGGTTGTAAAGTCATAACGTAATCATAGCTTTCATTTAAAAGTTCCGCTATAAAATCTAAATCTTCTAACATTTGGTCGGGTATTAAAACATAACCCTTCATTACTGCTCCGTAAGATTTATAAATAGACGATTGAAATTTTTCTATATATTTTTCTTGAACATCTTTGGAAAACCTAATACCAATTTCTCCAGCCTTATTTAACAAAGAAAACATATAGCCATTGGCTGAAGTATAAATCATAGATTTTCCTTTTCTCTCAAATCTTGGACATCTATTGACTATTGCATCGTAGATTTTGAGTTTCTCATTCCAATCCATTTCATTAATCTTTTATGGTTTTTTTATTAGAAATGGGATTTATACCATACTTATCAAATAAATACACCAAGGCAGTCATAGTCGCAGCACCTAATTCTAATTCGCGCTTATTTACAGCATCAAAAGTATCGTTACTAGCATGATGATGATCAAAATAACGTTGAGAATCTGGACGTAAACCTGCCAAAACATTGGTGTCTGTTTTTAAAGGACCAACATCTGCTCCACTTCCTCCTTTTTCAAAATAATGAATTAAATACGGCTTAAATAGTGGTTGCCAACTTAATACTTGATTAAAACTGGCATCATTACAATCAAAACTAAAACCGCGAGGTGTGAAACCTCCCGAATCACTTTCCAGAGCAAAAACATGATTTTCGCCTTTTTGTTTTGCTACTTCAGCGTATTTTTTCCCACCGCGTAAGCCATTTTCTTCATTCATAAACAAAACGACTCTTATGCTTCGTTTTGGTTTAATTCCCGATTCCTTTAATAACCTTAACACATCCATAGATTGTACAACTCCGGCACCATCATCATGAGAGCCATCACCTAAATCCCAAGAATCTAAATGACCGCCAACTATCATATATTCTTTTGGAAATTCACTTCCTGTAATTTCACCAATAACATTATACGATTGCACATCTCTTAGCTGCTTGCAAGTTTGTTTAAAGTAGAATTTAACAGTATCATCAAGTTGTAACATGGTACTTAATAACTGCGCATCATTAGTGCTTATAGCAGCGGAAGGAATGCGTTTATCATTTGGTAAATCGCCGTAAGTCATACTTCCTGTATGTGGTAAATCGTCCATACGCAAATTCATTGAGCGAACAATAACACCAACGGCACCATATTTAGCAGCTTCAAGAGCACCACTATAACGCTGATTTACACAACCGCCATAAGCTTCAAAAGTGTGTATTAAATCTGCTTGCATTGGCCGATTGTAAAAAACTATTTTACCTTCAATTTTTTCTTCCCCTAATGCTTCCAATTCTTCAAAGTTTTTAACTTCAACAACATTAGCTTTTAAACCTAAAGCTGGAGTAGCTACAGAGCCGCCTAGAGCACAAATATTAACATTAGTTGTTTTTCCTGGTTCACTTTCAATAAAAGCAAATTCTTTTGCTCCTCTTACCCATTTTGGTACCATAACGGGTTGCAGCCAAACTTTATCTAAACCTAATTTATCTAATTCTTCTTTAGTATAAGCAACAGCTTTTTCAGCATTTAAAGACCCAGATAATCGTCCACCAATTTGATTTGATAGATAATCTAACCATTCATAACTTTTACCGTTTGTTAAAGATTGTGTGTAGATATTTTTTATAACTTCTTCATCCGTCTGACTAGTTGAGCTAAAAGAAATTAAAAGGGAAAATAAAAGAACTGTAGGTTTAAAAACACGCATAATATTTTTCAGATAAAGATAGTATTTATAGAGAATTGTATGTCTTGACTAAACATAAAGTTGTGTTAAGAAATATATTTATGTATCCAAATTATCAATTCATACTACTCGTTACTTAAGGTTTTTCTATATAATTCTAAATTTTCCTTAATATCATCATCTAGTTCTGGTTCTTTAATATCTTCGTAACTACTCAATGCATCATACAAAATTTTGGCTACTAAATACCGCGCTGTAGGTTTATCATCCGCAGGAATGGTATACCAAGGCGCGTGCGGTTTTGAGGTTCTGTTTATAGCGTCTTCATAACATTCTTGATAGTTATCCCAAAGTTTACGCTCTTTCAAATCGCCAGGAGAAAATTTCCAGTTTTTTTCTTGTTTATCTAAACGACGTAATAATCTATTTTTTTGCTCTTCTTTTGAAAGATTTAAAAAGAACTTAAAAATAATTGTACCACTTTCAGCTATGTGCTTTTCAAAATTATTTATTTGCTCGAAACGTTTATCCCAAAAAGCGTCATTAATATCTTCAACTGAATTTACTGCAGGGATGTTTTCTGCCATTATATACCCTGGATGTACGCGAGTTACCAATACATTCTCGTAATGCGTTCTATTAAAAATACCAAATTTACCACGTTCTGGTAATACGATATAATGACGCCATAAATAATCATGACTCAGTTCCAATTCGGTAGGCACTTTAAAACTATGAGACTCCACACCACGAACATTAAACTCTTTAAAAACTTCACGAATTAAGCTGTCTTTACCAGATGTATCCATCCCTTGCAAACATATTAATACGGCATACTTATTATGCGCATACATTATGTTTTGTAAATCGCCTAATTTCTTTCTAATAGCTTTTAATTCTTTCTTAGCATCTTCAATAACCACTTTTGTTTCAGAATTTTTTAAAGATATTTTTGATGTGACTTTATATTTATCCGTTTGTAAAGATTCCATATTTTGAGTTTATGTATTTATATTTTAATATTCTATAAATATAGTAAATCCAAAAATTTCGATGAACTGTACATTTAAGTGTGCTATTTTTTATACATTTGGCACACCTATTTATGTAACTAACCCCAAATACTATGAAAAACTATTACCTACTTTTAGTTTTAATGATGTCCAATATCTCTTTTGGACAAACGGCTTGTGATGAATCTAACTCTTATCTTGTTAACGCATATTCTCATGTTAAAGATGCTTATGATTCTAATAATGTCGACCATTTAAAGTATTATTCTAACAGATCTTTAGAAGCTTTTAAACTTTCTAAAAAAACATTAAGTACTTGTAATTGCCAAACAGCTCTTGATTTAACTGATCAAGGCATTGAATTATTGGCTAAAGTTGAAGATGTTGAAACTTTTGAAGATGGTCGTTTTTATGTAAAACGTGCTAGAGATATTAGTAAAGAAAGTGTTATTGAAATTGACAAATGCAATGCAGGACTTTATGATAACACTGATGCTACCGCTGAAAATGATGAACTTTATAATTTGAAAAACGAGCAACTAAGACTAAAACAACAGCAAGATGCTTTAAAACTTAAAGAAGAACAAATAAAAATGAAATTAGCAGAGCAAAAGGAAAAAGAATTAACTCTAAAAAAGAAACAATTAATTCTCTCTTACAAAACTGTAACATCTGCCAATATTAAAACCTATAACGAAACCTTAAAAGTTTGTGACTGTAATCATGAGGCCTTAAAAGACTTTGATGAATCTAATGATTTATTATCGCAAAGCATTGAAGATATAAAGCATCACTTTAATACAAGTCTTAAAAAAATGGCTTCAAATTATTTATCTCAACTTGAGATTTGTAACAACTAAATTTGTTAAAAAAGTAAAAAGACTGTCTAAAAAGTGTCATTCTGAATGCAATGAAGAATCTCTGAAAATTTTAATATTTTGATTTTTAGATAAATAAGATTCTTCGCTTTGCTCTGAATGACAAAGTTCACCACTTTTTAGATAGCCTCGTATTATTTACTTGCAAATAGTTTTACATCTGTTTCACTTACTTCGCTACCACCAAGAATTATAAGGCGCTCAATAACATTACGTAATTCTCTAATATTACCTGTCCAATCATACTCTTGCAGTAGTTTTATGGCTTTACTAGAAAACACTTTTTTAGCAGTGCCTTGTTCAGTTGCTATTTTTTCAGAGAAGTGATTTACTAACAAAGGAATATCCTCACGTCTTTCATTTAAAGCCGGTACTTTTATTAAAATAACTGCTAACCTATGATATAAATCTTCACGAAATCTGCCTTCTTCAATTTCCTTTTTTAAGTTCTTATTTGTAGCAGCAACAACACGAACATCTACCTTTATATCCTTATCGCTACCAACACGCTGAATTCTACTTTCTTGCAACGCACGAAGTACTTTAGCTTGAGCCGATAAACTCATATCACCTATTTCATCTAAAAAAATGGTGCCACTATTAGCCGCTTCAAATTTACCTGCTCTGTCCTTTGCTGCACTTGTAAACGCTCCTTTTACATGACCGAATAACTCACTTTCTATTAATTCACTTGGTATAGCAGCGCAATTTACTTCAATCATTGGGCCTTTTACACGAGCACTTTTTTCATGCAACCAATGTGCAACGAGTTCTTTTCCCGTTCCATTTGGCCCTGTAATTAATACACGAGCATCGGTTGGCGCTACTTTATCTATAATATCTTTAATTTGAGAAATAGCATCGCTATCACCAATCATTTCGTATTTCTTACTTACTTTTTTCTTAAGAATTTTGTTTTCTACAACCAGCTCCTTTCTATCTAGGGCATTACGAACGGTGTTTAATAGTCTATTTAAATCTGGTGGTTTAGATATGTAATCAAACGCTCCTAAGCGCATCGTATTAACTGCGGTATCTAAATCGCCATGTCCAGAAATCATGACAATAGGTATTTCTGGTTTTATTTTTTTTACGGCTTCTAATACTTCAACACCATCCATTTTTGGCATTTTAATATCGCAAAGTATTAAATCGTAATCATCATTTTTTATTTTTTCAATTCCTGACAAACCATCTTCAGCTTCTTCAACTTGGTATTTATCATTTTCTTCTGATAGAATTTTAACGAGTACACGTCTAATGGCTGCTTCGTCTTCTATTACTAATATTTTTGACATCTTTTTTTATATCTTAAATTTAATTCCTGTTCTTAATTTATAGACTGCATTTACATTGTCTAGTTTAAAATTTTATCTTTATTTTTTAATTATATGAATATCTCTTTGAGGAAAAGGAATAGTAATGTTATTCTCTCTAAACAACCTATCAATTTCAAATCGTATTTCACTTTTAGGGAATTGTGCCTGAAAACTATCTCCAATTGTGAAAACTAGCTTAAAATTTAATGAGCTATCTCCAAAATCGGTAAAAAGAACCACAGCTTCTGGACTACTTAAAACATTTGGATTTGTACTAGCCGCTTGTATTAATAACTTTTTTACCAGCTGAACATCACTTCCATAGGCTACACCAACCTCAACAGATTCTCGTGTTAAATTTCCATTCTGAGTCCAGTTAAATAGACTATTTTCTAAATATAAGTGATTTGGAATGACTAAAACCTTATTGTCTATCGTTACTGCCCTTGTAGTTCGAAGTTTAATTTCTTCTACACGACCAACTTTTCCATCAATCTCTATAATATCGCCAACATGAACAGATTGATCTATTAAAATAAAGATACCCGAAATAATATCTTGAAATAAAGTTTGAAGCGCTAAACCTACACCTATTAATAAAGCTGCCGATGCTGCAAAAACAGCCGTTACATTTATACCTATTGAATCGAAAACAATGAGCATAACAATGATGTAAATTATCCATCTAGCAAAGGAAAACACGGTGTTAAACTTCACCTTATCCTCATCTGGCATTTTTCTAGTTACCAGTTTTTTTATCCATCTTAAAAGATAAGTGGTAAATATGAGAACTATGCCTACCAATATTACATACTTTACTCTTAATACAATATCGTGCTCATCTTCTCCAACACCAGCTGTAAAATCTATAAGTTTAAATTCAAGAAACTGTACAATTTTTTCCCAAATTGAACTTTCAGTTATTACTTCCTCTATTTTCTCTAAATCTTGACTCATTTTTAATACCTAATCCATTTAATTAATTCTTTATAACTAGGTTTTTTACCATACATTAAAATACCTACACGGTAAATTTTTGCAGCAAACCAAACTGTAAACATAAATGATCCTACTAATAATAACAATGATAACACTTGCTGCCATATAGGAACACCAAAAGGAATTCGCATAAGCATTACCACAGGCGACGTTAATGGGATAAATGAAAATATAGTTGATATTGTACCATGCGGATCTTCAACAACAGTAAATATACCAACATAAACGGCTAAAATTAACGGTACAATAATAGGCAACATAAATTGTTGTGTATCTGTTTCATTATCTACAGCTGCACCAATTGCAGCATAAAATGAACTGTACAGAAGATAACCACTAATAAAAAACAAGATAAATGCAATTATTAAATTAGTAATTGGCAGGTTGTAAAATGAGGTCATTATATTTTGCACCTGATTATTAATTTCTGGGTTCTCCATAGCCTGTTGCATCATTTCTTGTTGTGGTGTTTGTATTTCTGCCATGTCAATACCAAAAACTAATGATATGATGGACATTAAAACACCTCCCAAAATAATCCAAATAAAAAACTGGGTAATACCAGCCAGAGAGGTTCCTATAATTTTACCCAACATTAATTGAACAGGTTTTACAGAAGAAATTATAACTTCAATAATACGACTCGTTTTCTCTTCAATAACACTTCGCATAATCATATTACCATAAATGATAATAAACATGAATAATAGATATCCTGCTGCGCCACCGAATATTAATTTGACTATACTATCAACCTTTGATGTTTTTTCGCCTTCAAAACTTTCCTGAACTATATCTACATTAATCCTTGAATCCTTTAACGTTTCTATATCAATACCTTTTTTAATTCTATTCTGATTTGTTAATTCATTCTGAATTTTACTCTCTAAATCTGAAATTACCGATAGCGAAGGTGATTCTTCAGAATAAAAGCTAACTTTATTTGTAGCAGATTCAATATTATCAAATTTTTTAATATGTAATAAACCATAACTATTGGTTTCTTTTGATAATATTTTGGCATCTTCAAGCGACATGTTTTCCAG
Organism: uncultured Flavobacteriaceae bacterium; assembly: GCA_947500585.1. Classification (GTDB taxonomy): domain Bacteria; phylum Bacteroidota; class Bacteroidia; order Flavobacteriales; family Flavobacteriaceae; genus CAXBID01. The sequence continues at coordinate 30,608 of CANMSN010000007.1, read as the reverse complement.
CACATTATAACTCGTATTATCAGTGCTTTTAAAAATATATGACAAAAGTTCAGATTCATCTAAAACAGAAATAACGCGTATTTTATCTTTATTTACTTGCGATAAATAAGCGACTAAACCTATAAGTGCAATAAAAATTAGTGGGCTTAAAAAAGTCATTATAATAAACGCCTTGTTTTTAACCTTAGTTAAATATTCGCGCTTTATAATAAGTGGTAAATGATTCATAAAACTAATTATTCTTTACGGTTTGAATAAAAATATCGTTTACACTTGGTATCAATTCTACAAAATGAGACACATCGCCTTTTGATGTTAAATACCTTAGTAAATCATTGGGCATTTCAGTATCTGAAAGTTTAATATTCAACTTCAATTCATCCTCTAAAGTTTTAAAATTCGCTTCTGAAATATCAAATTTTTGTGCTAACTCTTCTTTTAAAACTATTTTATCTTTAGCTCTAATACCTACTTCATAGGTATTGGTTTTATATTGGCGTTTTACATCTACTAGTTTTCCTTCAAGAATCTTATTTGATTGATGAATTAATGTAATATCGTCGCACAACTCTTCAACAGATTCCATTCTATGTGTTGAAAAAATTACTGTAGCGCCTTCTTCGCGTAATCTTAAAATTTCGTCTTTAATTAAATTCGCATTAATAGGATCGAACCCCGAAAAAGGTTCATCAAAAATTAACAGTTTTGGCTTATGTAGTACAGTAACAACAAACTGTATTTTTTGAGCCATCCCTTTTGAAAGTTCTTCTATTTTCTTATTCCACCAATCACCAATTTCTAATCGTTCAAACCAATACTTTAAACGGGTTTTAGCTTCAGCTTTACTTAATCCTTTAAGTTGTGCTAAATACAAAGCTTGCTCACCAACTTTCATTGATTTATATAATCCGCGTTCTTCAGGTAAATAACCAATATCTTTTATGTGCAGATTATTAAGTGGTTCGCCGTCTAAATATACCGTACCAGAATCAGGCATCGTTATTTGATTTATAACCCTGATTAATGTTGTTTTACCTGCTCCATTAGGGCCTAATAAACCATAAATACTACCTTTAGGAACCGTAATTGAGACTTTATTAAGGGCTGTAAAATTTCCAAAATTTTTAGAAACTTCATTAACTTCTAGTAGGTTACTCATTGATATACTTTGTATTGACTAGTTAATTGTAAATATATTAAATGTATGCTCGATTTCTGTAGAATAAATTAATAAAAAGAATAGAAAGTTTTGCTTGTTAAAAACAAAACCCACCCTTAAAAAAATTAAGGATGGGAAAAAAATTGCTATGAAAAAGAAAAATTATCACTAAAGTTAATTAGTGATACATCAAATATAGCTTTTTTTTTCAAACTAATAGCAAAACTATTAGATAAGTTTTTAGACTAAATAAAAAATTCCGTTATCTAACGGAATTCTTTAAAAGCATTAAATTATTTTCAATTAGGAGAACATATCCTTAACTTTTTCAAAAAAAGATTTATCAGAACTTTCTGGCTTAGGGTCAAAATGTTCGTCTTCTTTCATAGCCTCAAAAAAGTCTCTTTGTTGCTTATTTAAAGTTTTCGGCGTCCATACATTAACATGTACTAAAAGGTCTCCTTTACCATAGCCATTAATGCTTGGAATTCCTTTTCCGCGTAAGCGCAAAATTTTACCAGATTGAACACCTGCTTCAACTTTTATACGCACTTTGCCCGTTACTGTATCAATTTCCTTAGAAGTTCCTAAAACAGCATCTGGTAAGCTTATATATAAATCGTAATGTAAATTATCGCCTTCACGTTGCAGTGTATCGTGTTCTGCTTCTTCAATAGCCACCAATAAATCTCCAGAAACACCATTTCCTGGTGCTTCATTTCCTTTACCAGAAACTTTAAGCTGCATGCCATCAACAACACCTGCCGGTATTTTAATGGATACGGTTTCTTCTGCTACTTTTAGACCTTGAGCATCTGCATCACTTGGTTTTTTATCAATAGTTTGTCCTGCACCACCACAAACATTACATGGTGCCGAGGTTTGCATTCTACCTAAAATCGTATTTGCAATACGTGTTACTTGTCCGCTTCCATTACATGTGGAACAGGTTTTGTATGTAGTTCCTGGTGCTTGAACTTTACGTTTTACTTTTATTTTCTTTTCAACGCCATTTGCAATTTCTTCTAGCGTTAGTTTTACTCGAATACGTAAGTTACTCCCTTTAACACGACGCTGACCTCCGCCACCGCCAAAGCCAGAGAAACCTCCACCAAAGCCACCTCCGCCAAAAATATCTCCAAACTGACTGAATATGTCATCCATATTCATACCACCACCGTTAAAACCGCCACCGCCATTCTCGAAGGCTTGATGACCAAACTGGTCGTAACGTGCTTTTTTGTCGCCATCACTTAAAACCTCATAAGCTTCAGCAGCTTCTTTAAACTTAGCCTCTGCAGTTTTATCGTCTGGGTTTTTATCAGGGTGAAATTCAATTGCTTTTTTGCGATATGCCTTTTTTATTTCAGCCGCAGATGCACTTTTACTAACCCCTAATATTTCGTAATAATCTCTTTTCGCCATGGTTTTTATTTATTGCCCTATAACAACTTTAGGAAAACGAATTACTTTATCGCCAAGTTTATATCCTTTCTCTACAACATCAATAATTTTGCCTTTTAAATCATCACTTGGTGCAGGAATTTGTGTTATCGCCTCATGGTCATCTGCATTAAAAACGTCTCCTTTTTCAACCTTAATTGGCTTTAGCCCTTTTTGTTCTAAAGTATTTATTAATTTATTATAAATTAATAGCACGCCTTTTCTTAATTCTTCGGCCTCCTTATCTTCTTCAATATGCATTAATGCACGCTCAAAATCATCAAGAACTGGTAATAAGGTTTTCATAACATCTTCACTTGCCGTAGAAAACAGCTCGATGCGTTCTCTTGATGTTCTTTTTTTATAATTTTCAAACTCTGCAAATAAACGTAAAAACTTTTCCTTTTCTTGTTGTACTTCGTCTTGCAATTTTTCTTCAACTGTCTTTTCTTCTATCATTTGCTCTTGCTGCTCTTCAATCTCAGCTGTTTGAGTTTCGGTAGCTTTAACTTGCTCGTTTTCTATTTCTTTATTATCTTTTTTACTCATAGTAAATTTGAATTTTTTACTCAACTAAAATTAGTGGGCAAAAGTACTGCCAATATTGTTAAAATGCCATAATGTCATTAAATATTTTAATACTATTTTTTGTTTAACTTTCCTTTTAATTTATAAAACAATTTACTTAATTTTGTTTCACTAATAAAAACACTCAAACATGAAAAATAATTTATTTGCAATTTTAATTCTATCTGCATTATCAATTTCTATAATTGGATGTAAAGACAAAGCTAAAGAAGCTACTACTACAGAAGCTGAGGAAGTAACAGAAATAACAGCTCAAGCTGAAAAATATACTGTAAACATCGATTCATCTACTATTGCTTGGACAGGTTTTAAACCTACAGGCTCTCACAATGGTACAATTGGTATTGAAAGTGGCGTTTTAAGTACAGAAGATGATAAGATTTCTGGTGGTTCTTTTGTAATTGACATGAAATCTATTACTGTTTTAGATATTCCTGCTGAAGAAAAAGGCAATGCAAAACTTGTTGGACATTTATCTAATGCTGACTTTTTTGATGTTGAGAAATATCCTAGTGCAGCATTTGAAATTACAGGCTTAGAAGAAGCAGAAGGTAAAATGATGTTATCTGGTAATTTAACTTTGAAAGACGTAACAAACAATGTAACATTTCCTGTCTCAGTAACAAATGAAGGCGATACCATGACATTGACAAGTGAAACATTTACTATTGACAGAACTAAATGGAACGTTCAATATGGTTCAAAATCTATTTTTGACAATTTAGGTGATAAATTTATTAATGATGATATTGAATTAACCGTACATGTTATGGCTTCAAAATCATAATTATTTAAAATAATTAAAACGAAAAAACCATCTTATAAAATTTAAGATGGTTTTTTGTTTAATCATATCTTTTTTTAAAACATTTCTCTACCAGCAAAGTGAAAAGCACCTTCAATAGCAGCATTATCATCACTATCACTTCCATGAACAGCGTTTTCACTTATCGAATCTGCATACACTTTACGAATAGTACCTTCGGCAGCATCAGCAGGATTTGTAGCACCTATTAGAGTTCTAAAATCATCAACTGCATTTTCTTTTTCTAAAATAGCAGCTACTATTGGTCCGCGAGTCATATATTCTACAAGTTCACCAAAAAATGGGCGCTCATTATGTATTGCATAAAATGCTTGCGCATCTGCTTTTGTCATTTGTGTTAATTTCATAGCTACAATTCTAAATCCTGAAGCTGAAATTTTTTCTAGTATTGCACCAATGTGTCCTTTCTCAACAGCATCTGGTTTTAGCATTGTAAACGTTCTATTTGTTGCCATTTTTTTAATTTTAATTAGGTGCAAAAGTAATCTATTTCTGGATAAAATCAAGTAATCTAATTTTAAAAAAATTGTATCTTCGTCGTCTATGAATAAACAAGATATTAGCAACATAAAACTGTTACTTTCAACAAAAAAAAGAATAGTTATTGTGCCTCACAAAAACCCAGATGGCGATGCTATTGGCTCAACTTTAGGTTTATACCATTACTTACTAAAAGGAAATCATGATGTTAAAGTTATAGCACCAAACGATTACCCTAACTTTTTAAAATGGATACCTGGAGAAAATACCATACTAAAGCACGATTCTCAAACTCAAGAATGTAATGCACTTATAAATGAAGCAGATATTATTTTTACTTTAGATTTTAATGCATTTCACAGAACTGGCAATATGGAAACTATTTTATCTGAAAGTAGTGCTATCAAAATAATGATTGATCATCATCAAGCTCCAGATGATTATGCAACATACATGTTTAGCGATGTGAGCATGAGTTCTACCTGCGAAATGATTTATTATTTTATTGACATGCTAGGTGATACTAACAAAGTTGACTCTAATATTGCTACCTGTTTATATGTTGGTATTATGACAGATACAGGCTCTTTTAGATTTAGATCAACCACTAGCAGAACCCACGAAATTGTTGCGCATCTTATTGAAAAAGGAGCTGACAACACCAATATTCATGCTCATGTTTATGATTCGAATAGCTACAATAGATTGCAACTACTTGGGTGCGCGCTTAATAATTTAAAGGTCATTCCTGAATCTAAAACTGCATACATTACGCTTTCTCAGAATGAACTTCAAAAATATGATTACAAGAAAGGTGATACGGAAGGTGTTGTGAATTATGGCTTATCGTTAGACGGAATCGTACTTGCAGCTATTTTTATTGAAGACAAACAAGAAGGCATTATCAAAATATCGTTACGTTCAAAAGGTGATTTTTCGGTTAACGAATTATCACGAGCTCACTTTAATGGTGGCGGTCACACAAACGCTGCAGGAGGAAGAAGTCATCTATCGCTACAAGACACAGTTGAAAAATTTATTAGTATATTGCCTAGTTATAGTAAAGCCCTAAATAATGAATAAATTACTAATTTTAGCGTTCGCATTAATCGCTTTTATAAGTTGCAAAACTCCAGAAGCCAGAAAACCTATTACTACAAAAACAGGCTCTTTTATTGATGCTTCGGTAGAACGTAACAAACAGTTGAATGCACAAGAAGAAGCTGTTATTAATACAGTTATAGAAAAACAAGGTTTAGATTATATAGCATCAGAAAGTGGTTTTTGGTATTACTATAATAACAAAGTTGAAACAGATTCATTGAAAACACCAGATTTCGGTGATATAGTAAACTACGATTATAACGTAAAAGCGTTAAACGGCAATTTAATCTACTCCAAAGCATACATAAAAACGCAAAACTATGCCATGGATAAACAAGAATTGTTTACTGGCCTGCGTGAAGGTTTAAAACTTATGAAAACTGGAGAAACAGTAACTTTTATATTTCCTTCGCAAAAAGCATATGGCTATTATGGAGATGAAAATAAAATTGGCAGAAATACACCCTTAATTTGTGAAGTCACAGTAAATTCTATAACCCAAAATTAAATTTATTAAAATGTACCTATTAAAAAACACTGCTAAACTTATACTGCTCTTTTTATTTATAAATTTAACATCCTGCAAAGCTCAGTATCCAGATTTAGAAGATGGTATTTATGCAGAATTTGTAACTACAAAAGGCACCATGTTAGCTAAATTAACCTATGAAGAAACACCCGTTACCGTTGCAAATTTTATTTCATTAGCCGAAGGCACAAATACTATGGTTGATAGTGCTTACAAAAAGAAGAAATTTTATAATGGCTTAGTTTTCCATCGTGTTATTGATGATTTTATGATTCAAGGAGGCGATCCTCTAGGAACTGGCGCTGGAAATCCAGGTTATAAATTTATGGACGAATTCAGCCCTGAACTAAAGCATGATAAAAAAGGAATACTTGCTATGGCTAACTCTGGTTATGGCACAAATGGTAGCCAGTTTTATATTACACATAAAGCTACACCTTGGCTAGATGCTTATGATGAGAATGGTATTTTAAAAGATTGTGAAGCAAGACGCGTAAGTTGTCATGCTATTTTTGGCGAAGTACTATTAGGACTTGAAATTGTAGATTCTGTAAAACAAAATGATGTTATAACAGAACTTAATATTATACGCAAAGGTAAAGAAGCAAAAAAGTTTAATGCTCCTGAAATTTTTATCAATCATTTTGCTGAAGCAGAACGTATTGAAAAGGAAAAAGTTGCAAAAGAAGAAGCTATAATAAAAGCTAATAAAGCAAAATTTGATAAGCAAAAAGAAAATGTAGCAACATTTCCATCAGGTTTACAATATGTTATTACAGAAAAAGGAACAGGCGAAAAACTACCTGAAAATGCTAAAGTAATTGCGCACTATGCTGTATATTTTGAAAATGGAAAATTACTGGAAACTAGCAAACTTGAAATAGCTGAAGCTTGTGATGTTGTAAATGAACAAAGAAAAGCACAAAACGGCTACGAACCTTTAACCTGTGATATTGGTCCGGATGCAAGTATGATTTCTGGCTTTAAAGAAGGTTTACAACAATTAAGTGTTGGAGACAAAGCGACGTTGTTTATACCATATCATTTAGCCTATGGAGAATCTGGTACTCGAGGTATTCCAGGGAAATCTAATATTATTTTTGAAGTTGAAATTATAGAGCTTGTAAAATAATTTTTAAAATTTAAAATACACAATACGTTTATATTTACGTTGAAAAACACATCCTATGCAACTATTAAAATTTGACTGGAACCCCATAACAGGTATTGACATTGCTGGAAATTTCAAACTCCATTTTTACAGCCTCATGTGGGTCATAGCCTTTGTATTAGGTTGGTACATCATGAAACTTATTTTTACAAAAGAGAAAATTTCGTTAGACTTCTTAGACCCACTTTTTATTTACACCGTATTAGCAACCATGCTGGGTGCTAGATTAGGTCATGTTTTGTTTTATCAATCTGAACTTATTAAAGAAGACTTTTTTAGTATCTTTTTACCATTTAGTTTTAAGAATGGCATAGAATTCACAGGTTTTCAAGGACTTGCAAGCCATGGTGCTGCCATAGGTATTATTATTGGTATGTATTTGTATAGAAAGAAATACAATTACAAATCGCTCTTATGGATTCTAGATCGTGTTGTTATTTCGGTAGCTTCAGGAGCTGTTTTTATTAGAATTGGAAACTTTATTAATTCGGAAATTATTGGAAAAGTAACAGATTCTAGTTTTGGGGTACGCTTTATTCAAGATGAATATTACAAAAGTCAAATTACACAACTTACAGGTATTAAAGATGTGAAAAAAGCCTATGCCGCTGTAACAGATAATCCGCAGTTTGCTGAATTATTAGAACAAGTACCTTATCGCCATCCAGCTCAATTATACGAATCGTTTTCCTATATTTTTGTGTTTTTAGCGTTATGGTATTTCTATTCAAAAACTACTAAAAAAGACCAAACTGGATTTCTTTTCGGGTTGTTTTTAGTATTGTTATGGACTGTTCGTTTCTTTGTAGAGTTTGTAAAAGAACCTCAAAATCAAGAACGTGCCGATTGGTTATTAAATACAGGACAATGGTTAAGTATTCCTTTTGTTATACTTGGTTTATACTTTATGTTTGTTTACAAACCAAAATCGGCTGTTAAATAAATGATTTTTAAACGACTTCATTGCGTTATAATTTTAGCTTTAGTTATGCTAAGCTTTACATCTTGTAAAGAAGATAAAAAAATTATAAAACAAACTGAAGTCACATTTAAAAAAGAAGGTGAACTCACCATTTTTAAATCTGATTCTACACAAGTTGTTTTAGATATTGAAATAGCAGATACCGATTTTGATATACAAACGGGTTTAATGTATAGAAACACCATGGAAAATAACCAGGGCATGCTTTTCATTTTTGATGATGAAAAACCTCGATTTTTCTACATGAAAAACACCAAAATTCCATTAGACTTAATTTTTATTTCTACCAATAAAAAAATAGTCAGTTTTCAAAAAAATGCAAAACCTTTTGATGAAAGTTCTTTACCATCAAATGCACCAGCTAAATATGTTTTAGAAATTAATGCTGGTTTAGTTGATGATTGGAAGGTGAATGTTGGTGACAGTGTTCGTTTTTAAGTAAAATTGTTTCTATTTAATGCAAAAAAATCATCTGATTTTAGAATTTTCGGAAACTTGACTTTGTAAAAATTTTCAACTACATTCGTTTAACTGTTTATATAGATCATTAAACGGATTCATATACTTAAAAACATTGGCATTAATGCCCGCACCGTCAACTAATGAGACAACCAAAGAAAATAATAGAAAGAAAACCTGAAAATACCCGTAGGCTTATTGGTTATTTAGCTTCTTCATTCGATGATTATATTGCTTCAAGAACTCTTTTCAACCATAATATGCTTGTTCAAGCATGCTGTTTAGCCAACACATCCTTTGAAAAGTATTTTAAAGCTTTTGTTGATTTAAAGGGAAACACAATTAAAGCTAAACATAATCTTGAAAAATTGTTGCCAACCTTAAAGGATTTTGATATTGAATTATATAATAATTTAAATATCGGATTTCTACAAGAGCTAACAAAAATTTATGATACAAGATATGTTGGAGACTGTCCAAAAGGTTATAATTTTGCTATACTTAGAAACAAATACTTAGCCGAACTTGATTATACATATAGCTTAATTGAACCCAAAATTAGATATTCCATGAAGGGAAAAGAAATAAGAGACACTTCGTATGAACATTACTTCAAAACAAAGAACCCTTTACTTTGGAAAAATAACTATGTATTAAACAATATAAGTAAAACTAAATTTATTGAAAGTTTAGATTATGTAGAAGAGTTAAGAGTTTATGAACTTAATGGAGAACTATTTGAGGTAAAATATCACACAGAAGATTCAAAAAATGACGGAATATTTAATATCGAAGGTTTTAAACCTACAGGTAATGACCATAAAAGTTTTAAACTATCCCATTTAGCCTATCAAGAAAAAAAGGAATAACACTAATGTCAACATTTTATGAAAATCATGCATAAGTTTATTCCTAAATCTAAAAGTTAGTGATTGTTTTACATCTGATTTCCCCTAGAGGTAGTAGTAGCTACATACATTAAAAAAACTCAGACCAAAACTCCTCATTTTATTGAGGTAACTCAAATAAAAAAGCCTATTAACTTTCGCTAATAGGCTTCTTATTAAAGAAAAAATTTGAGTTAGTCTTTCTTCTTATCTTCTAATTTTTTAACTGAATCGTACATAATTGGTGTAGCAATAAATAATGACGAATACGTACCCACAATAACACCTACTATTAATGCAAACATAAAGCCTCTAATAGAATCTCCACCAAAAATAAAGATGGCTAATAACACTACTAAAGTCGTTAAAGAGGTATTTAAAGTTCTACTTAATGTACTACTTAATGATACGTTTACAACTTTATCAAATTTCCAATTAGCATGATCGTTAAAGAACTCACGAATCCTGTCAAATACAACCACGGTATCATTTAATGAGTAACCAATTACCGTAAGAATAGCTGCAATAAATGCTTGGTCTATTTCCATGTTAAATGGCATAAACTTGTACGTTAAAGAGAAAATCCCTAAAACAATTAACACATCGTGAAATACTGCTGCAACAGCACCAAGTGAATATTGCCATTTCTTAAATCGGAATAAAATATACAGGAATACCACAATTAAAGATCCTAAAATAGCCCAGAAAGATGCTTGTTTAATATCATCTGCAATGGTTGGGCTTACTTTATAATTTTTCATTAACCCAACAGTTTTAGTGTCTGCGTCGCTAATAAAATCTTCATAACTTACATTCTCTAAATGAGGTATTAATGCTGTATAAAGCGATTTTCTAATTTCTTCATCTACTTCAGCTCCAGTTTCATTTACTAGATATTTAGTTGTAATTTTTAACTGGTTGGCGTCTCCAAATGTTTTAGCATCTGCACTACCAAACACATCTGGTTGTGACAATAAGTTTGTAATTTCAGTAGCACTTACATCTTGAGCAAAACGCACTTGATACGTTCTACCTCCAACAAAATCTACACCTTGGTCTAAACTATTTGTAAATAACGAGCCTAAACTTAATAAGATAAACGCTCCAGATATAACGTAGGCAATCTTTCTTTTCTTTAAGAATTCAATACTGATATTTCTAAAAAGGTTTTTAGTAATTGCTGTTGAGAAATCCAATTTACCTCCTTTATTAGCATACCAATCAACTAATAATCTAGTAATAAATATTGCTGTGAATAAAGATGTTCCAATACCAATTAATAAGGTTGTAGCAAATCCTTTAATTGGACCAGTTCCGAATATGAATAAAATCAAAGCCGTTAAACCTGTTGTAATATTCGCATCTAAAATAGATGATAAGGCATTGCTAAAGCCATCTTTAATGGCTTCTTTTTGCCCCTTACCTTTGGTAAGTTCTTCACGTATGCGTTCAAAAATAAGTACGTTAGCATCTACCGACATACCTATAGTCAAAACAATACCTGCAATACCAGGTAAGGTTAGTACCGCTCCTAATCCTGATAAAATACCGAAGATTAAAAGAATATTTAATATCATAGCAATATCTGCAAAACCACCAGCTTTTCCGTAGTAAAAAATCATCCAAAGTAATACTAACGCTAAAGCAATTATGAAAGACATTTTCCCACTATCAATAGCCTCTTGACCTAAAGAAGGCCCGACTATTTCACTTTGAATAATATCTGCTGAAGCTGGTAATTTACCTGCTCGCAAAACATTTGCTAAATCTATAGCTTCATTTAAAGTAAAATCTCCAGAAATTGAAGAACGACCACCAGCAATTGCTCCACTATTAACCGTTGGAGCAGAATAAACAACATTATCTAACACTATTGCTATATTACCTTTAGTAGCATATGCTTCACCTGTCATTTCTTCCCAAATTTTAGCACCTTTAGCATTCATCTGCATAGTTACTTCTGATTTACCAGTTGGTCCAAATTCATTATTAGCATCTGTAACAACTGCACCACTTAATTGTGGTATATTATCTCTATTTCCAATTAATGCATATAAATCAACTATTTCACTATCCTTCTCAGGCTTTCCAAAAGCAAACTTTACATAACGTTGTTCTGCAGGAAGCAACGCTCTTACCTCTGGTTTGTTTAAATAATCAAGAACTATGTCTTTATCTTTAATTTCAAATCTTGCGATAACTGGACCACCTCCTTGTCCTCTAAGCAAATCGAAAATTGGATTTACCGTAGCTACAGCAGTTGAGTCTGTTGTTGCATCCCCTAAAAGATCATCAATTGTAGAATCAGTCGCATCTTCTGAATCTTGTGGTTCTTGTTCTTCCGTTTCAGTTTCAGTTTTTGGAGATACGATATCTTTTAAAACTTCATTAGCTTGTGCTAAGAATGGGAAGAATTGCTCACCTTTATAAGCATCCCAAAATTCTAATTGTGCTGTACTTTGTAATAATTTAATAGCACGATCTTTATCCTTAACTCCAGGTAGTTCAACTAAAATTCTACCAGAATTTCCTAACCTTTGAATGGTAGGTTGTGTTACTCCAAACTCATCAATACGTTTACGTAAAACTTCAAATGCAGATACAACAGATTCATCAATTTTTGTTCTAATGATGTCTTTCACCTCATCATCAGACATGGTTCCGTTAATCTCACCATCCAATTCTTTAGTGTAAAAAATATCTGGGGAAGCTAATTTAGTATCGCCTTTAATGGCATCAAACGCTATAAAGAAATCTTCAAGGTAAGTGTTTTGACTGCCTTTCTGAAGCTCGTAAGCATCATCTAAAGCCTTATTAAAAACAGGGTCTTTAGTGTTATTTGCTAATCCTTTTAATATATCTTTTATAGATATTTGTAACGTTGCACTAACACCACCTTTTAAATCTAAACCTAAAGGCATTGCCTTTTCTTTAACTTCGTTATAGGTATATTGTGCTATGCCAATATTAAATACGGTATCGTTCGCTATAGATTCTAAGTAATTAGCTTCTTCTTCACTACGCAGTGCACGATAACCTTCTTCAGTTTCAGAAATTTTATTAATAGCAATTTCTTCTGCATTACTCTCTATTTGATTTGCTTTGAATGTAAATGATAATTGGTAAATACTTACCAAACCAAACAATAGCGCAAATAATTTTACTAATCCTTTATTTTGCATTTTTATAATTTATTTAAGGTCAATTTTTTAAAACGAGCAAATATATAATTTACTGTATAATTGACCATGATTTATTTTATTAAGATTTTAAGCTTTTTTATTGACGAAAGCTATTTAAAGTGTATCGCTATAAATTACACTTTAATATTTTGTGAAGTTTTAGGACTATAATTAAAGTTGATTAAAACCTTTATAAAAAACGAAAAGGTTCGCTAAAAAAGTCCTAATTAACAATTTGGTCCAGCTCTACCTTCTGGTATTTTATGTGAAGTATTATTTATGGCAATAACAATACTTTCAGAAACTTTATGCGCTTCTTTTACTATATGATTTAGTTCTTTGAGATGTATTACAGAATTATAAAAATATAAATTAGGCTCAAAAAATCGATCGTTTTTTGACTTAATTTCAGGTAAAACTATACCGTTAAAACCCCATTCTACATCATTCCCATTTTGAATTTCAAAGACATTGAGATTATAACTAATTGTGTTTTCTTCAAAAGGAAATTCACTAGACTTGTCTTCTTGATTATGAGATACAAAAGCAATATCCAATCTGTTTTCCTCAGAGAAAGACTTTTTTATACTTTCAACATCGGCATCACTATAATACGTGATTTTTAAGGTGCCGCTTTCTTGTTCGTTTACTTGTATATTTTCAACCCCTATATCTTGTAATTGCTTTTTGACAATTGCAATTGTGTTTTGAGCGACTTCTGAAGTTAATTCAACATCAGTAAACTCAAGCACAATCTCTTGATTAGGAACTGTAATTTGTTGTTCGCAAACAGTACCTAAAATGGTGAGAATAATAATAAAAGTACTTATGTACCATTTTTTTATCATGTGCCAAATATAAAAAATAATCCCAATAGTTATCGAGGGTATTTCAATATGTTTATTCAATTAAATGCTTAAAATTACTTTTTTAGTAATTTTAATTTTGCAATACTCTTTTGAGAAGATAAAATAATCGCTAAATCTTGAGCCTGCTCTAAGGTAAAATCACCTGAAACTTCTGACTTACCTCCTTTTATAGGACCAGCTGAAACACCTGGCGCAGTATAAACCAAGTCGTTTAAAGTGACACCTATATATGTCATATTTCTGTATGCGTTACCAGTTATTCTCTCCCAGGTTATTGCCCCCTTTTTGTCCATATTTATAGTAACAATAGGTTTTCCTAAAACATCATAGTATTGTTTAGCTTCAACTATAGATTCACCAGTGATTGGAGGAATATTTTTTCTATTTGATTTTGCTGCATATAATGGGTGATGATTGTTCTCATCCGCAACTCCCCACAAAAACTTGGTGTTCAAGTAATCTGATGTGAGAAGAAATCTCACCTCTTTGTTGTTTAACATCAAATTTACAGCAGCTGTGTCTTCAGGTTTTGATTGAAAAATAACTGGACCACCCTGATAACCTGATGATGCAATTTTATCAAAAAGCGGTTGAGGCTGTATACTATCGGTTTTGGATTTATCAGCATAAAAGTTATTTATATCCGCAACTATGGAAAAAAAATTCTCACCTCTATAAAGCTCCCAAAACTCTAACTTACCTTGATTTAAAATGATATAATTGAGCCTTTTAGTATTTAAATCAATAGCTTTAATATCCAATTTTATCTTTTTATCATAAAATTTTTGAATATTATATTCTACTCCCAGAGCATCAAGTCTTTTCTCTAAGACTCTTATCGTTGTAGAAATTTCTTCAAAAGAAATTTTTTCTTCATTTTCAAACTCATAAATAAAAGTGAAGTCCTTTTTTTCTTTAAAAGTGTTACAAGAAGACAATAATAATAAAACTAAAAAGAATTTGATGATATTTTTCATATGTAAAATATAAAGGCTATCAAATATAAGTATTGATAGCCTAAAGATATTTAAAACCTATTTAAATTATTATATATCCAACAATCCGTTAGTTTTTCTAACACCTTCTGCACTAGCTTGCATGTGTGCTTTTTCAGCATCACTTAATGGGATATCAACTATACTTTCAATACCGTTTCTTCCTAAAATTACTGGTACACCTATACAAATATCATTTAAACCATATTCACCTTCTAAGAATGTAGAACACGGAAACAGTTTCTTTTGGTCACAAGCGATAGCCTGAACTAATCCGCTTACCGCAGCTCCTGGTGCATACCACGCAGAAGTACCCAATAATTTTGTAAGTGTAGCTCCGCCTACTTTAGTATCAGCAGCTACTTGCTCTAAACGTTCTTCACTTAAAAACTCAGATACTTTAATGCTATTTCTTGTTGCATGCGATGTTAATGGTACCATACCTGTATCGCTATGTCCACCAATTACCATACCGTCTACATCACTAATAGGTGCTTCTAATGCTTCAGCTAATCTATATTTGAAACGTGCTGAATCTAATGCACCACCCATTCCTATAATTCTATGTTTTGGGATATCTAGAGATTTATGCGCTAAATATGTCATGGTATCCATTGGGTTACTCACAACAATAAGAATCATGTTAGGTGAATGCTCAAGCAAACTCGTTGAAACCGATTTTACAATACCTGCATTAATACCAATTAATTCTTCTCTAGTCATTCCTGGTTTACGAGGAATTCCTGAAGTAATTACACAAATATCACTATTTGCTGTTTTACTATAATCGTTAGTAGCGCCTGTAATTTTGGTATCAAAACCATTTAAAGATGCGCATTGCATTAAGTCCATCGCTTTTCCTTCAGCATAGCCTTCTTTAATATCTAATAAAACGACTTCTGAAGCGAAATCTTTAATTGCAATATACTCTGCACAACTTGCGCCTACTGCTCCTGCGCCTACTACTGTTACTTTCATAAGTTATTTTTTTATAGTTTTTAAATATCTATTATTTAGAATGAAATAAATCTCTTAATTTGACTATACAAATCTCTAAATTAAATACCGTATAGAATATGACTAAAGTCATGCAAAACTACAAATTTATATACTGTAAATAAAAAAAGTGTCAGATTAAATCTGACACTTTTAAAACAACTAACTAAAACTAAATATTCATTATGAAAAAATATTTATGCTATTTAATATTATCTGAAACCAAAATGTACACCTAGTGAAAAGGCATCAAATTCTGAAAGATGATATTCGCCATTAAGTCTAAAAAATCCTAATTTCAATTTGAACCCAGCAGTAGCTCTTACTGATGATACTTCACTTGATACTGAAAATGGGTCTGTAAAAGTTTCTGTAAAGAAAGGACCAGAAGTAACAGTGTAAGTCCCTAATACATCAGACTCAGATTTACCTTTAATGTAACCCAATCCTCCATAAAAATTAATTACTGGTAGCTTGGTAGATACTATAGCTTGAAGTAACCATGTGTTGGTATTGCTTTCTATACGTTGATTATCTCCATTTACTCCAGAAGATCCTGATATATCATAAGACGCATTTAAATTTGTATACGCCACAAGACCAGATATGGCTACAGGTAACAATTTATCTGCTGGTAACCATTTAGTGACTTCAAATTGCACACCTACACCATACATACCTAACTCTGCATCATCTGTTTCTATTTTAGGTACAAAACGTGCTTTAAGCTCAATACCTTTAACTAAACCTAATGCGCCCTGTAAAAATGCTGTTGGTAATAAATTAGCACTGGCATCTCCAATTCCAGAAGGCAATGTAATTGTTTCTGATAAGGTTGTATTATTATCGGTAACTATAATGTTAATGTCCGGATCGTTTTCACCAAGTGCGCTTGCAACGTCCCGAGATCTTAAAGTTGAATTTTCAAACTCAAATGATAAATCATTAGTGTTATATGCGTCTAAATCCATCAAAAACGTCTTATGATTGTCCTTCACAATAGCCGCGTTTAGAATAACCGATAGTTCAAAACCACCTAATGGTTTTGCATCAGCTGAATTAAACCAGTTGGCATTCATACTATGCATCAAACCGTTTGTTGCAGATTCTAAATAATCGTTTGTAAAACGTTCTGCACTTTCTTCACCAGCTGCAAATAATCCATCTATATCTTGGGCTTTAGAAAACAAGCCAATAAAACAAAATGCTGCTAACAATGATATTCTTTTCATTCTTTTATAAATTTGGTTATACAAATATATATAAAAAATCATACGAAACAACTTTTAATCGATAAAAAATGCTTTTTAACGGTGTTTTTTAACAAAAAAAGAACCCTGACGACTACATCAGGGTTCTTTTTTAAAGTAAAATTATTGAAACTATTTATGCATCAATATTCGCATAAATAGCATTCTTTTCTATGAAATCTCTACGAGGTGGCACTTCATCACCCATTAACATAGAAAATATTCTATCGGCTTCTGTACCATTGTCTATTTGAACTAAACGCATGGTTCTAAACTCAGGATTCATGGTTGTATCCCAAAGTTGTTCAGCGTTCATTTCTCCAAGACCTTTATAACGTTGTATTTTACTACCATCTCCAAATTCTGAAACGATATCATCACGTTCTTTATCAGACCATGCATATTGTTTTTTAGCACCTCGCTTTACTAAGTATAATGGAGGCGTTGCAATATAAATATGTCCATTTTCAATAAGTTCTTTCATATATCTAAAGAAGAATGTCAATATCAACGTAGCAATGTGGCTACCATCAATATCGGCATCACACATAATCACTACTTTATGGTATCTTAATTTTGAAAGATTAAGTGCTTTACTATCTTCTTCTGTTCCAATAGTTACACCTAATGCCGTAAAAATATTTTTAATCTCTTCGTTTTCAAAAACCTTATGAACCATGGCTTTTTCAACATTCAGTATTTTTCCACGAAGCGGCAAAATAGCTTGAAAAGCTCTATCTCTACCTTGTTTTGCAGTACCTCCCGCCGAATCTCCCTCAACAAGGAAAACTTCACATTTTGCAGGGTCTTGCTCAGAACAATCTGATAATTTACCAGGTAAACCACCAATACTCATCACCGTTTTACGTTGAACCATATCACGAGCTTTTTGAGCGGCGTGACGCGCTTGAGCTGCAAGAATTACTTTCTGAACGATCGTTTTTGCATCATCAGGATGTTCTTCTAAATAATCGGTTAACATTTCTGATACTGCTTGACTTACAGAAGCAGAAACCTCTCTATTACCTAGTTTCGTTTTTGTCTGTCCTTCAAACTGTGGTTCTTGAACTTTTACAGAAATAATTGCTGTTAAACCTTCCCTGAAATCATCCCCAGCTATATCAAATTTTAAATTTTTAAGCAACCCTGATTCGTCTGCATATTTTTTAAGGGTATGTGTTAAACCACGACGAAAACCAGATAAATGCGTACCACCTTCATGCGTATTGATATTATTTACATAAGAGTGTAAATTTTCAGCGTAAGACGTGTTATATACCATAGCAACCTCAACAGGCACACCATTCTTTTCCCCTTCAAAAGCAATCACATCTTTCATTAAAGGCTCGCGAGTGGCATCTAGGTACCTAATAAATTCTTTTAATCCTTCAGTTGAATGAAATGTTTCTCCTTCAAATTCGCCATCTTCCTTTTTACTTCTTTTATCAACTAAATGTATGGTGATTCCTTTATTCAAATACGCTAATTCACGTAATCTACTTGCCAAAGTATCATAACTATACTCTAATGTTTGTGTAAAAATGGTTGGATCTGGTTTAAAAGTAACAATCGTTCCTCTTTTATCAGTTTCTCCTACTTTTTTAACAGGATACATGGCTTTTCCACGCTCATATTCTTGCTCCCAAACTTCTCCATTTCTGTAAACGGTTGCTTTTAAGTGAGCTGATAATGCATTTACACAACTTACACCAACACCGTGAAGTCCACCCGAAACTTTATACGAATCTTTATCAAACTTACCACCTGCTCCAATTTTAGTCATAACAACCTCCAGGGCAGAAACACCTTCTTTCTTGTGTAAATCTACTGGAATACCACGACCATCATCTTCAGTAGTTATGGAATTATCTTCGTTAATAATCACTGTAATATTATTACAATGTCCTGCTAAGGCTTCATCAATCGAGTTATCTACAACCTCATAAACTAAATGGTGTAAACCACGTACACCAACATCGCCAATATACATGGATGGACGCATACGTACATGCTCCATACCTTCTAAAGCCTGAATACTATCTGCCGAATAATTGTGTTTGTTAAATTCTTCTTTTGGTTCGCTCATATTTGATCTTTATCTAAAATTAAAGTTTAGTTTCATTTCATAAAAAAAGACGCTGAATAGCATCCTTCTGAATACAAACAAATATACGAAATTTAGAGACCATTTTAAAGGATTTTATCAATTGAAACTAATAATTATCAACATTTGTTAATTACTTAAAAGTGTCTTAAATCGTCTAAAAAAGGTCTTAAAATCGATTTCATGCTTTTTTTAAGTTGCTGACTAATAGATCAAAACACAAAGTCTCTCTAATGCTTTATTTCACTTTTTAAGATTCTTTATTTTGGCTATTAAATAACCTTTTTCTTATCTAAAAATTATTTCTATTTTCAAAAAAAGTAGATGAAATTAAAATTTTTCGGAAAAAATTTTTCAACCTTTCTTTCACATTTTCATAATATCTATGTTTTGCCTATAAATTTATAATAGATTTTGATGAATTTTACACATATTCTAAGGGTGTTTTTGACATAAATACGATATTAAGTTTCAACGGTACAAATACGCAACTCCATAAAAACTTTCGTAATTTTGCTAGCTAAGAGTTTAACCAACTATTGACGTAAAATTATTGACATGAGTAAAATTATGACTGTCGACGTATTGTCGAGTATTAAAGGAGCACAACCTAGTGAGGCTGTTAATAAATTATTTGATGTAATTAAAAATGCACAACCAACAAATAATAATTCTTTTAATAATAATCATAATAATGCGGTGTCTTTAAATGATTTAAGAGAAGATGTAGTTATTGAAAGTACTACATTAGAAAAACAAATTATTAAAGAAAACTTCCCAAAAGAAAAAAATGGGTATTTAGTAGTTTCTAAAATTATAGAAGAATAATTATGGATTCTCAAATACGAAAAATACACCAGCAGCTGGTTAGTAAACAGATTTCTTGTGTCGATTTAATACAGGAGAAGTTAAATTTATTAAAGAAGAACAGCTATAATTCTGTAAATTCTTTATTAGATAATACAGCTTTAGAAGCTGCAATAAAAGTAGATACTAAAATAGCTAATAACGAAACCATAGGCTTATTAGAAGGCATTCCATTTGGTATTAAGGATGTCTATATGGTTCAAGGAACTTACACTACTGCAAGTTCAGACTTGCTTAAAAATTATAAATCAGCTTACACAGCAACAGCCATTCAAAAATTATTGGATGCTGGCGCTATTCCTATCGTAAAAGAAAACTGCGATAGTTTTGGCCATGGATCATCTAGTGAAAATACCATTTTTGGTGCCGTAAAAAATGCGAACAACCCAAATTTAGTTGGTGGCGGTTCAAGTGGCGGTTCTGCAGTAAATGTTGCTAAAGATTATACTGTTTTTTCAATTGGTGGTGACACTGGTGGTTCTGTGCGTCAACCAGCAGGCTACAATAGCGTATATGGTTTAAAACCAACTTACGGAAGAATTTCTAGATATGGATTAATGGCTTACGCATCATCAACAGACTGTGTTGGACCTATAGCTAAATCTGTTGAAGATATTCGAATTGTTTTGAATGTAATGAGTGGTAAAGATATCAAAGACCAAACCACTTATGCTTCTTCAGAGATATCAGAAGAAAATATTTTAAACACCAATACTATAAAAACCGTTGGCTATTTTAAAAACTTTATTGAAAGTGATGCCATAAATACTCAAATAAAATCTGATTTTTTAGCAGCTATAGAAAAAATAAAAGCAAAATGTATTGAAGTAAAGGTGTTAGACTTTTTTGAATCTGACACTTTAGTTTCTACATATTATACTTTGGCTATGGCTGAAACAGCTTCTAATTTATCACGATTAGATGGCTCAAATTATGGAGACCGGGTTGACAATAAAAACTTAAAAGAGTCTTATGCTATTACTCGGTCTGAGAAGTTTTCAGAAGAAACTAAACGACGTATTGTTGGTGGTAACCAAGTATTATCTCAAGGGTTTTCAGATGAAATATATTTAAAAGGATTAGCTTTAAGAGATTCTATTTCTGAGAATTTTGAAAAAGATTTCGAAGAAGTTGATATCATCATTTCTCCTGTTACACCTAACACACCACCAAAAATTGGCGATAGTTTAAAAGACCCACTTGCTATGTATTTATCTGACGCATACACCGTTGGTTTTAGCTTGGGGCAACTGCCTACATTAACAGTACCACAAGGAACAAAAACAGGCTTACAAATTACAGCTGCAAAAAATAATGACGAACTCGTTTTGAAGTTTGCTAACTTCTTAAAAGATACGATATAATGGAACTGGAGCAATTAGACGCGGCTTTAAAAGCCCACGAGTTAGAATTAGTTATCGGACTGGAAACACACGTTCGATTAAATACTAAAACCAAGTTATTTTGTTCTTGTCCTAACCAAGAAATAGAAACACCAAACGAAAATATATGTTCAGTTTGCACAGGGCAAATGGGCGTTTTACCTGCCATAAATAAAGAAGCTATTACAAAAGCTATTTATTTTGGTAAAGCCGTAAAATCAACTTTTGATAATGAAGTAATTTCTTGGGATAGAAAACATTACGAATACCCTGATAACCCAAAAAACATTCAGATTACACAGTTTCATAACCCTGTAATTCCTGATGGACAAGTATCTTGCTTTCGTAATGATGGATCGCAATTTACTGTGAATTTAACACAGGTTCATATTGAAGAAGATGCTGCTAAATTAACACATGAAAAAAACATCTCATTGGTTGATTTTAATAAAGCTGGTGTGCCGTTAATTGAAATTGTAACTGAACCTTGTATTCGCCATATTGAAGATGCTTCAACCTATGCGCAGTATATCCAACGTATTGTTCAGAATTTAAAAATTTCTGAAGCTAATCTTGAAAAAGGTGAGTTTAAATCGGATGTTTCCGTTTCGCTTCGTAAAAAACACACCTATAATTTAAACCCGCGTACCGAAATAAAAAACTTGAATTCATTCAAGTTTATGGTTGAAGCCTTAAAAGAAGAAGTTGAAAAACAACTTAACTATTTCTTAGATCATAAAGAATTTAGACCAGACCAAACCACAGTTTTATGGGATGCCGATTTAAAACAAACCAAAACCATGCGTAAAAAGGAATTTGAAGCAGATTATCGTTTTATTTCAGAACCTGATTTACCTTTTGTAAGTATTAAAGATGTTGTTGAATCTATTCAAGTAGACACAAGCACCCTACCATTTGCTGTAGAATCTATTTTGATTAAAGGTGGTGTTTTACCACAAGATGCTAAATTTTTTACAGCAGATTCATTGCGCTCTAAAACCTTTGTAGCTATAAATAACGTTATTAAAGATCCATCGTTTGTTGCAAAAACATTAGTTAATAATATTGGTGCAGATGATTATGGCGATATACATAGCATAGATCATTTAATTGAAATTTTTCAACTTTTTAAAGATGAAAAAATCACATCAGTATTAGTTCAAAATGCAATAACGGCTTATTTAAAAGATAGACACTTTAATTACAATAAGTACTTTAAGGATAACACCATTTCAGAAACTCAAATTAAAGACGCTATTGATAAAGTTATTTCTGAAAACGAATTAGTAGCCAATGATATTAAAGCAGGAAACCAAGGAAAAGCTGGTATTCTTGTTGGGAAAGTTATTGCTATTATTGGTAAAGGTGCTTCAGGTAAAATTATTCGGGAAGGAATTTTAGAAGCTTTATCTGGTCAGGTTGAAATCACTAAGCATGACACTAAAAGTGATGAGCCAAAAGCCAAAAGTCAAAAGCAGGAAAGTACAGAAGAAGAAATACTTCCTGAGATTCCGTTAGTTATTAAAGATAATTATAGAACGCATAAAGCATCAGAATTATCAGAAGATTTTATTTCTAAAACGATTACTCTAGCAGGTTGGGTTTCTAGTGTACGCGATCATGGTGAATTAATTTTTATAGATTTACGCGATTCTAGTAACGAAATATTCCAAGTACGTTTAAGCAGAGAATCATTTCCTAATTTAGATGAACTCGTTAAACTAAAACCAGAGTCGGTGATAACGGTTACAGGAACTGTTGTTCAAAGAAAAGAAGATGATTACAATGCTAGTTTACGTTCTGGAACCATTGAGTTAGAAACATCCGCATTAGAAATTTTAAACCTTTCTAAAACATTGCCTTTTGAAATAAAAAGAGCTACAAAAACAAACGAAGCCGTTCGTTTTAAATATAAATTTTTAGATCACAGAAATAATGATGTTCGCAAAGCTATTGTAAACCGCCATAAGGTTATAAAACTATTGCGCGATATTTTAGACGACCAAGAGTTTTTAGAAATTGAAACACCAATTTTAAGTGCAGGAACCGATGAAGGGGCCAGAGAATTTATAGTGCCAACTCGTAAACAAGCTGGTTCGTTTTACACTTTACCACAAGCACCTCAGCAATTCAAACAAATGTTAATGGTGTCTGGGTATGAAAAGTACTTTCAAATAGCACGTTGTTTTAGAGATGAGGATTCTCGTGGCGATCGTCAACCAGAATTTACACAATTAGATATTGAAATGGCTTACGCCAGCATGCAAGATATTATTGATTTAAACACCAAAATGTTTAATGAGGTAGTAAACAAAGTATATGGCAAAACATGGAAATTACATCCTTTTGAAGTGATAACCTATAAAGATGCTATGGATAAATATGGTTGTGACAGACCAGATTTACGCTATGGTCTACAAATGCAAGACATCACAAATATTGTAAAAGATACAACCTTCCAGGTATTTAGCAAGCCTATTGAAGACGGGGGTATTGTAAAATGCATAAAGGTTTCTGCTGAAGAACAAGGCAAAAAACGCATGTCTAAAGGGCAAATAGAAAGCCTAACAGCAATAGCTCAAGAAAACGGACTTGGAGGACTCGCCTATATTATTGTAAATGAAAATGATTTACAATCGCCAATAATTAAATTTTTAGGTGAAGACATAGCAAAACGAATTATTGAATTTACAGATGCTAAAGTTGGAGACATTGTCTTTTTCTCTGCTGCAAATTATGAAACAGCTAATAAGGCCTTAGATGCCGTGAGACAAGAAATGGCTAGAGTATTAAAACTTATAAATCCAAAAGAATTACGACCAGCATGGGTTGTAGATTTCCCGATGTTTGAAAAAACAGAAGAAGGCAAATGGACATTTACACACAATCCGTTCTCTATGCCAGCAATTTCAGATTTGGAAAAGCACATGAATGGAAAAGAAGAAGAGATTGGAAATATTATAGCGCAACAATACGATTTAATATTGAATGGCTACGAAATTGGTGGAGGTTCTGTGCGTGCTCATAAACCTGAAATTTTGGAAGCTACCTATAAAAATATGGGCTATAACAAGGAAGAGATGATTAAGAGTGTTGGCACCATGTATAAAGCATTCCATTATGGTGCACCACCACACGGAGGTATTGCATGGGGAATAGATAGGTTGATGATGATTTTAGAGAAAAAAACATCCATACGTGAAGTTATGGCATTCCCAAAAACAGGTACCAGTGAAGATTTACTATTTGGAGCACCTTCCCTACTTTCTGACAAAAAAGTGGAAGAAATGAATGTGAAAGTGATTAGAAACTGAACCACTATGGACTTCAAGTCCATAGGTTTGGGCTGGTGAATTAAAGTCACCTCTATGGTCATTTCTCAATTATGAAATTCGTTGCATTACCATCATCTGGTCTGCGGTGATGCTCCAAATATTCATTGACCATCTCATCAGTAATATTACCAGTACTCCAACAACCATAGCCTATTCCCCAAAAATGTCTACCCCAATATTTCTTTTGTAATTCAGGAAATTCTTGCTGAAGTTTTCTTGAACTTCTTCCCTTCAATTTCTTAACCAAAATCACTTACTTTTTGAGAAGGCATATATTCCAAATGCATATGAACATCATCTTTGAAAATCACTCCTTTTAAGATTTGAACATCTTCAGCATCACATATTTGTATCTATAAAGGAACGACATCGTATTTGAATATCGCCTTTCAAAACATGATAACGATATTTTGTACTCCAAACTATATGAACAGTCAACCGAGAAACACTATGACCATTTGATC
The DNA here is from genome assembly GCA_947500585.1 of uncultured Flavobacteriaceae bacterium. Lineage (GTDB taxonomy): Bacteria > Bacteroidota > Bacteroidia > Flavobacteriales > Flavobacteriaceae > CAXBID01. The sequence goes on along the minus strand of CANMSN010000007.1, from coordinate 5,536 downwards.
TTTGTTCTGTCATAAAAACAAAGGTAAAGATTTTTAGAAGCTAAAGCGAAATGCACTAAAGTGCATAGTTTTAACTATTTTTGAGACCACTAAATATTCTATTCAAACTATAAGTGTATATTGATTATAAACTTACTTCAACCACAAAACCATATTCACTACTTTCAATTCCTTTTAAATTTACCTCAAGACCTTGTTCTGTTTGTTTCCATTCAATATTTTTTTCGCTTCCAAGAACGCTAACGGATTCAATTTTTCCAACGCTATTATTTAAAGAGCGTATTAAAATTTTATCTGAAGCAGGAACTAATGAAATTGCATAAACTTTATTACCCTTAGTGGTAAACCAAAAATCTTTGGATGTGAATGTTTTTTGGAAGCCTTTAGCTGCTCTGTGTCCTGTGCCTTCTAAAAGTGTTTCTTCTTGTCCTTCATTTAGAATTTCCCAACGTGATGAACCGTATATAGCTTCTTGATTTACTTTAATCCATGCTCCCATTTGACGAAGGCCATTTGCACTTGCTTCTGGAACATGCCCTACACCATCTGGACCAATATTTAACAAATAATTACCGCCTTTAGACATAATATCTACAAAATAATATAAAAGTTCTTGGGTGCTTTTCCAATCATCATCATAAGATTTATAACCCCATGAATTATTGGTAGTTCCGCAAGTTTCCCAATATTTATTTAAAGCCTCATCAGCAGATGGTATCTTATTATCTCCTGCATCTAAATAATCACCGAAATCCCAACCCACTCTTTTATTTACCACAATATTTGGATTTAAATCATATACCAATTTATAAAATCGAAATGATTGTTCTTCATTAGTAAAGCCTTCACCATCAAACCAAATTAAACGCAGTTCTGGTAAGCCTTCTATGAGCTCTTTAATTTGTGGATATGCTTTACTTTCCATATACGCTGCATGTGTATTTGGACTAGGATCCCATAAATTTTTACCCGATGGATGTGTAAAAACACCTAAAGAATCATTTACTTTTTTAATGTTGGCATAGTTCCCATCAGTGCCATCATTCCAATCATTACCATGAGAATAATACACCCCAAAATCTAAACCTTCACTTAAACAAGCTTCGTATAATTCTTTAATGGCATCGGCCTTATAAGGTGTGGCATCTACCATATCATAATCTGAACTTTTAGAATCGAACAGGGCAAAACCATCGTGGTGTTTTGATGTAATAACTACGTATTTCATACCTGCCTCTTTGGCAAGTTTTGCTATGTTTTGAGCAAATGATTTATCTGGATTAAATGTTTTGGCTAACTCCTTATACTCATCTCTCGGGATTTGAAAAGCATGCATAAGCCATTCTGCAACCTTTGGACCTGCAATTGGTGAATCATTAATTTTAGTACCTTTCCAAATACCACCTGCCTGTGAATACAACCCCCAATGGATAAACATCCCAAACTTTGCTTCTTTAAACCACGCTAAAGCTGCTTGCTTCTCTGGAGATTGATGCATCGCCAACCATTCCTCATAGTGTTTCCCAGACCCAATAGGATTTCTGAAATTAGGAATAATTCTAATTTGTTTAAAATTAGCATCGGTTTCAATGGTAAGCGTTTGTTTTCCTATTTTATTGAACTTAATTGTTTTCTTAAACTCGGAAACAATTTCATTTTTGTATGTTTTATAACTTTCATTAAAAGATTCTTCTATGGTGTATTCACCTATATTTAACTTTACTACTTCTGAATTTTCAGATAATTCATTTTCAAAAAGTACTTGTACATTATAGGTAATTGGATGCGCTATTTCAAAACTCCACGAATACAAATTACCGTTTTTTATAGCATCTGTTTTATTAAGTAATACCCAAGTACTATTTTGGTCGAATGATTCTTTAACCGATTCGCTAACTTGAAGTGTTTCTATAGTCTTTTTGCATGAAAACAAACTCATAAAAACGGCTATTACAATGTTGTATATTACTCTATGTTTCATTTAACTAATTCATAGTCAATTTCGTTTTAATTTTAGAAAATACAAGAAAAATAACTATACCCGTTGTGCTTTTTGATAAAATTGTGTCAGGTTTATACCCAAAATACACAACGGGTTAACTATTTTATTTCTTAATAAATCTCGCATTACCAGCATCTGTAAGTAAAATGTACATCCCTGCCGATAAATCTGAAACATCTAAACTTCCTGAGGCATCTACATCTTTAACTGTTTTACCTAATAAATTTAATACTTTATAAGTTTTTGTGTTTACACTTTTACTTATATTAAGTATAGAACTCACTGGGTTAGGGTATATACTTTCAGAGATACTTGTTTTATTTGAAATACTTAAAGTATTATCGGCTACACCATCAATTGTACCAGACCAACCGTTTGCCTCAGTTGCTTCATGCCTAAACGAAACAAAACCAGCAGTACCACTAGTGGCGCGATCTTTAACTCTAACACCTGCATAATGATTATCAGTACCAATAACAAAACTTAATCCAGTTCGTGGCACCAAATTATTTACAGTAAATGTTCTTTTAAAAGTACCTGCATTTGTACCAACAGTTGTAACAATTGAGTGATTAGCATCAACTACACCATCAGCAATATTATCATCTGTTTGTAAATCCATTTGCGTTACACGATCAGGAATTCCTAAATTTTCAGTGCCATTTGGTTTCATTCTTACTTGCACGACAAATCCTGAGCTTCCTGTGTCTATGTTATTATTTGGAATATTATCAACTGTTATAACTAAAAAGTTATTGGGGTCTGAACCTAACCCACCACTTTCTTCAATTTCAGCAGGAACATTATCAAAGGTTAATGTTAAATCGGATAATTGTTGAGCAAATGAACTTGTTGTAACAATAAGTAGTAATAATAAGAGGTGATTTTTTTTAAGTAATTTTTTCATCATTTATTTAGTTTTAAAGATTAATTATACACAAATTAAAAGATTTATTCAGCAAATATGTTTCTCTAATTAATCATTGTTTTGCTGCTTTTAACCATAAACAGGATTAGATCATGCTAAACAACAAATAAGTATATTTAATGAAAGTTTTTTTTACTATTAAACAGTAGTAAATTGAAGTTGCAACAAAACAAATTACAATAAACACAGATTTCTACAGGTAACAGTCCCAAAAAAACGAACCTTCACTATACATATTATGATATGTTAGCATTCCATAATTAAAACTTTACTAGTCCCAAAAAAACCAGAATTTTTCATCTATGTATTCTTTTATTAATAAGAGTTATTTCTGCTAAAAAATAGTAGTAAAATAGCCATTATCAATTTGAACTTTAATAAGAGTTTGAGATCTCAAAAATATGAGGTCTGTAATTAATAACCTCATCATTATTGGATTATAAAAAAAGTCGTTAAACTTAATCACTGGCATGATTTATATTTTACTTCTTAATTATTTTTCTTGTGTAAGTTTTATAGTCATCAGAAACTTTTATGATGTATAAACCTGAAGGTAATTTGCTAAGGTCAACAGTATTCCTTCCTTTTTGAATAGCACCAGAATGGATGGTTTTACCTAAGTAATCGATAACTTCTATTTCAGTTGCTTCTGCTTTAAAGCTTTTAAAATCAATATTGATAATATTAGATATTGGGTTTGGATATACCAAGAGTCTATCTGTTTTTGTGTTATCTTCAATTCCAAGTATAGCGTCTCCAAATACTTGTACTTCGGCTAGGTTTAATGTAAGTCCAGTGTTTGATTGAATTCTTATAATCTGACCAACTACACCACCAGCATTTATTGTTACATCAGGATCAGGTTCCGTAGTAATTGTTTCCGAATATCTAGGAGTACCATTAGCATCAATAACAGATACCGTAAAATCACCCAATCTATTCGTACAACAACTATTGGTTCTGTTAAATACATTGATGACATTAATATTGTATTCATCACCAAGGTCAACCTCCCACCAAGCATCAGGTCCTTGAGCAGCGGTTACAGAACCTCCACCAAAATTTCCATTTGTATCATCATCAATAGCACGAGAAGCTTCGGCACTATTTAATGTTGTAGATTGGGTAGCTGTTCCATACAGGGCGAGATTCTCCCCTAACATAGGAACTACAGCAACTACACAATTATCGGTCAATCCTCCATCTTCGGTAGTTGCCGTAATAGTTGCCATTCCTTCAGCTTTTGCAGTAACCAACCCACTTGCATTTACAGTAGCGATTGAATTATTATCCGAAGTCCAATTCACAGCTTTATTGGTTGCAGAAAAGGGAGTAACATTGGCCGTTAATTGTATTGTATTATTTAGTGGTAGGTCTATTTCATTAGGCGTTACAGATACATTTGCAACATTATCTGCATTGCCTAGATAAGCAGCAACTACCGCATTAATCTCTAATAATTGACTGAATTGAGGACTTGCAAATCCATTACCTTCTCGCGCAATGGCCCATGAGTACATACCTCCTGCCGCTATGGCTCGTATGGTCCATTCAATGGCCTGATCGGTTGGGAAATCAGCGGCACCATCTCTCCACTTTCTTTGAAAAGGCATCAGAATGGCTCCAAGGGCTGTTCCTTCACTATCATCAGGATTTCCGTTTTGATCAATCCATGGACCAGCTTCAATGTTTTCAACCATGCCTACATTACTTAAAGTCCAGGTAGGTTGGCTATTCACAGGTACAGGATGTCCTGCCGTATAATCACAAAATTTAGTTCCTTGTCTAATAGGCATTCCCGTCTTGACATGGAATGCAATCATAGCATCCGGGTTACCAGTACGAACAGCACTAGCATAGAGCCCCTGGTCGGCAGTAGACATGGAGCCCGCACGATCAATCCACCATCCATCTATTTTATCGCCATACTTAACGGCATAGTACTCAATTATTTGAGCAACTCCTTCATGGTGTGTTAAGTTATTAGCTGCAAGATGTGCATTCCATGTTGCCATTTGAGCCGATGTAAGATACCCTGCATCCATTCCTGTTTTACTGAAATAGACTATGACTTTTAATCCTCGAGCAATTAATGCATCCACCACCTCACCAAAAAAGTCACGTTCTGGGAATAAGTCGCTTCCCATGATGGCTTCCATTTCAGGATACGGAGAAGAATACCAACTAGCTTGATGTCCTCTTCCTATATTAATATTTACATGAGTAATCGTAGTTAACTGATCTATTTGCTCCATAAATAGATCTACATCAAAGTTCTCAGCGTTTACACCTGAGCCATCAGGAAAATTAAGGTCGTATGCAGTAGGGAGAAGAATACGTACGCCCCAGGTTCCCTTAAATGCTTCCGAACGATAATGCCTACCTTCTAATTGAGCTTTTGCTGTTATACAAAAAGCCATTAGGAGTAATAGAATAATAATTTTTTGTTTTTTCATAATTTTATAGTTAAAAAGCGCAAATTGATTAAACTTATATTTTTACTTTTTAATTATTTTTTTTGAAACCGTGTCATAATCAGTAGAAACTCTTACAAGATAAAACCCTGATGATAAACCACTAACATCAACAGTAGTTGTTCCTTTTTT
>CANMSN010000006.1 GCA_947500585.1 uncultured Flavobacteriaceae bacterium | reverse complement strand
ACCACACGATCATCATTATGAGATAATTAAAAAATAAATATTAACTTTGAAGAACTGGGCTAGTGCTTTTCATAGGACACGGTGTTGTAACACGTTTTTTTTATTCATAATGTATGTAATTCCGCTAACAATTATTAAAGTCAGAATTATGTCTAAAATCAGATTGCTTAAATTCCATCCATAATTTGGATTTGGACAGTCAATCATAAATTCCTCGTAATATTTGAATGGGAATCCAATTTCTAAAGATTTATATCCTATTGTTTTATTAATTGGTGAAATCAGATGATTTATAACAGTCAGAAATGATGTTGAGAAAAAGACCAACATTGACATAAATATGATTCCTATTCCTTTTCTAATCATATTGACATTAGTATTTCGTCATATTTAAGTGATGAATCTGAAATTCTATCTTGAGTATGGTCAAATTGGCTAACTCCGATTCTACAAGAACTTGCTTTTACGTAATATTCTGTATTTTCATTGAATCTATAAATTCCGTTTTCTTCTTTTCTAATTTTCAATCCGTCAAAGCTATCAGGTAACGATATAAATTCAACTCCAGATAATTCTATATCAAGCGTACAATTTGGGTCATACTTAACTGGATATTCGACATCTTCATATTGTTTTTCACTTCGAATTATCAAAGTAGAATGACTTACTATATAATGCCAAATTCTAAATTTCCGATTGCTTTGATATTTCATAATTTGTTTTTCTCAAATGTGTTACAACGGCTCGGCTAAGAAACGTAGGGCTTTCGAAGCGATTTGCTGTCCACCGAAACCGAAGTTTACTAGGTGTGCAAACCTTTCTGAAAGCCTTGTCTGCCCTATGTTTTCTTAGCCATTGTTGTGCTGCGTTTTTTATTTCTTTTTCTTAAATGTTCTTTGTCGCCCTTCTCGTTCAAGAATTATCAATGTGTCGTCCGTTAGTTCTATTACTTCGTCCGTAATCACTTCATAGTAATCTCCATTTTCATCCTTTTTTGCGTGTCCTTTGTCAATTAGATACTGAGCTGCCATCTTATATGGCTTTTCGTAATAAAGCATTTGAATAATTGCTTTCTTCTTTTTGCCATAGTACCATTTTCCCGTGTCGGTATTCTGTGGAGTAAACTGTTTTGAATAAGTTCCGTCAGAATTGTAAGTCAACAAAGGTCCTTTTGGAATTTCCCAACCTTGCTTGTCAAGTCCTGGGACATTATGAAAAATCGTGTCCACTTTATTTCCTTGAGCATCTCTTAACTCAACAAATTCCCAAGTTCCAATAAGTTCAGTTTTTAATTCCATTTTCTTGTCCGATTGCCCGAACGCAAAACTTGAAATGAAAATGGTCAATACGAACAGTAATCTAAATTTTGTCATATGGTGTTTTTTTAAATGAAGCACAACGTGTTCGTGTATGATTAGTGCGACTTAGAATCCGCAGGATTTTCAGTTGCATCTAATTGGTTGTTTAAATATATGGATTTTAAATGAAGTAGGAGTGAAGCATTAATTATACGCATTGTTACCTAACGTAGCGAGACATACGAGTAAGCACGCACTGCTTTGCCGTAAAGCTTTGACAATGAAATGCTCAAAAGCTAAACGGGAGTTTTGCTTTTACCTTATAAACCAAGAAAGTGTTTTGAAAAAACTCTTTTGCAGTGACACGCACTGTGACCATAAAGTTGCTAAATCATATTATTTGAGTGAGTTTTCATAATGATTGGATTCCGCTTAAGGTCTTAAAAGTCCGTACAGTTATGTATTCAGAGCCAGAGTGAGATTCCGCAATATTTGGGGAGCGATTAGCGACTTTTTACACGCATCGATTCCGTCTGAGTGAGTTCCGAGCTATGTTTTGTAACGTGTTATATAGTTGATTTTATTGTTCATATCCCGTAATAAATCAGGATATAGCAAGTTTTTTGTTGTCGTTATCCCGTAAAGATAATTAATTTTTAGTACGAAAAGTAAACTACTATGGATTTAAAATCCATAGTCTTGGTTAAGAAATAAAATTCTTCTTGATTAAAGATTAGTTGGCATTCCTACCTTTCGACTAACGCTAAATATAAACTTTAGCAGGAATCCAGAGATGAGAAATGGATTCCGCATCAAGTGCGAAATGACAAGATTCAACAAAATAGGTTTTGATTACCATAAATATTGATGCTTAAAGGCTATTATTATCACTTAAACCGTTTCAGCGTTTCTTTAGTAAACTTACTTAATACTAGTTTCCCACTAATTTCGGCACGTTCTGTTAACAAGGTATCCCAATGTGACGTATTTTCCCAGAAAATTATTTTCATTTCTTTTAAAGCTTCAGGATTATAACTGCTTAGTTTTTCTGCTAAGGTTTTAACAGCGTCGTCCAATGCATCTATAGTTTCATAAACCTCGCTAAATAAACCCTTTTCTTTAGCAAATTCTGCAGAGTAAAACGCTTCTGCATTTATTGTCATTTGAGACATCACTGTTTTTCCTATTTTTCTAGAAACTGCTGGCTCAATTACAAACGGACCAATGCCAATACTTAATTCGCTAAGTTTTACCGAAGCATATTTTGTTGCTAAACAATAATCTGTTGCTGCCGCTAAACCAACACCTCCGCCAACAGCTTTACCTTGTACACGACCTATAATAAGTTTTGGGCATTTGCGCATGGCATTTATAACATTAGCAAACCCAGAAAAAAAGGCTTTTCCTTCGGCTTCGTTTTCAATCGTTATGAGCTCATTAAAACTTGCTCCTGCACAAAAAGTTCTATCGCCACCACTTTTTAATACTATAGTTTTTATAGCATCGTTTGTTCCTGCTTCTATAATGATTTTCTCTATTTCGGATAAAATTTCACTAGGCATTGCGTTTTTATTGGGGTGAAAAAACTCAATGTATCCAACATTATTTTCAATTTTAAGAGTTACGTACGCTTGCTCCATTAGTTATAACATTTCTATGGGTTGAAGATACAAATTTCCTATTGTAAATGTATTTACGTAGTTTTAAAAAAAGAATATTGTTATGGGGTTTTTAGATTTTATTTTAGGTGTTAAAAAACGTAAAGTTGAAAGTTATTTAAAAAATGGTGCTTTAATTTTAGATGTGAGAACAAAACGCGAGTGGAATAACGGACATATCCCAAATGCAATTCATATTCCGTTGAACGAGCTAAAAGAAAAAATTGATGACGTAAAAAAACTAAACAAACCTATTATAGTGTGTTGCCAAAGTGGTGTTCGATCTGCAAAAGCTGCTAAATTTTTAAATCTAAATAATATTGATGCTACAAATGGTGGCGGATGGATTAGTTTGAAAAGCAAACTATAACTTTAAGTATTGCAATTCTTCTGTTTTTGTAATTGCTGTACTATTATATTGCAAAATCCACCCCAAAGAATTTGTAAGTATGTAAAATTTTGAAAGCTCACTCATTAATCTGTTTTTAGCATTGGTTTTTAAATCAGATGCTTCAATTTTCCTGGTTAATGAGGCCTTAACTATATTTTTAATATCGTTATAATCTTTGGCTTCAAAAGGGTTAAAAAAATCGGATTGAATATCATAATACTCTAAATCTGGATTAATTTTTATTTCTTCCTCTGGAATACTTATAATAGTGAGGGTTTTATTTTGTTCATTAACTTCAAATTCAATTTTGCTTAAATCGTAAGCTATTGTAACATCTGCATTTACTACAACTAAGGCCTTTTTTTCTGAAGTAAAAAAATCTCCAAAAACATCTTTTGAATTTTTATAATTGAAAACTTCACTAAAATGACCTTCTGTAACTATAAGCTTACCTACATTATTTATTTGTTCTTGAATAAGGGCTGTACTTTCTTGAAGTACTATTTTATCTTCATGTTTATCGCCACAATATTTAAAAGTGAATAGAACAACTAACGTGATAATGACACCAAATAGAATTTTTCGCATGTACTAATTTAAACAAAAAAACACTAGTTTCCTTCGACATAAGAAATCTAACTAATGTAAATTACTGTTAAAACTAACACTACAAATGTAAGTAGCTTTATTATTATAGTTGTTATCTTAAGGTTAAGCAAAAATTAACTTTATAATTAGTTCACAAAAAACATCAATCGCAACCATTTTAATATGGCTTAAGCAATTGATGTTTTAAATATGAACTGATTAATAGCGAAATAAATATAGCGCAATATGTGGAACCTTTTCTAATTTTTCGATTAAGTGTTATTTAAAAAGATTAACCGTATTTAATCAAACTTGTTGATATCCTTTACTTTAAAAATTAATATAAGGGAAATCTTTCTTCAAAAAAGCCTTTTTAGCTTCTAATTTATCAAGGAAGCTTTTATAGCTTTCAGATTTTGAATTAAAAGGATTGTGTTTTAATCCCTTTTGAACACTATCAACAGCATCCATGGTTTTGAAAGCCTCATCAGAAACCCAAACCTGTTGAAACTTCTCCCAAATATAATTAATGGCGGTTTGATTTGGATGAATCATATCATCTGCATAAAAACGATAATCGCGTAACTCATCCATCATAATTTCATATGACGGAAAGTACGCTTCGGCTTCGCTAAGCGACCCATTTCTATTTATAAACTGATGGATGGCCGTTATTAAATGCGCTTTACTTTGCATATTTTCAACAAAACCATCCTTGATATGCCTAACAGGAGACACCGTAAATAATACGGTTACGTTTGTATTTACGCCTTTTACAAGCGAAACCAAATTACTAAGCGATTTAGAAATAGCATCTACTGAAAGTAATTCTTTTGAAAACTGTTTTTGAGGCACTTTATGGCAATTCGTAACAATACTATTGGTTTCATTATAACGATAAACCCAAGCAGTACCTAAGGTTATGATAATATGAGTAGATTCTTGAATGTGTTTATTTGTTAATTTGATTTGTTTATTCAAATCATTCAAAACAATATCTTTTGATGGATTACTTAGTTTAGAATGTGCCTCAAAACAGTGCCATTGTTCGTTATGAAAAAAAATATCTTTTTCTGAGTAGTCTTTTTTGTTTACAGCATTCTCAATTAAAGTTCCTATAGCCTTGGGATGAAATAAAATTCCGAATGGATTCTGAAAACTTTTATACTTAAAATACGCTAGTTTATCACCTATATTTTCTGAAAAACAAGACCCTAATAATAGAATATTAGACTTGTAATCTATTAGGTTTTTAGACTTTTTTTCTAATGGTATTTTGGTTTGAAGATTCATCTTGAAATATATTTTTCTCGCGCAAAGGCGCTAAGACGCAAAGTTTAGAAATATAAAATCTTATTCTAAACCAAATACTTCTTTGCCTTATCTAAAGCCTCATCAATCCCAGCAGGATTTTTACCCCCAGCAGTTGCGAAAAATGGTTGTCCGCCACCGCCGCCTTGAATATGTTTCCCCAGTTCGCGAACAACTTGTCCTGCATTCAAACCTTTACTTTCCACCAATTCTTTTGAAATATAACAAGACAATAAGGCTTTTCCATTTTGCTCAGTCCCAAATAATAAGAATAAATTATCAAACTGACTTCCTAACTCGAAAGCAACATCTTTTAAACCAGCAGCATCTAAATCTAGTTTTTTAGCTAAAAACTGAATTCCATTTATAGATTCTAACTCGTTCTTTAGTTCACCTTTAATATTTTTTGCTTTATCTTTTAAAAGCTGTTCTATTTGCTTCTTTAGATTCGTATTTTCTTCTTGAAGATTTTGAAGTGCTTTTACTGGCTCTTTCGTATTATTAAGTAAGTCTTTCATTTCAAAATAAGCCCGGTTATTTTCAAAATAGAAATCCTTAACCGCATCATTGGTAATCGCTTCAATTCTTCTAATTCCAGCAGCGACAGCTCCTTCAGAAACTATTTTAAAATGCCAAATATCGGCAGTATTCTTAACATGGGTTCCACCACAAAGTTCAATAGATTGCCCAAAACGAATAGCACGAACCGTATCGCCATATTTTTCGCCAAACAAACTCATAGCACCTTCTGCTATGGCTTCTTCTTTAGGAATATTACGCTTTTCAATTAATGGTAATTTTCCATCAATTCGTCTGTTTACAAAATTTTCAACATCACGTAATTCTTCAACTGTTAATTTTGAAAAATGCGAAAAATCAAAACGTAAGTACTTTGAATGTACCGCACTTCCTTTTTGTTCTACATGAGTTCCTAAAACTTCTCGTAAAGCTTGATGCAACAAATGCGTAGCAGTATGATTGCATTCTGTTCTATGCCGTTTTTTTGTATCAACAACAGCTTTAAAAGTTTCATCTATGTGTTTGGGTAAGTTTTTAGCAAAATGGATAATGACGTTATTTTCCTTTTTAGTATCAAGAATATAAACCACATCACCGTGCGTCTCTTCTAAATAGCCTTTATCACCAACTTGCCCTCCGCCTTCAGGATAAAATGGTGTTACATTAAAAACTAACTGATACATTTCACCATCCTTCTTTGAAGTAACTTTTCTATATCGTGTTATTCTAACATAAGCTTCTAAAGTATCGTAACCAACAAATTCTTCCTCGGTATTATCAACTAAAATAGTCCAATCATCTGTAGACATTTCACTTGCAGCACGCGAACGATTTTTTTGCTTTTGGAGTTCTTCATCAAAGCCTTTTTCGTCAAGTTTTAATCCTTTTTCTGATAAAATTAAAGCTGTTAAATCTATTGGAAACCCATAAGTATCGTAAAGTTCAAAAGCTTTTTCACCGGAAACAGTATCGCCATTAGTTTCTTCAACTATTCTATTTAATAAAACTAAACCTTGATCTAAGGTTCTTAAAAACGATTGTTCTTCTTCTTTTATTACGTTTTCGATAAGTTGCTTTTGAGCTTTTAATTCAGGAAAAGCAGTTCCCATTTTCTTACTCAACACCTCTACTAATCTGTAAATAAAAGGTTCTTTTTTATCTAAAAAAGTAAAGCCATAACGTATAGCACGACGCAAAATTCTTCTAATTACATATCCAGCGCCAGTATTACTTGGTAATTGTCCGTCTGCAATTGAAAATGCCACCGCACGAACATGATCTGAAATGACACGAATAGCCACATCAACCTTTTCATCTTTACCATAATTTTTATTCGAGATGGTTTCAATTTCTCTAATTATAGGTGTAAAAACATCGGTATCGTAATTAGATTGAACGCCTTGTAACACCATACACAAACGCTCAAAACCCATACCTGTATCAATGTGCTTATTTGGTAAAGTTTCAAGAGTACCATTTGCTTTACGGTTGTATTGCATGAATACTAAATTCCAAATTTCTACAACTTGAGGATGATCCATATTTACAAGCGACTTCCCATCTACTTTAGCTTTTTCTTCGGCTGAACGAATATCTACATGTATTTCACTACAAGGTCCGCATGGTCCTTGGTCGCCCATTTCCCAGAAGTTATCTTTTTTATTGCCTTTTAAAATACGATCTTCTGCAATAAATTGTTTCCAAAAATCGTATGCCTCGGTATCCATATCAAGGTTGTCAGCATCATCACTTCCTTCAAAAACAGTAACGTATAAAATGTCTTTATCTATTCCGTAAACTTCTGTTAAAAGTTCCCAAGCCCAAGCAATAGCTTCTTTTTTAAAATAATCGCCAAAACTCCAATTACCCAACATTTCAAACAACGTATGATGGTATGTATCGTAACCAACTTCCTCTAAATCGTTATGTTTCCCTGAAACACGCAAGCATTTTTGAGAATCTGCAATACGGTTATTCTTAGGTTTTGCATTGCCTAAAAAATACTCTTTAAAAGGCGCCATACCAGAGTTTACAAACATTAAAGTAGGATCGTCTTTTAAAACCATTGGTGCCGACTGCACTATGGTATGTTTCTTTTCTTCGAAAAAACTTAAAAATTTAGAGCGTATATCTTGTGACTTCATCTACTTTTAATGGTAATGTTATTTATGTTAAATTACTATTAATGCAAAACAATTTTTATATTTGTCTGTTTACATCTTTTTAATAAGACATTAAAACATCTTAAATTTTCAGCAAAAATACTATAATTTAGGTAATGAGTAAGGTAAAATATTATTACGATTCTGAATCGCTTTCCTATAAAAAAATAGAGCGAAGAAAAAGAAACACTTTCAAATATGTTTCAGTATTTATTCTTGCATCTGCTTTATTTGCTTTTATGTTTGTTTCTATTGCTGGTAATTATGTTGAATCGCCAAAAGAAAAAGCATTCAAGCGCGAATTAGAGAATATGAAATTTCAATATGAAATTTTGAATAAAAAAATGAACGAAGCCGAAGCTGTTTTAGCTAATGTGGCCGACAGAGATAATAACATTTATCGTGTTTATTTTGAAGCAAATCCGATTCCAGACGAACAAAGACGAGCCGGTTTTGGCGGTATAAATAGATATAAAGATTTAGAAGGTTTTGATAATTCAAAATTAATTATTGAAAGTAATAAGCGAATTGACATCCTTCAAAAGCAAATTGTGGTACAATCTAAATCGCTTGATGAAATCGCTATTCTTGCTGAAGAAAAAGAAAAACTTTTAGCGGCTATTCCGGCAATACAGCCTGTTAGCAATGAAGATTTAACAAGAATGGCTTCTGGTTATGGCATGCGCTCAGACCCGTTTACTAAAGTACGGAAAATGCATTGGGGCATGGATTTTACTGCACCTCGTGGCACGCCAATTCACGCTAGTGGTGATGGTGTTGTTGTTCGTGCAGATTCAAGATCTAGTGGTTATGGAAAGCATATTAGAATTGACCATGGTTTTGGCTATACAAGTTTGTACGCACATTTGTATAAATATAATGTTAGAAAAAACCAAAAAGTTAAACGTGGCGATTTAATTGGTTTTGTTGGAAGCACAGGACGTTCTGAAGCGCCACATTTACATTACGAAGTATTTAAAGATGGTGACCGTATAAACCCCATAAACTTCTATTATGGAAGTTTAACTGCAGAAGAATTTAGTAAGCTGTTAGAACATGCTTCATTAGAAAACCAATCATTAGATTAATGTATATAGATTTACCAGAAAAACGTTATTATGCTATTGGCGAAGTTGCCAAAGCTTTTGGTGTAAACACCTCTCTAATTCGTTTTTGGGAAAAAGAATTTGATGTACTTAAGCCAAAAAAAAATGCGAAAGGCAACCGGAAGTTTACACCCGAAGACATTAAAAACCTTAAATTTATTTACCATTTAGTTAAAGAACGTGGTTTTACACTTGAGGGTGCAAAAACACATTTAAAAGAAGAAAAAAAAGAAGCACTTAGTAACTTTGAAATTGTAAGCAAGCTAGAAAATATTAAAAATCAGCTTATTAAAATAAAAGAGCATCTTTAAAGTTTTAATTATAAACCTTAAAAAATCTTCAACATTAATCTTATTATTATTTTAAAGAAAACTTCTTTAAATAAGTAACTTTTATTAAAAACATGTGTCTAATTTAATGTACAATAATCAACACTAATTATATAAACTAAATTATCATGAAAAAATTTTTACCATTAATTATTATAGGAATTATAGTTATTGGACTATATTCTTGGGGAAAAGGCTTTAATAATGAAGCCGTAAACTTAAACGAAAACGTAAAAGAAGCTTGGGGTAATGTTCAAACATCCTATCAACGTAGAAATGATCTTATAGGAAATTTAGTTAATACTGTAAAAGGAGCGGCCGATTTTGAAAAAAGCACTTTAGAAGCTGTAATTAATGCAAGAGCAAAAGCAACATCTATTTCAATAGATCCTTCAAATATTACTCCAGAACAATTAGCTCAATATAACGAAGTACAGGGTGGTCTATCAGGTGCTTTAAAGAGTCTCTTAGTGACTGTTGAGCGTTATCCAGATTTAAAAGCAAACCAAAATTTCTTAAAATTACAAGATGAATTAACTAGCACAGAAAACACTATTCAAACTGCTAGAACAAGATATAATGAAAAAATAAAACCTTATAATATACATGTAAATACGTTTCCAAATTCATTACTTGCTGGAATACTTAATTTTGATGAAAAACCCTATTTCGATTCGGAAGTTGGTGCAGACAAACCTGTTGATGTTAATTTTGATTTTAAATAAACCCAAACATGCCCAACAAAGTTGAAGCATTTTTAACTACCTCAGAAGAGCAAGATGTCATTGAAGCCATAAGAAAAACTGAATTAAAAACGTCAGGTGAAATTCGAATACATATAGAAAAGACTTCTAATGGTGATGCTACTAATCGTGCTTTAGAAGTTTTTCATTTTTTAAAAATGGATAATACTAAGCTCCAAAATGGTGTTTTAATTTATGTAGCTGTTGAAGATAAAACATTTGTCATTTATGGCGATAAAGGTATAAATGATGTCGTTCCAAAAGATTTTTGGGACACAACTAAAGATACAATTCAGTCACATTTTAAATCTGGAAATTTTAAACAAGGTTTAATAGATGGCGTTATTAAATCTGGTATACAATTAGCAAAATATTTCCCATGGAAGCATGATGATAATAATGAATTATCTAACGAAATTTCTAAAGGATAGTGTAAAATATGCGATTAATTATTTTAAATAATCTGTCATTAAAAAAACTCACAAGTTTTGCTTTTTTAGTCATTTTTATTTTATCATCTAGCTTTTCTTTTGCACAGTATAATATTCCAGAAAAGCCAAGTTTTATTCCTCCAGTAATTGATAGTACTAAAACCTTAAATGAGTCTCAATACAAATCTCTTTATAATAAGCTTAAAAATTACAGTGATAGTACATCTACGGAAATCTTAATAGTTATTATACCAACTACTAAAGGTGAAAATATTGGATTGTTAGCTCCACGATGGGGACATAAATGGGGAGTTGGACAAGCAAAAGAAGATAATGGTGTATTTATTTTATTAGCAAAAGATGATAGAAAAATATGGATTGCTCCTGGTTATGGTGTTGAACATAAACTAACTGCGGGTATTACTGGAGAACTCATACGAAATATTATCATTCCAGAATTTAAACGTAATGATTATTATAATGGACTAAATAAAGGGACTAATGCAATTTTTCAGGTTTTAAGCGGTGAATATAAAAGCAAACCCAAATCATCAAATAATAATGAGTTTCCTGTAGGTCTTATATTCATACTTATTTTTATTTTCATAATTATTCTTATTTCTATTTCTAAAAACAAAAGAGGTGGTGGAAAAGGTGGCAATCGAGGAAATAAATCTGTTGGTGCAGATATTTTAGAAGCCATCATTTTAAGTAATATGGGACGTGGCAGTTACAAAAGAAGTTCTGGCGGATTTGGTTCTGGTGGTGGATGGTCATCAGGTGGCGGATTTGGTGGCTTCGGTGGTGGTGGTGGTTTCTCAGGAGGCGGAGCTGGAGGAAGTTGGTAAAATCACACCAATCCTAAACACTCTTTTATCTATTTAAACGTCCAGAAATGTTACCTTCCAAAATTTGAGTAACCTCATTTACAGTGGCGTAATTAACATCGCCTTCATAAGTATGTTTTAAGGCACACGCAGCACTGGCAAATTCCATAGATTTATAATCATCAAAATGTTGTAAGCCGTAAATTAATCCCGCTGCAAAAGCATCACCAGTTCCTATACGGTCAACAATATGCGTAATATCAAAATCTTGAGTTTCTCTAAATTCATTACCATTCCACATTCTTGCTCTAATTTTATGCCATGATGAATTGATAGACGTTCGTATTTTATCAAACACCTTATTTATAGATGGAAACTTTTCCATGAGCAACTTACTAGCTTCAATAAACTCATCATTGGTATATCCATAATCAGTTTCTAAAACTTCATTCATTTCATTAATGCCTCCAATAAAAATTGTTGAGCAATGTAATAGTTCTGTTAAAGCCTCTTTAGCATCAACGCCATATTTCCATAAACCACTTCGATAAGTAGGGTCTGCAGAAATTTGAATTCCCTTTTTTCTTGCTAACTGCAAACCCGCTTTTAAAGTATCTAAACTACCTTGTGTTAATGCCGGTGTAATACCCGTCCAATGAAACCAGTTACCGTGTTCTAAAGATTTTTCCCAATTAACCATGCTAGGTTGAATCTCAGAAAAGGCGGAATGTGAACGGTTATAAGATATTGAACTCGGGCGCATAACCGCTCCAACTTCTAGAAAATAAACACCTAATGGTCTGCTAGAACGGACTATGGATGTGGTATCTAAATCGAATTTATTTAAGTATGAAATTGCTGTATCTCCAATAAAATCGTTAGAAATACATGTGATATGTTTCACATTCCCACCAAAATTAGCAATAGATAACCCTACATTTAATTCTGTACCTCCAAAATAAAACTCTAATGAATTGGCTTGAATAAACTTTTTATTTCCAAGAGGAGAAAGTCGCATTAAAACTTCCCCAAAGGTTATAATTTGTTTCATAAATCGTTATTTTAAGAACACTTAAAAATAACCAATAAATACACAATAACTATAAAAATACTTTGCTTTTTAAAATTATTTTTTCCGCATATAAACACTCACAGGAACGCCAGTAAAATCAAAATGTTCGCGAAGTTTATTTTCTAAAAAACGCTTATAAGGTTCTTTTACATATTGCGGAAGATTACAGAAAAAAGCAAACTGCGGTTGCGGTGTAGGCAACTGCATAACATACTTGATTTTTACATATTTTGCCTTATATGCTGGTGGCCCATAACTTTCAATTATTGGCAACATGACTTCATTAAGCTTACTCGTTTTAATCTTTTTAGCTCGGTTTTGATAAACCTCTACAGCTGTTTCAATGGCTTTAAAAATACGCTGTTTTGTTAATGAGGAAATAAATATAACTGGAACATCTGTAAAAGGTTCCATTTGCTTTTTTATAGCTTTTTCGTATTCTTTCATGGATTTATGGTCTTTCTCAACCAAGTCCCACTTATTTACTAAAATAACGATGCCTTTTCTATTGCGTTCTGCTAACCAGAATATATTTTGTACTTGCCCGTCAAAACCACGAGTGGCATCTAAAACTACCAAACATACATCGGCATGCTCTATAGCACGCACACTTCGCATTACTGAGTAGAACTCTAAATCTTCTTTTACTTTAGATTTTCTTCTAATTCCTGCAGTATCTACCAGATTAAATTCAAACCCAAAACGATTGTATTTAGTGTCAATAGCGTCACGTGTTGTTCCGGCTATATCGGTAACAATATATCTATCTTCACCTATTAATGCATTTATAAATGATGATTTTCCTGCATTTGGACGACCAACTACTGCGAACCTTGGCAACTCATCTTCTTCTATTTCTTCCTTCTCTGGTAGCGCTTCAACAAGTGCATCAAGTAATTCTCCTGTTCCACTCCCATTAATACTTGCAATGGTATAATAATCACCTAGACCTAATGCATAAAACTCTACTGCATCCTTAGCTCTGGTGCCATTGTCTACTTTATTAACTACTAAAAATACTGGTTTACTTACTTTACGTAATAATTCGGCAACATCTTCGTCCATGCCTGTTATACCATCCTCAACATCAACCATAAAAATGATAGCATCTGCTTCATCAATAGCCAACTCTACTTGTTTGTCAATTTCAGCCTCAAAAACATCATCACTTCCTAAAACATAACCGCCAGTATCTATTAAAGAAAACTCTTTCCCATTCCAATCACTCTTACCATAATGACGATCTCTTGTAACTCCACTAACAGCATCAACAATGGCTTCTCTACGTTGAATTAAACGATTAAAAAACGTCGATTTACCCACATTTGGTCTTCCTACAATAGCTACTATATTACTCATACTCTAAATTTTGTAACAGCCTAAAACTGATTAATTTATATTCCTTTTGAAATATTTTGCAAAAATAGAAAATATAAACAACGCACAACTCTTTTTTACTAAAGATTAAAGTTATTTAAAGTTTGAAGAAAAAGCAGTAATTTAATACCTGTAAAACTAAATAAGATGCCCATTACCAACGACATTGTTTTAAGACCACGATTTAAACTTGAAATCGAGAAAAGTAATGAGATTATTTTAAATGCTTTTGAATTAGAAAAAAAATCGCAATCTGATTTTATAGTAACACGATTAGACGATCATGTGTTTATTAAATTCCCCAAACATAAGCAACACTTTTGGTCGCCACAATTACATTTAGAAATTAATGAAGTTGATAAAACCAACTGTTTACTTCATGGCTTATTTGGCCCTAACCCAACCGTTTGGACACTTTTTATGTTTCTTCATTTTATGGTTGCTGGTTTATTTATAGCATTTGGTATTTGGGCATACACAAATTGGTCGTTAGAGAAAAGTTATGCCATACAAATGAGTATCATGTTGCTTATGGTCATTATTTGGTTCGTACTATATTTTGGAGGTCGTATAGGAAAAGCATCGAGTAAAAACGAAATGCATGAATTAAATAATTTTATGCATGGTGTTCTAAATAAAAAAAGCCCTAATTGAGCATATCAATAAAGACTTTTAAAAAACTAACTAACTCAAAAAAACTTTACATTTTAATGTTTGTCATACAAATATATTTTCTTTGCTTTACCTTAAGGTTAGTTAAATACTAATATAATATTAACTTTCACCTGTTTAATTAAAGTAATAAAAGGATAAATTTATCGCATGCTTTCATCCAAAAAAAGACTAGATAATGCTTACGCAACTGCTAAAACCATTGATTTTAATGATGATAGCAAATTTATTTTATTTAGCGATTGCCATAGAGGTGATAATAGTTTTGCAGACGATTTTGCAAATAACCGAAATATTTATTTTCATGCCTTAAAGCATTATTACGCTGAAGGATTTCAGTATTGTGAACTTGGAGATGGTGATGAACTTTGGGAAAACTTATCGTTCGATTCGATTTTAGACGCTCATAAAAATGTGTTTATGCTTATGAAATTGTTTCATAAGGAAAATAGGTTACACATGATTTGGGGTAACCATGATATGGTTTACAGAAACCCTAATTACGTAAAAAAACATTTATCCACGTATTTCGATCCTAAAATTGGTGAAGATGTAGAACTTTTTAGAGACATTAAATATCATGAAGGCATTGTATTAAAACATAGCACTACGAATCAGGAATTATTTTTAACTCACGGCCATCAAGCAGATTGGTGGAATTATTTATTTTGGAAATGGAGCCGATTTATGGTTCGTGTACTATGGAAACCCTTAAATGTTATGGGAATTGCAGACCCTACAAGTCCTGCAAAAAACTACACTGAACTTATTAAAGTTGAACGTAGAACAAAAAAGTGGATTACCGAAAACAATAATTTACTAACCATTCTTGGACACACCCACAGACCACGTTTCCCAGAACCTGGAGATATTGCTTTTTTTAATGATGGTAGTTGTGTACACCCACGAAGCATTACAGGTATTGAAATTGAAAACGGCGCCATTTCATTAATAAAATGGCATATAGATACTACCGATGATGGTACACTACAAATTGTTAGAGTGTTGCTTGAAGGCCCTAGGAAGTTGATTGATTATAAGACTGAATAGTTTTAATAAATAATTTATACAAATGAATTTCAACGAATTAAATACAACTGAATTAATTCAATCATATTCTAAAATAATAAAGGAATTAAAAAAACGAGGTGTGATACGGACTAAGAACCTATTAGGTGATTTAGGTGAATATTTAGCTATTGAACACTTCAATAATACTTCAGGAATGTCAAATCTTCAAGCAGCACCTCCAGGCACTCAAAATATAGACGCAATAAGTAGAAATGGTGAACGATATAGTATTAAATCTACAACAGGAAATTTGACTGGAGTGTTTTATGGACTTGAGACACCCAAATCTGATATAAAAGACAAACAAAAATTTGAATATGTGTTAATTGTAAAATTTGGTAAGGACTATGAACTTGAAAAAATAATTCAGCTTGATTGGGATTTGTTTATAAAGTATAAGTGTTGGCACAAAACTATGAACGCTTGGAATATTTCAATCACTAAAGCATTAATAAAAGAAGCCAATATTCTTTTTGATAAAGTATAGATTTCAAAAAACATAGTTTTTCATACCTAAGTAAATTTTATATTTTTAATTATAGATTCCTGCCTTCGCAGGAATGACAAAACTAATACATGCTCCAAAAACGCTACGAAGGCTTTTTAAAAACCCCAATATTATGGAAAAGCGACGCTATTCCTAATTTAAAGCCTTTTGAAATTGTTTCTAAATCCAATAAAATAGATTTAATCATAGATGAAAAAATACGTTTAGGAAAATACGTAGAGCGTTTTGTTTCATTTGAATTAGAACAACAAGAAAATATTTCCATTTTGGCTGAGAACATACAAATTCAGAATGAAAAAATAACATTAGGTGAATTAGATTGTTTACTTCTAAAAAACAATAAGCCCATTCATTTAGAAATTATTTATAAATTTTATTTGTACGATGCTTCCGTTGGAAAAACTGAAATTGAACATTTTATTGGTCCTAACAGAAAAGATTCTTTAACAGAGAAACTTAAAAAGCTTGATGAAAAACAGTTGCCACTTTTACATGCCGATGCTTGTACAAATTATTTAAAAACCCTAAATCTAAAACCTGAAAATATAGTTCAACAGGTTTACTTTAAAGCACAATTATTTGTCCCGCTTTCAAAACAAAACATGCAACTTAACATACTAAATACCGATTGTATTGTTGGTTTCTACATTAATCAAAATCAATTAAACCAATTTACAGATTGTAAATTTTATATCCCACAAAAAAAAGATTGGTTAATTATTCCCCACACTAATGTAAACTGGTTAAATTTTAATGATTTTAAAATGAGTACCAAAAATTATTTTGAAGAGAAATTTTCAGCTTTATGCTGGATAAAATTTAATAATGGTGAATTAAAAAAGATGTTTTTGGTTTGGTGGTAGTTTTTAATTCTTAAAGTTATTAAAAATTGCCATAGCATTGCTCAAATTGCTTTTATGGAGTATCTTTGCACTCGCAATACAGAATGCGTTATTAAATACTATTTTGGGTAGATCAAAAACGGCGATAGAAAATCCTTCGATAATTTCAGATTTTAAAGAAATTACAAAAATGCGACTTGCATTAAGTGTGGTTTTTTCTTCTGTTGCTGGGTATTTATTAGGCGTTGAAACAGTCGATTTTAAAACCCTTTTTCTATTAGCATTAGGCGGTTATTTTATGGTTGGCGCTTCAAATGCTTTCAATCAGATTATCGAAAAAGATTTAGATGCTTTAATGGATCGCACCAAAAACAGACCTATTCCAGCAGGTAGAATGTCTGTAAATACCGCTTTTATTATCGCTACCCTTTTTACACTCGCTGGTATTATCATTTTATACACCATTAACAAGCAAACGGCTATGTTTGGTGCCATATCTATATTTTTATATACCTGTGTTTATACGCCGTTAAAAACCAAAACACCTCTAGCTGTTTTTGTTGGCGCTATTCCTGGCGCTATTCCTTTTATGTTAGGTTGGGTAGCAGCGACAGATGATTTTGGTATTGAACCTGGAACCTTATTTGCATTACAATTCTTTTGGCAATTTCCGCATTTTTGGGCTATTGGTTGGTTCTTATTTGAAGATTATAAAAAAGGTGGTTTTTTCATGTTACCTACTGGAAAACAAGATAGAGGAACTGCGGTACAAACCATTATGTATACCATTTGGACCTTAATAGTTTCTATTATTCCTGTATTTGGATTTACAGGGCGCTTAGAATTATCAATTGTTTCGGCAGTTATTGTATTTGCATTAGGATTATGGATGTTATATTATGCTATTCGTTTGTTTAGAATAATGACTGAAAAAGCAGCAAGACAATTAATGCTAGTTAGTGTTTCATATATCTCGTTAGTACAAATAGTATATGTTATTGATAAGTTTATTAGATAATTATGGATTTAACTCAAGGTACCCAAGAAGAAAAAAATAATAGAGCTAAAAAAATGATGCTTTGGTTTGGTATCATTTCACTTATTATGTCTTTTGCAGGATGGACTAGTGCTTTTGTAGTAAGTAGCTCCAGACCAGATTGGTTAAAAGATTTTCAATTACCTAATGCTTTTATAATAAGTACTGTCGTAATTATTATAAGCAGCTTAACTTTTATAATGGCAAAAAGCGCTTTAAAAAAAGACAACAGGCAACTTACTACCATAGGCTTATTAGCAACGTTTGTTTTAGGAATTATTTTTATTTATTATCAATTTTCAGGCTTTCAGCAAATCATAGATTTAGGTTATAATTTTACTGGCCCAACGAGTAATGTAACCATGTCTTACATCTATTTAATAGCCATTGTGCATATTTTACACGTTGTTGTTGGATTAATTTGTCTTTTAGTAGTAATTTATAATCATTTTAAACAAAAATATAATAGCACGAATATGCTTGGTTTTGAACTAGCAGCAACCTTTTGGCATTTTATTGATATACTTTGGGTCTATCTATTTTTGTTTCTATATTTTGTAAGATGATTTACAATGATTTTTAAAGAACTAACTATGCATACTGTAACTTCATTTCTTACTAGTTTTCAAAATTTAGTGATGTATGTTTCTTTAGATAAATAAATTGATTATTTTTGTGCAACTTTTAAATAACAACCATTATATATGAGTACAACAGTTGTAAATACTGGAACAGAAGGCAAAACTTGGGGTGGAGGAAGTCAGCCACTAAAAGCTAGTTATGGTAAAATGATGATGTGGTTTTTCATCGTTTCTGATGCTTTAACATTCTCAGGGTTTTTAGCGGCCTACGGATTTTCAAGATTTAAATTTATTGATGCATGGCCTATTGCCGATGAAGTGTTTACTCACTTTCCATTTTTACACGGTGTAGATGCACCAATGTATTATGTGGCTTTCATGACATTTATACTTATTATGTCGTCTGTAACCATGGTATTAGCTGTTGATGCTGGTCACCATTTAAACAAAGGAAAAGTAACTATATACATGTTTTTAACCATTATAGGTGGTTTAATATTTGTTGGCTCTCAAGCTTGGGAATGGAATACTTTTATAAAAGGCGATTATGGCGCAGTACAAACAAAAGGTGGAAATATTCTACAATTTGGTGAGTACGTTGAAGTAGATGGTGTTGAAAAATTTAAACGTGTTGCTATTAGAGATTTTGTAGCTGTCGATTCACATAAAGAAAGAACAGATCATCAACGTAAAAATGGGTTATGGTTTGTTGATGAAGGTACTTTACCAACGTATACAGTTGATGAAGTTATGAATGGTTTAGAAGCACACAGCAATGTATTAGTAAGAACGCAAATTATAAATGAAGCAGGCGAAAAAACAGTATTATCTAGAGCTGAATCATTAAAACAAATAAAAGACAATGGAAAGCTAGTTGTAGAGGGGGCAAATTTACAGGTTAACGAATATGGCTCTCCTTTATTTGCCGATTTCTTTTTCTTCATTACTGGTTTTCACGGTTTCCACGTATTTTCAGGAGTGATTATTAATATCATCATATTCTTTAATGTGATATTGGGAACTTACGAGAAGCGTAAAAGCTACGAAATGGTTGAAAAAGTTGGTTTATACTGGCACTTTGTAGATTTAGTTTGGGTATTTGTATTTACATTCTTCTACCTAGTTTAATAAATTATATTACTTATTTCCTTTCTGGTTACTGAGCGAAGTCGAAGTAAAGGAAATCTAAAAAGCATTAAAAATGGCACACGAACATAAATTAGCAATATTTCAAGGTTTAGTTAAGTTTAAATCGAATACTCAAAAAATTTGGGGTGTTTTAATCTTTCTTACTATTGTAACAATTATTGAGGTTGTTTTAGGTATTTTAAAACCAGAAAGCTTAATGGCTAAATTTTTAGGAATGAAAATATTAAACTGGATTTTCATTATTTTAACTATTGTAAAAGCGTATTACATTACTTGGGATTTTATGCACATGCGCGATGAAGTAAAAGCATTAAGACGTATGGTGGTATGGACAGCTATTTTCTTAATTATATACTTACTATTCATTTTATTACAAGAAGGCGGTTACGTTTTTGATGTTTATAAAGATGGTTATATTAAAAGAGATTTTTAAATTAAATTAATACACCTATTTTGGTTTAAGCGTATTTGAATTAAGTGCTTGCACTGAGCGAAGCCGAAGTGTTAAATAGAGATATAAAGGCGGTTTTTAAACCGCCTTTTTTTATTTTTGCATAGGTTTTAAAAAAGCACTGTTTAATGGATTATAAGAAAGTGAGCAGATATGTAATTTTAGGAATTTTATTCTTTCTTCCTGTTACATTTTTATTGATGCTTTATCCTGCAACACATAATTATACACCGCTTGATATTGTAAACGAATCGGTTTCAGATTTACAATCATTTTCCTCAAATTCTGAAGAACCTATCATACTAAAAGATCATATTACTGTGGTTGGTTTTTTTGGAGAAGATCCATTAAAAAGTAATACTGCTGCTTTGAATTTAAAGGAATTAATTTACGATAAATTTAAAGGCTTCAAAAAATTCCAAGTTGTTATTCTAATGCCAAAAGGCACTGAAGATAAAGCAGAAAAACTTAAAAATGAAATAAGTACGTATGAAGATTTAAGGTTTTGGCATTTTGTTTTTGCTTCACCAGAAGACATTCAGCGTGTATTTAATAGTTTAAAAAGTGAATCAACACTTAATCAAGATTTATCATCAAACAATGTATTTTTAGTTGATAAAGATTTAAATCAACGCGGACGTTTAGATGATAGAACAGATAAAGAGTTAGAAAAAAAGAAATCTGTTTATGGCTTGTATTCCTACGATTGTATTGAAGTTTCAGAAATAAAAAATAAAATGAGTGATGATTTACGCATTTTATTCACTGAATATAGGCAAAAAAGGAAAGGTGAATTCGACCCAAGTTCTTCAAGAACTGAAGATATAAGTGTTGAGAAGAAAAATTAAGATTCCCTTCTTCAAGGGAATGGAAAAAAGATTATTTGAATGAAAAAAACGAATTACTCATACATAGGTATCGCATTCATTATTCTGGTGTTTGGAATTATTTTTATTCCAAAAATTATAGACCGAATTTCTAATGGCGATATTTCAAGAGAAGTTGGTAGAAGCGATCAAAAAAAGGAAAAATCGGAAATTTCAGATTTGTCGTTTATTGAAATTAATGGTGAACCAAAAAAAGTACCTGCATTCTCTTTTACTAATCAAGATGGGAAAACCATTACTGATAAAGATTACGAAGGAAAAGTTTATGTTATTGAATTCTTTTTTTCAACCTGTCCTACTATTTGTCCAAGAATGAACAGGAATCTTATTCAAATTCAAAATACCTTTAAAGGTTTTGAATACTTTGGAGTAGCATCATTCACAATTAATCCAGATTATGATACACCTGAAGTTCTAAAATCGTATGCAGAACAATACGGCGTAACGAATCCGAATTGGCATTTAATGACAGGCAATAAAGAAGCCATTTATAAACTCTCTAATGAAGGATTTAATTTATATACAGCTGAAGAAAGTGATGTTGCTGGCGGATTTGAACATTCCGGTAATTTTGCCTTAATAGATAAAAACGGTTTTATTAGATCGAGAAAAGATGATTTTGGAAATCCAATTATATACTACCGAGGCATTACCTCAGAAGATGAAAAAGTTGATGAAGACGGAACTCCAGAAGAAATAAGTGCTTTAAAAGAAGACATTAAAAAATTACTTAATGAGTAATTTTATCTCATTCTGAGCGCAGTCGAAGAATCTTCTAATAAAATAAATAATGACAGACGAAAAAAAGATATTAAACGAAAAAAAATACAACAAACTAATTGTTATATTATCCATAGTTATTCCTGTTGCAGTTGCTATACTTTTTGGTGTAAAAATAGATTTAAAATTACCTGTTTTTTTACCTCCTATTTATGCTACAATAAATGCTATTACAGCATTGGTTTTAATTTTGGCTGTATTTCAAATTAAAAAAGGAAATAGAAAAGTACACGAAAAATTAATGAAGCTTGCTATTGGCTTATCTGTGTTGTTTTTATTAATGTATATTTTATATCATATGACAAGCGATTCTACTAAGTTTGGTGGAGAAGGTGTTATTAAATATGTTTATTATTTTATTCTATTAACACATATTGTATTGTCTGTTATTGTCATTCCATTTGTATTAATTACTTATGTAAGAGCCATAACTAATAATTTTGAAAGACATAAAAAAATAGCAAAAATTACGTTTCCGTTATGGTTATATGTTGCTGTAACTGGTGTGATTGTTTATATCATGATTTCACCTTATTATTAAATTAAAATGAAACGAAGTTTTCTCTTTTTCCTTTTTTCTTTATTCTTTTTTCTAAAAAGTAATGCACAATGTGCCATGTGTCGTGCCGTTTTAGAAAGTGAAGAAGGGCAAACTGCTGCAGAAGGTATAAATGATGGTATTGTTTATTTAATGGCTATTCCATACATATTAGTTGGTGGTTTAGGCTACTTAATCTACAGGAAATTCAATACGTTAAAAAAGTAATAAAAACTTTTTTTTACAATTATTGTAACATTTCTTTGTAAGAACAGTCTAACCATAAAGTGTCATCGCTTTAACCAATCAATCAAAAAATGTTAGAAATTCGTCAATTACACAAATCCTATCCCATAGGAGATTCTAGTTTACATGTATTAAAAGGTATAGATCTTTCGGTTACAGAAGGTGAAATGGTAGCCATTATGGGGTCTTCGGGCTCAGGAAAGTCTACATTGTTAAATATCATTGGCATGCTCGATGAAGCCGATGAAGGCGAATATATCTTAGATGGTTTACCTATAAAAGACCTCACCGAAAAGAAAGCTGCCGTTTACAGAAATAAGTTTTTAGGCTTTATTTTTCAGTCGTTTAATCTCATCAATTATAAAAACGCCTTAGAAAACGTAGCACTTCCACTCTATTACCAAGGTATGAAACGCTCAGAAAGACAAGAATTAGCTATGTTTCATTTAGAAAAAGTGGGTTTAGCAGATTGGGCTAAACATTTACCAAAAGAACTTTCAGGAGGGCAAAATCAACGTGTTGCCATAGCCAGAGCTTTGGCAGCAAACCCCAAATTATTATTGGCAGATGAACCTACAGGGGCTTTAGATACTAAAACGTCTCATGAAATTATGGCGTTTATACAACAATTAAATGATGAAGGTAAAACCATACTAATGGTAACACATGAGGAAGATATAGCTAATATGTGCAAACGTATTGTAAGACTTCGCGATGGTGTTATTATGGAAGATGTAAAAGTAACTCAAGTACGAGCAGAACAATATGTTTGATTTAGACCTTTGGCGCGAAATATTTCAAAGTATTAATATGAATAGAACCAGAAGCTTATTATCTGGTTTTACTGTTGCTTTTGCTATTTTATTATTCACCATTCTATTTGGTATTGCCAATGGTTTAAAAAACACGTTTGCAGAAGCTTTTGGAGATGATGCTAAAAATTCAATTTTTATTCGATCTGGAAGAACGACTAAGGCGCATAAAGGACTTCAAGCAGGAAGACGCATTCAATTTAAAAATGAAGACTTAGACTATATTAAAGAAGATTTTAGTGATAAAGTAGAGTTTATAACGGCGCGAATTTATAGTAATGTTCAAGCATCTTTTAGAAATGAACAAAGCAGTTATCCTTTAAGAGGTGTACACCCAGACCACCAATTTTTAGAAAAAACCATCATAGAAGAAGGACGCTATATTAATCAAAATGATTTACAAAATAAAACTAAAGTCGTTGTTATTGGAAAACAGATTGAAGAAGATTTATTTAAAAAAACAACAGCTTTAGGGAAATATTTAAATTTAAGTGGCATACCGTATAAAATAGTTGGCATTTTTTCAGATGATGGAGGCGATTACGAAGAACGTATTATTTACATGCCTGTTACTACTTCGCAACAAGTTTATGGTAATAATGATTATATAGATCAAATAAATCTTTCCTATAATCCAGAGATGAATTACGATCAGGCTTTGGCTTTTAGTAGCACATTAACAAAAAAATTGAAAAATCGTTTTTCTGTGGCTAATAGCGATCAAAGAGCTGTAAGAGTTCGCAATATGGCTGAAGGTACTAAAGCGGTAAGCCAAATGACAACTGGATTAACCGTTATCATTTTAGTTATAGGATTTGGAACATTAATTGCTGGTATAGTGGGCATTAGTAATATTATGATTTTTATTGTTAAAGAACGTACTAAAGAAATTGGGATTCGAAAAGCATTAGGTGCATCGCCAAGATCAATAGTATCTATAATCTTAATAGAATCAATAATTATAACAGCTATTGCTGGATATATTGGTTTAGTAATAGGGGTTGGTGTATTAGAGTTGGTAGGCCCGAGTTTAAAAGACTATTTTATAAAAGACCCAGGTGTAAACAATAGTTTGGTAATAGGCGCTACTATTACTTTAATAGTAGCAGGAGCTATTGCAGGCTATTTACCGGCAAAAAAAGCGTCAAGAATAAAACCAATTGTAGCACTAAGAAACGATTAAATATGCTTAGATTTTTATTCGACTCAGATACATGGCAAGAAGTTTTTGATAGCTTTAGTAAAAATAAACTACGGTCTATTCTTACTATGGTTGGCGTATGGTGGGGTATTTTATTGCTTATAGGTTTACTGGGTTCTGCACGAGGTTTAGAGAATTCTTTTAACAGACTCTTTGGAAGTTTTGCTACTAATAGTGTTTTTGTTTGGGGACAAAGTACAGGCATGCCATTTAAAGGATTTCAAAAAGGCAAACAAGTAAGACTCTCGTTAACAGACGCAAAAAAGATTGAGGAAAATGTAGAGGGTATTGAGTTTGTCCTTCCCAGAAGTCAACAATCTGTTAGTGCAACAAAAAACTTCCTTACTGGAAGTTTTCAAATGGCTGGAGATTATCCATTGTTAGATCAATTGCAAAAGAAAAAACTCATTCATGGTAGATTTATCAATCAAAATGATATTGATCATAATAAAAAAGTAGCCGTTATATCTGAAGATGTATATAAGCAACTATTCGAAAAAGATGAAGATGCTATTGGTCAGTATATAGAAATTAATGGTATTAATTTTACAGTTACTGGTATTTTTGAAGTAGGTAATGTTAATATGGGACCATCAACAGATATTCATGTACCATTTACAACCTTTCAACAAATATATAATCGTGGTGATAGAATAGGCTGGATGATGATTACTGGCAAACCAGAATATAGTATTAAGCAAATAGAAGAAGATTCTAAATTATTACTTAAAAACTTAAACAATATTCACCCTGAAGATTCTCGTGCTTTTGGCAGTTTTAATCTAGGAAAAGAATTTGCGAAAATGACAGGTTTTTTAATAGGTATGCAGTTTTTAACATGGTTTGTTGGTATTGCAACTTTAATAGCGGGAGTATTTGCTATTGGAAATATATTACTCATTACCGTTAAGGAACGTACTAAAGAAATAGGCGTTAGACGTGCATTAGGAGCAACACCATATGAAATTAAAAGGCAAATAGTAGTAGAAGCTGTCTTTTTAACTTTAGTAGCAGGCCTTTTTGGAATAATAACTGGTGGTTGGATATTAATTGGCTTAGATGCAGCTTTTGGCTCTGGTGAAGAGGCCGTAATTGTTAACGCATCTGTATCAATAGCCGTTGTATTTATTGCACTAATTATATTAGTTATTTTAGGAACCTTAATAGGACTCATTCCAGCATTTAAAGCCACAAGTATAAAACCAATAGAAGCATTAAGAGAAGAATAAACAATCAAAAAAAATGAAGAAAACGTTCAGAATTATTTTAATAATAGTAGTCATCATACTATTAGCATTTGTACTAAAGTATTTTAAAGATTCTAACTCAAAATCTATAGAAGATTTTAAAGTAGAAGAGCCTTTTTATACGTCAATCAACACCAAAGCAGTAGCCACGGGTAAGTTAAACCCAGAAGAAGAAATTGAATTAAAACCTCAAATTACGGGTATTATAGATAAAATTCTTGTAGAAGAAGGCGATTTAGTAAAAAAAGGCGATTTAATTGCTAAAATTAGAGTAGTTCCTAACGAACAAAGTTTGGTAAGTGCCAGTAGCCGTATAGCAACAAATAAACTGTCGTTTGATAATGCAAAAGTATTGTACGACAGAAATAAAGCTTTATATGAAAAAGGTGTGATTTCGCAACAAGATTTTGAAAATAGTGAGCTGTCGTTTAATCAAGCTAAAGAATCGTTAGCGCAAGCACAAAATGATTATCAAATTATAAAACGAGGTTCTATATCTGGAGGAAGTTCAGCAAACACCAATATTATTGCTCAAATTGCAGGTACGGTTTTAGAAATTCCAGTACGAGAAGGCGACCAAGTTATACAAAGTAATAACTTTAATGCGGGAACTACTATAGCAACTATTGCAGATATGAGCCTAATGATTTTTGAAGGTAAAGTTGATGAAGCTGAAGTAGGAAAGCTTAAAGAGGGAAAAGACATAAAAGTTATACTAGGAGCTATTAATGATAAAGAATTTCCTGCTAGATTAACTTTTGTAGCACCTAAAGGAATTGAAGAAAACGGTGCCGTTCAATTTACCGTTAAAGCAAATGTAACTTTAGATAATACTACGAACGTTAGAGCTGGTTACAGCGCCAATGCAGAAATTGATATTGAAAGTAAAGATAGTGTCTTGGCCATAAAAGAATCCTTGTTGCAATACAATAGAATAACAGAAAAACCTTTTGTTGAAATATTAGAAGGAGAAGATAAATACAAAAAACAAAATGTAACATTGGGATTATCTGATGGTATTAATGTTGAAATTACCGAAGGTGTAAAAGAAGGCGATAAAATTAAAGTTTGGAATAAAGCATCAAAGGATAATGAAGATGAAGACAATGATTAATATAAACAACAAACAGATAAAATATGGTTTAGTACTCATATTACTATTCGTATCCGTTTTATCATTTGCGCAACAGAAAAAGTGGACACTTCAAGAATGTGTGGACTATGCTCTTGAAAACAATATCTCTATTCAACAATCACTTCTAGATCAAAATTTAGCAGATATTAATGAAAATCAAGCCAAATTTGATTTTTTACCAAATTTAAATGCAAATTCATCATATAATATAAACACGGGTGCCAACATTAATCCGGCAACAAACCAATTTGAAAATTCAACGTTTAGGTCAGCTTCTGGAGGAATAAGCTCAGGAATCAATATTTTTTCTGGCTTACAAAACTGGAAAACACTGCAAAGAGCAAAACTAAATAAAATAGCAACAGCCTATCAATTAGATAAAATAAAAGATGATATTTCACTTTTTGTTGCTAATTCATTCTTGCAAATTCTAGCTAATAAAGAGCGCCTAAAAGTTTTACAAGCTCAAAACGAGGTTACCAAACAAAATATAGAAAACACCTCGCAATTAGTAGATTCGGGAGTGTTGCCTCAAGGTGATTTGTTGGAAATAAAAGCCACTGAAGCCACACAAATACAACAAATTATTCAAGCTGAAAACGATTTGTTTATTTCAAAATTAGGTTTAGCACAAACGCTTCAGTTGGAGGATTATGTAACTTTTGATATTGTTGATGTTGATTATGATTTAATTCCAGAAACTATATTAGAAAAACAACCAAAAGCTATTGTTGAAAAAGCCAAAGAGGTTATTAACGATATAAAAATTGCAAATTCTAATTTAGAAATAGCAAAAAAAGATTTAGAAATTGCGAAATCTAATTATTTCCCAACACTTTCTGGATTTGTAAGTTATAATGCCAGATGGTCTAGTTCACAATCTAATCCATTCACAGGAGAAGAAATTACTTTTATAGACCAACTATACTTGTTTGATGGAACCTCAGTTGGCTTACGACTTAATGTACCAATCTTTAATCAATTTAATACTAGAAATAGTGTTAAGCGAAGTAAAATAGAGATAGAACGTTTAGAATTTCAAGAAAAACAAGCTTTGTTAGATTTAGAATCAACGGTTTATCAAGCCTATAACGATGCCTTAAATGCAAAAAAATCTTATGATGCCGCATTAAAGGCTGAAGAAGCAAGAGCATTGGCTTTTAATTATGCCAAAGAGCGGTATGACGTTGGATTGTCTAATGCTTTTGATTTAAATCAGTCTCAAACTCAATTTGACAATGCACAATCTGATGTGATTCGAACAAAATTTGATTTTTTATTTAGTTTAAAAGTCCTTGAGTTTTATTTTGGAATACCGATAACACAAAATTAATTTGAGTTTAATACTTAGCATAGAAACAGCTACAACAAATTGTTCTGTATCGCTTTCAAAAGAAGGAAAGACAATAGTTTTAAAAGAAGATTACGATAAAAGTTATTCGCATGCCGAACGCTTGCATGTTTATATTGATGCCGTTTTAAAAGAAGCTAAAATTAGTCAAAACGATATTGATGCTATTGCTGTAAGTAAAGGTCCAGGGTCTTACACAGGATTAAGAATTGGAGTTTCTGCAGCAAAAGGGCTTTGTTTTGCACTTGAAAAACCTTTAATTTCTGTTGCTACATTAGAAGCTTTAGCGCGTCAAGTTAAAAGCGATAATGGTATTATTGTATCTATGTTGGACGCCAGACGTATGGAAGTTTACTCAGCAATTTACGATTCAAATTACAACCAAATACGGGAAACCCGAGCCCAAATTTTAGATGAAAAATCTTTTGAAGATTATTTAGAAAAAGGAAAAGTCTATTTTATTGGGAATGGTGTTGAAAAAACAAAAACGTTAATCAATCATCCAAATGCTGTTTTTATTGACGATAAACTACCATCAGCGAACGACATGGGTTTGTTGGCATATAATAAATACAAAATAAGCGACACTGAAGATGTCGCTTATTTTGAGCCTTATTATTTAAAAGATTTCGTGGCTTTGAAGCCTAAAATTAAATCTTAATTATCCTTTCTTTTGTATTTCAACTTGATGTGGGTAAGGAATTTCAATACCGGCTTTATCAAGGGCTTCTTTTACATCTTCTGTTATACCGAAATAAACATCCCAATAATCATCAGATGTACTCCATGGTCTTACAGCAAAATTTATAGAACTATCTGCCAATTCTGATACGTTTACAGTTGGTGCAGGCTCTTTTAAAACTTTAGGATGCGAGGTTAAAACATTCATCAAAACCTCTTTGGCTTTTTTGATATCAGAATCATAACCAACACCGAAAGTTAAATCAACTCGACGTGTTCCTTCTGTAGTGAAATTAATAATATTTCCGTTAGATAAAGATCCGTTAGGAATAATGATTTCTCTGTTTGATAAACCTGTTAGCTTAGTAGTAAAAATTTCAATTTCTTTAACCACACCTATTTCACCTTGTGCTTCAATTAAATCACCAATTTTAAAAGGCCTGAATATCATGATTAAAACACCACCAGCAAAATTACCTAAAGAACCTTGTAGTGCTAATCCTATGGCTAAACCAGCAGCAGCTAATATGGCTGCAAACGAAGTGGTTTCTACACCAACTGTACCTAGAACTACAATGATTAAAACAATTTTTAAAATCCAAGTTAGTAGGTTTAATAAGAACTTTTGAAGACTAGCATCATAAGATGCTTTTTCCATGCCTTTACTAGCTAACTTAATCAGTTTTTTTATAACAAAAGAGCCAATAATCCATATTACTACAGCTCCCAGAATTTTAAGTCCGTATTCTAAGGCTAATTCAAGCCATTTTTCTGTGTCAATGTTTTCTAAATTCATAAATTTTAAATATTATTAATGTTAAATTAAACTGACAATTAAAGCTATAATTGCGGGGATTCCCTGAAAGTAAAATAACTTCATTTGCTTTGTTGAGTAAGACCCATAAATACCTGCAATGGTCACACAAATTAAAAAGAAAATTGCAAATTGCATGTTCTCTTGTATAATTGAGAACACTAATCCCGCTGCTAAAAAGCCATTATATAACCCTTGATTTGCGGCTAAAACCTTTGTCTCCTCTGCAAACTCTTTAGATTTTATTCCAAAGGCTTTTATTCCTTTAGGCTTCGTCCAAAAAAACATTTCTAAAATTAAGAAATAGATATGTTCTAGAGCTACAATAGAAATTAAAATAATTGTTAAGGTTTTCATTGTTTTAAAAATTTAACAGCTTGCTCTACTTCGCTTATAGGTAATTTACAAGCTTTGTTTACACAAACATAGATTAGTGTATTATTAGGGTTATACCTATTTTCTAATAAAGGCATATTATTTTCTGATGTGCTTCCCGCAATTAATTTATTTGGTAAATAGGTTTTATTTAATGCTTTTATTTTCTGTTTAGCATCTTTACCTACAATGGCTACTTCGTAATACGCATTTGAATAATTTAACATCAAGTCGAACCAGTTAGAATATCCTGAAGGGTACTCTTGCATTTCTGGTTTTACATTATTTAGCATGGTTATGGCAGTATTGCCAAAATGCTCATTATCAAAATAATGCGATAATTTAAATAGGTTTTTAGCCATAATGGAGTTACTAGCAGGAATGACATTATCTCTATATTCTATGCTTCTTGATACTAATGATTCATCTTCATTAGAGGTGAAATAAAACATTTTATTCTTATCATCATAAAAATGATCAAATGTATAATTAGCTAAATCTCTTGAAATAGTCAACCATTTTTCATTTAAAGTATTTTCGTAAAGCGTAATAAAGGCATCAATAGTTGTTGCATAATCTTCTAGATAACCATTAATTGTACTTTTCCCGTTTTTATAATTATGATTTAAGCCTCCATTTTCTCGTAACTGATTATTGGTTATAAAGTTTGCGTTTTTTTCTGCTGAAGCCAGATAATCTTCATTACCAAATACACGATAGGCATCCACATAACCTTTAAGCATAATGGCATTCCACGATGTTAAAGTTTTGTCATCTAATCTGGGTTTTGCTCTTTTATTACGTTCCTTTAATAAAATAGATTTCCATTCATTTTTCTTTTCTAATAAAGCAGTTTTTGTTAAATCATATTTTTTAATAATTGTTTCGTCATCCTCTTTTCTTATTAAAACATAGTTATCATGTTCCCAAAATCCATAATTATTTACGTTATAGTAATCTGAAAAAAGATTGAAATCGTCTTTTAAAAGTATTTTAAGTTCATCTTTTGTCCACACATAAAAAGCCCCTTCTTCAAGCTCTCCTTCTGGTGTATTACTATCAGCATCAAGTGAGGAATAAAACGCGCCGTTCTCTGTTGTCATATCTCGTTTAACATATTCCAGAGTTTCAGTAACTATATTTTTATACAATTCGTTTTTAGTTATAAGATATGCATCGGCATACAAACTAACTAATTGCCCATTATCGTAAAGCATTTTTTCAAAATGAGGCACATGCCATTTTTCATCAACAGAATATCTAGAAAAACCACCCCCAATCTGATCAAAAATACCACCATAAGCCATTTTAGTTAGGGTTAAGTTTACGTAATCTTGTAACGCTGTATTATCATTTTGATAAGCATACCTTAACAAAAAATGATAGTTATTAGGCATCATAAATTTTGGTGCCCGATTCATCCCTCCTTGATTATTATCAAATTGTTTAGACCAATTTTTAACGGCATCATTAATATAGCTTTCCTCAAAAACAGGCTCGTCATTATTTAAGTTAACAACATCTAATGTCTTAATTCCTTCTTCCAATTTATCGGCATATTCATAGAGCTTTTCAGGTTTTTCAGTATATATTTTTGAAATTTGCTCTAGAGCATCCATCCATTGCTCCTTCTTGAAATACGTACCACCCCAAACTGGTCTACCATCTGGTAATGCTATGACATTCATTGGCCAACCTCCACTCCCTGTCATAAGCTGAACAGCACTCATATATACTTGATCTACATCAGGCCGCTCTTCCCTATCAACTTTTATATTAACAAAGTTTTTATTCATAACTTGAGCTACCAAGCTGTCTTCAAAACTTTCATGTTCCATTACATGGCACCAATGGCAGGCTGCATAACCCACACTTATGAGTATTAATTTATTTTCAGATTTTGCTTCAGCTAAAGTTTCTTTATTCCATGCTTTCCAATTTACAGGATTATGGACATGTTGTAATAAATAAGGACTCGTTTCATTTACAAGCTCATTGGTATATTCGTGCTCCATGGATTTTGAATTTTGTCCTTTACAGCTAATTAGAATAATAAATAATAGTAATTGAGCGTACTTCATCTTTCAAAGTTAGCGAAATTAAAGCATAAAAAAAGCGTTCAAAAATGAACGCTTGATATTTTATAAATTGAAACTGAATTTATTTTACTTCAAATGTAAGTTTCACATTTACTCTAAATTCTGTTACTTCGCCGTCGTTTACAATGGCACTCTGGTCTTGTACATAAACAGAACGAATATTTTTTACACTTTTAGAAGCTTCTTTTACTGCTTTTTTAGTTGCGTCTTCCCAACTTTTGTCTGAGTTTGATAATACTTCAATAACTTTTAATACTGCCATAATATTTATTTTTAGTTAAATTAAATTATTCTTATATATTATATTGGACACAAGTGTTGTAAAAAGTCACTTAAATCCTAACCATTTATAGCTTCAACCATTTCTACTTTACCTGGCATCATTTCTTTTAACATATTTTCAATACCACTTTTTAAAGTATACGTTGAAGATGGGCAACCACTACAAGCGCCTTGAAGTAATACGCTTACGTTTTTAGTATCGGCGTCGTAGGAGATAAATTGAATATTACCCCCGTCGCTAGCAACTGCCGGTTTTACGTATTCTTCAAGAATATTCACTATTTCCTTTGAAGTGTCATCAAGTGCTTCATATTTATCATCTAATTGCTTGGTAGATGTTTGTTGTGTAGTAGAGGCTTCTGGAGAAACAATGTCTTTTCCATTTTCAATATAACTTCTAATAAACTCACGAAGTTCTATAGTTATATCTTGCCATTCTGCCATGTCGTATTTGGTGATTGACACATAATTCTCATCAATAAAAATACTTTTTACAAACGGAAAATGAAACAACTCTGTTGCCAGTGGTGATAGTTTAGCATCATCAATAGAAGTAAACTCAAAAAGCGCCGTAACTATTTTTTTGTTAGCAACAAATTTCATCACTGAAGGATTTGGTGTGCTTTCTGCATACACGGTAATTGGTACTTTTTTTCTGCCAGTAGCCGATGCTTCAATTACCAAGCCTCCATCATTTAAATAGGCTTCTATTTGTTCTGCAACTTCATCTTGCACATCGTTCCATTCCACAATTTCGTAACGTTCTACTGCCACAAAATTCCCAGAGATATAAACTTTTTTTACAAAGGGTAAGTAAAACAATTGTTGCGCTAAAGGTGATACTTTAGCTTCATCAATATTATTAAACTCAAAGCTTTGATGTTGCGTTATAAATTGATTTAACTCAAACTTTACTATAGTATTGTTACTTGTTTCTTGCACAGAAACCTTGAAAGTGCTCATTTCAACTAATTTTTTACAAAAATACTAAAAGAAAACTTTAGATATCCATATATTTGGTTTAAAAGATTGATAAAGATAGAGGCTAAACTTTATCTTTTTTGTATGTAATTTTTTAAAGATCAAGGCGTTTATGTTAAACCAAAACCTACCTTGGAGTAAAGCTTATGAAATTGAAAAATGTTTTTATGCTAACTATTACAATGTTGCTGTCGCACATTGCTACTTCTCAAGAGGGTTTACCAATTTATACCGATTATTTAACAGATAATTATTATTTATTACATCCATCAATGGCTGGTGCTGCTAATTGTGCAAAATTAAGATTAACAGCTCGCCAACAATGGTTTGGGCAAGATGATGCTCCTAAACTTCTAACTATGAGTGTTAATAGTAGAATAGGTGATACCCCATCTGCTATTGGAGGTATTTTATTCACAGATAAAAATGGATACCATTCCCAATCTGGTGCTTATGTAACCTATGCGCATCATTTAATGTTTTCCAGAACCGAAGTAGATTTAAACATGCTCTCTTTTGGTTTAAGTGCAGGTTTTCTTCAATACAAATTAGATGAGACTACTTTTTTGTCTGATAGTCCTATTCTTGACCCAGCTATTTCTGGCTCTGTTGAAAGTGCTACTAATTTTAATATTGACTTTGGGTTTTCATACCAATTTTTAGATTTTTACTTACATGGTACCATAAAAAATGTAATAAAAAACAAAGGAATAAATACTGGAATAGGACCTGAAAATAATATAGCTATTACAGATAACTTAAGGCGTTATCTCCTTTCTACTGGTTATATTTTTAGTAAATTGGGAAGTAAATGGAGTTACGAACCATCAATTATGTTTCAGTACAAAGACCTTACCAAAGAAGCTGCTATTGATGTTAATGCTAAGGCGTATAGGGAAATGGAATTTGGACGTATTTGGGGTGGATTATCTTATAGAAACAGTTTTGATGGAGCTGAGTATATAACTTCAACTGAAGGCTCAATTAATAGTCAAAGATTACAACAAATTACACCTATTGTTGGTGTTAACCTTAAAGAATTTATGTTCGCTTATACTTACACCTACCAAACAAATTCATTGGTATTTACAAACGGTGGGTTTCATCAATTTACATTAGGCTATAACTTTAATTGTAGACGCGAAGCTTACGACTGTAAATGTCCTGCTGTGAATTAAAATTTCAAAATTAGTTATCATTACGAGGAGGCACAGTTTATGCTGAGTTGAATTGAAGTATATCAACCTGTTTGTTATTAGGTATCATTAAACAGATTACTTCGTCGTTAAAAACTCCTCGTAATGACGGTTAATTTTTATTCCCAAGAATAGTTTTTCTTTTTTGCTTGTTCTTTAATGGCTTTTGTTAATGCATTTTCTAAACCATTTTTACTTTCGGTTTTTTGTTGTGAAATGTAAGCTTTACGTTTAGCATTTAATTCTTGAATTTTTTCTTGAATGTCTTCACGTACTTTCTTTTTCTCTGCAACATATTCTTTAATGGCTTTTGCAGATTTTCCTTTTAGTTCCTCAGGTAGAGCATCTTCTTTTATCTCTTCTACTACAACTTCTTCTAGGTCAACTGCATCAACCAAGTCCCAAGTTTCATTTTTATATAAATGGGAACTTTTGCTTACTGTTCTACTTACTGCATTTGCCTTACTGTAGCCGCTTGCATTACTATCTTGTTCTGCCTGTAAAGCCATCTTTTTTCTACCTTGTGAACCATATATCACATAGGTTTTGTTTAGTTTCTGGTTCAGGATAAGAATGTCATCATCATAAGGTGAAGCAATATGAACGGTTTTATTATTCTGATTTATAGCCATATAATCGCCATTAGTTAATTGTGCGCCGTCCTTCCAAGAGGTTGAAATACCTTGGTTATAATCGCCACAAAAAATAGTGTTTATAGTAACATCTTTTTCTTTTGCATTGGTTGAAGCATCTTTATAATTTACCTTGCCTTGTGTAAAAGGTTCGTTTCCTGCAATAAAAATAAGTTTAAGATCGTCTGCATTTTTACCCCAATTTAATTGGTTTAAAGATGTTTGAATTACTTGTCCGCAGTACTCTTCTCCCCCATTTGTTGTTAGAGAAAATAATTCTTTAGAAATTTCATCTAAATCATCACTAAAAGCTAATACTTGCCGAATATAACCTTCTCTACTATTCAGTCTGTCGTTTCCATACTCATAAAGAGCAATCTGTAAATTAGGTTTTTCATTTTTGCATTTTGCATACGATAATTCGTTTACAATATCCCAAAGTTGCGCCTTGGCTTGGTCTATTAATCCATCCATACTATTACTGGTGTCTAATAAAAGTGCTACTTTAATGTATTGTTTTTCAGGATTATGATTAATTTTTTTTGATTCTGCTAAATCGTAATTTTGTTTTTTGTTATTTGCGTTGCAAGCAGTAAAGCCAATAAAAGCAGCACAAAATAGAACTGTTTTAAAATGTGTTTTCATGATATGAGGTGTTTTATATAAATGCCCATTATGGGCTTTTTTGATTAACACTGTAAATCTATAATGAACCTTTTTATTAAAAAAAGTAGAATGAGTGAAATGGATATTTGGATGTGTAAACGAAACTTCTGAATGCGTAAAGTCTAATTTTGGGGTTCAAAAATGTGGTTATTTATAAAATCTTCATTTTAATATACCAAGTAAAGTGCGTAAGTTTATCACTATAATCTAATTGATGAAGCACGCTTTAAATTACATAGTATTTTCTTTTGTTTTTTTGTGCAATACTTTGGTATTTGCCCAAAACAATGATTTTTTGAGCAATAAACCAAGGTTTACTGTTAGAGGCTCTGTGATAGAAAGTGACACACGTGAACCTATACCAGATGTTAATATAGAAGTAAATGGCGGTGGTTATACGGTTACAGATTTTTCAGGGAATTTTAGAATTGAAGTAAGTAAAGGCGATGAACTTACCATAAAACACAAAGATTTTGAAACCGTTTATTACACTATAGAAAATAACGAACGTATTGAGGTGCGCGTAGACCCTAATCGTGAAGATGAAGCCTATTCTAAAAGCAAATCCTTTTCTAGAAAAAGTCCGCAGCTTTTCAAATCACTTATTGATTCGGCAGAAACCTATTTAAAAAAAGATGCTCAAAAAAGTATTCAATTTGTAACAGAAGCGATAGCTGAAAGCGGTTCTAAAAAAGAGAATAGTGAAGCTTATGAAGTATTAGGCGATATTAATATGCATTGGAAACAATATGATTTGGCAGTTTCTAATTATAGAATTAGTCTTCAAAATATTTCAACTAACGAAACTACTTTAAAACTTGCAAAAGCTTACCGATTTAATAAAAACTATCAAGAAAGTTTACAAACCTACAATAGTATTAATAAAGAGGAATTGTCCAATTGGCAATTAGTGAGTTTGTATGAAGGTGTTGGCGATGTTTATCTTTTAACAAAAAGCTATGATAAATCTATTGATGCCTACAAAGAAGGATTAAATGTTGCTGATAAACATTTAATTTCACCAAAAATAACAGATTTAAACTCTAAAATAGCAGAAGTTTACAATGCAAAAGGAGATACTAAAATTGCCAAAAACTATTTCAATCAATCTTTAAAACAAGCCAATACACAAAATAAAAAACGTGCTGTTGAAGAAAAACTTAGAGTAGCTGATTTTCAAAATAATATTAATGATTTTTCTACTGAAATAACGTTACGTAAAGAAGCTTTAAATACTATAAACGAAATAGAAACCGATTCCGTTTTTGATAATGAAAGTGCATTAACGCCACAAAAACAAAACTATAAAATAGGCAACGCCTATGCATCGCAAGGTGATATAAATAATGCCATTACCTACTTGGAAAAAAGTATAGCTGAAGCTGGTAGTAAAGAAGATCTTATTGTAAAAAAAGATGCTACCAGAAAATTATCTGAGGTTTACAAAACTGCTGAAGATTATGAAAAAGCATTAAATGTATATCAAGATTATGTTGATTTAGTAGACCAATTAGTTGTTAAAAAAGAACAAGAAATATCGCAAGCTGCTCGTTTTAGGCGAGAACTCACCAACAAACAAAATCGGATTTTAAGTTTAGAAAGCGACAGAGCATTATCTGAAAGTAAATATAACCTCAATATTGAACAAGCTAAACGGCAAAAGCTTATTATTTACTCTTTAATTGGAGGTGTATTACTATTGTTACTCACTGCATTTTTAATGTTTAAATATATAAAACAACAACGTTTGGCAAATAATTTATTAGCTTTAAAAAGCTTGCGAAGTCAAATGAATCCGCATTTTATTTTTAATGCTTTAAACTCAGTAAATAGTTTTATTGCATCAAACGATGAGCGAACAGCCAACAAATATTTAACAGATTTCTCGTTGTTAATGCGTGCCGTTTTAGAAAATAGTGAAGAAGATTTTATTCCTCTTGAAAAAGAAATAGAACTGCTTCAATTATATACCAAATTAGAACATTTTAGATTTCAAGATAAATTTGATTACAATATTAAAGTAGACGAAAACATAAACGTAAATGATTTTGTAATTCCACCAATGCTTTTACAACCTTATATTGAAAATGCCGTTTGGCATGGGTTACGCTATAAAAAAACAAAAGGACAATTAAATATTACCATTACACAAACTAAAGAAGATGAAATTTCTATTACAATTACTGACGATGGTATTGGAAGAGAAAAATCGAAAGCCTTAAAAACCGAACATCAGCAAAAGCAAAACTCAAAAGGTATGGG
The DNA here is from genome assembly GCA_947500585.1 of uncultured Flavobacteriaceae bacterium. GTDB lineage: Bacteria > Bacteroidota > Bacteroidia > Flavobacteriales > Flavobacteriaceae > CAXBID01. Next base: position 139,232 of record CANMSN010000006.1, on the reverse strand, counting down.
TAATATTAAAAAACGCGTTTCTATTTTAAACGCCATGTATAAAGATAAAGTAGATGTTTTGGTTGATGATTTTCAAAATGAAGAAGACTCAGGAACTAAAGTTGTTGTAACACTTAAAAAGGATTAAATGAAACTAAGCTCAATAATCGTAGAAGACGAAGAAACCAGTAGAGAAATTCTTAAAAATTATCTCAAAAAATATTGTCCAAATGTTACTGTTTTAGGTGAAGCTTCAAACATTGAAGAAGCCTTAGTTTTAATTCGTAATAACGATTTAGATTTGGTTTTTCTAGATGTTGAAATGCCCTATGGAAATGCATTCGATTTACTAGATAAAGTTGGCGACATCAATTTTGAAACCATATTTGTTACTGCCTACAATCATTATGCTATTGATGCTTTAAATGCACATGCAAGTTATTACTTAATGAAACCTATTTCTATTGATGAGCTCATTAAAGCAGTAGATTACGTTACCGAAATTAGAACCAAAGAAGATGCCTTGCAAGATGAAGTTTTAGTCCCAAAAACAAATAGTGTAAATGGTAAAATTACTATTCCGCAACAAAACGGATTTGAAGTTATAGAAACCGCTAATATTTTATACTGTAAAGCAGATGACAATTACACAGAAATATACCTCAACACCAATAAAAAGAAGCTCGTTAGTAAAACCCTGAAATATTTTGAAGAAGCTCTTTCAGATTCAAATTTTGCACGCGTGCATAAATCCTATTTAATAAATGTAAATGAGGTTGTAAAATACCTAAAAGGAAAAGGTGGTAGTGTAATGCTTAGTAACGGAAAAGAGATTATGGTTTCAGCTTCTAAAAAATCAGACTTATTATCTTATTTTAAATAAAACAAAATTAACTTTCAGGAGCAAGTTCAACCTCAAGACCTTCCATTTCTGAAGTCATTTGTATTTGGCAACCTAAACGCGAATTATCTTTAACATCAAAAGCTTCAGAAAGCATTGCTTCTTCATCGTCACTCATTTCTGGCAATTCTGTTTCACTTAAAACGTAACATTGGCAAGAGGCACACATAGCCATACCACCACAAACACCAATAGTTCCTTCTGGAGCTAGCTCGTATGATCGTACTACTTCCATGAGGTTCATAGCCATATCTGTAGGTGCTACTATATCATGGGTTACTCCGTCTCTGTCTGTTATTTTAATATTAACGTCGCTCATTACTGTCTTTTATTGTTTTCTATAAAATGAAAGTCATAATTCGTGCCACAAATTTAAGAGAAGCAAATCTATTTTTTGTGCTTATTATAGTGTAATTTAAGAAGTGAAGTAAAAAATAAAGAATTAATAAAATTATGTGTTTATAGAAATAATATTACTAGAATATTGAAGTTTTAACTGGTAGTCTTTTAGAAGTGAAAAATCTAAATTTCAATATTTACAACCTGTTCTATTTGAGGCGCATACTTTTTTATAGTCATTTCTACACCAGATTTTAAGGTCATTTGGTTTACACTACAACCTACACAAGCCCCTTGAAGTTGAACTTTTACAAGCGTATCGTTATCTTCTATAGATAACAATGAAATATCACCACCATCACTTTGCAAAAACGGGCGAATTTCTTCTAAGGCTTTTTCAACGTTTAATTTTAGTTCTTCTGAAGTCATATTTTATTTTTTAACTGCTGAACATCCAGCCATAGTTGTTATTTTTATTGCTTCGGTTGGTGGTAAATCATCATTTCTCCTTACAACTTCTTGCACTACATTTCTAGTTAGGTTTTCAAAAGCTTGTTCTAATACCGTTGCTGTTTGTAGTGCTGCTGGACGACCAACATCTCCTGCCTCTCTAATACTCTGAACTAACGGTAATTCACCTAAAAAAGGAACATCTAAATCTTCCGCTAAGTTTTTAGCACCTTCTTTACCAAAGATAAAGTATTTATTATCTGGTAATTCTTCGGGTGTAAAATAAGCCATATTTTCAATAATTCCTAAAACAGGCACATTAATACTTTCTTGCTGAAACATGGCTACACCTTTTCTAGCATCAGCTAAGGCTACATTTTGCGGTGTACTAACCACAACAGCACCAGTAATTGGTAAGGATTGCATGATACTTAAATGAATATCGCCTGTTCCTGGTGGCAAGTCTAATAATAAGAAATCTATCTCGCCCCAAGCAGCATCAAAAATCATTTGATTTAGTGCTTTTGCAGCCATTGGGCCTCTCCAAACAACTGCTTGATTAGGTTGTGTAAAAAACCCAATAGATAATATTTTTACGCCGTAATTTTCTACAGGCTTCATTTTAGATTTTCCATCAACATTAACCGCCAAAGGTTTCTCAGCTTCAACATCAAACATAATAGGCATTGAAGGGCCATAAATATCGGCATCTAATACACCAACCTTAAAGCCCATTTTAGACAATGATACCGCTAAATTTGCTGTTACTGTAGATTTACCAACACCTCCTTTTCCTGATGCTACAGCTACAATATTTTTTATTCCAGGAATAGGTTTTCCTTTTATGACATTAGATTTAGGTTTTTCTGGAGCTTCAACTTTTACATTTACTGTAATTTTAGCTTTCTCGTAAACCTGCTCATGTATGGTTTTTAAAATATCTACCTCCGTACGTTTCTTTGCTTGTAAGCTTGGGTTTTTTATGGTGATATCTACAATAACCTCATCGGCAAAAGTGACCACATTTTTTACAGCACCGCTTTCTATCATATTTTGTCCTTCACCAGGAACCGTAATACTTTCAAGTGCTTTTAATATATCTTGTTTATTAAGTTTCATTTCTTTTATTAAGAATCAATCTAAATGCAAAGATACTGTGAATTGTTTAGAACTTAAAGTCCTTTTATTGAAATGATTTATGTGATGATTTACTTAAACTATGAAGAAGTAATTACAATTCTTTTGAAGGATCCCAGTAGAACTTATCTAAATCTTGAATTTGATTATCAATAACTGTAATACCTTCGCTTTCAAGTAACTGTTGCATTAAATTTGTGCCGTCAAAGTGATGTTTACCAGTTAATAATCCTTTTCTATTAACAACACGATGCGCTGGGATATCTTTTCCATGCGAACCATTCATGGCATAACCTACCATTCTCGCACTTCTTGCAGCCCCTAAATAAGTTGCAATAGCACCATAACTAGTAACTCTTCCGTAAGGTATTAACTTGGCAACTTCGTATACTTTATCAAAAAAATTAAGGGTTTCTGGTTTCATTTTATAACTCTCTAATAATATTAATTAAAGTAACAATAGAAATAATACCAGTGATGCCACCAATAACGTAATTCATACTTTTTTGAGACGTAAACGATTTTCCTTTTATTTTTTCAAAGAAGAAAATATACATGTAAAGGGTTACAAAAGTTCCCATTGCTGCTCCGGAAACATAAGATATAATAGTAATCTGACTAAAATCTAACCATCCAATAGTTGCTAGCGTTATAGTCATATATGCTTGATATGGAATAGGAAATACATTTATTGCAGACAAAAATATGCCTTGAAAAAAACGGCTATGCTTGCTTTTAATTTTTGGCTGAATTTGTGGTTTTGGTTTAGATTTAGCTATTAATAAAAAGTAAATAGTAATTAAAACAAAAATAACAAAAGCAACCCGCTGAAGAATATCAATTACTTCTGGATGTTTACTTAAATACCTTGCAAAAATACTAGCAAGATAGGTTTGAGCTGCAACAATAACACAAACTCCTATTGAAAACATAACACCTCTTACATGTCCTTCCTTTAAGCTTATTTTAGCGGCCGTCATATTTAACAACCCTGGTGGAATAACACCAACTAAGGCTATAATTAAACCTAAAAAAAACACAAAAGTTATATCCACATTTACTTTATTTTAAACCGAATATACGTAATTGGTTTGTTTTGCTCTAAATATTGCGATTCATAAAAGGTTTGTATACTTGTTACCTCCTCAGGGCTTCCTTCTTGCCTATACACATTATGGTTTGCATATAGCACTTCATGTCCAGCACCGTGTAATAAACCAAGTGTGTAACCATGCATAAATTCACTATCTGTTTTTAAATTTACAACACCTTCTGGTTTTAAAATGGTTTTGTAGCGTTGTAAAAATGTTGCGTTAGTCATTCTATGCTTTGTGCGCTTATACTTTATTTGTGGGTCTGGAAAAGTAATCCAAATTTCATCTACTTCATTTTCAGCAAAAGCATGATCTATAAGTTCAATTTGAGTACGTAAAAAAGCAACATTAGATATTTCTTCCTCAATAGCTGTTTTAGCACCTCTCCAAAAACGAGCCCCTTTTATGTCTATACCAATGAAATTTTTATTCGGATATTTTTTTGCTAATGCTACAGAGTACTCTCCTTTTCCACAACCCAGTTCTAAAACTAAAGGGTTATCATTTTTAAAAACTTGAGTCCTCCAACAGTTTTTCAAATTAAAATTGGAGTTAACCAATTCATCTCTTGTTGGCTGAAACACATTTGAAAAGGTCTCATTTTCTTTAAAACGCCTAAGTTTATTTTTACTCCCCACAGGTTATTGCAAATTTTTAATTATTTGGTAAAATTAAGAAAATATATGTAAGAGTTTATATGCTTATCTTTGAATCTAGATCAATTTTACGTGAAGGTTTGTAGCGGTATCTGCCGAACTTGTTTCGGGTATACAGCAGAACGCCCGACTTGAAGAAAGATAGGTATGCCAGAAAAATATGAATAAAAGAATTTTAGTAGCACCTTTAAACTGGGGTTTAGGGCATGCCACAAGAAGTATTCCTATAATTAACGCTTTAATTTCGCAAAATTACCAACCCATTATTGCAAGTGATGGTGTAGCCTTAAAACTTTTACAAAAAGAATTCCCTGGAATTTCAACTATTGAGCTTCCAGCTTATAATGTAACATATCCAACTAAAGGGAAGCATTTTAAAATAAAGCTATTAAAAGACGCTCCAAAACTAATTAAAGTTATAAATGCTGAGAGAGAAGCTACTAAGCAAATCGTTAAATTACAGAATATTTCTGGAATTATTTCTGATAACAGACTTGGTGTTTACAGTAAAAAAGTTCCCTCCGTTTTTATAACCCATCAATTAAATGTTTTAAGTGGAAACACAACTTGGTTTAGTACTAAACTGCATCAAAAAATTATAAAAAAGTTTAATGTATGTTGGGTTCCTGACGTAAAAGATGAGCCTAGTTTAAGTGGTAAATTAGGGCATCCTGATCGTTTTGAATTACCAACCGAATACTTAGGTCCGTTAAGTCGATTTGAAAAAAAAGAATCTAAAAAGATAAATGATATACTTGTTTTAATTTCTGGACCTGAACCACAACGAACATTATTAGAGGAAAAACTTCTAACAGCATTAAATCCTTACCAAGGGAAAGTTATTTTCATAAAAGGTATTATGGAACAAGAGCAAACTAGAACCATTTTAGGTAATATGACTATTTATAATTTTATGACTTCAGATTTGCTTGAGAAAACTATTAATGAAAGTGCTTTAGTTATTTCAAGGTCGGGTTATACCACCATAATGGATTTAGCTAAACTAAATAAAAAAGCCTTTTTTATACCAACTCCAGGGCAATTTGAACAAGAATATTTAGCAAAAAGATTAACGGATAAAAAACTTGTACCAAGCTGTAAACAAGATGATTTTACTATAGACAAACTTAATGAAATAGATGCTTTTAAAGGTTTGAAAGCTTTTGATTTTGAAGTTGATTATGAAAAATTATTTAGACTTTTCTAAAGTGAATGAGAATTCACTACCAACGCCATATTCACTTTCTACATAAATTTTTTCATCATGAGCTTCAATGATATGCTTAACTATAGACAAACCTAAACCTGAACCACCTTCTTTACGAGAACCACTTTTGTCTACACGATAAAAGCGTTCAAACAAACGAGGTAGATGCTCGCTAGAAATACCTTCACCATTATCGGTTACTCTTACAATTACTTTATTTTTTATTAAATTTTCTATACTTATTTCGGTAGTCCCTTTATCTCTTCCGTATTTTATAGAATTAACTATTAGGTTAGCCAGCACTTGTTGTATACGTTCTTTATCAGCTTTAACTAAAATGGGCTTGTTGTAATCCATATCAAAGGTTAGTGTTATTTTCTTTTTTTGTGCTTTCATTTCAAGCATATCGAAAACATTTTTCACTAACTCTACAATATCAAATACTTCAGTTTTCAGACTTAAATCACCAACTTCTAGCTTGGTTATCATATCTAAATCTTTAATAATATAACCTAGTCTTTCTATACCCTTACTAGCTCTTTCTAAATACTTTTTCCTAATATCTTTATCATTCATGGCTCCATCTAACAGTGTTAAAATATAACCCTGAACCGTGAATAAAGGTGTTTTTAATTCGTGTGATACGTTACCTAAAAACTCTTTTCTATATTTTTCTCTAACTTTAAGAGTTTCTATTTCTATTTTTTTGTCTCGAGCAAACTTATCTATTTCTTGGGTAAGTGTTCTCATATCAGTAGTTATAGCTCCTTTTGTCAAGCTAGCAGATTCTAAAAGTGTTAAATCGTCATATATTTTTTTAACACGCCTATATATAAATCGTTCTACACGATACTGAATAACTAAAAATGCAAATGTATAAACGCTTACAAAAAATAGGGCTACAGCCCACCAATTGAGCTCGAAAAAGTAATATAAAAAAACGCTCACTAAGAGCGTTATATAAAGTGTTATATAAAACGATGTGTTTATAGCAAATCGATATGATTTTTTAAATTTTGTCTGCATTAATCTACAAACTTATAACCTACTCCTTTTACTGTTTTAAAACTTTTATCACCTAGTTTTTCACGAAGTTTTCTTATGTGTACATCAATTGTACGACCACCAACTACAACTTCATTTCCCCAAACGGTATCAAGAATTTCATCTCGTTTAAATACTTTACCAGGTTTTGATGCTAGCAAAGATAGTAATTCAAATTCTTTTCTTGGAAGTATAATCTCTTTGCCCTTTGAAATGATTTTATATTCGTCTCTATTTATTTCTAAAGTTCCTATTTTAACTTTATTAATAACATCTTCGTCTTTAAAGCGTCGTAAAAGTGCTTTTACTTTACTAACTAAAACCTTTGGCTTTATTGGTTTGGTGATGTAATCATCAGCTCCAGCATCAAAACCAGCAACTTGAGAATAATCTTCTCCTCTAGCTGTTAAAAATGTTATTATTGAGTTTTTTAAATCTGGATTTTTTCTAATTAACTCACAAGCTTCAATACCATCCATTTCAGGCATCATAACATCTAATATAATTAAATGAGGAAGTTCTTTTTTTGCTTTTTTAACGCCTTCAGATCCATTCTCAGCAGTAATTACTTGATAGCCTTCATTTGATAAATTATAACCAACTATTTCTAAAATATCGGGTTCATCATCAACCAATAGTATTTTAATATCCTTTTTCTTCATGTAATTAAGTAAACTAAAACTTTATTATTTGAGTAAATATAAAACTAATAATATTGCTTTATCAAATTACTAAAATAAATAACATTAAGGTAACAAACAACTTACATGTATTTAACCTTTCGTTAAACAACATAAATCTTTAACATTTTTTTGGTATGACTTTTGTTATAATTTACTACTTTTATATTACCAAATTGTAATTATGACAAAAAACTACTTTTTTATCTTACTCTTCTCATTAACATTCATGATGTCCTATCAAGGATTCTCACAAAATGATTTTAATGGAAGGCAATTGGCACAACAAAATATAGAGGATTTATCTATTTATCCTAACCCTGTTACTAATGGTAAAACATTTATATATATCACGTCTAAACGTAATATGACTAAAAAAGTTGATTTTTTTAATGTTTTAGGTAAACAAATATTCTCGACGGTTATTACTGGTAAAGAGCTTAATATATCCAACCTAAGCAAAGGTGTTTATATTTTAAAGATTACTGAAAATAATGTTAGCGAAACGCGTAAATTAGTAATAAAGTAAAGAAAACTTTATTTTATTGTAAAAAAACATACATTTTAACTTTATTCCTGATTTTTATTTAAAATAAATATATAACTTAGAGGATTAATTATTTAATCCTTTTTTTATGAAAAAACTTTACTTTTTATTTTTTGCAATTTTAATATCGAGTTTGTCTTTTGGGCAAGTACTTGCAACTGATGATTTCACTTATTCCGATGGTGCTCTTGTAGGCAATGGGTCATGGACATCTAATGATGGAACAGCTGGCACTCTTTTAGTCACTAGTGGCGAAGCTGTTGTTACTCAAGATAGTGGTTCGGAAGATGGAGAATTAAAATTTGCTGACGATCTTACCGTTGGAATTATTACGGCTACTTTTGATATCAGAGTTACTAGCCCAGGTGCAATAACTGGAACTGATTTTGAATACTTTGCTCATTTTTCTAATGATACTGAATTTAATTATAGATCTCGTTTGGATGTAATTGCTCCTACAGGAAGCGGTGATTATACTTTAGGTTTAAGTGCAACATCTAGTACTAATGATGCTAGTCTAAGTACTGATTTTAGTTTTGGAGCTGTCGTTTCTGTTGTATTGTCTTTTGATATAAACACTGGAATTTCTTCAATTACAGTTGGAAGTGATACAGTTACTTCAACTGGTAGTCCTGGTGATACGATTGACTCGTTTAATTTAAGACAATCAAGCTCATCATCTGATGAAACTATTTTTATAGATAACTTATCTATTAGTTATGATGCCTCCTTAAGTACTGATGATAAAATCATTGAAGGTTTCAAAATGTACCCTAACCCAACAGATTTAGGTTATGTAAATATTTCAAGTAGAAACAACGCAGAAATTAGTGTATCTGTTTTTGATGTTTTAGGAAAACAAGTTATAAATGAAACATTAAGCAATAATAGATTAGATGTTTCGAACCTTAAATCTGGCGTTTATATTATGAAAGCTACCGAAGCAGATGCTGTAACTACAAAAAAATTAGTAATAAGATAAATTTACTGATCTTGTTATAAAAAAGCGTTGCTAATAGCAACGCTTTTTTATTTTATATACTTTTGTCTTTTGTTCTCATTACATCCCGATGCAAAATTGGGACACTCGAACTGACAACCTTTTGATGATAAATATAAATTCCATTTTTAATATAAAAACACAAGCTGAATTTGAAGATTTGGCCTTACAAATTTTTAAATTTCAATTTGAAAACAATCAAGTATATAGATCATTTTGCGATTTACTATATAAACACCCTAGCGGTATTAAAACCATAAAAGATATTCCATTTTTGCCCATTCAATTTTTTAAAACACATCAAATATTAAGTTCTAAAAACACCATTAAGACTACATTTTCAAGTTCTGGAACTACTGGAAGTATTACTAGTAAACACCATGTTACTGATTTAGAAATTTACAAACAAAGTTTCACTAAAGGCTTTGAACAGTTTTATGGGAATATTGAAGATTATATTATTCTTGCCTTATTGCCTTCATATTTAGAGCGAGAAGGGTCATCATTAATTTATATGGTTGATAACATGATTTCACAATCTAGCCATAAAGAAAGTGGGTTTTATTTAGATAATATTTCAGAATTAAAAACGCAACTTATTAAGCTTGATTCTGAAGGTAAAAAAGTGCTTCTTATTGGAGTTTCTTTTGCACTTTTAGATTTGGCAGAAACCTATCAATTCAAGTTAAAAAACACCATTGTTATGGAAACAGGAGGTATGAAAGGGCGCAGAAAAGAATTAATACGAGAAGAACTTCATAAACAATTGAAAGCTGGTTTTGGTGTTAAAACCATTCACAGCGAATATGGTATGACCGAACTTTTAAGTCAGGCATACTCTAAAGGAAATGGTATTTTTAATTGTCCACCTTGGATGAAAATTTTAACCAGGGATACAGAGGATGCTTTAACTTTAAATAATTCTAAAAAAGCTGGAGGTATAAATGTGATAGATTTAGCTAATATTAATTCTTGTTCTTTTATAGCAACTCAAGATTTAGGTCGTGTAAATGAAAATGGATCGTTTGAAATTATTGGTCGTTTTGATAATTCAGACATTAGGGGCTGTAACTTAATGGTGCTTTAATAGTAAGTTATTTGCCATTCTGCGACTTAGTATTAAATATATTTTATGAAAATTTCAATTATATTATTTCTACTTTGTTTTACATCATCATTTGCTCAAACTATTGATTACAATACTAAAAAAGGGTTTGCGGCTAATGGTTATGATGTTGTTTCCTATTTTAGTAACAAAGCAAAAGCAGGTGACAAAGCATTCATCATCAAATATGATGGGGTAAATTATAAGTTTTCATCAAAAGAAAATCTTAATACTTTTAAAAATAACCCAGAAAAATATGTTCCTCAATATGGTGGTTATTGTGCTTATGCCGTTGCTTTAAAAAGTAGTAAAGTATCCATTAATCCTGAAACTTATTTAATTGAAAACGGAAAGCTTTATCTATTTTACAACGCATGGGGAACTAATACGTTAGAATTATGGCAAAAAGAAAATGAAAACGTATTACAAGAAAAAGCAGATGAAAATTGGAAAAGAATAAAGTTTAAAAAATAGTTTTACTCAATGTAAGATTTAGAAATTATTTACGACAAAAAGTCTAGCTAAGAAAAAGAAAGATTAATTTTTTAGTTGATTGGTTATTTTTAAAGCCCGATTTCTCAATCGGGCTTTATTATTTTTTAAGTGATTTGCAGTACAAAATAATTTTTTTTGCCACGTTGTAGTAATACAAACTTATTATTAATTAAATCTTTTGTAGTAATGGTATAATCCTCTTTTACTTTTTCTTTGTTTACAGAAATTGAATTTTCTTTTAAAGCGCGTCTTGCTTCACCATTAGATTTTAAAAATTGGCCCTTTTCAGCTAATGCTGCAATAATATCTAGTCCGTTTTCAATATCAGATTTTGCTATTTCAGTTTGAGGAACACCATCAAAAACATCTAAAAAAGTTTGTTCATTAAGTTGTTTTAAATCTTCACTAGTAGATTTTCCAAATAGTATATTACTTGCTTTTATCGCATTGTCTAAATCGGCTTTAGAATGTACCATTGTAGTAATTTCTTCTGCTAAACGCTTTTGCAAAACACGTAAATGAGGTGCTTCTTGATGTTCTTTTATCAAATCATTAATTTCATCTTCAGCTAAAAAAGTGAAAATTTTAATATACTTTTCGGCATCTTCATCACTACTGTTTAACCAATATTGGTAAAATTTATAAGGCGATGTTCTATTAGGATCTAACCATATATTACCACCTTCAGACTTTCCAAATTTTGAACCGTCAGATTTTGTAATTAACGGACACGTAATTGCATAGCCTTTTCCGCTGTCAATACGTCTAATTAATTCGGTGCCCGTGGTGATATTTCCCCATTGGTCACTTCCGCCCATTTGAATTGTGCAGTCTTTTTCTTTATATAAATGGAGAAAATCGTAACCTTGTACTAATTGATAGGTAAACTCAGTAAAACTCATGCCTTCTGATGACTCTGACGAAATTCTATTCTTAACAGAATCTTTCGCCATCATATAATTTACGGTAATATGTTTGCCAACATCACGAATAAATTCAAGAAATGAAAAATCTTTCATCCAATCATAATTATTAACTAAAACAGCCGCATTTTCAGCATCACTTTCAAAATCTAAAAAATGTGCTAACTGATTTTTTATAGCCTCTTGATTATGTCGTAACGTTTTTTCATCTAATAAATTACGCTCGTTTGATTTCCCTGATGGATCTCCAATCATACCCGTTGCACCTCCAACTAAAGCCACTGGTCTGTGCCCACATCGCTGATAATGAGCCAATAACATTATAGGAACTAAATTTCCAATATGTAAAGAATCTGCTGTAGGATCGAAACCAACATAAGCACTTCGCATGCTTTCCATTAAATGTGCTTCTGCTCCTGGCATAACGGTATGTATCATACCTCGCCAAGTTAGTTCTTCAACAAAATTCTTTATCATTATAAATGTATTTTAATAATCTTTGGCAAATATAAAAATACGTATAGAATTACTCATCTATTCTGAATAATTCTTTACTTTAGTTAAATGATTTTAGTAACAGGAAGTACAGGTTTAGTAGGCGCACATTTACTTTATAAGTTGACCAGTAGCAATGAAAAAGTAAGAGCTATTTATAGAAATGAGCAGAAACTGGAACATGTAAAAAACGTGTTTTCTACTTATACAGATAACTACAAAAATCTTTATGATTCTATTGAATGGGTACAAGCTGATATTTTAGATATTCCTGCTTTAACTGAAGCATTTAAGGATATTACTTATGTTTACCATTGTGCCGCATTTGTATCTTTTGAACCCGATAAATATAAAATCTTACGGCGCACCAATATTGAAGGTACAGCTAATATTGTAAATCTGTGCATATCCAATACTATTAAAAAATTATGTTACGTTAGCTCTATAGCAACTATTGGAAACACTTTAAATAATACGCCTATTACTGAAAAAACAGATTGGAATCCTGAGGCAGACAATAGTGTTTATGCTATTACAAAATATGGTGCAGAAATGGAAGTTTGGCGTGCAACGCAAGAAGGATTAGATGCTGTTATTGTAAATCCGGGTGTTATTTTAGGTGCTGGTATTTGGCGTTATGGTAGCGGTAGTTTATTTAAAAAAGCTCATAAAGATTTAAAATATTATACCTCTGGAACTATTGGAATTGTTTATATTGAAGATGTTATTTCAATTATGATAACCCTTTTAAAAAGTGATATTAAAAACGAGCGTTTTATTCTAGTAGCCGAAAACTGGACTTATAAACAGTTTTTGCAAACTTTAGCCAAATCTGTAAATAGTACTATTCCAAAAAAAGTAGCATCAAATAAGCTTTTACAGTTTGCTTGGAGATTAGACTGGTTAAAACATAAAATTACTGGTAAACGCAGACAGTTGACTAAGCAAATAGTTAATTCGCTAACTTCTGAAACAAATTACAATAGCGATAAGGTAAAAAATGAACTTAATTATACGTTTAAAGATATAAACACAAGTATTATTAAGGTTGGGAATCTGTATCTGAAACAGGTGAAATAAGACCTTCTACAGCTTTAAGCTCTTTTGGAAAAAGAGTTTTAGTTAAAGAATCTTTTTTTGTTATCATTTTTAATGAATCTTTAATTTTGATAATTTCTAAAGAGTCTTTTCCCTTAAATAACAAAGCTTTACTAATAGAATCTTTCTTTTTTTGCGCCTTAGCTTCAGCCTCTTCTTTTAAATCTAATTCTTTATAAAAAATTTTAAGTTGCTCCAAACTATCTTTAACATTGGCATAAATCTCTTCATACTCTTTAATACTAAAGGCATAATACTCATTGCTTAAGGCGAATTGTAAACTATCTATATCGTGTTTTTTAAAAATGTAAGATTCAGAATTAATACCATGGTTTTCCAAGATTTTTTTATTGACGCCATTAGCTGAAGAAATTAATTTAATATCAATTAAAACATCAACCATTTTTTTCTTAGAAATTAAATTCTTCGGCTTGTCAGGTTTGTTGTATTGATAACATGCTGTAACCAATAAAACCATTCCTAGATATAATGTTAATCGTTTTAAAATCATCTATTAAAAGTTAATCTTTTAGCAGCTTTCACATTAGTAAATTTAGCGTTTTCATACACCAAGCTACCATTTAAAAAAGTGTGTGTAATTCTCGATTTAAAAGTAGAACCTTCAAATGGTGACCATCCACATTTATACAGAATGTTCTCTTTATTAACCGTCCACGGGTTATTTAAATCTACCAAAACTAAATCTGCAAAATAGCCTTCCTTAATATAGCCTCTTTTCTCAACTTGAAATAATATAGCAGGGTTATGACACATTTTTTCAACAATCTTTTCAATTGAAATCTTGCCTTTATGATGCATTTCTAACATAGCTGGTAATGCGTGTTGTACCAAAGGCCCACCAGAAGGCGCACTAGTATAAACGTTATTTTTCTCTTCTATAGTATGCGGCGCATGGTCTGTGGCTATAACGTCTATTCTATCATCTAACAAAGCTTCCCATAATTCCACTCTATCTTTTTCAGTTTTTACAGCAGGGTTCCATTTTATTAGTGTACCCTTTTTATCATAATCATCATCATTAAACCATAGATGGTGAATACATACCTCAGCTGTAATTTTTTTGTCCTTTAGAGGAATTTTATTTGTAAATAGATTTGTTTCTTTTCCTGTAGATAGATGAAAAACATGCAATCTAGCACCCGTTTTTTTTGCTAATTCGATAGCTTTTGAAGATGATAAATAACACGCTTCTTCACTTCTAATAATGGGATGATACTTTATAGGAATATCGTCGCCAAATTTTTCTAAATGTTCTTGAAAATTCTTTTTAATAGTCGCCTCATCTTCACAATGTACAGAAATAACCATATCTGTACTTTTAAAAATTTTCTCTAAAACCTTAGGATCATCAACTAGCATATTCCCTGTTGAAGAACCCAAAAACAGTTTTAATCCTGCAACCGTTTTAGAATCTACTTTTAAAATTTCTTCTAAATTATCATTGGTGCCACCAAACATAAATGAATAATTCGCAGATGATGATTGCGCAGCAATTTCAAATTTTTCTTCTAGTTTTTCTACAGTTGTTGTTTGTGGGTTGGTATTTGGCATTTCAATAAAAGACGTAATACCACCCGCAATAGCAGCCTTCGATTCTGTTGCAATATTTGCTTTATGCGTTAAACCAGGCTCTCTGAAATGCACTTGATCATCAATAGCTCCAGGTAAAATATATTTTCCTTCAGCATCAACCACATGTACATCTGACGATTTAGCACTTATTGAATCGTTAATTTCTTTAATATATTCACCCTCAATTAATATATCGCCTTTAAAAATTTTGCCTTCATTTACAATGTTGGCATTTTTTATAAGTATGGTTTTCTCTTTCATTATCAGCTATTTTTTAAAAAGACTTTTAAGTTTCATTGAAATAACTCCAAAAATTGCTTCAGAAATTATTCCAGAACTTAATTTAGACTCTCCTTTTGTTCTATCTGTAAATATTACTGGTACTTCAGTAATTTTGAAGTCCTTTATATAGGCTTTAAATTTCATTTCTATTTGAAATGCATAACCTATAAATTTAATTTTATTTAAATCTATAGTCTCTAAAACATGACGCTTATAGCAAACAAAACCGGCTGTTGTATCGTGTATTTTCATACCTGTAATTACGCGCACATATTTTGATGCTAAATAAGACATGAGCACACGACTCATAGGCCAATTAACAACATTCACACCTTTAACATAGCGAGAACCAATGGACAAATCTGCACCATCAACATGGCAAGCATTGTACAATTTTATTAAGTCGTTTGGGTTATGCGAGAAATCAGCATCCATTTCAAAAATATAATCATACTTTTTGTTTAAACACCATTTAAAACCATGAATATAGGCAGTACCCAATCCAGATTTTTCTTTACGTACTTCCAAAAACAGGCGATTAGAAAAATCTTTCTGAAGTTCTTTTACTTTTAAAGCGGTTAAATCTGGAGAATTATCATCAACAATTAAGACATGAATAGCATCTGATTTTGAAAAAACGGTCTTGATAATTGCTTCTATATTATCAATTTCGTTATATGTAGGTATAATAACAACCGTATTGTGCATGCTCTAATTTTGTTGTAAACACATAATTTTTAGCAAATGTACATTATTTAAAAGATAATTTTTTCTAAATATTCCTTAATAATCATAGGGCTATTGTTAATATTTTATAATAATTTTATGATATGATTCGCAATGTATATTCAACTGAATTATTTACAATACTATTAGTAGCTTGTCTAGTTATTATTGCTTTGGCAAAATTAAAATCGCCTAAACGATTTGAAGACTTTTTATATGTTTTAGGAAACTCCAAGTATTTGAAAATATATTCACGTGAGCAAAAGTTTTTCGACACCTTTGATGCTTTGTTATTTGGCAATTTAATGCTTTGCTTAGGTGTATTTAGTTATGTTTTATACCAAAATAGCTATGATATTAAAAGCATTGACATCAATATACTTTTTAAATTAACTACTGGTATTAGTGTTTTCATTCTTATTAAAGTTCTTATTGAGCGTTTAGTTGGTAGCATTTTTGAAATTGATAAATTAATTGATGAATATCTGTTTCAAAAAATAAGTTATAAAAATTATTTAGGGCTTTTGCTTTTACCAATAAACGCCATTTTGCTTTTCCGTTTTCAAGGGGCATTAAATTTAGCTTATGTTTTTATTGGCCTGCTATTAATAGTTAATTTAATAGGTCTAATTACTTCATTCAAAACGCATCAAAGTTTAATAAAAAACAACTTGTTTTATTTTATTTTGTATCTTTGCGCTCTCGAAATTGCACCCTACATCATTTTGTACAAGGTGTTTATTTCATAAAAAAGAAAAATATTTGAAGCTTATGAAAGTGAAAACCATTTTAGTATCTCAGCCAGAACCTAAAATAGAAAACTCACCTTACTTCGATTTACAGGATAAACAAAAGGTTAAAATAGATTTTAGACCTTTTATTCATGTTGAAGGTGTAGACGCTAAAGATATTAGGCATCAAAAAGTAGATTTAAAAAATTATACGGCCATTATTCTTACTAGTAGAAATGCTGTAGATCACTTTTTTAGAGTTGCTGATGAAATGCGTTTTAAAGTTCCAGATACCATGAAATATTTTTGTCAATCTGAAGCTGTTGCTTATTATTTACAAAAATATGTAGTTTACAGAAAACGTAAAATTTATGTTGGTAAACGAACGTTTTCTGAATTATCGCCTTTGATTAAAAAATATAAAGACGAAAAATTCTTATTACCAACTACTGATAAAGTAAAACCCGAAGTACCAGATACACTGAATGCTTTAGGTGTAGATTGGAAGCAAGCTACATTTTATAAAACTGTGGTTAGTGATCTATCAGATTTAGCTAATGTATATTATGATGTTCTGGTATTTTTTAGTCCGTCGGGAATAGAATCTTTATTTCAAAACTTTCCAGATTTTAAACAAAATGAAACTAGAATTGCCGTTTTTGGAAACACCACCATTAAAGCTGTTGAGGAAAAAGGTTTGCGTGTAGATATTTCTGCGCCAACACCTGAAACACCATCTATGACGATGGCCTTACAGAAATATATTGATATGGTCAATAAGGGGAAATGATGATTAAATTATAATATTAATAACGCTATTTTAAAATAAGACATACAAAAAATCAAACCACTACCCTTTTTAGGCGTAGTGGTTTTTTTATAAGCACATTTAAAAAATCAAACCAAGCAAATTAAGATATTGTTTATATTTGCACAACCTCAGTAAAGAAACATATGAAACGAGCATGTTCAAAATTTTATCATTTAAAGAAAATGATTAACTACGAACAGCATGTGACCATAAAAAAACAATACATATAATCACATGAAATACAAAAGAATACTTCTCAAACTATCAGGCGAAGCACTTATGGGAAACCGCCAATACGGTATAGATCCAGAACGACTAGCAGAGTATGCTCAGGATATAAAAACAATTACCAGTAAAGGGGTTGAGGTAGCCATAGTAATTGGTGGTGGCAATATCTTTAGAGGTGTGGCTGGTGCCAGTAAAGGTATGGATCGTGTTCAAGGTGACCATATGGGTATGCTAGCAACAGTTATAAACGGTTTAGCATTACAAGGTGCTTTGGAAGATGCCGGCATACCAACAAGATTACAATCGGCTATTAAAATAAATGAAGTTGCAGAACCATTTATTAGAAGAAGAGCTATGCGCCATTTAGAAAAAGGACGTGTAGTTATTTTTGGAGGCGGTACGGGAAATCCTTATTTTACAACCGATTCAGCTGCCGTTTTGCGTGCTATAGAGGTTGAAGCGGATGTTATTTTAAAAGGAACACGTGTTGATGGAATCTATAATACAGATCCAGAAAAAGATGCTAAAGCTATAAAATTCAATACTATATCTTTTGATGAAGTTTTGAGCAAAGGATTAAAAGTAATGGACACAACAGCATTTACATTAAGTCAAGAAAACGAATTACCAATTATCGTTTTTGATATGAATAAAAAAGGTAATTTACTAAAAGTTGTTTCAGGAGAAAAGATAGGAACAGAAGTTAATGTATAATATTTGGCGTAATTTTTGAATATTAATTGACCTAAAAGTTTAAACAATGAACGAAGACATACAATTTATATTAGACAGTACAAAAGAAGCAATGGAAAATGCCATAAAGCATTTAGAAAAGCAATTTGTAAATATAAGAGCCGGAAAAGCAAGTCCTGCAATGTTAGGTAGCGTAATGGTAGACTATTATGGCTCTCAAACACCGTTAAGTCAAGTAGCAAATGTAAACACCCCAGACGGCAGAACTATTACAGTACAACCTTGGGAAAAAAGCATGCTTCAAGAAATTGAACGTGGTATTGCCTACGCTAATCTTGGTTTTAACCCAATGAATAACGGAGATACTATTATTATTAATGTGCCTCCATTAACAGAAGAACGCAGACGTGACTTAGCAAAACAAGCCAAGGCTGAAGCTGAAGATGCCAAAGTAAGCATTAGAGCAGCACGTAAAGATGCTAATAACGACATCAAAAAAAATGACGATGTTTCTGAAGATTTAAAGAAAAATGCAGAAATAGACGTGCAACAAATGACCGATATTCACGTTAAAAAAGTTGATGATCTTTTCGATAATAAAGAAAAAGAGATTATGACCGTATAATTTTAAAAGCGACGTTTCAGTCGCTTTTTTTTATAATTCTACCCAATTGAACTAATGCTGAAATATCTTTCTCTGTTTTTCTCTATTCTTGGTTGCATATTATCATACGGACAAACTAATCCTGAAATTGAAACTAAACAAGAACAAGACTCAATTAAAGGAAAAGAATTCGTTCAGCATTTAGGAAATGGTTATATCCCAACAAAATATTTCAATTTTGATTTAAGGTATTTAATAAAATATAATCAATACGAAGGTATTAGAACGGGTATTGGAGGTATTACCAATGATGCTTTTTCTGAAAAATATAGTATTAACAGTTATTTAGTTTATGGCTTTAGAGATGACCATTTTAAATATAGTATTGGTGGTGGTTTTAGAATTTCAGAACAAACCAATACATGGCTAAATCTCTCTTATACTGATGATTTACAGGAAACAGGAAGCACTAAATTCTTAACAGATAAACGTTTTTTTCAATTTTTTGAACCCCGTTTATTAAATATCGATTTGTTTCATAAACATATTACAAAAGCAATTGCAATTAAACATGAGATTAATGATAAATTATCTACTGAAACCGAATTTGCAGTAAGCAAAATAGATCCAACTTACGCCTATGGGTATGCATTAAACAACGAAGTTTTTAACAACTTTGATTTAAGTACCGCCAAAATAGCGTTCCAATGGAATCCTTTTGATTATTTCGAGATGTCTAAAACCAATGTTAGAGAAATTAAAGAAGGCTTTCCAAAATTCACGTTACAGTACACAAAAAGTTTTCAAAATGTTTTTAATGGAAACTTTAATTTTTCGAAAGTAGATTTTAGAACCATTCATAGAATTGGTAATGAAGACAACCATTTTTCTGAAATAACTTTAGTTTCTGGTATGGCATCGGGCGATATCCCATTAACCCATTTATATCATGCCTACCCAAATAATATTACAAAAGAAACTATAATGCAACGTTTTTCAGTTGCTGGATTAAATAGTTTTGAAACTATGTTTTTTAATGAATTCTTTTCAGATAAATTTATAACACTTCAACTAAAACATTATTTAAAACCTTTTAATATTACTGAACGTTTTAAACCTCAACTTGTTTTAATATCTAGATATGCTATTGGAGACATGAAACAACCTGAAAGGCATGAAAATATTACTTTTGACTCCTTAAAAAAAGGTTATACAGAATCAGGTTTTGAGATTAATAAATTGCTTTTTGGTTTCGGATTAAGTTTTACTTACCGCTACGGGGCGTATCACTTACCCGAATTTGCCGATAATATTGCTTTAAAGTTTACATTTAACGTTACATTATAAGGTAATACAGTCCTTTTTTCTACCTTTGCGCAGCTTTTACACCATGCATGTTTAAATTTTTTACAAAAGATTTTTGGGATATTATTGCAAGTTTAATTTTACGTAATAAAATTATTATTCTTGTTGGTATTGTAATTGTTACTATTTTCTTTAGTCAGCAATGGGAAAACATGCGCTTAGCCTACAGTGAGGCAAATATGTTACCCGACGATCATGAAGTAAATATTACTTATAATAATTTTTTGAAAACCTTTGGCGAGGAGGGAAACCTTATTGTTTTGGGCGTAAAAGATAGCTCTCTTTTTACTGTTGAAAAATTAAATGCTTGGAACAAACTTTCTGAAGATTTTAAAAGTAGCGAAGCTGTTGAAACAGTTATTTCTATAAAAGACCTTCAAAAATTAATAAAAGACACTACAAATGAAAAGTTCAACTTAGAACCTTTTATTAAAGATTCCATTAAATCCATAGCTCAAATAGAAACACTTCAAAACGAGCTTTTCAAAAAATATCCGTTTTACGATAATTTCTTATTCAATAAAGAAACAAAAACTATACGATCGGCTGTTTACATGGATAAAGCCATTGTAAATACATCAGCAAGAAAAGATTTTGTTGTTGATGTTTTAATACCAAAAATTGAGGCCTTCGAATTAGAAAACAACTTAGATGTTAGGGTTTCAGGGATGCCATATATCCGTACCTTAAATTCTCAAAATATTGTTGACGAAATTAATTTATTTGTTATTGCAGCATTATTGGTAACCTCCTTAATTTTCTTTTTCTTTTTTAGGTCGTTTCGAGCCACTTTTATTTCACTTATTGTTGTTTGTATTGGTGTAGCATGGACTTTAGGAATTATTGGCCTTTTGGAATACGAAGTAAGTGTTTTAACGGCACTTATTCCTCCTCTAATTATTGTAATTGGCATACCAAATTGTATTTTCTTAATCAATAAATACCAGCATGAAGTTAAACTACATGGTAATAAAGTAAAATCGTTACAACGTGTTATTACAAAAATTGGTAATGCAACATTAATGACTAACATTACTACAGCCTCTGGTTTTGCAACATTTATTTTAACCGAAAGTAAACTTTTAAAAGAATTTGGTATTGTGGCATCGCTAAGTATTTTAGCCATTTTCATTCTCTGTTTATTGATTATTCCAATTATATATAGCTTTATGCCCTACCCAAAAGATCGTCATTTAGAGCACTTAAATAAGCGCTGGATTGGTGGTTTTGTAAATTGGATGGAGCGCATGGTAAGACAAAAGCGTATTGCCATATATATTACTTCTCTAATTTTACTTATTGCAAGTATTATTGGTATTTATCAAATTAAAATTTCTGGGAGTTTAATTGAAGATATGCCCCAAGAATCTAAATTTGTAAAAGATATTCGGTTTTTTGAAGAAGAGTTTAACGGTATTATGCCTTTAGAAATAATGGTAGACACGAAACGTGAAAAAGGCGTTATGAAACTCTCTACCTTAAAACGCATGAATGAATTACAAGATTTAATTATTGAAACGCCAGAACTATCAAAACCTATTTCTGTTGTCGATTTGGTTAAATACTCTAAACAAGCGTATTATAATAGCAACCCGAAATACTATCAATTACCTACATCTCAAGAAAATAGTTTTATATTATCTTATGCAAAAAACTCGTCTTCAAATATTGATTTACTAAAAAACTTTGTAGATAGCACTGGCCAATATGCCCGTATTACAACGTTTATGAAAGATGTTGGTACAGATAAAATGGAGCGCATTCAAGAAAATCTTCAAGATAAAATTGACAAGGTTTTTCCAGAAGACAGGTACAATGTTATTATGACGGGCAAAGCTTTGGTTTTTCAAAAAGGAACCAAGTATCTGGTTAAAAATCTTGTAATTTCATTATCACTTGCTATACTTTTAATATCCTTATTTATGGCATATATGTTTAGGTCTGGACGAATGATAATTGTATCGCTAATTCCAAATCTTTTACCGCTATTGGTAACAGCGGGTTTAATGGGTTATTTAGGCGTACCAATAAAACCTTCTACCATTTTAGTATTTAGCATAGCTTTTGGTATTTCGGTAGATGATACTATACACTTTTTGGCAAAATACCGTCAGGAATTACAGGCCAACCACTGGAAAATTAAAACATCTGTATATGGTGCTTTACGCGAAACTGGTGTAAGTATGTTTTATACATCCATAGTTTTATTCTTTGGGTTTTCGGTATTTACTATTTCGAGCTTCGGTGGCACTGTAGCGTTAGGAGCACTAGTTTCTGCTACATTATTATTCGCTATGCTTTCAAATTTACTGTTGCTACCCTCTTTATTACTTTCTTTAGAACGTATTATTGCTAATAAGGAAGTGCTAAGGAAACCTTCTATAAATATTATTCCAGAAGAAGATGAATCAGAAGAAGAAAGCTCAAATATTTAAGTATAATTACATATTGTAAGATTATATTATAAATTAACTTAAATTTTTAAACATTTTAGAATTTATAATTTGATTTTTACTAATTGAAACCTTTATATTTATATTTTTAAAAATTCATTTATATATGATCTCTCAAACAGTTTCAGAATTATTATCTCAAAATACTATTACTTTACCAGAAGTAGATATTAAAGGATGGGTTAGAACCTTTAGAGCAAATCGATTTATTGCTTTAAATGATGGATCTACCATTAATAATATCCAGTGTGTTGTTGATTTTGAAAATTTTGATGAAGCACTTTTAAAAAGAGTAACTACTGGAGCAGCTGTTCATATAAAAGGTCATTTGGTTGAAAGCCAAGGAAAAGGTCAAAAAGTAGAAATCCAGGTCAGTGAATTGGAGGTTCTAGGAGATTCAGATCCTGAAACATATCCTATTCAACCTAAAAAACATTCCTTTGAATTTTTAAGAGAACATGCGCATTTAAGAACTAGAACAAGTACTTTTAGTGCAGTAATGCGTTTACGCTCTTCATTATCATTCGCTATTCACAAATATTTTAATGATAATGGCTTTTATAATATGCACACACCAATTATTACAGGTAGTGATGCTGAAGGTGCAGGCGAAATGTTTAAAGTAACAAGCTTAGATGCTAAAAAAACACCTTTAAATGATGAAGGTAACGTTGATTATACTCAAGATTTCTTCGGAAAAGAAACCAATTTAACTGTTTCAGGACAATTAGAAGCAGAAACTTATGCCATGTCTCTTGGAAAAGTATATACTTTTGGTCCAACTTTTAGAGCAGAAAACTCAAATACCTCAAGGCATTTAGCTGAGTTTTGGATGATTGAGCCTGAAGTAGCTTTTATGGATTTAGCAGGTAATATGGACTTAGCAGAAGATTTCTTGAAGTCTGTAATTACTTATATTCTAGAACATAATCTTGAAGACTTAAACTTTTTAGACAAACGTTTACAAGACGAGGAAAAAACAAAACCCCAAGCCGAACGTAGTGATATGACTTTGATTGAGAAATTAAATTTCGTTACAGAAAACAATTTTAAAAGAGTAAGTTATACTGAAGCCATTGATATTTTACGAAACAGTAAACCTAATAAGAAAAAGAAATTCAAATACATAATTGATGAATGGGGAACGGATTTACAAAGTGAACATGAACGTTTTTTAGTTGAAAAACACTTTAAATGCCCTGTTATATTATTTGATTATCCAGCAAATATAAAGGCCTTTTACATGCGTTTAAATGACGATGGAAAAACAGTGCGTGCCATGGACATTTTGTTTCCAGGTATTGGCGAAATTGTTGGAGGAGCACAGCGTGAAGAACGTTTAGATGTATTGAAACAAAAAATGGCTGCTATAAATATTCCTGAAGAAGAACTTTGGTGGTATCTAGATTTACGTAAATTTGGTACAGCAGTTCATTCTGGCTTTGGCTTAGGTTTCGAGCGCTTAGTTATGTTTGCAACAGGTATGGGTAATATTAGAGATGTTATTCCTTATCCGAGAACACCCCAAAACGCAGAATTTTAAGAAAAAGTTTGAAATATGAGAAGTTTGGTATGACTTTGGTAACCTAATTCCTTTTTTTTTATCTTTGATTAACAACCTTAAACCCAAACATGCTCAAGCAATACTTACAATTTAAATTATCACAAAAACTGTCGCCGCAGCAAATTCAATTAATGAAATTGATACAGTTGCCAACACAAGCTTTTGAACAGCGTTTAAAACAAGAATTAGAAGAAAATCCAGCACTTGAAGGAGGTAAAGAGGAGAGTGAAAATGATTATGATTCAGATTTAGATAACACTGATGATTTTAGTGATAGCGAAACAATAAATGCTGAGGATATTAATGTTGATGAATATTTAAGTGATGATGAAATTCCAGATTATCGAACGCAAGCAAATAACTACAGTAGCGATGATGAAGAAAAAACAATGCCTTATGCTGCAGGCACTTCATTTACGCAGCATTTAATAAATCAATTAAACACGTATAGATTATCTGACGAAGAATACAGTATTGCTGAGTTTTTGGTAGGTAGTGTAGACGAAAGCGGATACATTCGTCGCGATTTAAGTGATATCATGGACGATTTAGCATTCACTCAAAACGTATACACTACAGAAAAAAATATTGAAAAAGTTTTAAAAATTGTACATCAATTAGATCCTGCAGGTGTTGGCGCTAGAAACTTACAAGAATGCCTTAGTATTCAGTTACATCGAAAAGAAAAAACTGCTGACACTGAACTAGCCATTAATATTATTGACAATGCTTTTGAGCAATTCACAAAAAAACATTACAAAAAATTATTGCAAAAATTTGATGTTTCTGAAATTCAATTAAAGGATGCTATTTCTGAAATAGAACATTTAAATCCAAAACCAGGTGGTTCTTATGCTGGAAATAATAGAATAGTTGAACATGTTGTACCAGATTTTGCTATAAAAATTGTTGATGGCGAACTAGAACTCACACTTAACGGAAGAAATGCACCAGAACTTCACGTATCTAGAGAGTATAACAACATGCTTAAAGGGTATAAAGACTCTAAAGATAAATCGAAATCACAAAAAGATGCAGTGGTTTTTATTAAACAAAAGCTAGATGCTGCAAAATGGTTCATTGAAGCCATTAAACAGCGTCAACAAACGTTATTTTTAACCATGAGTGCTATTATGCATTATCAAAGTGACTATTTTTTAACTGGTGACGAGCGTAACTTAAAACCCATGATTCTTAAAGATATTGCTGATGAAATCTCTATGGATGTTTCTACAGTATCTAGAGTAGCAAATAGCAAATATGTTGATACGCCTTACGGAACAAAATTAATAAAAGAGTTCTTTTCCGAATCCATGAAAAATGACCAAGGTGAAGATGTATCTACCAGAGAAATAAAGAAAATTCTTGAAACTGTTATTGAAGATGAAAGCAAGAAGAAACCTTTAACGGATGAAGCACTTGCTGGTATTTTAAAAGAAAAAGGATACCCCATTGCCAGACGTACGGTTGCCAAATATAGAGAACAACTAGATATTCCTGTGGCGCGACTACGTAAAAAAATATAATGGATCGTTTTTTAAGAAGTATATCATATATTTTCCATCCATTATTGATGCCAATTTTAGGGGTTATTTTTTATTTTTCAAAATCTCCACGGTTTATTCCTGTTGATATCATACGAGCTAAATTAGTATCACTATTTATACTTACTATTGTTTTACCAATACTGCTTTTCTTTCTATTAAAAACACTGGGAAAAGTGAGATCTATAAATTTAAATACAACTAAAGAGCGTATTTTACCCTTAATACTTAATTGTGTTGTTATCATTTTAGTATTGCAACGTATTTTATCGCCAACACAAATAATAGAACTCTATTACTTTTTTGTAGGCATATTAATCTCTACAATTACATGTTTAATTTTAGCAATAGCTAAATTTAAAGCTAGTATTCACATGATTGCAGTTGCTGGAGTTTTTATGTTTTTTGTTGCTTTAAGCTTTCATTTTAGTATTAATATTAATGGCACTTTAGCATTAATGATTATTATAATTGGAGCTGTAGCAACTTCTAGGTTACATATGCAGGCGCATACTTATAAAGAATTAATTATGGGCTTTTTTGTAGGACTGATTCCGCAAATATTATTGGTCCCTTATTGGCTATAAGATATAGAACATTAAACCAACTTTAATAGCATTCATATTCAAATCATTGCCATTTAACTTAATAGTATCAGAAAAAATGGGATTCAATGCATAATATAGATACAGATTCCATGT
Source organism: uncultured Flavobacteriaceae bacterium (assembly GCA_947500585.1). Lineage (GTDB taxonomy): Bacteria > Bacteroidota > Bacteroidia > Flavobacteriales > Flavobacteriaceae > CAXBID01. The sequence continues at coordinate 112,787 of CANMSN010000006.1, read as the reverse complement.
ATTATAGCCCGCACTTAATGTTAAACCATATTGAAGCTTATTTAAAACATCAATATCATTAAATATTAGATTCCCTAAATCTCCTTTATACTTCGTTCTATAAGCAAATATATAGCTTAGTTTAAATCCTGTATAAACACGCCAAAAGTTATAATCTGTGGCAGTTGAAGTTCGCCATCTAAACTCTAAAGGAAATTCTATTATATGGTTAGAAAATTTATTTTTAGAATATGTATTACTGTCATCTATAATATCCAGTGATGTCATTCCTTGGTCATCTTTACTTACCAATAAATTTTGATTAAAAGAATTAGTAGAATACCCGAAACCTAAACCAATAGCTATATTTCTATCTTTATTAATTGGCATATCTCGAATAAAGCCCAAATGAAACCCAGAAGAAAAACCATTTTGAGATAAAGCATCAGGTCTATTACCAAGTATATTGTATGTTACACCAATAAAAAATTGATCCTCTCTATATAGTGAATCAATATCCTTATTCTCGAAATCCTGTGCTTTAATTTCTTGTAAAAAAAAGATAACACATAATAACATTAATACTCTATTCATAGACTTATAACGGAACTATTAACAAACAATTTTATTCAAAATAAAAAAGGGCATTCTTAATAAAAGAATACCCTGTATTTTTAACAAATTAAGATTTTTATTTCATATTAGTTAAAGCATCTCCACTACCAGTTGTGTAGTTAATTTTTAATGCATTAACTTTTCTGAGTTCTTGTTTAACATCTCCAACAATACCCATATTAGCATCTTTATCAACTTTTAAAGATACTGTTAAATAAGGAATAAGTTCTTCTCTTAGAGCTGCTCTTTCAGTAGCAATAAAGCCTGCAACTTCACTTATATCTGCAAACTTATCGTTTAACTGAATTCTAGCTTCATTACCAAATTTTTTATAATTTTCGCTAGGTTTACCCATATAAATATAACTCACAGGGTTCTTTTTATCAAGCTTTTCTATTTGGTCTGCTACAGGTAAAGCATTTTGTATCATTAATGTATCTTCTCTCATTACAGTAGCCACCATAAAAAAGAATAATAGCATAAATACAATATCTGGTAAAGATGCCGTGTTTATAGGTGCTAAACCTCCATCTTTTTTCTTTTTAAATTTAGACATAATCTTTATTATTTTTACCTGTTATTCTACTACTTCAGACAATTTTTGCGGTATTTCAAGCTTAATTTGATCTATAACAGCTTTTAGCCTGTCTTTATTACCTGTCCATCTAACATCATTGTAGTTTTCTTGCATTTTTATAAAGTCCATATTTGGAAATCCTTTTGATGGGCCAATTTCAAGAGCTCTTCTATTTCTCAAAACATTATAGGCAGCTACTAATTCATTTTGGACTGATATATATGCCGCATAAGATGTTTCTCGCTGATTCTTTAATGATATAATGGCTTTATCTGGATTATCTGATGATGCTTGATCTTTTTTTCCTTTACAAAAACTACAAGATCCATCCCCTCCATTATCTAAAAACTCAACAGCTGCTGCTCTTAAATCTTTAATTTCCATATTTTCATCTTCAACAAGCAATTGATCATTTTTATTTAATAATACAGTAAAAATATTTTTTTGCTTTATAATTGGAGGCTCTGTTTCATCTTCCATGGGTGGAAGCTTACGTGTAATACCAGAATCTTTTTCAATAGTAGTAGTTACTAAGAAAAAAATTAATAGTAAGAAAGCTATGTCGGCCATTGAGCCTGCATTAACTTCTGGTGCTGCTCTTTTTGCCATATTATTTTACCATTTTTTTAATTCCGAAAAACAACATTGATCCTCCAGCGATAGCTAAAAGAAAATAAAATAAGTATAATCCTGCTCCTAATAATTTTGAACCGCCTTCAGAAAATATTTCACCGTCTTTTAATGTTGTTTCTTCTCCTGTTGCAAATCCAAAATAACAAATAAGTGATAATAGGACGAATATTCCAACACCTTTAAGGGTGCTTTTCATTTTTTCCGAATCGGTAAATATATTCTTTAAAGAAAATACTACAACAAAAGCTAAGGTTAAAAACAAAACTATGTAAGCTAAGTACATGAATATATTTACTGTACCGCTAGATTCACCTAGTTTAATAGCCTCATCTCCTGCTGATATTATCATAGCCAGAAATACTATTGAAAGTACTCCTACTATTCCTAATATTATGGTTAATATTTTTTTCATAATAGTTTACAATTTTTAATTATTACTTCTTTTGTCTAATTAGCAAATCCATTAACGTAATAGAAGCATCTTCCATATCGTTAACAATGCTATCAATTTTAGCAATAATATAATTGTAAAAAATTTGAAGTATAATTGCTACAACTAAACCAAATACTGTTGTTAAAAGTGCTACTTTAATACCACCTGCTACCAATGATGGATTCATATCTCCTGCAGCTTCAATTTTATCGAAAGCTTGAATCATACCAATTACTGTACCCATGAAACCAAGCATAGGTGCTAATGCAATAAATAAGGAAATCCAAGATACGTTTTTCTCTAGCTGTCCCATTTGCACACCTCCATAAGCTACAACAGCTTTTTCGGCAGCTTCTATACCTTCATCTGTTCTATCTAAACCTTGATAGAAAATAGATGCGATAGGCCCTCTAGTGTTTCTACAAACTTCTTTAGCAGCTTCAACACCACCTGAAGATAAAGCGTCTTCAACAGATTCAGTTAATTTTTTAGTATTTGTGGTAGACAGATTTAAAAAGATAATTCTCTCAATAGCAATAGCTAAACCTAAAATTAAACATAAAAGTACAATTCCCATAAATCCTGGGCCACCTTCAATGAAACGCTTTTTTAATTCTTGATGAAATCCAACTGATTCTTCAGCATCTGCAGTTTCAGCTTCTTGAGTTGTTGTAACTGTTGTTACTGCGGTAGTTGTGTTTGCAATTGTAGTTGCATTAACAGTTCCGAATGCCATTGTACTTGCAATAGCTAGGATAGAAAATAATCTTTTCATGTTCTCGATCTTAATTTTATTAGTTAAAGTGTTAAAGATATAAAAAAAAAGTAATTAAAAAATAAAAATAACAGCAGAGAGGAAGGGATTCGAACCCTCGATACCCTTTTGAGATATACACACTTTCCAGGCGTGCGCCTTCGACCACTCGGCCACCTCTCTTTATTTTATTCGTATTAATTACGGTGGCTCAAATAACGAAAAAAAGTTTAAACCCTAAAATTTTAATGGTTAATTTTATGACATTTCTCCTCTAAGAGGGGTTTCAAATAAAATTTTAAAAGATTCAGGTGAAATTTCTTGCCCTAAAAGAAACATTATTTTACTTATGGCAGCCTCGGTTGTTATGTCTTTACCTGATATAACTCCAATCTTTTTCAACTGATTACTAGTCTCATAATGTCCCATCATTACACTTCCACCAGAACACTGTGTAATGTTAATAATATGTAAGCCTCTTGAAATTGCTTCCTTTAATAAATTAATAAACCATTTTTCAGTTGTGCAATTTCCAGCCCCAAATGTTTCAATAATTACGGCTTTTAGGTTTGGCGTGCTCAAAATACCTTTAATTATGACTTCTGATATTCCGGGAAATAGCTTTATAAGTGCTAAATTATTGTTCAAATTCTTATGAACCTTTAAAGTTTTTCTTGAATTTGGTTTGAACAAATAATCATTATTAACTTTTAAATGCACTCCAGATTCTGCTAAATCTGGATAATTAAATGATGCAAAAGCCTGAAAATGTTCTGCATTAATTTTGGTCGTTCTGTTTGCTCGGTATAATTTGTATTCAAAATACAAACACACTTCTCTAATTACAGGTTTATTTTTACTTTTTAAGGAAGCTACTTGAACTGCTGTTATTAAATTTTCTTTAGCATCTGTTCTTAAATCACCAATTGGTAATTGAGAACCAGTAAAAACTACAGGTTTTCCTAAATTTTCGAGCATAAAACTTAAAGCTGAAGCAGTATAACTCATAGTATCACTTCCATGTAAAACCACAAAGCCATCAAAAATTTTATAATTACTTTCTATCAATTCTGCTATTTCAACCCAATATTCTGGCTTCATATTACTTGAATCTATAGGTTGTTTAAATGAAACGGTTTCAATATTACAGTCTAATAATTGTAATTCTGGAATTTTTTCTAAGAGCGTTTTAAAATCGAAAGCACGAAGTGTACCTGTTTCAAAATCTTTAATCATACCAATGGTACCACCAGTATAAATAAGTAATATATTCGCTTTAGCTTTATTCATTAATTTTAAACATTAAAAACATTTTTTGAGTTTCTGGTTGTAATATCTGCTATTTCTTTTGCAGTCCTATTATATATACCAGATAATTTTTCTAAAACCTCTAATATATAACTACTTTCATTTCGCTTTCCTCTGTAAGGTAAGGGTGCTAAATATGGTGCATCTGTTTCTAAAACAATATGGTTTAAATCTATTTGATTTAAAAACTGATCTATCTTTCCGTTTTTGAATGTAGCTACGCCTCCAATTCCTAGTTTCATATTATAAGAAATGGCTTGATGTGCTTGGTCTAAAGTTCCTGTAAAACAATGAAAAATTCCAAATAAATCATCTCCTTTTTCTTCTTCCAAAACTTTAAATATTTCATCAAAAGCTTCACGACAATGAATAACTATAGGTAATTTATAGTATTTTGCTAACTTAATTTGAAATTTAAATGCTTCTTTTTGGGCTTCTAAAGTTGATTTATCCCAATATAAATCAATACCAATTTCACCAACTGCATAAAATTTTCGGTTAGCTAGCATGTTTTCCACATGTTTCAATTCATTCTTATAATTTTCTTTTACGTGCGTTGGATGCAAACCCATCATTAAAAAAACATTTTTAGGATAATCCTTTTCTAGCTGAAACATAGATGCTGTATAAGAAGAATCAATAGCTGGAATAAAAAACCGTGAAACACCTTTAGCTATAGCTCGGTTAATCATCTCGTTTCTATCTTCATCAAAAGCTTCGCTGTATAAATGGGTATGGGTGTCTGTAATAATCAAATCTTAAATTTATATATAATTATTTGTAAAAATAATTGTTTTTACATGATTATATTTGTTTAAAATTGATTTGATGGAAACACTTCAAGAATTTCTTCTCGAAAAAGGATATACCAAAGTAAAACTTCACCTTACAAAAACAAATCATTTTGAAATAAAAGCATCCATAAACGGTCGTAAAGGATTATTTATTTTGGACACCGGAGCATCTAGTTCTTGTGTTGGTTTTGAGGGCATTGAAACTTTTAAATTAAAAGCTGAGAACTCTGAAATAAAAGCAGCAGGTGCGGGTGCCTCAGATATGGAAACTAAAATGTCTAAAAAAAATAAAATAAAACTTGGTAAATGGCGTAACAATAAAGTTGTTTTAGTTTTATTTAACCTTACCCATGTAAACACAGCCCTTAGAAACCATAATTCTAAACCTGTAGATGGTATTATTGGTGCTGATATATTAAAAAAAGGCAAAGCCGTAATAGATTACGAAAAGAAATATCTATATTTAAAGTTATAAAATTGATAGCACTTTTTTAACCCTAAGATTAATGAATACCTCTATTGTCATTGCTGATGACCACCCTTTAATGTTACGTGGTTTAACTGACTTTTTAGTATCTAAAAAGTTTAATATTATTGGAAGTGCCTCCGATGGCAACACCGCATACAATCTTATCGTAAAATTAAAACCAGACATTGCCATATTAGATATTAGAATGCCTCATAAAACAGGCTTGGAAATTGCTGAAGCTTGTAAAAAAAACAACTTGCAAACCAAAGTTATTCTTATAACTTTTGATAAGGAAGAAGAACTCTATGACAAGGCTAAAGAATTTGGAGTTTTTGGATATATTTTAAAGGAATTCGCTATAGAAGAAATTGAAACTTGTATCAAGCACGTTATAAACGGAGTACCTTACTTTAGTGAAGAGATTGCATCTTACTTAAATAATAACGTTTACAATGAGAAACCTCAAGCATTAAATTTGCTTACTAAAACCGAATTTAAAGTAATAAAACTAATTTCAGAAAACAAAAGTAGCCAAGAAATAGCGGATGAACTTGTAGTTTCTTTACGTACAGTAGAAAAACATAGAAGTAATATTGTGGCTAAATTAGAAATAAATAAAAAATCTACATCACTATCCATTTGGGCAAATTTAAATAAGGCGCACTTATAAAAATACGTAGTTCCACGTATTTTTTTTTTCGTTTATCTAACATATCTTTACAGTGCTATTAATTAGTTCTTAGGGAGAATTATAAAAGACTCTAAATTGTAATGATTTAGAGTCTTTGCATTTTAAAACAAGTTATTAAAAAATACGTGGAACTACGTATTTTTTTTTTCGTTCATCTAAGCTACCTTTACAGTGCTATTAATTAATTCTTTGAGAGATTATATTTCCGAAAACTCTGTGTTTGTTTCATCTGCACAGAGTTTTTAATTTAAACACAAACTACTTAAAACACCTGTAATGGAAAAAAATAATAGTCTACTAGAAAAATATGTAGTTATAGGTTTAACCATATTAGTTATTGTTATTATTTCAGTAAATGTAATAGTTAACATATTATAAGTGTTGTTAGTCAACAAAAAAGGAGCTACCAAATTGGCAGCTCCTTTTTTAATAATTATGTATATACTTTTTGTAATTAAAGCTCTAAAGCTTTTTTAACATCATTATTCATTAACAATTCTATCGGGTTTTCTAGAGCTTCTTTTACGGCTACTAAAAACCCAACACTTTCTTTACCATCAATAATTCTATGGTCGTAAGATAAGGCCACGTACATAATTGGACGAATTTCAACTTTTCCATCAATAGCAACCGGTCGTTCAACAATATTGTGCATTCCTAAAATACCACTTTGAGGTGGGTTAATTATAGGCGTAGATAACATACTACCAAAAACACCTCCATTGGTTATTGTAAATGTTCCTCCTGTCATTTCGTCTACGGTAATTTGTCCGTCTCTCGCACGAAGTGCTAAACGTTTTACTTCAGATTCAACACCTCTAAAACTAAGGTTTTCAGCATTTCTTATTACTGGCACCATTAATCCTTTAGGTCCTGAAACTGCAATACTTATATCGCAAAAATCATAAGAAAGCATTTCTTTACCATCTATCATAGAATTTACTGCTGGATACATTTTTAATGCTCTAACTATGGCCAAAGTGAAGAAACTCATAAATCCTAAACTAACACCATGCTTTGTTTTAAAGGTTTCTTTGTATTCTTTTCTTAATGCAAATATTGGTGACATATCAACCTCGTTAAACGTGGTTAACATGGCTGTTGTATTTTTTGCCTCTACCAAACGCTCTGCTACTTTGCGGCGTAACATAGACATTTTACTTTTTGAAGTTCCGCGGCTTCCTCCAGTTGGTGTTCCCATGGATGGCACTGCGTTTACCGCATCGTCTTTGGTAATTCTACCATCTTTTCCTGTTCCAGAAATAGAACTAGCATCCATGCCTTTTTCAGCTAAAATCTTTTTTGCTGCTGGACTTGCAGTACCTGTAGCAAAAGTTTTAGTTTCTGTAGTTGGTTTTGGTGCTTCTGGCTTTGGTGTATCTTCTTTTTTATCTTCTTTAGGCGCATCGTTACTTCCTTCTGGTTTTGCTGCATCTGTATCTATTAAACACACTACTGCTCCAACAGCTACGGCATCACCTTCCTCTGCTTTTAATGTAATGGTTCCGCTAACTTCAGCTGGAAGCTCAAGTGTTGCTTTATCACTATCTACCTCGGCAATAGCTTGATCCTTCTCAACATAATCTCCATCTTCAACTAACCATGTTGCTATTTCTACTTCTGTAATAGACTCGCCTGGAGAAGGCACTTTCATTTCTAAAATCATTCTTTTATAATTTTAATTGTATTCGTAATTATATAATTTAACTATGCAAAAACAGCATCAATAACACGGCGCTGTCTTCTTTTATCTCGTGTACTAGATCCTGGTGCTGGCACCGAACTATATGCTCTTGTTATGCCTTCTAATTTAACCAAATCCATACGTTGTAACATATAACTCCAAGCTCCCATATTCTTTGGTTCTTCTTGAGCCCAAATATAATTTTCAACATTTGGATATCTATTAATAACACTTTGGATTTTTTCAAGATGAAGCGGAAATAACTGTTCTATTCTTACTAAAGCAATATCATTTCGCCCAAGTTCTTCTCGCTCTGCCAGTAAATCATAATAGAACTTACCTGAACAGAAAACTAGTTTTTTTACATTTTTCGGGTTAATGGTATCATCAATAACTTCTTGAAATTGACCTGTTGCCAATTCATTTAACGATGATACTGCTTTAGGGTGGCGTAATAAACTTTTTGGTGTAAAAACAATTAAAGGTTTTCTGAAATTGCGTTTCATTTGTCTTCGTAACAAGTGAAAAAAGTTTCCTGGTGTAGTACAGTTTGCAGCAATCATATTATCCTCACCACATAGTTGTAAGTAACGCTCTATTCTGGCAGATGAATGTTCAGATCCTTGTCCTTCATACCCATGAGGTAGTAATACTACAATACCATTTTGGGATTTCCATTTATCTTCCGCAGCCGATAGATATTGATCGAAAATAATTTGTGCGCCATTGCTAAAATCTCCAAACTGAGCTTCCCAAATAGTTAATGTATTAGGGTTTGCCATAGCATAGCCATAATCGAAACCAAGAACACCGTACTCTGATAAGAATGAATTATAAATATCCATTCTACCTTTGTTATTCGGATTATTATTTAATAAATTAATACGCTCCTCAGATATTTCATCGCGTAAAATAGCATGACGGTGGCTAAATGTACCACGCTCTACATCTTGACCAGATATACGCACATTAAAACCTTCTTCCATTAAACTACCGTAGGCTAAATTTTCAGCCATACCCCAATCTAAAGTATCGGTTTCAAAAACCATTTTTGATCGACCTTCTAAAATTCGTTCTGCTTTCCTTAAAAATTTTACACCTTCTGGAACTGTTGATACTTGTTTAGAAATACCTTCTAATTTGTCTTTAGGATAAGTTGTTTCTACGGTTTCCAGCATAGATTCTATACCTTGTCGCTCAAAATCAGTCCAGCGTTCTTGCATGAACTCTCTTACCCTTGAAGAATCTGCTTCTTTAGATTTGGCATATTCACTTTCTAAAGTAGCTTTAAAATCTGAAATAATTTTGTCTAAATAAACTTTATCAATTGTGTTTTCAGCAATTAATTTATCTGAATATATTTTAAAAGGATTCGGGTGTTTTGCTATGTTTTTATAAAGTTTTGGCTGTGTAAAACGAGGTTCATCACCTTCATTATGTCCGTATTTACGATAGCCCAACAAATCTATATAAACATCTTTTTTATAACGCATTCTGTATTCCAGAGCCATTTCTACGGCATGCACAACAGCCTCTGCATCATCTGCATTTACGTGTAAAACTGGCGACAAGGTTACTTTTGCAACATCAGTACAATAGGTACTTGAGCGAGCATCTAAATAATTGGTTGTAAAACCTATTTGATTATTCACAACAATGTGAACCGTTCCTCCAGTTTTGTAACCGTTTAACTTACTCATTTGAGCGACCTCATAAACAATACCTTGACCTGCAATAGCTGCATCACCATGAACTATTATTGGTAAAATTTTAGAATCATCACCATTATAATCACTATCAATTTTTGCTCTTGTAATACCTTCTGCTACAGGAGCAACGGTTTCTAAATGTGACGGATTTGGCACCAAATTCATCTTAATATTTTTACCGTTTTGGTAGGTTTTATCAAGAGTTAAACCTAAATGATATTTTACATCGCCATCAATATCTTCATCTTCAAAATCTTTACCATCAAACTCACTAAAAAGTTCTCGAACAGGTTTTCTAAAAATATTGATTAGTGTACTTAAACGTCCACGGTGCGCCATTCCTAAAACACATTCTTTTACACCATATTTTTCAACAGAATAAAACAGTGCATTACTAATTGCTGGAATTAACGACTCTCCACCTTCTAAAGAAAAACGTTTTTGACCAACATATTTGGTTTGCAAAAAGTTCTCGAAAGTAACGGCTTGATTTAATTTGGATAGAATATATTTCTTCTTTTCAGCAGAATAATTAGGTTGATTATCATTTTGATTTAGCTGTTCTTGCCACCATTTAATAACCTCAGGATTGCGCAAATACATATATTCAACACCAATAGAACTGCAATATATTTTTTCTAAATGTTCTATTATTTCGCGTAATGTTTTTGCCCCAATACCCAATGTTTCTCCAGCATTGAAAACTGTATTCAAATCACTTTCTGAAAGTCCGAAATTTTCAATTTCTAACGTTGGGGAATATGTTCTTCTGTCTCTAACTGGGTTTGTTTTTGTAAACAAATGCCCTCGCATTCTGTACCCATCAATAAGTTTTACAACCTGAAACTCTTTTTGAACATGTTCTGGAATTTGCGTTGATACACCTTCAATAATTTCTCCACTTAATCCGTAATTTTCACTACCAAAATCGTAACCTTGAAAAAAGGCTCGCCAACTTGGTTCTACAGAATCTGGATTTTGTAAGTATTGATCGTATAAATCGGCAAAATAAGCCGTATGTGCTGCATTTAGAAAGGAAAATTTATCCATTATATAATTATACTATAACGATTTAGTCAAAATATTTTTCAAAAATACAACTTTTACGAAAATTAGATGATGCTTTCATTATATTTATAGCAGATATTGTTCATTCAACGAATTCTATAATTTTTCATGTAAAATATTAAAGATTTGTAATTTCTATGACAACAAAATATATAATTAATAATAAGCTTAAACTTTTCCTATTCATTTTTATTTTAACAGCAAACATGGTTGTTGGTCAACAAAAAACAAATGACTTTTGGAATCATGTTCGTTTTGGTGGTGGTATTGGACTTAACTTTGGCGACGGTTTTTTTAGTGGCACCATTGCACCTAGTGGTATTTACGAATTTGATAACACTTTTGCACTTGGTTTAGGACTCAATGCAACGTTTAATAACCAAAAAAGTGTTTACAAATCTACTATTTTAGGTGGAAGCTTGATTGGGCTATTTAATGTTATTCCTGAATTACAACTTTCTGCTGAATTTGAGCAGCTTAATGTGGATAGAAATTATAATGTTAATACAAATTTTGAGGATGAAAATTATTGGGTACCTGCTTTGTTTTTAGGTATTGGTTACAGAAATGGAAATGTCACTTTTGGTGTTAGATACGACTTACTTTATGATGACGAGCAAAGTGTTTATATAGACCCTTGGATGCCTTTTGTTAGGTTTTATTTTTAATCAAGAATACTTATTCTTAAACCACACTTTTTGCCACTCACGCTTTAAAATTAAAAAAGAAACGGCTTCTGATAACTTTAAAGCATCACTACCATCTAATTGTTTAACTTGTTTTTCAGGAACATCAATAATATATAGTAAATTAAGGTATTCCATAAATTTTTCTTGAATCAATTTATAAACTGTTTCATGAAGTAATAACTTTAAACTTGATGGTAAAATTTCTTCATGAAAATCTAAATCAATATTTGCTAAAAGAAAGTCTTTATTAAGTTGAAGAATTAATTTATTGTATAATTTTGAATGATTCGCTTCTTCAATTAGAGCTTCAAAAGTAGTTGGTAATTGCATTACACGGTTCTATTCATTAGGCTATTTCCAAAATCCTTAAGTAGTTGTTTTTTTTCTTCAGATATGTTTAAAGAATTTAAAACATCAAAGGCTTTATTTGTATAATCTTCAATAGCTATTTTAGTTGCTTCAGCAGAACCAGATGACTCAAAAAATTGTTTAGCCGTTTCTATTTTAGTTGAAATATCTTCTGGATTGGACGAAAATAATTTACTTAAATCTGCTTGATCTGTTTCATTAGAAAACTCTAATGCCTTTAAATACAAGTATGTTTTTTTATTTTCAATAATATCGCCACCAACTTGTTTTCCAAACGTTTCAGGATTACCAAAAGCATCTAAATAATCATCTTGTAATTGGAAAGCTATTCCTAAATTTTTACCAAATTCGTAAATATTATCTTGATCTTGAATAGAAGCTTTTGCAACAATAGCTCCCATTTTCATTGCGGCACCAACCAAAACGGCTGTTTTATATTCAATCATTTTTAAATACTCTGGAATAGAAACATCATTTCTGGTTTCAAAATCAACATCATATTGTTGGCCTTCGCAAACCTCTAAAGCTGTTTTACTAAATAATTTTGCTAAAGCTTGAAAAATTTCAGGATTATAATTTTCGAATAATTGGTATGCCATAATTAACATAGCATCACCCGACAAAATACCTGTATTAATATTCCATTTTTCATGTACAGTTTCCTGCCCTCTTCGCAAAGGTGCAGCATCCATAATATCATCATGTACTAACGAAAAATTATGAAAAACCTCTATACTTAATGCGGCATCTAGAGCATGTTTATAATCTCCATTAAAAATGTCTGCAGTCATTAAAGTTAAAACTGGGCGCAATCTTTTGCCTCCTAATTTTAATATATATTGAATGGGCCCATAAAGGTTTTTAGGCTCTTTTGTTATTGTATATTTTTCTAAATATGTAACAAACTGTTGTTGATATTCTTCTATTAAAAACATAGAGCAAAAATAAATTAAAAACCCGTATTAAATTGTGCTGTTGCAAAATAAGTGTTAAATAATTGTAAAACTTTGGAAACTTTTTTTGTTTTTAAAGTTTCCTGTTGTAGTTTTGCGCCTCAATTATGAGAGAAAAAATTATACATAAAGCTGCCGAATTGTATTTAACGCTAGGGTTTAAAAGTGTGACAATGGACGATATTGCTCAGGAAATGGGCATATCTAAAAAAACTATTTATGTCCATTTTGCCAATAAAACTAAGCTTGTTGAAGCTGTAACTTTTGAACTTTTTGAAACGATTTGTGATGGTATTGATGGCATATGTACAAAATCAAACAACCCCATTGAGGAATTATATGATATTAAAATGTTTGTAATGCATCATTTAAAAAACGAAAAATCATCACCTCAATTTCAGTTAAAAAAGTATTATCCGCAAGTTTATGACATATTAAGAAAGAAACAATTTGATAAAATGCACGACTCTGTAAAAGAGAGTTTACAAAAAGGCGTGGATACCAAATTATTCAGACAAAACATAGATGTAGATTTTATTTCAAGAATGTATTTTAATGGTATGACTGGAATAAAAGATAATTCGATTTTTCCTCAAAACTTATATACCATGGATTATTTAATGGAGAGTTATTTAGAATACCATTTAAGAGCCATAGTTACCGACAAAGGTTTACAAATATTAAACAAATTTATAACATCAAATCAATCATAAAAATGAAAATAAAACTCGTATTACTTTTTTGTTTTCTTAGCACTGTATCTGCATTTTCGCAAGAAAATCCTAATCGTTTTTCGCTTCAGGAAGCCATAAACTTTGCTAAGGAAAACAATAAAACCATTAAAAATGCAAACCTAGATATACTTGCTGCAGAGCAACAAGTATGGGAAACCACATCGTTGGGCTTACCTCAAATTAATGGTGCCGTAGATTATCAAATTTATTTAAGAACCCCTTTTGATATTTCATCGCTTGGACCTGATGATCCTTTTAGATTCTTATTTCCAAAACATAATTTAACACCAAGTATTTCTTTATCGCAATTACTATTTGATGGAGGCTACCTTGTTGGTTTACAATCCAATAAAGTGTTTTTAGAGATTTCTGAAAACGCAAAAAACAAAACTGTAAATCAAATTGAAACATCTGTAGTTAGCGCTTACAATAATGTTTTACTCACAAAAGAAAGTATTGAAATTACAAAAAGAAATATTTCAGCACTTGAAGAAAACCTCAATGAGACTATTAAAATCTATGAAAATGGTTTAACTGAAGAAGAAGATGTGGAACAGCTACAAATTACACTTTCTAGCTTAGAAATTAATTTGAAAAATTTGGAAACACTCTATACAATATCAGAAGGCTATTTAAAAGTATTACTAGATATTGATTTAAATGAACCCATAGAGCTAACTGAAAATTTAGATGAATTAATACTAAAAAACATCTCTTTAGATATTATAAATGACGAGCACCCTGTTTCAAATAACATTGATTATAAAATTGCAGCTAATGATGTACAGGCTAAAAGTTTAGAATATAAACTTGAAAAATCTGAACAACTTCCAAAATTAAATGCTTTTGTTACTTCAAGCTATTTAGGTTATAGTGATGAATTTTCTAACTATTTTAGAAGGGAGCAAGATTGGTTATTTACAGTTGTAGGTGGTGTAAGTTTAAAATTTCCAATATTTAGTTCTTTTGGTGGTAAGGCAAAACGTCAGAAAGCAAAAATTGAATGGGATATTGCAAAAAACAATCTGAGTTTAAAAGAAAGTCAATTAGAGTTAGAATTTAAAAATGCTAAAAATGAATACAATTTAGCCATTGATACGTACGCTAACAAACAAAAAAACTTAGCATTAGCCGAGAAAATTGAAAAGAAAAATACCATTAAATACAAAGAAGGTATTGCGGGTAGCTTTGATTTAAGACAAGCGCAATTGCAACTATATACAAGTCAACAAGAATATTTACAAGCCATTATTAATGTCATTAATAAAAAGGCCGAATTAAAAAATCTATTAAACATTCAAAACTAACAAACCATGAAACATATATATTCACTTTTATTCCTAGCATTACTAATTTCATCATGTGGTGGTGATAAAGCAAAATCTGTTGAAGACATTATTGCAACAGATAACCTAGAATTAATCCGTAAAAAGAAAACAGAATTAGATGCTTCTGCTCAAGAAATTTCTAGTCAATTAAAACAATTAGAAGCTAAAATTAAAGTTTTAGATCCTTTAGAAAAAATTCCTTTAATTACCACTTTTAAAGCCAAAGAAGCTGTTTTTACACATTATGTAGAATTACAAGGAAGTGTGAGCACAAAACAAAATATAGTAATATATGCTGAATTTTCTGGTGTTTTAAGTAGCGTTTATGTAAAGGAAGGACAGCGTGTTAATAAAGGACAAATACTAGCTAGAATTGATGATGGCGGTTTAAACCAACAATTAGCACAATTAAAAATTCAAACGGCTTTAGCAAAAACAACTTTTGAGCGCCAAGAACGTTTATGGAAACAAAAAATAGGTAGCGAAATTCAATATTTACAAGCAAAAGCAACTTATGAAGGGCAAGAACAAGCAGTAAATCAATTACAAAACCAAATTGCTAAAACCGTTGTTCGCGCACCTTTTACTGGTACTATTGATGATGTTATAACCGAGCAAGGAAGTGTAGTTTCTCCAGGGCAATCTGCTCTTTTTAGAATAGTAAACCTACAAGACATGTATATTGAAAGTGATGTTCCAGAGCGCTACATATCTGAGGTGGTTCCTGGTAAAGACGTTATGGTAGATTTTGTAGTTCTTAATAAACAAATAAATGCCAAAGTACGTCAAGCAGGAAATTTTATTAATCCTGCGAATAGAACTTTTAAAGTAGAAGTTGGTATTGATAATACTGATAAAAGTATAAAACCAAACTTAACTGCTAAACTTAAA
Organism: uncultured Flavobacteriaceae bacterium; assembly: GCA_947500585.1. Lineage (GTDB taxonomy): Bacteria > Bacteroidota > Bacteroidia > Flavobacteriales > Flavobacteriaceae > CAXBID01. The sequence continues at coordinate 97,109 of CANMSN010000006.1, read as the reverse complement.
ATTAACGATTATACTAATGATAAAGCAATTTTAATTCCACAAAGCATTATCTCAGAAAATGCAAACGGAGAGCAATATGTTTATACCATTTCTGATAAAGTTGAAAATAAAGGAAAAGCCAAACGTGTTATTATTGAAACTGGAAAAACCCAAGGTGATTTTATAGAAGTTCTTTCAGGTTTAGAAAATGGTAGCGAAATTGTAAATGAAGGCGCCCGCAGTGTAAAAGATGGACAAGATGTAAAAATTCTTGTTCAACAAAGTTGAAAAGTTTAATGTTTATGTGTTTAGATAATAACTGAGCACAAAAAACTAATTCTTAAATAAATGAAATTATTTTCGTTTGAAAAGTTAGTAGTTCGGCTAGAGTCTAAACAATTAGCTGTTAGCATTTATAAAATAACAAAATCATTACCAACAGATGAAAAGTTTGGATTGGTTAGTCAAATGCGCCGTTGTTCCATTTCTATATCGTCTAACATAGCAGAAGGAACTGGAAGACATTCAAATAAAGATAAAGCAAGATTTACAGAAATCGCATATAGTTCTGCTTTAGAACTATTGAATCAAGCCATTTTATGTCATGATCTTGAATTTATTTCAGACAACGAATACCAACTTATAAGAGAAAAACTAAGCAAAATAACAGCAATGTTAGATGGCTTATATAAATCACAATTAAAAAATTGAGTTTTAATATTTATACTTTAGAAACGTATCTAAGCCTTCTAAACTCATAAACATTTAAACTTATAAACATCACAACCAATGACAAAAAATAATAAAAAGAAAAAAGTAGATAAAGAATTTGGTTTATCATCATGGGCAATTAATAATAAAACAACCATGTATGTGTTAATAGCCGTTATTCTTTTCTTGGGCGCAGGAGCTTATTTTAGTATGCCGCGTGAAAATTTCCCTGAAATTAAAGAAACCAAAATATATATAAGTTCTGTTTATCCTGGAAATACAGCAGAAGATATAGAAAAACTCATTACAGACCCAATTGAAGACAAACTAAAAACGGTAAGTAATGTCGTAGAAATCACCTCAACATCTCAAGAAGATTATTCTATAATTATTGTTGAATTTGATGAAGATATAAGTGTTGAAGCGGCAAAACAAAAGGTAAAAGACGAAGTAGATTCAGAATCTGCAGGTGAAGATTGGCCAACCTTTAACGGTGCTAAAGTAGAGCCTAATATTTTCGATTTGAGCATGTCTGAGGAAATCCCTATTCTAAACATCAATATATCAGGAAATTACCCTGTAGATAAGCTTAAAGAATATGGCGAGTATTTAGAAGATAAAATTGAAAGTCTTCAAGAAATAAAGCAGGTAGATATTCGTGGTGCTCAAGAAAAAGAGGTAGAAGTCGCTGTTGATATTTATAAAATGATGGCAGCACAAGTTAGTTTTGATGATATAATAAACACCATAAGCAGAGAAAACATGACCATGTCTGCGGGTAATTTAATTGCCAGTGGACAGCGACGAACGATTAGAATTATAGGCGAAATTGAAAACCCCGAAGAGCTTGAAAACTTTGTTGTAAAATCTGAAAATGGTAACGCTATTTATTTAAGAGATGTAGCAAAAGTTAGTTTTAAAGATGAAGATAGAACAACTTATGCTCGCGAATTTGGGCATCCTGTCGTAATGCTAGATGTTAAAAAACGTGCTGGTAAAAACATGGTTGCCGCAGCAGAACAAATAGATGTTATTGTAAAAGAGGCTATTGCAAACGTATTTCCGCAAGATTTAACAGTAACCATTGCAAACGATCAATCCTCAAAAACCATTGGGCAAGTAGATGATTTGGTAAACAATATCATCTTCGGTATTATACTAGTAGTAACCGTTTTAATGTTCTTCTTAGGTTTTAAAAACGCCTTATTTGTTGGTTTCGCCATACCTATGTCTATGTTTATGTCGCTCATGATATTAGAATTATTAGGCTATACCATGAATACCATGATTCTTTTCGGACTTATCATGGGACTTGGAATGCTGGTAGATAATGGTATTGTGGTTGTAGAAAATGTATATCGTCTCATGGAAGATGAAGGTATGAGCCGTGTTGAAGCTGCAAAAAAAGGCATTGGTGAAATAGCATTTCCTATAATCATTTCAACATTAACAACAGTTGCTGCCTTTGTTCCGTTAGGTTTATGGCCTGGAGTTATGGGGCAGTTCATGATTTATTTTCCAATAACACTATCTGTAGTTTTAGGATCGTCTTTATTTGTTGCTATTTTCTTTAACTCGGTTTTGGTATCTCAATTTATGACTACAGAAGACAAAGAGATGCCACTTCAAAATATCATAAAAATTTCGGCTATTGTTGGTGGTATTGGATTGTTAGTTGCAATTTTTGGCGGAAGCTATAGAGGTTTAGGTACCTTAATGATTGTTACTGTAGGTTTATTGTGGTTATACAGGTTATTCCTTAGAAAATGGGCAAACGGATTTCAAAACAAAACCCTACCGCGCTTAGAAAATTTTTATGAAAAAACGCTTCGTGCTACGTTAAGAGGAAGAAAGCCTGTTTTTATTACTATAGGAACTTTTATATTACTTATTGTTGCTTTTATGGGCTTTGGTGCTTCAGTAGGAAGTCAGCGAACCAAAGTAGAATTTTTTCCAGATAATACACCAAATCAAATTATTGTTTACATAGAATATCCAGAAGGCACAGATATTAAAAAAACAAATGCCATTACAAAAGATATTGAGCAACGTGTTTATAAAATTATAAACGACGAAGCTTATATGAAAGGTGATTTTAATTTCTTAACGGAAAGTGCTGTTTCTCAAGTAGGTGAAGGTGCAGGAAACCCGCAAACTGATGGTGGTTCTGCTGCTGAAATGCCTCATCGAGGGAAAATTACAGCGACCATGCGCGAATATAAATTTAGAGATGGCGCCGATAGTAATGTGCTTCTTAAAAAGGTACAAGAAGCCTTAAAGGATATTTATCCAGGTGTTGCGATTTCTGTTGAAAAAGATGCCGTTGGTCCACCAGCTGGATATCCAATTAATATTGAATTGGAAGGTGAGGACTATTCAGAACTAATTGCAACTGCTGAAACTATGCGCGATTTTATCAACTCTAAAAATATACAAGGTATTGATGAGTTAAAAATTGACGTTAATAAATCTAAACCTTCCATGCAAGTTTTAGTTGATAGAAAAAAGGCAGGTGAATTGGGTGTAACTTCTGGTCAAGTCGGCCAACAATTACGTAATTCTATTTTTGGAGCTAAAGCTGGTATTTATAAAAAAGACGGTGAAGATTATGATATATATGTGCGCTTTAATGAAGAAAACAGATATAACACCAGTGCCATTTTTAACCAAAAAATAACCTTTAGAGATATGGCCTCTGGGCAAATAAAAGAGATTCCTGTGTCAACCGTTGCCAAACAAAATAACAACTCTGGTTTTAGTGCGATAAAGCATCGCGATGTTAAACGTGTGGTTACAGTTTATTCTGCTTTAGCACCTGGTTTTATTGATGCAGCTGCAGTTGTATCTGTAATTGAAAAAGAGACTAAAAATTTTATTAAAAATGAAGTTTCTGATAATATTAAAATAGATTTCACAGGACAGATTGAAGAACAGAAAAAACAGCAAGATTTTTTAAATGGTGCTTTCATGGCTGGCTTAGGATTAATATTCTTTATTTTAATTTTCCAATTTAACTCCGTTTCAAAACCTGCTATTATAATGCTTGCTATATTTTTGAGTTTTATTGGTGTTTTTGGAGGTATCGTTATAACAGGTAGTTCTTTCGTAATCATGATGACTATGATGGGAATTATTTCTCTAGCAGGTATTGTTGTTAACAATGGCGTGGTACTACTAGATTATACACAATTATTAATTGATCGAAAAAAGGTATTATTGGACTTAGATGATGAACAATACTTAAAACAAGATGATTTAGTTGAAGCTATAATAAAAGGTGGAAAAGCCCGTTTACGTCCTGTACTACTAACTGCTATTACCACGATTTTAGGACTTATTCCATTAGCATTAGGTATTAATATAAATTTCTTTGGGTTTTTCTCAAACTTTAGCTTAGGAGAAAATGATAACCTATATATTGGTGGCGATAACGTAATTTTTTGGGGTCCATTAGCTTGGACTGTGATTTACGGTTTAATGATAGCCACTTTTTTAACTTTAATAGTTGTTCCTATTTTGTTTTATTTAGTAACCAAGTTTAAAATGTGGTTATATAGCAATAGAGCTGCTAATTATAGTAAAAAAGTGATCCCACAAGAAGTATTTAATATGGATAAACAAATAGAATAATTAAAGCATACAACTTGAATTCAAGTTGTTTATAAGAATCCTTTTATTTCCTACAAAAGGATTAGTTAATAGCAGAAAAGCCTCAACATATGTTGAGGCTTTTTGATTTTATGAAAAAATAGTTTTTCTTATTTAAGATTAAAACTTAATCTAGCAAAAAGGAAACGACCTCCAATACCAAATTGTTGAGATCTTCTAGACCAATCAAAACGTCCACCACTTCTATTCGCTTCAATAGCTCTATCTGGATAAACATCTAATAAGTTATTAGCACCAACTGTTAGCGTTAAACTTTCAGAAGCTTTGTAACCAAATGATAAATCAGTAACCAATTTAGATCCAAACGTTTGTTGGTTAGCTACATTTGCTGTGGCCTCTGAAACTTCACCAAACCAAGCATTTCTTAAAAACACATTCCAATCACCTGTGGTTAAGTTATTAGTCAAAATCATTTTTGTACGTGGCACAGCTTCTTCTAGATAAATTCTACTATCCTCAGGGAAATAAGTATTCACTAAACCTGCATCTTCTAAAACCTCAGATGCTTTTATAGCTCCTACCTGTCTTGTTTGCGAAAATGTCCCAGCTAAATCTGATTTCAATCGTGTATTTGTTCCAATATTAGCTTTATGCGTTATTACCACATCTAAACCTTTTGATTCCGTATCAATAGCATTTGCAAAAAACGAAGCTGCAGATGCATTAGCTTGAGATAATAAATTATCCAATTCCGTTCCTGTACCTGGACCCGCAAATTGACCTGTGTAAACCACTCTATCATCTATAGCTACAAAATATCCATCAACTGTAAATGTTAAATTAGCGTCTGGCATTTTAGCCGTAAATCCTAAACTTACACTTTTTGAAGTTTCTTGCTTAAGTTCAGGAATCCCTAACAACTTAGCGGCTCTACTATCATTTGAAAACGTTCCAACTTCAACTGGAATTCCATCTTGGAATATGGTTGATGTTGAATTAAAATTTAATTGATGTAATGACGGAGCTCTAAATCCTGTATTTAATGCAGCTCTAATATTTACATTTTCACTTGCTTTTAATCGCGTTGCTAATTTGAAATTGATTGTTGACCCGAAATCTGAATAGTTTTCAAAACGGGTTGCAAAACTCATTAAAAATGTTTCTGAGAAATCAGCCTCTAAATCAACATACCCAGCGATACTGCTTCGATCTCTTGAGAGTTCATTTGCTGGACTAAACCCAGGGAATACTTGAGAGCCTCCTGGTCTTCCGCTTCCGAAGAAATCTACAGAAGGACTCTGAGTTGGTAAAGTAATTAACTCACCTTCTTGAGTATATTGTCCATAAGAAGCTTCTTCACCTGCAACGATTTGATAATTTTCTAAACGGTATTCTGCTCCAAAAGCTACATTTAAACCACTAAATGTATCATCAAAAAATTGATTGACATCTAAGTTTACTGTATTTTGACTAAAGTTAAAACCACCTGCATCAAACTTGGTTGGTGATGCATTTTGACGTGATGCATTAAATGTATTTCCTATGGTATATAAAAACCCATTTTTACCCCAAGAATTACTTAAATCAATATTCCAATCACTTATCTTTCCTTTAATCCCTACAGCAAGTGATTTATCTGTAATGGTTGAATTAATTTCAGGTAAAAACCCATTAATGTATGCTGGTGTATAGGTTCTGCTTTGGTTTGGTAATCTATAAAATCCAGCCGAGTTTCCTTTTCTAGAACTCATGCCTGCAAAAGAGTATAATTCTGTTCCTGCATCATCCAAAGGTATAGCCATATTTGCAAAAAAGCGCCCACCACGAACTTGAGACTGACCAACACGCATGTTATAATCACTTCTTTGTTGTCCTCTTGCAGCTAATTCTGCAGCGGTATTGTCAATTGGTGTAACTCCAGTTATATCTCCATCACTGTTAAAAGTAAGTTGTGTAAGTACCCCAGCAACTGAATTAGCACCGTCTGAAATACCTATCAAATCCGTTTTTGTAGATGCACCATTTAATGCAATACCAGCAGCATTTGCATATTGAAAAACATCGGATATATTATCCTCATCTAACAAATCAGACAAATTATAACCATCTGCTGCTGCAAACCTTTCAATCGTGTTGTACAAATTAAAAATATCACCTTCCCATTCTTTCATTCTACTGTAATCTTCACGATAGTCAAAATCACCTGTAAAATTGATATAACCGCCCTTATCACCTAAAGCTACACCGTAATTTGCACTAATATTTACTGTTTCGCCATCTACGCCACCAGTTTGTTCGTTTGCGTTTTTTGAAAAATTAGCTCCTGTAGTCATATTCAAAGTCAGTTCATTAACACTGGTGTTTAATACAATATTAATTACGCCTGCAATAGCATCCGATCCGTATTGTGCAGCAGCACCATCACGCATCACTTCTAACCTTTGTATAGCTCCAGATGGAATGGCATTTAAATCTGTACCAACACTACCTCTACCAAATGTTCCGTTAACATTTACTAAAGATGAATTATGCCTTCTTTTCCCATTAATTAAAACCAATACTTGATCTGGTCCTAAACCTCTTAGTGAAGCTGGATCAATATGATCTGTTCCATCTGAAATAGTTTGCGTATTAGATGTAAATGAAGGTGCAACAAAATTTAAAATTTGATTTAAATTGACTTGTGGTCCTGCCGATGTTAATTCAGAGATGTCGATAACATCTACTGGCACAGGTGTATCCACGGCTGTTCTACTTGGGTTTCTTGACCCAATTAAAACAACTTCATCTAGAGCTACCCCTGACTTAAGTGTAACATTCATAACTGCTCCAGAAACTGTTTTTTCTAGCGTATCATATCCAACATATGAAAATACTAGAACATCTCCAGTATTTGCATTAATTAGATAGTTTCCGTCAAAATCTGTGGTTGTTCCAGTTGTAGTCCCTTTTACAATTACAGACACACCTGGTAATGGTCCAGTCTCATCGATAACAGTACCTGAAACTTCTTGACCTAACATGCTTCCTGATACGCCTATAAACAATAGGAATATCAATGATTTTAAATGTAATAATTTAATCATAATATTATTTGTTTTGAATTAGTTATAGCTAATATATACATATTTTCAACCAATATTATGCGTGCATATAAAAAATATTTAAAAAATTTATTATTTTTTTAAAAAAATCGTAAAAAATATAATAAAAAATTATTAATATTTTAAAATAATAGAACCGATATTATATATTGCTTTTTTGATAAATACATTAAAAGCATAACTATTTCTTATTTTGTAGTAACAGAAACGAATTAAAAGATTTGTACTCTACAGTATTTGATTAAATTTGCACATCAAAATTTTACTATGTACAGAAGTCATAATTGTGGTGAGTTAAGAACATCACATATTAATAAAGAGGTAACTTTAGCAGGTTGGGTTCAAAAATCACGCGATAAAGGGTTTATTGTTTGGGTAGATTTGCGCGATCGTTACGGCATAACACAGTTAGTTTTTGATGAGGAACGCACCTCAAAAGACATGATGAAACAAGCGCAAGACTTAGGTCGTGAGTTCGTTATTCAAGTTAAAGGCCAAGTTATTGAACGTGCTTCAAAAAACCCAAACATTCCGACTGGCGACGTGGAGATTTTGGTTTCTGAGTTAAACATTTTAAACGAATCGAAACTCCCTCCTTTCACTATTGAAGATAAAACAGATGGTGGTGAAGACATCAGAATGAAATATCGTTATTTAGATATTCGTCGCAACCCTGTAAAAAACAGCTTGATTTTTAGACATAAAGTAACTCAAGAAGTTAGAAACTACTTATCGAAAGAAGGATTTATAGAAGTTGAAACGCCTTATTTAATAAAATCGACTCCAGAAGGTGCTCGCGATTTTGTTGTGCCATCGAGAATGAATGAAGGTCAGTTTTATGCTTTACCACAATCGCCTCAAACCTTTAAGCAACTACTTATGGTTGGTGGTATGGATAAATATTTTCAAATTGTAAAATGCTTTAGAGATGAAGATTTACGTGCCGATAGACAACCAGAATTCACACAAATAGATTGTGAAATGGCGTTTATTGAACAAGAAGATATTTTAAATGCTTTTGAAGGTTTAACACGTCATTTACTTAAAGAAGTGAATGGCGTTGACATTGAAAAATTCCCGCGACTACTTTACGATGATGCGATGCGTTTGTATGGAAACGATAAACCAGACATCCGTTTTGGGATGAAATTTGGAGAATTAAACGAAGTAGCGCAACATAAAGACTTTAATGTATTTAATGCTGCCGAATTAGTAGTTGGAATTGCAGTTCCTGGAGGAAATAGTTATACTAGAAAAGACATTGATAAATTAATTGATTGGGTAAGACGCCCACAAGTTGGTGCTTTAGGAATGGTTTATTGTAGATGTAACGAAGATGGAACATTTAAATCTTCTGTGGATAAATTTTACGACCAAGACGATTTAGTAAAATGGGCAGAAGTTACTGGCGCAAAAGCTGGTGATTTGATTTGTGTGCTTTCTGGAGATAAAAATAAAGTAAGAGCACAATTAAGTGCTTTACGTATGGAATTAGCAGAACGTTTAGGGTTAAGAAATCCTAAAGAATTTGCACCACTTTGGGTTATGGATTTTCCATTATTAGAATGGGATGAAGACACAGAACGTTATCATGCCATGCATCATCCATTTACCTCCCCAAAACCAGGGCAGTTAGAATTATTAAAAACAAATCCGAGCGATGTAAAAGCAAATGCTTACGATTTAGTTTTAAACGGAAACGAAATTGGAGGTGGTTCCATTCGTATTCATGACAAAGAAACCCAAGCTTTAGTGTTTGATTATTTAGGCTTTACGCCTGAGGAAGCTAAAGCACAATTCGGCTTTTTAATGGATGCCTTTCAATATGGTGCTCCACCACACGGTGGTTTAGCTTTTGGCTTAGATAGGTTGGTTGCCATTTTAGGTGGACAAGAAACCATTAGAGATTTTATTGCATTCCCAAAAAACAACAATGGGCGAGATGTGATGATTGATGCTCCTGCTCCAATTGACGATGAGCAATTGACAGAATTAAGCTTGAAACTCAACTTAAAATCATAAAAATTTAAATCCTGCGCTTTGCAGGATTTTTTATTACTTTTAGTTAATGAAAAATCTTCTTTTATTTTTTACAATGCTGCTTTCTACATATTCATTTTGTCAAGTATTAACTGGAAATAAATTACTAGAAAAAGCCATACAGTATCATGATCCAAATGGAAATTGGAGTAGTTTTAATGACGAATTATTTATTACAATGAAGCTACCGAAAAGCCCCAATAAAAATAGTAAGATTAGCATTAATTTACTCAAAGAATATTTTAAGTTGGAAACGAATAATGGTAAGCATACTACTATTTATAGTCTTAATAAAGATAATTGCTCAGTTATACATGACGGCACAACTCCTACAAAAGAAGAAAAAGAAAAGTATAATTTAAGTTGTGAAAGAGCTAAACTATTTCAAAATTACTATACCTATTTATATGGTTTACCAATGAAATTGAAAGATCCTGGAACAATTATCCACGAAAAAACATACAGTAAAACCTTTAAAGGAAAAGACTATTGGGTTTTAAAAGCTTCATATGAAAAGGAAGTAGGAAATGATACTTGGTATTTTTATTTTGATAAAGAAAATTACGCCATGGAAGTTTATCAATTTTTTCATGATGAATCGAAAAACGATGGTGAATATATTTTGCTATCAGATGAAGAAATAATAAGTGATATAAAAATGCCAAAAAATAGAGCTTGGTACATGAATACAGATGATAAATATTTAGGCACAGATATCTTAAAAGCATCAGAAGAATAGCAATGAATTTTAAAAGCCTATTACGTAAGTTTTTAATCTGGAAATACAAACATATTTCTGAGCGTCAGTTTGTATATGCACTTAGTATTCTTGTTGGTTTTTTGGCTGGTTTAGGCACGGTTTTACTAAAAAACTTCACACACTATATCAGACTACTTTTTGAATTAGATTTTTTCAAAAACTACCAAAACTCATTGTATTTCATTTTTCCGATGATTGGCTTATTTTTAGTTTATGTTATTAAACAAATATGGCTAAAAAAGCATATTGGTCATGGTATCTCATCAACACTTTATGCTATTTCAAAACTAAATGGTATCATTCCTAGGTATAATATTTATGCTGCTTTAATTACGGCTCCGTTAACAGCTGGTTTTGGTGGTTCTGTTGGTTTACAAGGACCTGCTGTAAGTGTAGGTTCTGCTTTAGGTTCTAATGCTGCACGTTTGTTTCATATGAACCAGAAAACAAGAATGCTTCTTATTGGTTGTGCGGCAGCTGGTGCCATGGCATCGATGTTTAAAGCACCTATTGCAGCTATTATTTTTGCCATAGAAATTTTTAGTTTAGATATTGCTTTTACATCGTTAGTTCCGCTTTTACTAGCATCTGTTTCAGCAGTGGTTACTTCTTATTTTTTCTTGGGAACTGATGTGTTATTACGTTTTGAACTCACTGATAAATTTCAAATAAATGATATTGCTTTTTACATCATTTTGGGCTTAGTTACGGGGCTAGCTTCCGTATATTTTTCGAAAGTTTTTTTCGCTATAACCAATTTTTTTAAACAATTTGAAAGTCGTGCATTGCGCCTATTAATTGGTGGTTTAGCAATTGGTACCTTATTATATTTTATTCCGCCACTTTATGGTGAAGGTTATGGCATCATGAATAACCTTTTAAAGGGCGATCATTTGTCTGCTATAGGCACAACTCCATTTCATTTAGATTTATCAAATATTTGGATTGTTATTGGGCTTTTACTTGGAATAGCTGTTTTTAAAGCCATTGCGATGACCACTACTTTTGGAGCTGGTGGTGTTGGTGGCGTTTTTATTCCAACATTAGTCATGGGAAGCGCCTTGGGTAATGCTTTTGCTAAAATCATTAATAATATTGGGTTAGATTTTCAAGTATCAGAATCTAATTTCACCCTAATAGGCATGACGGGTTTAATGGCTGGTGTATTGCACGCGCCTTTAACAGCTATTTTCCTTATTGCTGAAATTACTGGAGGTTACGAGCTTTTTGTCCCTTTAATGATTGTTTCTGCCATTTCGTTTAGTATAACAAAATACTATATTTCACATTCTATTTACACGCTTAAACTTGCGGAAAGAGGTGAATTAATGACGCATGATAAAGACCAAAACGTACTTATGGTTTTAGATATCGATAAAGTTATTGAAACCAATTTTATAGTCCTAAAACCAGAAATGAAACTTCGTGATATTTTAAAAAATGCTGTTGCTAAATCTTCCCGAAATCATTTTCCAGTAGTAGATGACGAACAAAAATTTCTTGGTGTTATTAGATTAGATGATATTAGGCATATCATGTTTGATACAGACCTTTATGATAAAGTTGATGCAGCTAGTTTAATGCATGCCGATGCTGGTATTATTAATTATGATGAAGATTCTATGCAAGACATTATGGATAACTTTAAAACTAGTGGTGCTTGGAATTTACCTGTTATTAAAGACGGTAAATATTTTGGTTACATCTCAAAATCAAAATTACTAACCGCTTACAGACAACAATTAATTAATTTTACTAAGTAAGTTCTAAAGATTTAAAATATTTGTAAATGACCACAGTAAAATATATTACTCTAATTCTTTTTATAGCCTCAGTAGGAAGTATTTTATGTGGCTATTTTTTAGAATCTGAATACTCTCAAAAATTTATAGGTTTTGGTGTTGCCGCGTTATTTCTTTTAGTGTTTCCTTTATTTTCTTATTACCGATGGAAAGATAAAGACATAAAAGATTATATGATTACTAAAGAAAGTTTAGATAAAATGCGCGAGAATCAACGTAAGAATAAAATATAATTTAGAACCGTCATTGCGAACGCAGTGAAGCAATCTGCTTATTTTTTTAAGAAAAAAACCTAAATCAAAACTACTTTAAAATGACGTATTTAAGTTGTGTTTTTTCGTAATCACGGTTTAATTCAAGTTCCTTTTTTCAACAAAAAACCGCTTCAATAGTTGAGAAGCTTCTTTTTCTAAAACCCCACCTTTGATGGTTGTTTTAGGGTGCAACTTAGTTTTTAAGTTTATACAACCACGTTCATGATCTCTAGCACCATAAACAATATTTGAAATCTGACTCCAATATAAAGCCCCAGCACACATTTGGCAGGGTTCAAGCGTTACATAAAGTGTACATTTTTGAAGATATTTGCCCCCTAAAAAATTGGCAGCAGCGGTAATAGCTTGCATTTCTGCATGTGCTGTAACATCGTTTAACATTTCTGTTAAATTATGGCCTCGAGCAATTATTTTATTGTCAATTACAATAACAGCGCCAACAGGAATTTCACCTTTTTCAAAAGCAACTTCAGCTTCCTGGAGGGCTTTCTTCATAAAATACGCGTCGTCAAAAGGTTGTATCATAAAAATAACAAGCCTATTAAAATAGCTTCTATTTAATTTTTACTGTCTAATATATGTCAATATATTATAGTATAAATCATCTCCTTCTTTAATTTTTAATGTAGTAGATGTCAATTCAAGTATTTCTAATGAGGATGTTTCTGTTCCCAATTCAAAAATTATGAAATTACCATCTAATGTATATTGAAGAACATATCCAGCATCAGATACTAAAGAACAATTTTCACCGTAATAACTTCTAGCTGTAACAGTAGTTTTAGAAATTATTGTCTCAAAAGGACAATCGTCTTCTTCCACAAATTCTTCACCATCCTCATCAATAGCTGAAATTCTTAGCCAAGTCCCAACTAATGTAACTTCTTCTAATGTAGTAGAATCATCACTACTGCATCCAACAATGAAACCGATAATAAGAAACAAAATAATTTTTTTCATAGTAAATTCTTAATTAGATATTATACAATAATATAACGAATTATACTACAAGACAAACAAAATGACTCTTAATTGAATATCCTTTATATATTATCCATAAAAATAAAAGATTTAGCCTCTTTAAAAATTCATTACAAGGATTACTTAATAATGATTTTCTTGTTGGCATTGATATGCTCTCCCTTAATTCTTAAAATATACAACCCCCTTTGAAGCTTACTAGTGTTTAATTCAACCTCTTGTGATAATAATGTTTCTTTAGAAAGCACTTTCCTTCCATTAATATCAAATAAATTAATAACTACATCTCCCATGGATTTAGATGTTTTAATAGTAAGTTTTGTACTGGCAGGGTTTGGATAAATATTATAGTCTCTTGAACTAAAATTATTGGTACTAAGTGTTGAACAACTAGCAAGTGAAGGATCATTAGAATCTGGCGTATCAAAATTTTCAACTTGATCTGTTCTTAAAAGTGGGTTTCCTTGAGAAGCATTTACACCAAGACCTCTTGCAGCAAACACTTCCCATATCATACATTGATCTTCGCCTCCTGTTAAGGCTATATCTGCCGCTAATATGGCATCTCTTCCATCTACAAATCCTGGTTGACATGCTTGCAGTTTCAAACCATCTATCACAATCTGCATCACTTTATTATTACCTCCTGTACCCATATACATATTGGAATCGAAACCATATTTATCAATATAAGCCCATGTTAAATCCCACAACATGGTACACCAAACAGACCCAACACCATGAGGTGCACTTAGTGCTGTATTATTGGTATCGTTATATGTTAGCGGATTAATAGTAGTATCGGTGCTATATCTAAATGGTCTAATACCTGAACCGTCAATTGGTTGCTCTATATTAAAAGTAGCTATACCTCTACCGTCTGTTGCTAGATCTGAGGGTTTCATAGTTAGCATTAACGCAAACCAATCAGACCAACCCTCACCCATTTGTTCAGTATTTGTGGCAGGAACACAATCGCCATCTTCATCTCTTTCTGTACAAGCCACTAAACAATCTGCTGTATTTGCTCCACCTGTTAATCTATTAGAAATCCCATGCCCATACTCATGAATGACCACGCCATTATCATAACTACCATCAATTAAAGGCGTAGATATTAACGATGCATTAATTGTTTCACTATTATTTAGAGCAGCTATAATGGCATCACCATCTGCTCTAGATATCATGATACCTGGTATAGTAACGCTAGCCCCATTTACACCTGACCCCATAACGCCTATAGGTCTATCATCTGTAATAACTATGGCACCGACAGCACCTGCATTTTCAACAGCCAATAATTTATCTCCAAATTCGCAGGTACCTCTATTAATAATTGCAATTTTACCTACCAAATCAGCAGCATTGGTTAATGGATCGCACACATCATATATATCTGTTGAAGCTCCAGAATTATCATCTATACTCAAAGCTAAATCGGCTGTAAGAGGTGTTTCTGTTAATTCGCCGCCGAAAGCTGCAGGGATACCAGTATAATCGCCGATTAATGAACCACTATTAATTGACAAAGCATCTCCATCGGATCGCTCCCACAGAAACATTTGCATTCGCGGATTAAATCCGTCTCTTGGTGTACCAAAATTGGCGTTATTTACACCACTACCATCGAGTCCATCTGCTAAAACAGCATCTCCTTCCCCTGTATTATTTGTATAGTTTTTTTCTTGAAAATTTCCTGAGGCTTCATCAAAACCGTAATAATGCATGATTTCGTGTATTACGTTGTTTAGATAAAACAAGTTCGTTAACGATGCATCTTGTGAAGCTGAAGGGAAATCTTCTAAATCTATTGGGTAATCAAAATTTAGCGTATTGCCAGCGTCGGGTTGATAGCCACTATCGTTATCACCGTCAGAATCGTCTTGAGCAATAACATTATTACCTTGGGTTGTTGTGTAATCTGCACCAGAAACTCCATCATCATCGTGCCATCCAAATGGTGAAGCTGTAGCATCTGCTGGCTCAGTAACTAAAGTTCTTGGGCCATGGTTTGGACTTTCAGTTGGTAATGCAAAAACTCGATACCTAGAGCCATCTACCAAAACACTAGTTTTAGTATTGAAAGCATCAAAACTATTTTTTATTTTATTAGAATGTTTGTGTTTAGAATGAGTTGAATCTCCAAAATTACACGTCAGAATCCAATCATTCAAATCTAAAACTTCTCCTGACGTCGCATCAACTCTTGCACTCCACCAATGTTTACCATCTAGTGTTAGCAAATTCAAATCCCATGCTAATTTTAAAGTTCCATCTTTATGTTTAAAATACACCTTTTCTACATCAATATTTTCTAAAGAAATTGTTCCCTTTAAAAAAACAGTTTTATTTTCTGAAATTTGTGATATTTCAAGTTCTCCAGAATTACTTAAATTCAAATGATTAGCTAAGCTATTAACAGCTTCTAAAGGAGTTATTTGTGAGTTTTCAGAATTAATTTTATCAGAAATGTTGGTTTCAAATTTATCAGTAAAATGAAATACTTTATTATTTTTTATGCCAACGCTAGAAACAGTATTAAAAATTTCAATGCCCTTATATCTCTGTATTAAATATGTATTTGTAATGCCCGTTTTTTCAGAAAAAAGCGCTTTAGTAACATATAAGTCATCAAAATCAATGGAAGATGTTTTTGAAGTTTTTTTATTACTATTTAAATACTCTGAAATTAACAGATTGTATTTATAATCGTCTAATTTCATCTGCGCCGTTATTTTTTGACTCATAAAAAAGCATAGCGCAATAATCGACCAATAATAGTAAGGTTTTTTCATTTTTCTTTTTTAAATAGCATCTCAAATATACCAATAATCTTTCTCATTAATAATATTGTTACAATACATTAATTTAAAATTGCTAATTGATGCCTATTTTTAAAATCTTTGCTATTTAGGCAAATTAAATCTATTACTTTTGCTTCGTGCAAAACAACTTTTTAAATCGTACAAATTCCCCAAAAGAACTCCGTCTTTTAAATCAAAAAGACCTACCTCAACTTGCACAAGAGTTACGTGAATTTATCATCAATATTGTTGCCACCAAAGAAGGTCATTTAGGAGCCAGCTTAGGTGTTGTAGAACTTACTATTGCATTGCACTATGTTTTTAATACGCCAGATGACCAATTAATTTGGGATGTTGGCCATCAAGCCTACGGGCATAAAATTTTAACAGAGCGACAAAAAATTTTTCATACCAACAGACAATTAGGTGGTATTAGTGGTTTTCCAAAACGCGAGGAAAGTGCGTATGATACGTTTGGTGTTGGGCATTCCTCTACCTCTATTTCGGCAGCTTTAGGCATGGCGATTGCATCAAAATTAAAAGGCGAAGACAAACAACATATTGCCGTAATTGGGGATGCCTCTATTGCTAGCGGAATGGCTTTTGAAGGGTTGAACCATGCCGGTGTTACCGATGCAAATTTACTTGTTATTCTAAATGATAATGCCATTGGCATAGACCCCAGTGTTGGAGCGTTAAAACAGTATTTAACCAACGTAAAAAAAGGTACTCAAAAACAAGATAACATTTTTGAAGCTTTAAATTTTGATTATTCAGGGCCCATTGATGGTCATGATGTCCATACTATTATTTCAGAATTAGAACGGTTAAAAACCGTAAAAGGCCCAAAACTTTTACATGTTATAACTACTAAAGGGAAAGGCCTAAAACAAGCTGAAACCGACCAAGTAAAATATCATGCCCCAGGAAAGTTTGATGCTAAAACTGGTGATTTAGCTACCAAATCTGATAAAGTAGAGCCACCAAAATATCAAGATGTTTTTGGATACACGATTGTTGAACTCGCAAAACAGAATAAAAATATTGTGGGTATTACACCAGCAATGCCAACGGGAAGTTCTCTTAAATATATGATGACAGAAATTCCAGATCGTGCTTTTGATGTGGGGATTGCAGAACAACACGCTGTAACTATGGCAGCTGGTATGGCAACACAAGGTTTAATTCCGTTTTGTAATATCTATTCCACGTTTTTACAACGGGCTTACGACCAAATTATACATGATGTGGCCATACAAAAACTTCCTGTTATTTTTTGTTTAGACCGTGCTGGTTTAGTTGGTGAAGATGGCGCCACACACCACGGTGTTTTCGATTTAAGTTATTTACGCTGCATCCCAAATCTAATTATTTTTGCACCTAGAAACGAGATGGAGCTGCGCAACATCATGTACACTGCACAACTAGGTTTAGGGCAACCTATTGCTATTCGTTACCCTAGGGGACGTGGTGTTACTATAGATTGGAAACAGCCATTTTCTAAAATTGAAATAGGAAAAGGTATTCCACTTAAAATGGGACAAAAACTTGCTGTTTTAAGCATAGGAACTATCTCAAAAAATGTTACAAAATCTATTACAGATTTAGATATTTCTCATTACGATATGCGTTTTGTAAAACCTCTGGATGAAAACTTACTTCATACCATTTTTAAAACTTATAATGTGGTTGTTACCATTGAAGACCATACTATTAAAGGTGGTTTCGGATCTGCTATTTTAGAGTTTGCTTCTGAAAATGGTTATAAAAATAGTATTAAAACATTGGGGATCCCTGATGATTTTGTTGAGCATGGTAGTGTTGATGAACTTCAAGAGTCTATAGGATTGGATGTTGAGAGCTTGATTAATGTTTTTAAAACACTCTTGTAAAGAACCTTCAAAAGATTAAGTGATTTTTTTCAAGTTTTTAATTTCATCTATGGTTTTCTTAAATCGGTTTATCAACTCATAAATTTCTTCTTCATTATAAGATGCAAAACCAATTCTTATACAATTGTGCTCTAACTTAGCACTATCATAACGTTGCCAATTGCCAATTTCTAATTTATATTTTCTTGCAACTTCAGAAATAGTTGACCAAGAATAATCTGAATGTAATTTTACCCAAACTGACATGCCTCCTTTTGGAGTTTCAAACTGAAAGACATCACCTAATTCATCATTTAAAAGTTTACAAAACAGATCACGTCGTTGTTTATAAATTTTCATCACTTTACGAATATGCCTATCTAAATCTCCAGATTTAATAAAATCAGAAAATGTTAATTCCAATAAAGCATCCCCTTGTCGATCTACAAAACCTCTTAATTTAGAAGCTTCATCAACAAATTCTTTTGAAGCAATTAAATAACCTATTCTAAAAACTGGAGCCACTGTTTTACAAACTGAGCCAATATAAACGACGTTTCCATTTACATCGTGACTTGCTAATGGCAAAATTGGCGCATGATTATAATTAAAATCGTAATCGTAATCATCTTCAATAATGGCAAAATTATATTGTTTTGCAAGGTTTAATAGATGAATTCTTCTTTTTGCTGAAAGTGTTACTGTTGTTGGATGATGATGGTGCGATGTTACATATACGCCCTTAATTTGTTGTCGTTTACAAAGCTTTTCGATGTCATCGGTAACTATTCCATCTTCATCAACCAAAACACGTTCTAGTCTTGCTTGCTGATATAAAAAAGTGATATCTGCAGACTCGTAATTGGTATTACCAACAACAATAATATCATCTTCTTTAAGTAATAATTGGGACGACAACCAGATTCCCATTTGGCTACCGCGCGTAATCATTATATTTTCTTTAGTAATATGCAAACCTCTACTAGCATTCAAATAACCGACTAAAACGTCTCTTAAAGTATCATTGCCATAAGTGGAGCCGTAAGACAAATATTTTGATACCGCTTTTTTTGCAGAAATCCTCCTGTAAGTTCTCGCGATTTCGTCAATTGGTGTTAATCTTGCATCCGAAATTCCATCATTCAAATGCATAAAGCTATCCATCTTTTTTGAATACTTCTCAGGTAAAACACTATTCTTGTAAAAAGAAAAACCAGCATTTTTTCTTAAACCATCAACTACGTAATCATTTAGTTTTTGTTGTTGCAACATAGGTAAATTGCTAAGTACAAAAGTTCCTTTTTTAGGAATACTTTCTACCCAACCTTGTAATAGCAACTCTTCATAACAAGCAACAATTGTTTTTCTATGAACATTTAACTGTTCTGCTAAAGTTCTACTCCCTGGAAGCTTTGTATTAGGTGCTAAAGTTTGATTCTTAATAAATTGGATAATTTGATTTGACAACTGCAGATATAATGCTTGATTGCTTTTTCTATCAAATTGAATACTGGTCTTATAAGGAAACATGTGGACTACTTATTATATTTATTCTGGATTATTACAATAGTCCATAAATATAATATTTTTGGAGTACAAAAAGTAGAATAAATGACAAAATTAGACTTAATCTCTTCAGAATTTGATGATTATTATTTAAGATATATTGATAAGTTATCTGAGAAAACAGAGTTAAAAAAAGGCTTCGTAACTGGAGAAACCACGCTTATTGATTTTTTTAAATCCATCCCTAAAGAAAAATTAACATACCGTTTTCAACCAGAAAAATGGTGCGTAAAAGAAATACTTCAACACCTAATAGATACTGAACGCATATTTATTTACAGATGCTTCAGAATTGCTAGACGAGATAAAACTGCTTTAGCAGGGTTTGATCAAAATATATACATTTTACCATCAGAAGCTAGTAATAAATCATTAGAAAGCCTATTGAATGAATTTGAAATGAATCGTAAAAATTCAATTTCAATATTAAATAGTTTAACTGATGAAGATTTATGCTTTATAGGAAACTCAAACGGAGGGGCTATGTCTGCAAGAGCTTCAGCTTTTACTATTATTGGCCATGATATTTGGCATATGGAAATCATACAGAATAAATATTTATAATATGTTAGAAATAAGAAGAGCAATACCATCCGACGCTATTCATATCGCTTTACTAGGAAGGGTTACATACACGGAATCCCACGGAGAATATATAGAAAACAAAAACGACTTACTTGAATTTTACAAGCAATATTATTCTGTTTCTAAAATCAGAGAAGAATTAAATGATGATGACGTTATATTTTGGATTGTTTTTTCTAATGAATTACCAATTGGTTTTGCAAAACTTTCTTTGAATATAAAACATCCACTAAAACCAGAGATTAACACTTGTAAACTCCAAAGACTATACGTTTTAAATGATTTTATTGGTCTAAAAATAGGCTCAAAACTACAAGAAATCATATTACAAAAAGCAATGGATTTAAATTTTAAAGACATCTGGTTAACTGCTTATTATAAAAATAAAAAAGGAATCCATTTTTATAAAAAATATGGTTTCAAAGAAATTGGAAACATCGATTTTTTTGTTGGAAAAAGTAATTACCCAAATCTAATTTTCGCTAAAAATTTATAGCCATGAAAGCATACGAAAAATCAAAATTAAATAGAGTTAAACGCGGACAGATTAGAGCGACTTACGATGTTGAAAAAATCAATACCATTTTAGATGCTGGCTTTATAGGCTATGTAAGTTATGTATACCAAGGCAGAGCAATTACATTACCAATGGCCTACGGAAGAGCGGACAATAAAATTTATCTGCACGGTTCTCAAGCCAATAGAATGTTGCTAGCTCTATTAGAAGCTAAAGAAATGAGCATGACCGTTATGCATTTAGACGCCTTAGTTTTAGCACGTTCTGGTTTACATCATTCAGTAAATTATCGTTCAGTAACTTTATTTGGATCGGTTAATAAAATTGAAGATACCATTGAAAAAGAAGGAGCACTAAAATGTTTTATGGAACATATGATGAAAGGGCGTTGGAACGAGATCAGACCAATGCACCAAAAAGAATTAGACAGAACTTTAGTTGTAGAGATGACCATTGAAACAGCTTCAGCAAAAATTAGAGATGTTGGCGTTGGTGATGAACCAGAAGATTACGATTTAGATATTTGGGCTGGTTTAGTCCCTTTAAAACAAATTGCTGAATATCCAATTCCAGATGAAGGTTTACCACAGAAAATGGAAATACCAGAACATGTTTTAGACTATTATCAGCAAAATAAAAGTAAAGGCTAGCAAAAACACTCATGAAAATTATATAACTTCATTTAAAAACGTTTAACCTTTATTAAAATCGTAACTTTATCATTGTAACAACAGCAAGTTAAAGTTATGAAAAAAACAATTTTTATTTTAAATATAGTTTTACTTGTATTAATGTCTTGTAAGCAAAAACAAGATAAAGCGAGTAATCTAAAAACATTCGCAAAAGCTTATGGTTATGTGAAATATTTTCATCCAAGTGATGAAGCTTCAAAAATTGACTGGAATAATTTTGCAGCCTATGGTGCTAATGAGGTTATTAAATGTAATAGCAAAGACGAAGTCATAAAAACGCTTAACGATTTATTCAAACCTATTGCTCCTAGTATTGTGTTTTCTGAAACCAAGGAGAGCTATGATTTTACCTCAATTACACCAGAAAACATGGCAAATTATAAATCAATATATTGGCAGCATAGAGGTGTTTCATTAGGTATGAGCAATCAAAACAACATCTATCGAAGTGTAAGAGTAAACAGAGATTCAGAGATTGATGAATCTAGTGCCTCTGGCAATCTTACAATATCCATAGAGCTTGAAAAATATCTAGGAAAAAGATTAAAATATACAGGTTGGGTAAAACTTAAAGAAGGATCAAAAGGTAGTGGACATTTATCAATGAGGGTTAACAAATCAGACTACTCCATCGGCTTTATTGATAATATGCGCTCAAGACCAATTAAAAGCAATGAATGGAATGAATACGAAATTATAGGTGAAGTTGATACGTTAGCAACCACATTGAAAATTGGTTGTATGCTAAAAGGTAAAGGCACATTATACTTAGACAATGTTCATCTTTACTATGAAGAAAACGATAAATGGATTGAAATACCTCTAAAAAATAGTGCTTTTGAAACTGATGAGATTGGACAACCTAATGAAAAATCCGACTGGATTGGAAGTGGTCAAGGCTATTCCTTTAGTGTTTCAAAAACAGAGAACTACGAAGGCGAAAGTTGTGCCGTATTGTTGTATGAAGGGAAAATCAAAAAAGTAAAAGGCGAATCTATTTTTGAAGAGGCTCCACAATTTGGAGAGTTAATTGAAAAACAAATAGGCAATGGTATAATCTGTCAAATACCATTACATCTGTATGGAAATAACAAAAACACCTTTCCTGCTAGTGAAGGCTTAACTCAATTACAAGAAAAATTGAACACAGTTAGTGATAGACCCACAGAATTATCTGTACGCTTGGGAAATATAATTATCACTTATAATGTTATTCAGCATTTTTATCCTTACTTCAAAGAAGTTGATATTGACTGGGAGAAGGAGTTTGAAACTGCTTTAAACCAAAGCTTTAGCGATAAAACAAATAATGATCATCTCATCACCTTAGAAAAATTTACAGCACCATTGAAAGATGGACATATATGGGTTTCTGGTGGAGATTTAGGCAGATATGGTCCTCCAATTAATTGGGAGTGGATTGAAGATCAATTGGTTATTACTAAGGTTTTTAATAACAGTTTAAATATAAGTGTTGGTGATGTTGTCGCTAAAGTAAATAATATTGATCCCCACGAATACTTTAAAGAAATTAATTCTAGAATTTCTGCAAGTACAAAAGGGTTGTTAAATTATTTAGCGCTAGGACCAAGTTTATTTGGGGATAAAGATTCCGAATTATTGATTCAGATAAAGAACGAAACTATAGCATTAAAGCGCGACAACACCTATACTTATGGTATAACTAAAATAGAGATTCAAAAAAACAAGTATAAACTTTTAGAAAATGGGATATACTATCTCAATCTAGAAACCATTTCAATGGATACTATAACTAGTTTATTGCCAAAGCTAAAAAAAGCAAAAGGAATTATCTGTGATTTAAGAGGTTATCCAAATGGAAATCATGGTTTTATTTCTCATCTATTGCGCAAAAAAGACACTTCTAAAGCTTGGATGAAAACCCCTAAAATAATATATCCAGACCAAGAAAAAATTATTGGATATGAAACCAATGGATGGGAATTAGAGACAAAAGAACCCTATTTAGGAGACAAAAAAATTGTCTTCATTATTGATGGAAGAGCTATAAGTTATGCGGAAAGCTATATGGGCTTTATAGAAGGTTATGATTTAGCAACCATAGTAGGACAGCCTACTGCTGGTACAAACGGCAATGTAAATCCTTTTAATCTTTTAGGAAATTATAGAATGAGTTGGACCGGAATGAAAGTTGTTAAACATGATGGCAGCCAGCATCACGCCATTGGTGTGCTACCCAATATATATGTAAATAAAACAGTTGAAGGAGTTAAATTAGGTAAGGACGAATTTTTAGAAAAAGCAATTCAAGTAATTTCAGAATAATCTATTAACAAATAATACTCAAATAATTATTTAAAAACTAATCCCTTTTATCTTCTTATAATCTAAAATTGCTTTACTATCAGATAAAAGCGATACATAATAACACACACTCGAAAGACGACTATATAAACTAGAATTGTTGGCTTCAATGGTTTTAGGTAAGCCCTTTAAAATAAGTTTATCGTAATTTGAAGCGGTATTATTAAAGCTATTATTTACAGCGTTTGTGTAAGTCTTTAACAACGTATTTATAACGCCGTAGCCTGCAATTTCTTTATCGACCACCTCAGTAGATTGATAAATATTTTCGATACTAATTTTTATAATATCATTTATTTGGGCTTCGTATTTGCTTTTGTCTAGCAGTGCGCAATCAAAATTACCGTTTAAAATAGCATCTTCATTTTTCATAAAAATATCAACAGCATCGTTAATTAACGATCCTATAGCTAGAGCGCGTAAATACCCCACACGGTCTTCTTTGGTAGAAAGCGCATAATAGTTTTCTGGTTTTATAGTTTCTCTAATAATTTTTGAGAGATATTCTAACGCAAATTCTTCTTGAATAAGTCCAAGATTTATTCCATCTTCAAAATCGATAATGGTGTAGCAAATATCGTCTGCGGCTTCTACTAAATATGCTAGCGGATGGCGAGAATAACTAGTATGTTTTTCGCTTCTTTTGGTTAATCCTAATTCGTTTGCCACATCTTGAAAAGCTGCTTTTTCAGATTGAAAAAAGCCATACTTTTTATCAGCTATATGTGTTGTTGGTTTCTTAGGTAGCGATTCTTTAGGGTATTTCATAAATGCACCAAGTGTGGCGTAACTCAATCTTAATCCGCCGTTGCGTCCCGCTCTACTTTCGGTTAGAATTTTGAATCCGTTAGCGTTTCCCTCAAAATCACATAAATCTTGGTATTCTTTATCGGTAAGTTGACTTTTAAATTGGTATCCTTGTCCAGTTTTAAAAA
Organism: uncultured Flavobacteriaceae bacterium; assembly: GCA_947500585.1. GTDB lineage: Bacteria > Bacteroidota > Bacteroidia > Flavobacteriales > Flavobacteriaceae > CAXBID01. The sequence continues at coordinate 72,529 of CANMSN010000006.1, read as the reverse complement.
ATTCGCCTATAGCTTTTTCTCCTGAATGTCCAAATGGTGGATTTCCTATATCGTGCGCTAAAGCTGCAGCTGCAACTATAGCTCCAAAATCGTTAGCTTGATAACCAAGTGTACTTTGCAAATGTGGATGTTTTTCTAGTAGTTTTTGACCGACACGTCTACCGAGAGAACGCCCCACAACACTTACTTCTAAACTATGTGTTAAACGTGTGTGTACAAAATCTGTTTCAGATAGTGGAATAACCTGTGTTTTATCTTGAAGACTTCTAAACTCTGATGAAAAGATAACACGATCGTAATCTACCTCAAAACCTAAACGGGTTTCGTCTTGTTCTTTACGGATGCGTTTATTAGTGTCGCCAAAGCGTTTTAAGGAGAGGAGTTGTTCCCAGTTCATAGTCATCTTTTAAGTTATGGCAAGATAATAAATTCAGTAAAAAATATCCTGAGAAATCGCTTAACATTAAGGTAACCTTTTAATCATGGTTGTTTAATAATTTGGTAACACATAATTATGTGTTCTGAGCTTATTTTTGTGGTGCAATTAAAAATATACATGAAACATATTATATACATAGCCATCTTTTTTATCTCTGCATTATCTTATGCACAGGATGCAGGCTCTATAAGTGGTAAGGTATTAGATTATGAATCTAATAACGAACCTTTAATGTTTGCAAAAGTTTCTATTAAAGAAACTGGTGCCGAAGTTTTATCTGATGAAAAAGGGTTCTTTAAGTTTAAAAACTTATATGATGGTGAATATACTTTGGTAAGTAGCTTTACAGGTTACGAAACTAAAGAATCAAAAATAAAAGTAGCATCAAACACTACAAATATTAAATTAGTACTAGAACCTAGTACCATATCTTTAGAAGATTTAGTTTCAACAATGGCTAGTGCTGATAATAGCTCATCTTCTACTGTAAACAATTAGTTAGTTTAGTTAGTGACTTCTATTGTGTGGTTAACAATAGATACCTTTTAAAAAAGCGACTTTCCTTTTAAAAAAGAAAGTTGCTTTTTTTTATGATAAAGAAAAAACTAGCCTTCCAGTGAAAAATACTCCAAACTAAGTTTCATTAGTATTTATTACAATAAACAACTCTTGTATCTTTTAATGTTAACTCAGTGTAAACTAAGACAAGAAATATGCCTTACTAGATAACATTAACCTAACGCTTTTATTACGGTTCTTTAATCCACAGATAACACATAATTTACAAAACGGTAGTTTCTTTGCCACAAGAAATTTAAATAAACTAATGAGAAAATTTATACTATTATTTATACTGTTAATCACAACATTTTCATACGCGCAGAATACAGGTTCTGTGGTTGGAAAGTTAACAGATAAAGAATATAATAATGAACCTTTAGCCTTTGCTAACGTATTGATTAAAGGCACCACAAAAGGAACCACGTCAGATTTTGATGGTTTATATGAACTTGCAGATTTAGATGCTGGAAACTACACGTTAATATTTAGTTTTGTAGGTTACGAAACACAAGAAATTGCGGTTACCATTGTTTCTGGAAAAGTGACAGAAGTGAACGTTCCAATGGGTGCTAGTGCTGCATCTTTAGATGAAGTCGTTATTACTACCACAACTAAAAGAGAAAGTGAGACAGCTTTGTTACTTGAGCAAAAGAAAGCTGTAGAAATGAAACAAAGTATTGGGGCAATAGAATTATCTAGAAAAGGTGTTAGTGATGCAGCTGGAGCAGTAGCAAAAATTTCGGGTGTATCAAAGCAAGAAGGTTCTAGTAATGTATATGTACGTGGTCTTGGAGACAGATACTTAAACACTACAATGAATGGTTTATCATTGCCATCAAACGACGTAAATAAAAAGAATATAGATTTAAATTTATTCTCTTCTGATGTTATTGAAAACGTTGGGGTAAGTAAAGCCTATTCTGCCAGATTTTATGGAGATTTCTCTGCTGGTAATATTGATATTACTTCTAAAGAATATACTGGTCAAGGCTTTTTTGATGTGGCTGTTGGGGCTGCAGTAAATTCTAGAGCAGTTGGTAAAACATTTTTAAGAAATGAAGGCCCAGGATATTTTGGTGATTATGCAAGATATAATCACAATCCATTTGCAGTAATCTTATCACATGGTGTAGACCCAATTGAAGCTGAAACTCCAGCTATTAATATGGGTTTGAGTCTTTCAGGAGGTAAATCTTTCACGTTTAAAGACGATTCACGTTTAAGCGTATTTGTTACTGCATCATTTGATAATAGTTTTGAATACAGAGAAGGAATTGTAGCAGATTATACTGCGGGATATAACAAGTTATTTCCAGAAACTGAACAGTATAACTATTCTACAACCGCAACTGCTATGGCAACTGCATTGTATAGAATAAATAGTGACAATAAATTAAAATTCTCCTCTCTACTAATTAATAGTTCTTCAGATCAAGTTGGATTCTTTGGAACAGGCGGAAACGGTACTTTATACGATTTCTCAGATGAACCAAGTGGCTACTTTCAAAGTAACCTACAGTTTAATCAAGACATCGTTTTGGTAAATCAATTGATTGGAGAACATACTTTTGGTAAAATTGATTTAGACTGGGGTATTGGTCACAACCGTGTATTTGCTCATGAACCTGATAGAAAACGTTTTTCTTTGTTGGGATATGATAACCTTTTAGATAACGACCCAAATACTGTGGCAGGTTTTACTCAAAATAACAACTTTAACAATCAACGTTATTTTCAAAACATTGAAGACGAGGAACTAAATAGCAGATTATCATTAGCATATAAGCCTTCAGAAACAGTAAAATTAATAGTAGGCTATGATGGAAAAATGAGAGAAAGACATTTTGACAACTCACGCTATGGTTATAAAAACATCAATACATCAACATTTGGCATTAATAGTATCACAAGTTTAAATAGCATCTTTAACCTTCAGAATTTTATTGATGGTGTTTATCAAACACATGTTTTCAATCCTATTGATCCAGAAAATGGTGTTACTCAAACCAACTTTCCAGGGCTTTTAGAAAATACATATAAAGGTGTTTTAAATATATATGCTGGATATTTTTCTGCTGAAGTTAAACTAGGCGAAAAATGGTTGGTTATACCAGGTGTTAGAGTTGAAAATTTTAGTCAACGTATAGAATATAATGCCATTAACTTACGTCCAGATGATCCTGGTTTTTCTGAGTCTAACGAAAACTTTGTGTTACCAAGTTTAAATATAAAGTATGCGATTAACGACGACCAAAACCTTCGTTTTGCCATAAGTAAAACAGTATCGGTTCCTGAGTTTAAAGAAATAGCTCCTTTTGTATATGAAGGTATTAGCTATAGAATTGGTGGTAACCAAGATTTATTAGGGACTAGAACTGGTGTGAATTTAACAGATAAATCTTATTCTGATATTTACAACCTTGATTTAAAATACGAATGGTTTATAAGTAAAAGTGAAGTATTTTCTTTAGGCGTTTTTGCTAAACAAATTAACGACCCAATAAACTTAGTCCTAGCTGCAGATGCAACAGGAACACAGCGTTATTTTAGAACTGGTGAGAAAGCTGAAATTTTAGGAGCAGAAATTGAGCTTAAAAAAGATTTAATTAAAAATGAAGATGAAGACGCCATATTATCTTCTGGATTCAACTTTACTTATATGCACACAGAGCAGGATCTTTATAGTTCTATTGAAGGATCTTACGGTACATCATTTAATAGAACTACTGATGAATTAGAAGGCGCATCTCCCATAATTATAAATGCAGATTTAAGCTTTAAGCCTACAATTAGTGAAAAATTTAAACCTGCAGCAAACTTGGTATTTAATTATTCATCCGATAGAATCTTCTCTTTAGGTTCAGGTGATGTGGGGAATGTCATTGAAAAAGCAGTACCAACATTAGACTTTGTTTTGAAAAACAAACTTGGAGAAAATACCGAATTAAATTTTAGTGCAAAAAACTTATTAGATCCAAAAATAGAAATGATAAGAGAAAACACTGGTGATGGTGATGTTATACTGTCTAGTTTTCAAAGAGGCATTACTATTGGGCTTCAATTTAAATATAGCTTTTAACAATTAAATAATCAATAACGAATACAAAATCTTTAATATCTTAATCAAAATGAAAATGAAAAATAATCTTTTACTGAGCTTAGTGGCATTAACCTTAATCTTTACGTCATGTGCCAACGATGATACCGCAGACATTGTTCTTAATATAACAAATAACAATGGAGGTGGTGTAACTCCAGTTGATACAGATGTATTCCTGTCTGGAACTTACACCCAAGACCTAACTTTAGATGCTAATATTAACTATAAAATAAATGGTTCTTTAGTAATGGCAGATGGCACAACGCTAACTATTCCTGCTGGTATGACTATTCAAGCTTTAGCAGCAGGGTCAGATGTTTATGTTGCTATTTCGCAAGGCGCTCAAATTGTTGCTGAAGGAACTGCCGATAACCCAATTGTATTTACTTCTGATGCTTCAAACCCTGAAGCTGGAGATTGGGGAGGTTTAATCCTTTTAGGAAGAGCTCCTATTAATTCTGTAACAGGTACTGCTACTTCTACTTCTGAAATTGCTGGCTTACCTTATGGAGGAAGTACTGCTGATGACAACTCTGGTTCTTTAAAATACATTAGAATCGAGTATTCTGGTGGTTCTGCAGATGGACAATCAGAAAACAATGGTTTATCTTTCTATGGTGTTGGTAATGGAACCGAAGTTGATTATATTCAAATTTACGAAGGTAAAGATGATGGTGTTGAGTTTTTTGGTGGTACTGTAAATGCTAGTCATATTGCTGTAATGAATTTACAAGATGATTCAATTGACTGGACTGAAGGATACTCTGGTACTATTTCAGATATATATATACAACACATCCAAAACCCAACTGAAACATTCAACTCTGATAAAGCCTTTGAATGTGATGGTTATAACGATGATTTTGGAAATAACTCAAATCCAATATTTTTCTCTAACCCAACTGTAAATAATGTAACTATTGTTGGTGTAGGCTCTGGTAATACCTTCCAAGATGGTAATATTATAGATGCTGGTGTATACGAAGCTATACGTTTAAGAAGAGGTACTGCTGCCATTTTTAACAACATAAATATTACTGGTTTTGGTGAAGCATTTGATGTAGATGGAAACGATACATCTGACCCAACTGGACAAGCAATTATTGACGACAAATTACAAGTTAACAATATAACATTTACCGATGTTACCACTAAGTTTAAAAATGATACAGGTGTTGATACCATAATAGAAGCTGATTTTATTTCTGGTGAAGGAAATGGTACTGGAACCGATTATGCAACTTGGGGAGCTGGTTGGACTAAATAAAAAAGCACAAACTGATATAATAAAAAAGCATCCTAAATAATTAGGATGCTTTTTGTTTTTTTACTTTACTATCTAAAGTTATAGTGAAGCTATATTTTTAGAATAGTCTACTTCTTTTGGTTTACCATCAATAATGTAAACCCATTTGCCAATTTTTTTACCTTCTTTATAAAAAGCGGTAACTATTTTTTCACCTTCTTTATCAAAACTAATCCATTTACCTTCCAATTTTCCATCGGCTGTGTAAGATCCTGTTTGACTAATTTCACCATTATCATGGTAATACACAACATCAATTAAATTAGTTTCTTTATTTAGAGTTAAAGTTCTTTCTTTTTGCGCAAAAACAGATGCGCTTATAAATAACGCCGCTAATATTACTATATATTTTTTCATCTAAGTAGGGTTTTTAATTAATAATTACTTAACAAAGATATATTTAATTTTACATTTAAACAACAATTACGTAACATTAAATTAACATTAAAAATTTATTATTCTGATTTTCAATATGTTAAATATTACGATTATATCCAAAACGATTAACATTCATATTGATGAAATAAATAATTGAAGCAACTTTATATGATTTTTTCTAAAAAAGAACATAACATTTTCATAACATTGTGTTCATTTAAAAAGTTGAAATTTGTTTCTTCTATATTATTAATAGCTTAAATGGAAAATTTATACATATATATGTTAATTGCCTTAGCTTTTTTGGCAATTGCAGATCTTGTTGTTGGTGTTAGTAACGACGCTGTCAATTTTTTAAATTCTGCCATTGGCTCTAAGGCTGTATCCTTTAAAACAATAATGATTGTTGCCAGTTTAGGTGTTGCTATTGGTGCACTGACTTCTAGTGGTATGATGGAAGTTGCTAGAAAAGGTATTTTTAATCCTGGCGAGTTTATGTTTGATGAAATCATGATCATTTTCATGGCAGTCATGATTACCGATATTCTACTACTTGATTTTTTCAATACACTCGGATTACCAACATCAACAACAGTTTCTATTGTATTTGAACTCTTAGGAGCATCAGTTTGTATTGCTATTCTTAAAATTACAGCAGATAGTAGTATTAGCTTAATAGATATTGGAAATTATATAAACAATGAAAAAGCCATAGAAATTATTCTTGGTATTTTATTATCTGTTGTTGTTGCTTTTACAGTTGGTGCCATAATTCAGTTTATATCCAGACTATTATTATCTTTTAACTTTAATGAAAAACCAAAACTTTTTGGTGCCATATTTAGTGGTTTTGCTATTACCTCTATTCTGTATTTTATCCTTATTAAAGGTGTTAAAAACGCTTCTTTTATGAATGATGGAATAAAAGGTATAATGGAAGCAAACCCTATAGCATTATTAGGAATCAGTTTTGTTATTTTTACATTGGTATCTCTTTTTTTAATGGTATCTCTTAAGATTAATATCTATAAAATTATAATTGTAGTTGGTACCTTTGCATTAGCTGTAGCTTTTGCTGGTAATGATTTAGTAAATTTTATTGGCGTACCAATTGCGGCATATAACTCTTATGAAGCTTGGTCAATATCAAATATTCTGCCTCAGAATTTTCCAATGGTTGCTTTAAGCCAGCCAGTAGAAACAAAACCTATTTTATTACTTATTGCTGGTTTAGTAATGGTGCTAACACTTTGGTTTTCTAGTAAAGCTAAAGCGGTGGTTAAAACATCTGTAGACCTATCAAGACAAGACAATGTAAAAGAGCGTTTCGAGCCTAATTTTTTATCAAGAACCATAGTAAGGTATAGTATAGCTAGTTCTGATGCTTTTAATAGTTTATTACCTGCCGCTGCTAAAAATGTAATAGAAAAACAATTTATTAAACCAAAAGTATTATCATCTGTAAAATCAGAAGATTTACCTGCCTTTGATTTAGTTAGAGCCGCAGTAAATTTAATGGTTGCTAGTGTACTAATATCAATAGCTACTTCAATGAAGTTACCCCTATCTACAACTTATGTAACATTCATGGTAGCTATGGGAACATCATTAGCCGATAGAGCCTGGGGAAGTGAAAGTGCCGTCTATAGAGTTGCAGGAGTACTGAATGTTATAGGCGGCTGGTTTTTTACAGCCTTTAGTGCATTTGTAGCTGCTGCAATTATGGCTTTAATATTGTTCTATGGTGGTGCTTATGCACTTACTGCATTATTAGTTCTTGCAATTATTCTACTAGCTAGAAACTATTTAAGCCATATAAAACAATCCAAAGAACTTAAGGAAGAGGATACACTTAAAAAAGCCGAGAGCAGCTCTATACAAGGTGTTATAGTTGAGAGTGCTAATAATATAGCCAACGTAGTAAAACGTGGTAATAAAATATACACAAGTGCTATTAATGGTTTAGCAACACATAACTTAAAGGTACTTAAAAAGAATAAATCTAATATTGAAAAACTTTCAAACGAAATAGACGATTTACGTGATAACATCTTCTACTTTATAAAAAACTTGGAAGAGCCTAGTGTTTCTGCAAGTAACTTTTACATCAATATTTTGGGTTATTTACAAGATATGGCGCAATCGTTAGAATACTTGTCTAATGTGAGTTTCAAACATGTAAATAACAATCACAAAAAGTTAAAATTTAGTCAAATAAAAGAGCTCAAAGAAATTGATGCCGTTTTAGAAGTCCTATTTAACAATACTAAAAAAGCCTTTAATTCTGGCTCTTTTGAAGAAATAGGCTCTGTACTCAATAAAAAACAAGAAGTCTTCAATCTAGTAACCGAAAAAATACAAAAGCAAGTAGAGCGTACACGAAACGAAGAATCGAGTCCAAAAAACACAACACTTTACTTTGGTATATTATTAGAAACAAAAGATTTACTTACTGCTACTATGAATCTTTTACAAGAATATTATAATTCGCATGACGCATCTGTTGAACCTGCGAAAATTTCTACTTCTGAAGAAGAAGAATAGAAAAAATAACTTAAAATTTAATAAGGCTGTCTAAAAAGTGTCATTCTGAATGCAATGAAGAATCTCTAAAAATTTTAATGTTTTGATTTTTAGATAAATAAGATTCTTCGCTTTGCTCTGAATGACAAAGTTCATCACTTTTTAGACAGCCTCTTTTTTTACGCTTCATTGAAATAAATCAACTTTTAAACGTCTGTATTTGTATTTCATCCGTAAATAGTATAAATCTTAAAAGACTAACATCATTATGAAAAAAATTTCTGTTTTATTACTATTAGCCATCTTTACTATTTCATGTGTTTCAAAGAAAAAATACATTGCACTAGAACAAGAAAATGGTGAAATTAAAAGTGAATTACAAAAAACTAAAGTTGCTAAAGAAGATTTAGAAGCTAAGTTTGAAAAAATTGAGGCTCGAGTTGAGGCATATAACTCTAAAATAATGTCTCTTAAAGAAGAAAACGATTCTAAATTAGAGGTTGTTGACAATGTTGGTGTTATATCTAAAGACACTAAAGTAAAAATGAGAGCTACATTAGAGAATGTAGATACTGAAAAATTAAGTCAAGCTAAAACCCTTAAAGATTCTATGAACTTGGCTATTGCTTATAACCTTGAAAAAACAATCAATGAAAGCAATATAAATGAAGATGAAGACTTTGCAGTAAATATTAATGAAACTGTTGTTATGATTTCTATTGCAGATAACATGCTATTTAACAGTGGAAGCTACAAATTAAGCTCTAAAGCTGATACTATTTTACAAAAATTAGCAGACGTTATTAATTCCGAGCCAAGTTTAGATGTTATGGTTGAAGGTCATACCGATTCTAGAACAATAAGCACTTCAAATATTGCTGATAACTGGGATTTAAGCGTTTTAAGATCAACTTCTGTGGTGCGTAAACTACAAAATAAATATAATGTAGCTCCAGAAAAACTTATTGCATCTGGTAGAAGTAGTTACCAACCTCTTGCAGATAATGATACGAAAGAAAACAGAGCTAAAAACAGAAGAACCAGAATTATAATTCTTCCAAACATTGATAAGTTTTTTGCTTTAATGGGTGAAAATAATGATTCTTTAGCGGAAACAATTTTAGACTAGTCTAAAACCATATATTTTATTTACAAAAAAGCACCTCGAAAGAGGTGCTTTTTTTCAACACTTAATTTTAAACCCCTCTCAAATTCCTTGAGACAAAATTGGGAGAAACCTATTCTAAGTGCATTATCTTTTAAGAGCCACACATTAAACAATCATCACCTTCGGCTGCTTTAGCTTGTGCTATAAGTGCTTTCATTTCTTCTGCCGACATAGGCTCAACTTCTGGCGTGGTTTTCTGTGCAAATTTTGCAGCGTTTTGTGCAGCTACTTTCATTTTCTTAGCATCGTCTTTTTCCACCGCTGCTTGATTAACCTCAACAACCTCAGCCGTAGGCTCTTCTTTTTTAGTGGTTTTTAATGTGAATTTAATAGCATCAACTGCACTCTTAGTACGTAAATAATACATGCCTGTTTTTAAGCCACTTTTCCAAGCATAAAAATGCATTGATGTTAATTTAGCCATTGTTGCGCCTTCCAAGAATAAGTTAAGCGATTGTGATTGATCTATAAAGTATCCGCGTTGGCGAGACATATCTATAATATCTTTCATACTTAACTCCCAAACCGTCTTATAAAGGTCTTTAATATCTTGCGGAATATTTTCGATACCTTGAACAGAACCATTGGCTCTCATAATATCTTGTTTTAAATTCTCGTTCCATAATCCTAATTCAACTAAGTCTTCTAATAGGTGCTTGTTTACTACAATAAACTCACCAGATAATACACGACGTGTATAAATATTAGATGTATATGGTTCGAAACATTCATTATTTCCTAAAATTTGAGATGTAGAAGCCGTTGGCATTGGTGCTACTAATAATGAGTTACGAACACCGTTTTTAAGCACTTGCTTACGTAATTTATCCCAATCCCAATTACCACTTAATTCATCATCCTTAATATTCCAAAGGTTGTGCTGAAAATCACCTTTACTAATTGGAGAACCTTCATAACTTTGGTAAGGCCCATCAGCTTTTGCTTCTTCCATACTTGCTGTAACAGCGGCATAGTAAAGCGTTTCAAAAATATCTTGATTTAATTTTTTAGCTTCATCGCTTGTAAATGGTAAACGTAATTTTATAAACGTATCTGCTAATCCTTGTACACCTAAACCAATTGGTCTGTGACGCATATTAGAGTTTTCAGCTTCTATTACAGGATAGTAATTTCTATCGATAACCCTATTTAAGTTTTTCGTTACACGTTTAGTAATACGGAACAATTCTTTATGATCAAACTCACCGTTTTTAATAAACATTGGCAATGCTATAGATGCTAAATTACAAACAGCCACCTCATCTGGAGATGTGTACTCTAAAATTTCAGTACATAAGTTTGAAGAACGAATAGTTCCTAAATTTTGCTGATTAGATTTACGATTTGCTGCATCTTTGTACAACATGTAAGGCGTACCTGTTTCAATTTGAGATTCTAATATTTTCTCCCAAAGCTCGCGAGCTTTAATTGTTTTACGTCCTTTTCCTTCAGATTCATATTTTAAGTAAAGTGCTTCAAACTCATCACTATGTGTTTCTGGTAAGCCAGGGCATTCATTAGGACACATTAATGTCCAATCTCCATTTTCTTGAACACGTCTCATGAATAAATCTGAAATCCACATGGCATAAAATAAATCACGCGCACGCATTTCTTCTTTTCCATGATTCTTTTTTAAATCTAAGAAATCAAAAATATCGGCATGCCAAGTTTCAATATAAATGGCAAAACTACCTTTACGTTTTCCGCCACCTTGATCTACGTAACGCGCAGTATCATTAAATACTTGAAGCATTGGCACAATACCATTACTTGTACCGTTAGTTCCTGCAATATAACTTCCTGTAGCACGAACGTTGTGTATAGCTAAACCTATTCCTCCTGCAGATTGAGAAATTTTTGCTGTTTGTTTTAGTGTATCATAAATCCCTTCAATACTATCATCTTTCATAGTTAATAAAAAACATGAAGACATTTGAGGTTTTGGTGTACCAGAATTGAATAATGTTGGTGTAGCGTGTGTAAAATATTTTTTAGACATAAGCTCATAAGTCTCAATAGCAGCATCTAAATCGTTTAAATGAATACCAATTGAAACACGCATAAGCATGTGTTGCGGACGTTCGGCAATTTGTCCGTTTAATTTTAAAAGATACGAGCGTTCTAGAGTTTTAAACCCAAAATAATCGTAACCAAAATCGCGGTTGTATATGATAGTAGAATCTAAACGCTCTTTATTCGCCATGATTACCTCATAAACATCGTCTGCTAAAAGTGGTGCATCTTTACCTGTTCTTGGATTTACGTATTTGTGTAAATCTTCCATAACATCGCTAAACGTTTTCTTGGTATTTTTATGTAAGTTAGAAACAGAAATACGTGCAGCCAAACGTGCATAATCTGGATGTGCGGTTGTCATGGTTGCAGCAATTTCTGCAGCAAGGTTATCTAGTTCACTGGTTGTTACACCATCATATAATCCTTCTATCACACGCATTGCTACTTTTAACGGATCTACCAATTCGTTTAATCCGTAACATAATTTACGCACTCTAGCAGTGATTTTGTCGAACATAATTTGCTCTTTCCTGCCGTCTCTTTTTACTACATACATATTAATACACTTTTTTAGGTTTTCTGATACACCTTCAGAAAAATGGTTAGTTAATTATTCTAAATTCTTGCTCTAATTATAATGAGCTAAAATTCAGTCACTTTGGTTAATTAAATAAAAATTATTTAGTTTAGTTTTCCATATATAATGGAGCTATTAATTGAATTTTTAAAAAAGTAACTTTTTAAAAATTAAGGGTCAATTAAAAATCAGCATCAAAACTGAATTTATCTTTTTCTTCTTCTTTATTAAGAACACCTGCTTTTTGATACTCTGACACACGTTTTTCAAAGAAATTTGTTTTTCCTTGCAACGAAATCATATCCATAAAATCAAATGGATTTGCGGTATTATATTCTTTATCGCAACCTAATTCAAATAATAATCTGTCGGTTACAAATTCTAAGTATTGAGACATTAAAACAGCATTCATACCAATTAAACTCGCTGGTAACGACTCTGTTATAAACTCACGTTCTATATCTAAAGCATCTACTAAAATCTCCCTGATTCGCTCTTTTGGAACCTTATTTATTAAATGTTTGTTATGTAAGTGTACTGCAAAGTCGCAGTGTACACCTTCATCACGAGAGATTAATTCATTTGAAAACGTTAATCCTGGCATTAAGCCTCTTTTCTTTAACCAGAAAATAGAACAAAATGCGCCTGAAAAGAAAATACCTTCTACTGCAGCAAAAGCAATTAAACGTTCTGCAAAACTTGGAGAATCTATCCATTTAAGTGCCCAATCTGCTTTTTTCTTAATAGCAGGAAAATTTTCTAAAGCATTAAATAATAAATCTTTTTCCTTTTCGTCTTTTACGTAAGTATCTATTAGAAGCGAGTACGTTTCACTGTGGATGTTCTCCATCATGATTTGAAATCCGTAAAAGAATTTCGCCTCACTGTATTGCACTTCGTTTACAAAATTTTCAGCCAAATTTTCATTTACAATACCATCACTTGCAGCAAAAAATGCCAAAATATGTTTTATAAAATAACGCTCGTCATCATTTAGCTTTGTAGACCAATCTGAAAGATCTTGATGTAAATCAATTTCTTCTGCAGTCCAAAAACTTGCTTCAGACTTCTTATACCATTCCCAAATATCATGATGTTGAATTGGAAAAATTACAAAACGATCTTTGTTTTCTTGTAAAATGGGTTCGATGGTCTGAGACATGGTATTTGTGTTTTTTTATAAAAATTTAACGAAATTTTCCCAATTTAGGGAACAACAAAGATTCAAAAATGTAACCATAAATGAAAGGCATAGTTATAAACATTGTCAACAAGTTTTTAACAATGAAAAAATCCTACATGAAAAAAATGATTTTAAGTAAAATAATTTTAAGTTATTGATTATCAATATTTTAAAAATAAAACACTGAGAGTTTCAGAGCAACGATATATAAGAGTCATTTACTTAGAAAAGCACCTATTTTATAGTGTTTTTGAAGTTATTTTTGAAGATTATTAGCCACTTTTTCTAATTCCATATACCAGTCTTCACCAAATTTTCTAATCAACGCTTCTTTTACAAATTTGTATACTGGAACACCTAATTCTTCACCAAGTGTGCATGCATCATCACAAATTTGCCACTTATGATAATTAACTGCTGAAAATTCAGAATAATCTTGAACTCTAATTGGATATAAATGACAAGACACTGGTTTTTTCCAAGTTACTTCACCTTGATTATACGCTTCTTCAATAGCGCAAAGCGCTACATTTTTTTCATCAAAAATAACATAAGCACAATCAGCTCCATTAATAAGTGGCGTTTCCAATTCGCCTTCTTCAGTTGTTATAAACGCACCTTGCTCTTCAATAACATCAATACCTTCTTGTCGCAAAAAAGGTTTTATTTTTGGATAGATTTCTTCAAGTATTTTAGCCTCATCTTTTTCAAGTGGTGCGCCAGCATCACCATCAATACAACAGGCACCTTTACAAGCAGATAGATTACATAAAAAGTCTTTTTCTATAACATCCTCAGACACAATAGTTTTTCCTAATTGGAACATAAAAATAATTATCTTGTAGGCAGCAAAAATAGTTAAACTTTTGGTGACTTTAATTAGAAGAATAATCTACTTTTGCCGAAAAATACAGAATATGCTAAAATGGCAATTCTATATTTTTAGATTCTCGCCTAAGTTTATCTTGAGCGAAGACGAAAGACGAGAATGACAAATTAATAGAAACGCAGCTAGCCGCGAGAATTTTTTAAATTAAAACTTAAAATAATGCAATTTAATTTTAAAGAAATATTTACTGCATTTATGGTATTATTTGCTGTAATTGATATTGTGGGTAATATTCCTATAATAATAGATTTACGTAAAAAAGTTGGCCACATTCAAAGTGAAAAAGCCTCTATAATCGCTGGAGTAATTTTAATCTGTTTTTTGTTTTTAGGAAAAAGCATCCTAAACCTTATTGGTATAGATGTGAACTCGTTTGCAGTAGCTGGTGCTTTTATTTTATTTTTTATTGCTTTAGAAATGATCTTGGGCATTACATTATACAAACAAGAAGAACATGATGCTATGACAACTGCTGTGTTTCCGCTAGCGTTTCCACTTATTGCTGGCCCTGGTAGTTTAACTACACTATTATCCTTAAGAGCAGAATTTAGAACAGAAAACATTATTGTTGCTGTTATTATGAATGTTATTATTATTTTTATAGTTCTGAAAACTTCTGGTAAAATAGAACGTTTTTTAGGAGCAAACGGTATTAATATTGTACGTAAAGTTTTTGGTGTGGTTTTATTAGCCATTGCTGTTAAACTATTTGCACATAATATAAAAGCGCTTTTTGATATGGCGTAAAAACTTAAATATTACCACAATGAAAATATTAACTATTATAATAATCATAATCGCTTTAGGGTTAATTGGTTTTAACTTAACTCAGGTAGATTATAACAATCCTTTTGAAGGACAAAGTACAGTTGCCATTATTACTATTGTGGCTTCACTTTGCGTGATACTGATGATGTCTATTTTAAGAATATCCAAACGTATTGAACAAAAAGTAAAAGAAAGTAAGTAAAGAATTTGGTTATACTTAAAAAGTAAAACCAAAATTCTTTACTTTAGATTCTCGCTTCTGCGGGAATGACAATTTCAACGGAAACCCCGAGGCATAGCCTCGAAGAATATTTTTTAAATATATGCATGATGTTTTGATAATTGGTGGCGGTGCCGCAGGACTATCTTGTGCTTTGGTATTAGGTTCGGCTAAAAACAAAGCTTTTGCTAAAGACAAGCATATTGGTATCATTACACACCAAAAAACATCGCATTTACAAACAGCTCTTTTTAATAATGTTTTAGGGTTAACTCCAGGAACAACAGGTGCATCAATTTTAGAAAGCGGCAAAAAACAACTTGCCAGCTTATATCCTCATATTGAACAAATAGAAAACCAAAAAGTATTAGAAATTTCTAAAAATGAAAACGGTTTTTTTGTTAAAACGAATAAAGAAAATTACACCGCCAAAATAGTTGTAATTGCTGTTGGCTATACTAATCTGTTAACTATAAAAGGCTTAAATGAATACATTGAACCACACCCAAGAGCAGCCATTGAAAAAGACCGTATCTGGCTAAAAAATAATGATCATTTAATTGAAAAAAACTTATACGTTGCTGGCACACTTGCTGGTTGGCGAAGTCAGTTTGCCATAGCTTCAGGTAGTGGTGCACATGTAGCTACTGATATTTTAACACTTTGGAATGTTGGAAAGCATACTAAGGTTCATGATAAGATTAAATAAGGATCTGTAATTTTAAAGGTATTATATACTAAAAAGCAGGTTAAATTAACCTGCTTTTTAGTATATAATAGTGTTTTCGTGTTACCAAAATTTCCACCAAGGCTTAGTTTCTGTCACTGGATCAGCAACTGTACTCGCAGCATCTTTCATTGTTGTAGCTAAAACAGTATACACTTCGACCCAAGCATCTTTAACCTCTGGTGTAAACGCTTCACCTAAACCTTTATCTAAAGTATATAGTAATGCATTACCTACAGTGTCGTAATGGCTATCTTTTACTCCATAGCCTACGTGGCTTTTTCCAAGATTTTGTACAGCAGGTACAATAGCTTCTAAATTATTTAACCCGTTTACAGCTGTTCCTATCATACTCATTAATTTAGCGCCTTGTTCTTTCATATCACCTTTAAATAATGGCTTTAATGCAGGGTCTAAATCAAATAATTTATTGTAAAAAATTTCTGCAGCTGTATCTGCAATTGGAACAACTTCTTTAAATGTTCCCTGTACAAGTTCAATAGTTTTTGCTTCCATAGGTTGGCTTTAATTTTAGTTAATAGGTAATAACGAAATTAATTAGTATTAAATAAATTAAATATGGGAAGCCATAGCCTATTTTAAGGAAAAAAGCAGATTAAAACCTGATGAAAGATGGTTTTTGAAAATTAACCAACTTCTTAGTTCGTTTCATCACTCAACTTAATAACCTCATCAATCATGATATCGCGCTGATTGAAAATTTCTTCAAAAGCACCATCGCCATAAAGTTGATCCGCTAAGGTTGCTTTAATATATTGCTTTACTTCTTCATGATAAGCCACGAAGGTTATTTTAGAATCGGTTCGTACATTTAAATAATCTTGAAATGCAAATACTAAATCGTCACTTACTTCAAACGAATCTATAAAATCACGTTTATAAATGCCATCGTAGAGGTGTCTATCTTTTTCTAATTCTTCAAAAACAAAATAACTTATAAAACCTCGGCGTTGTAAAAAGTTAAGCGTTTCGTTGTGCATACTATTATCTATGGGCACAAAAACATCTGGAATAATACCACCACCGCCATAAACCACTTTACCCGCAGGCGTAGTAAACTTTAAAGAATCTGCGACTTGTATTTTCTCTGGATCTAGCAACTCACCGCTGTCTAAACGCTCAAAATATTCATCGTAATAATCCTTATTCCCATTCTTGTATGGTCGTTGTATTGAGCGACCTGTTGGCGTATAATAACGTGATACTGTTAAACGAACAGCACTACCATCGCCTAAATCCATTTCGCGTTGCACAAGTCCTTTTCCGTAAGAGCGGCGTCCTACAATAATACCTTTATCATTATCTTGTAAGGCTCCTGCAACAATTTCACTAGCAGATGCTGAGTTTTCATCTATAAGCACATAAATTTTTCCGTCTTCAAAATCACCTTTACTTGTAGCAAAACTCTTTTCAATGTTTCCGCGTTTGTTTTTAGTAAATAAAATGAGTTTATCATCCTCTAAAAACTCATCAACTATTTGCTCTGCAATACCTAAAAATCCTCCAGGGTTATCTCGTAAATCTAAAGCAATTTCGGTTGCGCCTAGATTTTGTAGGTCATTTAAGCCTTTTTTAAATTCTTTATAAGTAGATTCTGCGAAACGGTTTACTTTTATATACCCTAATTTTTTGGTAAGCATATATGCTGCATCTACACTTTTAATAGGTATTTTTCCTCGTTTTACTGTAATATCTAAAAGTTCCGGCTCTCCTTTTCTGTAAATTTTTAGCTTCACTTTAGAATTAAAAGTTCCTTTTAGTTTTTTTACAAGTTCACCATCTTCTAAGTTTTTTCCATAAAGTGAATCGCCATCAGCCATAATAATTCTATCGCCGCCTTTAATACCTGCTTTGGCACTTGGACCACCTTCTATTGGCCTAATAACTGTAATGGTATCTTTATAAGTATAAAAACTAACCCCTATACCTACAAAATCGCCTTTCATCTCTTCGGTTACACGAGCCATATCTTCTTTTGGAATATATACCGAATGTGGATCTAGATTGTTTAGAATACCGTTAACTGTTACATCTACAATGCTGTCTGTATTTATTTCATCAACATAATCGTAATCTATATAGTCTATAAGTCTGTTGAGTTTGTCTTTTTTACTATTTGTAGAAAACAAACGATCTGACGAATCAGTAAAATTTAACTTGCCCCCAATAAAAACACCTGCTGCAATTGCAACACCTAAAACTAAAGGCAAATATTTTTTTTGATACGACATTACGCTTTTAAATCTTCAATTTGTTCAAGTTCTATTCCTGCTTTTTCTAAGAACCTCAGTCCAGAGTCATCTTTATAAGCTTGATTATAAACTACTTTTACAATACCTGCTTGGTGTATTAATTTACTACATTCTTTACAAGGAGACATCGTTATATATAGTGTTGCGCCTTTACAAGATTGTGTTGATGACGCTACTTTTAAAATAGCATTGGCCTCAGCATGTAAGACATACCACTTTGTATAGCCTTCATCATCTTCACAAAAGTTTTCAAAACCTGATGGTGTTCCATTATATCCATCAGATATAATCATTCTATCCTTAACAATAAGTGCGCCTACTTGTCTGCGCTTACAGTATGATAATTTACCCCATTCTTCAGCAATTCTTAAATAAGCTTTATCGTACTTAAGCTGTTTATTTTTTGGCATTAATTTGTTTTAAATGTAATTGAGGTATTTACTGAGCAAAACCTAATAACGAATATAGTTGGTTCGTATTTTAATTACAACACATGTTCGTTAAACTTTTATGAAATTTTTATGATAAAAAATCACTGTTTAAAATCATAGGAATTACTAAACCAACAACTATGGCAGATATTACCATAATCCAATCGCGCCTTGTAAACCTAAAAATAGTTTGAACTATATAACTTAAAAACAGGACAACAAACACTATGATAACTTGTGATAATTCTATACCCAAGGCAAATTCTAAAAGCAATACCAGTTTATTATCAGTATCGCCCAAAAGCATTTGAAATTCGCGTGCAAACCCTAAGCCATGGATTAAACCAAATGCTAACGTGGTTAAAAACAGAATACCTACTTTTTCTTTTTGCGCACCTTTTCCAGCTGTAAATACATTAAAAAGGGCAGCAATTAATATGGTAATGGGTATTAAAAACTCAACTACTGCAGCATTTACGCTTACTACATTATAAGCCGCTAAAACTAAAGACAAGGTGTGCCCTAAAGTAAACATGGATACTAATAAAAGTACACGTTTCCAATCTTTAAAAACATACGGGATCGTTAAAACGATAAGAAATAAAACATGGTCGTAGGCATTAATATCTAATACATGATTAATACCATATTCTACATTAAACCAGAAATTTTCGAGCATAATAATTAAGATTTAGGGTAACACCAATTTACAACTTGGTGTTATTCAAATATACAATTATTTATATTTTTTATATAGTTGTTTTAACATCTCGGTTGTGATGTCTTCTAGAGCGAATTTATGTTTCCATTTCCAATCTTGTCGTGCATAAGAATCGTTAATACTTTTTGGCCAACTATTGGCAATAGTTTGCCTGTAATCCGGATTGTATGTAATTTTAAATTCTGGTATGTGTTTTTTTATAGATTCTGCAACTTCTTTAGGCGTAAAGCTTATTGCTGCTAAATTATAAGATGATTTTATTTTTACATCATTCTTTTTGGCATTCATAATATCTATAGTGGCTTTAATGGCATCATCCATAAACATCATGGGCAGTTTAGTGTCTTCTTTTAAAAAACAATCGTAAAATTTATCGGTTATTGCTTTATGATAAATTTCAACAGCATAATCTGTTGTACCACCGCCTGGTAACGTTTTCCAACTTATAATACCAGGATATCGCAAACTTCTAACATCCACATCGTACTTATTATGGTAATACTCACACCAACGCTCTCCTACTTGCTTGGTAATTCCATAAACGGTTGAGGGTTCCATAATTGTGTATTGTGGCGTATAGTCTGTGGGCGTAGTTGACCCAAAAACGGCAATACTTGATGGCCAAAACACTTTTTTTATAAATTTTGCACGAGCCAAATTAAGCACATGAAATAAAGAGGTCATATTCAAATCCCAAGCTTTCATAGGGTATTTTTCGCCAGTAGCGCTCAACATAGCTGCCATTAAATAAACCGTATCTATATTATATTTTTGTACACATGTTTGAACACTTGCATAATCTTGAGCATCTACAATTTCAAAAATACCTGAATTAACTATTTCTAAATTACTGTAACTAATATCGCTAGCTACAACATTTTCATCACCATACAACTCGCGTAACTTGAATGTTAATTCCGAACCAATTTGACCACAAGCACCAATAATCAATATTTTTTTACTCATTTAAAACACTGCTAATAACAATTATTCAAAAATAATAACATTTTTATAACAATTATTCATTTTATAATTAAAATATTATCGAACTCATTAACGTTTATTTAGCTATAAAAATTAGCTATTATTATATATTTGTACAGCATCTCAAAATAGAGAAATATGACTATTAGGCTTTTAGCGGTATTAATTGTTTTAACTATACTATTTTCTTGTAAAAAAACGCAAGAAAATAATTTAGCCGAAAATGAAACTACAAGTCAAGGCATTAGTGAAAAAGAACTTTCCAACCTTGATTTTATAGAATTTACTTTAGACCCAAAAACAGAAAACTCTATTAAAGATTGGGAAGAATATTTTCGATTACAAGATGTAGTAGCAGAAGTAAGAAAAGGAAATCTAAGTTTTTTTAGTGATAATGAAGCAGAAATTGATGGGCTATTTAAAACCCTAATTGAAAATATACCTGATGAAGTAAATAGTTCAGCAACCCTAGCTAGAATAGTTGCTTTAAAAACCAAGTTTTATAAACTTAAAAGTTTTTCGAATTTAGCAAACACAGACAAACAAGAACTTAGTGATATTATAAAAGAATTTTTAGAATCTTTTTCTAACCTTAATTTTCAAATGAATAAGAAGATTGAAAAAGACAGCAGAATAATTGAAAAGCCTTAAACAAATTATTCTAAACAAAAAGAGCCGTTCCTATAATTAGAAACTGCTCTTTTTATTATAAAATTTTTATTAATTTTTAGGTTGCGCTGCTTGTGCTTGCAATGCTTGTTTTTGTCTTAACAATTCTGTTTTTGATAATTGTATCAAATTAAAGTTTGGAGCTGTTTTTAATGTAGCA
This sequence comes from uncultured Flavobacteriaceae bacterium, assembly GCA_947500585.1. Classification (GTDB taxonomy): domain Bacteria; phylum Bacteroidota; class Bacteroidia; order Flavobacteriales; family Flavobacteriaceae; genus CAXBID01. The sequence goes on along the minus strand of CANMSN010000006.1, from coordinate 51,433 downwards.
TCTAAAATATCTACAGCTGCATCAATATTCAACTTAGGGTCATCATTATAAACCTTAAGTGCGTTAAGATACATAAAAGCTGATCTTAAAGGCACCTCATAAGGATTTTGTGTTTCATAAAACGCTTTTTTCATATCATCCTTAGAGTTTGCTAAACCATAATTTATATGTTTTTCAGCTTCAGTTAAATTTTGAGTTTGTAAATTAAGTTCGGCCAATTCATAAGCTATCAATGCATTAGGATTACGCTTAAACATTTCTTCAAAATGACCAATAGCCATTTTAGGCTGCTTTACTGCTTTTAAAGACACTGCTTTTACTTCAACAGCAATATCAGAATCTGTAGCCAGCCTATCAACACCAATAGTATTTAATGCTTGAATATACTGGTTTTCAGACATATAAAGATATGCTAAAGTGTCTTTTCTAGCTTCAGAAGGCGCTAATAAATTTAAATGTGTCATCCCATTTACAATACCTTGAACATCACCTTGCGCTTTCATTTGCTTGTAATATGCTTCAAAATGTTTAACTAATTCAGAGTTAGTTTGCGCGCTTAACATAAAACCACTCATCAATAAAAACAATACAAATATTTTTTTCATTTTTTATTTAATTTATTTTCAGGGGCTAAAACTATGAAAAATTAACATTTAATCTCTTAAAAGAATGCTAATTATTTGCGTTTGACATAATATACACACAATCGATTACTTCTAATCAAATATTTGAGGTCTTACAAAGTTCTTTTTTTTAATCTTAGAATTTTAATTGAATATTATGAAATCTATATTTTTTGGATAGTTAAGATGCCTAGAAATACATTTTTAGGAAAATTCAAAAAAAATAAGTACATTTAAGATTACTAAAATTTATAGATTATGGGAATAAAAAGTTTTCAAGGCGCTAGAAAACAGCAAAACAATGCCACAGATAGCACACCTTTAAAGGTTAGTGATTATATGACCACAAATTTGATTACGTTTACCCCTAATCAAAGTATTGAAAGCGTTATGCAAGCCATCATTAAGCATAGAATTTCTGGTGGTCCTGTAGTAAATGAAAAAAATGAATTAATTGGAGTTATTTCTGAAGGCGATTGTATTAAACAAATAAGTGAAAGCAGATACTACAATATGCCCATGCAAGAGCAAACCATAGAAAAACACATGGCTGTAAATGTAGAAACTATTGATGGTAATATGAATATTTTTGATGCCGCTAATAAGTTTTTAAATGCTAAAAGACGGCGTTTTCCAATCGTTGAAAACGGAAAACTTGTAGGGCAGATAAGCCAAAAAGATGTTTTAAAAGCTGCTATGAAATTAAAAGGGCAGAACTGGAAATAAATTAAATTCTATCAGTAACTCTTACTAAAGCTTTTGGTTCATCGGTAATCAAAAGTTTTTCTTTTTTTGTGCCTGTTAATGTTAATATTTTTGAATAAGAATACCCTTCTATTGGTTCTTTAAGTGTTTTCCATTGCGCAACACCTTTAACACCTATTACCTCATTCAACTCTATAATACCCTCACTATATCGTATAGTTTTATTAGTGCCCAGAAACCCAGTACTTTTTTTGTTATGAGTTTCTAAATATGCTTCCAGTTTATCTGTGGCATCGTTTCTAAATCCAGATTTTTCTTTGTAATCTTTTACTAAATAAAAACGTTGCATTGATTTTTGTAATGAAGACACTTTTACAATAGCCATTTCAGATTGACTTTCAATAAAAAAATCTTGGTTTACTTTTTCATTAATAATCCTTCTCCAACCTTTATCTGCTTTTACCTCAACTACAATATGGTAATACACACATTCCCTTCCACTTAATGGCGCTATTAAAGGTCTATTTACGTGTTTTGCTTTCCCAATTATTTTAGCATATTCATTATCTTTAATTCTGTTAATTTGTTTTTTTCTGGTTTTTTTAAACTCACGAAGCATTATTTTTTTGTTACTAAAATAATGAGCAATAACAACAATTATTATAACTGTAGAAAACATTATAACTGGCACCAGTATGTTAGAGTTCTCTTTTATAAAAAATAAGATATCTTCCATAAACTTTAACTTTCTCGTTTTACTAATGCATAAAAATCGTTTTCTAAAGGTAAATACCCTTGGTCGTAAATAAAGTAATAAATAGTGCCAGCTTTTGTCGTATAAATACTTGTGAAGTAATTAAAATCGAAACCTGCCTCAATAAGTTTAGCTCTTGAGGTTTTTGTTTTTTGGTCTGGATTTAAAGTTTCTAAAATTCTATAATTTTTTCGTAATCTATTGTTCGTATTACGTATTAAGTTTTTACTGTCTTTATTTACACGATTATTATATGCATTTCTGCAACCATCGCTACAGAATTTTTTATCAATTCTACCAATGATTTTATCACCGCACTCTAAACATTGTTTTTGCATGAGTGCAATATACAAAATATCCGTTTACAAACGACTACAAACATTTACAAACGATTTTAAATAAGTAATTACCGAATAAAATTTGCGAGCTGTTACATCTTTGCACTGTCGAATTAGTACTGGACTTATTTCAGTAACTCATTCATAAAAAGACAATTAAAATAAATTAAAAAGATCCTGAAACAAGTTCAGGACATGGTATTAACTGTTTAACACGTAAATTAAAATTATGAACACACTTAGAAACAAAGTACAGTTGATTGGTAACTTAGGAAACAATCCAGAAATCATCAATCTTGAATCAGGAAAAACATTAGCAAAATTTAATATTGCCACTAACGAAAGCTACACAAATAATAAAGGTGAAAAAATTACAGACACCCAATGGCACAATGTTGTTGCTTGGGGAAAAACAGCTCAAATAATTGAGAAGTATGTGAAAAAAGGAAAAGAAGTTGCTATTGAAGGTAAACTAACATCGCGTAGTTATGAAGATAAAGACGGTAACAAAAAATTCATCACCGAGGTTGTTTGTAGCGAATTATTAATGTTAGGAACAAAATAATACTTAACCTGTTTATATATAAGCGAAACTTCTTAATGGGGTTTCGCTTATTTTTTTAAGTCATTTGATTAAAAACCCATTTCGATGATAAAGTTAGATTAGAAACATGTAGAGATAAGCACAGTTTTATTTAATTATTCATAATTAGAATTAAACAAACAACAAAAATTAATAAAACTTCATTTTGCCTACCATCATTAGTTAAAGCTTTATTACTTTTATGGTTAATTTTCATTAAATTGATAACATGTCTGTAAAACCAAAATTAACACGATTTAATCAAAACGTATTGTCTAAATATCAAATATACAATAGTATATTCATGACCTTACCTTTTGATTCCGTAACAAAAACAGGGGTTTTACTGCCTTTATTTCATGAAACTTGTGAAAAAGGGTTTGCTAAAGGCCAAAACCCAACTGCCATCGTTGAAATCTTTTTTAAAAAATACCAAGCACGTCGTTCAAAGGAAAGTCAGATAAATTTATTGTTCAGATTTATTCAATATATAGAAAGACAAGTTGTTTTATTTGATGCTATTGAAGACGCCGCTTTTCCAATAGTAAATAATATGGAAGGTGTTGGTACTTTAAGACACTTAAAAGGCACAGCAACATCTGAAAACAAACTGGAAGAATTACAAAATTACTTGGAAGAGTTTAAAGTGCGTATTGTATTAACGGCGCATCCAACCCAGTTTTATCCAGGTTCTGTTTTAGGAATTATAACAGATTTAACAGAAGCCATAAAAGAAAACAACCTAAACGAAATCAACAACTTATTTGGGCAATTAGGAAAAACACCTTTCTTTAAAAGAGAAAAACCAACGCCTTACGATGAAGCTAAAAGCTTAATTTGGTATTTAGAAAATGTGTTTTATACTTCTTTTGGTAAAATTTACAACTACATACAAGAAAACATTTATGCTGATAGCAAAAAACATAATGAAATAATTAATATTGGTTTCTGGCCCGGAGGCGATCGTGATGGGAATCCATTTGTTAAACCAGACACGACTTTAAAAGTTGCTAAAAAACTTAAACAAGCCATTTTAAAAAAGTACTACGCAGATCTTAAAAATTTAAGACGAAAACTTACTTTTAGAGGTGTTGAAGAACGTGTTATTAGACTTGAAACCATTATATACAACTACAGTTTAAACCCGCATGCTGAGGACAATATTTCTTCCAGAGAACTCTTAAAAGAACTATTGAGCATAAGAAGCCTGATAGTTAAAGAGCACCAATCTTTATACGTTAGTGAAATAAATAGTTTAATAAACAGAATACACCTTTTTGGTTATAATTTTGCATGCTTAGATATAAGACAAGACAGTAGAATTCATCATTCCGTTTTCACAACTGCTATAGATTATTTAATTAAAACGGGAAGTTCCTCATTTCCTAAAAATTATCATGATTTATCTGAAGCTGAACAAATTGAAATTTTATCAAAAGCAAATGATGATATCTCCGATTTAGATGTTTTTGAAGACGAAATGGTCTTTAATACCTTAAAAACAATACAGTGTATTAAAGAAATTCAATTACATAACGGAGAACGAGGTGCAAACCGATATATTATTAGTAACAATCAAACGGCTTTAAATGTTATGCAACTTTTCGCTATGCTTAAAATTGTTGCTTTTAAAGATGATTTAACAGTAGATGTTGTTCCACTTTTTGAAACTATAACCGATTTAGAAAATGCTCCTGCAGTGATGGAGCAATTATATACAAATGAAGCTTACAGAGCCCACTTAGAAAAGCGTGGAAACAAACAAACCATTATGTTAGGGTTTTCTGATGGCACTAAAGATGGTGGTTATTTAATGGCCAACTGGGGTATTTTTAAAGCTAAAGAATTACTTACTGAAATGTCTAGAAAACATGACATTACAGCTATTTTCTTTGATGGTCGTGGTGGACCTCCAGCACGTGGTGGTGGAAAAACACATCAATTTTACTCTTCACTAGGGCCAACTATTGAAGATAATGAAGTGCAGTTAACCATTCAAGGACAAACCATAAGTTCAAATTTTGGCACTTTAGATTCCTCGCAATTCAACCTAGAGCAATTAATAAGTTCTGGCTTATTTAACAGTTTTGGCAAAAATAAACTTCCAATGTCTGATGAAGATAAAGAAGTTATGAATCATTTAGCTGAAACGAGTTATGAGGCTTATAAAAACTTTAAAAGCCACCCGATGTTCATTCCGTATTTAGAGCGCATGAGTACATTAAAATACTATGCAAAAACAAATATTGGAAGCCGACCATCAAAACGAGGTACTTCAGATAAATTAGTGTTTTCAGATTTAAGAGCGATTCCTTTTGTTGGGTCTTGGAGTCAATTAAAACAGAATGTACCAGGATTTTTTGGAGTAGGTACAGCTTTAAAAGTTTATGAAGATAAAGGTGAATTTGATAAAGTTGAACAATTGTATAACAACTCTAAATTCTTTAAAACATTACTAGAAAACAGTATGATGTCGTTAACCAAATCGTTTTTCGATTTAACAAAATACATGTCTGAAGATGAAGAATTTGGGGCTTTTTGGAATATTATTCATGACGAGTATTTAATAACAAAAAGGTTACTTTTAAAGGTTACAGGATACTCAGAACTTATGGAAAATGAACCTTCTGGTAAAGCTTCTATAGAGGTAAGAGAATCTATTGTTTTACCATTACTAACCATACAGCAGTATGCTTTAAAGAAAATTCAAGAACTCGAAAAAGCGGGTACTCCAAACGATGATCCTGAAAAGTTGATTTTTGAAAAAATTGTAACGCGTTCTTTATTTGGGAATATAAATGCTAGTAGAAATTCTGCTTAAAAATTAGTTTCATCAAACTATAAATAAAAAAGCTTTCTCATTTATATTAGAGAAAGCTTTTTTATTGAACTAATATACTCGTTGTGCAATTTGAATCTAAAAAGACTATTTTGATGTCAGTTCGAGTGGATTTTACGATTGAAAATGAGTAAAATTTGTATCGAGAACAAGAATTTCATCAAAAGGTATAACGGATTAAATATATAATTTTTATGCATTTAAAGTAGAAAAGGTGTTTTGCTTTAGGCAAAACACCTTTTTTAACACTAACTAAACTAAATTATTTATATTTTAACGTTCGTTTAATCTAAAATCTGGATAGGCATCCATACCATGTTCATGCATATCTAAGCCTTCTAATTCTTCTTTTTCCGATACTCTAATACCAATTGTTTTCTTAAGCAAAAAGAATATTATGAAAGAAGATACTATACATATTCCAGCGTAGCATAACACACCTATTAATTGTGCTGAAAATGTATGCTCTGGGTTTGTTGAAAAAATTCCAACGGCTAGTGTTCCCCAAATACCACATGCCAAATGCACAGCTATAGCACCAACTGGGTCATCTAATTTTATTTTATCAATAAAGGCAACTGCAAAAACAATAAGTATTCCTCCTATAGCACCAATTAAAATAGCACTCTCAGGAGTCATTACATCTGCTCCAGCAGTAATGCTTACTAACCCACCTAAAATACCATTTAAAAACATTGTTAAATCTAGGTTTTTATACATTATTGTAGAAGTTATCATTGCTACTACGCCTCCTGCTGCAGCTGCTAAACAGGTTGTTACTAATGTTAACGATGTTAATTCTGGATCTGCTGAAAGTACTGAACCTCCATTAAAACCAAACCATCCTAACCAAAGGATTAAAACACCTGCAGTTGCTAATGGGATGTTGTGACCTGGTATAGCTTGAGGCTTACCGTCATTTCCAAACTTACCTATTCTAGAACCTAGTAACCAAACTGCTACTAAAGCAGCCCAACCACCAACTGAGTGCACTAAGGTAGAACCAGCAAAATCGTAGAACCCTAACCCGTCTAAGAATCCACCGCCCCATTTCCATGAGCCAGCAATTGGGTAAACTAATCCTACATATATAACTACAAAAATCATAAACGCTCCTATTTTCATACGCTCAGCTACAGCTCCTGAAACAATAGTTGCTGCAGTAGCTGCAAACATACCTTGAAACAAGAAATCTGTCCACCAGGTATAACCACCATCAGCATACTCTGGCGTCATTCCATTTTCAGGTGGTGCAATACCAAATCCTGAAAAATCAATAATTCCCATAGAGTCTTCAGCAAAACCAGGATACATTAAGTTAAACCCAATTAAGTAATATAGCAGAAGGCCAACAGTAATAATAAAAATGTTTTTAAATAATATGTTTATTGTATTTTTTTGTCTAGTTAGTCCAATTTCCAAAAATGCAAAACCTGTATGCATAAAGAAAACTAGTGCTGTACAGATCATCATCCATACATTATTCGTTGTTAATAATTCCATAATTAAATTTTTGTGTTAGATGATTATTATTTTAGTGTGTCTCCGCCTTTTTCTCCTGTTCGTATTCTATAGCATTCTTGTACGTCTGACACAAAAATTTTACCATCACCTACTTCACCAGTTCCTGCAGAACTGATAATTGTTTGAATTGTTGTTTCAGCAAAATCATCGTTTACTACAATAGAAAGGTATCTACGTTGTATATCACTAGTGCTGTAAGAAACACCCCTGTAAACATGACCTTCTTTTTCATTTCCTAAACCAGTAACATCCCAGTAAGAGAAAAAATTTACACCAACATCATGTAATGCTTCTTTAACCACACGATACTTTGATTTTCTAATAATCGCTTCAATTTTCTTCATAATAATATTATATTTCGTTTAGTTCGCTCAAAATTAGGAAAATTAGATGTTATATAAAACCACCTAATAAACTACCTTTTTTAATAGTAAAGATGCCTTAAAATTAAATAAGGCATCTTTATTAATATAGTTTATAAATTTAAGATAGATCTGAGAAAAAATTAATCTTCCATTTCTCTTTGTCTCTTACCTGGATACGCTATAGAACCGTGCTCAGAAATATCAAGGCCTTGTATTTCTTCTTCTTCAGTAACACGCAATCCTAGAGTTGCTTTTAGTATACCGAATACAATAAAAGATAAAACAACAGACCATACGGCATAAGCTAAAACTCCAGTTGCTTGAGCGCCTAATTGTGTAGCACCGCCACCATTGAATAATCCAATAGCAGTATCGCCATCAACACCCCAAAGACCAATTACTAAAGTACCCCAAGCACCGGCAACGCCGTGTACAGATGCAGCACCAATAGCATCATCAATTTTAAGTTTTTTCTCAATAAACTCAATTGAGAATACCACTAGAATACCACCTACAAGACCTGCTAATACAGCACCTCCATCTGTCATGTTTCCACAACCAGCAGTAATACTTACTAAACCAGCTAAAGCACCGTTCAATGTTTGACCTAAGTTTGGTTTTCCGTACCAAATCCAAGTTGTAATTAGTGCACCTAAAGCACCAGCAGCAGCAGCTAAATTTGTAATTAGCACGACGTTTGAAGCACCAGTAGCGTCATCACCACCCCAAGCTAATTGAGAACCACCATTAAAACCAAACCATCCTAACCAAAGGATAAATACACCTAAAGTAGCTAAGATTTGATTGTGTCCTGGTATTGGCATTACTTTTCCGTTTACATATTTACCAATTCTTGGCCCTACCATAAATGCAGCTACAAGTGCAGCCCATCCACCAACAGAGTGTACAATAGAAGATCCAGCAAAATCAATAAATCCTAGTTCGGTTAACCAACCAGAACCTTGCCATTGCCATCCGCCAGCAATTGGGTAGATGATTGCAGTCATAATAACTGAAAATATAGCATAGGTTGTATATTTAGTTCTTCCTGCTATAGCACCAGAAACGATAGTAGCAGCTGTTGCAGCAAACATAGTTTGGAAGAATAAATCTGCGCCTTCACCTTGCATGAAACCTCCCCAGAAAAACCATCCGTTGGTAGTATCACCATACATTAATGAATAACCTACAAACCAGAAGGTTAATGATCCTACGCATATATCAAGCAAATTTTTCATTGCAATGTTTACAGCGTTTTTTGCGCGCGTCATTCCAGATTCAACAAGTGTAAATCCAGCCTGCATAAAGAATACTAAGATACCAGATAATAGCATCCAAAGCATTCCCATATCGCCTTCAACAGCGGCAGTATCTTGAATTATAAGGGGCATGTTTAATAAAGACATATTTTATAATTTTAATGGTTAGTAATTAATTAATTTATCGAATACATACCCGTTTTTGGTTAAAAAACGGGTATGTGGTAATATTGTTTTGTATTTAGAATGAGTAGATAGCGGCTATTACAAAAGAACTTAAGCTTTTTTGAGCAGCTAAGTCTGAATCTAAGAAAAAGTCATCAGAAGCAGAATCTAATCTCAATTCAGGCTTGATAGTTAAATTATCAATAGCGAAACTTGCAGTTAAAGTAGTTGCAAATACTGAAGAATCTTCTACCCCAGTGCCTATAGCTCCAAAATCTTTATCTTCTGCAAAATACTCTCCTCTTAAACCTAAAGTAAATGTATCACTTAAAGCATATTGCGGATATAAAGCAGCACCCATAAATCCTCCAGCATCATCTTCAAGACTTAAATAAGCAGCATTGATTCCTAAAAAGAAATCATCAGATAAATCAAATCCACCTGTAAAATCGATTTCAGTAAATGTAGGATCTAATAAAAAGTTTAAGTATTGACCAGCAAATCCTAATTGTGCTCCAAATGCATAATCTCCAGTTGAGTTAAATTCAGTTAAATCAGTATCATTCATAACAGCTAACATTAAGCTAAAATCATCAGATAAGGCTATGTCTGCTTTTAATCCAGTGTGACTAAAAGGACCATAAGAAAATAAATAAGATGTACTGTAGTTAAAGTTTGCCGTTGGAGAAATTACCTCATAACCTAAAAAGGTATTGAAGTTACCCATTGTTAATGTTACAGACTCACTAACATTCCAGTAAGCGTATAATTGATTTACTATGTTCGAAGATCTGTAAAATGGATCTAACTGGGGAGAATTAAATACTGCATCAGCACCTCTTGGCCCAAATACTAAGTCTGCTACAAAACCTGCTTTTGCACCTTCATAAGCAAACACTACATTTGCCATACCTAAAGCAAATCCAGGCAGGTTAGCAAAAGAAGAACCAGGAGCCACTGCAGCTTCATCATTTGGGGCGTTCAAATTAGCTCTGTAATAAGCATCAACACTACCACTTATCGTAAACGAAGGAGTAGTTGCTTCCTCTTCTTGTGCAAATAAGGCTGTTGCCATAAAAAGCATTGAAAGTGTAATAAATTTTTTCATAATGTTTAAATTTTAGTTATTAATTTCTTTGGTTAATTTCCTTAAGAATGGGTTAAAACTATGCTAAAAAGTTTTAACCCCCATAAAAAATAGGGCTATTTGGATAACTTTTATCAATATTTCATTTTTTACCCTATTTTTTTAGAGGTATTCTCGTTTTTTTTTGATTTTTTGATTTTTCAACAAACTAATAATTTGAATTATTATTAGTATTTTTTATTTTTTAATGACATTATTTTTAATAATCTGAGGTTTTATTGAGGTTAATTAACAAATGTGCATTTATTGTTAAATATTTAACGATTGAATATTTATTAAAATATTTATGTATTATTGATATATAATTATTTTTATCTTCCCTTCGCTTCTAAAATCGAAATAATGAAATACCCCTTATTGTATTTCAATTTCTAGTGCATATCTTTACATTCCGACTCAAATTTTTTAATAAAAATTGCTGATTATGCTGAAGAAACAAGGACTCTATTTGCCTGAATTTGAACACGAAAATTGTGGCGCAGGTTTTATCTGTAATCTTAAAGGAGAAAAGACCAATCAAATTATACATGATGCTCTGGAAATTCTAGTAAAACTAGAACACCGAGGCGGTGTTAGTGCCGATGGAAAAACAGGTGATGGTGCTGGTTTATTAATTGATATCCCGCATGAGTATTTTACACGTGTTAGCGGGTTTCCAATTCCTGCTCCAAGGGAGTATGCTGTAGGTATGGTTTTTTTACCTAAAGTTAGAAACCAATATCAATTTTGTAAAGACACTTTTGAAAAAGAAATTGTAGAGCAAGGACTTACTGTTTTAGGATGGCGAAAAGTACCTGTAGATTCTACACAATTAGGCGAAATAGCAAAGGCTTCTGAACCTAATATTGAGCAAATTTTTGTTGGAAAAAAAGAACCTATTGATGAGGCTACTTTTAAAGCAAAATTATATGCTGCTCGTAAAATTACCGAGCACGAAATAAGAAACTCTAAAATATCTGAAAGCTCTTATTTTTACCTCCCAAGTTTATCAACAACAACCTTAATATACAAGGGTATAATAATGCCTGAAGACATTGGCCCTTACTATACTGATTTACAACAAATAGACCTTGTAACGCGCTTAGCATTAGTACATCAGCGTTTTTCAACTAATACAATGCCTACTTGGGAATTAGCGCAGCCTTTCCGTTTTATGTGTCAGAATGGAGAGATTAATACCCTACGTGGTAATGTGAGTAGAATGCGCGTTCGAGAAGAAATCATGAGAAGTGATGTTTTTGGCCCGCAAATAGACAGGTTATTTCCAATTATTTTACCAGGAAAATCAGATTCTGCATCCATGGATATGGTTGTTGAATTATTGACACATACAGGACGTTCATTACCAGAAATTATGATGATGATGATTCCTGAAGCATGGGAAAAGCACAAAACCATGTCTGATGAACGTAAAGCATTTTACGAATACAACGCTTGCATTATGGAGCCTTGGGATGGCCCTGCTTCTGTACCGTTTACAGATGGCGATTATATTGGCGCACTTTTAGACAGAAACGGACTAAGACCTTCGAGATATACCGTTACTAAAAGCGGAAAATTAATCATGTCATCTGAGATTGGAGTGGTTGATATTGAACCTGAAGATATTGAAAGTCATGGTCGACTAGAACCAGGAAAAATGTTCTTGGTAGATATGAATAAAGGACGCATCATCAAAGATGAAGAAATTAAAAGTAAAATTGTTTCTGAAAGGCCATATAGAGCGTGGTTAGAAAAAACAAGATTACATTTAAAAGATGTGCCTTACACCAATGAAACTTGCCCAATTGAAACGATTGATATTAAAACAAGGCAACGTTTATTTAACTATACTTTTGAAGACATCCAAGAGGTTATAACACCTATGGCAATTGTTGGTAAAGAAGCCTTAGGCTCTATGGGAATTGATACGCCTTTAGCCGTTTTATCAGACAGACCTCAGCTTATTTCAAATTATTTTAAGCAATTATTTGCTCAAGTTACCAATCCGCCTTTAGACGGAATTCGTGAAGAAATTGTAACAGATATTAGCTTAAATCTAGGAAAAGACAGAAATATTTTCAGCATTACCGAAAGGCAGTGTAGAAAATTAAAAATACAAAACCCTGTTATTTCTAATGCCGATTTAGAAAAAATTAGAAGCATTTCAATAGAGGCCTTTAAAGCTGAAACTATTGAAATATTATATCCAAAAGCTCAAGGACTTAATGGTCTTGAAGATGCTTTAGATGATATTATTATCCAAATTGAAAAAGCATTAGAGCGTAAAACAAATATTATTATTCTTTCGGACAGAGGTGTAAATAAAGATTTTGCGCCAATTCCAGCATTATTAGCATGTTCATACGTAAATCATCAATTAAATCGTTTACGTAAGCGTTCTTATTTCGATATCATTATCGAATCTGCAGAACCTCGTGAACCGCATCATTTTGCAACATTGTTTGGTTATGGCGCTAGTGCTATAAACCCATATATGGTGAATGAAATTATCAGAATGCAAGTAAAAGAAGGTTTTATAACCGAAATGGACGAGCAAAAAGCAGTTGATAATTTTAACAAAGCCATAGGAAAAGGTATTTTAAAAATAATGAACAAAATAGGAATCTCAACATTACATTCTTACAGAGGTTCTCAAATTTTTGAAATAGTTGGTTTTAACTCTCAATTTGTTGAAAAATATTTCCCATATACTGCTTCCAGAATTGAAGGTATTGGCTTATATGAAATTGAAAAAGAAATTGACCAACGCTACAAACAAGCCTATCCAGATAATACTATTGATAAAAATTTAGGATTGAATATTGGTGGCGATTATAGATGGAGACGTAATGGTGAACGCCATTTATTCAACCCAACCACTATTGCCAAATTACAGCAAGCCGTTAGATTGAGTGATCAAGCTAGTTACGATGTGTATTCGAAAGCTATAAACGAACAAGCAGAAAATTTAATGACCATTCGTGGCTTATTTGAGTTTGATAATTTAGACCCAATTCCTATTGAAGAAGTAGAACCATGGACAGAAATCGTAAAACGCTTTAAAACAGGCGCCATGTCTTACGGATCAATTTCCAGAGAAGCCCACGAAAATTTAGCGATTGCCATGAACCGAATTGGAGGTAAATCTAATTCTGGTGAAGGTGGTGAAGACAGAAACCGTTTTCATCCAGATATAAACGGAGATAGTAGAAATTCTGCCATAAAACAAGTAGCATCTGGTCGTTTTGGAGTGACTTCACATTATTTAACTAATGCGAGAGAAATTCAAATAAAAATGGCTCAAGGTGCAAAACCAGGAGAAGGTGGTCAATTACCAGGCTACAAAGTATTACCTTGGATTGCCGCTGCAAGAAACTCAACGCCTTTTGTAGGCTTAATTTCGCCACCACCGCATCACGATATCTATTCAATTGAAGATTTAGCGCAACTTATTTTCGATTTAAAAAATGCAAATCGTGAAGCTCGAGTTAATGTGAAATTAGTGTCAGAAGTTGGTGTTGGAACCATAGCAGCTGGTGTAGCCAAAGCAAAAGCAGATGTTGTATTGATTTCTGGTTATGATGGCGGAACGGGAGCATCCCCTTTAACCTCATTAAAACATGCAGGCTTGCCATGGGAACTTGGTTTAGCTGAAGCACAACAAACCTTAGTTTTAAATAACTTACGAAGCAGAATTGTTGTAGAATGTGATGGTCAATTAAAAACTGGTCGAGATGTAGCTATTGCAGCATTACTCGGTGCTGAAGAGTTTGGTTTTGCAACTGCGCCTTTGGTGGCTTCAGGATGTATCATGATGCGTAAATGCCATTTGAATACCTGCCCTGTTGGTATTGCAACACAAGATAAAGAGTTACGTAAAAACTTCAAAGGAACACCTGAACATGTTATTAATTTCTTCTACTATATAGCCGAAGAATTGCGTGGTATTATGGCGCAATTAGGATTTAGAACTTTAGGTGAAATGGTAGGACAAACACATAAAATTAATGCTAATAGTGCTATAAAACATTATAAAGCAAAAGGTTTAGACTTATCTAGTATTTTACATCGTCCTACGGCTTACAGAAACATGACTGTTAAAAACACACAAAAACAACAGCATGATATAGATAATGTTTTAGATTTTACCATATTAAAAGATTCGCATAGAGCTTTATATAGAAAAGAGCAAATGACGCTTGCTTATCCTATAAAAAACACCAACAGAACCGTAGGCGCTATTGTTAGTAACGAGATTTCTAAAATTTACGGACATTTAGGATTACCTGAAAACACTTTAAACATCAATTTTACAGGATCTGCAGGTCAGAGTTTTGGAGCTTTTGGAGCACACGGTTTAACTTTTAAACTTGAAGGTAATACGAATGATTATTTAGGTAAAGGATTATCTGGGGCCAAATTAATTGTTAAAAAACCAGTGAAAGCTGATTTTGTTGCAGAAGAAAACATCATTATTGGTAATGTTTGTTTATTTGGTGCCGTACAAGGTGAAGCTTATATAAACGGTATTGCAGGTGAACGTTTTGCCGTTAGAAATTCTGGTGCAACTGCAGTTGTAGAAGGTGTTGGAGATCACTGCTGCGAATATATGACGGGAGGAAAAGTAGTTGTTTTAGGTAACACCGGAAGAAACTTTGCTGCAGGAATGAGCGGTGGTATTGCTTATGTTTACGACCCTGAAAATAAATTTGTAAACGGTTTATGCAACACAGAAACTATTGAGTTTGAAGATATTTTAGCAGAAGATGCTGCCGATTTAAAAAGCTTGATTGAAAAACATAAATTATATACTGATAGTAAACTAGCCACAAGATTATTAGATAATTGGGAGACTAGTTTAGGAAACTTTGTAAGAGTGATGCCAACAGAATACAAGCGTGCGTTAATACGTATTGAGACTGAAGAACCAATGGTAGAAGAATTAACAACAGCATAATGTCATGGGAAAAGTAACAGGATTTAAAGAATTTGAAAGACAAGATGAAACTTACGTACCACCACAGGAACGCGTAAAACACTATAAAGAATTTACAGTACCATTAAGTGATACGGAAATAACAAAACAAGGCTCTCGTTGTATGGATTGCGGCATACCCTTTTGCCACAGTGGTTGCCCGTTGGGGAATTTAATTCCAGATTTTAATCATATGGTACACCAAGGCGAATGGCAAAAAGCCTCTTGGATATTACATTCCACTAATAACTTTCCAGAGTTTACTGGTCGTTTGTGTCCTGCACCTTGTGAACAAGCCTGCGTATTAGGTATTATTGAAGACCCAGTTTCTATTGAAAATATAGAGAAAAATATTGTTGAACGTGCCTTTAAAGAAGGTTGGATAAAACCTCAACCTCCAAAAACCAGAACAGGAAAAACGATTGCTGTCGTTGGTTCTGGACCAGCTGGATTAGCAGCTGCACAACAATTAAACAGAGCTGGACACACAGTAACCGTTTTTGAACGCGATGATGAAATCGGAGGCTTATTACGTTACGGTATTCCTAACTTTAAAATGGAAAAAGAAATCATTGACCGTCGCTTAGCTATTTTAGAAGCCGAGGGTATTACGTTTAAAACAAACGTTAATGTTGGTGTTAATTATGATGTTAAAGATTTAAAAGCATTTGATGCTGTAGTTTTATGTGGTGGTGCAACCGAAAGACGAAGTCTTCCAACACCTGGTATTGATGCTGATGGTGTTGTACAGGCTATGGATTTCCTTACGCAACAAACCAAAGTATTATTTGGTAAAAAAGTTGAAAACCAGATTATGGCTACCGATAAGCATGTTATTGTAATTGGTGGTGGTGACACAGGTTCAGATTGTATAGGAACATCAAATCGTCATGGTGCAAAATCAGTAGTTAATTTTGAAATTATGCCTAAACCTCCAGGGCATCGTTCTCCAACTACACCATGGCCTTATTGGCCATTACAGCTAAAAACATCGTCTTCCCACAAAGAAGGTGTTGAGCGTAATTGGTTAATAAACACAAAAGAATTTATTACCGATGATAACGGCAAATTAACAGCTTTAAAAACAGTAAATGTTGAGTGGAAAATGGTTCCTGGTGAACGCCCACAACTCATAGAAATTGCTGGTACGGAAAAAACATGGCCTTGTGACTTAGCATTGTTAGCACTTGGTTTTACGGGTCCTGAAAGCACATTGGCAGACAAATTAGGCATTAAAACGGATGCACGTTCTAACTACAAAGCAGAATACGGAAAATACCAAACTAATATCTCAAATATTTTTACTGCTGGCGATATGCGCCGTGGACAATCATTAATTGTTTGGGCAATATCAGAAGGTAGAGAAGCAGCTCGTCAAGTAGATTTATATTTAATGGGTAAATCTAATTTACCTTCAAAAGATGTTACTGGTGATTTGGTGGCGATGTAAGTTTAAAATAAATAAGTGTTGTAAAAAAAGCGAACTTTTCAGTTCGCTTTTTTTAAATTTTAACTTAGCTTTCTAGCTTCACGCATAAACTCCTCACATTTTTCTACCATGTTTTTACTTCCGCAAATAAAAGGTACGCGCTGATGTAATTCTGTTGGTTCAACATCCATGGTTCTTGTAAAACCATCACTAGATTTACCATTAGCTTGTTCTGCTAAAAATGCTATAGGATTACATTCATATAACAAACGTAATTTCCCATTAGGATTTTTAGAACTTTGAGGATATAAATAAATACCACCTTTAATCATATTTCTATGAAAATCTGAAACTAATGAGCCTATATATCTTGAAGTGTAAGGTCTGTCACCTTCTTCTTGCTGACAGTATTTTATATAATTTTTAACTCCTTTGGGGAAATCAAAATAATTTCCTTCATTTACAGAATAAATGCCTCCATCTTCTGGGAATTTCATATCTGGATGCGATAAATAAAAGGACCCAATAGCAGGGTTTAATGTAAATCCATTAACACCATCGCCTGTTGTATAAACTAACATGGTCGAGGTACCATAAACCACATAACCAGCAGCAACTTGCTTACTCCCTTTTTGCAAAAAATCTTCGAGAGTCACTGGTGTTCCAACAGGAGTAACACGTCTGTAAATAGAGAAAATAGTTCCTACAGATACATTTACGTCTATATTAGATGACCCATCAAGAGGATCAATCAATACAATATATTTATTTTGATGATTTTCATCTTGACTATTTATAGAAATAAAATCGTCCTCTTCTTCACTAGCAATACCACAAACTATATTTCTGTTGGTTAGTGTTTGTATAAACTTATCATTAGCATATACATCTAACTTTTGCTGATCTTCACCTTGTATATTAGTATCTCCAGCGGCTCCAATAATATCTACCAAACCTGCTTTGTTTACTTCATGATTTACAACTTTAGCAGCTAACCGGATGGAATTGATAAGACTCGATAGTTCCCCAGAAGAGAACTTAAATGATGATTGATTTTCAATAATAAATTCTCCTAAGGTTTGTTTCTTATGAGCCATAAATGTAATTAAGTTTGTTTGTACAAATATGCATAATTTTTAGCAAACTACATCGTTTTCGTTGGATATATATACCATTACATATTGAACTTTAAAGTATATTTGAAAAACCTTATTCTGAATTATGAAATTTACAATTAGAAGTGCTAAAAAAGAAGATATGCCACGTGTACTTGAACTCATAAAAGCGTTAGCATCTTTTGAAAAGGAAGCTAATGCTGTTGAAGTTTCAATTTCAGATTTAGAAGATGATGGTTTTAAAACAGCTCCAGATTTTAAATGCTTTATTGCTGAAGTTAACAATAAAATTGAGGGTATTGCATTAATATATTACAGATATTCTACTTGGAAAGGAAAGGTATTGCATTTGGAAGATTTGATTGTGAGCGAAAAAATGAGAGGTACAGGAATTGGCACTGCTCTTTTAGATGAAGTTGTTAAATATGGAAACGATTTAGGCGTTAAACGCATTAGTTGGGAAGTGTTAGATTGGAACGAACCTGCTATAAAATTTTATGAAAAAAAAGGCGCTGATGTTAAACGCGATTGGGATGTGGTTCATTTAAATGAACAAGGTATTAAGGACTATTTATCTAAAATATAATGCAAGTATTTAAATTTGGTGGCGCATCTGTAAAAGATGGAAATGGCGTAAAAAATTTAGCTGCTGTTTTACAAAAAGTTGGTTATAAAAACGCTCTTATTGTAATTTCAGCTATGGGAAAAACTACCAATGCTATAGAACTAATTGTTAAAAATTATTTTGAAAACAAAGCAGAATTGCAAAGCTCAATTCAAGAGGTAAAGAAATATCATAATGGTATTCTTTTAGATTTATTTGAGAATGAACACCATCAAGCATTTAAAAAAATATCAGTACTTTTTAATGAATTAAGTAGTTTTTTTAAAACTAATAAATCTCCAGATTATAATTTTGTTTACGATCAAACCATTGGCTTTGGCGAGCTAGTGTCTACAACCATTATAAGTGAATATTTAAATTTTATTGGATTAAAAAATAATTGGATTGACGTTAGAAATTACATAAAAACAGATAACTATTATAGACGTGCTAATATTAATTGGGAACAAACTCAAAGTTTAATAACATCAAAATTTAATAAAAACACTTTAAACATTACTCAGGGGTTTTTAGGAAGTGATGCTAACAATTTCACCACCACTCTGGGTAGAGAAGGGAGTGATTATACCGCAGCAATTTTTGCTTATTGTTTAAATGCTGAAAGTGTTACCATCTGGAAAGACGTACCTGGAGTTTTAAATGCAGATCCTAGATATTTTGAAAACGCACAATTGCTAAATAAAATATCATACCGTGAAGCTATAGAATTAGCTTTTTATGGCGCGTCTGTTATTCATCCAAAAACCTTACAACCGCTTCAAGGAAAAGAAATACCATTATATGTAAAATCTTTTTTAAATCCAGAAAACTCAGGTACTAAAATTGGTAAAGATGTTACTTTAGAGCCTATGATTCCTTGTTTTATAGTAAAGAAAAACCAAGTGCTCATTTCGTTATCATCTTTAGATTTTTCATATATCGTTGAGGAAAATATTAGTGAAATTTTTAATCTATTACATTTATACAAAATGAAGGTTGATCTTATTCAAAACTCTGCCATTAGCTTTTCTGTATGCGTAGATAATATTTATAACAACCTTGAAAAATTATTGCATCATTTAAAAGGAAAATTTAAAGTAACATGCCACGAAAATGTGTCTCTTTATACTATTAGACATTACAACGATAAGTCTATTAATCAAATTGAATTGGGTAAAACTGTGTTATTAAAACAATTAACTCAAGAAACTATGCAAGTAGTAACTAAATAAACAATTTAGTACATTTACACTCATGAGCAAACAACAAAATGCGGGGCTTGTAACAGCCAAAGAAGTTGCTAAAGCTATACAACTAGACAAGTATGGTTTTATAGGCACATTTGTTGGTTGGCTTTTAATGAAGGTTCTTAAAATATCTACTCTTAATAAATTTTATAAACGCAACAAACATCTTCAAGGTCTTGATTTTTTAGATAGTATTTTAGAGGAATTTCAAATTAAATTCGAAATTCCTGAAGAAGACTTAAAACGACTCCCAAAAGACGGTGCATACATAACCGTATCAAATCATCCATTAGGCGGTATCGATGGTATTTTACTTTTAAAACTCATGTTACAACAACGCGATGATTTTAAAATAATTGCTAATTTTTTGCTACATAGAATAGAACCTATGAAGCCATACATCATGCCTGTTAATCCTTTTGAAGACCGAAAAGATGTAAAGTCAAGTATCGCAGGTTTTAAAAATTCTATTTTACATTTAAGAGGTGGGCATCCGCTTGGAATATTTCCTGCTGGAGAAGTATCTACTTATAGAGATGGTAAATTGGTAGTTGATAAACCATGGGAAGAAGCAGCTTTAAAGCTTATAAAAAAAGCAGAGGTGCCTGTAGTTCCAATCTATTTTCATGCTAAAAATAGTAAGTTATTTTATAAACTATCGAAAATTAGCGATACGTTTAGAACCGCTAAATTACCGTCAGAAGTATTGACACAAAAACGACGTGTTATAAAGGTTAGAATTGGCAGACCTATTTCTGTTGAAGATCAAAAAGAACATACAACGCTTGAAGAATTCTCAGAATTTTTAAGGCGTAAAACCTATATGCTATCTAATGCTTTTGAGAAAAAATCGAAGATTTTAGAAAACATTTCATCGACGTTAAAAACACCTAAAATACCCAAGCGCATTGTAACGCCTGTTGATACGAGTATAATGACAAAAGAAATTGAAGCGCTTTATAAAGGTAATTTCAGGTTGTTACAAAGTAAGAATTATGAAGTGTTTTTAGCACCTGCTGAAAACATTCCTAATATCCTTAGAGAAATAGGTCGTTTGCGTGAAATAACATTTAGAGAAGTTGGAGAAGGCACTAATGAAGCCATTGATTTAGATACTTTTGACACCTATTACCATCACATGTTTTTATGGGATAATGAAAGTAAGTTAATTGCTGGTGCCTATAGAATGGGATTAGGCTCTAAAATTTTTGAACGTTATGGTATTGATGGATTTTATCTTCAAGACTTGTTTAGATTTGAACCTGAACTTCACAAAATGATGAGTCAGTCCATAGAAATGGGTCGTGCTTTCATAATCAAAGAGTACCAACAAAAACCCATGCCTTTATTTTTACTTTGGAAAGGTATTGTGCATACTACATTAAGGTTTCCAGAACATAACTATTTAATTGGTGGTGTAAGTATTAGTAATCAGTTTTCAAATTTTTCAAAATCACTAATGATTGAATTTATGAAATCGCATTATTACGACCCTTACATAGCGCAGTATGTACACCCTAAAAAAGAGTTTAAAGTAAAACTTAAAGACGCTGATAAAGATTTTGTTTTCGATGAAACCGAAGCCGATTTAAACAAATTTGATAAATTTATTGATGAAATTGAGCCTGGAGCATTACGCTTACCAGTTCTATTAAAAAAATACATCAAACAAAATGCGCGACTTGTAGCCTTTAACGTCGATCCGCTTTTTAATAACGCTGTTGATGGCCTAATGTACATTAAAATTGCTGACTTACCCGAAAGCACCGTTCGCCCTGTAATGGAAGAATTTCAAGCTGAGCTTGAACGAAAGTTTACAGGCAGTAATGAAAGTTAAAACTAGAATTTTAATCAGTCTTTTTTTTGTTTGCTCTATAGCTGTAGCTCAAACTATAACTGGAGTAGTTTTAGATGCAAAAACCAATACACCTATAGAAACGGCAGCAGTTTATTTTGATAACACAACGTTAGGCGTCATTACAAATAGTAAAGGTGAGTTTTCAATTCGCTATTCAAAAGCCATAAAATCTCCATTAATAGTTTCTTTTTTAGGTTATGAAAAACAAATAATAAATAATTACAGAGATAATAATAAGCTCACTGTTCAACTTGAAGAAAGTCATGAATCATTAAATGAAGTTATTGTAAATGCTGATGATGGTTTAACTCGAAAACAAAAACTACGCTTTTTTAGAAAAGAATTTTTAGGTACATCACGATTTGGAAATTCTTGTACAATTTTAAATGAAGACGATATTATTATTCGTTATAATAAAAAAGAAAAAATAATTACAGCCTATTCAAAAGTACCTCTTAAAATTCAAAATAGTGCGTTACAGTATTTAGTTAGTTATGATTTAACATCGTTTGTCCTAAAATTTCATCGTACAAATCCTAATGGTGGCGTCTTTGATGTAAAGTCTGTTGGTTTTTTTGGCAATACCTACTACAGTAATTTTAAAATTTTTAATAAACAAAAAGCCATTAAAAATAGAGAAAAAGTATATCAAGGTTCAAGATTGCAATTTATGAGGGCTTTGTATAAATATAAATTAGAAGACAATAGATTTGAAATTTACGATATGACATCTAAAGTTGATCCTTGGAAATATTTCAAAATAGAAACTAAAAATAGCTCTGAAATAAAACGAGTGTATTTAAATCAACCGTTAAATATATTATTTAAAAATCGGGAAAAATCTAGAATTGAATTTTTAACACCTTTTATTTATATAGACTCCTATGGAAATTACACTGATGTAGATAAGATACTATTCTCTGGTGCTATGGGAGAACAACGCATTGGTGAATTATTGCCTTTTGATTATCGACTAGAATTGTAAAAAAGGTTACTTCAAGCCAGAAAACACAAATTTCATCTCAGTTGCAATTTGCAAACTTCTTTCTAAATACGTTTCAGTTTGCTGAGGTGTACCATCAGATTTTTTTGGATCTTCATAAGTGATAGCGATGCGTTTATCACAGCCTAAAACCATAGGACAAGCCTCATCAGCAGACGAGCAAGTCATGATTGCTGCAAATTCTGAAGATGGGTTAAAATTGTTATCAAATTTCTTTGAAAACGCTATAATAGACGGTTCGTTCTCTGAAAATTTTATACTATAAATAGGATTATTTTCTTCTGAAAGTTTATCAATTTTAAAACCTTGATTCCTTAAAGTCTCTCCTACTTTTGGAAACATAGCCGTTGCTTCTGTTCCTCCAGAATAGCATGATACATTATTAATATTGTAATATGCCGCCATAGTTTGTGCCCAAATTTGAGACAAATGACTACGTCTGGAATTATGTGTGCAAATAAAATTTAAACGAATTGCATTATTATTTTTATGTTTTACTTTTAGATAATCTATTAACGGTTTTAACACCAACTTTCTGTCTTCAGAAATAGTATTCGTGTCTAACGATTTTATAGTATTCGAAATATGTTTAAATAATATGTTTTCCATATGTTTTTCTTTCCTATAAAGACAGGAATCCATTATAAAATTAGTTTCAATTAATAAGATTCCTGCATTCACTTCGACTTACTTCGGCTTCGCTCAGTACCAGCCGCTCAGTGACCTCGCAGGAATGACAATACTATTTAACAACAATTTCCCGTTGGCGAACAACAAGATTCTACTTTCTCAACTACTTTTTCAGCAAGTTCAACAACCTTTTCTGGAACACCACAAAGTTCTTTTGCTTTACAGTCCGTTTTTTCAATGACTAATTTAACCAATAGATTATTTCCTTGTATTTCAAAATCGTTAACAAATAATTGTGCGGTATGAAATGTTTTATTACTGTATTCAAATTTAACTTCAGATTCTAAATCATAAGATTTCATTTTGCCAACCTTATTTAAAATTCCTAATGCTTTAACTACAGACATATATTCTATTTTCCCTTTTTCTAATGGACTTTCCCATAGTTGAATAATAGTTTCTTTCCAAGTATCGGTTTGAGCGCCACAATCTACAGAATCAACTGAAATATGCTTTACTTCTGTAATATGGTAGTTAGCTCCAACTAATAAATCTGGAGCATATTGAAACAATAAAGACTTGTCTTTATATGTTTCTAATAGATTAAAAAATTCTTTTGTTTTCATGTTTTAACTTTTTTGTAATGTATGTTAAAAAAATTATGGATTCCCGCCTATGCGGAAATGACAAAATAGGGCTAACAGCAATTGGATTTTGTTGTATTAAAAAAGGTGTTTAACTGGTTTTGAATATCTATCCAACGCACAATATTTATACAATAACACATGCTTTTACCTTCTACTTCACCTTTAAGCAACCCAATACTTTTCAATTCTTTCAAATGTTGAGATATCGTAGCTTGGGCTAATCCTATTTCTTCAACTAAATCATTGCAAATACAAGTATTTTGTCTACTTATATATTGTAAAATGCTTACTCTAGCTGGATGCCCTAAGACTTTAAAAAATTGTGCTAAGTCATTTTGCTGTTCTGTAAATATTTGTGTTTTGGTAATGCCCACTTTTTAATATTTATATATTGCAATATTACGATGTTAATTTTAAATAAAAAAGTCAAAACATATTTTTTTGACTTTTTTAAAATTTTATAACGACTTAAACCAATCTTGAAAATACGTTCCTAATATTGGTGTAAGTTTTTTTTCTCCACTAAAGGCTCCAACCAAACTCATAATCCAAAAAACAATTAAAGCTAGATTTAAAATCCATCCAACTACAGGAATAAAATAAAGAATGAATGAAATTATTATTAATCCCAACATCTGTCTTATATAAAAAGAACCTAACTCAGATTTATTACTATTGTTCATAACTAGAGCAATAATCCAACCTATTAAAGTTATGTGAGCAATTATGGCTACATTCTTTCCATCACTCAAAATTTCTTTAGCATCATCAGCAAACTCAGAAGCAGTTTCCTTAGCTTCATTCGCAAATTCTTTAGCTTTTTCTTTTGCTTCTTCTGCAAATTCACCAGCTTTATCGACAGCTTTTTTTGCGCCTTCTTTTGCATCGCCTAACATATCGTTTAGGTCGTCGCTTAAATTTTTTTCATCAGACATTTTAATAAATTTTTGGTTTGAGTATAAATGTAATAAAAAAACAAATGCACTATAACTATATGTGTTTCAAATTATAATAACGTTACATTTATTCATAAAATAATATTACCTAAACAATAAAACGATACCTCCTATTGCTGTAACTATTAATATAAATCGTCTATAATTTATATTTGAAATTAACTTTACAATAGAAACACCTACGAAAAACCCCAATATAACTGCTGGTATTAAAACTGAATTTAAAACTAAACTTTCTACAGTGACGGTTTTCCAAACAAAGAAATGAAAAGGTAATTTAAACACATTTATTATAAAAAATAGCCACGCTGCAGTTCCTATAAATTCGTTCTTTGGAAAACGCATTGCCAAAAAATAAATATTTGAAATAGGTCCTGCTAAATTCCCAATCATGGTGGTAAAGCCTGCTAAAAATCCTGTTACGCCAGCAAACCATTTATTTGTTGGTACTTTGGTAGATTTTCTAATTTCAGTAAAAAACATGATAATTACAGAACCAATAATAATTATTGCCATTAGTCTTTTAAAAAGTATTTCAGACACATCATTACCAACCCAAACACCAACTAAAACACCGACAATCATCCATGGTATTAGTTTTTTGATGATATGCCACTGTGCATGTCTGTTATAATAAATAACCGCAAAAACATCAGCACAAATTAACATGGAAAGCAAAATTCCTGTGGATGCTTTTTCGCCAAAAACAAATGCCAGAATAACTACAATAATAATTCCAATGCCTTTAATACCAGACTTAGATAAACCTAATAAAAAAACTGCAAAACTAATAGCTAACCATTGTAATGCAGTTAAATTGTATGATTGAAGTATTTCTATGTAAGTCAATAGTTTATTTTGAAGAAACGAATTTACAAAAAAGCCTTGTCTACAGGTTCCCAAAGTTCAATTTTGTTACCATCATTATCAAGAATCCATCCAAATTTCCCATACTCATATTCCTCGACATCGCCAACAACAGTTACGCCTTCTTCTTTTAAGGTTTTAAGTAATTCATGTAAATTTTCAACACGATAATTAAACATAAAATCTTTTTTTGATGGCTCATAATATTTAGTGTCTTCTGAAAACGGGCTCCATTGTGTTGAGCAATCATTTCCTTCTTTATCTTTCCACCAAAACGTACAACCGTAATCATCTGTATTAAAACCTAAATGTTTTTTGTACCAATCTTTTGATGCTTTCGGATCTTTCGTTTTAAAAAATAACCCTCCTATTCCTGTTACTCGATTTTTCATTGTAAACTTATTTTTCATTCCCTAGAAAGGGGAAATCATTATTTCTTTTTAATTGCTGTTTCATAAATCTGAATCCATTCCTCGGCACTTACTTTTGTGGTTAATTCTCCTATAAGCTCAAAAGGAATATCATCCATTCTTTTAAAACGAATACAGCTTTTACCCATATCTAACTTATACTTACAGCGTTTTGCATATTCTGAAGTAAACCAATCCATCAACTCTTTTTTAGAATATAATACCATACTATAAACAGCAATAAAGTTTTTTTGCGACGCTAAATTCATAAATGGCAATGGTAATTTTGGATCGCAATGATAACCCTCTGGATATATTTTATGCGGAATAACATAACCTAACATGCCGTAATTCATGGTTTCTTCTACCCCTTTTGGAAGGTTGTCTAAAATTCGTTGCCTTAACTTGTTTATTGGGTCTTTTCTGTCTTCAGGCAATTCATCAAGATATTGCTTTGGTGTAGTTGCTTTAGATTGCATAATTATATTATTTTTTTTGAAGTATTAATCCTGAAATTAATGATATGATAAATCCAAGAATCATAACGGATACAAACATCATAAGCGCCATAAAACTAGGACTTCCATAATCTTTCATTTGCTGAGTTAACTCAGCAGTTTTAACTTTTACTTCTTCAGCCGGTAGTGTGTCGCTCATTTTTTTTACTGAATACTCTAAATATTCAGTTGCAAAATCAGGGTTTATATAGCTCGTATAAATGTAATCGAAAACAGCAACTCCAATAGCAGAAAACAATGCTATTAACATCCCAATTCCTATGGCCTTACCCAAAGACACTTTACCATTATTTACTTTATCACGATAGTGTTTGATACCAAAATAAACAAATAATAAAGAGAGTACCATGGATGTGTAACCTATCAGTTCTCCATAGTCAAAATCTAAACCCATTCCTAAAAAGAAAGGCAACCCAAATAATACAAACCCACTTATTAATGCATAAAGGCCGTATTTAATTACAGTATGTTTCATGTTTAATTATGTATTGATTAGTTAAACAAAAGTAGTTTGACAGGAAGAATTGAGACTCATACTAAAGTACTAAATTGTTAATACTCTAGTTGTAAAGCTAATGAAATATAGAATTTAAATGATATTAAAGTCTTTTGAAATTTGAATAGCTTGCGTACGCCGTTTAGCATTTAACTTAACAAGAAGGTTAGAAACATGCGTTTTTATAGTGCTTTCTGACACAAATAATTTTTCTGCAATTTCTTGGTTAGATAAACCTGAAGCAACTTCTTTTAAAACTTCATATTCTCGTTTACTTAGTCCTAATTGCTGAATTTTTTGAAGATCTATCTCTTTATTGGAAGCTGCGTTTTCCTTTTGTGATTTCCTATTAATAAAAATGCCTATGCCTAAAAAAACAATGGCAATTAATGCCATGAGATATTCAATCTTTAAGTCGCCACTAATTAAAGTGTACTTACTAAATTGAAATAGAAGCAGTAATGCAATAATTAGTAGTGAAAAAACAAGAACGGTTTTTTTCATGCTTTAAAATTAGCAAAATTTTGCTTTAATTTTATCTACTATGGTTTGTGCTAATTTTTCTTTGCTTTCAATCGTCCAACCCGCAACATGAGGGGTTAGTAATACATTTTCTGCATCTATTAAATATTGAAATGCTTCTGGTACTTCGGCTACGCTCAGCAGCCCAGAATCATCTTTTTTAAAAAGGTTTTCAAATGATGCTTTTTCGTATTCTAAAACATCAAGACCTGCTCCTAAAATTTTTCCTGATTTTAATGCTGAAACTAAATCTTCAGTCACCACACTTTTACCTCGAGCCGTATTGATGAACCAGAATGGCTTTTTAAATGCATTGATAAAAGCTTCATTAATCATGTTTAAAGTTAATGGTGTTTGTGGCGTATGTAAACTAACCACATCTACTTTTTCTTGAAATTTAGCAAGCGAAACTTGTTTTGCATTGGTATCGCCAACATTATCTTTTATATCGTAACACAATACCTCAACATCAAATCCACGAAGTTTTTTTGCAAAGGCTTTTCCCATATTCCCGTAACCATTAAGGCCAACGGTTTTTCCGTCTAGTTCAATCCCACGGTTATCTTCCCTAAGCCATTTGCCTTGTCGCACCTCAGAATTTGCTTTATTTAATTTATTGAAAAGTGATAGTAGCATGCCTAAAGTATGCTCCCCAACTGCATTTCTATTACCTTCTGGAGCCGAAATTAAATACACGCCTTTTTTTTCGGCATAGTCACAATCTATATTTTCTAATCCTGCTCCAACACGCCCTATAAATTTTAACTTTTTTGCGGCATCCAAAAATATTTTATCAATAGTAAAACGGCTTCTTAAAATAACACCATCATAGTCATAAATTTTAGCTTCAACAGCTTCTTTTGAGGACGTATAATCTTCATGATTTATAAATCCTAAATCGTTTAATTTATTGATTAATAATTCGTGATTGGTATCTAGGTGGAGGATTTTCATGTCTTGAAATTAGACTATAAAATTACAAAGTTTTGCGTTAGGGATTGAGGCATTGTTGAAGCTCTTTTTTGTTTTTCTCAAAAAAAGCGACTGCCGAAAGCCCGACCACTTGCCCTGAGCGGAGTCGAAGGGTATGGTAACGCCCAAATTAAATGAGACACTTAAACAAGTTCAGTATGACAAAAGTCAAATTCCTAAAATCATTTTTGCAATCCAGAAATAAAGTAGAATACCTAAAATATCGTTGCTGGTAGTAATAAAAGGTCCGGTAGCAATGGCGGGATCTATACCGCGTTTATTTAAAAATAAGGGAACAAATGTGCCTATAAGTCCTGCAACAATAATAACAGCAACAAGCGATATTGAAATGGCTAAAGCGGTATTTAATTCGCCCTTAAAAGCCCAGACAAAAAAGAATAAAAACAACGCAAGAATAACACCATTTAGTGCTGCTAATAACATTTCTTTTAACAAACGACTATTTACACTTCCACGAACATCATCATTAGCCAAACCTTGCACAATAATAGCACTAGACTGCACACCAACATTACCAGCCATAGCTGCAATTAGTGGTGTAAAAAAGAATAATATAACTGCTTTACCAGTAAAAAGCCCTTCAAAGCCTTCCATAATTAAAAAAGCACCTATACCGCCTACCAAACCTAAAAACAACCACGGTAATCGTGCGCGAGTAAGTTGCAGGATACTATCGTCGGCTTCAACATCGCCTGTAATACCAGCAGCCATTTGGTAATCTTTATCGGCTTCTTCTTTTAGTACGTCTACGATATCATCAATGGTAATTCTACCTAAAAGCACTTTGTTATCATCACTTTGAATAACAGGAATAGCTTCTAAATCATATTTTGCCATGATTCGCGCTACTTCTTCTGGTTTTTCATTAACATTTACATAATCTACATTTACCTTAACTATATCTGCTATTTTTTGCTCACTTTTAGCAACAATTAAATCTTTTAAAGACAGGCGTCCTATAAGTTTTTCTTCTTTATTGACTACATAAATAGAATGCACGCGAGTAACTTCTTTAGCTTGACCACGAATTCTACGCATACACCCCGCGACTGTCCAGGTTTCATAAACTTTAACAAGCTCTTTTGCCATGAGTCCACCTGCTGTGTCTTCATCATAAGCTAAAAGCTCAGTGATTTCTGCTTTATGTTCTTCATCTTCAATTTGAGCTATTACAGCTTGCTGACGTTCTTCAGATAATTCAGCAATAATATCTGCGGCATCATCGGTATCTAATTCTTCAACTTCTTCGGCTATTTCTTTGGCAGAAAGATTTTTTAAGACTTTTTCTCGATTATCTTCATCGAGTTCCATTAAGATATCTGAAGTGGTCTCAGAATCTAGAAGTTTTATGACATACATAGCCTCTTCTAGATTTAATTCATCTAAAATTTCGGCAATATCTGCGTAATGAAACTCGTCTAAAAGTGTTTTAAGTTCTTTATCATTTTTTTGTTTGATAAATAACTCAACTTGCTCAATGAGTTCATCCGTTAATTGAAATTGTATGTTTTCGTTTTCTTCTTTCATGAAGTTTAAAAGCTTCTCGATATGCGCTATATAAAAATGAGACTCAATGTGTCATTTCTAATCTAACTAACGTCTGCTTCTATTAATTGCGTAAGCTCAATAAATGCTTGAACACTTAATTGTTCTGGACGTTTGTCAAATATACTATTTGCTTTTAAATTATCAGATAAATTGAATGTTTTTAAACTATTACGGAGTGTTTTTCTGCGTTGTTGAAAAGCGGCTTTAACAACTTTAAAAAAGAATTTCTCATCACATGGTAACGAATAATCTGCTTTTCTAGTGAGTCTTAAAACGCCTGAATCTACTTTTGGCGGTGGATTAAAAACGTTTGGTGGCACAGTGAATAAATATTCAGCGTCATAAAATGCTTGGGTTAATACCGAAAGAATACCATACACTTTACTACCTTCTTTTGAACAGATACGTTGCGCTACTTCTTTTTGAAACATTCCAGAGAATTCTGGAATTTGATCTCGCATTTCTAAGGTTTTAAATACAATTTGGGTGGAAATGTTGTATGGAAAGTTACCAATAATAGCAAATGGTTCTTGATTGAAAACATCGTTTAAATCGTACTTTAAAAAATCTTTTTCAATAATTCTTGGGGCAAGATTTAAATAATTGGCTTGAAGATATTCTACTGATTCTGTATCAATCTCAATAACATACGTGGTAATGTCTTTTTTAAGTAAATACTTAGTGAGCACGCCCATGCCAGGACCAATTTCTAAAACATTTTTATAGCCTTTTAAGGTTAATGAATTAGCTATTTTTTCAGCCACAGATTCATCATTTAAAAAGTGCTGACCTAAATATTTTTTTGCTTTTACTTGATGTTGATTGGGTTTGTACGCCACGAATTCACGAATGTTTTAAGAGAAATACGAAGATAGTAAGTTTTGTTCGCAAAGCCGTTAAGTTGTAAAGCTTAATTGGTGGTGCTATATTTTAATTGAAATGCATTTTCATGCCTTCGTGTGATGATTTAAATCCTAAATCTTCATAGAATTTAATAGCTTTAGGTCTCTTTTTATCTGTGGTTAATTGTAAAACGTGCGCTTTCTTTTCTTTAGCTCTTTGTATTGCCCATACAAACATTTTTTTTCCAAGACCAATACCTCTTTGGTCTTTTCTGATTCTTACAGCTTCTATTTGAGCTCTAATGCCTCCTTGGTAGGTTAAATATTGAATGAATGTAAGCTGTAATGTTCCTATTATTTCGAAGTTTTCATTTTCTACGACTATGAGTTCATGGTTGTCGTCTGAATTGATTTTATTAAAAGCATCAATATATTCTTTTGGTAATGGAATTTGATAATTCTCTCTTGTTTTTCCAAGCTCATCATCAGCAATCATTTTAATAATTTGTGAAAGATCTTTTTCTGTTGCTTTTCTGAAAATCATAGATGTTACCTATTTAAAATTAACCGTATACTCATCTACAATTTGAAGTTCGGTTCTAAAAGCTAGCATTTTATCTGCAAACTTTTTCATACCCTCTTTTTGAAGTTTATCAGCATCTTCTTTATAATAAGCATCTAAAGCTTCTCTAGAATACGAACGGTATTGAATGGAATAACTCACACCTCCCATGTCTTCTTCTACCAAAATTTTTGATAAGGTTGCTTTTTCAAATTTTCCTGTACCTAAAACTTGAGGGATATGTTCTTTTATCCAAATGAGCCATTCGTCGTGGATGGATTCGTCAATATTTACTGTTACGTTGTATATGATCATGATTTTTTTATTGTGGATACATGTAGGAATAACAAAAATACTAAAAGAATTTATCTTAAAATTCTTAAAGCTGGCAAGTATTTAAACGTCTTTTTATTATAAACTCTCACACTATTAAATACTATAATAATAACATTATATCCATATAAAATTATTAATGGAATAAACAAACTCATCACTCTAAATGGAGAAACTACACCTCCAAACATTCTACCAAATATACCTGTAAACATAAGTATATAGTATAAGAACAATAAAAGTGTCCATGAGATTTGAAAATTCAATATGGACTTACCTAATTCATTTACATCCTTTATTTTATCTTTTTTAAATATCCACATAGTTAAAGGGATTATGATTCCTAGTATGGGGAAAAACAAAAAACTAAGCGCAGACATACTCATTATAGTCAAATAATTTTGATCTTCTTGAACTTTCCAATCCACGATCTCATCAGGTGATGTATCCAAGGCTATGGCTAATCGCTTTAGAGTGTCACCTCTGGGAACAGTTTCATTATTTTCAATTCTTTGAATAGTTCTTAAACTCAATCCAGATTCTTCTGCTAATAATTCTTGTGAGATTCCTTTTCTGCTTCTCAATTCTTTTAAACGTTCTGCTAAATTCAAATTACTCATTTTAGTATGATTTTATTTGAAACAAAAGTATTTCAGGCTCTTTCATTTTGATAGCGTCGCATTTATGACATTTTTACGTCATTATTGTCTGAGTAATTTTTGAAGTCTAATTTATGGCATCGCCTCGCAAGGTTCTGTAACACTTTCTAGCATCTACAAAATAAATACTATCGGCGTGGTCAAAAATAATTTGCTCGTATAAAGTTTTTGCTTTTTCTGGGTCATTTAATTGCTTCTCATATATTTCAGCTAAATAAAAAAGCGCATCGTCAATTAAAATGCCATCTCTATAATTTTCTATAATACGCTCATAATTAACTTTGGCTTTTTCAATGGTGCCTTTTAATTCAAATAACTTTGCTTGTTTGTATAGCGCTTGAGCTATTATTGGTTCGGTTTTATGTTCTTCTAAAATTTTATCAAGTAGCATAATCGCTTCATCATTTCTATTTTGGAAAGCCAACAAATCTGCTTTTGCATAGTGTTTTAAAGCTGTTTGAAGCGAATCTTCATATTTATTGTCAGATATAAGAAGTTTTAAATCTAATGCATCATTTGCAATAAGCTGTGATGTTGATGCTTTTAAAATTTTAAGTTGAGATTCCGCCCATTTAAAATCGCCTTTATAATAACTTGCTTTTGCTACTTTATAACGCGCCTCTTGTGAAATAGTGCTATTTTTTAAATTCCGCTGAATTTGTGTATAATAGATTAATGCTTGATTAAATTTTTCTTGTAAAACTAAAATGTCTCCCAATTCAAGTTTTACCTTGGCTTTTTGCAATTCGGTTAATGGCAACTTTAATGTGTTTTCTAAAAAAGCTATGGCCTTATTAGTTTCATTCATATTAAAAGCCAAAAAATGCGCATACGAAATTTGAAGATTTAAGGTTTGAGAAAACGTACCAAATTCTTTAAATAACTCTAAATATTTTGAATTAATACTAGTGTAATTTTCTTTTAAACCTTCTTTAATTTCTAATTGCAGTAGGTTGTAATGGGCATCTAATAAGGTTTCTAAATCTTGAGCTGTTTCTATTATAAAGTTGTAAATTTCTTTTGCTGTTTCATTTTCATTTTCGTTTGATGAAATAGCAGCTAAATCTTCTATTCGTTTTAAACTTTCTGGCTTCCTGTTAAAAATAGCTTTTTCTTGAATGAATGCTTTTTTAAAATCTTTTTGCTGAATAAATAGCCAACTCAACATTTCATTCCAAAGTAAATTAGGCTCTTGTTGAATTTTTTTTAGTAGAATTTTTCGGAATGTTGTGTTGTTTTCACTAGCACTATTTTCACTAATAAAATCATTGATATAGCGTTTAATAGTAACTAATGACGCTGGGTTGGATTCGGCAAAATTAATATAGCCTGTAAACATCTTTTCAATGTCTCCTTTTTCGCCATACAATTGAGCTAATTGCAAATTAAAATTATAATCTGGCTTAAGCTGCATCCCTTTTTCATAGGCCATAATAGCTTCGTCTAAAAGTGAATGATTCTGAAAACTTCTAGCTACAGCAAACACATTACTTGGGTTTATATTAATACTTGCAATAGCCTTGTTGTAATTTAGATTTGCTTTTTCAATATCATTTTTTAGTTGAAAATTATAAC
The DNA here is from genome assembly GCA_947500585.1 of uncultured Flavobacteriaceae bacterium. Taxonomy (GTDB): domain Bacteria; phylum Bacteroidota; class Bacteroidia; order Flavobacteriales; family Flavobacteriaceae; genus CAXBID01. Next base: position 17,360 of record CANMSN010000006.1, on the reverse strand, counting down.
CCAATTCTACTAAAAAAGAAGGGTAATTAACCCGCTCCATTAACTTTGTTAAGAACGCCTCAGCCTCATCATATTGTTCTAATTGTTGATGTGTAGTAACTATTTGATCTATATATGAAAGGTTAGAGGGCGATTTAGAATATAACTTTTTGTATTCAAATAAAGCTTTTTCAAAATCTCCATTTTTAAAGTACTCCTTTGCCAAAATATCGTCTTGGGCAAAAGCATTTATGGTGACTGAAAGAAATAAAACAAAAAGAAATCTCATTCTGTAAATATAACAATTGTGTGTTTTAGATTTTGTATTAATCAGAAGTTTTTAATTGAGGAGATCCAGATTTTCATCTGGATTAGTTCAACTAATATTTTTGAAAATACTCTTAGTTTTTCAAAAAAAGTTTCACTAAAAAAAATGCCCGAATAAAATTCGGGCACTAACCAACCAAAATAAATTTATAATTAACTATGTGCTAATTTAAAAACATTGTAATACTCGATTGGGGACAGCCTTTATTTTTCGAATTAACGAAAAGGACTATTTTTAATCTCTTACTACTTATCTTGGAATTTTATTTATACAATTAATATCTCGATATCTATTTACTTGTTGCAATAGAAGCGGTTTCATTTTTAGATTTAGAAATTTCAAAATCTGAAAACAAAACTTTACTTGCAAAGAAAATTAAAGCTATTAAAAGTAAAATGCGTTTAACATTTTTCATGGTAGGTTAAGTTTATCTTTATTTGGTTTTGCTAACTTCAAAAATATATTTTGAAAAACAAAAGAAATGAAGATAAAATCGTTAAACAACCTTATTAATTTACACTTAATCGGTTTTTAAAAACGAAACCTTGTTTATTTGTAAGATTTTACTTTTATTTATTTGCAATACATTTTAGCTAATTATACTAAACCCTGTGTAAGGTTGAAGTACTTCTGGAATAACAATTCCTGCCTCTGTTTGGTAGTTTTCTAAAATTCCTGCAAGTACTCTGGGTAATGCTAAAGCACTTCCATTTAGTGTATGCGCTAATTCGTTTTTACCATCACTATTTTTAAATCGAAGTTTTAATCGGTTGGCTTGAAAGGTTTCAAAATTTGAAACTGATGAAATTTCTAACCATCGATCTTGCGCTGTAGAAAACACTTCAAAATCGTAAGTTAATGCAGATGCAAATGAGGTGTCACCTCCACACAATCTTAAAATTCTATATGGTAGTTTTAATTCTTTTAAAATAGATTTCACATGCTCAACCATACCATCTAAAGCTGCATAAGATTTACTAGGATGTTCTACTCTAATAATTTCAACTTTATCAAATTGATGCAACCTATTTAAACCTCTTACATGCGCGCCGTAGCTTCCTGCTTCTCTACGAAAACATGGTGTATAACCTGTAATTCCTATTGGCAACTCTGTTTCATTAAGTAAGGTGTCTCTAAAAATATTAGTTCCAGGCACCTCAGCAGTTGGTATTAAATATAAATTATCCTCAGTAACATGATACATTTGCCCTTCTTTATCTGGCAACTGTCCTGTTCCTGTTGCAGAAGCTTCATTCACCATAAGTGGCAATTGATATTCTGTATATCCTGCTGCTGTATTTTTATCTAAAAAATAAGCGATTAATGCGCGTTGTAGTTTTGCTCCTTTACCTTTATATACAGGAAAACCTGCTCCTGTTATTTTATTACCAAGCTCAAAATCTATAATATCATACTTCTTGGCTAATTCCCAATGTGGTAAAGCGTTTTTGTGTAAAACAGGAATGACTCCTTCTTTATAGACTTCTTCATTGTCTTCTTCAGAATTTCCCCTTGGCACTAATTCATTTGGAACATTTGGGATTTTATAAAGTAACTCCGTTAGTGCTTCAGTAGTATTACTAAGTTTTTCAGTAAGTTCTTTTGAAGTTTCTTTTAACTGACTTGTTTTTTCTTTTAAAAGATTAGCTTTTTGAGCTTCCCCAGATTTATATAAGTTACCTATTTCTTTTGATAGCGAATTCGATTCAGCTAAAGTATTATCAAGCTCTGTTTGAATACGTCTGCGGTCTTCATCCAAAGTTATAACTTCATCAATCATAGAAGTTGCATCGATGTTTCTTTTTTCTAATCGTGCAATAACCAAATCTTTATGTTCTCTAATAAAAGGTACTTGTAACATCTGTTAAAATTTAAGCGACAAATTTAGGGAATTCCAGATATAGTACAGAACTATTTTGAAGGTAAAATCCAATTACTGTGTTTAAAAGTGTTCCACTCTACATTGGCTAAATCTACTTCCGGATTTATTAGGGTTTTATAGGGTTTCCCATTTACACTAAGTTTGCAACTAACATAAACGGCTACATCTTCGCCTTTGGCTTGGAACTCTTTTTTTAAATGTTGTGAAAATTGCCAAATCACATCTGGTTTAGATGTTGCTAAACGTTGCTGCTTTTTGGTTAAATAATCTTCTAAATTAATATTGACAATTTTTCCTGTAGCCTTATTTTCAACTTTATAAGTAGCATTACCACTTTTTACTCTTAGCATCATGCGCCATGATAACCGATGTCCTTCTTCTGTCCAAAGCACATCATCTTCAATAAAATGATGACGCAATGGCAACCCTATTTGGATCAAAAAATAAATTGAGAATATCGCTATTGCTGGTGTTCTGTAATTTGGAATAGTTACTTCTGTATCGTTATAAAATGGTTTGCTTTTCAAAAATAGTCTTTGAATGGTTTGTGGTTCAAAAAAGAATAATGTAAAAGCTAATGATAAATATGGAAAAATCCCGATTTGAAAAACTACAGAGTTAAACACATGGAAAAAGATAGAAATGAAAAAAATATATTTTCTAGTAGGTTTAAATAATAGTAACGGAATAACCAACCCATCAAATAAAATACCGCCATAAGCTAGCAAGTAATGCATCCATTTTTGTTGAAGTAAATCGCCTATTAAAACATAATTTTTTTTGCCTCTCATAAGTAATTCTATAACTGTGGTGTCTAACCAATCTGGATATAATTTAGCTACCGAAGCATACGTGTAAACAATAAAAAGTTGAATTACAAAAACCCATTTACACCAATTTGGCATGGAGTAACTTTTTATATTTGGCTTTAGTTTCGCATCTATTGAAGCATATTTATGTGCCGGAAGAAAAACCATAATACTACTTAACAGCATCAATAAATAATAATGATTGTTGTATGATGCTTTTTGCATTAAGTATGTTGCAGACCACATGATTGTAAAACAAAACATGCTAAATCTATACTTATAACCCAACATAATAAACAGCCCAAAAACACCCATTACAGCATAATAAAAGTACATGCCATTTCCTGATAGTGGTTGTAAAAAATCTAAACCTATAAAATTGAAAGTAAATTTAGGGTCGATTAAAGTTGTTTTAACCCAACCTGTAATTATAGCGCCAACAGATTCTAAAAAACAAAGTAGCCCAAAAATGATCCTAAAAACTATTAATGCCGAATTATCTATATGTTTAAATAACCATGTGTTAAGCATTATAATTATCTATGTATTGTAGTGCCGTTTTTTTATCTTTTTGTAATTGTGCTTGTAGAGCTTCAATTGATTCAAACTTTTGTTCGTCACGAATGCGCTCTAACAAATTAATTTGAATGGTTTGATTATAAATATCTTTGTTTAAATCGAAAAAATGAACTTCAATAGTTTCTTTCTCGCCATTTACAGTTGGATTTACACCTACATTCATCATTCCAAAAAATAATTTATCACCTATTTTAGAATTCACAACATAAGACCCACGTTTTGGTATGAGTTTATAATCTTGATCAATATAAATATTGGCAGTCGGGTATTTTAATGTTCTGCCTAAGCCTTTACCTTTAACTACTATACCGTTAAGCATAAAATGATAACCCAAAAAACTATTTGCTTTTGCAATATCGCCTTCATTTAATGCATGCCTTATTTTAGTAGAACTTACAGCAACGTCATCAATATCTTCAACCGAAATTTCTTCAACTTCAAACTCGTAAATTTCTCCATAGGTTTTCAAATCATTAATATCAGCATTTCTATTTCGTCCAAATCTATGATCGTAACCTATAATTACTTTTTTAGCATTTAGCTTATCAACCAGAATTTGTTTTACAAAATCTTCAGCCGACAATCGTGAAAATGCTTTAGTGAATTTTTTAATAAGCAAATAATCTAGCCCTAGCTTATCTAAAATATCGCTTCGTTCATCAATAGTATTTATTAATTTGATATTCGAATCCTTTTGTAAAACCATCCGAGGATGTGGAAAAAAAGTTAGAATTACAGATTTTAGTCCTTCTAATTTTCCTGTGTTTATTAAACGTTTAACAATCTTTTGGTGCCCAATATGAACACCATCAAAAGTTCCGATAGTAACTACTGTTGGTTCGACTGATTTATATTTTTCAATGTTTTGAACTTTACTCATTAATAACACTAGATTTCTGTGTTAATATAAAAAAAACTAAATTTGTTATTCGTGTTTGATAAAATTACCCCAAATACTATTTATGAAAGCAAAACTACATCATGTTTTAACAACTTCCATATTTTTAATGGTATTTTCATCATTTGGACAAAATATCTATTTCACTAAAGTTGAAAGCAACAATACACTCCAAAAATCTAACATAAGCAATCCAGTAATTGATGGAAAAGTTGTATTTGAGTTTGATTATGATCAGCTATCAAATGTGCTTTCAAAAAATTTTAATCTTTCAAAAACACAAAACTTCGTTTTAAGCTTACCTAATGCTAATGGCAAGTTTGAAAAATATAGAATAGAAGAAGCCTCCGTTTTTCATCCAAATTTACAAGCAAAATATCCTGAAATAAAATCTTATGTTGGTTATGGTATAGATTCGCCTTCGGCTTATTTACGTTTTAGTTTATCTCCTTATAAAGGGTTAACAGGAATTATTTTAGGAAAAGACGAAACACTAGTTTTTGAACCAGATGCAACTAAAAATAATCTAATTACTGTTATAAATAAGTCAAGTATTGATAAAAAGAAAGGTTTTAAATGTTTAACTGAAAACACTTCTTTAGAGAATACATTAAAGTCTAGTTTTACTTCAAAGGATGCTGATGATAGTATAAAAAGAACTTACAGGTTAGCAATATCTGTAACTGGAGAATATGCCGCTTTTCATGGTGGAACACTAGCTTCTGTAAATGCCTCTTTAGCTGCAACTTTAACTAATATAAATGCCGTTTTTGAAAACGATTTCAACCTTTCTTTAGAATTAATTGGCACGAACGATTCTGTAATTTATTTAAATTCTGGATTTGATCCTTACTCAGGTTTTTCAAACTATAGTAATGAATTACAAACCACACTTGATACAGAAATACTAAGCGCTAATTACGATATTGGACATCTTTTATCTGCTATTGGATTTGACGGAAATGCTGGGTGTATAGGTTGTGTTTGTGTTAATGGATTAAAAGGAAGTGGCTATAGTTCTGACACCGATCCAGATGGTTTTAATTTTGATATAGACTTGGTAGCTCATGAAATAGGCCACCAATTTGGAGCAAACCATACTTGGACTAGCAATGGCGATATAGATTTTGATAATACTATTGCACAAATGGAACCTGGCAGCGGTACAACAATCATGGGATATGCTGGAATTGCAGGTTCAGCTAATGTACAAACAAATAGTGATCCTTACTTTCATGCTATTTCTATTGAGCAAGTAACATCTTATATTAAAAACACCTCTTGCGCATCTACTGTAAATACAGGCAATACAACCCCAACGGTAGACGCTGGAAGTAATTTAACATTGCCCATCGGAACGCCTTTTAAATTAGTAGGTACTGGCGGCGATGTTGATGGTGATATAATTACCTATTGCTGGGAACAGATTGATGAAAACAATGGCTCAACAACTTATCCTGATGCAAATTCAACAGACTCTAACTCGGTTCTGTTTAGATCATATTCACCAACAATTAATAACATTAGATATTTTCCTAATTTATCAGATTTAAGGTTTGGAGTTAATGCTACGCAATGGGAAAAAATACCAAATACAAATAGAACTGCAGATTTCAGATTAACCGTTAGAGATAATAAATCAGGCGGTGCAAATAACAAACATGATGATATGCGGGTTACTTTTGACTCTAATTATGGGCCATTTGAAATAACTTCACAAAACACATCTGGTATTTCATGGACAAGTGGAACAAGCGAAACCATAACATGGAATGTGAATAATACCAATACATTATCTGGAGCTTCAAATATTAATATTTTACTTTCTACCGATGGAGGCAGCACTTATAATGTTATTGTAAACGACATACCAAATAATGGGAGCTATAACCTCACAGTCCCTAATATTGCTGCACCATACTGTAGAATAATGATTGAACCTACAAACAATAATTTCTTTGCAATTAATTCAAAAGATTTTGCTATTAATTATAATGTAAATACAACCTGTGTACAATACAGTTCAGCATCAAATTTGGGAATATCTATAACTGATAATGCGAGGACTTTTACACAAAGTCATACTATAAACATTCCAGATTCTTCTATTATTTCTGATATTAATATTGGTGTAAATATTACACATTCATACATAGGTGATTTAGCTATAGCTTTATTGAGTCCTAATAACACTGAAGTTTTATTGAAATCGTCTAGCGACTGCCAAGAGGAAGATAATATTATTGGTACTTTTGATGACGATGCTTTAACTTACAATTGCTCTAATTCTGGAATAAATATAGCCTCTAAATCTTTAAGGGAATTACTAGATGGTTTTAATGGTGAAAATGCTTCAGGAAATTGGACTATTCGTTTAGGTGATTTTGAAGATGGAGACATAGGAACTTTGAATTCTTGGTTTGTAGAACTATGTGAAACCAATGAAACACCATTAGATATTGATGAACCTGATTTTGTTGATTTTCCAGAATTTTCTCTTTTTCCGAATCCTAACTCAGGTCAGTTTAAAATTCAATTATCGACTGAATCAACAAAAATTATGTTAACCCTTTTCGATATAAGAGGTCGTTTAGTATTTGAAACTATTTATGATAACTTAAATGGAGATTTTGATGAAGATATTGATTTAAACTACATACAATCTGGTATGTATATTTTAAATATAAATGATGGTATTCAAAAGTCTTCCAAAAAGATTATTATTAGATAGTAAAATGAAACTCGAAGTTTTGTTTATTATTTTCCGTTAAAAGCGTTCATCGTATTATTTACTCCTGCAAGAACGAAGGATTTAATAAGTTCAACAGATTTTTCTAAACGTTCTTTTAGAGTTTTATTTTCCTCATCAGTCCATTCGCCTAATACATAATCAATTTGTTTTCCTTTATTAAAAGCATCGCTTATTCCAAATCTAAATCGATTATATTTTGTAGTATTTAGTTTTTCTTGAATATCCTTTAAACCATTATGACCGCCATCACTTCCTTTAGTTTTCAATCTAATACTTCCGAAAGGCAGATTTAAATCATCTGTTATGACAAGTAAGTTTTCTATAGGAATTTTTTCTTTAGTTAGCCAATATAAAACCGCTTTACCACTTAAATTCATGTAAGTATTTGGTTTTAATAAAATGAATGTTCTTCCTTTCAATTTATAAGTAGCAATGTCTCCAAGTTTTTGAGTTTCAAAAGTTAAATCTTCTTTACGTGCAAAATGATCTAAAACTTTAAAACCGATGTTATGACGTGTATTTTCATATTTCTCGCCAATATTTCCTAAACCTACTATTAAATATTTTTTCATGGAATCTTGTTCTTTTATGCGAGTATTCTTTTTAAATAATCTGATTAAAAACTGGCACATAAAAGTTTCTTTTTGTAAAAATAAAAAAGCATCCTGAATAAATCAGGATGCTTCTTATTATTTAATTTTAAGATTAAATTATTCTTGAGTTGCCTCAGCTGCTGGTGCATCTGCACTTGCTGCTTCAGCTCCTTCTTCTAATTCTTCTTCGTCGTCGTCTTCATCTGCTATTGCTACTCTAGAAGTTCTAACTTGACATACTACAATATTATCAGTATGTAAAAAAGTATATTTATCGGTTGGTAAATCCCCAACAGTTACTTTATCTCCAATTTTAAGAGGTGCAATATCGATCTCTATAAAATCTGGTAAGTTAGCTGGAAGTGCTTTAATACGAAGTTTTCTGTTGTTTCTTCTTAAAACACCACCGTTTTTAACACCTTTTGAATTACCAACAAGGTTTACTGGAATGTTTAAAGCAATTTCTTTGTCTTCGAATAATTGATAGAAATCTATGTGCAAGACTCTATCTGTTACTGGGTGAAATTGAATGTCTTGTAGTACTGCATTTAAAGTTTCACCATTGTCTAAATTAATCACAACTGTATGCGCATTAGGCGTGTATACAAGTTTAGAGAAAGCTAATTCTGGTGCTGAGAAATGAAGTGGCTTATCTCCTCCGTATAATACGCAAGGAACCTGACCAGCATTACGTAAGGCTTTTGTTGCTTTTTTGCCTACGCTTTCTCTTTGAGATCCGTCGATTGTAATTGATTTCATTATTTAAATTTATAGTTAATATTAAATTACTTTTTACCATAACCCAAATACATGAGTAAGGTAGTTGAGCGTAGTCGAAACTACATCACAAATTTTGAACTAATAGATTGATTATTATGAACTTTCTCCATAACTTCAGCAAATAAATCTGCACAACTCAATACTCTAATTTTATCGGTTAATGGCTTTACTGGTATTGAATCTGTAACTATTAATTCTTCTAGTTTTGATTTATTTAAATTATCATATGCTTTTCCAGATAAAATAGGATGTGTACAAATAGCTCTTACACTTAATGCGCCACGCTCCATCATTAAATCGGCAGCTTTTGTTAGTGTGCCAGCTGTATCAACCATATCATCAACCAACACTACATTTTTACCTTCAACATTACCAATAAGTTCCATGTGAGAAATTATATTAGCTTTTTCTCTTTGTTTATAGCAAATAACAACATCACTTTGTAATGCTTTAGAATAAGCATATGCTCTTTTGGAACCACCCATATCTGGTGAAGCTATGGTTAAATTATCTAGGTTTAAGCTTTTTAAATAAGGTAGAAAAATGGTGGATGCAAATAAGTGATCTACAGGTTTTTCAAAAAATCCTTGAATTTGATCTGCATGCAAATCCATTGTAATAATACGTGTGGCTCCTGCTGCTTCTAGCATTTTTGCTACTAATTTTGCGGCAATAGGTACTCTTGGTTTATCTTTTCTATCTTGTCTTGCCCATCCAAAATACGGTAAAACTGCTGTTACATGTCTTGCTGAAGCTCGTTTTGCTGCATCAATCATGAGTAACATCTCCATTAAATTTTCTGGCCCAGGATTTGTAGAACCTATGATAAAAATTCTAGTTCCTCGAATAGACTCCTCATACGATGGTTGAAACTCGCCATCACTATATGTCGAGGTAATTACATTACCTAATTCTGCACCAAATGATTTAGCAATTTTTTCACCAAGAACCTTGCTTTGGGTACATGCAAAAATTTTAGCTTCAGTAATTACAATTGGCATAGTTAACTAGTTGTTTTTAAGCACTAAACAGCACCTTATTTTAATCGAGGTGCAAATTTATGCATTTATTTTAACCTAAAAAGTATATTGACTAGTATTTTTATATATAATATCGAAAAAAGCTATATTTTTGCTTTTCAAATTTGCTCAAGTGGCGGAATTGGTAGACGCGCTGGATTCAAAATCCAGTGACTTCGGTCGTGTGGGTTCGATTCCCACCTTGAGTACTTTTTAGGTATTATCCTAATTCAAAAAACCTGTAAATATATGATTTACAGGTTTTTACATTTTTAATACCTCTAAATAATATCATATAAAATCAAATAAAAGGTGTCCAATTCGGTGTCACTTGATAATTCAAAAAAAGGGGCACCAAATTAACCCAATTTAGAACATAAAAAATTGATTTTCAGTGTGTTAAAAAATAAACTGTTTGTGAATTTTTTTGTAATTTCAAGCAAAATTAATAACAAAAACAGTATAACAGGTGACCCATTCACTAAAACTTTTAGTATATCTTAAAAAAAGCAAATTAGATAATTTGGGAAAAGCACCCATTTATGTAAGAATTACAATAGATCAGCTAAGGGCTGAATTCAGTATATGTCGAAAAATCGAACTAAGTCGTTGGAGTAGTGATACTGGTTTAGCTAAAGGAAGTTCTAAAGAAATTCAACTACTAAATAGGTATATTGCTTCTATAAAGAATAAAATATTTTCTTGCCAACAACAGCTTATTGATCAAGGGGAAATGTTAACTGCCGTTAAACTACGTGATCGTTATTTAGGTAAAGATGAAGAATCTAGAATGGTACTCCAGATATTTCAAGATCATAATGACCAACTTGAAAAGCTAGTTGGAATAGACTATGCAGCAAATACATTAATTCGCTATAAAACGACCAAAAATCATATCATAAAATTCATTCAAAGTCAATATAAAGCAAATGACTTCCCTCTTAAAAAAGTTGATCTCAAATTTATTAATAATCTTGAGTACTATTTAAAGACGAAACAAAAATGCAGCCATAACACCACATTTAAATATGTCTCCAACTTAAAAAAAATTATCCGAATTGCATATACAAACGGGTGGATAGATGCAGACCCTTTTATACATTATAAAACAAAATTCAAAATTGTTGACCGAGAGTTTCTTCTAGAAGAAGAAATTAAATCAATCATTGAAAAGAAAACTTCTATCGAAAGAATTAATATTGTGAAAGATATCTTTGTTTTTTGTTGTTTTACGGGTTTGGCATACATTGATGTTAAAAGACTTTCTAAAAACAATATTGTTCTTGGAATTGACGGAGAATATTGGATTAAAACGAAAAGAACAAAAACTGACAGTAGAACCAATATTCCTTTATTACCAATCGCTCAATCTATATTAAATAAATATGCTTATCATCCAGATATGTTGAACTCTGACAAAGTTTTACCCGTATTTAGTAATCAAAAAATGAATACCTATTTAAAAGAAATAGCCGATATTTGTGGCATACAAAAAAACCTGACTTTTCATTTAGCCAGACATACATTCGCCACAACAGTAACTTTAAACAATGGCGTTCCCATTGAATCTGTAAGTAAAATGCTTGGTCATAAATCTTTAAGAGCCACCCAACATTATGCAAAAATATTAGATAAAAAGGTAAGTAATGATATGAATATTTTAAGAGAAAAATTTAAAAATGATCAAAAATTAAATGAAGTTCTTTAAAAATTTTTTAAAACAAACTCCAAGGATATTGTGGCTGTTGTCGGGAATATCTTATTTCAAGAGTTATTGTAAAACTAGTTCAGTTTTTTTGATTTATGTTCCGTACCAATTCCATTTGATTTGCAATGGATTTCTTTGATATGTTTTAGGTACTTGTCGCCAAAAATCCTGCCTTCACTGGACCTAAAGAGTCTTTATTTTTAAAGGTTAAAAAAGCACCAAATACATATTTGGTGCTTTAATTTATCCATTATAAGTTGTTTAGTTAATGAACCACTAACAATTTCGAGACAGTTTGTCCTCCATAGCCTAAATTCATTACGTGAGTTCCTGGGGGAAGAGAGGGCAATATCAATATATTAGTTTCGTTTGTATCAAATAAAAACGATGTCTGATGGTAACTAAATCCTGTAACCAAATTAAGAATTTCAAATGTACAATTATAGATTTGTATAGATTGACCTGATGGTACAGGGTCGGTTCTAAATACATGTACGGCAAGTCCAAAATCAAATGCTGTGTATGGGTTTGGTGATGCTGTAAAATCCACAGGTGGTTCGTTAGGAGGCGTAGGCGTACTATTATCTTCTTTAACATATACATTTGTATCTGTATGGCAACCACATTCATTAACGGCAGTTACTTCGACTTCTAAATACCCGTCACTACTTGATGGTATAGAAATCTCTGGGCTGCTACTTAAAGGGACAGCAAAAGGATCAGGAGTAATAAAGTTATACCCAATCAAAGGAACAATACCAACTACGGAATTAGGAGGTGTTACATTAGGAAAGGTGAGGCAACTACCATATGGCTCAAAACCTGTATATTTCCATTTAAGCTCAGTAGCCGGACCTGCTGTCGTTATATTAACAATATCTCCGCTTTCAATAACAAAAGGTGATTCATCCGCCAATGTATTACCTGCTAAAATAGCATCTCTTAAAGCGGTATTATTGAAACTAATTGTTGGTTTCGTGTTTAAAAAAATATTTTTTGTAACAATTGTGGTTTGGTTACTACATTCATTCCCGCTTGATATGAACGCTCTTAAGGTTACCATTCCTGTTGAATTAATATTCAATTTTGTAATTGTAATTGAGTTTCCGTTTATTGATGAACTAACTAAACTCTGTCCAGATATGATAGACCATAATGGTGAATAATTATCATTATCAAGTGTATATGTACCTGAGTTACATATTGAGTCGGAACCATTTATGATAACAGAATTGGTTGAACAAAAGGCAGAACAATCAGATACCGCATTTATACCTTCTAATTCTTCGGCTAACCAGTTACCATTTCTTCTATTAAATTCCAGATGTTGTTCATTATTATTATCAATATCGTTTGGAGTTGTAAATTCCGTACTGAAATTATCGAATGGAGATGTAGGTGTCGGTATACCTCCAACATAACCTTTTAAATAGTCTGCATCATCTAAATTACTACTAATTAATTTTATGTCCAAAGCACTAGCGGTAGGAATAAACCCAAACTTGTCCTCAACTTCTATAGTTATATCTGCAATGCCTGCATCAATAATTTGGCTTTGCCCTGAAGTATCAAAAAAACCACCACCGTAGTAATCAAAAGGTAAAATATTATTTGGTTGGTTTTTATTAACATTAGTTATAGACACTTGCGAATCGAAAACACCTAATATTTTTTTCTTGTACCGTATCAAACCTTTGTATATATGCGCATTGTTGGTGTAGGATAGAGCTTTGGCCTGAACATCTATTATAAACCTAGAACTGCCAGGGACTTTACTTAGCAAGCCAACTCTAAAAAAATCAGGATCTATTGTTAAGCCAGCGGTAACGCCAATTAGAGGTCCTAAAAATGTAAAAGCAAGATTCTCTAAAAAAGATAGTTTTTCATTCATTTGTACATTAGCAAGGTGGTCTCCTGCATTATAGGTTTGTGGTGTCCCACATTCGCTACCGTTACTCAGAGCAATATTTCTAATATTACCTTGCTGTGGGTAACCACTATTATTGTTAAGACCTCTTAACTCTGTGTAAAAATCGTCATGAAAAGTATTATTAACTTGATAAGAATTTGTAGACCAATTTTTAAGTAGCTGTCTACTCGCAGGTGTATCTAAAATCGACAAATAATCTGAAATATTAGCATCCGTTAGGCTGTTTGTTAGTGGTACGGTAACAATATTACCAAGTAAGGTGTTGGATGCCGTAACATATTGCTTTATCAAGTGCCTGTACAAAAACTGATAACTTAGAGGGACATTGGCGCCTTGTTGTGGAGCATCTTGAGATATAAATAGACCTGTTTCGTGTATTTCTCCTCTAGTTTCCATGTCGCTTAGAGCATAACGTGCTACCACACCACCCATGCTTTGTCCTAACACTATATTTGGTTGACGCACCCCATCGTCATCAGGTACTTTGTTATCGTTAACCCAATTTATCACTTCTTCCAATACATAAGCATTCCGCTGTAAATAATCTACTCCATTATCCCAATCTATGTAGATAATATCGTACTCTTGATCTGTTGGAGCAATATCTGTAAAGCCAGTTAATAAATCTCTTAAAGTGTTACTTTGTGATCCTTCAATTCCCGAGGAAAAAGAAAGGATATTAGAATCTCCCAATGGCGTTTCAGGATTTAACAAACTGCCAGCATCAAAGCCTTCAGCAACAATCAGAGGTCTAGTGATTTGGCAATCGTTACCGGCGTCATCCAAGGTAATGGTAGCTGTTCCCTCTATACCCAGATAGGCAATTTCCGCTTCAGCTTCAAGAAGATAACGGCCAGAGCTATTGCATATCCAATTTGCCACCCCTTTTTGAGTTGGGGACTTGGCTAATATATTATTTCCTTGACTTACTGAATCTCCTGTTATCATTTATCTTCGAGTGCGCATATAAAAGCTGCCCATTGGTCAATACTAATTTATATTTCCATATTTTATTGCCTGCACTTGTATAGCTTACAGCAACTTCTTGGTCAAAATTAACTTGCTGATAGCCGTTGCCATTATCAAAATCTATCTCTAATCTGTTGATGCTCGTAGCTGCATTGCTGTAAAAAATACTTTGAGGTACTTTAATATTGAAGTTTAACCCATCAAAAACCTCGATGGGCGTTGTTAAAGCAAATGTTTGTAGCGTCTCATAAGGATCTTGCCAAGTACCCCCTACATATTTATCTGAAAATTGATTGTTGCCAAATTGTATTTTAGAAGGATAGGCATTCGCATCAAACCTGCTGTATTTAAAAAATAGACCCGAAAGAGCTATATAGTTTTTACTCCGGTTAGTTTTCCAGTTGGTGTCAAAATCTTCCGAGGTAACAAAGCCTGAAGAAGCCATAGTAACCCTGCTCATTAAAAGAGTATTATAAATCTCTTTCAGCACCCTTTTATTAATATATGTGCTGTCGGTAAGGGTGCCGTTGTAGGCGGGTACATGAGCGAACTCCATACCAAAATCTATTAAAATACCATGTGGTATTCGGTTTTTTTCAAGATTTTGGAACGTATTATCCATTAGGCTTTTAAACGAGGTGTTTATATCTTGTTGGGCTAGAGTTTTATGCCCACCAGTAAAAAGCATGAAAAAGCATAGTATGATATGAGGTACTATGTTTTTTTGAGCATAGTAAATGTACTTCTTTGTAGTTTTCATAAATTTGTAGTGGATTTAGATTAAATGTTTTAAAATGTTTAATTTAATTTTGAATGGTTTTGTTAGTGCAAAACCATTCTTTTTTTATTTAGAATATGGCATATCAAATCGACCTTCTCGAATTTCTACAATATCTCCTTTATTGTCAATAGCATCAAACCAAAACGTACCAGATATAATTTGGTTATTTTCATCTAAATTAGTGATCGTCAGCTCACCATTTTGAATAGAATTAGTAAAGTAGTCACTACCTGTAAAAATGTCAATGGAACTTGAATACTCTGCTCCTCCACCAACGAAATCACCATCATCAATTGGATTTTTATCCAACGTTATTATCTGGTTTTTAGTTAATTTTATATACAAAACCCCTATGCTAAGAGCTTTTAAAGCTTCCCCATTTTTATTAGAAAATGACAAACCAAAGAAATACTCTCCATCAATCAATTGATAAAATGCATTTTTTACAGGTCCAGCAAGAGGGCTACCTTTTGGTAATAGAGCTTCACCATTTACCAAGCAACCAATAGTATTTTCTCCTGTTTGAGTAGCTTGTGGGAGTTGACTTATGGGGTCAGCTGGTTCATCGTCGTTATTGCACGCACTAAAGGCAACAACAAGTAAGATTACAAGTATTTTTTTCATAGTATTTTATTTACATTAAAAATAAACAATGTTTTCGTTTTATTCTTACGGAAAAGCCGTAATCCATGTTAAGTTTTTGTGAAATTCGTTATAATGCAGTTTAAAGTTCTAAACAATAAATCTTTTCAGATATAAATGATTAATCATACATTAATTTTGAATAAAAAAACTGACTCTTAGTCCTGACAACCATTCAATCTCAAAACAGATTGATTTTGTTAGATTTGGTAGATTATGCTTAAGCCTTTAACTTAAATAGCTGTCTGACCTCTAGATGAACTCGTTCAAAATTAGCCTGTATTTCGGCATCATTATAGCGATGTTTTGGAGCTGGCAAGTCTCTTGTGATTTTAGGCATTTCAAACTTTACTCTACGATCCTTCCCATCTGCAAAAGAGATAAACTCCCCTTGCTTTAAGCCGAAGAACACATCTGAACGAATCTTACTAACTTCCTTCTCTCCTGTACTGATTCGAGAATCAAAATCTAGGCTATTTTGACTTTTGCTAATGGTCGTCGTTGGCTTTTTAACAATCTCAAAAAAGCGCTCATAGTACTTAGCGGTTTCTGGATCATTAGCCTTTCCAAAAAATTGGTAGGATAGATTGCTCAAGATAGCCCGACTTGCCTTATCGCCATACATCATGTCATTTTGGGTTTTGTCCTGTAGCACGTAGACTGTTGAAATATCATAGCTTCTTAGTGTTGCCGGGATTTGGTGCATATTAAGTAGCCTGATGGTGGGTGCTTCTTCCAAAAGGATAAAAGATGATTTCTGATGCCGTAAACTCATTTGTTTGGTTATGGTATGGATAATGGTGGCAATCACAGGAGAATAGCTAGTAACGTATTTAGGGTTGTTCACTACAGTAACTACTCTTGGGTTTTTGGGGTTATTGATATCGAGAGGAACTTCATCTGCCGAGAGCGTCATAAAAATACGCTTGGCACTGATTTTCTTTAAGGCATTGTTTAGGGTACTCAACACCCCTGCGGTTTGGCGTTCCGAATCTTTTCCTGAGATAAAAGCACTAGCAATCGATTTGGAGGTGAAGTCGGAACTTAAAAAATCGATCAAACTTTCCGTATCCAAATACTGGTAGGTGGCAATCAAATGGGGCAAGGTACAATAGTCTGGGTAGGTGGTTTTCATTTTCCAAATCAGACCTCCTAATAGACCTTCAACGGTATCGTTAAAAAATTTAGACGATCCCGCAGCTATCGATTCCCGTTGTTCCAATAGGTTTTCAAGGAGGACTCTGGAAACTTCATTGACACTTTCTTCATCTTCTATATATCTTGGAGCGATGGGATTGACCTTGTCATAGATGTCATCAAAGGAAATGATATGAAAGGGAATCTTGGGGTCTTTAAAAAGTGGGTATGCTATTTCCGTAAGTTCCAAATGCTTGTAGTCATGAATAACCCCACAGAATTGGTGCTTTTGAAAATGTTTTAAAAAATTATAGACTACGGATTCTGTTTTTCCGCTTCCAGAAGAGGCAATAACAGAAGCACCTCTACGAATGTTCCTTAGTTTTAAACTCCCATTTTTAAGCTTAAATTTTACTCTATACTTCTTTTCTATTTTCGGACTTTCCCAGATCGGGTCAATCAGAACATACAGAACCATATTGATAAATATTAAGGGTTGGACTTACTATATTTGACTGGACAGTAAGAAGAGAGGTTCTAGGTTAATATTTTAACTTTGAAAAATGACAAGAAG
>CANMSN010000005.1 GCA_947500585.1 uncultured Flavobacteriaceae bacterium | reverse complement strand
ATCAGGGCGGTATCATTGATTTTATGATAACAAAAGCTAATGTAGATGATAGGAAACCGCTTCGTTTTAAAGCCTTTATCAAAAAACTATTTGGAAAACTCTTTGGGGATAAAGGTTATATCTCTAAAGATTTGTTTACAGAATTGTTCTCCAATGGAGTGCATCTTATAACTAAACTCAGAAAGAATATGAAAACTAAACTGTTAACTCCAATGGCTGATGCTTACCATTTGAGAAAAAGAGCCATTATTGAAACTATTTTTGACCAACTTAAAAACATTTGCCAAGTAGAGCACTCTAGACATAGAAGTGTGGCTAACTACTTTAACAATATTTTTGCCGCTTTGATTGCTTATAACTTTAAAGACAAAAAACCGTCTCTAAAAAACAACTTCGTTGATACAAATCAACTGTATTTAAATCTCTAGTTATGTCGAACTCACGTTATTTAGATTCCTGTTTTCACTTCGACTTCGCTCAGCGACCTAACAGGAATGACAATTCAATGGAAACTTCGAAATTTAATTTCGATGAATGTGTTTTAAATTTAAGACAACATCATTTTTGCTTTCTTAACACCTTCAATTAGCGTGTCTATTTCTTGTTTTGTATTGTAGAATGAAAAAGAAGCGCGAACAGTTCCTGGTATTTTAAAGTAATCCATAATAGGTTGTGCACAATGATGTCCTGTTCTAACAGCTATACCTAATTTATCTAAAATGCTACCAATGTCGTATGGATGAATACCTTCTATATTGAAAGATATTACAGAAGTTTTATTTTTTGAAGTTCCGTAAATTTTTAAGCCCTCTATTTCTAAAAGTTTTTTTGTACCATAATCAAGTAGCTCATTTTCGTAGCTCGCTATAGTATCAAAACCAACAGAGTTCATATAATCTATAGCTGCTCCAAAAGCAATTCCTCCGCAAATATTAGGTGTACCTGCTTCAAATTTATGAGGTAAATCGGCATAGGTTGTTTTTTCAAAAGTAACTTCAGCAATCATTTCGCCACCACCTTGATAAGGTGGCAGTTTTTTAAGCCATTTTTCTTTTCCGTAAAGCATACCAACACCTGTTGGTCCACAAATTTTATGTGCGGAAGTCACGTAAAAGTCGGCATCTAATTTTTGAACATCAGGTTTTATATGCGGACTAGATTGAGCGCCATCTATTAAAACGGCGGCACCAACGTTGTGCGCTTCTTCAATAATGTATTCAATAGGATTTATAGTTCCTAATGCGTTCGAAACATGATTTACAAAAACAAGTTTAGTTTTTTCTGTTAGTAATTTATCGAATTCAGACATTATTAATTCACCATCTTCATTCATCGGAATAACTTTTAAAGTTGCTCCTGTGCGTTCGCATAACATTTGCCATGGTACGATATTACTATGGTGTTCTAAAGCTGAAACTATAATGTTATCTTCTTTTTTTAATAGCGATGAAAACCCGTTTGCCACTAAATTTATACTATGGGTTGTACCCGATGTAAAAATAATTTCGTGTGAAAATTTGGCGTTAAAATGAGATTGTATTTTTTGTCGAGCTTGTTCGTATAAATCAGTAGCTTCTTGACTTAAAGTATGCACGCCACGATGAATATTCGCATTGTAATTTGAATAATAATCTACAATAACATCAATAACCTGTTGCGGTGTTTGTGAGGTTGCTGCATTATCAAAATACACTAAAGGTTTACCATTCACTTTCCGAGAAAGTATAGGGAAATCTTTTCGAATGTCTTCTACTTTAAACATAGCTTCAAATAAATTTATATTGATACTGAAACAAGTTCAGCACTAAAGGTCGAAACCGATGCTTACACCTAATTTATTAGCTATAATTTTAGTAATGCGTTGTTTTATTTCAGGAATTTTAACCGAACTTAAAACGTTATTGCTAAACGCGTACATTAAAAGTGCTTTAGCTTCTTTTTTTGGAATACCACGCGATTGCATATAAAATAAAGCACTTTCATCCAACTGACCAATAGTACAACCATGAGAACACTTAACATCATCAGCAAATATTTCGAGCTGCGGTTTTGTATTGATAGTTGCTTTGTCGCTTATTAAAATATTATTATTGACTTGAAATGCGTTTGTTTTTTGAGCTTCTTTTTCAACAATAATTTTACCATTAAAAACACCTGTTGAATTTTCGCCAAAAATACCTTTATAGTCCTGATGGCTTTCGCAATTTGGTTCTATATGATGTACTAATGTATTGTGGTCTACATGCTGCTTGTCTCCAATTATGGTAACACCTTTTAGGGTAGAATCTATGCGTTCGCCTTCTTGATAATAGTTAAGATTATTTCTAATAAGTTTTCCGCCAAAAGAAAATGTGTGAACAGAAGCTACACTTTCCTGCTTTTGTTTGATAAAAGTATTATCAATTAATGAAGCGTTTGAATTATCATTCTGAATTTTGTAATAATCTACAATAGCACGTTTGTTAGCAAAAATTTCGGTAACACTATTTGTTAAAATAGCGTTGCTAGTTAAACTTTGATGACGTTCTATGATTTGCACATGTGAATTCTCATCAACCACAATTAAATTTCTGGGTTGAAGCATTAATGCAGATTCGTTTCCAGTAGAAAAATGAATAATTTGTATTGGTTTTTCTACTAATTTGTTTTTTGGAATATGAATATAAGCACCCTCACTTGAAAAGGCTGTATTTAATGATGTTAAACTATCTTTCGAAGCAGCTTTATTAAAATAGTTTTCAATAACTAAACGATATTTTGGTTTTGAAAACGCTGCAGACATTAAACAAACATCAATACCATCATGGGTGGTTTGTGATAGATGTGAGGAGTATTTTCCATCAATAAAAACCACTTTATAAGTGTCTATATCATGAATTAAATACTTTTTTACATCTTTATATTCTAAGGCATTTTCTTGCTTAGGGAATACGCTATAATCTTCGTTTAAAATTTTGTTTAAAGAGGTGTATTTCCAAGCTTCTTCCTTTTTTGTTGGAAAGCCTTTTTCTTCAAATATTTTGAAAGCATCAGATCTAACATCGTGAACATAAGCATCTACATCTACACTGTTTTCAAATGCTAAAAATGATGAGACTAATTTTTCTTTTAATTCCATTTTTTAAAGTCTTCAGTCTTTAGTTTTCAGTCTTCAGTCAAATAACTGGTTACTGGTAATTGCGGACTGGTTACTAATTATGCGTTTACTTCTTCTTTAATCCAATCGTATCCTTTTTCTTCAAGCTCGTGCGCCAGCTCTTTTGTACCAGATTTTACAATCCGCCCATTATACAGTACGTGTACAAAATCTGGAACGATGTAATCTAATAAGCGTTGATAATGCGTAATTACCAGAACAGCATTGTCTTTACTTTTAAGTTTATTAACGCCATTGGCTACAATACGAAGCGCATCAATATCAAGACCAGAATCGGTTTCATCTAGTATGGCTAACTTAGGTTCTAACATGGCCATTTGAAAAATTTCGTTACGTTTTTTTTCACCACCAGAAAAACCTTCATTTAAAGACCTTGATAAAAATTTTCTATCTATTTCTAATAACTCAGATTTTTCACGAATCAATTTCAACATATCCTTGGCAGGCATATCTTCTAAACCTTTGGCTTTTCTAGTTTCGTTTATGGCTGTTTTCATGAAATTAGTGACACTAACACCAGGGATTTCAACAGGGTATTGAAACGATAAAAACACACCTTTATGAGCACGTTCCTCAGCTGCTAATTCTTCAATATCTTCTTCATTAAAAAGAATATTACCTTTTGTAACTTCATATTCTTCTTTTCCTGCAATTACTGAAGCTAACGTACTTTTTCCAGAACCATTTGGCCCCATTATGGCATGCACTTCACCAGGATTTATCTCAAGGTTTATACCTCTAAGAATAGCTTTATCTTCAATACTTGCGTGTAAATTATTTATCTTTAACATACTTAGTTATTCTGATAGTTTTATAATGTTTTCTTCTTGTTTTAGTTGAGTTACATTTAGTATTTCCACAACTTCAACTTTATTTTCCCAAAGAATTTTTTCGTCTTTTTGGTTTGTTATTTTTCCTCGTATTTCTATTAGAACCATATCGGTAGGTTCTTTTTTATAAGCTTCGGCCATTTTATTTAGCTCTAACATTTTATCGGTAATTAGAACACCATAAATTTCAGCATGTGTTTGTAAAACGGCAGCACCGTCAAAATAAACAAACTCACCTTTTAATAGAGTCAGTCCATCGCTTTGTTTTGCTGTTTTTTCAGCGCTATCAGCTGTTAAAGTATCTTCTTTTTTTGATTCGTTTTTACAGCTTATAAATACTGTTAAAATAGTTAATATGAGAAATATTTTTTTCATTTAAATATTTTTGAGAATACCTACAAGGTTTTTTAAAACCTTGCAGGAGATGTTATCCTACACTTCCTTCTAAACTTATTTCTAATAATTTTTGAGCTTCAACAGCAAACTCCATTGGGAGCTTATTTAAAACCTCCTTACTAAACCCATTTACAATTAATGCAATAGCTTTTTCGGTATCAATACCACGTTGGTTACAATAGAATATTTGGTCTTCGCCAATTTTACTAGTTGTTGCCTCGTGTTCTATTTTTGCTGTTTTATTTTTTGCTTCTATGTATGGGAACGTATGTGCGCCACATTCGTTACCCATTAACAAACTATCACATTGTGAAAAGTTACGAGCGTTTTCTGCTCTTGAGTTTATCTGAACTAAACCACGGTAACTATTCTGTGATTTTCCTGCTGAAATTCCTTTTGAAATGATAGTCGATTTGGTATTTTTTCCTAAATGAATCATTTTTGTGCCCGTGTCTGCTTGCTGATAATTATTGGTAACGGCTATTGAATAAAACTCACCTACCGAGTTATCTCCTTTTAATACACAACTTGGGTATTTCCAAGTAACTGCAGAACCAGTCTCGACTTGTGTCCAAGAAATTTTTGCGTTTTTCTCGCATAATCCACGCTTAGTTACAAAGTTGTAAACACCACCTTTGCCTTCAGCATTTCCAGGATACCAGTTTTGTACGGTAGAATATTTTATTTCGGCATTGTCAAGTGCTATCAGTTCTACAACGGCGGCGTGCAACTGATTTTCATCACGACTTGGTGCGGTACAGCCTTCTAAATAGCTTACATAACTACCTTCATCAGCAATTACTAAAGTACGTTCAAACTGTCCTGTTCCCGCTTGATTTATTCTAAAGTAAGTCGATAATTCCATTGGGCAACGAACGCCTTTAGGGATATAACAAAAAGAGCCATCACTAAAAACCGCTGAATTTAAAGCTGCATAAAAGTTGTCTTTTTGTGGAACAATAGTTCCTAAATATTTCTTTACAAGTTCTGGATGCTCTTTTATAGCTTCAGAAATACTCATAAAAATAATGCCTTTTTCGCCTAATGTTTTTTTAAACGTAGTAGCTACAGAAACCGAATCTACAACTACATCCATGGCTACGCCAGATAATTTTTTCTGCTCATCTAGCGAGATTCCTAATTTTTCAAAAGTTGCCAATAATTCAGGGTCAACTTCATCTAAACTATCATATTTTGGCTTACTGTTTGGTGCCGAATAATAAGAAATACCTTGAAAATCTGGTTTTTTATAATGCACATTTGCCCATTCAGGCTCGGTCATTTTTTCCCATGCACGAAACGCTTCCAATCTCCAATCGGTCATCCATTGTGGCTCTTCTTTCTTTTTGGAAATAGCTCGAACAATATCTTCATTTAAACCATTAGGAAATGTATCAGACTCAATATCGGTATAAAAACCGTATTCGTATTCTTTAGTTTTAAGTTCTTCTCTTAAATCATCTTCGGTATACTTCGACATAATGCTTTGTTGTTTTTATAATGAAAATGATTCGCCACATCCGCAAGTACGGTTTGCGTTAGGATTATTAAATACGAAACCTGTTCCGTTTAATCCTCCTGAATATTCTAGGGTAGTGCCTATTAAATACAAGAAACTTTTTTTGTCAACAATAATTTTTACACCATTATCTTCAAAAACCTTATCATCTTCTTGATTTTCTTTATCAAACTTTAAATCGTAAGATAAACCAGAACAACCACCGCTTTTAACGCCAACACGCACAAAGTCTTCGGTTGGGTTATAGCCATCATCAGTCATTAACTCAATAACCTTTTTTTTAGCTGTTTCAGAAACTTTTATCATATTCTTTTTTAATTAAATTTAGGGTGTTTCAATAATTAATTTTATTAAGACACTTTCTAAATAGAGCACAAATATACGATATAAGTCATGGATTACCATATAACCTAACATTATATTAGCATATAGTTTTATAGCTTTTTCTTATTGAATTTTTAGGAGCTTAAATAATAGCTTTATTACCTAAGATTTAGTAAAAATACTACGTAGTTTTAATTTATGATGATAAGAATTGTGAAAATGAATGTATTTCATTTTGCTTTATATTTACAATGTGCCCCTTTTCATTAAACTGAAAATAATTTTTACAGCATTTGCATATTAAATCTGGAGTATTTGGATTGTTTTTGTTTAAACGGAAATAATTATGGCCAAAAGTTGAACAGAATAAATTTACATGTGGTGTTTTCATAAAAAAATCTTTTAGGGGGGATCAAATTATACAAAACCACTAAATATTCGATAAAAATTATATTTTTTCGATGAAATACATTTGTGTAGATGCTTTTAGTCGATTACGAAGTCTGGATTATTTATGAATTCGTAATCTGAGAGTGTCAATAAAAAGGCTTTTAAGTCTGATTTATCCTGTTCTGATAAACCAACGCCACCTTGAGCAACTTTCTTCATTAGAGGGTCTATAGTTGAAGAGTTTTTTAGACCTTCACTATAATGATTAATGACTTCATCAATAGAGGAAAACCTACCATCATGCATATAAGGCGCAGTAAATTCTAAATTACGAAGTGATGGTGATCTAAACTTTCCATTGTCAGCTGGATCACCTGTTACTGCTCCTAAACCTAAATCTGTAAATGTTTCATCTAAGCCGTTGTTATGAAATGCATTGTCTGTCCATAATGGGTTTTTATCACTTCCATGACAATGAAAGCAATCACCACTAGCTTCATCCATAAATACATCAAAGCCATTAAGTTCTTGTTGGGTTAGTTCAATTTCACCTAAAAGGAATTTATCAAATTTTGAATTTGAAGAAATTAAAGTACGCTCAAACTGTGCAATAGCTTTGGTTACTAAAGTAGAATCGATATTTGATGTTCCGAAAGCTAGCTGAAATAAATTAGGATATTCAGGATGTTCTTGTAATTCTTGTTCTAACTGAATCCAAGAACTTTTCATTTCTATAGGGTCAGAAACAGGAACAAATGCTTGATGTTCTAGACTAAACGTATTACCGTCCCAAAAGAATTTTTCATCATAATTCCAAGCTAAATTGAATAAAGGCATAGCGTTTCGGTTGCCAAAAACGCCATCAATACCATCGCTAAATCTATCGGAATCTGTAAACGCGTTTTCTGGCGCATGACAATCGGCACAGGCTTGCGTATTATCTCCCGATAAGATAGGATCGAAAAACAGTTTTTTTCCTAAGGCAATACCCTCAACAGTTTGCGGATTATCAATGGGTATTGTGGGATTTAAAATATTGTTTTCAAATAATTGTGGAATTTGAAGTGGACTTGGAGTTGGCACATATTGTTCTACGGATTCATTTGAGCAAGACACAAAAATGAATAAAAAAATTAGACAAATATGTACAAACCATTTTTTCAATTTCTAAGGTGTAACAGATTTTAAACTAAATACATTTTGACCGTTTTCAAACATTAAAACTTGGGCATCAAAATTTGGCATGAGCGCATTGTTTAAGACATTCAAATCCCATGTTTTTGGGTTTTTAAACCATTCGGCAATATTCATTTCAATGTTAAAAGTAGTATTGCTTGTAATTACTACTGCTCCTAGGTTTACCTCAAAAAAGGTGTTTTGAAATTCTAGAGGTGTTTTAGTATTATCAACAGCTCTAATGGTGTGGTAAGCATAACCAACTTCTGCCGATGAGTTATCTATGAACTTTCCTTCTAATTGCATATAATGATAACCACCGCCTAACATTGCTGGAACACTCCATGAAGCTGAGTTTAAATCTTGGTAATTGTTATAATTATCGTCATTATCAAAACCAAAGGTAAATGATACTTTACTGTAATTTCCTATAGGGATTGTATTCATTGGGTTAAATACTAAATTGGTATTATTAGTTACGTCAACTAAATTATAACCATCTAAAATAAATGTTTCACCATTTGATTTTTGAAAGGTGATTTTTGAGATGAGATAACGTAATTTGGTAATACTTAAATCCTCACCGTTTTCATTAGTATAAATTATGCTATTAAAATTTGAATTTGAAACGGCTGTTCCATCCCAATTATGACTAAAGTTAAATGTGATTTGAGCTTGTGAAACGTTGTTATCATTATCTTTATCACAGGAAGTAAATAGACATAGTATTAGAAGAATGGAGACTATTTTCTGCATTAATTCATTTTAAAAATTAATAAATCTGTAAAGCCTTTATTTTCAGGAATATCTAAGTTATTGCTGTTAGTTTCTCCAACAACTATAATAGTTTCATCATCTAATTCGACAGCATCGTAAGCAAAATCAAAGTCAGAGCCACCAATTGTTTTTTGCCATTCTAAATTGCCATTGGCATCTATTTTTAAAACCCAAGCATCGTTCTGACCTTGGTTTGTAGTAACATCACCATCGGCACTTATTGAGTTTCCTGCAATTATAAATCCGTTATCTTTTGTTCTTTTAATAGATCTGCCTACATCAAAGTTATTGCCACCAAAAGATTTTTCCCAAATTAAATTTCCATCAGGCGATATTTTTATCACCCATAAATCGGCAGCACCATTGTTTTTAGAAACGTCTGTATCATCACTTCTAGTATCTCCAACTATGACGTAATTACCATCTGAAGCCATTGCAATTCCTCTAGCTTCATCAATTTGGGAACCTCCAAACGATTTTTCCCAAATTAGATTTCCGCTTTCAGATATTTTTAAAATCCAGAAATCATAAGTCCCCTTATTTCCTGTTATATCAACATCAGCACTATCTGAAGAGCCAATTATAATGTAATTATTATTTTCAACTTGAATAGCATCATAAGCTGTATCAGTAAATGTGCCACCAAAAAATTTACTCCATTGCTTTTCTCCTGTTGCGTTAAGTTTAATAACCCAATAATCGCCACCAGCATGTCTTTTCGCAGTTAATGATTTACTATTACCCTCTCCGCCGGAAGCCGAAACATCTAAAACTCCAGAAAGTAAATAACCACCATCGTTAGTTTGAATTAATGAAATGCCATTATCTGCGCCAGCAAAACCAAAAGATTTTTCCCAAATTATGTTTCCTGAAGCGTCTAGTTTTGATATCCAAAAATCTTCAAAACCATTATTTTCTAATACGTCGCCATCATTACTTTTGCTGCTTCCTAAAATTGCAAACCCATTATCAGCTGTTTGTATAATGTCGGTTCCTCTATCATCGTCAGTTCCCCCATATGTTTTTTGCCATTGTAAATTATCGGAGCTATCAAATTTTAAAAGCCAATAATCAAAAGATTCATTTGTTTTATTTTGAATATCACCATCATTACTTTGTGCATGTCCTAAAATGGCATAACCGCCATCTTGGGTTTTGACAATGGACTGAGCGCTTTCATTTTTTGAGCCGCCAAAGGTTTTTACAAATGCTATATTTTTAGAATCAACTTTGTTTGTATTTCCATCATCATTTTTAGAACAACTTAGAAGAATAGAAAAACAATACACTATTAGGATAAATGTATTAAAAAGTGTGTGTCTCATTTGGGGAATGATATAGTTGTGTTAATTAGTCACTTTTTCTAACCACAAATAAGCCTCGGTTAATATCGCTAATAACAATGTTTCCACTTTCAAAGTATGGATACACATTCCATACGCCATCAAAAGCTGTAGCATTATCTTCTGGATAAGTATCAAAAAAGCCAATTTCAGTTATTGAACTATTTGAAATATTACTTATATCTAACATTCTTACTCCTGCTCGATAATTAGCCATATAATAGATATTATCTTTTACATAGCCATTATGATCTATGGCTGCCGATTGACCTAGGAAATCAAAATGATATGAAGGGTTAACTAGATCTTCAAAATCAAAAATAATTGTGCGTGTATTGTTTCCAACTTCAATTTCATCTATTTCATCTCCTAAAATAAAATACCTCATATCTTCAGTAAACCAACCTTGATGTGCATATCGCACATTACTATAACTAATAGTGGAGATTATACTAGGATTGCTTTTATCTGTTACATCGGCAATTACGACTTCATTTTCGTTACTACCAATTAGTATTTCTTTTCCTGTGTAATCTGTGTCAGGACCATTATAAGTTACAACTTGCGCATCATGAGAATAGCCACCTTCAATCATAAAGCCTTCAATAAAAGGAGTAGTTGGATTCTGGATGTTTACAAATATAGGACCGCCAAGTGAAGGGCTAGTATTTCTATTTGTACCTACAATGTAGGCGTATCCGCTAGATTCGTTAATTACAATATTATGACAGCTACCAAATCCTGTTAAGCGTTTATCTGCGGTAAAAGTTTCAGGAGGGTTCGTTACATTTCTTAAGCGGGTTAAATCAAATACTTGCATACCATGGTTTGTAGCTTCACTTACTATGAAAGCATGATTATTATAAACTTTAACATCTCTCCATGGACTGCTTACCGTAGCTGTTGGTAAGTTACCTAAATATATAGGATTATTTGGAATGGAAATATCAATAAAAGAAGTATTGGCATCTGTAGCAACTAAAGCGTATTCTTTACCAGTTGTTGGATCTGTCCAACCCCAAGAATCATTTGCTTCTTGCGCGCCCATTGTACTTAACGTAACATTACTCATTAAATCGTAACCGTTACAAGGGTAAATACCAGCAAAACCATTTTCGCATTTTGCTATGGGGCCATCAACGGTATCGTTAGTTTCATCACTACAACTTTGTATCGTTGATAATAGAGATATCATCATTAAAAATAATATAGTCTTAAAAGATAGTTTCATCTGAATAGCAATTTTTAGAATTAGAACCTACATAAAAACGCTTAATTTTTCACAATTATTGTTGTAAATAAGTAGAGTGTTTCTTAACAAAGTTAATTTATTAAAACTAATTTCACTTGTATGTAGTCGGTTAAATTGTAAATACCAAACTTATTAATTTAAAAAATTAAAAGTGGTGGTTTTACAAATAGCTTCTTATTTTTGCATTATGATAGAAGATAAAAATCAACAACTTACTCAATTAAGTGATCTGGGAGAATTTGCACTCATAGAGCATTTAACTAAAAATTTAAAGATAAAACACAAATCAACAGTTAAAGGCATTGGTGATGATGCCGCAGTTTTAAATTTTAATAAAAAGAAAATAGTTGTAACAACAGATTTATTGATAGAAGGTGTGCATTTCGATTTAAGTTACATGCCTTTAAAACACCTAGGTTATAAAGCTGTAATTGTGAACTTATCTGATGTTTATGCAATGAATGCTACCGCCACACAAGTTACTGTTTCTGTAGCGGTTTCAAATAGATTTCCTTTAGAAGCTTTGGAAGATTTATACGCAGGTATTGAAACAGCAGCAAATATTTATAATATTGATGTTATTGGAGGAGATACTACTTCCTCAACAACCGGGTTGTTAATTTCGGTTACCGCAATTGGTGAGGTAGAATCTGATGAAGAAGTTTACAGAAATGGAGCAAAGCCAAATGATTTGTTGGTAGTTTCTGGAGATTTGGGTGCTGCTTACATGGGACTACAAGTATTAGAGCGTGAAAAAGAAGTGTATAAGGTAAACCCAAATAATCAACCAGATTTAGAAGCTTATTCTTATATAATTGAGCGTCAATTAAAACCAGAAGCGCGTAAAGACGTTATTGAATTATTAAAGCAATTAAAAGTAAAACCCACTTCTATGATTGATATTAGTGATGGTTTATCTTCTGAAATTATTCATTTATGTAAACAAAGTAAAGTAGGTTGCGATTTATATGAAAACAAAATTCCTTTAGATCCGCAAGTTATTTCTTCATGCGAAGAGTTTAACATTGATAGCACTACAGTGGCTTTAAATGGTGGTGAAGATTATGAGTTATTGTTCACAGTTTCTCAAGAGGATTTTCCTAATATCAAGGCGAACCCTAGCTTAAGTATTATTGGCTTTATAAAAGAGGAAAAAGAAGGTATGCATCTAGTAACTAGAGCAGATACCAGAATTCCTTTAAAAGCCCAAGGATGGAAAAATTTTAATGACTAAAAACTAATAACCTACTTGGTAGTACGCTATTGTTTTTTCTAGTTATTGTGATTTGTCGTTTTGATCGCTTTTGATGTATGCGTTCTAAAACATCATTAATCTCTTTAAATTTTGGAGTTAACTCTGTTAAACTACCATTACTGTTGGTAGTTAATTCTTTTTTGCAGTTTGTACAGGTATATTCTTTAACATGGAGGGTAACATTTCTTGTCACAACATAATTGTGACCAAACATCTTGCAATTAATGTTTTTCATTCAACTTAATGGTTTAATTAATATCTTTAGGAGAGACTCACTAAAAGTATTAAAAACAATTAGAATGTGATGAGCAACTTGTTAATAAATCGATGAAGCGAGTGTTTTCTCCTTTAAACGTTCCATTCTATTGGTGTGGATACGTTCTAGAATAGCATTTATTTCTTTAAACTTAGGTGTAAGCTCTATTAAACTGCCGTTACTATTTGTGGTTAATTGTTTTTTGCAGTGATTACAAGTATACTCTTTAACGTGGTAGGTTACTTTTTTTGTTACTTGATAATCATGACCAAAAAGACCGCAGTACATTTTTGGAATTAAGTTTGGTTTGTGAGTAGTTTTTTTCATGCTTCAAATATTTGATGTTGTTAAAAATAAAAAAAAATCAAATAAACCGATGAAAAGTCATTTATTTTCGATGAAATGCACAATATTTTGTAAAAAATAGTGTTTATTCTCAATATGACTCATGTGCCCGTCGGGAAATTCTACCACTTTTACATTGGTATTTTTGGTTTGGTTAATTAAACTATGATAATCTAAAACAGGATCTTTTTTGCTAACAATCATCATTTGTTTAAACGTAGAATGTTGTAAAATAGGGAGTCTATTTTTTCTAATTTTCATACCCTCTAAAGCTGCAATAATTCCTTGTAAAGGGTTTTGTAGCGCTTCTTCAGTTATTTGTTTTATATCCTCAGAAAAGATTATTCTATTTTTTGGTCTGAATAAATTTGAGATTCCCATTTTCACAAACCTTCGATAGTTTTCTTTTACCGCAATAATAGCTCTATCTCTATTTTTTTTTCTTTCCAGAGAATCTTCTTCAGCAGTAGAATTCATTAAACATAATCCGGCAATCAATTCTGGATTTTCTTCAGCAAAAGCTAAAGCAACATAACCGCCCATAGAATGCCCAACAAAAGTAGCTTTGTTAATTTTTAAATGCTCAAGAACAGCTTTAACACACTCAGCCATTAGTTCCATGGTATGTATATAACCTAAACATTCTGTTTTGCCATGACCTAATAAATCAATACAAACTATTCTGTTGTTTTTAGATAATGTAGAAAGAAAAGGTTTCCACATATTACTGTTTTCTAAAAAGCCATGAAGTAAAACAACAGTATTGCCAGAACCATTATCTGTATAAAATATATTGATGCCTTTGTATTCTAAATTCATTTTCGATTATATTAGGCAAAGATAAAAGCATCGTATGAATAAAACTAAAGAAACGTTTGTATTTGGATTTGCATTATTTGCAGGTTTTTTTGGAGCAGGCAATTTAATTTTACCGCCATTATTAGGTTTTAATTCAGGCTCAGATTGGTGGTTAGTAGCTTTAGGCTTTTTAACATCAGCAACAATAATTCCCTTACTAGCTATATTTGCGCATGCCAAATTACAGGGTACCATGTTTGATTTTGGTAAAAAGGTCTCACCCATTTTTAGTTCAGTCTTTTGCTTTTGCATGTTCGCTATAACTATAGCTTTGCCTTGTCCAAGAACAGCTGCAGTTACCCATGAAATGGCTATTGCACCTTATTTCGGTACCAGCGCATTACTTACAAGTATTATCTATTTTGTGTTAGTATTTGTTTTTGTTATGAATAGAACTAAAGCATTAAATATACTTGGTAAATACCTAACCCCAATAATAGTTTTAATTGTTGTTTCTATTGTAGTAGTTGGTATTTTTTCTCCGATAGCTGAAATGAATCCATCAAATTTTGAAATACCAATAATTAGCGGATTATTGGAAGGATATCAAACTTATGATGCTATGGCGGGCATGATTATGGGAGGTGTAGTTTTAGTGTCTCTTAATAATTCAAAAAATGAGATGTCTTTTATTGAAAAAAGAACGATAGTAGCTAAATCTGGATTTATAGCCATGTTTGGATTATTAATTATTTACACTGGACTAATAGCTATTGGTGCTTTTTATAATACTCAATTTAGCGAAAGTATTTCAAGAACAGATCTTCTTTCAGGGCTAGCTGTTAAAACCTTAGGAAATATTGGTTCTACTTTTTTAAGTGTTTTAGTTGCTTTGGCTTGTTTTACTACAGCCGTTGGAATAGTTGTAAGCATCGCAGATTTTTTTAAAGCGTATTTTAAAACATTTAAGCTCACCTATTTAATCACTACAATTTTTTGTTGTTTAGTAGGTGTCGGTGTAGGACAAATGAATGTGAAATATATTATTGACATTGCGCTTCCTGCTTTAATGTTTATTTATCCAATTTGTATTGTATTGATTTTATTGAATGTGATTCCCGAAAAATTAGCTTCTAAATCAGTTTTTAGAGCCGTTGTTTTAATTGCTTTTATATTTAGCATTCCAGATTTCTTAGGATTTATTATTCCTGTAGAAAATTTAGAATTTATAAATGAAACTATTCCGTTTGCGAAACAAAATTTAGGTTGGGTTTTACCAGCTTTAGTGACTTTTATTTTGATTAATGTATTTGGAAAACTAAAATCAAGTTAAGATTTCACCTTTTTAATTGCTGCAAACGCTTTATCAACATATTCATCTTCTACTAAAATAGTAAACTCGTTTGTTGTTGAAAGTACTTCATAAAGTACAACACCTTCCCAAGCTAAACGTTTAAAAAAATGATAATACAAACCAGCAATTTTCGAATTATCTTGAGGTAAATTTATACTTATAGCAGATAAGCCTTCTTGAACAGCAAGAAAGTTTTCATTTTTTAAGTTTTCATGAATAAAGTCGTTTAAACTACTGGAAACAATGATGTTGCTTTCATGAATGCCTCTTGTAAACGTATAGAATAATTTTGGTTCTTGGTCAATTCTATTTAAGATTTTTGCATGATTATCAATTATAGTACTAGAATTTTTAACTGTGAAATCTGTTAAATTAGAGCGCACTGTAATATCGCCTAAATTTTCAATAACCCGTTTCATTTTTACAGAATTACCTAAAGTAGCTGGCGGGTTGTAACGTCTTAAGGCCATCATTATGGCTCCAGGTTTTACGTCCTTTTTAAGCATTTTACTTATGGGTTCTGTTAATTCAATAGCTAATGCGCTAAAGTTTATAATGTTTCTAGAAAGCGCTTCTTCCAAGTACGGTTGCGCTATTAAAATATCTTCTACACAGTTAGATACGGTTTTCATGTTAAATATTTAACAGTTTGTGCAAAAATAAACTTTTTTTTTAATAAATATCTTTTTTAAGATAATGAGTTATAGTTTTACACCATAAAATTATAAAAATGAAGGTTTTTAAATTTGGAGGAACATCAGTGGGTTCCATTGAAAATATTGCTAACGTTAAAAATATTATTAACGACGGGCAGAAGAAAATTGTAGTGTTGTCAGCAATGTCTGGCACCACAAATCAATTAGTAGATATTGCAAATAATATTAAAGAAAATGCTTTAAATCAAGCAGTAGATAAAGTTAATAAATTACACGATGTCTACTTTGAAACTATAGATAAACTTATTGTAAATGGTGCTTTAAATGCCGATGTTAAAACCTATGTTTCAGGTGTTTTTAACCTTCTTTTAGAGTCTACTTACAAACCATTCTCAGAAGTTTTAGAAAATAATATTGTAGCACAAGGTGAATTGCTTTCAACATTCATGGTTAATGCTTATTTAAATCAAGAAGGTATTCGTTCTGCTTTATTGCCAGCATTAAATTTTATGCGAATTGATAAAGCTAAAGAACCCGATATGGCTTACATAAAGGCCAATTTTAAAAAAGTTTTTGATGCAGCAAACGAATCTGAAATTTATATTACCCAAGGTTTTATTTGTTTAGATGACAATGATGATGTTTCAAATTTACAACGTGGAGGTAGCGACTATACAGCAACTATAATTGGAGCAGCCATTAAAGCAGAAGAAGTACAAATTTGGACCGATATTGATGGGATGCATAATAATGACCCTAGACATGTTGAAAACACAAAACCAATATCTAATTTGTCTTTTGATGAAGCTGCTGAATTAGCTTATTTTGGAGCAAAAATATTACACCCCCAAACGGTTACACCTGTTAGAGAAGATTGTATTCCAGTACGTTTAAAAAACACGATGGATCCTGAAGCTTACGGAACTTTAATTTCTGATGAAACTTCAGAAAACGGCGTGAAAGCTATAGCCGCAAAAGATGCTATTACTGCTATAAAAATTAAATCTGGAAGGATGTTACAAGCGCATGGTTTCCTTAGAAAAGTATTTGAAATTTTTGAAGTTTATGAAACATCTATCGATATGATAACCACATCGGAAGTTGCTGTTTCATTAACCATTGACGATGATAAAAACTTAGATAAAATTTTGGCAGAATTAGAAACGTTTTCATCAGTTGAAGTTGATAAAAACCAAAGTATTGTGTGTTTGGTTGGGCATTCTATAGTTAATCATCAAGAAACATATAAATTATTTCAAATACTACAAGATGTAAAAATTAGAATGATTTCTTATGGCGGAAGTAGAAATAACATATCCTTATTAATAAACTCAAAAGATAAAATTAATACGCTACAAAAACTAAACGATTATTTATTTGAATTAGTCACTCTTTAAAATTACAATTTTTAGTGTTGTTAGCGAGCGGGTTACATTTTAATGTAGCCCGCTTTTTCTTTTTAAGAATTCATAATATCTTCTATTTCATCGGCTTCAATAGGAATATTACGCATTAGATTGAATGGTGCTCCAGATTTTTGAATGACCACATCGTCTTCTAATCGAATACCAAAACCTTCTTCAGGAATATAAATACCGGGCTCTACAGTAAAAACCATATTTGCTTGCATAGGTTCAGTTAAAATACCATAATCATGTGTGTCTAGTCCCATATGGTGACTTGTTCCATGCATAAAGTATTTTTTGTAAGCTGGCCAATCAGGGTTTTCATTTTGTACATCCGCTTTATCAAGTAATTTTAAATCTAGTAATTCGCTAGTCATTATTTTGCCAACTTCAATATGATAATCTGCCCAATCTGTTCCTGAAATTAATAGTTTTGTAGCTTCGTTTTTTACTTTATTTACGGCATTATAAACCGCTTTTTGCCTTTCAGAAAAGCGACCAGAAACAGGAACGCTTCGTGTCATGTCACTAGAATAGTTAGCATATTCTGCACCAACATCCATAAGAATTAAGTCACCTGCTTTACATTGCTGATTGTTTTCAATGTAGTGCAATACATTAGCATTATTACCAGAGGCAACAATAGGTGTATAAGCGAATTTTTTAGAGCGATGTCGTAAAAATTCATGAATAAATTCTGCTTCAATTTCATATTCCCAAACACCTGGTTTCACAAAGTTTAGAATACGCCTAAAACCTTTTTCGGTAATATTACATGCTTGTTGAATTAAATCAATTTCAATAGCGTCTTTAACAGAACGAAGTCGCTGTAAAATAGGATTGCTTTTTGCTACGGTATGCGCAGGATACTTTTCTTTTAACCATTTTGTAAACCGGTCTTCTCTAGTTTCAGTATCAACATTTGCTCTATAATGTTCATTGGTATTTATGTAAACGGTATCGCATTGCGACATG
Source organism: uncultured Flavobacteriaceae bacterium (assembly GCA_947500585.1). Lineage (GTDB taxonomy): Bacteria > Bacteroidota > Bacteroidia > Flavobacteriales > Flavobacteriaceae > CAXBID01. The sequence goes on along the minus strand of CANMSN010000005.1, from coordinate 205,233 downwards.
AGTTCAAATATGGTTTTCTCCATATCTTGAAGCCAATACACTGTTTTTATACCACTAGTTTTAAAAGCGTTTTCTTTGGTTAGTTTTTCGCCTTCCCAAATTGCTATATGTTCATTAGTTTCTTTTAAGAATAATATTTCTTTATGTTTTTCTTTAGGACAATCAGGAAATAAAACTAAAATACTTTCTTCTTGATCTACGCCACTCAAATAAAAAATGTCACGATGTTGCTCAAAGGGTATGGTACTGTCTGCGCTTATTGGATAGATATCATTAGAGTTAAAAACAGCTAAGCTATTAGGCTTCATTTTAGCTGCAAAATTTTTTCTATTTTTTTTAAACAGTTTATTGTCAATAGGTAAGTATTTCATATTAAGATTGAATTAAGTTTGATAAATGTAGTAAAACTAAATAAATCATTATATGTTTTAATTTCCTATATTTGAGAATGCCAGACTAAATAAAGACTAATTTATTGTTATGAAGAAGATTACTTTCACCACTTTGTTATCATTGATACTGATATTAAGTACTGTAGATGCACAAACATTACTTAAAGAAGTATCATTAGAAAAACAAATTGAAAGTTCTAGTCTAGTTATAGAAGGCAAAGTCATTTCAAAGCAATCTTTTTGGGATTCGAAAAGGCACAATATTTACACATCTAATACGGTTGAGGTTTCTAAGGTTTTTAAAGGAGATTTTACAGAAACTATAGACGTTATTACTCTTGGTGGAGTTGTAGGTTCTCAAATATTAATTGTATCGCCAAATTTAAAACTACAAAAAGGAGATATTGGAATTTTCACGTTATATGATAACAATGTTCTTTTGGATAAAGGGAACCAAATATCTAATAAACAATTTAAAACATATAGTTCATTACAAGGATTTTATAAATACGATATATTTACCAATGTGGCCATCAATCCATTTAGTAAAAAGGAAGGCATAAAATCTTCTTTCTACAGTGAAATAATGAATTACACCAAATCAAAATACATAGAAGTGAAAAATTTAGAAGAGCTAACTATAAACTCTAGATCTAATCAAGATAAAGCGTTCTCAATACCAACTGGAATTACATTCGATCTTACTTCTGCAAGTGCAGGTACAAAGACTGTTTTAACTGTAAGCGGCTCTAACTTTGGAACAGATAAAGGTAGGGTTGGTTTCAGAAATGCTGATGATGATGGATCTACTTTTGTATTTGCACTAGACTCTCAGGTCCTTACTTGGAATGCAGATGAAATTACAGTTGAAATTCCATCTGAAGCCGGAACAGGTCCAATTTTAGTTCAAGATAATGGAGGACTTAATGGTTTTTCTTCTAGTGATTTAGAAATTACCTTTGCAGAAAGTAATGCTGTATTCGATCCGGATGATGATAGTGATAGCATGCCTCCAGGAACAAACGGTCCACTTGGTTTATATGCTTATCCAATAAGACATGTTAATGGTAGTGCAGGTTATACATGGGAAATGGAAACAAACTTTTTTAATGACACAGAGTTTGCTGGAGCTAAAGCCGATTTTGAAAAAGCTCTAGATAGATGGCGTTGTGAAACCAAAATAAACTGGACAATAAGTAATTCTGCTACAAATGTGGATGTAGTTGCTTATGATGGGGTTAATGTGGTGAAGTTTGACAATCAAAACGTTCCTGCAGATGATTTAGATGACGGTGTATTAGGACAATGTTTAAGTAGAATATCAGGATGTGGTTCCCCGACTGATCCTTTAAGTTGGAATTTCCATGTAGAAGAGCTAGATATTGTTTTTGATGATGAAACTAACTGGTATTTTGGGAATGGTTTACCAAATAATTCTCAATTTGATTTTGAAAGCGTAGCATTACACGAACTAGGTCATGGTCATCAATTAGGTCACGTTGTAGATGATATAAATGATGGGGATAATTTAGATGATGTGATGCATTATGCTATTTCAAATGGTGATCAACAACGAGTACTTTCAACAGGAAATATAACGGCAGCAAATAATATTCATTCTAGAAGTATTTCTGTGTTTGCCTGTTCTGAGGCTTCAATGACAAATTCAACAATTTGCAATTTGAGCATCGACAAAAATAATTTAGCTAACGCCATAAGTATTTTCCCAAACCCGGCCACTAATGAGTTTTTTATTAAAAATGAGACATTCATAAACTTGAAAAAAGCTCTGATTTATGATATTAGTGGAAGACAAATATCAGAATATGATTTATCTGAAACATCGAGAGTTAAAAGCATTGGCGTTCAAAATCTAGCTAGAGGAATTTACATTATTAATATATATTCAGATAGCGCTTCAATTTCAAAGAAATTAATTTTAGAGTAATCAGTTTTCTGGATTTTAAACAACATAATATTAGGGCTTTGAGTGCCTTTAATTAATCTAATTAAAACGATTCTAAATAACAAAAACATGACAATTGTTATTTGTCTAAAACTCAATCCTAGCGTACCTTTGCTAAACGAATAAATTAACTACAAAATAATGGGCGGATTTTTTAAATCTTCAATTGGAAGAAAAGTGGCCATGGCGCTTTCAGCTTTTTTTCTTATGTTTTTTTTGCTTCAACATTTAGCAATTAATTCTTTATCTGTTTTTAGTCCAGATGCTTTCAATGAGGTGTCTCATTTTATGGGAACAAATCCTTTAGTTCAATTTGTTTTACAACCAGTTTTAATATTCGCTGTTGTATTTCATTTTGTTATGGGTTTTATTTTAGAAATTAAAAACAGAAAAGCTGTCGGTGTTACTTATGCAAAAAATAATGGTAGTGCAAATTCATCTTGGGCAAGTAGAAATATGATATATAGCGGCTTAGTTGTTCTTGCGTTTTTTGTGCTACATTTCATCGATTTTTGGATTCCAGAATTAAATGTAAAATATATTCAAGGTGATATGTCTGGTCTGCTTGAAGGCACACAAGATTTCAGATATTTTGAAGAATTACAACATAAATTTCACAGTCATATAAGAACCATTGCCTACGTTGTGTCGTTTATTCTTTTAGGCTTGCACTTGGCACATGGTTTTACTTCTGCTTTTCAATCAATGGGTGGTACAGCAGGCAGAAAAACAGTACTAAAAAATATAGGGAAAGCTTATTCCATTATAATTCCACTAGGATTTATATTTATAGCGCTTTATCATCATTTTAAATACGTATTATCATAGATATGAAAACGTTAAACTCAAAAATACCAGAAGGACCATTAGCGGATAAATGGACAAATCATAAAAATAAAATAAACTTAGTAAATCCAGCAAATAAGCGTCTTATAGATGTTATTATTGTGGGTACTGGTTTAGCAGGAGGTTCAGCAGCTGCAACTTTAGCAGAATTAGGTTATAATGTAAAATCGTTCTGTTTTCAAGATTCACCAAGACGTGCGCACTCTATTGCAGCCCAAGGAGGAATTAACGCAGCAAAGAATTATCAAGGTGACGGCGATTCAACTTACAGATTATTTTATGACACTGTAAAAGGAGGCGATTACCGTTCGCGAGAATCTAACGTACATCGTTTAGCTGAGGTTTCAACAAATATTATCGACCAATGTGTGGCGCAAGGGGTTCCTTTTGCTCGTGATTACGGAGGTTTATTAGATAACCGTTCTTTTGGTGGTGTATTAGTTTCAAGAACATTCTACGCCAAAGGGCAAACAGGACAGCAACTTTTATTAGGTGCTTATTCTGCTATGAATCGTCAAATAGGTCGTGGAAAAATTAAGATGTACAGTCGCCACGAAATGTTAGATGTGGTTATTGTTGATGGAAAAGCGAGAGGTATTATAGCACGTAATTTAGTAACAGGAGAAATTGAGCGTCATTCTGCTCATGCTGTTGTTCTAGGAACAGGTGGTTATGGTAATGCGTTTTATTTATCAACTTACGCGATGGGTAGTAACGTTACTGCTGCTTGGAAAGCTCACAAACGTGGGGCATTTTTTGCAAACCCATGCTATACACAAATTCACCCAACATGTATTCCAGTTTCTGGAGATCATCAGTCTAAGTTAACTTTGATGTCAGAATCATTGAGAAATGATGGTCGTATATGGGTTCCAAAAAATATGGATGATGTTTTGGCTATTAGAGAAGGCAAATTAAAACCAACTCAAATTGCTGAAGAAAATAGAGATTACTATTTAGAGCGTCGTTACCCAGCTTTTGGAAATTTAGTACCAAGAGATGTAGCTTCAAGAGCTGCTAAAGAACGTTGCGATGCAGGATATGGAGTAAACAAAACAGGTGAAGCTGTATATTTAGATTTTGCTGATGCCATTAAGCGATATGGAAAAGAGCAAGCACATGTTAAAGGACTTAATGAAGATGATGAAGCACTTATAACAACATTAGGAAAGGAGATTGTTAAAGCGAAATATGGAAATTTATTCCAGATGTATGAAAAAATCGTAGACCAAAATCCTTATGAAACTCCAATGATGATTTATCCAGCGGTACATTACACCATGGGAGGTATTTGGGTAGATTATAATTTAATGACTACTGTTCCTGGATTGTATGCTATTGGTGAAGCTAATTTTTCTGATCATGGTGCTAACAGACTTGGTGCTTCAGCATTGATGCAAGGTTTAGCAGATGGTTATTTTGTATTGCCTTACACTATTGGAGATTATTTAGCAGATGATATTCGAACAGGTCCAATATCAACAGAAACTAAAGAATTTGAGGAAGCTGAAAATCTTGTAAAATCAAGTCTTGATAAATTAGTAAATAATAACGGAACGCATTCCGTAGATTATTTCCATAAGAAATTAGGAAAAATCATGTGGAATAAATGTGGAATGGCTAGAAATGAAAAGGATTTAAAAGAAGCCATTTCTGAAATAGCTGCACTTAGAGCAGAATTCTATAAAGATGTTAAAGTTCCTGGAACTGCAAATGAATATAATGAAGAGCTAGCAAAAGCTGGACGTGTTGCAGATTTCTTAGAATTAGGTGAGTTATTTGCTAAAGATGCTTTGCAAAGAGAAGAGTCTGCAGGAGGGCACTTTAGAGACGAATATCAAACACCAGAAGGTGAAGCTATGCGTAGAAAAGAGTTTCAATATGTATCAGCTTGGGAGTATAAAGGCGAGCCTAAAGATGCTGTTTTACACAAAGAAGAATTGGTTTACGAGAATATTGAAGTAAAAGAAAGAAGTTATAAATAACAAATTAGTTATGAAATTAACATTGAAAATATGGCGTCAAAAAAGCGCTAACGATAAAGGAAAAATTGTTGACTATAAACTTGATGATGTGTCGCCAGATATGTCTTTCTTAGAAATGCTTGATGTTTTAAATCAAGAATTAATTGATAAGGATGAAGAGCCTATTGCTTTCGATCATGATTGTAGAGAAGGTATTTGTGGTATGTGTTCTATGTACATAAATGGTCGTGCTCATGGTCCTGATAGAAGTATTACGGTATGCCAGTTACACATGAGAAGTTTTAGCGATGGCGATACTATTTATATAGAGCCTTGGCGTGCATCGGCATTTCCTGTAATAAAAGATTTAATTGTAGATAGAAGTGCTTTTGATCGTATACAACAAGCAGGTGGTTTTATTTCGGTAAATACCTCTGGAAATACACAAGATGCTAATGCTATTCCTATTGCAAAAGAATCTGCAGATACAGCAATGGATGCAGCAACATGTATTGGTTGTGGTGCTTGTGTAGCAACTTGTAAAAACTCGTCAGCTATGTTATTTGTAGGGGCCAAAGTTTCGCAATACGCATTATTGCCTCAAGGCCAAGTCGAGGCGGCAGATCGTGTTAAAAATATGGTGGCTCAAATGGATTTGGAAGGCTTTGGAAATTGTACAAATACTGGTGCTTGTGAGGTTGAATGCCCTAAAGGAATTTCATTAGACACAATAGCAAGAATGAATAGAGAATTGATGAAAGCTAATATATAAAAGGTATCATTTTCATAAAATTATAATCCCATACTTTCGGTATGGGATTTTTTGTTTAGCTTTAGACATTAAACTTTTTTAATGAACATCAAATTATTATTATTTTCTTTATTTTTTCTTTCCTTTCTAAATATAAATGGACAAACCATTGAAGTTAATAGTAATTGTTTATTCAATGAAACAAAACTTCTAAAGAATTTAAAAATATTATCTTCAGATTTATATGAGGGTAGACGCACAGGTACAAAAGGGGCAGTTAGAGCTAAAAAATATATAATTAATGAATTCTATAATTTAGGTGTTTTAAAAATTAACAATACTTACGAACAGCCTTTTGTGTTTTCCCATCATGGTAAAAAATATAATGGAGCAAATGTTTTAGGGCTTATTAAAGGTTCAAGTTTATCAGATAAGTATATAGTTATTAGCGCGCATTACGATCATGAAGGCATAAAACAAGGTAAAATATATAATGGAGCAGACGACAATGCTTCAGGAGTTTCAGCACTTTTCGCTTTCGCAGAATATTATAAAAAATACCCTCCAAAACACTCTATAATTTTAGCCGCTTTTGATGCTGAAGAATTAGGACTTCAAGGATCTAAATATTTTGTAAATAGTCTAATTTTTAATTCAAAAAAAATAAGCGTTAATGTTAACTTAGATATGATAAGCAGAAGTAAAAAAAAGCAACTCTATGCTACGGGGACATGCTATAATAAATCACTTAAATGTATCGTGTCAAGTTATAAAAGCTCAAAAAAAATGAGTGTTATAATGGGGCATGATGGTTATGATGGTTTAGAAAATTGGACCTACTCATCAGATCATGCAAACTTCCACAAAAAAGATATCCCATTTTTATATTTTGGCGTAGAAGATCATGAAGATTATCATGAACCTACCGATGATTATGAAAACATACATCCTAAATTTTATATTGAAGCAGTAAAATCTATTGTTTTAATTACCAATAAAATTGATAAATCTGCAATTTAAAAATAGGCTTTAAGTTGAATAGAACCTGTATGAATCGTTTTGCTAGTTTCCGTTTTTCTTCCAAAATAACTAAAGTTAAGATCTAAATAATTAGTTAGTTTTTTCTGAGCTAACAAACTCCATGTAAAGTTTTTTCCAGGTTGTAAACCTTCTAACATTTGGTAAGCTACAGGCGTATTTGCATTACCTTCAAAAGTATTAGAAAAAAAGCTGAATTCGCCATTTATTGCGCCGTTGTCTTGATTAGTTAGCGTGAAAGATGCCCCGTATTTCTGTTGTTTTAAAGTTTCCAAATCACCAATAGTGTTTTCTTTATTAGCATATTGATAAAAGATATCAAAACGAGAATTATCATTGAACAAATAAGATAATTTTGGGTTTAATCTAGTTTCATCAAAATTAAAATTTCTACTTGCAAAGTTTTGGCTTAGACTTTCATTATTATCAAGAGCAGAAAGTAAGTTTATAAGCCAGTTTTCAGCAATTTTATGGTTAAAATTTAGCTGATGACTTTGCAAACTATTTTCTATAAAGCCAATAGATAATGTGTTTTTTGTACTATTAGATAAAAAAGTATAGGAGGTTGTATAGTCTTGTTTGCCACGGTTAAAGAAAAGGACATTCCTAAAATTTAATTGAAGTCCTAATTGATTTTCAGAGTTACTTTCAAATGGATTTAAATTAAAGCTATTATTATCTCTTCCATTTTTTCTATCTATTAAATAAGTGGTCTGGTTGTAAAAATGTGACCAGAATTTTTGCGATTTTTTCTCGCTAACATTCCATTGTGATGGATTTAAAGTTAGCGTCTGGCTTAACCTGTTTTGGTGTGTTTTTATAAAAATACGATTAGGTAATAAAACCCGAATATATTTACCTTGATCTTGAAACTGTGCAATTTCAAACTCTTCCAACTCTTGAATGCCATTTTCGTTATAATCTATCCACGTATAGGTGCCTTGTCCAGCCTCTACTTCAACATAGGTAAAATCTTGTTGTGGTAATGTACCTGAGTTCGTTTCAAAAATGGTATTCCATTGCACTATTTGCTTAAAAAGCTTTTGATTGAACTGTAATCTGGAGTTTATCGAGTTTTCATTCTCAATATTAGCATCGGTATATTTTAGTGTTCTATAATTAGCATAAAGCGATAGATTGGTATTTTTATTTTGAACCAGTTTAGCATCTAAATAATAGGTATTTGATGTATTTACTTTTTGTAACGCGTTGTTTCTTATACTATCGTTAACTCTATTTTTATAGCCTATTTCGGCAAAAACTTTGGCACTATCCCCAACGCCAACAAACACTTCATAAGATTTAAATTTCTGACTCAAAGCTGTTAATTCTTGAGTTGAAGTTTCCCTTTGCTCATTATCTTCAATGGCTATTTTAGTACCAACCCAACTTTTGTTCATACCATAGGTAATGGTATTATAAGATCTTAAAAAAGTTGAGGTATTAATACTAGAATTGGCATTTAAAAAACTAGAGTAAGATACAATGCTTAGCCTATTAAATAGAAGATTAGCATTGGCAATATGCCTATTACCGTTAAAACCATCTGAGAAGTTTAAATGTTCAAATTCATAATTAAAAACACCTTTTTTAGGATGAAAAACTCGAAAACCAGAATTTATGAGTGCCTGATTTCCGAGATTATTTCCTATACCGTTTAAATTACTTAGGTCTAAATTCCAATCACGATTAAATTCAGGGTTGTATAAACCTTCAATATTTCTGTAATTATCACTTATATAATCACCATCAAAAAAAACATTAAAATTCCAAAGACTATCTTTTTTTATAAGGCGTTGTTCAATATTTAATTTTCCTGCAAAACCATCGTTGTCATCATCATTTAAATCTGAAAATAAATTCAAATCATTTTTACTTGCTGCTGCTTCAAAGTTAATTTGTGTTTTTTCAGAGGGTTTATAACTCCCATTAATAACCGCAATTTGAAGTTTGGTTGGCGCTACAAGTTGAACAATAGGAGAATATTCACCTTGATTTACGCCAACAAATTCAAAAATATTATTGATGGCATTAATACTACTTAAATCATAATCACCTTGATTAGTTCCAACTCTGGTAAAGGTTACGCGAAATAATTCATCATCAGGATTGTTAGAAAACACGAAGGCTTCAACACCACTAATGAGTTCTTTTTTGTATAAAATTCTATTTTCGTTTAAGGCTTCTTGAACTTCAGATGGCGCAACCATTTGTGTCCTATCATCGCCAGCATTCGCTAAAATTTGCACTTGTTCTTCAGATAAGTTTTGCTGTAAAGGTTGGTTTTTAGCATCGTTTTCAGAATATACAGAAACACCTATGTTAAGTTTTTCGCTTTCAATACGGGTGCCGCCATAAGCAACTAATCTGGAGTAATTACGTTCACTAAATTGATAATCTACGGTAATACGCATCTCAGAAGTAATAGGATAAGTAGAGTTGAAAATGATTTCACCTGCGTTATAATCAATAATATAATCTTGATCTTCACCACGTTTTACTGCAACGCCATTAACATAGACAGTTTCACTTCCAGAAACAATTAAAACAAACAATTCATTATTTGGGCCTTGCAATTTATAAGGCCCTTGATTGCCTTCTTGAGCGGTAAAATTACTGGTTGTAAACTGCCCACGAACTAATGCTCCAGCGGCAAATAAATTGGTTTTAGTGTCTTCCTCACCTAAATTTACATTAACTAATAAACCCTGTACACGTTTAGAAAATTGAGCAAAATAAGAGTTGTTGTTTTGCAAATCAATATCGCCAGCACGAATGTTCCAATTATCGCTAAACAATTCTATAAAAACTTGGTCAAACTCATCTAAACGTTGTGAATAGCCGCTTTCTTGAAGCGGAATATTAGCGTCTTGGATAGAGGCTCTCAAAGACACTTTATCATTTAGTTTACCTGTAATTTGAAGGTCTAATTCGCTATTTAAAACAGAGTTTTGGTTGTTCCCAATGGTAACACCACGTGATATACTACCCGAAGTTGTTAAGCCATCAAAAGGAATAAATGTTCTGTTATCGTTAGGTTGCGATAGTTTATATAATTTTTGAAGATTGTCATTATTTTCTACAATAATTGATTCATCTAACGCTTTGTAGGTTTTAGTTAAAAAATCTGGGAATTTTAAATAGTTTATAATTACAGAATCTGTTTCAATAGGTTTTTTAAAACTTAAGATAGCTTTACCAAAATCAATACTGTAAAATGTAGAATCTATAATCGTGTTATCTTTTTTTCTAACAGAAAATGAATTTGAATTTATACTCACACTATCAATGCGAACAGTATCTTTTACAGCAACTTTTATAGTTCTATAATTTGAAGATTGATCTTGAGCGAACCCATAGAAACCAATAAGAAAAAGAATAAAAGCGAGAATGTACTTCATTAGGTATTTAAACTACAAAAAGTTTAAAATATTTTGTTAATACTTTTCGTTAAATCTGCCATAAAAATGAAAAACATTCCTTTAAGTTTGCTTAAAGGAATCCGATGATTTTGTCTTTCCCGAGAAATCGGGAATCGAAATAAAAGTTTATTTTATTTCATAGTGTAAAAGTAACGCATTATTTATTTTAGCTAAAATCAATACGCTTTTTATAAAAAGTGTATCGTCCCGACGAAAATTGGGGTCTTTCAAAATTTAACACAGAATTTATGAAAATAATATCCTATAACGTAAACGGCATTCGAGCAGCTTTAAACAAAGGGTTTATAGATTGGTTAAAAGCTGTAAATCCAGATGTGGTTTGTTTGCAAGAAATTAAAGCAATGAAAGAGCAATTAGATTTAAGTTTGTTTGAAGAAGCTGGTTACAATTATAATTACTGGTTTAGTGCTCAAAAAAAAGGATATAGTGGCGTTGCTATTTTAAGTAAAACTGAACCTAATCATGTAGAATATGGAACTGGTATTGAATCTATGGATTTTGAAGGACGCAATATCCGTGCAGATTTTGATGGGGTTTCTGTTATGAGTTTGTATTTGCCATCTGGAACTAACGATGCCCGTTTAAATCATAAATTGGAATATATGGACATGTTTCAAGGCTACATAAACGACTTAAAAAAAGAAATTCCTAACTTAGTTATCTGTGGCGATTATAATATTTGTCATGAAGAAATCGATATTCACAACCCAAAAATGAAAGGTGTTTCAGGGTTTTTACCTGTTGAACGCGAATGGATAGAGCGTTTTATTGATAGTGGTTTTATAGACTCCTTTCGGTATTTAAATCCTGAAAAACAGGAATATAGTTGGTGGAGTTATCGAGCAAATTCTCGTGCAAATAACAAAGGTTGGCGATTAGATTATGCTATGGTTTCAAAACCATTACAAGAAAACATAAAAAGAGGCGTTATACTTTCTGAAGCAGTACATAGCGACCACTGCCCCATACTAGTAGAAATTAACAAATAAAATTTGAATATAAACAAACCTAACATGATCAAGAACATTTCATTTTTATTCATTACATTGGTTTTAATAACCTCATGTGTTTCCCCAAAAGTTTATAAAGAATTAGAAAGTAAGTATGCTAACTTGAAACAAGAAAACAGAAAACTTACTGATGAGAACGATATACTTTCAAAAGCAAAAATTGCTGCCGAAAATGAGTTAAAGCAGTTAAAATCTGCTTACAGTGAAGCTGTTGCAGAACGTGATAGGTTACAAGCTGATTACAATACAACTAAAGCAAATTATGACAATCTTAAAGCATCCTATGAAGCTTTAGAGAAAAATAGTTCAGCATCTATTGCGGCAAATTCGAAAAAAAATAGAGAGTTATTAGCACAGTTAGAAGCTAAAGAACAAGCTCTAGCAGCTGAAAATGAGCGTTTGGAAAAGCTTAAAAAAGAGTTGGAAGACCGTTCTAACCGCGTTGCAGAATTGGAAAGTGTTATCGCATCGAAAGATGCTGCAATGACTGCGCTTAAAAATGCTATTTCTAGAGCTTTAACCGATTTTGAAGGTAAAGGCTTAACCGTAGAGCAGCGTGATGGGAAAGTGTATGTGTCTATGGAAAACAAGCTATTGTTTAATTCAGGAAGTTGGGCAGTTGGTTCAGAAGGACGTCGTGCTGTACAGCAATTAGGAAGTGTACTTGGAGATAATCCAGATATTGCTGTTTTAATTGAAGGACATACCGATAACGCACCTTATTTAGGTAGTGGTAATTTAAGTGGTAATTGGGATTTATCAACCAAACGTGCTACAGCAATTGTAAATATTTTAAGAGAAAATGCTGAGATAAGAGCAGAAAATTTAACTGCTGCGGGTCGTGGTGAGTTTGCACCTATTGCAACAAACGACACACCTGAGGGAAAAGCGAAAAACAGACGTATAGAAGTTATTTTAACACCTAAGTTAGATGAACTTTCTAAATTGTTAAACGAGAATTAAATATGTTGTCATTCCTGCGAAGGCAGGAATCTTTGTAATTGAAATTATAAATTATTTGTGGATTCCTGCCTTCGCAGGAATGACAAAAAACTAAGTATTATTAAAAAACCTTTTGAAGGAATTATTCTTTGAAAGGTTTTTTATCTTTACAGATAGATATGTTTGCTGCTTCCTAGAAAAAGATCACTTGTATTTAATTTTTTTCTGGTTAACAGTTGTCCCCTTGAGGGGACTTTAGGGGTGTTTTTTTGTAATTAAAATGAACATAAGATTTCTACATACATAGCTAACATTAAATAATCAAGTTTCAATTAAAAAGATTCCCGTCTTCACGGGAAGGACAAAAAAAGTTATAAATGAAATACACAACCTTACCAAATACCGATATAAAAGTTAGTAAAATATGCTTAGGCTCTATGACTTGGGGAAACCAAAACACAGAAGCAGAAGGACACGAACAAATTGATTATGCTTTGGATCAAGGCATTAATTTTATTGATACTGCCGAATTATATCCAGTTCCAGCCACTGCTGAAATAAGTGGAAGAACGAGTAAAATTATTGGGACTTGGTTAAAAAAAACTGGTAAACGCGATAAGGTAGTTATTGCATCAAAAATTGCTGGACCTGGTGATTACACCGCGCATATTCGTACTACGGGATTTAGCAAGAGTGCTATAAAAGAAGCCATAGATTTAGAGTTAGCAAGATTGCAAACCGATTATATCGATTTATATCAATTACACTGGCCAGAGCGTGATACCAACAGATTTGGAGTTAGAGATTTTAAACTCGATACCAAATGGGAAGATAATTTTAATGAAATACTACATAGTTTAGATACTGAAATTAAAGCAGGTAGAATCAGAAATATAGGAATATCAAATGAAAACTCTTGGGGAACTATGCGATATTTAGAAGAATCTAAAAAGTGTAATTTACCTAGAGTAGCAACCATACAAAATGCTTACTCGATGCTAACCAGAACTTTTGAAACCGATTTAGCAGAAGTGGCTTTAAGAGAAAATGTTGGTCTGCTTGCCTATTCTCCAATGGCATTTGGAGTATTATCAGGTAAGTACATAACAGGAAATGCCAGTGATGATTCTAGGTTAAAATTATTTCCAAGGTTTGCAAGATATAGCGGTGAACAAGCTACCGAAGCTGCAAAATGTTATTTAAAAATTGCCGAAGAAAATAACATGACTTTAGCACAAATGAGTTTAGCTTTTGTAAATCAACAACCATTTGTAACAAGTACAATTATTGGGGCTTCTAAAATGGAACAACTTAAAGAGAATATTGGAAGTATCGATATTACTTTGAGTGAAGAGGTTTTGCAGCAGATTAATGAGGTGCATCAGGCTTTGCCTAATCCAGCAGCTTAAAGTTTTCTTTTAAAAAAGCAATTAAACTAATTTTTAAAAAGAGAAAAATTAAACCCTTTTTCTTCTAACCTTTTATATTTCTTATAATCAAATTTATATAAAAACGCCCCTTTTTTAGAACTAGATTTATCTTTTTCATTTAAGGGAATGAGAAGTTTTAGGGATAATAATTTTTTTCTAAAATTTCTGGTATCAAATACTTTTTGAAAGATCGCTTCATAAAGCTTCTGCAGTTGTGGAATCGTAAATTTCTTTGGCAACAATTCAAAACCTATCGGATGAAATCTTGCTTTTTCTTGAAGCTTATACAAGGCATCCTTAATCATAACATCATGGTCTAAAACAAGTTTAGGAAGTTTCTCTACTTCATACCAACTGGCTCCATGTTCTTCTACTAGTGCTTTATCGTATTCCTCAATACGGATTAACGCATATTGTGCTATAGAAATACAACGCGCTCCAGGATCTCGCTCTACTTCAGAGTAGGTTTTAAGCTCTTCCATAAAGATATTATCTAAACCTGTAATATCTTTTAAAACACGGCGTGCTGCGTCATTTACTGCTTCATTGGGCTTAACAAAACTTCCAATAAGCGATAGCATACCTTTAAATGGTTCTACATGCCTTTGAAATACCAATAGTTTTAGAATACCGTTATCAAAACCAAATATGATACAATCTGTGGCCACATAAAGTTTTTTCTCAGGAGCGTACCAGTCTTTATTTGATAATGTGTTTTTATCCATGAAAACAAATATACATTCACAAAATTAATTTTCAGGTTATTTTAAAGCTAGATTTAATTCCGTTGAGAATTAGATTAATTTGGTATGGTGCAGAATTAAGTCTATAAAATTAAAACCTAATCTATTTTAAAAAAGACTTGCATATTGAAATAGCTTCTTTTAATGCTTTAGGCATTTCAGGAATAATCCAAGGGTGTTTAGCATTAAAAACATGATCTGCCCCATCGATAATTTTTAATTCACTTTTTGAGTTCCATTCGTGTAAATTTTTAGCTTCTTCAATTAAAACACTCGTGTCATTATTTCCATGAATTATTAAATGTGGAATCTGTAAATGTGATACCGCTCGTTTTATTGTTAAACGCTCTTCATTTTGAATAAAATCTTCGTAAAACTGATAAAAATGAGGCATGTGTTGTTTTGTGCGTCCATTTAAAACATATTTAACTCCTGTTTTTTTCCAATCAGCTAAATCACCAACTGTGGCTGTTCTTTTTCCAAAATCACAAACACCCGCTAAACTTATTAC
Organism: uncultured Flavobacteriaceae bacterium; assembly: GCA_947500585.1. Lineage (GTDB taxonomy): Bacteria > Bacteroidota > Bacteroidia > Flavobacteriales > Flavobacteriaceae > CAXBID01. Next base: position 190,197 of record CANMSN010000005.1, on the reverse strand, counting down.
ACGTTTTATTCTGGAATCTTCTTCGGCTTTAATAGAAACAATGCCTCCTCCTCTACTATGACCAATAAGTGTTATATCATCAATATTACAAATTGTTTTAATCTTATTTTCTTCAAAAATCCAATTAATAACCGTTTCTAAATCATCCAATTCTTTGGTATAATTATTATTTCCAAAAGCTTCCAAATCTGGAAAATCTATAGGCTGCTCAACAGTTCCGCCGTTATGTGAAAAATTGAATTTTATAAAGCAAAAACCTTGTTCAGCAAAAGCGTTCGCCATTAAACCCCAAGCACCCCAATCTTTAAAGCCTTTGTAACCATGACAAAAAATAATAATAGGCAATTTTTTTTCGTTGGAAGTATACGTTACATCAATTAAAATGGGTTTTTGATGCTTTCCCTCAATAATAAAATCTTTCTTTAAAATCATTTATATTTCTTTTTCAGTAAATGGTATGTTCGGATTACAAATTTCTAGAATAAGTCTTTTTAGTTCTTTATAAAAATCATCTAAGGTTTCTTGTGTTATGATTGACTCCTTTTTAGCGTAATTACCAGCTTTATCTTTCTTAGAAAACTTTAAAAACCCAGCACTTAAATTTTTAAATGAAATAATCCCCGCTTCTACTGGTAATTGTATTTCTTCGGAAAACGCCATCATATATACATAGGTTAATACTTGAAAACTTTTGCTATACTTAGTATAATCGGTAGTCATATCTTCCCAATTTACAATTTCAACTTTATTTAAGTCAACCCGCCCCGTTTTGTAATCTATAATTCGAGTAATGCCATTATATTCATCCACTCTATCTACTTTTCCAGTAAGTTTTACAGGAAAATCAAGTTCTGGAATATCTACTAAAACCTTATTTTCTGTTTCAATGGCTTTTATTTTTATATTATGTCCTGCTTTTAAGTCGTTAAACTCTAAATCTAAAAAATTAGAAACGTAACGTTCTGCTATTTTGTAAATAATGAGATTTTTACCCTTGGTAATATCGCCTTCTTTAAACTCATTTTTAAAATGAAATGAGACTTTTTCTTTAATTTGAAGTTTTAAATTTTTAATAATTTCAATAGATAAAAACTTGTCTTCTAAAGGTTTATAAAAATCTTCAAGCGTATTATGTACAACTGTTCCTAAGGTATTGGCAGCAACAGTTTCTTCAACTTCATCATGCTCTTTAATTTTTAAAATTTTCTGATAATAAAAATCAATAGGGTTTCTAATATAATTAGTTAAAGATGATGGCGAAAAGCCATTTTTTGCTACGTCTTTGAGCTCTAATTGAGAATCCTCGGTTTTATTCACAACTTTTAATTCAGGAATAATTACGGGCACATGTGGCACTATAATTTCATGGTTGATGTTATGAATTCCTTCTAATTCCAGTTGCGTAATGAACCTACTTTTTTCACCTCCTGTTAAAACATCAGCTTCAGTATTATACAAAATATAAACGTTTTTTGCGCGTTGTAAAAGCCTATAAAAATGATACGTATAAACAGCATCTTTTTCTTTGTAAGTAGGCAGGTTGTTTTCTAATTTAACATCGAAAGGAATAAAGGAATTATTACTTTTTCCTGATGGAAGTATTCCTTCGTTTACAGATGAAATGATAACAGTTTCAAAATCTAAAACACGCGATTCAAGCATCCCCATAATTTGCAAACCTTGTAAAGGTTCTCCTTGAAAATCTAAAGTTTCAGAACTTAATAATTCTTTGTAAACTCCAAATAATGTGGAAATATCTTTTATGTGATTGTACGCTGTATTTAAGCGTAATAACTCGTTAAACAATTCATTAAAACGGAATACATATTCTAATGATAAAAGGTTTGAGTTTTTATTTTTATCAAGTTCATTTTTGATTTTAATTATTAATTGCGAACAATTCTTTAAAGCTATTTCAATAGATTTATTCCAATTTGTGAATAATAGTTCTATTAATCGATTCGATTTATCAGCAATTTGTTTTAAACGTTCTGTACTTAAATAAACAAGGTTGTTAGTATCTATAGTCTCCATTATTTTAGAGGCATAATCTACATTGTCAATAAAAAAAAGAGGTCGAATAAATTGATGAGATAGAACATTTATAACATCTTTAAAATAAAACGATGTTGAACTGTTTTTATGCATCTGAAAAAGGGCATCAAAGAGTGATGCTAAAGGAATAGATTTTAATGGGAAACCCATAGTAATATTCAAAGCGTTAACTGAAGCAGGCATGGAGTTTAATACAGGAATTAACAAGTTTTCATCACCTAATACAACTGCGGTATTTTCTAAGGTTTTGTTCTGGTTTTTTATGGTTTTTAAAAGTGTTCCTATGTATTTAGCTTGTCCAATATTTTTTGGAATACCAAAAATGGATATGTTTTTTTCTTTAGAGTAATTATCTGTTATCCAATTAAATGGATGCTTATCAAAATAACTCCATTGGGTTTTATGCTGTCTTGTAAATAAGGCCGCATCATGTTTTAGGTTATCCATAAAAACACCATCTATGTCCCAATAAATTTTTGCTGAATTATTCTCTAGTAGGCTTTGAATAATAGTTTCTTCAGCTGTATTTAAAGCATTGAATCCTAAAAAAACATGTTGCTTTTTAGGTTTTTTTTGGATGTAAACCTCTAAATTATCTACAGCCTTTCTATAAATTAGCCCTTGATATCCTATTTGCTTATCAGTTAGAGCTTCAATAAAATGATTGTAATAGTCGTGAAGTTTTTTCCAAAAGGATAAATAATTTTTAACAAAAGTAGTTTGGTTTTCTTCTAAAGACCAATGATTCAACTCTTGAATATCGCTTAAATAATTAAAGATCTTATCTTGAGGGATAAGATAACGGTCAATTTCGTTAAAATCTTGAAGGAGTATTTGCGCCCATTTAGAAAACACTTCAAATGAATCTTGATTTTCTTTTTTTGTTAGTTGGCTATAAGAATTATAAAATTGAAAAAGCAATTCAGTATTAGTAACCGTTTTTAAACCAGAAAGTTCCTCTACAAATTCTTCAATACTAATAATAGCTGGCGAAAAAATAGTTTGTTGCGTAACTTTAAAAAGCTGATGCTTTAAAAATAACCCCGCTCTTTTACTGGGTAATACAAAGGTTAATTGAGAAAGGTTTGTGTTATTGCTTTGTAAATCTTTTAAAACATCAAAAATGAAAGTCGTCATATAAATTGAGTTCTAAAGTTTAAAAGATTTATATAAAAATAAAAAACGCTTCGGATATCCCGAAGCGTTTTTAAAACTTATTTTATTTAAAACTATAATTTAGTTTTTTTATTTTGCTAAGTTAATTTCAACACGTCTGTTGTTAGCTCTACCAGCTCTAGTTTTGTTAGAGTCAATTGGTTTAGACTCTCCGTAACCTAATGCAGATAATCTAAATTCATCAACACCATTTTTAACTAAGTATTCTTTTACAGATAAAGCTCTTTTCTCAGATAAGCCTTGATTTAGTTTATCACTACCAACACTATCTGTATGACCTTCAACTGTAAACTTAGAAGTTGGATATTCATTAAGAATACCTATAATATCAGCCAGTACTTCAGAAGATTGTGCTTTTATAGTTGCTTTGCCTGTATCAAATAAGATAGTTTTAGCATATTCGTTAAGTGTTTTTTGTACTTCTTCAGTTACTTCTGGACAACCATTGTTAGCAACAGTACCTGCAACGTCTGGACATTTATCATCTTTGTCTAATACGCCGTCTCCGTCAGTATCTGGCCAAGGACATCCTTTGTTAGCCGCTGGACCTGCAACATCTGCACAATCATCATCAGCATCAGTTACACCATCGCCGTCAGCATCAGGACAACCAGCTAAAGCTTTTAATCCAGCAACTGTAGGACAGCTATCATCTTTATCAGCAACACCATCACCATCAGAATCTGGACAACCATTAAGTTCAGCTAAACCAGCATCATTAGGACAATCATCTTTACTATCTTCAATACCATCACCATCAGTATCAGGACAACCATTGAAAGCTTCTAAACCAGCAACATCTGGACAAGCATCATCTTTATCGTATATTCCATCACCATCAGTATCAGTTCCACCAAATTTGATAGAAATACCAGCAGTGTGTTGGAAATGTGTATTTAAGTAATCTTCGAATGCATGTTTGTAAGATGACTGAATTGTAAGACCGATATTCTCGCTAAACCATAAGTTAAAACCTAAAGTTCCATTTAACGTTCCAGCTCCAACTTCGTCAATCCAAGTGTAACCACCTCCGATACCTACATAAGGATCAAAAGTTTTAGTAGCATCTAAAAAGTTATATTTAATGGTACCATCTACAGCATAGTAAGATAAATCATCTACACTGATAGCACTACCATCTGGATTTTCTCCCCAGTTTTCTATTTTATTTAATGATCCAGCTACTCCAAAAGAAAATCCGTCACCTATATATTTAGATACAGAAATTGTGGATAAAGATGGTAAAATGTTCCAGTTGTCAACATCAACAAATTTACTAAAGATAGTCTCACTAAAAGGAGCACCATCTCCAGAAGGATAAGCATCAACTGCGTTTACTCCAATGTTAATTTGCCATGGATTGTTTTCGTCTTGTGCATTTACGTTGCTATAACCAAGTACAAGCAACATAGCGAACAATAATCTGCTAAGATTTTTCATATTCAAAAGTTTAATTTTTAAGTGTTAATTGTAAACAAAAGTAAGTTGTTAAATTTTATTAACAAAGACAAATATATAAAAAAAATGATGATTGCATTGTTTTGTCGATTGTTCAGAATGGTTTTAGATAACATTTAGGTGTTTACCAACCTTGATGAAGGCTTCAATAGCTTTGTCTAAATGTTCTTTTGTATGCGCCGCAGATAACTGAACACGGATTCTTGCTTTTTCTTTTGGAACAACAGGAAAAAAGAAGCCAATAACATAAATCCCCTCGTTTAAAAGCATATTTGCCATAGTTTGTGAGAGTTTTGCATTGTAAAGCATTACTGGAACAATTGCTGAATCGCCATCTACAATATCAAAACCAGCATCTTTCATACCTTTTTTAAAGTAATTGGTATTCCATTCTAAAGTATCTCTCAATTCTGTATTGTTTGCGAGCATGTCGAAAACCTTAATAGATGCGCCTACTATAGCAGGTGCAAGTGAATTTGAAAACAAATACGGTCTAGAGCGCTGACGTAAAATATCGATAATTTCTTTTTTACCCGTAGTATAACCTCCCATTGCACCGCCTAAGGCTTTCCCTAAAGTACCTGTTATTATATCTATTCTACTTAAAACACCCTTTTCCTCAAGTGTTCCGCGCCCTGTTTTACCTATAAAACCTGTAGCATGACATTCGTCTATCATTACCAAAGCATAGTATTTATCGGCTAAATCACAAATTTTATCTAACGGCGCAACTATACCATCCATAGAAAACACGCCATCGGTTACTATAATTTTAAATCGTGCACCATTTTTATTGGCTGAAATAAGCTGTTTTTCTAAATCTTCCATATTGCTATTTTCATAGCGATATCGTGCTGCTTTACACAAACGCACGCCATCAATAATAGAAGCATGATTTAAGGAATCGGAAATAATAGCGTCTTCTTTTCCGAGCAAAGGCTCAAAAACGCCACCATTAGCATCAAAAGCGGCTGCATATAATATGGTGTCTTCCGTTTGATAAAAATCTGCAATTTTTTGCTCAAGTTCTTTATGAATATCTTGAGTACCACAAATAAAACGCACAGAACTCATACCAAAACCATGCGTATCCATAGCATCTTTAGCTGCTTGAATAACTTCTGGATGTGATGAAAGTCCTAAATAGTTATTGGCACAAAAGTTTAAAACAGTTTCTCCAGTATTTAAAGTGATTTCTGCTCCTTGGGGTGATGTAATAATGCGTTCTTCTTTATAAAGTCCGTTATTTTTTAGGTCTTGAAGTTCTTCTTGAAGATGATTTTTCAGTTTTCCGTACATTTTTTTGCGTTTTATACAAATTTAAATATCTTTTACTAAAATATCATCATTTGTATAAACAAGAATTTTCTTTGTGACATTAATTTTCATCTCCTCTAAAACATCTTGATAAAGCTGTAATTGCTGTTCGTGTTTTTTATTTTCTGCTCCTGTTTTATAATCAATAATGATAGCTTCGTTTTGAGAATTTAAAACCACTCTATCTGGTCTTAAAATAATTCCTTCTTTGGTAATGATATCACGTTCATTATATATGGTATCATTTTCATTATAATAATTTTTGAGTTTTGGATGTTCTACAATTTTTAAAACGAGTTCTTTTAAAATTATAGCTTGATCTGTATTTAACATTGATGATTTTATGAAAGTTTCTATAACTTCATCAACATCATTCTTTGTATTAATGTGTGACATGATATCATGAATAAGGTTTCCCTTTTCAATGGCTTCTTGCTGATTAGTATCCCATAGAAAACCAGATTTTGTAACTACTTTTATATTATGATCTTCTTTTGAAGTTGAAATAAATTCTTGTTGAAGATTAACTTGTTTTGTAGGAGTTAAACTTTGAATAGCTCTTGATGATGTACCAAAACTATAACTTGTTTGTGAATCGTTCCAAATACCTAAATGGTTTAAGTAATTTATAAACAACCCCGAATACTTTTTGTCTTTTGTATCGGCTTTTAAGCTACTATCATTTTTAGATATAATATATAATTGCTCTATTGCTCTTGTTAACGTTACGTAGAGTAAATTTATATTGTCTAATTGTTGTTCAGATTTGTGCTTTGTGAAAATTCGTTGTCCTTCTTCTCCATAGTTTTCAAAGTCCTTATTATAGTTAAGTAAGGTATGCGAAAACCCGTTGTACTTGTCTTTGTCAATTTTAAACCATTCTTTGGGTTCTAACTCTCTGTAAATATCTAAATCAGCAAAAGGAAAAATAACCACAGGAAACTCCAAACCTTTAGATTTATGAATCGTCATAATTTGAACCGCATTTTGGCCTTTTGGAGACACAATACTTACACTATCTTTCTTCTTTTCAAAATAGCTTATAAATCCAGAAATATCCGACCCTTTTTTTTGTGTAAAATCTAAAACAATATCTAAGTAAAACTGAATATAGGCGTTTGATGTTTTTACTAAATTAAAACTTCTAACAATAGTTTCAGCTAAATCGTAAAGTGGAAGTTGCACTAAAGTATCGCCATTTACAAAAATGTTGAAAGCCTCTAAGCTTTTAAAAATATCAGAAATTGATAAATTAATATGATTTACGAAAAACGCGTGTTTGTCTTCAATATTAAAAAGTGTTGCTAGATAATTTAAAACCAAAATTTTTATTTCGTTATTTTTCGGCTGAATTAATAACCTAAGTAAGTCATTTACAAAACAAACTTCAGGTGAATTCGCTATTAACAACGTTTCTGAAGATACAATAGGAATTTTATTTTGACTTAAATAATTTGCAACTGCAACACCTTCTTTTTTCTTTCTAACTAAAACACAAATATCTTGTAATTCGTAACCGTTATCTAAACAACGTTGCATTGTTTTTAATACGTTTTCTGAAAAAATCTGTTCTCTATCATCCTCTTTTTCAATATCTAAAAAAGATAATTCAACAAAGCCTTCATCATTTTTAGTAATATCTTGTGCTGCATTTTCATAAAGATTTTTATAATCTTCTTTATCAAAAATTTGGCTTGCTAAAAATTTAAAAAAATCATTATTAAAATTCACAATTTCTTTAAAACTTCTATAATTAGCAGGTAAATTTTTAACATGCTGTTCAACAGGAAAAGGATTGCTTTTTTTATTAAATAAATTTATAAACTGTTCTGCTTTACCACCTCGCCACCTGTAAATAGCTTGTTTTGCATCGCCTACCAACATAGCGCTTCCATTTTCTGAAGCTACAGCATTTTCAAGCAGCGGCGTTAAATTTTCCCATTGCATTACCGAGGTGTCTTGAAATTCATCAATAAAGTAATGTTGAAATTTTTCGCCAATACGTTCGTAAATAAACGGCGTTGGTTGTGCTGCAATTTCTTTGCTTATAATGGTATTGAATTCTGAAATAAGCATTTTATTTTGTTCAGCTTTAAGTAAATTCAATTCTTTGTTAATAGAATTTAAAACCGATAAAGGTGTTATGTTTTTATAAAATGCTTGTAAAAATTTAATATGAAAAATATTTTGTCTAGTCGTATTAAAAGCCGCTGCTATTTGTGGTTGAATTTGCTCTATTATCGAGGCGATTTCATTAGTAACGCGTTTTGGATATAACGTTTTTGTTTCAAGATCTTCCTGCCATTTGGCATCAAAATTTACTTCAAAATTTTTGTCTGCTAACTTTTTAAAATGTTTAGGTAAATAGCTTCCAGAAAAGTCGTTAAACTCTAATCCAGCTTCTTCAATAACCGTTAAAATATTTTGCGAACTTTCAACTACACGTTTTTCTTGAATTAAGATTTCCTTTTTTAAGTGATTCTTAAGTACTTTAAAATCCTCTAAAGTTTTATCCTCAAGTTTTTCAATAAACGGAATATCATTTTCATTTACCAGTAGCTTAGCTATTTTATTAAAATCAAAAGCTAAATCCCAGCTTTTATCATCATCAGCTTTTTCAATAGCAAAATCTACTAAAATATTTGTAAGCGCTTCATCTGTTCCTGCTTTGTTAATTAAGCTATCTACAGCTTCATTTAAAAGTGTTTCTTGGTCTAATTCTACTTCAAAATTTAATGGTAGCTTTAAATCGTGAGCAAAAGTTCTAATAAGTTTATGTGTAAAACCATCAATAGTAGAAATATCAAAAGCGGCATAATTATGAATGATGGTGTTTAATAATTTTTTGGCTTTACTATGAAGTGTTTTTGGTTCTATTTCCAGTTCTTCACAAATAGATTCAAACATACTATTTGAGTTTTCTAAAATAGATGCCTCTGAAAATTGTTTTAGAGTTTCAATAATTCGATCTTTCATTTCAGCCACCGCTTTATTTGTAAACGTAATAGCTAAAATGTTTTTAAAAAGGTACTGATTGCTTGAGTTAAATACTATTTTTAAGTATTCTTTTACCAGCGTAAAGGTTTTTCCGCTACCTGCAGATGCATTATAAATTGTAAAAGAATGGTGTTCTTGCATAGATTAGAATTTGCATACAAGATAAAAACTATCAATGGTTTCATAACAATTTATTATTTTTTATTGACCCGTTTTATATGTAAATTTGAAGGAAATTAAATATTAATATTTTAAAACAAATAATTATGGCTTTTGAATTACCAGATTTGGGATATGCTTACGATGCTTTAGAACCTCATATAGATGCTCGTACCATGGAAATACACCACTCTAAGCATCACCAAGGATATACAAACAATTTGAATAATGCGATTGCAGGAACAGCTTTAGAAGGAAAATCTATTGAAGATATTCTTGCAAATTTAGATATGACTAATGGTGCTGTTAGAAATAATGGTGGCGGATTTTATAATCACTCATTATTTTGGAGTGTTATGAATCCTGAAGGTAAAGGCTATTTATCTGGAGCGCTTAAAGATGCTATTGAAGCAGCTTACGGATCTAAAGAAGAATTTATGGATGCTTTTGCAAAAGCAGCAGCAACACGTTTTGGCTCAGGTTGGGCGTGGTTATGTGTTCATAAAGGTGGAAAAGTAGAAGTTTGCTCGTCACCAAATCAAGATAACCCATTAATGCCAGGAGTTGGTTGTGGCGGAACACCTATTTTAGGAATTGATGTTTGGGAACATGCTTACTATTTAAATTACCAAAACAGACGTCCAGATTATATTAAAGCATTTTTTAATGTTATTAACTGGAATGAAGTTGAAAAACGATATGCTGAAGCTAAGTAATTAGTTTAAAGTAATACTAAATATTAAATCGTCTGGGATTTATCCTAGGCGATTTTTTTATTTGTTTTATACGCATGTTGTGCTTAGTTTTTAAAAAGGAACAAGCATATTGTCAACTATATCTTTAAGGACATCAGGGTCTTTGCAGGCGTCTCTAACTTCTTTAAAATCCTCTAAATAGTCAAATAGTTGTTTTTCTTTGTTATTTTCAATTATATCGTAATCAGTTTTAAATTTATTCTCTACTTTAAATTCCTCTATTTTTTGTCTGACAATCATTTGAGCTCTTTTGTTGTTTAAACGACTAATTCTTGTTGGATGCCTAAGTTCTCTTTCTAACATTTGAGTTCTCGTCATATCTCTAATGCTATCTTTAATTTCGTCAATTGCTGAGAGAATATATTTTTCAGAAGATATTTCAGTTTGCCCTAAGTCAGACACTTTGTATTCTCCAAAATGCTTTAAGAAAGTAGTGTAATTTTTATCTTCTTTACTTTTCTTATAAGTATTTTGAATTTTTGATTTAAGTGTGTCTTTAAATTTTAATATTTTAGTAAATCTAAGGTCTCTTGGATAAACTAGGTGTTCAATTACAGAAGTATCAAATGAATAATCAGTTTTATCATCTTTAATAACAATAGTTGGTTTATCAAATGCTAATCTTAAACCTAGTTCGAACATTACATTTGGATTTTTGGCACTAACATCACAAACAACAATCTCATTTTTATATAAATTTTGAATTATCCTTTTTTGAATAATTCCACTATCATCAGCATCACTCACTAGATTTGGCTCAAATTCAGCATCAGTTATGACCTCTTTTAATATTGTTAAAACTTCCGCCCAATGTTCGGCAGTACAACCGTCTATAGTTGAAATTGGCATAACAATTCCACAAACAGGTTTTTTCTTTTTTGTTTCTTCTTTATTTTGTTTTTCACTCATTTCTATCAAATTAAGCACAACGTGTTATATAGTTACTTTTATTGTTCATATCCGTAATATATCAGGACATGATAAGTTTTTTGCTACAGTTATCTTGTAAAGATAATTTTTTATGGCAAGAAATAATACAAAAAAAGATTCCCATTTTATTCATTGGTTTATATTTTGAAGTTTTAAATTCATGAATCTACGATTTCATGAGAATTATATAAAATGAAAAAGGTGAACAGATGTTCACCTTTTTGCCCCAAATCTACCATAAACTTAACCTACTTATGTTATGGTTCTTCAAATATATGTTGGTAATATAGTTTGATAAAATATTCTAGGTAAACGACTTATATATTGGCTTAAAGGAACTAGTTAAGCGTTCTTAGAATGTTAATAATAGTATGTAAAGAATTTAAACAGGAAATAGTGTTGCATAAAAAAAGGCGAACAGATGTTCACCTTTTTTTGCCCCAAATCTACCATGAACTTAACCTACTTATGTTATGGTGAGACCAATTTATGTGTATTTTATATAATCTGACTATTTTTTAGACAAACAGCACTTTTATCAGATTAAATGTATTTTAAGTAATTCCACTGTTTGATATTCAAAACATCGTAATTAATATGCGCGTTCTTTATTGCCTTCGTAAAAGTTAATAAAAGCACGGTTTACAACTCTATTTCCGCCATCGGTTGGGTAGTTTCCTGTAAAGTACCAATCGCCTAAATGGTTAGGACAAGCTTTATGCAAATTTTCTACAGGTTGAAAAATAATTTTAACTTCAGCTTTAATACTTTCATCACTTAATAATTCTGATATTTTATCAGAAATCTGCTCATCTGTAAAAGGATCATATACTTCTTTAACAAAGTTTTGAACGTTTCTATCGGCTAATTCGGTTTGTTCGATACACTTTTTATAAACATCTTCTATAATATGATACTTGTTATTCTCTTTTAGCAATTCTAAAGCTGCTCTAAAAGCTACCAAACTTTCTAGATTAGCCATATCAATACCATAACAATCTGGATATCTAATTTGTGGTGCAGAAGACACTACAATAATTTTTTTAGGGTTTAACCTATCAAGCATTTTTAAAATACTCATTTTTAAGGTCGTCCCTCTTACAATACTATCGTCTATAATTACAAGGTTATCCGTTGGTTTTATAACACCGTATGTAACGTCGTAAACATGCGCAACCAAATCATCTCTACTACTATCTTCAGTAATAAACGTTCTTAGTTTAACATCTTTAATTGCAATTTTTTCTACTCGTGCTCTTTCTGATAAAATCTCAGTCACTTTTTCAGCAGATATTGAACGTTGACCTGTTAAAATAGCTTGAGTTTTCTTCTTATTTATAAAAGCCTCAGCAGTCTCTACCATGCCGTAAAAAGATGTTTCTGCTGTATTAGGAATATATGAAAAAACCGTGTTTTTTGTGTCTTCATTAATAGCCTCAAGAACTTTAGGCATTAAAAGTTTTCCTAACATTTTACGTTCTTGATATATTTCGGCATCACTGCCTCTTGAAAAATAAATACGCTCAAAAGAACATGCTTTTCTTTCTAGCGGTTCAAGAATTCTTTGAATGGCAACCCTTCCAGATTTTTTTGTAATAATAGCATGCCCTGGTTCCAACTCTTTTACATCTTCAAACTTAACATTAAAAACAGTTTGAATTACTGGACGTTCTGATGCAACCACAACTATTTCATCGTCTTTATAATAATAAGCTGGACGAATACCCGCAGGATCTCTCAAAACAAATGAATCTCCATGTCCAATTAACCCTGCCATGGCATAACCACCATCCCAATTTTTTGCTGCTCTTTTTAAAATTTTAGATACTTTTAAACGTTCGGCAATAAGTGGAGAGGCTTGTTGTTTGTTATAGCCTTCTTTTTTTAAATTTTTATATATTTTACTAACGGCATCATCTAGAAAATGACCAATTTTTTCCATTATTGTAATGGTATCTGTATATTCTTTTGGGTGCTGACCTAACTCAATTAGATTACCAAAAAGTTCTTTAACATTAGTCATGTTAAAGTTACCTGCCATAATTAAATTTCTGTGCATCCAATTGTTTTGCCTTAAAAATGGATGAACACTTTCAACACTATTTTTACCAAAAGTACCGTAACGAACATGCCCTAATAAAACTTCGCCTATATATGGGATGTTTCTTTTTTGAGATACAACATCATCTTTATATTCTGGATGTGCCTTAAACTCACTATTAATTCTTTCGTTAATTTGATCAAAAATATCTTGAATAGGTTGTTGCGCTACCGAGCGCACTCTGCTTATATAACGCTCCCCTGGCTTGGTATCTAATTTAATACTTGCAAATCCAGCACCGTCTTGACCACGATTGTGCTGTTTTTCCATCATTAAATACATTTTGTTTACACCATAAAAGGCACTGCCGTATTTTTCCTTGTAGTATTCTAATGGTTTTAAAAGCCTTATCATGGCTATTCCACATTCGTGTTTTAAGGCATCACTCATATTATAAATGTTTTCGCTTTAGCGGAAATAATAAATATATTTAGATTCCTGCATTCACAGGAATGACAATTTATTGATTCCAAAATAATTTTATTTTGGAATATGTTTTAAATCAAAAACGCACTCTAATTTAGAGCGCGTTTGTTTATGTTAATTCGATTTCAAATTGTGTTAGTTGTTTAAACTGTAACAGGCGTTTATGTATTTCACCATTTGACAAATTCTGCATGCGCTCCGTCCCAAATTTCTCAACACAAAATGATGCTAATGTTGATCCGTATATAATAGCATTTTTCATATTCTCAAAAGAAGTATCTCCAGTTTTAGCAAGATACCCGGCAAAGCCTCCTGCAAAAGTATCACCCGCTCCAGTTGGGTCAAAAACTTCTTCTAATGGTAAAGCAGGCGCATAAAAAACATCATCATCATGAAATAATAATGCACCATGTTCTCCTTTTTTAATCACTACATATTTAGGTCCCATCTCATGAATTTTTCTTGCTGCTACAACTAGTGAATATTCACCAGATAGTTGCCTCGCTTCTTCATCGTTAATGGTAATAACATCTACGTTTTTTATAACTGCCATTAAATCGTCTAAAGCAATATCCATCCAGAAATTCATAGTATCTAAAATGGCTAGTTTTGGCTTTTTAGTCATTTGGTCTAAAACACCTTGTTGCACTAAAGGATGCAAGTTTCCTAGCATAACAATTTCAGCATCTTTATAATCTTCTGGCACAACAGGTTTAAAATGTTCTAATACATTTAACTCTGTAACCAAAGTATCACGAGTATTCATATCGTTATGATACTTGCCACTCCAAAAAAATGTTTTGCCTTCTTTTACAATTTCAATTCCTGAAATATCAATATTCTTGTCTGATAATAAATCTAGATACTCTTGTGGGAAGTCGCCACCAACAATAGATACTGCTGCTGCATCAATATTAAAATGAGACGCTGCAAGACCAATAAAAGTAGCAGCACCACCTAAAATTTTATCGGTTTTACCGAAAGGCGTCTCAATAGCATCAAATGCCACGGTGCCAACAATTACTAATTTACTCATGAATGAGATGTGAAATTAAGGTGCAAATATAAGTCTTTTTATAAATTACAGCGACTATATTTTCCTGAATAAATATCATTTAATAGCACAATTTAAACTTTATGTGACTTTTTAAAAAAGCGTGTGTCTTAATATTAAATGCTATTATCAATTTAATAAGATTTCGGGATGTAATTTTTACATCCCTTAATTTTTAAGATGATTTTGAATGCATCTTATTTCCTGCCAAAGTCTGCAGGTATTTCGCCCCAAGCTTTAGTTTCCCATTTTACAATTACTGTATTATAGGTATTAGTTTTTAACCACTCAATGGCTCTATCAACTAAATCAAAAACAGGTTTATTTTTATTGTTGCGTTCTAGCTTAGTGTTACAGTTTTTCTTTTTTACCCAACTCATCGCCGTTCTAGAATCCGTATAAATAATTCGATCACTTTTATTTTTTTTAAGAAGTGCCAAACCATGTACCAAAGCCAAAAATTCTCCTATGTTATTGGTGCCTTCTTCAAAAGGCCCTTGAATAAAAAGTTGTTTTTTAGTTTTTGTATCTACACCACGATATTCCATAATTCCTGGATTGCCACTGGATGCGGCATCTACAGAGATGGAATTATAATTAGGCAACCCTATTTTTTTTAATTGCTCTGGCGATAATTCACTTTTAAAGCCTTTATTTTTCCCAACGTAATCAAAATAATTACCTTTTAAGGCTGCTTTTGCTGCTTCAAACGTTTCAAATGATTTGTATTGAGCACCATCAAAGTTATTTATTTGGGCTTTACAATCATTCCAAGATTCGAAAACGCCAGTGTGATGACCTTTCCAAACCGCGTAATATTTCTTTTTCTTCTTACTCATTTTTGTCATTCCCTCGAAGGAGGGAATCTCATAAATTAAAGTTCAAAATATTATTATTATTGTCTTTCAGTAGGATGTTAAGACTGAAGAATCTCTTAAATTAAAACGTTAAGATTCTTCGCTTAGCTCTGAATGAAATTTACTTTTTTAACAATCCCTCAACCACCTTCGGGAAATGTTCCATCTCCAATTCATGAATTTTAGCAGCAACATCATCTGCGGTATCATTATTACTTACATCGCATTTTGATTGAAAAATAATAGCACCTTCATCATAATGCTCATTTACATAATGAATTGTAATACCTGTTTCCGTTTCATTATTATCAACAACTGCTTTATGTACATGCATGCCATACATCCCTTTTCCGCCATATTTTGGCAATAATGCAGGATGCACATTAATGACTTTATTTGGAAATTCATTTAAAATGTGTTCAGGAAATTTCCATAAAAAGCCTGCTAACACAATTAAATCTGGGTTAGATGCTTTTAAAATATGAAGCACATCATCTGTTTTAGTAAACGCTATTCTGTTGAATGAAAGCGCACTAACTTCTAATTTTTTAGCCCGATCTAAAACTTTGGCATGAGGATTGTTACTCAGTACTTGAATAACAGACACATTATCGCTGTTGTGAAAAAACTTAATTAAATTTTCAGCATTAGTACCACTTCCGGACGCAAAAATCACAATACGTTTCATCTGCTAGTTTCTATTTTTAAATTAATGTCAGATGCAATTCGTAAATCGAATTCAAAGAATGTTCAGCAAAATTTCTTAAGCTCATTTCATACACAGACTATCAATGTTGCTATTATTCAAACAAAAAAAAGAATAATTATTAACAATTAGAAGGTAAAATATAAATACTTAAAAGTAATTTTAGTAAATTACGAACACATTTTTATACTAAAGGTGTGTTTTAAAAATAAAGTTTTTTATTTTTGCCAACTAAAATTTAAATTAAAATTAAAAAATTATGTCAGACATTGCATCAAGAGTAAAAGCGATTATCGTTGATAAATTAGGAGTAGATGAAAACGAAGTTGTTACAGAAGCTAGCTTCACAAACGATTTAGGAGCAGACTCTTTAGACACTGTAGAATTAATAATGGAATTTGAAAAAGAATTTGATATCCAAATTCCTGACGACCAAGCTGAAAATATTGCAACAGTGGGTCAAGCTATATCATACATAGAAGCTGCTAAATAAGCAAAATACTTTATGGAATTAAAGCGAGTTGTAGTCACAGGATTAGGGGCTTTAACACCAATTGGCAATACCAAAGATGAATTCTGGGATGGCTTAATTAGTGGTAAAAGTGGTGCTGCGCCTATAACATATTATGACACTGAAAAGTTTAAAACAAAATTCGCTTGCGAATTAAAAAACTTTAATGCAAACGATTTTCTTGATAGAAAAGAAGCTCGTAAAATGGATAAATTTGCTCAATACGCTATGGTAGCTGCAGACGAAGCCATTGAAGACGCTAAACTAAATCTTGAAGAAGTTAATAAATTGCGAGTAGGTGTTATATGGGGAGCAGGAATTGGTGGTTTAGAAACCTTTCAGCAAGAAGTTTTAAACTTTGCTGATGGCGACGGAACACCAAGATTTAATCCATTCTTTATTCCTAAAATGATTGCCGATATTGCACCAGCAAACATCTCTATAAAACATGGTTTTATGGGGCCAAATTATACCACAGTTTCTGCATGTGCATCTTCTGCGAATGCTATGTTTGATGCCTTAAACATGATACGTTTAGGACATTGTGATGTAGTTGTTACAGGAGGTAGTGAAGCCGCAGTAACTATTGCTGGTATGGGTGGTTTTAATGCGATGCATGCACTATCTACTAGAAATGAAAGTCCAGAAACAGCCTCTCGCCCATTTGATGGTACACGAGATGGTTTTGTTTTAGGAGAAGGTGCAGGCGCACTAGTTATAGAAGAATATGAGCATGCCAAAGCAAGAGGCGCTAAAATTTATGCCGAAGTTGCTGGGGGAGGATTATCTTCTGACGCTTATCATATGACGGCACCACATCCTGATGGGATAGGTGTTGTTGCTGTAATGAAAAATTGTTTAGAAAATGCAGGATTAAAGCCAGAAGATGTAGACCATATTAATACACATGGTACATCAACACCTTTAGGTGATGTTGCCGAACTTAAAGCAATTTCAGAAGTATTTGGAAGTCACGCAAAAAATATAAATATTAATTCAACAAAATCAATGACTGGGCATCTATTAGGTGCAGCAGGTGCTATTGAAGCTATATCGGTTATATTGGCCATGGAGCATGGCATTGTTCCGCCAACAATTAACCATACTACTGTAGACGAAAACATTGATCCTGAATTAAATTTAACTTTAAACAAAGCTCAAAAGCGTGACGTAAAAGTAGGTATGAGTAATACATTTGGATTTGGCGGACATAACGCTTGTGTAGTATTCAAAAAAATAGATTAAATCCCGAATGAAATAAACCATAACGATAAATTAAATTTTACATATACTATGAATCTTGGTTTATTACATCTGACATTTTAATAAAATATTAATCATCAGATGAAAAACATTCGTAACATATTGAATTCCCGTTTTAAAGGTAACGGGAATTTTTTTATGCAATTAACTAAAATTCTTGGGTTTAAACCTAAACAAATAAAATTCTACAAAAAGGCGTTTACCCATCGTTCCATGAATATTAAAGATAGCAAAGGCAATGCTATTAACTATGAACGTTTGGAGTTTTTAGGCGATGCCATGTTAAGCTCTGTAATTGCTTCTCATTTATATCTTGAGGTGCCAAGTGGCGACGAAGGTTACTTAACCAAAATGCGATCTAAAATTGTTAGTAGAGAACATTTAAACGAACTGGGAAAAGACTTAAAATTAATTGATTTAGTAGAAAGTAAAATACCTCCAGGACAGTTTGGAGACAATATTCACGGTAATTTATTTGAGGCCTTAATAGGTGCTATATTTTTAGACAGGGGTTATAAATATTGTGAAAAATTTATTTACAAGAGTGTTATTATACCCTATGTAGATATTGGGACATTAGAAGGCAAAGTAATAAGCTACAAGAGTTTATTAATTGAATGGTGCCAAAAAGAAAAGAAAACTTTCGGATATAACGTTTATGAAGACACTGGAAATGACGATGTCAGGCATTTTTCAGTAAAACTATCAATAGATGAAAAAATTGTTGCCAAAGCAAGAGCTACTTCAAAGAAAAAAGCAGAAGAAAAAGCTTCAAAACGTGCTTTTTTTGCGTTCCAAAGTAGAATGTCTAAAATGATTTAAAGTTCTTTTCCAAAAAATAATAACTACAACGTTTTAGTTATCTTTATCATTAAGATTAAGCAAAACCTGTCTTAATAATTTTTTTAAGTACTATATTTACCCTATTAATATAAGTTATGGCTGTTCACAAACTTATTCTTGATGATGTTTTTGATGAAGTGTTATACACTCTAATTGCAATACATTGCACAATTGAAGATTACCGTTTAGCATATCTTCTTAATAAACATTTAGGTATAACCCTTACTCGAAAATCATCAGATTTAGATTATAATAACAGCAAATCGACATATTCAATTTTTGAATGGAAAGATGAAAAACAATTAACAACTTGGAGTTTGGTTTCTAATATTTGTAAAACTGAAAGTTATCAGCAAATACATTATGAATCCTTATTTGAAAACCAAGAAAGAATAACAAAAACAACTCATTTAATACCAGAATATAAGCGCGTTAATTATTTTTTAAAAATAGATAACCAATTCAATTTCAGTAAAGAAAAATATATTTTAAACAGTATATTAAATATCTCTCAAATTGCTACTGCTTATAGTATTGACAGTAATAAATTAAGATCCAAAGACAATTTAATTTTTAGCTAATGCCGTTAAGAAAAAAAACAAAAATAGTAGCAACTCTAGGGCCTGCTACAAGTACCAAAGAAGTTCTAAAAGGAATGCTTGAAGAAGGCGTTAATGTATTTAGAATTAACTTCTCTCATGCAGATTATAATGATGTAAAAGCGCGTATCCAAATGATACGAGAGCTAAATGAAGAATATAATTTCACCGCAGCTATTTTAGCCGATTTACAAGGCCCTAAACTTCGTGTGGGTGTTATGAAAGAAGAGGTTGTAGTTAATCCTGGTGATGAAATAATTTTTGCAACCGGTAAGCGTTTTGAAGGCACTAAAGAACGTGTTTATATGACGTATGACAGGTTTCCGCAAGATGCAAAACCTGGAGAACGCATTCTTTTAGATGATGGAAAACTAATTTTTGAAGTGGTTTCTACCGATAAAAAAAGTGAAGTAAAAGCCAAGGTTATTCAGGGAGGACCATTAAAATCTAAAAAAGGTGTCAACCTTCCAAACACAAATATTTCCCAGCCAGCACTTACTGAAAAAGATATTGAAGATGCTATTTTTGCTATTAGCCAAAATGTAGATTGGATGGCTTTATCGTTTGTACGTCATGCTGAAGATTTAATGCAATTAAGCGATTTAATTGCCAAACATAGTGACCATAAAATTCCAATTATTGCTAAAATTGAAAAACCAGAAGCTGTTGAAAACATTGATAAAATTGTAACACATTGTGATGGTTTAATGGTAGCTCGTGGCGATTTAGGTGTTGAAGTTCCGGCAGAAGAAGTGCCACTAATTCAGAAGCAATTGGTATTGCGTGCAAAAAAAGCAAGAATTCCTGTAATTATAGCCACCCAAATGATGGAGACTATGATTGATAGTTTAACACCAACCAGAGCAGAAGTTAATGATGTGGCAAACTCGGTTATGGATGGTGCAGATGCTGTTATGCTTTCAGGAGAAACATCGGTTGGTAAATACCCTATACAGGTTATTAAACAAATGAGCGATATCTTAAAAAGTGTTGAAGATTCAAAACTTATAAAAGTACCTCAACTACCACCGCATATTCGTACCAACCGTTATATAACAAAATCTATTTGTTATCATGCGGCTAATATGGCTAATGAAATAAATGCAAAAGCGATTTCAACATTAACAAATAGTGGCTATACGGCGTTTCAAATTTCTGCTTGGAGACCTTCATGTCATATTTTAGTATTCACATCAAACAAACGTATTTTAACGCGTTTAAGTTTACTTTGGGGTGTTCGTGCGTTTTATTATGATAAATTTGTAAGTACAGATGAGACTATAGAAGATGTTAACGCCATAGCTTGTAAAATGGGTTATTTAGAAGAAGGTGATATGCTAATTAGTTTAGCCGCAATGCCTATTCAAGAAAAAGGTATGGTAAATACATTAAGAGTTACAGAAATTACAACGTGTAACTTTTAATAATCTAATAATTGCTTAAAATGTTTGGGCGTTACCATAAGGCTACGCTTTATATTATATTTAAATAGAAGAAACTGCTTTTAGGCAGTTTTTTCTATTTAAAAGTATACGATTATAATAGTTAATACACTTATTTACTAACTCATTTTTTTAGGTTAAAGCTACTCTATTTTGTATTGGTTCGTTTAACGTTTATGTATAAGAATAGTTGCGGTTTTGTGTGCGAGGATTTTCCGCAGGAAAATCAGACGTAACAAAACTGCAACGACCTTTGGTTTAGCCTAAAATAAGCAATTATTTTTATACGGTGTAAGTTTGGTCTTATCACTTTTAAATTCTTTTTGAAAATGATAATTTTTACCGTATTCAATTATTCTGAACAGAAAGACACATCTTGGTAATGGTTCAAATTGTTTTAATGAAGAATGGTAAAGATGAAATAATTCTAAATGTTGACATTCTGGAATTATTGTAATGCTTGTATTTTTATATAATTTAAAAATTGGAGTACTTAAACTTCTAAACTTAGATTTCGGTGAATTAAAAAATTTTGCACTAGATATAGTAAGTAAATCTAAAATATCGAACTCATTATAAATATTAGTCAATTTTTCATTATAAGCAGAATTTTCTGTAAGAATGAAATTTGGAACAGCTTGTATAAAAGCTATAATACATAATAAATTAACCTTATCCTCATTCTTTGAATTATCTTTCGTTAAAATGGAAAATCCAAATCCTGATTTACCAATACTTACATCTTTATATATTATTAATTCTTTTGGAAATCTTAAATAAAAGTTACTACCCAAAAATTCTTCATTTTTAAATGTAGCAAATTCGTAGTTACTAATTTTAAAAATATTTTCTTCTGATTCTTTTAGCTGAAGTTGTAATTTTTTCAATACGAGTTCCTTTATTTTTTCTTTAAAAGAGAGTGTTTTGTTAATTTTAAAGAAATCATTTAAGGTGTTGTCTATTAGCTTTTCATATTCTTTGTTGTAGGTTAAAATAATTTTAGTTTTTGAAGATTTTATTCCAGAAATTATTTTTTTTAAATATTTAATCAGCTCTTTATATACTTCTTTTTCCTCTGAAAGAATTAGCTTTTGCTTCTTTAAGTTTTTAGTTTCAATAAATGACTTATGATATTTTATGAAGAGATTATCAAAATTCTCGACACGAATAAAATTAAGATGAAAAGCAGAATCTAAACCTTTATTATCTAATTCAATTTTGAACTTGGTTAAATCAAGATTATTAACTATTTGTTCAAGTTCTTTGTTCATTTCTAATAATGGCTAACTATTTTTAAGTATATGAATCAGTTTTAATGATTTATATACAACGTTAAACGAATTTAGTTGAATTTTTTTACAAAATCAAGCAATTCTATTATCTTTAAAACTCAAATTTCAACTGCACACTAACACTTTTCTTCAGTTCAGGCTTTTTCTTAGTTTCAGTATTTAAATTAGATATAGAAATACCTAATAAACGTACCGAATTACTCAACTTTTCTTGATACAATAAATCTTTAGCGGTTTCTAAAATAACACTTTTATCACTTAAATAATAAGGTAATGTTTTGCTTCGAGTTTGTAAGGTAAAATCACTATACTTTATTTTCAAAGTCACCGTTTTACCAGCCACTTTACTTTTGCTTAAACGTCTGGAAACTTCTTCAGCAATATGCTCTAACTTTTTAAGCATAAATATTTCAGAAGATAAATTTTCACTAAATGTACGTTCAGCAGCTAAACTTTTTCGTATGCGGTTTGGTTTTACTTCACTGTTATGAATACCTCGAACCACGTAATAATAATAGCGACCAGATTTCCCGAAGTTTTCATCTAAATATTCTAACGATTTTTGCTTTAAATCTAGCCCTGTAAATATGCCTTTCTGATACATTTTTTCGGCAGTAACTTTTCCAACACCATAGAATTTACGAATATCTAAATCTTCTAAAAACGTGATGACTTCCTCGGGGTTAACCGTTTTTTGTCCGTTAGGTTTATTATAGTCACTTGCTACTTTAGCAATAAATTTATTAATAGAAATTCCTGCAGAAGCTGTGAGTCCTACTTCTTTTAAAATACGTTCGCGAATTTCTTCGGCAATTAATGACGCACTTGGGTTTCCTTTTTTATTTTCAGTAACATCTAAATAGGCTTCATCAAGAGAAAGCGGTTCAACCAAATCGGTATAATCATAAAATATTTTTCTAATTTTTTTAGAAATTTCACTGTAACGTTCAAAATTAGGTCGAACAAAAATAAGATTGGGACACAATTTAGCAGCAAGATTTCCTGCCATGGCACTTTTTACGCCAAATTTTCTAGCCTCATAACTTGCAGCACTAATAACGCCACGTTTTCCACCACCGCCAACAGCAATAGGTTTCCCCTTTAAATCAGGATTATCCATTTGCTCTACAGAAGCATAAAACGCATCCATATCTACATGAATAATTTTTCTAATTGGTAAATCGCTAGACATACTGTAAATTTAGGCAATAAAAAATTTCTTGAAGCGAACTATCATCAAGGAATTCTTTTTCATTAAATGCCTTTTAATATAACATAGTGATAGAGATAGAACGTAAATTTTTAGTAAATTCTGATGCTTATAAAAGTGAGGCTTTCAAAAAAACTAGAATTAGTCAAGGGTTTTTAAATACGGATAAAGCACGAACTGTACGTGTTAGATTAAAAGGAGACAAAGGGTTTATTACTGTAAAAGGACAATCATCAAAAGATGGTTTATCGCGTTTTGAATGGGAAAAAGAAATTCCTAAAGATGAAACCCAATCGCTTCTAAAACTTTGTGAACCTACAATTATTGATAAAATGCGTTATGAAATTGAAGTTGGAAACCATATTTTTGAGGTAGATGAATTTTTTAAAGACAACGAAGGTCTTGTGATTGCAGAAGTTGAATTGAAATTTGAAAACGAAGTATTTGAAAAACCAAATTGGTTAGGAAAAGAAGTTACAGGAACTATAAAATATTATAACTCACAATTAAGTAAAGCACCTTATAAGAGTTGGGGTATTAATTTATAAAACAAGAATTATGAAAAAATTACTATTATTTTGTTCAGTACTTTTGGCTTTATGCGCCTGCAAAGAAGAGACTAAAACATCTGATTTGGATGTTGATCAAAACATGACCGAACTTGTTGAAGACATTATTGATTCTATTAAAGTAGACGTTATTGAAGTACCTATTAAAAAAACTACAAAGCAAATTAAAGACGAACTTACAACCAAAGGTTTTCAGGTATTTGATTATGTTGATGAAGAAACCCAAGACACTATTTTAATGCAACAATACTTCATGGCGTTTTTAAAAACTGGCCCTATTCGAGGTCAAAATGAAGAAGAAGCCGCCGAACTTCAAAAAGAACACTTAGCACATTTAACAAAGATGTATGAGCTTGGTTATGCAGATATTTCAGGACCTTTTGGAGATGATGGTGATATTAGAGGCATTACAATTTACAATGTTCCTACTCTTAAAATGGCAGATAGTTTAGCAAATTCAGATCCTATGGTTAAAGCTGGACGATTAGAAATTGAAATCCATCCTTGGTGGGCTGGCAAAGGGTTTCCGTTAAGGTGATGTTAATTTGAAATTTCAAAATCTCGTTTAGCTTCATTTCCAAATTCATCAACGACTGTAATACTATGTTTTCCATATTTAGGAATCACAGCCAATTCATGAATACTTTTTGTAGAGCCAACGAAGGTATCATCAACATACCAAAAAACCGTACTTTCTGGTTTAGAATGTGCAATTTTTAAAATAAGGTCGTTAGTTTGCCCATCAAAATCCTTAGGTAAAAAAATACTGTTATTTTCTTTTGGATAAATAAAATCAATAGAGATTTCATTTTCACCCAAACATCCTGCTTTAAATCTTGGTAAAGGTTTGTAAAACGGATTTTTAGTTTTGTAATAATAAGCCATTAATGGCGGTAATACAAACCAAGATTTATGTTTGATATTACTTAAATCTTCACAAGATGAATTGACTTGAAAGCTTTCATTTTTATCTAAATGAATTAGAATATGATACGGACAAGGTTTGGTTTTTAACCCTGCAACTTGAATAAATTTTTCTTCGGTTTCATTACAATTTGGGGAAGCTCTATATCCGCTTTGTTTACAAATAGTCACGCGTTGCATGTCGTCAAAAGGTTTTGAAAACCAATCGCTATTGGGTAATAAATCAAACACATCAAATAAAATAGGCGCAGCCGTTTGAACGCCAACTAAACCTGGACGTCCTTCACCATCGGCATTTCCAACCCAAACGCCAACTACATAATCTTTGGTGGTGCCAATAGCCCATGCATCTCGGAAACCAAAACTAGTGCCTGTTTTCCAAGCAATTTCTTTAGAGCTATCGAAAAACTCCCAACTTTCGTCACTTTCGGGTCTGTTTACTTCCTTTAAACTTTCATAAGTTAGGTATATTGATCCAGCATCAAATAGGGTTTTATCTTTTGCTATTGTTCCAAAATCTATTTTTTTTGAAGCCAAAAACGTGGGTTCGCAAAATTCATTTGAAAAGTACTCGCTTGAATTTTCAGAAAAATGATTTAAGGTTGAAGAAAGTCCTGCATAGCTTTTACATAAATCCCATAAATTACTTTCGGCGCCACCCAAAATAAGCGATAAACCATAATGATTTGCATTGTATTTTAAATCTTTCAACTTTAAACCTTTTAAATAATGATGAAATCTATCCAATCCGAATTCCTGTAACATTATTACAGCCGGAACATTTAAAGAACGTGACAAAGCATAACTTGCAGGCACCGCACCGTCATAAGTTTTATTATAATTTTCTGGGTTATAACTCCCAAATTGTGTGGGTACATCTGCTACTAAAGTATTAGGTAATAAATCTCCAGAATCTAACATGGCAGCGTATAGAAAAGGTTTTAAAATACTACCTGTACTTCTTGGTTTATCTATAATATCCACATCTTTTTGATGGGCTTTATCGGTTGGTGTATTGCCAACATAAGCTAAAACTTGTCTTGTTTTTACATCTAAAACTAAAACCGCTGCATTATAAATTTCATTCTGACTTAATTGATTATAATGTGTTTTTACAATATGATTAATACGGTTTTGGAGTTTAAAATTTATAGTAGTTTGTATTCGTTTTCCATTATGGATTTGCCCTACTTTTTGTAATAAATGTGGCGCCATTTGAGGTAAAGTATAAGGCTTTTGTGGTAAGCTTTCAGCAATTGATAAACTATACGTTAGAGAATCTATCACTGTATTTTCCAAGAGTTTTTTAAGTAATCTATTCCGTTTCCTTAAAAGTTTTTCTTGATTTTTACCCGGATAAATTAAACTTGGTGCGTTAGGTAAAACCGCTAGAGTAGCACTTTCTGCCCAAGATAATTCGTTTGCATTTCTATTAAAATATCGCCATGAAGCGGCATCAAGCCCAACTACATTCCCCCCAAAAGGTGCATTACTACTATAATAGGCCAGAATCTTATTTTTCGAGTCTCGAAACTCCAACCTTGTTGCTAAAATTATTTCTTTTAGTTTTTCAAAATATGTTCGTTTTTGTCCTTTTCTAGATAAGCGAATAACTTGCTGAGTAATGGTACTTCCGCCTCGTTTAATGCCATCAGATTTTAAATTATCTCGTAAAGCCTTGAAAATCGAAATCGGATTAAACCCAGGGTGCTTATAAAAATACTCGTCTTCAAATTGAACAATACAGGTTTTAAATTTTTCAGGAATACTATCATTATAAGGGAAGCGCCATTGTCCGTCTTTTGCAATTTGAGCTCCTAGTAATATATTGTTTTTACTAGTAATTACAGTAGCGGTAGGGTCTTTAAATAGTTGTTTTGGTAAACAAAAAACATAAAAAGCTAAAATTACTACAAAAACAGCAGTTTTTATTTTATGCTTCTTTATGTATTTTTTTAATTTAAACACGCACTATTATTTACTCTTTTAGCCATAAATTTAGATGTTTTTTAAGATGCCTTTATATAAAAAAAGACTTTAAGAGTACTTACAAAACATACACAAATTGCATATCTAATCTTATTTTTCAACTTGTGTAGCATCTTCCCATGTATCTGTTCTAAATGATGATGCAGGAAGAAGGTTAGTGTCAAAAAGAGTTCCTAATACCCAGTTGCTCCAGGCATATCTTACTGCCACAGGATTTGGTACTGATTCACTTTTTACAAATACATCTTTTCGGTTCAAAATTTTAGCTTCAGCTGGGTAAAACACTTTATCTGTTCCTGCTATCTCAAAACCTTCTAATGTATTATAAGTATATAAACCCGTCTCAGCATTTTTAAATTTTATAAGCATTCCTTTATCCTTTAAAAGAAATGACTCATAAATTGGTGCAGCATAATCTACTGTTTTGAAGTTATAGGTTTGGTTTAATGCATTGTATAATAATCTATCGGCTACTTCTTTTTTCTTAGGTGGATGTATGAAATCCTCTTCGCCAATATCCATAGTAATGGCAATTCCTGAATTTGGAATTAAATCTAAACATTCTAACTGCGCTTCGCGAATAAATGCAGAATTGTCTGGATATCCATACTCTTTATTACCACCATAAATAAAAGGTGCAATTTGTACGTAATAAAAGGGGAAATCTCCTATGCCCCAACGTGATCGCCAATCCTTTACCATTGCAGGAAAAAGTTTTTTATAGTTTTCAGGTTCATTACGATTTGATTCTCCTTGATACCACAACATCCCTTTGATAGTATATGGTACTAATG
The DNA here is from genome assembly GCA_947500585.1 of uncultured Flavobacteriaceae bacterium. Lineage (GTDB taxonomy): Bacteria > Bacteroidota > Bacteroidia > Flavobacteriales > Flavobacteriaceae > CAXBID01. The sequence continues at coordinate 162,770 of CANMSN010000005.1, read as the reverse complement.
GATTAATCATAGAATTAAATAAAGCTGTTGGTATATGATTTGTTTGTTTTGAAATGTCAACTTTTTCAAGATTAATAGTCTCGTAAGAACTTATGGTTTCGTTACTCATCCAAGCTTGAACTGTGCTACCACCCCAAGACGTATGAATCATTCCAACAGGGCAATCTAGCGTTTCTTGAAGTTGTTGACCAAAGAAATAAGCAATTGCACTAAAATCTATAATACTTTCTGGAGATGCTTGTTGCCAAGGCGTATACTTTTCAATATTTTTTAGTGGTGTTTTAGAGCCAATTTTATCAACTGAAAACAATCGTAAATTTGGGTTACTAGATTTTGCTATAGTCATACTAGGGATAAATGTAGGTTGGCCACTATACCCGCTAATGGGTTGAAACATATTTGATTGTCCAGAACACAACCAAACTTCTCCAAAAAGGATATTTTCTAATATAATATTTGATGCTTTACTTTTTATTTTAATAGTTTGAAGGGCTTTACTATTGGTTGTTTTTACCTCTAAACGCCAATTGCCCTCATTATCAGATGTAATATTTATTGTTTTTTTTAACCAAGAGGCTTCAATTTCTATATCCTCTTTGGCATCAGACCAACCCCAAAGTACTATAGTAGTATTGCGCTGTAATACCATATTAGAAGAGACTATAGCAGGAAGCTCAACCTTTGCTTCAATTGTTTGAGGGAGTAATAAATTTAATGTTGCAATTAGAATAATTAAAGCTGTTTTTTTCATAATCTTATTTTATCAATTTAAGTATTATTATTTCACTCACAGTTGGGCATACAAGGTAAAGATAAAGTTTCGTTTCAATACATTTTATGCCTGTTAAGCGATTTTTATTATTTCTCTAGTAAAACCAAGTAAAATAAGTAAATAATTACTTTTCAACTGTTATCCATTGCCCTTTAGTCCGCACCAAATAATCATTATCATACATGGCTTCTGCTTGAACACCAAATAAATAGTAGGTTCCTAAATACGAAGCATTCAACATCACATTAAACGTTTTTGTACTGTGTTTTCCTTTTTCGGGTAAATCGAAATAGAAATTTACGCGATCATCTCTTATATCTGTAAATCTAGCTTGACTGGTTGTACTGTTTCCAAAAGCAGTAAAACGGGTATTTACAATGTCCCAACCTGATGGAAAAATTTGGGTTAAAGCGATATCATTTACACGTTCATTTTTTAAATTACTAACACTAACTGTTGCTATAAAATCCTGACCCTGTTGAAGTTTTGAAACATTAATTTTATTTCCTTTCAAGTCTTTGTATACTATTGCAACACTTAAACCGCGTTGTTCAACTAATTCTTGTCCTAGTGGTAATTTTCCCGAATCTAAAACACGCATATAAACTACATTATCTTTTTGGTTTGTAATTGATAAATTATTGTTTCCATCAATAATTTTTAATTCGCGTTGAGCAATGGCACTTTTAGTATCTATACGTTCTGAGTTTCCATTAATAGTATAATTTACTTTTAAAGCTTTACCTCCATTTGCATTTACCATTTTTGCCATAGACAATAAACTATAGGCCGTAGTTTGGGTACTCATCCAGCGGTTGCTTGATAAGTCTTTAGCAATATATTCAGCCAACTCACGCATTTTAGAATTTTTAGTTAAAACCATAGTTTCTAAAGCCATAGCACGATTTCTATCTACCGAACCATAGGTGTAATAATTATATCGTGGTGGTTTAAAATTTATGTTTGTCGATTGCGAAATTTCGGTACTTGCCTCTTTTTGACCTGCCAATGCATAAGCAGCTGCCAATCGCCATTTGGCTTCATTTGAAATTTCACTAAACTCACGTAAACGGTTCATACTTGATAAATCTGGACTTCCAGCCAAAGCCAAAGTGTATAAACGATAGGCTTGTGCCAAATCAGAATTATAGGTTCTATAACTTGGTCGCCAATTTCTAGCGGTTTCTTTTTGATATGTTATCCAATTACTTTTAAAGGTAAGTGGCAATACAAAACCTTTCTTTTCTGCCTCAATCATAAAATGACCTGCATAACTGGTGCCCCAATCATTTGCTGAATTTTCACCAACCCAATAACTTAACCCGCCGTTGGGTCTTTGAAAATGTCCTAAACGCTTAATGCCATTTTCAATGTTTGTTTGAATTTGTTGCTTTTTATCAAAGGTTAAATCGAAAATATCAGCTAAAAATAGTTGTGGAAATACACTTGAAGTCGTTTGTTCCACACAACCATGTGGGTATTGAATTAAGTATTGTAAACGACGAGAAAAATCCATTGGCGGTAAGGTTGAAAATTCAACTGTTGCGCTATTTGTTCCCGTTACTCCAAACGTTGAAAAATCTAAAGTTTTATTCGCATTAGCTTTTAAAGTTTCATCAATAACTTTTGAAGTGATTGGGTTAGGGTTTACTACATCCAATTCCACTTTATAAGTCGATTTCTCACCATTACCAGTTGCAATAACTTCAACGGTATTTATACCTTTAGCTTTACTAACATCCAATTCAAAATACGTCATTTGCTCATCAGGTTTGGCAAAACTCAAGGTTTTTGATTTTGCCCCAACTACTGAAATGCCATTGCTTAATTTTAAGCTAATATTTACGTTTTTCACTTTAGGTTCCATGGCAAAAATGGTAACAGGTAAGGTAACTTTTTCACCAGGGCTCAATTTCCGCGGAAGCGTTGCTAAAACCATCAACGGTTTTTTAACTTCTACAGCTTTTTCGGTACTTCCGTATGCTTCGTCATTATTATTTCCAGCAACCACCATAGTTCGCACCGAACCTATATAGTTTGGTAATTTAATTTGATGTGTTTTTGTTTTACCAGCCTCTAATTTAAAAGGGCCTAAATAAGTAACTACAGGTTTAAAACGATTCGCTTTTTTATTTTTCCCACCTGCTGCACTTCCATCGCCGCCAATAGCAAATACTTGGTCTATACTTCCTGAATAAGCACCGATAACGTCATCAAAAATATCCCAAGTTTTTACGCCCAAAGCTTCCCGTTTGTAAAATTCATTCCAAGCATTTGGCGTTTTAAAACGTGTTAAATCAAGTAAGCCTTCTTCAACTACAGCAATGGTATACGTCATTGCTTTTTTGCTTTTTTCAGAGACTTTTACTTCAAAGGTTTGTTCAGGTCTCAACTTATCTGGCATTTGTAATTGCGGTTCAAGCTTCGTGTTTGGGTCTTCAACCATAATAGGAATGACGCCGTATAAACGAATAGGTAAATCGTTTGCTGAAATAGCATGCGGTTGTAATAACGATATATTTACAAACACATTTGGAGCCATTTCTTCTGTTATTGGAATATTAACAACCGTTTCACCTTGTTGGGTTTTAACCCAACTATAATCTAAAACTTCTGTACCATTTTCAATACTTACTAAAGCTCTTCCTTCACTTCCAGAAGCAAATGTTACTTTAACCGTTTCGCCCACATTATAAGTTTCTTTATCTGCAGAAAACACCAACATTTTTGCCGCTTCTTTATCAGAAGATGGTGCTTTTTGCCACCAGTTTTTATAGAAATAAGCTGTTCTTCCTGTAGCATGACCACTAATTGGGTCTGAAATTCTAATTAGATATCTACCACGTTTGTTATCAGGAATTTTTAAATTAAAAGTAGCTTTTCCGTTGCTATCTGTATTTATTTTTTTGCTTAAATACGGACGATGATAACTACTAGAAACGTAACTAGATAAATCGTCGTAAGACGAATTCCACCACCAACGCCACTCAACTTTATAGACTTTAACTTCAAGATTATTTCGTTTTATAGGTTTCCCATTAGCATCAACGACAACCACATCAAAAGTTTGATTTTCATCTGTAAAAAATGAACCATATGCATTTCCTTTAGGCGAACGCAACCCAACAAACGATTCGTAAGGTGCATATTGTTTGGTAAAGGCATCCATAGAAAAATCGCCTCCGTTTTCAAAAGCACGAACAAGAAATTGAACGTTTAACATGCCTGGAGCATTTTTACCAACCTCAAGTTTATTACTGATGTTGGCTAAGCCATTTTCATCTACGTTGCCTTCAAAAATGATACTCTCTTCTGTTTGAAATTTCCGTGTTGGATCATTAAACGTATAGTTTTTATAGTTTTTAAAAGCTGTATATGCACTGCTAAACTTGGCTTTAATTTCAGCTTTTAAGTTTTTCCCAGGAGCTCCGTGCAACCATTTTACATCAAGAGTTCCTTTTAATGGGGCTTTACTTGTAAGTATATCATTTTCAAAATCGACTTTAATTTTTAAGCGATTTGGTTTAACAGTTTCAATTTTTAAGCCTTTATAAAATGTAGCACCGCCAACCGAAATTTTTGCATTGTAATTTCCTGTTTTATCTTCAGAAGATGTTGGAACTGTAAATTTGAAAAAGTTATTTAAGTTATCTTTTGTTACATTTTTATAAACTAATTTTCCGTTAGGGTCTGTGATTTCTAGTTTTACAGGATGTCCTTTTGGGAGTTTATTAGCATTGTCATTTAGCATAAAGGTTAAATGCAACGTGTCTCCTGGTCGCCAAACACCACGTTCGCCATAAATGTAACCTTTAATTCCGCGTTGTAAACGATTTCCAGAGACATCAAATTTGCTTAACGATAGTGAGTTACCATCATGAAGTTTAACATAGGTTGTGTTTTTGCCCTTTGAAACAATGGCAAACGCAGCGTTTTTATCGGAATCGATTAATGTTAATCCTTCATTATCTGTAGTTGTACTTGCTAATTCTTGCTGCTGAAAATTATAAAGTGTAACCTTTGCATTGGCTTCAGGATTAGTATTTAAAATATTAGTAACTGCAAAACAATAGGAGTTATTAGAGCCTTGCTTTGCAATAACGCCCAAATTAGAAGCCAGTAAATTTTGTGAAACAATTTTACTTTCGCCATAATACGCAGCATGACATGGATTTTGCTCTTCACGCCAATTGTAGGTGTAATTTTTGTAGCGATAAGCTTTGTTATCCCAATAGGCTTCTTCTCGTAATTCTTCGTCTTCAGAATCTATTTCGGCATAATCGCCTTCATAATAATCTTCCTCGTAATAGTCGTCGTAATCATCATTTTCAGAATTAGAACTTCCTGTATTGGCTTCGCAATTATATAACGAGTAATTTTTATTGAAACTGACCTCAACACGATAAATGGAACCCGCATCAGCATTGAAAAACTTCGATAAATCGATACTATAGGCTTTCCATTTTCCAGTATTTTCTGCTGCTGTTTGAAGTTGTATCGTTTGTTTTGCAATCCGACGACCTACTTTTTTAATATCGTATGTATTGCTACTATTTAAGTTATTGTCTTGAAAAAATTGAAGCACGTTATCTTCAAAAATTTTAATAATTCGTACATCAACTGCACTTAAATTAACGGCTTCAAAATTGAATTTTAATTCCTCAGAATTAGGTAAAATTGTACCGTTGCTTATAAGTTTTACTTGAGGTTTTAAATCCTCAAAAGTAATGGTTTCAGAAAAGGGTTTCTTCAATTTAAAGTCTTCTGCATTTTTAATCCCTTGAAACACATCAACTTGAATAACACCCACTAATTTAACACTTGGGTAGACTTTTAAAACATTGCCATCAACAACATATTTTGGGCTTTTCACATTTTGAATGCTAACCAACCCATCAAAATTTTGTTGCTTTTTAAGTGGATCTGAAAAGTTAATTGATAAATGTTGTTCTGGCGATTGAATTACATCTACATCAACAATTGTAAAATTATTTATCCCCGGAATGATAACTCTATTTTCACCTTCATTTGAAGCATTTATGGCTTTTCCGTTCCATTTTACCAGAATTTTGCTGTCTTCAATTACACGACGAATACTATCAATTTTAAATTCAAAATACTTAGAGTTTTCATTGGCTTCATTAAAAACAAGGTTAAGTTTCTTTCCGTTTTGAGACGCTTCAACTAAAGTTTTTGCATCTTTTAATGAGATAATATCTGCAGATTTTATAATACCTTCAAGGTATTGCCAATTTTTACTGTACGATTGTAAATGGTTGGTTTCAATATTAAAACTTGGTGTGATGGTTTTAAATTGAAAGGTGTAATCGCTAAACCCATTAGGCATATTCTTGTAAATATCTCCTAGTTTTACGGTAACGGTATATTCGGTATCTGCCTCTAAATGCTCATCTGGTGTAAACAGCAATGTGTGTTTATTTCCAACGGTTAGCTTACCCTCAACATGAGGTTTAATGTTTACAATTTTATCGGTGATTTCCTGTCCTATTTCCCAGCCTTCAACTTCGTTAGCTAAATTAATTTGTATTGGACTTGCAACCGAAGTTACCCCCGAGGTGGTATAACTAATATAGTCTCGGAATTTGAAAAGATTATCGGTTTCTACGGCTTTCTTTTTACACGAAACGGCTAACGCAATAAGTAATACGAAAGCAACATACTTTTTTAATGACATGAAGTTGAAGATTTAAATGAACAAAATAGTTAAAAAACGAAAGCGTAGGTAGAATCTCGTTAATTAAATTACGTTGACAATTTAAAGTTTAGCCTTTTGTAAGATGTTAAATAACTCCTAATATTTTTAATGTAATGGATTCTTATTTTAGGATGATAAGCATAAATAATCGATAAATGGTTAAATTTTTAAGATGAAATACTTATTTTAAGCCTAAGAAAGCCCTTTAATCAATAATAATTTTATATTTAACCACCCCAAAATCGAAAATATGAAAAGAGTTTATTTTAAAACATGGCTTGTTTTAGCCTGTTTCGCAATATTAACCTGTACTGTATCCTGCTCAAAAGATGATTCTCAACAAGACATTGAAAAACAAGAAGCTAATTCTATTATAAACGAAATACTTGAGTTAGCAAATGCACATAGAGCAAGTGAAGGAAAGTCATCTTTAAGTAAAAATGATTTGGCAACCCAGCTAGCTGAAGATCATACAAAGTTTATGATTGAACAGAATGAAATTAGTCATGAAAATTTTGATCAACGTGGCACACGATTAATTAAAGAAGAAAAGGCCGTTAAAGTTGGAGAAAATGTCGCATATAAGTACAAAACAGCTGAAGAAGTTATGGAAGCTTGGTTAAACAGTGCTGTGCATCGTAAAAATTTAGAAGCAGATTTTACCTATATTGGTATTAGTGCCATTAAAGATGAAAATGGTATTTACTATTATACCCAATTATTTTTCAAAAAATAGTTATAAAATTAAAAGAGCGTTTTGCATTTTGAGTACATTCTTAATGTAAAACGCTTTAATTAAATTTATAGATTACTAGCCAACTGATTCATTCTCCGTATCATAGTTTTCTGAAATAGTTCTTCTTTAATTTCAGAATAGATCATTTTCTCAACAACTTAAAAAAACATAGTTAAACAAGTTAATATTTAGATCATTTTTTTTTATTAAATTCAATCGTTTTATAGATGATGAATTTCAATGAAAAAGACTTTTTATTGCTATATTCGCAAATAAATTTGACTTAAATAATAAATCAATAATACATGCAAACAATAGCAACTGATTTTGGTATAAACGACGCTTTAAAAATTTTAGGAGTAAAAGCTTTAAATGATGGAACTTCTATAGGGTCAAATTACTTTTCAAACGGCGAAATTCTTGAAAGTTATTCGCCAGTTGATGGTCAGTTAATTGGTAAAGTAAAAACTACTACAAAAGAAGATTACGAAAAAGTAATGCATGCAGCAACTTCTGCTTTTAAAAGTTGGAGAACCATGCCAGCACCCCAACGAGGCGAAGTTGTAAGACAGTTTGGAGATAAGTTACGCGAGAAAAAAGAAGCTTTAGGCAAACTGGTGTCTTATGAAATGGGAAAAAGCTACCAAGAAGGATTAGGCGAAGTACAAGAAATGATTGATATCTGCGATTTTGCTGTTGGGTTATCACGCCAGCTTCACGGATTAACAATGCACAGTGAGAGACCAGGACATAGAATGTACGAACAATACCATTCGCTTGGTGTTGTCGGTATTATTTCTGCCTTTAATTTCCCAGTAGCTGTTTGGGCGTGGAATACAGCTTTGGCTTGGATTTGTGGTGATGTTTGCGTTTGGAAACCTTCTGAAAAAACACCTATCTGTGGTGTTGCTTGCCAGAATATTGCTGCTGAAGTTTTTGCAGAAAATAATTTACCTGAAGGTATTTCTTGTTTAATTAACGGCGATTATAAAGTTGGTGAATTTATGACCAAAGACACTCGTGTTCCATTAATTTCAGCAACAGGTTCGACCAGAATGGGTAAAATTGTTGCCAAAGAAGTTGCAGGACGTTTAGGTAAAAGCTTATTAGAACTAGGTGGAAACAATGCAATCATTGTTACTCCCGATGCCGATATTAAAATGACGGTAATTGGAGCTGTTTTCGGTGCAGTTGGTACTGCAGGGCAACGTTGTACAAGCACACGTCGCTTAATAATTCATGAATCTATTTACGATAAAGTAAAGACCGCTTTAGTTGATGCATACAAACAACTTAAAATCGGAAATCCATTAGATGAAAACAATCACGTGGGGCCTTTAATCGATACTGATGCTGTAAAAATGTATAATGAAGCTTTACATAAAGTAGTTGAAGAAGGCGGAAATATAATTGTTGATGGCGGAGTGCTTTCAGGTGAAAATTATGAAAGTGGTTGTTATGTAAAACCAGCAATTGCTGAAGCAAAACCTCATTTTAAAATTGTGCAACACGAAACGTTTGCGCCCGTTTTATACTTATTAAAATATTCTGGTGGTGTTGAAAACGCTATTAATATCCAAAATGAAGTAGCCCAAGGATTAAGTTCAGCAATTATGACAAATAATTTACGAGAAGCAGAACGTTTTTTGTCTGTACAAGGTTCAGATTGTGGTATTGCTAATGTAAATATAGGAACTTCTGGTGCCGAAATTGGTGGCGCTTTTGGAGGCGAAAAGGATACTGGTGGCGGGCGAGAATCTGGTTCTGATGCTTGGAAAGTATATATGCGGAGACAAACTAATACTATTAATTATACTACAGAGCTACCTTTGGCTCAGGGCATTAAGTTTGATTTGTAAATATTATAAAATTACTCGTTAAAAAGTCACATTTTTAAAAAATGTGACTTTTTTGTTTTTTAAGTTTCTTATTTTATGAGTTTAAAGTGCTATATTGTAGTCACTTATATTTTATAAACCAAAAACTAAAATCTAATGAGTAAAAAATCATCCTATCTTTTAGGAATTATACTCACTATTATTCTCGGTTCTATTTTGTACTATTTTTTATGCTGCAGCGTATGTTGTAATAATGAAAGTTATGAAAGTAAAAGCGATGAGATTAAAAGTGAAATAACCCCGGAAATTAAAGATGCAACTCGTAATGCATTTATGATTAAAGACGCTAATGGCGACTTTAATATTGAAATGAATGATAATTTTAATTTTAAAACTTCAAATTTTTCAATTTTAAATCCAGTATCTGGTAATGTTGAAAACGGTGTTTCAAAACTTAAAGATTATCTTTTAGCAAACCCACTAAAAACAATTGATATTACTGGGTTATACAAAACAGATGAAGTTAATAATTCGGCATATCCTAATCTTGGATTAGCACGAGCAAATTCGGTGAAAAATTATTTTGTTTTACATGGTGGTGTGCCCTTAAAACAAATAAATACTTTCGGAAAATTAAATGATGAAATTAATCCAGATGAAACAGATACATTATTTGGACCAATTGAGTTTGGTGTATTAACATCTGATGCTTCCGATACGTCTTCTATTGAGGCTTTAAAAACTGCTTGTGATGCTATTAAATCTAACCCATTAATATTACATTTTCAAACAGGGGAAGCTGCGATTAATTTAACAGCAGAACAAAGAGAAAAAATTGCAAATATATCTCACTGCGTAGATAAACTGGGTGTAAAAATTCAAGTTATTGGTCATACAGATAATACTGGAAATGCAGCTCATAATGTTGTTTTGGGTCAACAACGCGCTGATTTTGCAAAAGGCTATTTAATTAAAAATGGAATTTTAGAAGATAACATAGAGACATCTTCTCAAGGTTCAAAAGTTCCTATTGCAGATAATACTACTGAAGAAGGTAGAGCAGAAAACAGAAGAACAGAAATAACAATTAACTAAAATATAAAAAATATAGATTATGAATTTTTTAGCAATACATTTACCATGCTGGCTTATTCCCGTAATTGTGGGTATTATTTCGGCAATATTAGGATACTTATTAGGAAAGCTTTTAGGCAGCGGATCAAATAATGATGACTGTGAAGATAGAATAGCAAAATTACAAGCAGAATTGGATGCATGTAAAAGTAGCAAAACCTCCCTTGAAAGCGATTTAAAAACATCTTTAGCTTCTTCTTCATTGGCTGCAACAACTAGCGCTACTTTAATTCCTTTTGATGCGGCAGCGGCAAAAGCTGTTTTTGGTAAAAAAATAAAGGAAAACGATTTAACTTTAGTTGAAGGTATTGGCCCGAAAATACAAGAGTTATTTCATAATCATGATGTTAAAACATGGAAGGCTTTATCAGAATGTTCTCTTGAAAAATGTCAAGAAGTTTTAACTAGTGGTGGCGATAAGTTTAAAATACACAAACCTGGTACGTGGCCAAAACAGGCTAAATTAGCTTATGAAGGTAAATGGGCAGAACTTTTAAAATGGCAGGATGAATTAGATGGAGGCAAATAGTTTATTAAACCAATAATTATGTGAAAAAACCGTTTTATATAAGAAACGGTTTTTTTGTATCTTCCATTTATTAAATTAAACCATTTTAATAAATTCAAGTCTAAGAATTTGTTGCTTCATTGTTTAATGAATTTTAATATAATCGCTCTATGAAATCTAATAACATACAACATTTATACAGACGTATTGGTTTCGGAATTCTACCCATAGAACTTGAAAAACTATCTAAAAAGAGCAAGAAAGACGTTGTAAATAGTCTTTTTAAATCTTCTAAAAAAACTACAAAACTTGAGGTTGATACTTCAGAAATAAAAGATCTTTTTAGTGGAAGTATGATGATGAGTGGGTCTAAATTAGATACTGAAACACGACGAAAAATTCAAAAAATAAGTCGTGAAAAACAGATAGAACTCAATGTCGCTTGGATAGATAGACTTACAAACTCTCAAGAAATTTTAAGAGAAAAAATGACGCTTTTTTGGGCAAATCATTTTGTATGTGAAGACAATAGCATTAACTATATTCAACAATTTAACAACACGCTTAGAAAGCATGCTTTGGGCAATTTTAAAGATTTTGTAAACGCCGTTTCAAAAGAAGCTGCTATGACAAAATATCTGAATACCAAGCAAAACAAAAAACAAAAACCTAATGAGAATTTTGCCCGTGAGTTGATGGAATTATTCACGCTTGGAGTGGGTCATTACACTGAAGAAGATATAAAAGAAAGTGCTAAAGCTTTTACTGGATACAGTCATAATTTACAGGGCGAGTTTGTTTTTAGGAATCGCCAACATGATGATAGCGAGAAAACATTCTTTGCTAAAACTGGTAACTTTTCAGGAGAAGATATTATAGATATTATTTTAGAGCAGAAACAATGTGCAAACTATATCTGTGGAAAACTATATCGTTATTTTGTGAATGATGTTATAGATGAAACCCATGTTAATGCCATGGCCAATGTATTCTATAAAGATTACAATATTGAAAACCTGATGCGGTTTATGCTAACATCTGATTGGTTTTATGATGACAAGAATATAGGCTCAAAAATTAAGTCTCCAATTGAGTTTTTAGTAGGGCTAAAAACTATGGTGCCTACAGAGTTTAGCAACCCTAAGCAACTCTTATATATTCAAAAATTATTAGGACAAACTCTATTAGACCCTCCAAATGTTGCAGGTTGGAAAGGCGGTAAAAACTGGATAGATAGTAATACCATTGTACTACGCTTAAAACTACCTTCTTTAATACTTAATGGTGCATACATATCAAAAGTAAAAGACGGATATGAAGATGCTCAAATGGAAGAGAAAAAAGAGTTATTTAAGAAAAAATTTGGTAAGCGTTTTAAAACAAAAGTTAATTGGACATATTTCAATACTCAATTTAAAAATGTTGAAATAGACGAATTTCAAAACCATCTATTGGCTTGTGAAATTAACGAAAGTGCAAAAGCATATCTTCAATCTTTAGAAAAAGTATCTAAACAAGAATATTGCATACAACTTATGTCGTTACCTGAATATCAAATGTGTTAATTATGGACAGAAGAAAATTTTTAAAACAGTCGTCCTTAGCTAGTAGCTTATTTATGGTTCCTAGTTTTGTAAGAGCTTTTGAGCAAGTGGCTAGCAGTAAATTAGGCTATAAGCGCTTGGTAATAATTCAATTATCTGGAGGTAATGATGGTTTAAACACCGTGATTCCCTATAGAAATGATTTATATTACAAAGAACGCCCAACTTTAGGCATCGCTAAAAACGAGATCCTTAAATTAAATGATGACGTTGGTTTAAATCCAGCTTTGGAACCATTAAAACGACTATATGATAAAGGTTATTTATCAATAATAAATAATGTAGGGTATCCAAATCCTGTCAGATCACATTTTAGATCTATGGATATTTGGCAAACGGCAACCGACTCTAATAAATTTTCGCAAAGCGGTTGGGTAGGTCGTTATTTAGATAATTATGGAAAACAACCGCATAGTGCCATAGAAGTAGATGAAAGTTTATCATTAGCTATGAAGGGTGAGAATTTTAATGCTATTGCTACTCAAGATGCTAAATCGTTCTATAATTTATCAAAAGACCCATACTTTAAAAATATTAGAAACCATAAAAACGATGCGCATTTAAACGAACATAATTTAGGGTATTTATACAAATCTATGATTGCTGCGGAATCTTCAGCTAAATACATATTCGAAAAAAGTAAAACAGTTTCTAGTAAAAAAGAATATCCAAATAATAAATTTGGAAAGCAGATGAAAACTACGGCGCAGTTTATTAATTCTAATCTAGAAACAAAAGTGTTTTATACGTCTTTAGGAGGTTTTGATACGCATGTCAATCAAATAAATACCCAAAAAAGGCTATTGGATATTTATGCTAATAGTGTTGAGGCTTTTGTACAAGATTTAAAAGATAATGACACCTTTAAAGACACTTTAATTTTAACCTTTTCTGAATTTGGGCGTCGTGTAAAACAAAATGCCAGTGTAGGCACAGACCATGGTACGGCAAATAATGTATTTGTAATTGGTGAAAATCTTAAGAAGCAAGGGTTGTACAACAATATGGCTAGCCTAAGCGATTTAGACGATAATGGCGATTTAAAATTTGAAATAGATTTTAGAACGATTTACGCTACGGTATTAGATAAATGGCTAGAGGTAGATGATGAAAAAGTGCTAAATAAATCCTTTAAGCAATTAGATTTTATTTAATGTTAGCGCATAAAAAAACCTTGACTCAGATTTTTACATCGATTTGGAGCAAGGTTTAATTTAATTAATAGCGACGCAAATATACTATTTTATATTATATTTTTAAACTTTTGGGTTTAATTTATTAACAAATGTTAATTGTACTTTATTTTTCTTAAGATTCTTAATGACTCTTTATACCTATTAAAGAGTTCTTCACTATGCTTTTTAAGATACGGTTTAGCTTCATGAAGTTTGTCAATAGCTTCATGAAACAAATTGAAATAACAAATTAAGTACGTTGCAGGTAAATTTTTTAAATCTAACTCTTCAGCTTTTGTAAAAGACAACCCTTTTTTAAGTTTTTCTAATAAAGCATTATTAGTATTATAAATATGATGGAGTACTTTTTTATCATATTGAGGCGCTTCAAATAAAAGTTTGGTTTCAATATTATAACTTGCATTGTCTTCAAATTTTATAAGTGTTTCTTCTAATTGGTAATATTTGTTTGAGTTTTGCAATCCAAGATTAACGTATTCTATAATTTTAAAACTCGCATCATCAAAAGAAATGGAAACTTCGTCCAACGCTGAAAAAAACAAACGAACTTGTTCATTAATTAGCTCAATATCAACTCTTGAAAAGAAGACTTCATCTTTAACCACTTTTTTTTGACCTGCCCAACACAATACAAAATACTCTTTAAAAACCTTGTATTGCGCATTAAAATCTTTTCTGGTATTCATGAATTCAAAAACACCATCAAGCGTGTGTTCTATATTGTTTTGCGCATGTTTTTCAATGGCTTCAACAATTTTAGAATTAACATCTTTAATTTCAATATCAAACACTTTAGGCATGCTCATGCTTCCATCTCTAAAAAATACTGAGCCTCCATAATACTTCCATATATTTTTTCTTAACGATGTAAGTTTTCCAGTAGGTCTAATAGTTACTAAACCAACAACGCGATTGTCGGGTAAATGAGGAAATGGAATATTTTCATATTGTACTATTGGCGGATGACTTAAATAGGCATTAATGAGGTTTTGAATTTTGCTGTCATCAAAAAAATCGACACCTATAATGTTATTGTCTTCGTCGTCAACGCCAATAACGATATAAGAATTATTTTTTGGGTTGCTATTAGATAGCGCACAAATATGCTTTAAAAATTTTGCTTTTCCTTCTTTATAACTAATATCTATTTTTCGCTTTTTATCATAAAAACTGTTCTCATCGTTATGAGCTAAGAGGTGTTTTATGAGTAGGCGTTTATTAATCATAGCTGTTATTCCTTCATGTTCACTTCGACTTCGCTCAGTGACCGTGCAAGAATCTCAATTTATTTTAGTTTAAAATTCTTTTTTCACAATAGTACTACTAGCCTGCGCTGTACAAAACATTAAAACATCAGCAATATTAACGTGAGCTGGTCTTGAAATAGCGAAATAAATAACCTCAGCTACATCTTTTGCTTGCAACGCTTTAAAGCCTTTATAAACAGAATCGGCTATTTTATCGCCTTTAAATCGAACTTGAGAAAATTCGGTTTCTACTAATCCAGGATTTATAGCCCCTACTTTAATTCCATAAGGATTTAAATCAATGCGCATGCCTTCAGTTATGGCTAAAACAGCATGTTTACTTCCGCAATACACGTTGCCTTTTGGATATACTTCTTTTCCTGCTGAAGAGCCAATGTTTATAATATGTCCCGATTTCCGCTCGGTCATTTGTGGAATTACTGCTTTACTAACGTATAGTAATCCTTTTACATTAATATCCAACATGGCATCCCAATCGTCAAGACTACCTTTATCTACAGGGTCTAAACCATGAGCGTTTCCAGCGTTATTAATGAGGATATCAATAGTTTTAAAATCATCTGGCAATGATTCAATAGCATTAAATGTTGTTTTTTTATCACGAACATCAAAATTTAAAATATGTACATCGGTTAATTTTTCTAGGGCAGTCTTTATGGTATTAAGGCGTTCTAATCGTCTGCCACAGAGTATTAACTTAATGCCTTGTTTTGCGAATTCATATGCGGTTGCTTCTCCTATTCCACTCGTAGCTCCTGTTATTAGGGCAATTTTTGTCATTATTATGTATTTACTAAACCTTAGTGTTTTATTCATTTATAAAAATACTTAAAACTATTTATGATGTTGTCTACATAATTAGTTTTTTAATGGTAAAATATTTTAAAACGAACATTTAAGAAAAACTTATCGTAATTATTTGTTAAACACCGTAATGATTGTTATTACTCATTTTTTTAACCAATTTTTAACATGATATCAATAAAAATTTTAACAATTTGCAATGCTCAAATAAGGACAGTATATTCGAGCTTTTAAACATAAAAAATAATGGAAGACACAGGTACAATTGATATTAAGACAATTAACGAGAAAATTGAAAAGGAAAGCGCTTTTGTTGATTTACTAATGTTAGAGATGAATAAAGTCATCGTGGGTCAAAAACACATGGTGGAACGCTTATTAATTGGCTTATTAGGTCAAGGACATATTTTATTAGAAGGTGTTCCTGGTTTAGCAAAAACATTAGCTATTAACACCTTAGCACAAGCCGTAGATGGTAGTTTTAGTAGAATTCAGTTTACACCAGATTTATTACCGGCAGATGTTACAGGAACGCTAATCTATAACATGAAGCTTAATGATTTCTCAATTAAAAAAGGCCCTATTTTTGCCAACTTTGTTTTGGCTGATGAGATTAACAGAGCACCAGCAAAAGTACAATCGGCTTTATTAGAAGCCATGCAGGAAAAGCAAGTGACTATTGGTGATGAAACCTTTATACTTGACAAACCTTTTTTAGTAATGGCAACTATGAATCCTGTTGAGCAAGAAGGAACTTATCCTTTACCAGAAGCACAGGTTGACCGTTTTATGCTAAAAACGGTTATCGATTATCCAAAAATTAACGAAGAACAAATGATAATGCGCGCCAACCTAAAAGGTGCTTGGGACAAAGTAAACCCAGTGGTTTCAGTATCTCAGATATTAAAAGCGCAATCGGCTGTTCGTGAAGTTTACATGGATGAAAAAATTGAAAAATATATATTGGATATCATTTTTGCAACCCGTTATCCTGAAAAATATAAACTTGCCGATTTAAAACCACTTATTTCGTTTGGTGCATCACCGCGTGGAAGTATTAATTTAGCAACTGCGGCTAAATGTTATGCTTTTATTAAACGCCGTGGTTATGTAATTCCAGAAGATGTTCGTGCTGTAGTTTATGATGTATTAAGACACAGAATAGGTATTACTTATGAAGCTGAAGCTGAAAATGTAACTTCTGTAGACATCATCAACAAAATTGTAAACGAAATAGAAGTACCATAAAAAATTTAAAGTTGTTCAAACCAAGACTTTGAAAAAATTGACTTTGAAAATTCCAAATGGATTCTAAAATCATTTACATTGAATAATTATCAAAATATAAAAGTTTCTGAAGCACTAAGGAAAGGAAAAAAATGGTTGGTGATACCTGCTATTTTTTTGATGTTATTTTTCTTTATAGTTGCTCCAGCAATTTTAATATACTTTTTCAGGAATGATAAAAATAGTATGATTTTAGTCATAAGTGGTGTGAGTTGTATTTTATTAGGAATCATTTCTCCCTTTCTTTGGTATTCAATTAACGTTGTTAAATATAAAATTTGGGCTGCAAACAATGTAAAAGATATTCATAGATTTTATAATGAAGCACAAATAAAAAATATAATTAATGAAACGTCTTTTTTTAGAAAAATTGAAATCAAATCAACTGCACAAAAAAAAGATTTGGCGTATTTATATGAAAGATTGAAATCTAAAAAGGAATTAATTAGAGATATTAATAATAGTATTGAAAGAGAAACAATTTTTAAGAGCTCATTAAAGTGGAATATTCTTGTTTTCTTGATATTAATATTGGGAATGTTTTATTTATATCAATCAGGTAGATATAACTTGAAAGGAGCATTAATAATTTCAGGTATCTTAACACTACTAATTATGTATGATTTATATAAAATATACAGGTATAAATTCATTCTTAAAATTGATAATGAACTAATATCTTATAAGGATGGTAAAACTTTAATTTATTGGAAAGATGTGGTTAGCTATTTTACTGTCCCTGCAATTCAAAATACATCTTCAAAATTAATTATTAAAACAATTAAAGAAGAACATGAATTAATACTGGAAAGTTTTGGTAAGATTAAATTGGATAGAATACTTGATGTCTTGAATGAAAATAAACATCGATTTGATATTAATCAATCACTGAGATAATGGATACCAAGGAACTTTTAAAAAAAGTACGTAAAATTGAGATTAAGACACGACGGTTGTCTGATCATATTTTTGGAGGCGAATATCATTCTACCTTCAAAGGTCGTGGTATGACTTTTAGTGAAGTGCGCCAGTATCAATTTGGAGATGATGTAAGAAATATTGATTGGAATGTAACCGCGCGCTACAGCGAACCTTTTGTAAAAGTTTTTGAAGAAGAACGCGAACTTACCATGATGCTTATGGTAGATGTTTCAGGTTCAGAATTATTTGGAACACAAGAGCAATTTAAAAATGAAGTGGTTACCGAAATTGCTGCAACTTTAGCGTTTTCAGCTACTCAAAATAATGATAAAATAGGGTTGATTTTATTTTCTGATAAAGTTGAACTTTATATTCCTCCAAAAAAGGGGCGTTCTCATGTACTTCGTATTATTAGAGAACTCATTGAATTTCAACCAGAAAGCAAACAAACAAACATTGCTGAAGCTTTAAAATTCATGCAAAATGTAATGAAGAAAAAAGTAATTGCCTTTATATTATCAGATTTTATAGCAGATGATTACCATCAAACCATGAAAATTGTGGCTGGAAAACATGATGTTACTGGTATTCGAGTTTATGATAAACGAGAAGAAGACATTCCAAATTTAGGCATGGTTCAAATGCAAGATGAAGAGACTGGTGAACTTATGTTGGTTAATACATCATCTAAAAAAGTAAGACTTAATTATGGTAAGTTTTATAAGGAAAAAGTAGATTATTATAAAGATAGTTTTACAAAAGCAGGTGCTGGCGCCATAGACTGTCGGGTAGACGAAAGCTACGTAAAAAAATTATTAGGGTATTTTAAAAGAAGAGGATAAATGTAATGTTTGGTTGAGCGTAGTCGAAACCTACTTGAAAATGAAAAAAAAACATTTAAATATTAAGGAATCAAGAATCAAGAATCAAGAATCAAGACGGTCTTATCTTTTTGGTAAGCAGATCTTGTCTTGTCTCTTTTTTCTATATTCTTTTGTCTCCTTTGGACAAGTTAAATCAGCTATAGACTCTACTTCCATTAAAATTGGTGAGCAAATCACCTATCATATTCAAGTAGAAACGGACACAACAAGTTTAGTTGTCTTTCCTGAAGGACAATCATTTACTCCATTAGAAATGATTGAGTCCTATAAAGTAGATACTTTAAAAAATAAGGATAAATACAATCTTATTAAAAAGTACGGATTAACACAATTTGACTCAGGGAAATATACCATTCCAAGACAGAAAGTTATCATTGGTAATAAAACGTTTTTTACCGATTCTTTAAAAGTTGAAGTTAATAATGTACTTGTAGACACAACAAAACAGGGGCTTTACGATATAAAACCAATTATTGAAGTTAAAAAACCCTCAAGTAATTGGTGGAAATATTTATTACTTATTCTGTTAATAATCAGTATTGTTGGTTTTTTACTCTATTGGTTTATTTGGCGACAAAAACCACTTTCTGAGGAAGAACAAATAGCATTACTACCGCCTTACGATAGAGCAAAATTGGCCTTAAAAAAGTTAGACGATAGTCCTTATTTAGAAAATGAGAATTTAAAGGATTATTATTCAGATCTTACATTTATCATTAGAAAATATCTTGACGAAAAAGTTTATGATCGTGCTTTAGAAAGTACAACAGATGAGCTTATTAGTAGACTTAAGTTGCTTAAAGATGGTAATCAAGTAGATTTAAGTAATGATGATATTAAAAATTTAGAAAGTATTTTAAAACGTGCCGATTTAGTAAAGTTCGCAAAATCTGCTCCTGATGTAGAGCTGGCAAAACTTGACAGAAATACAATTGATATCGAAATAGACCATGTTAAAGAAGCCTTACCAGAACCTACCGAAGAAGAAAAACTTTTAGACGAAAAATACAGAGAAGAACAAGCACGCAAAAAGAAACGTAATAAAATAATCTTAACTGTTGCGATAGCTTTGTTTTTATTAATTGCAACTTTTGTTAGTTTTTCACTTAAATACGGCTTCAGTTATGTAAAAGACACTATAATTGGTAACGATAGTATTGAACTTTTAGAAGGCGATTGGGTAACGAGTGAGTATGGTTTTCCTCCAATAACAATAACAACTCCAGAAGTTTTAAAACGTATAGAAACGCCAATTCCTAATGAGTTACAAGGTCAAATGAAAATTAACACATTTGGTTTTGAGCAAAAGGCAAGAATAACAATAGTTGTTTCAAATACAGTACTTACCCAGGCACAAGATAGTTTAGATATTACTCAAGCCATTGAAGGTAATTTAAAAACTTTAGAAAGTAGAGGTGCTAAAAATATTTTAACTAAAAATGAAAAGTTTACCACACCAAATGGTGCTGAAGGTGTTAAAACTCATGGTACTTTAGAATATCCAATAGAAAACACCAACAATTACATTAGTGGAAATTATACCTCTTTAAGTTTTACAAGCGATAACAAAGTTGTACAACAAATTATTTTAACTTGGAAACAAGGTGATGTTTATGCAGACGAAATAATGGAACGTGTTTTAAATTCAGTAGAACTTAAAAAAGCAGAAGAATGATGTTTGAAGGTATTGAATTTTTAAACAAACAATGGTTTTGGTTGTTGCTTGCGCTTCCACTTACTATATTGTGGTACATTTTTAAACATAAAAAGCAAACTGCAGAGTTAAAAATATCTAGCCTAAAAGGGTTTAAAGTAACAAATTCTTGGTTGCCAAAAGTTAAACATCTTTTATTCGTTTTACGCTTAATAGCGTTGGCTTTATTAATTACAGCCTTAGCAAGACCACAAACTGTAGATGTTTCATCTAAAACCAAAACCACAAGAGGTATAGATATTGTAATGTCTATTGATGTTTCTGCAAGTATGCTGGCTAAAGATTTATCGCCAAATAGACTGGAAGCACTTAAAAAAGTAGCCGCAGAATTTATAAAAGGAAGACCAAACGATAGAATAGGATTGGTTGAATACGCTGGCGAGAGTTATACAAAAACGCCCATAACAAGTGATAAAGCCATTGTTTTACGATCTTTAAATAGCATAAAGTACAATACCGTTATTGAAGGTGGTACTGCGATAGGTATGGGCTTAGCAACGTCTGTAAACCGATTAAAAGACAGTAAGGCTACTAGTAAAGTCATTATTTTACTAACCGATGGCGTTAATAATTCAGGATTTATAGACCCGAAAATAGCGAGCGAACTCGCCGTTGAGTATGGTATAAAAGTTTATACCATTGGCTTAGGAACTAACGGAATGGCACTATCCCCTATTGGCATTTTACCAAACGGACAGTTTCAATATGGACGTGCACAAGTTGAAATAGATGAGGAATTACTTAAAGAAATAGCAGATGTAACTGGAGGGAAATATTTTAGAGCGACTAACAATAAAAAATTAGAAGAAATTTATAACGAAATTAATAAGTTAGAAAAAACTGAAGTAGAAGAATTTAAATTCTATAATTACGAGGAGAAGTATCGTTCACTAGTACTTTTAGCAGGATTATTACTGCTTTTAGAATTACTATTACGCTTTACTTTTTTCAGAAGTTTTGTTTAATAGTTTTTTTATCATTTCCGTGAAGACGGAAATCTTAAAATAACATTAGTGAATTCGTGGTAAACAAATAAACAATTAATGTATCAATTAGAAGAAAAAATATGGTTTTGGATATTAGGAATTATTCCCATAATATGGCTATTCTTTTTGGTGCTTCAATTTTGGAAATACAAAGCACAAAATAAGTTTGCAGATAAACAATTACTTAAAAAATTAAGCCCGAATAAATCGCTATTTAAATCGGTTTTAAAAATTGTTGTTTTAAGTTTAGCATTTGTTTGTTTAGCTATTGCTTTGGTTAATCCTAAAATTGGAACAAAATTAGAAACCGTAAAACGTGAAGGTGTAGATATTGTTTTTGCTGTTGATGTTTCTAAAAGTATGCTGGCAGAAGATATTGCACCAAACCGATTAGAAAAATCTAAACAATTGGTCACGCAAATCATAAATAATTTAGCTAGTGATCGTGTTGGTATTATTGCTTATGCAGGAAAAGCATTTCCGCAATTGCCTATTACAACCGATTATGCATCAGCAAAAATGTTTTTACAAAGTATGAATACCGATATGTTGTCTTCTCAAGGCACAGCAATAAACGAAGCTATTAAACTTGCCAAAACGTATTTTGATGATGAACAACAAACCAACCGTGTGCTTATAATTATTTCAGACGGAGAAGACCATAGTGAAGAAGCTGCTGCTGTAGCCGAGGAAGCTAGTGACGAAGGTATTAGAATTTTTACTATTGGTGTTGGAGACTTAAAAGGTGGTCCCATTCCAGAAAAGCGAAATGGCATTGTTTTAAATTATAAAAAAGATAACCAAGGCGAAACGGTTATTACGCGTTTAAATGAGGAAACCCTTAAAAATATAGCCGAAGAAGCAAATGGTGCTTATATAAATGGAAAAAATACCAGTAATGTTGTAGAAAATATTCGTGAAATTTTAAATGGCATGGATAAAACAGAATTTGAAGCCAAACAATTTGCAGATTTTAAAGATCAGTTTCAATGGTTTTTAGGTTTTGGTATTTTCTTTTTGTTAATAGATATTTTTCTGCTGGAACGTAAAACAGCATGGTTAAAGAAACTAAATCTATTTAATGAAGATTTATAAAATTTTTAACGAAAAATAAGCATGAGGTTTTCTATATTAGAATATATAATAAATTGAACATGAAAAATTTAGTAGTATTTATAGCCATATTTATAGTGTCTTTTTCTAATGCTCAAGAAAAAGAAGCGCAGTTAGCTTTAAAAAAAGCCAATACTTATGTTTATGAAGCCAATACTTTAATTCAAGAAGACGATTTTGTTTCAGCTGAAATGGAGTATAGAAAAGCGATTTCAGAACAGCCAACATCGGTTGCAGGCGTTTATAATTTAGGCAATTCTTATTATCAAAAAGGCAATTTTGAAGAGGCCTTATACCGCCATCAACAAGCTACAAAAACATCAACTTCAAAAGCAGAAAAACACAAAGCATTTCATAATATTGGAAATATTTTAATGAAGAATAAAAAGTGTAAGGAAGCTGTTGAAGCTTTTAAAAATGCTTTAAGAAATGATCCAACTGACGATGAAACACGCTATAATTTAGGTTTGGCAAAAGCATGTGCTGAACAACAAAAACAAGATCAGCAAGACGAAAATAAAGACGACGAAAACAAGGATAAAAACAACGAGAATAAAGATAATAAAGACCAAAAAGAGAACGAAGATAAAAAGGACAAAGAAGGCGACGATAAAGAAGATAAAAAAGACGAAGGCGACCAAGAGAAAAAAGAAGGTGAGGACGAAAAAGATGAAGAAGATAAAGGTAAAGGAGATGAAGAAAAGAAAGAGCAACAAAAACCTAAGCCAAAACCAGGTCAATTATCACCACAACAAATAAAGAATTTGTTAGAAGCTATGAATAATCAGGAACAAAAAGTTCAAGAAAAAATGAATGCTGAAAAACAAAAAGGCGTTAAAGTTAAAACCGAAAAAGATTGGTAAAAACGAATTACGATTAACGAATTGCGAATTTTAAAGTATCTCTCAATTGTAAATCTAAAATCGTAAATTAAGAATGAAGTTTATAAAACATATAGCATTACTACTATTTATACTTACTGCTAATACAGCTATAGCTCAAGTAGAGTTTGTTGCAAAAGCTAGTAAACAAAAGTTAGGTATAAATGAACGGTTGCGTATTGATTTTGAAATGAATAAAGATGGAGATAATTTTAACCCTCCTAGTTTTTCCGATTTCACACTAATTGGCGGACCAAACCAATCAGTAAAAAATGTATACGCAAATGGCGTAAGAAGTTTTAAGAAAACATATAGTTACTTTTTGGCACCAAAAAAGCGAGGTAATTTTACTATAGGTCAAGCTGTTATTACTATAGATGATGAAGTTTATAAAACAGTCCCCATAAAAATTGAAGTAACCGCTGCGGTTGATAAGCCAAAAGACCCTAACGACCCTAATTATATAGCATCAGAAAATATTCATTTAGTGGCTGAGGTTTCAAAAACGAACCCTTATTTAAACGAAGCTATTACTGTTGTTTATAAACTTTATGTGTCTCCTTCAATAGCGGTAGATGACATCAAGGAATTAGACATTCCTAGGTATAACGATTTTTGGAGTCAGAATATAAGCACTCAAGGACTTAAAGTTCAAAATGGCACTTATAATGGCGAAGATTATAGGTATTTAGTTTACAGAAAAGCCGTTTTATATCCTCAAAAATCTGGAAAACTAAATATAGAACCTCTTAGCCTAGATTTGGCTATGCGCGTACCAACTAATAGACGTGATATTTTTGGAAGTAGAATGATGACTCGCGTTAATAAAACCATTTCGGCAGGTAACAAAACAATAAACGTTAAACCTTTACCTGAAGCTGGAAAACCAGTAGATTTTACTGGTGCTGTTGGTGATTTTGATTTTAATGTTTTCACATCGAAAAGAGTGTTAGATGCATCTGAATCATTACAATTAAAAGTAGAGGTTAAGGGTAACGGAAATCTAAAACTTTTTAAACTTCCTAAAATTTCTTTACCAAGTTCATTAGAGGTTTATGAACCCGAACATAATGAAAACGTAAAAACAAATTTGTCGGGTATGCAGGGTAGTATTTCAGATAGTTACACTGTGGTTCCCCAATACAAGGGTAAATACCCAATACCAAGTATTTCCTTTTCATATTTCGATTTAAAGACCGAGAGTTATAAGCGTTTATCGTCTGCCGAAATTGTAATTGATGTTTCAAACGGACCATCAAACACTACTGGAACCAATGAAAACAATTCTGTTTCAAGCACTGGAAAGCAACCAGTAATTTTAAATAACGACCAATTTGCGTTTATTAAATCATCAACAAACTTTACAAGCATACAACCTTCGCACTTCTTTAAAACAAAAGGGTTTTGGAGCTTATTATTATTGCCCTTTTTGGCAATTCCGTTAGCTATAATTATTAGAAAAAGTAAAGCTACAAGAGACGCTGACGTTTATGGAAATAGAATTAGAAAAGCAGATAGATTAGCCAAAAAATATTTAAAAGGTGCTAAAAAATCTTTAGGACAAAAAGAAGCTTTTTACATTGCTTTAGAAAAGGCTTTACACAATTATCTGAAAGCAAAATTACATATTGAAACTAATGAATTAAGTAAGGATAAAATAAATAGCTTACTTAAAGATAGAAAAGTAGATGACGCTACTATAAAAGACTTTATTCAAATTTTAGAAAGTTGTGAATTAGCACGTTACACGCCCATTGATATTGTTACCATGCAAGAAGATTATGATAAGGCAGCAAAAACTATTTCTTTAATTGATAAACAAGCACATTAAAATGAAATCCTTTTTTTACATATTATCATTTTTATTAAGTTTTGCTAGTTTAGCTCAAAATGAAACCTTGTTTGAGGAGGCTAACACATTATATAATCAAGGTAAATATGCCGAAGCTATAGATAAGTACACGGCTATTTTAGAAACCAAAAATCATTCAGCGTCCTTGTATTTTAATCTTGCAAATGCAAATTATAAACTTAACAACATTGCTCCTAGTATTTTTTATTATGAAAAAGCTTTACAGTTAAACCCTAATGATACCGATATAAAAAACAACATAGCGTTTGCCAGAAACATGACAGTTGATGCTATAGATACGATTCCTGAGGGTGGTTTGAATAAGCTTTTAAAAAACATGACCAATACTTTTAGTTTTGATAATTGGGCTAAAATTTCGGTAGCGCTCGTATTCTGTTTTGTTGTTTTATTTCTCCTATATTACTTTGCTTATTCATCTATTAGAAAACGCTTTGCATTTATTGGAAGTTTATTGTCTCTCATTTTATTATGCACCTCATTATTATTTGCATTTCATAAATATAATTTAGACGAAAAAGATAATCCTGCAATTGTATTTGCCCAAGAAAGCAAGGTAAAAAGTGAACCCAATTTACGAAGTGAAGAATCTTTTAGACTTCATGAAGGCACTAAAGTTCAAGTGTTAGACACCGTTAACAATTGGAAAAAAATCAAACTATCTGATGGAAAAATAGGTTGGTTATTATCAGAAGACATTAAAATGTTGAAAGGGTTATAAACCTTAATAAATAAATATTATCTTTAATGTTTTGAAAATAAACAATGATGTTAAAAAACGTAGTCGCTATAATATTATCTTCAATATTTACATTGATTGCCGTAGTGCCTACAGTTATGATGGTTTTAGACGACTCTACAGATATTTCTATATTCTATGACGCATCAGAAGAAGAAAAGGACAAAAATCAAGATAAAAAAGAATTTATATTATTGGCTATAAAGAAAAGTTTATTCATTGATGCCAATGATTATGAGGAATCTAATTTAGAATATTATTTTAGAAGCTATAAAAAACCTCATATAAAACTTACTTCTCCCCCTCCAAAGTTTGGTTTTGCAATTTAAACTTAACACAAACTACAAGCTTTATTTTTTTTACAAACCAAACTGTTATTGCCTATCCTAATGGCAATAACTTCAAATTAATTATTTATGTTTAAATATTTAAAAAACGACTTGCCCGCAAGTATCGTTGTATTTTTTGTAGCATTACCGCTTTGTTTAGGTATTGCCTTAGCAAGTGGAGCTCCGTTATTTTCAGGACTTATCGCAGGTATCATTGGTGGTATTGTGGTTGGAAGTATTAGTGGATCTCAAATAGGAGTAAGTGGTCCGGCAGCAGGACTTGCTGCTATAGTTCTTGTCGCTATCAATTCTTTAGGGTACGAAAACTTCTTAGTTGCAGTAGTTATAGGAGGTGCCATTCAACTCGTATTTGGCTTACTAAGATTAGGAATTATTGGTTACTATTTCCCATCATCAGTAATAAAAGGGATGCTAACGGGTATCGGGATTATTATTATATTAAAAGAGATTCCCTATTTCTTTGGTATGGATAAAGATCCTCAAGGAGATTTTGCATTTCTTCAAGTAGATGGAGAAAATACAATTACAGAACTTTTAAAAGCAATAAATGCTTTAATAAGTGGAAATGTTAATCTTGGTGCTACAGCTATTGCATTAATTTCTATGGGTATCTTAATATTATGGTCTAACGTGCTATCTAAAAAAGGTAAAATATTTCAACTAGTTCAAGGCCCATTAGTTGCTGTAGTAATAGGTATTATATTCTTTATTTTAGCAAAGGATAGTATATTTAATCTAACGGCAGATCATTTAGTATCTGTTCCAGTTCCAGAAAATTTTGATAGTTTCCTAGGACAATTTAGTTTTCCAAATTTTAAAGTGTTAGGTAATGTAGAAGTTTGGATTACAGGTTTTACCATAGCGCTAGTAGCTTCACTAGAGACCTTACTTTGTGTAGAGGCTACAGATAAATTAGATCCTCATAAAAACGTTACCCCAACAAATAGAGAATTATTGGCACAGGGAACGGGAAATATTATTTCTGGTTTAATTGGTGGCTTGCCAATTACCCAAGTAATTGTAAGAAGTTCTGCAAATATTCAATCTGGAGGTCGAACAAAATTATCTGCTATTATTCATGGATTTTTATTGTTAATATCCGTAATTGTAATACCAAAACTATTAAATATGATTCCATTATCAGTATTGGCTGCAATACTGTTTATAGTAGGATTCAAACTTGCAAAACCATCTACTTTTAAACAAATGTTTAGTTTAGGTTGGAAACAGTGGTTACCGTTTATTGTTACCATATTAGGTATAGTCCTTACTGATTTATTAAGAGGTATTGGATTGGGACTAGTTGTGGGTATAGTAATTATATTAATCAAAAGCTTTCAAAATTCCCACTTTTTGCATAAAGAAGGGGAAGATGTTGATGATGGTAAAATAAAAATGACCTTGGCAGAAGAAGTAACCTTTTTTAATAAAGGTGCTATACTTAAAGAATTAGATAGAATTCCATCTGATTCTTTTCTAGAGTTAGATGTGAGAAAAACACGATATTTAGATCATGACATAATTGAAATTCTTGAAGATTTTGCCTTTAAAGCTAATGAACGAAATATAGATATAAAATTAGTATCGGAACGCGGTACAGTAAGAAATCCTGATAGTTATATTGAATTTTTTAAGCTAAATAAATTATAAATTTTATTTTAAAAGTGTGAAAAAACTATTCTCAAATTTTAAAGGTGATGCATTTGGAGGTTTAACTGCAGGAATAATAGCGCTACCTCTAGCCTTGGCATTTGGCGTGTCTTCTGGTCTAGGACCAGCAGCAGGTCTTTATGGTGCCATATTTATAAGTTTTTTTGCTGCGCTTTTTGGAGGTACAGATACACAGATTTCTGGACCAACTGCTCCTATGACTGCAGTAAGTATGGTGGTAATTGCAAGTATAATTGCCGCCAATAACGGAGACGTTACTATTGCTTTACCTGTAATACTTACGGTATTTCTCTTGGCAGGAATACTTCAAATTGGCTTGGGTGTTCTCGGTTTAGGTAAATACATAAAATACATACCATACCCCGTAGTTTCAGGGTTTATGACAGCTATTGGAGTTATCATTTTGGTAACTCAAATCTTGCCCTCTATCGGGTACTATTCAAAACAGGATAGTGATTATGTAGAACGTTTTAAGCCACAGGTAGAACAGGTTGTTTTCAATAGAAGTGTTGATGAAATAAAGAATAAAAAGCAAGACAAAATACTTAAGTTAGAAGATTACAAAAATGCTGTTTCTAAAGTTGAAAGCATTAAATCCTCAGAAATTTTAGATGAGGCAAAAGTGTTGGCAGGATCTGAAACATCTGGTGTTTGGGGAACTCTAAAAATACTTCCTAGGGCTTTGCAAAATATCAATTGGTTAGAATTTATATTAGCTTTAGGTACTATTTTAATTATCTACGGATTCAAGAAAATCACAAAAGCCATTCCAAGTACTTTAGTTGCTTTAGTGGTTATGACCAGTATTGCAATTTTCTTCAAATTAGATTATAAACCAATAGAGGAAATCCCTAGTGGTTTACCGTTACCAAATTTGGAAATCTTTACTGGATTTAGTTTTAAAAGCATTTCACCATATATTTTTACTGCATTAACATTGGCTTTATTAGGGGCAATAGATTCTTTACTAACAAGTGTAGTTGCAGATAATATGACCAAAACTAAGCACAAACCAAATAAAGAGCTTATTGGCCAAGGTATTGGGAATAGTATAGCGTCTGTATTTGGAGGTATTCCAGGAGCTGGAGCAACCATACGTACGGTAATAAATATATCCTCTGGAGGAAAAACAAAACTATCGGGTATGATAGCTGGTTTGGTATTACTTGTCATATTATTGGGCCTAGGACCTATAGCATCCAGAATACCTGCAGCGGTACTTTCAGGAATTTTAATCACCGTTGGTATAGGTGTTATGGATTATAAGGGTTTAAAAGCTATACCTAGTTTACCAAATGATATTGCTATAGGACCTATAAAAATGAGTTCCGAAGTTCTTATCATGTTTGTTGTATTATTGCTTTCAACATTTTGGAATTTAGTTTATGCTGTTGGTATAGGTTTAGTATTAGCATCTCTAATTTTTATGAAAAAAGCGGGTGATTATTTGGGTCAAAAATCATCTGTTTCCAAATTAGAAGAAAAACCTTGGGAAGATGAAATCAGTTTTCCTGATAGTTTAAAGGATGAAATTTTTATTAAACATATTAATGGCCCTTTGTTTTTTGGATCAACATCTGACTTTTTACAACTTAAGGCACAAATACCAGATACTGCAGGAACGGTGATTTTAAGACTAGATAGAATGGAATATATGGATCAGTCTGGGCTTTATGCCATGGAAGATATGCTTCTTGATCTCACTAAAAATGACGAAAGAATATTATTTGTTGGTTTGCACCAACAGCCAAAATATATGATGGAACGCATAGATATTATTCCAGATTTAGTACCTTACGAGTACATCTTTATTACATTTGAAGATTGTATGCATTGGATAAAACAACATATTAATAACTAGAAAAACTTTATAAGATGAAAAACACATATTATAATCAGTTGTTAGAAAACAACAAAGAATGGGTAGAAGAAATGACCAAAAAGGATAAAAATTATTTTGAAGATTTATCCAAAGGTCAAAAACCCCCAGTATTATGGATAGGATGTGCGGATAGTAGAGTTCCTGCTAACGAAATTACTGGAACGCATCCTGGAGAATTATTTGTACATAGAAACATTGCCAATATGGTAGTACACACCGATATGAATATGTTAAGTGTGCTAGATTACGCGGTAAGTCACTTAGGTGTAAAACATATAATTGTTTGTGGCCATTATGGGTGTGGTGGTGTTGCTGCTGCTATGCAAAACAAATCTTTAGGGCTTATTAATAAATGGGTTAGAAATATTAAAGAAGTTTACAAGGATAATAAAACAGAACTCAAGAAAATTAATGATGATAAGGAGCGATTTGATAAACTTGTAGAATTAAATGTTAAAGCACAAGTTTATGATTTAGCAAAAACATCTATTGTTCAACAAGCTTGGAAAAATAATACAGGTTTAGAAATTCATGGTTGGGTTTACAATTTAAAAGATGGTATTATACATGACCTAAAAGTATCAATGGATAGTCCTCAACATTTGGATGATATTTTTGTATTAGATTTAGACTAATATTTCTCCATTAAAAGTAAACCTCATCAAACTTGTATTGATGAGGTTTTTTTATTGATTTTTGTTTTTCAATGGAGTTTAAGTCATTTGAATAAAAGCATAATAAATAGGTAAACCTAATGTAATATTAAAAGGGAATGTAACTCCTAACGCCATGGGTATATAAATACCCGCATCAGCTCTTGGTTCTGCAAGCTTCATAGTGGCAGGAACGGCAATATAAGAGGCACCTGCACCAAGAATAGCAAACAGCAATCTATTACCAGCACTTTCTGTTACAAAACCACTTAAATAGGCCACAATTAGTCCATTTATTAAAGGCACTATAATTCCAAAGGCAAATAAAAAGAGTCCGTATTTCTTAAATCCTTTTATTCGTTTAGCAGTAACCATACCCATTTCTAATAAAAATAGAGATAGAAAGCCTTTAAAAATATCTGTAGTAAAAGGTTCAATACCTCTAGCCTGTGTTGCATCGGCAATAACACCAATAATTAAACTTCCAATAAGCATTAAAATGCTTCCGCCAGTTAATGAATGTTTTATTAAAGAACCTATAGATTTTGTTTCTCCAATTTTTTTATCAGCATCATAAAGCATAATCAATATAACCCCAACAATAATGGCAGGCGATTCCATTATAGCCATAATAGCCACCATGTGACCACCAAAACTAATGCCCTGATTTTCTAAAAAAGAAACTGCCGTTACAAAAGTTACAGCACTTACCGATCCATAAGCCGCAGCAACAGCTCCTGCATTTGGCACACCAACTTTCTTCTTTAAAGCAAAAAATGTATAAATTGGTACAAGGCTAGATAGTAAAATGGCAAATATTATGGAATATAAAATCTCTGAATTAAATTCGCTATGCGATAATTCTTGTCCGCCTTTAAAACCAATAGCAAATAGTAAATACAGTGAAATAAATTTTGAGGATGATTGCGGAATGGTTAAATCGCTTTTTAAATTAGTTGCTATAATTCCAAGAAGAAAGAATAGTAAAACAGGATTTGTTAGGTTGCTAATAAGTACGTCTATATTCATAAAAAGTTTTAGTTAAAAACAGCGCAAAAATATTTTAATCAATTCATATATTTTTATTTAAATTTGTTATTTAACGCATAAATAAATTTAATGAATTTCACCCTACACCAATTAAAAGTTTTTAGTGTTATTGCTCAAAAAAAAAGTATTACTAAAGCTGCGGAAGAGCTTAATATGACTCAACCAGCTGCATCCATTCAATTAAAAAATTTTCAAGATCAGTTTGATATTCCGCTAACAGAAGTTATTGGAAGACAGTTATATGTTACCAATTTTGGATTAGAAATTTATGATATTGCCGAATCTATTTTAAATCAAGTAGGCACTATTGAATACAAAACAGAAGCTTTTAAAGGGCTGCTTTCAGGTAAATTAAGGATATCTGTAGTATCTACAGGTAACTATGTAATGCCTTATTTTTTAAATGGATTTTTGAAGCAACATCCACAAATTGACTTGGTTTTAGATGTGTCTAACAAAACGAATGTTATTAAAGATTTAGAGCAAAACGAAGTCGATTTTTCATTAGTAACCGTAAGCCCAAAACATTTAGAAGTAAATGAAGAGCCTATAATGATTAATAAACTTCATTTGGTAGCTGCAAAAAGTAATGTCTTGAATATTAAAAAAGTAGAAGACAAATCTTTATTCAACAGAATTCCTTTAATTTATAGAGAAGAAGGATCGGGTACCCGATTTACCATGCAAGAGTTTTTTGCACAAGAACATATAAAACCCAAAGTAAAATTAGAATTATCTACAAATGAAGCTATAAAACAGGCAGTAGTTGCAGATATTGGGATGTCAATAGTTTCGCTATTAAGCATTAAAAACGAATTATTACAAAATGAATTAAAAATTATTCCTGTAAAAGGACTTCCGCTTGAATCGCAATGGAAATTAATATGGCTAAAAAAGAAAAACCTATCGCCAGTTGCATTAGCTTTTTTAGATTATGTGAAGCAAGAAAAAGATAAGGTTTACAATGAGTTTTTTAATTGGATGGAAGCTTATTAAACTTCAGAATCAGTTTCTTCTTTAGGCACTAAAATATTAGGAAAAATAAGCGGCACCAATGCTTTAACAGGCTTGTAAAGTATAGTGCTATCTATATTTTCTTCATCTATAAAAGTAATGGTGTTATTCATTTTATCAAAAATATTCAAAACTACACTTAAAATAAGTGCAATTTTAAGCGCTCCAAATACACCACCGAGTAACTTATTTATAATACCAAGAGCGGCAAAATCTGCTAATTTTGTTAGTGCTTTTCCTGCCAATGCAATAGCTAAAACAATAACGATAAAAGTTATAGCAAAGGCCGTAATATTTATGGTTTTCTCATTCCATTCGGTTTTTGTCTGTAAAAATTCAGCAGCAAAATTACTAAAATGTATAGCGCCATAAACACCTGCAATTAATGCAACTAATGAAGCCACTTCAACAAAAAGGCCTTTCATAAAACCTCTTACTAATCCAAATAAAATTAAAGCTCCTAAAACAATATCAATTACACCCATAAGTAAAGAATTTTAACAAATATAAATTAACTTTACAACTTTTAAACTTTACAACAATAAAATGTCTAGAGACGAACAATTAAAGGAACGCTGGGAGTTGGTTGTTGAAAAGCTATCCAATCAATTTGCAGATGGAGACAACCTAGATCTCGATGCCATTATTTATTTAATAGGAGTTCAAGAATTAGGACAGCTAGAAAGAGCCTTTAAAAAAGACCAAAAGTTAGATCTTATGCATATTGCTATTTGTATATTGCTAACACCTTATGGGTATTATGAACTCGATTTTGTAGATGATGAAGGTTGGCCACACTACAAAACACTTGAAGCCTTACCACATTTAAAAGCAGGTGAGCAAAGTGTTTTAATGAAAGAAGCCATAGTAAATTACTTTTTAGAAACTGAGTACATAGATTAAATTGTAACACGTTATTACTAGGCAAATGTTTATTTATTGGGGTAATCTGATATTTTTTTGACAGATTACTTCGTCGTTTCCTCCTCGTAATGACGATATTTTAATTAAATTTGCCATCATTTTAGGATGCTATGATACATAAGATAAAAGAATTAATTGCTGAAGCCGAAGCTTTTAAAGCACAATCAAAAGAAGAGGTTGAAGCTTTCCGTATAAAATATTTAGGTAAAAAAGGATTACTAAATGACTTTTTTGCTGAGTTTAAAAATGTAGCTAATGACCAAAAAAAAGAGTTTGGTCAGACTATAAATAAGCTTAAAAAAACAGCTGAAGATAAAGTAAATGCATTAAAAGAAGAGTTAGAAAGTAAGGACGAAGTAAAAGGCATTTACGGCGATTTATCCCGCCCAGGTGAGCCTATTGAAATTGGTGCACGCCATCCTATTTCAATAGTAAAAAATCAAATTATCGATATCTTTTCCCGTATAGGTTTTAATGTTAGTGAAGGTCCCGA
The DNA here is from genome assembly GCA_947500585.1 of uncultured Flavobacteriaceae bacterium. Classification (GTDB taxonomy): domain Bacteria; phylum Bacteroidota; class Bacteroidia; order Flavobacteriales; family Flavobacteriaceae; genus CAXBID01. The sequence goes on along the minus strand of CANMSN010000005.1, from coordinate 128,762 downwards.
AATTGAAGATGATTGGCATAATTTCACTGCATTAAATCTTCCAGAATATCATCCTGCACGCGATATGCAGGACACCTTTTTTATACAAACCAATCCTGATATTTTGTTACGTACACATACCAGTTCGGTACAAGTACGTTACATGGAAAATAATAAACCTCCAATTCGTACTATTTCACCAGGTAGAGTTTATAGAAACGAGGCTATATCTGCTCGTTCACATTGTTTTTTCCATCAGGTAGAAGGTTTGTATATTGATAAAGACGTCAGTTTTTCAGATTTAAAACAAACGCTTCAGCATTTTACTACCGAAATGTTCGGGAAAAGTAAAATCCGTTTACGCCCATCCTATTTCCCATTTACAGAACCAAGTGCCGAAGTTGATGTGTATTGGGGACTAGAAACCGAAATCGATTACCGCATTACAAAAGGAACCGGTTGGTTAGAAATTATGGGATGTGGTATGGTAGACCCTAACGTATTAGAAAACTGTGGTATAGATTCTAAAACCTATTCTGGTTTCGCATTTGGTATGGGCATAGACCGTATTGCTATGTTGTTACATCAAATTGGTGATATCCGTTTATTAAGTGAAAATGATATTAGGTTTTTGGAGCAATTTAAGAGTGCCTTGTAGAGATTTTCAAATATTTTCATAGTTATAAGCGAATATTTTAATGCCGCTTATACATTGTTGCCAGTAGTTTCTATTTTATCTTTAATAGTTATTGAAAGATTATCAGGGTCAACTTCAATGGAAATATAACTTTTGGATTTTTCATCTATTTCATCCCTTGTTCTTTTATCAAAAGTAATAGCCAAATCATCACTTCTAAAGCCTGCAAAATGCCCAAAACTTTCTTCCCAAGGCAGATAACCGGTAATCTTTATTCTATCACCAATTTTCGGTTTAAATGTGTTCTTTATTGCTGGTGGCAATAATATTGGTCTTATATTGTCTAAACCTCCTATAGAACCAATTTTTTTAGATACCAATTTTTGATATTTTTCTCTTGCCTCAAGGGTGTTATACCCAATCAACTTGTACGTTGCTCGGTGAACAGATTTAGCGAACTTTTCAACTTCCTTTTCAGTTGACTTGATTGATTTGATTATTTCATCTTTCTCAGCTTTATCTATTTTCTTTGAAGAGTTTTTTATCGCCCGAATAATTCTTAAAAACACATCCTCAAATCCATCACTAATGAATTTTATTTTGTTTTCAACTGGAAGAACAACTTCATTTGAGAGGTCTCCATAAATTAAGTCTTGTAATTCTTCTGGTACTTTGCAGTCTCTATATTTAATAGGAATGATTTTGTTTAATAATCCGGTTTTAGAATTTGAGAGAGCTTTTTTTAATTCAAATTGAACCCAATCTGAATCAATAGATGCTGGTGACAATACAATTAATAAATGAGTAGATTCATCTAAAGCATCTTGCAATTTAGTTACAAGGCTATCTCCTAAATCAAGTTGGTCTTCGTCTAACCACGTTTCTATGCTATTAGCCAAAAGACAATCTTTTAAAAACCTTACAAAGCCTTTGTCTTTACTACTATGTGAGATAAATACTTTCATTTTTTTATTTAATTACGGTCAATGTCCTTAACGAATAGGAAATCGTTTTATATCCTAGGGCAAACGAAGTTATCATTTTTTTCTGACAAATTCAAGTTTCTTAATTTACAGAAATGATATATTTGTGGAATGAAAAAAGATATCCAAATCCCCGAAGTTGAAGACGTTTACATCGCTATAGTAAACGAATATAATAACATCTATAAAACCCAAGATTGGAACGCCTATATTATAAATGATAAAGCTATTGATATCGAAATGGTACTTATTGTTACTAGTGGTTATTCCGAAGATAAAATAACCTCAACATTCAGAAAAAAACTAGACTTACTTCCTAAAAAAAGTTATGCTAAAATAGAGTTAATGCAAGAAAAACTGTTTGAATTAAATAACACCTTTAAAGTCTCTTTTTTTGAAGGTAACAAAATGTTTGATAAAACCTATTTGTTTAGAAAAAACACCATTAATTTAAAAGCTTTACAACCTTTACCTTTAATGGGAGTGAAAGGGGTTTTGGTGAAGTAGAACCCTTCCGTCTTTGATCACGAAGTATCGGGATCAAATCCACCTTCCCTTTGTAAGGGAAGGATTTAGTTTTACGTTATAGTTTTAACAAAAAAATTAAAATAAGAAACGAAATATACTAATTGAAAAAAGTCTCCTCCTTTTAAAGGAGGAGTGGATTTAATTTTGACACCTCAAAAATTAAAGACGAGGTGGTTTTATAAGTTTTTAAAATGTGAGCTTATTTCTTCTAACACAAAATCAATAGCTTCAAATACTAATTTATTTTCAAACCGAATAACCTTAAACCCCAATAACTCTAATTGTTGAGTTCTTTCTAAATCATAATTTTGTTGAGCAAAATCTAAATGATAAGCACCATCTAATTCAATAACAAGTTTTTCTTTAGGACAATAGAAATCTACAATGAAGTTCTGTATACTATGCTGTCTTCTAAATTTACGCCCATCTAATTGTTTTCTTTGAAGATATTTCCATAATGTAGCTTCAGCCGAGGTTAAATTTTTTCGAAATTCTTTTCTGCGCTCTTCTAAATATTTATAATTATGGATATTATTCATATTAGTAACCCTTCCGTCTTTGATTTCTTTTAGTTAAATCAAATCCACCTTCCCTTTTTAAGGGAAGGAATTTTATTAATCCAACTTATCAGTTAGTTTCTTGAATACTTTTTTAGGGTTTTTATTCTCATATAAAATCTCATAAACTGCATTTATTATAGGAATTTGAGCTTTTTTTGTAGTTTTTTCATGTAGTAAATGAGCGCTTTTTGTAGCATAATAACCTTCAGCAACCATACTCATTTCCATTTGAGCCGATTTTACGGTATAGCCTTTACCTATCATATTACCAAACATACGGTTTCGCGAAAATACCGAGTAACCTGTTACCAACAAATCGCCTAAATAAGCTGAATTATTGATGTTACGTTTCATTTTATGTCGTTTTTTTATAAAACGCTTCATTTCTCGAATAGAGTTACTCATCAATACGCTTTGAAAATTATCGCCATACCCTAAACCATGTGCAATTCCTGCTGCAATAGCATAAATATTTTTTAGCATTACCGCATATTCTACTCCAATTATATCATCACTAATTTTCGTTTTAATATAATCACTAGATAGGCTTTTAGCAATGGCTTTAGCTTTTTCAGCATCAGAACAAGAAATAGTTAAATAAGATAAGCGCTCTAAAGCCACTTCTTCAGCATGACATGGTCCAGCAATTACAGCAATATTATTATACGGTATTTTGTAAACATCATGAAAATGTTCGCCAACTAAAAGTCCTGTTTCTGGCATAATCCCTTTTACTGCCGATACTATTATTTTATTTGAAATATCAACATTCAATTTCTCTAGTTCACTATGTATAAAAGCAGAAGGAATTACAAAGAAAAGCACATCGGCATATTCGGCAATTTCATTTATATCATTACTCAGTTTCAATTGCTCTAAATGAAACTCAACCGAACTTAAATAATTTGGGTTATGCTGCTCCCTTAACAAATGTTCTTTAGTATAAACACTTCGCATATACCAACCTATTTCATCTAAATTTTCACAAAGCATTTTTACAATAGCTGTTGCCCAACTTCCTGCTCCAAAAACCGCATATTTTAAAGGCTTATCCATAAATAACAAATCATTATATATTTCAAAAATACGCAAAATATTAATCATTCAAAGGCTATCAAATTATTACCAATTTCATTTTTGGCACGCCTTTTGGAATTGGTAATATAGAAACCCTAAAAATGAATGATTATGAAGACTATAAAATTACTTTTAAGCTTTTCTCTAATTGCAACACTGTTTACATCATGCTATACAGAAGTAATTGTTGATGATTTTGATGAACCTAGAATATCTGTAAACCAATTATTAAGTTCGTATGAACTATGGTATGTAGATATTAATGCGACACAAGGTTTTGGAGAAACTCCTTTTTTACAAAAAGCATTTACTATTTCGTTTAGAAATGGTATTGTTTACGCTAATAATAATATAGTTGGACTTGGTGATAACGGAAATGGTTTTGGAATTGATGTCGGCGCGTATGATGCTTACGATATGATTTTAGATGTAAATCATGATATTGATGGTTTTGAAACTTTTGATGTGTATCAAATAGATAATAATACTATTGAATTATACAACCCAAATAACGATACCTCTTATTTTTTAGATGGTTACCAAAGAAGTAATTTTGATTATGACTTTGTATTCTATGATAATATTCATTATTTCTTACAAGAATATGAAGCTTGGGAAAAAACCTTTACTAGTGAGTTTGGGGCTATAAACGAATTTGATAACGAAAATTATTTACAGTTTTTAGCTGGAGGAAACGATTCTGAATTTAGAAGCTCAAAAGATAATTTAGGGATAAACCCAAACAATTTATTATGGGATTTCACAGGAGTTTATGGCGTTGGAGATGTTAGTAATAATATGTACTTAAAAACTTTAACATTAGATTATGATTTCTTCAACAATGAATATTTTGAATTGAGCGTTATAAATGACGGAAAGATAGAGTTATATCACCCATCATCTGAAACCGTTTATGAATTTGTTGGTAGAGGATATATTCAATATCTAAAATCTGATAACACAAAAGGTAGTAATACAAACGAAGAAAAGAAACGTAAATTTAAAAAAGATAGAGTTGAAAACCCTAGAGAAAATACAAGAGTAAAATAATTTTTGGTTGGTTATTTAGTTTAGAAACCGTTTAGAGCACTTGCTTTAAGCGGTTTCTTTTTTATTTTAATGTGACGTATATTATTTTTTGTGTCTAAAAACCAAGAAAGCATATATATCCCTATATATACCTGTCCCAAAGCTAGAGTTTACTAATTATAGCAATTGTTATGTGAAAGCCAACTTATTTAGGTTGGCTTTTTTAATTCAATTCTTTAATTACTTTTTAAAAATTAAATAATGTAAGAAATAATTTGTTAAATTTTATGTTTTTCCGACTAAGTGCATATAACTAATGCTCTATATCGAAAATTTTAGATGTTTCATTCTTTGAATCCTATATTTATCCTCTTAACCTACAAAAATTCATATTATGAATAAAAATATTTTTTTAATTACTATATGCCTTATTTCTACTTTATTAAGTTGTAATGTTGAAAGTGTTTCTAATGAACTAACTGCAACAAGTAAGAAAGCGAATGATAAAAATAAAGATGTTATTTCTGTTGAAGGAGATGATATTTCAAATAAAGACTCAAATGAGCATTGTAAAACAGTAAACCTTATTGCTGGACAGAACCATTTAGCTGGTGTGGTAACCATAGATATAGAAGGGGATAATTTAATTATTACATATCAAACAAATTCTGATTGGACTATTGATGCCACACATTTACATGTCACAAACTGTGAAGATGATAATTTTCCTTTAACAAAAAGTAACAATCCTAAAATTGGTGCTTTTGAGTATTCAAGTACTCATGAAGATGGCGTAACTGAAGTTACATACATATTTGATATGAATGAAATTAATGTTGGAGATGAATTATGTTTTGCAGCTCATGCTGAAGTGAGTGGCTTATCAGAGGAAACTGCTTGGGCAGAAGGTGAAGATTTTGGTGGAAAAAGCTGGGCTATGTTTGTTAAAGTTGACCTTACTGATTGTGATGAAGACGATGGTGACGGTGAAGGACCAGTATACTAAAATCAAGTCCTGAAATAAGTTGAAAAAATAAATTATTTATAAAAATTCATTTCATCTAAATACTCCCAAACGTTTTCAGGTAACAGAGGTTGTATGTTTTTACCTTCTTTGATAGCGTTACGAATAAAGGTTGAAGAAATTTGCATTATTGGTGCGTCGATAACATGTATTTTTTTATGACCATCAAATTGGGTTTCAATTTTGCTTTCAGAAATACGCGGATATACGTAAATATGATGATTTTCAAGAATTAACTCATAGTTTTTCCATTTATGAAAACTCTTTAAGTTATCCTCACCCATTATTAATGCAAACTCATGTTCTGGATATTTTTCCTGTAAATGCACTAAAGTGTTTATAGTATAATTAGGTTGTGGTAAGTTAAATTCTATATCGCTTGGTTTAAGTTTTGTGTAGTCTTTTGTAGCACGATATACCATTTCAAGTCGTTGGTAATTATCTAACAAACTACTTTTCTTTTTAAAGGGGTTATGCGGTGTTACAACAAACCAAACTTGATCTAAATCGCTAAACTCTGCAATATGGTTTGCTATAACCAAATGCCCAATATGAATAGGATTAAAAGACCCAAAATACAATCCAATTTTCATCTTTAAAAATCTAAGCTTTTAAAAAATTATCAACTAAAACTTCGGCTTCTTTAAGTGCGTTTTCTAAATTATCATTTACAATTATAGTATCAAATAATGGCGCAGTTGCTAGTTCAGCTGAGGCTTTTGCTACACGCATATTAATTTTGTCTTCGTTCTCGGTTTTTCGTTTTTTTAGCCTAATTTTTAGTTCATCAATACTTGGTGGTTTTACAAAAATAGCAAGAGTTTCTTCAGGGAATTTTCGTTTAATACGTAAACCACCAGATACATCAATATCAAAAATGACGTTTTTACCTTTTGCCCAAATACGTTCTACTTCAGTTTTTAAAGTACCATAAAAATTATCTCGATAAACTTCTTCCCATTCTAGGAATTCATCGTTTTTAATTTTATTCTTAAACTCCTTAGTCGATAGAAAATAATAATCTTCTCCGTCTACTTCTGTACCGCGTTTCTCTCGAGAAGTTGCTGAAATAGAAAACTCTAAGTTCAATTTTTCTAACTCCAGTAAATGCCTTACAATAGTCGTTTTTCCAGAACCGGATGGTGCTGAAAACACTATGAGTTTACCTTCTTTATTTGTTTCTTTTTTTGTCACGACTATTTTCTATTTACTAATACTACCTCAATACTATTTACTTTCTACAGCACATTCAATAACTGTTCCTTAATTTTCTCCAATTCGTCTTTCATTTGCACAACCAACTGTTGCATAGGCGCATAGTTACTTTTAGAACCAATAGTATTAATTTCTCTGCCCATTTCCTGACTTATAAACCCAAGTTTTTTTCCGTTAGAATCTTTTGAATTTATAGATTCAGTAAAATAATTTAAATGGTTTTTTAAACGTACTTTCTCCTCGGTAATATCAAATTTTTCAATGTAGTAAACGAGTTCTTGTTCAAATCGGTTTTCATCATACTTCTCTTTTAGTTCTGAAACACCTTTTTGTAAACGTTCGCGAACACCTTCAACGCGCTCAGGATCCATTTCAATAACCTGATCTAGAATATTACTTATCTCAACCACACGGTTATTAAAGTCTTGTTCAAGTACTTTTCCTTCGTTTAGTCTGTAGTTATTTAATTCGGTTATGGCTGTATTTATAGCTTCTTCAATAGCTTGCCATTCGGTTTCGTCAATTTCTTCTCGTACGGTATTTAAGGCATCTGGAAAACGCACAGCCATTTTGAGGAGTTCTAAATCATCACTATTAACTACCTCTCTAAGTTGTTTCATATATTGTTTAACAACAGGCGTGTTAATTTGAGTCGAGGTATCTTCAGCAGTGGCTTCAACATAAATTGAAAAATCTACTTTACCTCTTACCAATTTATCAGCAAGAAGCTTTCGTATAGTAAGTTCCTTTTCTCTATAAATAGAAGGCATTCTAGCGTTTAAATCTAAACTTTTACTGTTTAGCGATTTAAGCTCTATGGTTATTTTTTTTGTTGGTAATTGCAAAACAGATTTTCCGTAACCTGTCATAGAATATATCATAAACTTATGTATTTAAGTGTCACAAAGGTAATTAAAACATAAAGGATAGAAAACTGCTAAAAGCATGTTAAAAAAATTACTTTAAAATAGATTTGCTTTTTTTGAAATAATTAATTGATATTTTTGCTGAAATTCACCATTAAACTATTTCAAATGAATCTAAATTCTCGCATATTTAATCTGATTGTTATTCTTTTTCTTGTGTATGCATGTAAGGAAAACAAATCTGATAAAGATTCTGTTGTTGACCAGCCAAAAGAAGTTATTGCACATACTCTTGTAAGTGATAGTTTAATAAATAATCCTCCAGATGGTATGCTTTGGATTCCTTCAGGAACTTTTATGCAAGGTGCAGTACCGCAAGATCAAACGGCAATGCAACACGAAAGGCCACAACACCCCGTTACGGTTGATGGCTTTTTTATGGATATTACAGAAGTAACCAATGCTCAATTTAAAACATTTGTTGAAGAAACGGGTTATATCACCATAGCCGAAAGAAAAATTAGTTGGGAAGACATGAAAAAACAGCTTCCAGAAGGCACACCAAAACCGCATGATACTATTTTACAACCAGGTTCATTACTTTTCAAGAAAACAAAAACGTCTGTTCCTAATTTATTTGATTTTTCACAATGGTGGCGATGGTCTATAGGTACAAATTGGCGGCATCCAAACGGGCCAGATAGTAATATAGAAGGCAAAGAAAATCATCCTGTTGTACATGTCTGTTATGAAGATGCATTAGCTTATTGCAAATGGGCAGGAAGACGTTTACCTACTGAAGCAGAGTGGGAATATGCCGCTAGAGGTAATAAAAATAGCACTATATATTTATGGGGTGATGATAGGTCTCAGTTATCTCAAAGAGCGAATAGTTGGGAAGGTGAATTTCCTGTAAATAACACTTTAGAAGATGGTTATGAAAGAACTGCTCCAGTAAAAACCTATCCTTTAAATGGTTTTGGACTATACGACATGGCTGGAAATGTTTGGGAAATAACTTCCGATTGGTATAACATTAACTATTATAAGGAGCTTGCAGCTCTTGAAACAACCATAACGAATCCAAAAGGAGCGGAAAAAGCCTACAACCCTAATAATCCTTACGCTCAGGAAAAAGTAATTAAGGGTGGATCGTTTTTATGCAGCGATTCATACTGTGCAAGTTATAGAGTATCTTCTAGAATGGGTACTAGTATGGATTCGTCATCTGAACATGTTGGGTTCAGAACAGTTGCAGACCCAGAAATGTTAATTGATTAAAAAAATTACCTCAAGAAAATTTTTAAATTCGTTAAATAAAAAAGGTTTAGCATGACGCTAAACCTTTTTTGTACTTATAACGCTAAGTACTTTACTATTGCTATTAATTATTATTTATTTCTTAATAAGTTTAACACTACTAACACCTTCAGCAGTTTCAACCTTAGCAAAATATAAACCAGATTTTAAGCTAGAACCATCAATAACAGCTTTATCTTCATTAGGTTGTATAGCCATTACGCTTTTGCCTAATACATCGTATACTGTAATTGAAGCTATTCTAACATTTTGTGTTTCAATAGTCCAACTATCTTGTGTTGGGTTTGGGTATGTTCTGAATGAAGTTTTTGAAAAATCATCAGTTCCTAAAGTAGTACCTTCATTAACTGAAAAATAAATATTATCAAAAAATAAATTTCCATTACCTTCAAATTTTAATTGAGTAACTGGATTTCCATCCCAAGTTAATCCTGCTAATGATGGATTATTTATGAAGAATGATAATGGAATATTAACACTTTGCCATGAACCTTGCACTAAAACTTCGTCACCACCCGATGGTTCTATAGTATACCTAGGTTCTCTTGCATCTCCACAACAAGCTCCCAAATCACCATCTATTACAAAAAATTTGATAGAACTTGAAGTGGTAGCATAATAATCTAAATGTACCCAATTGTAACTTGTTAAATTTATAGCGTCAAATGCAGGTCCATAAAAACTTAAGTTCTGTAGATTACCCGTTTTCCCATTTCCAACACCTTCTATTTCTACTTCGGCATTAGGACCACCACCAGTGAAATCTTGAAAATTAAAATTAGTTACCGTATTAGTTGTGTAAGCATCACTGTAAACAGAAAGCACTTCACTTTCTGGTGTACCAGGAGTAGGTGCATTAACAGTTGGGTCTGTAATACAAGCCGAACAAGTCATACCCCCACAATCAATTCCAGTTTCGTCTCCATTTTGCACTCCATCTGAACACGTAGGAGCAACTGGATCTGTTAATTTTTCAGCATTCCAAGTTATGTTATCAACATGAAGCACTAATTCTGATGGAACAGAACCATCTCTTGGAGCTGAAGGATCTAAGAAAATAACAATAGCGCTAATATTAGTCTCTAAAGTTGGTGGAATTGCTGGAATTGTGTAAGTAAGTGTTTGCCACTCATTTACTACTGCATTTGCAACATTTTGATCTGTGATTTGAAAAGGCGTAGCACCAGTATTTGTTACCATTTTGACGCCAATAGTTCCAATATAATTTTTGTTAACATCTATAGTTATAGTCATATTACTAGAAACTGCAGCATCTATCTTCCATGTTCCAAATGCACTAGCTGCAAACGAATTATCAAAACCTGCAAATTGGTTAGCTGTGCTAGGTGCAGTAATTCTTAAAACTTTACTAAGTGTTGAATTTGTTCCATCTAAATCTGGATTATCAATAATAGTTTCTGGGTTAGCTCCTTCAAAGCTATTCCAAGTACCAGTATTACCAGATGTGGTACCTGTCTCAAAATCTAACACATATGTTTGTTGTTGTGAATATCCTAAAGACAAAGTCAAAAGGATTAATAAAAAAGTAATTTTTTTCATAATGTATTTGTTTAAATTAATATTAAGTTTAATATATTTATAAAATTACCCATAAAATTTTGCGAAATACACAAATAACACCCCAACAAAAAACATACAAAACAAAAAAACATGGCTATTTCTACTTATTTAGCAATATGTCGTTATTATTTGTTGTTTATCGGTGTTTTAATGAATTTAAACTAATTTGAAGCTTTGGCTAATTGCCCTTTATTTTTTAATGTTGTGGTAATGTTGTGGTAATAATATAACATGTATTGTAGCCTTTTAATATATAGTAAAGTATTTAATACAATAAGAGTAATTTAAAACCAAATTTTTATCACTATCATGACATTAAATGCTAAAAATCAAAATATTACACATAAACTATGAATGAAAAAATCCATATGAATTGAAAAATTTACATGGATTTAAAACTGATTATTTGCTACTTAAATTAAGTAAACGAAACGGATTTAAAACTTTAAGTTTTCATCCTTATCCCAAAGTCCCCAATAGGCTCCTACGTCACCTTCTGCTCCAACTTTCCAGCTTTCATCAAATGATGAAAAATAGAACATTTCTATATCATCTGCAGCAGACCATACTTGGGAGTTTATAAAATACTTTATCGCATTATCATGTGATGGTATAGCACCTTGAAGCCCTTCTCCATAAGATGGCCACCCAGTTTCTGTAATAATTACTTTTTTCCCATTTCCAGCGTCTCTGGCCTGATTATACATGTCTCTCATATAAACTAATGCATATTCTTGACTACAACCTTCCCAATACGGATAACAGTTAGCTAAAATAACATCACAAGCCTCAGTAATTCTAGGTCTGTGACTAAACTCGTAATAGGCATCAACATAGCCCATTGGTACATCTGGAATAGCTTCCTTAACTTGATACATAAAAGCTAAAAGTTCATCTTCAGTTAAGTCTTTTCTATACATAACTTCGTTACCAACAGCAGCAATATCTACATAGCCTTCTTTTGCTAGTTTTATAAGTCCTGCAATTTCCTTTTTGTTAATTTCTGGATCATCGCCTAACCACGCACCAACTAAGGTTTTTATACCATATTCCTTAGCTATAATGGGTATTAATTCGTTTCCATCTGTACAAGAAAAAGACCGAATCCATTTGGTATATGGCTTAATGATTTTCATGCGTCTTCTTATTTGCTTTTCTGTTATTTGCTCTCCTGGTTCTTGACCTTCTTCGTATGGGCTAAAACATATCCCATGCATACCTCCTTTTAATACTCTTCTGAATAAATTATGTAAGCCTTTAGGGGTTTTATTATCCAGATTTAATCCAGCTAAAGATCTTATTTTATCTTCTCTATATGACATGTTATTTTTAAATAAAAATTAATTAATACTCTAAATTATAGTTCGCCTCTTCGCTCTATTAATTCTGCTTTAATTTCTCGAGCTCTTGCTTCACTAAGGCTATATTTGTACATAATCCAAATTGCAATACCTGCGGTTAATGATGGTATAACAATATCTGCTATTCTTAAACTATGCATGGTTTCAGCCGTTTGTGTTGGAGCATCAGAAATAAATCCTACAAGTTTTAATACCAATCCTCCTAAAAATAAAGCAATAGACTGCCCTATTTTAACCATTAACCAATAAATGGCTCCAAAAGTACCTTCTTTACGAGGCATACCATTTCTTAATTCATCTAAATCGCACACATCGGCAGTCATACTCATCATCAGGGTAAACAATCCGCCTAACCCAAAAGCAATAAATGGAATTGGTAAAAAGATTAACCAGGGCGAACCTATACTTGTATCTATACTAAACCATGACATTCCTATACTTTCTAAAAAAGGATTCATGTATTCAAATAACGAAGCAACACCACTATTTAGGGATTGACCGAAACCTGTATTATTAAATTCTTGATTTAGCTCATTATCAAAGCCCCACCATTTAAGTATGTAGCCAATAATAGAAATAACAGTTGAAATGATAAAAGCTCTTCGCTTACCCCACTTATTAGCCATTGCTGATATTATAGGTATGACAATAAATGCTGTAGTTATAGCTGTAATTGTAGAAAACCAAGCTGGCCAAGTTCCTGCACTTGCATAACTTCCATTATACATATAAAATACAATGATATATACACTAAATGCCGCCACTAATTGAAAGCCATTAAACACTAAAAAGGTCGCACCACAAAGTTTCATAAATGGCTTGTTTTTTGACACTTGCTTAATTCCTGCCCAAAGGTCTTTCATATTAGACCCTAACGACTTTAAATTAATTTCTTTTCTATTTTCCATGTTAGCCGAATCAATACCTCTGCAAAAAATTGCAGGTAATAACCCCACAACAGCACAAACTGAACCAACAATTATAGATAAATGTCTTACACCTTCGGCTTGTGTTTCATAAACTTCAGGATCTGCAATTATTACCCAAAACCAAGGCACAATCATCCACGCTATTTGTCCGACAGTATTAGAAAAAGCCATTAATCTAGTTCGCTCGTTATAATCTGAAGTCATTTCATAACCTAGACCTACTAAAGGCGTCGCATACATCGTATTTCCTGCTAAAAATAATATGGTTAAAATCAGGAAATACCAAAAATTATACATTTGAGAATTATCCGGATTCATTTGCCATGTTAAAGCAAATAGTATCCCACTTAAAATTGCGCCAACAAAAATAAAAGGTCTTCTTCTGCCCCATTTTGACTTGGTGTTATCTGAAATAAAACCCATTATTGGGTCTGAAACCGCATCAAACAATCTTGGTAAAGCTCCTAAAATACCCGCATAAAGCGGATCCATTCCAAATGCTGTTAGCAAAAAAAACATGAAAAACCCAAGTGCCCCTGGCAATAAATTAAGCACGAAATGACCTGCTCCAAAGGCAGCTTTTTGCCCTAAAGGGACTCTATCTTTTAAAGGCGTTACTGTGTGTTTCATCTTATTTTGGTTTTAGTTAGTATTAAATTTATTTATTATGAGCTTGATATTAATATGGTTTGAATTGCTTGCCCACTTATTTGTATATCTACATTTTTATCTTTTAATGATAGGTTAATAGTTTTTGGAGTTTTAGATTCATTAAAAAGTACCACTGCCGTTGAGCCATCAGGATTTATAGCTGCCGTTGCCATTAATTTATCATCAGAATTTTCCAAACCAATTACTTTAGCGCCTGGTCTTATAAACTTACTGAAGTGAGCCATGGTATAGTAAAGTGGTGTGAAATATACCTGATCTTCATCTGGATTAACAATTACAGGAGCAATACACCAGTTTTTAAACCAGTTGGGACCTCCTTTGGTATCAAGTACCATATTCCAATCTACCCATCCGTCAACCCAATTATTCATACAACCAATAATATCTCTGGCATAACGATTAACGGGTGCATATTTGGGGTGTAAATATTTGTCTTCTTCTGGCGCCCAATCCCAACCCCAATCTGTTGCTTCTTTTTTCCAATACCATGCATCATCTTCCCAAACAGGAATTTCGGCATCAACACAGGCTTCAGATTGAATTAAAAGTTTATTTGGTGCTTTGTTATGTGCATATTGCAATTCTTCTGGAAACACCTCAAACGTACTTGCATACCAGTGAATGGCTGTACCGTCAAAATATTTAGATGTTTCTTCATTTTTATATTGAGAATCAACCCATTCTTTTAAGTGTTCTCTATTTTGATCGTAACCTAATATTTTTAAATGTCCTTTTCCATCTGCTTCTAGTTTTGGCCCTAAGTAGTTCTGAACGAAGTCTGTCATTTCATCGGGCGTGTAATGCATACTTTCCCAGTTATTGCCATTACCTAAAGGCTCATTTTCAACAGTAAAGCCCCAGATATCAATACCTTCTGCTTTGTAAGCGTCTGCATACTTTGAGAAAAACAAAGCCCAAGTATCATAATATTCTGGAAGTAATTTACCTCCAACCCAATTATTGTTATCTTTCATCCAAGGCGCAGCTGTCCATGGTGATCCAAAAATTTTGAATCCATCTGTAGACGCTTCCAAGGCCTCTTTTATAAATGGAATTAAATCATCTTTATCTTCTTCAATATTAAAATGTTCCAGTTCTTTATCATCTTCTACGGGTGTATACGAGTAATTACTTAATGAAAAATCACAAGAGTTCATGTGCGTTCTGGTTAAAGAATAGTGCGCACCTTCTTTACTGAAATATCCATCGATAATCTTTTTACGATTTTCTTTACTCAACTTATTTAATAAATACGCCGAAGATTCTGTAAATGCACCTCCAAAACCTGTAATGGTTTGAAATTCTTGTTCAGGAATCAACTTAATTGATACTTTCTCATCTGAGTTTTCAAACTCAGTAAGTTTAGTAAGCTTATTACCACTTGCTGAAGTTTCGAAAACTTCAACCTCTAACACTTTCTCATCATTATTACAACTTATCATCATCAAGGTTGCTGTAAATAATATTATATTTTTTAACGTTTTCATATAAGTTACTTTAGTATATCCTTATTGATTCGCATGCCACTCTTCAGAAGTTGGGGGCACTTCTACGTCTTTCATTAAATCTTCTTTATTGCCGTTATAGGTTTTGGTTATTGTATTTCCGTTTCTTGTTAATCCTTTAAACGTTCCTTTATCTACTTCATCCCAAAGCACATATTTTGCTTTACCATCTACAGTGAATAATCCGAAGTGTTTTTCAGAATTCCCTGAATTATCTCCACCTTTCCAGGGTTCGTCAAATCCTTCGAAATAAAAACATGACATTCCAGCTTCGTTAGTCCAGTCTCTCATATGCTTATAGTAAAGGGCTTCTTTATACTCGTCGCAAGCTTTAGATCCGGTAGTTCCATAATGCCCTGAAGAAAAACTTGCCCATCCTGTTTCTCCGATATGAATAGGTTTATTAACCCCTAGGCTTTCCATGTATTTTTTTACGTTTCCAGATTGCATAATCGCATAATCTTTAGCTCTTAACATAGAAATTTCCATTTTTTCCATATCTGTTTTACCCTCTAAACCTTCTTGATTTAACCAAAATTCAGGCTGATAATGTGTATCGTGCATCGGGTAAGTGTGAACGGAAAGGAAATCTACTGCTTTAATTAGGTTATTCAAATCTTCTACGTGGTACTCTTCGCCTCCGCCGCCCCAAGAGGCAAAATTATCTGAACTTGTCACCCATAAATCTTTTGGTAATTTTCCTTCTTTCTTCAAGTCTTGAAGATAATTTACCCATTTTAAAATAACCCATGGCTCAACATAATACGTAGCCGCCCATTTAACCATAGCCTCATTACCAACCGCAATTATTTTTACGATATCTGGATATTGGTTAGCTAATGCAACCGCTTTTTCCATCTGTGGTTTATTATCTTCACTTTCTTCATTATGAATAGGTTCTTGGTCTGTCCAAGCATTTTTACAATCTATCCAAGCACCAAGCATCACATACATTTCAAAACTTGGGTCATTTTGTTTTAACTCACTAATAGCTTTTAAAAGATTTTCTGCTTGTGGCAAATGCACTTTATAGGTTCGAACCACTCTTATGCCTAAAGCATGCAGGATTTTCATATCTTCTTTTAGCTCTTCTAGTGTTGGTTCAATACCATGGTCTGCATGCCTATAACCGCCATACGACATAGCTAAATACTCAGGATTACCTAAAATATCTTTAGCTGAAACTGTTTTAGTTTGAACGTCTTCTTTCACATCATTCTTTTTAACTTTACCACAAGACCATGTAAAACCGATTAAAACTATCAGCATACCGTTTCTTATGATTGATAAATAATTTTTCATAATTAATATTTTAAACTATTCTCATGTGCTAAAGGAGGAACAAGAGCTTCCTTTAGTAAATCTTCTTTTTTACCATTAAATGTTTTTGTTATAGATTTTCCATCTCTTGTTAAACCATTAAAAACACCCTTCTCTACTAAATCCCATAAGGCATATTTTGCTTCTCCTTTAAGGTTTATTAATCCGAAATGATTTTCTGAACCCATTTCGTTAGCAGTGTCTTTCCATTGTTCATCAAAAGCTTCGAAATAAAAACAAGAAATCTTTTCTTTATTACTCCAGTCTCTAATAAGTTTATAATACTTTCCAGATTTATACTCATCTGCAGCTTTAGATCCATCGGCTCCATAAGGGCCATTAGAAATTGTTGCCCAACCCGTTTCGCCAATGTGAACAGGTTTGTTTACTCCTAAACTCTTCACAAAGTTTGAAACGCCTTCATATTGATTTGTTGCAAATTTGAGAGCGCGTTGCATACCTGCTTCAATTTTTTCTTTGTTTGAAAAATTCCATTCATTATCAGGCACTAACCAAAAGGCTGGATTATAGTGAGAGTTATGCATAGGATATGTATGCATAGATATATAATCTACAGCCTTAATAAGGTTAATTAAATCTTCTGTGTGATAAACAGGATCTGCACCTCCCCATGATGCAAAATCATCTGAACTGGTAATCCATAAATCTTTAGGAAGTTCGCCATTCTTTTTTAAGTCTTGTAAATGGTTTACCCATTTTAAGATGACATTAGGACGCACAAAATAGCTTGTTGCCCAATGTACCATTGCTTCGTTTCCTACAGCTACAATCTTAACTATATCTGGATAAGCTTTTGCTAATGCAACTGCTCGTGCAATTTCTCCAGCATTTTGTTCGCTTTCAACGTCATGATTTGGCTCGTGCTTTGTCCATGCGTTATGACAATCAATCCAAGCACCTAACATCACATACATTTCAAAAGAAGCATCTTCCTTTTTTAACTCGCTAATCGCTTTTAATAGGTTAGGCGCTTGTTGTAATTGTACATTATAAGTTCTTAAAATTTTAACCCCCATGGCAGCTAAGATTTTCATATCTTCTTTAAGCTGAGGTATTGTAGGTTGAATATCTCGAGTTTTCTGCCTATATCCTCCATAAGAAATCGCCAAATAATCTGGATTTCCTAATATTTCTGCTGCCGTTATATGTTTTACTTTACTCACTTTTTTAACTTTCTTTTTTACTTATTCGCTATCCTAATCAATAACAATAAGGTACTTTGTTGCAATTCTATTTTTTAATTTTATCTTTTTAATGACACATTTATTTGAGCTACTTCACCTTGTCTTTCAAAAATTGACCTCGATGTATTAAAATCTAATTTTAAAGCATCAGATGTTGTTTGTTTACCATTATTAAAAACAACTTCTAAACTATCTTTATCGGAAAGTTTATATATTACTGGAACTTGACAATAGGTAAAGCTTAATGAATTTGCTTCTAATGCAATGTTTTGTTCTTGGTTATCTACATTTACAAAGCTGAACGTTTTAGCTGCATTTAAAAACTCATCTGTTTTTAATAAACGCGGATTAAACACAATGGTTCCGTCTTTTACAAAAACTCCTAATTCTCCAAATCTACATATAGCATCTTCCTTAACTTGCCCTGTCATTCCTGGTTGTTGTGCGCCTTTAGTTGCTGGTGTATGCGAATACGCATCGGTAGGGAAAGCACCATATAACTGAGGAGACTTATGCACACCTATACCTGCATTTATTTCGTAATAATGGTCTAAAAGTTTTCCAATAATTACTTCACTTTCATTAGTATTAATAGCTAATAAACAATTTTCTTGAACAGCTAATAATAATTTAGAAACCATATGCCAGTAAATAGAACCTAAACCTTCATAGCCAAAGAATGTTCCTGAACGTCCTGTAAAAGATTTATGATCAAAAATACCTTCAAAAACATCTAATAAATATTTCGTGTCTTTTTCTACTAAAGCTTCGTAAGTGCCTTTAGGTAAGTCATTTAAAGCATCTTTTAAACTATTTGCATTATTAAAACTGCCATTAAAGTGATAGTTTCCTAAAACATCTTTTTCAATAATTTGTTTGTTTCCATTTTTAACTAACGCTTTTAATAAGCTGGATTGTTCTACTTTTTCAGAAGGAATGTTATTCTTTTTATCGAACCTTGGTAACTCCTTGTCTGGATATAGGATATAACTGTATTGATCCTGTCTAAACAAAGCACTACTTTTTAAGCCATCTAATAATGCTAAAGCCTCTTTTGGCGATAAATAACCAGAACTTAAAGCGGCTACTTGACCTTCTAACATTTCTGATAAGTAGGAAATAGAAACCTCATTATCATTCTCTACAGTCATTAAATTATAGGCATGATACATATTATCGTCACGCTTATTAGCAGCAATTGTATGCTGTAAATAGGCTTCTGTAGTTTTTATAAACTCTAAAAGTGCTGTTTTATTTACTTCTGTTTTATCACTAGTAAACCCATGCTCATAAATTGTGTTCCTGTATTTACTCCCTGCTAAACCTAAACCATCTAATACTGTTTTTCTTTCTTTATCAGATACTTTACCCGATAGTATATGTGTATTATTTTTAAGTGTAGCAATAACTTCATTAAAAAACAGCGCTAACTCTTTAGATATTTCAACGTGTTCTGTTTCTGATTTTGCAACTACTTTTTCGAAGAAATTTAAAAATCGATTTAAATAACAAAGTGTTACCATAGAAACGCCGTTGCCTACCAAGGCATTATTAGCATCATTCCATTCTGGTCGTTGCGTATTTAACCAAATACCGCCTTCTGGAATAAAGTTTGACACTTTTGCCAATACCGTAGCTAATAATTTTTCGATTAAATTAACCTTATAAATAGAAGCGTTTTGATCTTTTAATAAAGCACCATCTGCTCCTAATTCTTGTTTGGCTTCATTAATTTTTTTATCTAAATCATGGTCAAAATCAATAGTATCTTTTGGGTTAACTAAAATCTCCTCATAACTTTTTATTCTGTAAGGTACATTGGCATAAACAAAGATGTTTTCGTTAAACCTTTTTTCTAATTGAGATGGGTAATGGTCTTCTATAAACTCTAAAAACTTGAGTAAATAAATAATTTGATGATCGCCCCAATACCCAATATATGACCATGGATCGTCCTCTTCTATAGTTTCCCAATCAAATCCATCTTTAGTTACTCTATATGGGTTATAACCATCAAAAGTTGTAGCATTCAAAAACTTATGAATCATACTTTCAATAAAATCAGGATATGAAATGGCTAAAGCTTCCCAATTTTGAAAAATATCTCGCCAATTACCTTCGTAATCTAGAATTTTTGAGCCATCAATTTCATTTCTTGTATTTATAGAAAACTTGTTCCAAGGTCTACTTGGGTCGCCATGTCTTCTACTAAATTTTAAGGGTAAGTATTCAAAACAAAGGCGTTTAAAATTATCGTCTACATCATCCTCTGCAAGATCTTTTAAATAGCTTAGTGTAAACAACTCTGGCAAGTTATTTAATTGGTTTTCTTTTTTGTTAAAAAATGCTTTGTTCGCTTTTGATATGTATTTTATAAAGTCGCCTTTTTCAATATTATAACCATCATCAAAAATACCACCACGCATAATGTTAAATAGGGTGTTAGAAAAATGTCTGGTATTTATAAGGCTGTCATTAGTTAATTGTAAACCATCTGAAGCTCCCGTTAATTGAATTAATCTTTTTGTGCCAACATTAATGTCTTTTTGAACTAAAGCTATTAGGTCTTTTTCATTTTTAATAATTTCTGAAATTTGGACAACTCCAGTTATCGATTGATTTACATTGGTAACAAACATCCAACTTTCATCTGAATTTGGTTCTAATTCTAAATCTGAAGAAATAAAATAAGCGCCTTTTTCTGCTTTTATATCAACCTCTTGTTTTACAGATTTCTTTGCTCTAAAATCATCTAACTGACGCGACGACAAAAGATATACAGGGTTTTTAATTCCTGAAGACCACACAACATTAGACTTTAGAGCCTCGCTAGGTTCTGCCTTATCCACAATAAAAGCACTTAATGCATATATTCCTAAACCAACATCAGGCAGCAATTCGCTTTTCTTGTAAGCATCTACTAAATTACTTCTACTATTTTGTAAGTCTGAAGTAACGCCAGCTGGTAAAATATTCTGTAATCCATCTAAAAAAGTAACTTTTATTTTAGATTTAGAATTATTAATAAGCTTTGATTTTTTTACGAACCCAAATTTGTTACTAGAATTCCATTGATACCTAAAGGTTAAACCTAAATCATGATTCATTTCTTCAAAAACAACTTTATTACCATAGCTATTTTTATATAAATTTCTTGATATTTGGTAAACACCCATTTGACGTATGGAAAAAGGTTCCCAAACGAGGATTTTACCCTTCGAGTGAATTTGAAATATACTTTTACTGCCAGTAATATCTGCAGATTCTGTTATTTTATCATCTGTATAATATGGAAATAATGAAGATTCACTGTTTTTTCTTCCAGCAGATAATCCACCATTACTAGATATAAACATCCAATGGTTTGAATCGCTTACTATACTCATGAAAAAAGGACGCATTCTATTGCTATTAGAAATTTTGTAAAACGTTTCATTCTCAAAATTCACCAATTCTCCCTTAATCTCATTTGCTTGAGAGGAGCTGTTTTTTGTTATATCAATCGTAGTATTCATTGTAATTATTTATCTCTTAATAACTTTATTTTAAACTGTAACTAATTCTCTTTCTATTTGTTCTAATGATTTTCCTTTGGTTTCTGGTAATATTTTTAATAGTATAAAGAAGCCAAATAATGCTATAACTCCGAATATTAAAAAGCTAAGTGCATTACCGAAATTTGATAATTCCCATGGAAAAACCTGTTGAACAGCCCAACTTACAAAGGAGTTAACAAAACCTATAACGCCAATGGCTAAACCTCTATATTTTATAGGATACAATTCTGAAAGTAATACCCACATTACTGGCCCTAGAGAAAAAGCAAAACAGGCAATAAAACCTAGAATACCTACTAATACAAGTGTGGCATTAATATTTGTTGCAACTTCTAAAATATCACCTTCATTTTTGGCATAAACCTGATTTCCCAGTGCCAATTTTATTTCATTTTTAAAATCTAAATCGTTATCGTAAATTTTATTTGTAAAAGGTTCTAATTTGCTTGAGTCTATTTTATTTAGTGAAACTATTTCTTCTGAAGATAATTGATACGTTGCTTTACTAAACCCATAAGCACACAATAATAAACTTACAGCAATTCCTGCTGTACCTATTAAAAGTAAAGGCCTTCTACCCATTCTGTCTATTAAATAAATAGCTACGAATGTGAAGATAACTGTTATTGTACTTAATAAAACTCCTGAAGAAAACGCAGCATCTGTACCAATTCCTGTTTGTTTGAAAATTGAAGTTGCATAAAAATAAACAGCGTTAATACCTGTAATTTGTTGTAAAACACCTATTACTAAGCCAACAATTAATATAAACCTTAATGCGGGTTTTAGTAAATCTTTAATTTTTACTTTAGAAACTATTTTCTCTAGTTTAATATGGTCTTCAATTGATTTAATTTCAGCATCTGCGATAGTTTTTCCATGAATTTGGAAGAGTATTATTTTAGCTTTTTCAACTTTATTATTTGCGAAAAGCCATCGTGGACTTTGTGGTACAAAAAACAACCCAAAGAAATATAGAATTGCAGGAATAAGTTCTACGCCTAACATCCACCTCCAAACGGTTGCGTCTGTTAAAGTAGAAGTTCCTGAAGTATTGTATTTATTAAAATAATAGTTACTTAAAAAGGCTGCAAAAAAACCAAGTACAATATTTAATTGCTGTATGGAAACTAGTTTTCCTCTATTTTCTGAAGTAGATATTTCTGCAATATATGTTGGTGCTAAAATAAGAGCTGCTCCAAAGGCTATACCGCCAATCATTCTAGCTATATATAACATTTCGTATGAGGTTGCATAAGCCGAAAACAATGCTGATATTGCATATAGAAATGCTACAATAATGAGTATTTTTTTTCTTCCAATAATATCACTTAATCTACCAGCGAATAGCATTGAAATCATTGCTGCAAATGAAGGAGAGCTTACTACCCAACCCGATTGCAAATCGTTTAAATTAAATTCAGGTCCCGCATAAGACATCACACCAGAAATAATGCCTGCATCAAAGCCGAATAGAAATCCGCCTAAGGATACAACAAATGCAATAAGTGTTAGCTTTCTAGACATTAAAATTTAATTATTTTTTTAGGTAGAAAGGTTAATCATAGATTAATTATGATTAACCTTTTTATTGTATCAAATATCTTTATTGATATACTCTTACGTAATCAACATACATCGTTTGTGGGAAAACAGAACTTGCATCTGGAAAACCAGGAAAAGAACCGCCAACAGCTACGTTTAAAATCATATAAAATGGATTGTTATTAAACACCCATACATCATCATCTTCTAAATCATCTGGAGTTATTTGTTGAAATAATACATCATCAACATAATAATTGATGTAGTTCGGTCCCCATTCTACACCAAATACATGAAATTCTGTATCAAAACGACCCGAAGGCAATTCATAAGTTTTTGTAATTGGATCACCTCCAAAATAACCAGGACCATGAACAGAACCATGTGTTATCGTAGGTTCACTTCCTTTGTTTTCCATAATATCAATTTCACCAATTTGAGGCCACTCGGCTCCTCCAGAATCATCACCTAACATCCAAAATGCAGGCCATAAACCTTTACTCCAAGGCAATTTGATACGTGCTTCAAAACGACCATAAGTTTGTTGAAAAAGCCCTTTTGTTGTTATTCTACCAGATGTATAACCAAAACCCATAAAAGGTTCTTGCTTAGCAATAATTTTTAACATGCCATCTTCTACAACAACATTATCTGCTCTATCTGTATAGTATTGCAATTCTTGATTACCCCATCCAGGAATACCTTCGGCTACCCCGTTACCAATAACATATGACCATTTGGTAGCGTCTGGTGCTCCATCTGTATCAAACTCATCACTCCAAACAAGATTGGTTAAGGTCGTTACTGTTTGCACCTCGTCATTTTCACAACTAGTTATGCCTAAAAGGGTTATGCAGACAAAAGCCATCATAGCAATGCTACTTTTGCTAATCCAATTGAATCTAGTATATCTATTTAAATATTTCATTTTTTATCTAATTTTAATTATGCTTGACTTCCTTATTCTTTTGAGAAAAATATATTATCTACTGATAAGTTTTGTATACCCCCACCAGTATCAAACAATATTATACCAAGTGCATTTATTTGTAAACCAGGAAAACTGGATAATGGAATTTTAAGTGATACCCATTGATTACTTGCTAAACTACTTGAAGGAACTGTAAATGAATGACCTGTTTGACCATTATTAACATTGTTTATTAATTCTATTCTGATAAAATCAGATGGACTTAAAGACTCGTTTACTCTGAAGTCAATATTAAAATGTGTCATTTCAGTAGCGTCAACAGGCTCAACCCCTGGGATACCATACCTTCCATAAAACTCAATTCCAACAAAGTTTAGTAATGTATAATCTATAATGTTATTTCCATCCTCAACAATATCACCTCCTAAAGTGGTTTGGAAAGGTTCATAAAATCCATTAAAGCCGTCTATAGGTATATTGGCATAAAAATCACTAAAAATTGAAATAATTCTTGGGTCGGCAAAAGATTGTACATTAACGGCACCGTTGACTAAAACACCATCTAAAGTAGCTGTGATTTCTGCGGTACCTGTTGTATTTACAGTAACTAAACCAGTTTCCGAAACTGAAGCTACGCTAGGGTTTGATGATGAGAATGAAAAATAATTAGATGTCGTAATCACGGTTACATCCTGACCATTTGCTAAATTGTAAGTTCCTGTAAAACCAGATATATTTAAAGTTTGACCAGGAACAGAAATAAAGTCAGCTGTAGAACCTCCAAGCATTTCAGGTCTTGATTGACCAATACTACTAAGGTTTTCAAATTTAAGTTCATCTATCCAAAACGTATATCCAACACCACCATTAACATTTGAATTTGCTGAAAAAAGAAATAGCCCTGTTTCTTGTACTAACTTAGAAGCATCAGGAATTGGAACCGTATATTTTTTCCATTTTGTTGTTAACTCTATGTTTTTTATTGTTGTTGCATAATCAGCTTGAGATCCGACTATACCTTCCCCAAAAGTTGTACCATAACCTACTTGTTCAATTATTGCAGTAGTAGAACCTTTTGCCCAAAACGTAAGTGCATTATAATCAGTTAAATTTCTTCCCTCTCCACGGTCTCTAAATATACCTCCTATATAAACTCCGTCAGGATCAGTATCAGAAGGCACATCAATTCTTATAGATGAATTGCCTTCATAAGCCTCATTATTATCCACATCAAATCCGACTGTGTTAGCTCCAGTTGCAGGATCAAATGATACAAAGAATTGATCTGTAAGACCCTCTGGTGCATCGGTAAATATTTCGGCACTGTTATTAAATGTTGCTGGAACAACATCATTAGAAAGTTCTCTTTCACAACTTAGCATAGTCAATAAAAGTATTGCAGCTGGAAAGACAATTTTTGTTGTTATATTTTTTATTGTTTTCATAGTTTTTTTATTTTCCTAAGTTAATATGGATGTAAGTCATTATTTCCCATTCCGAGCCATTAGGAAATCCTACTGCACTAATTATTTGTTGAGGAGGGAATGTGTTTGCGGTGGTTGCATTTGGACTATATCTTGGTGAAAATTGATTTAATGATCGCCAAGTGCCTCTTACTCCAATTTGAGTACTTGGTAGAATAAACCAATCTGGTTTGCTAATAGTACTCGATATGTCTAACATCATTTGCATTGGGAATGTTAAGTTGAAATCTCGGTGATAATCAAAAGGGCCCCAATCGTTTACTTTTACATGAGCATTTACTTTCATGTTTTTAGAGATGGCTCTAATGTCAGCACCAAATCTTGTAATTGTTCTGTCGGAGTCTCCATTTGATTGACCGTTACCATAATAAAAGTTACCTACAATACCAAAATCACGACCAATTTTAGAGACCATTCTTGAGTGTACTTCCCATAGGTCTTGTGCTGGTACGGACTCGCCAAAGGCAAAGAATGAACGATTAGCAAGGAATCCAATATGAGCATCCATTGTTGTTGGCTGTCTGCGGAAAACAAATCCAGCATTCATAGCAAAAGGTGCATCTTCAGCTCGATCATTGTCCCATGAATACATCCAAGTACCAGGAGTTGGATCGTAAGTGAATAAAATTTCACCTGC
This sequence comes from uncultured Flavobacteriaceae bacterium, assembly GCA_947500585.1. Classification (GTDB taxonomy): domain Bacteria; phylum Bacteroidota; class Bacteroidia; order Flavobacteriales; family Flavobacteriaceae; genus CAXBID01. The sequence goes on along the minus strand of CANMSN010000005.1, from coordinate 102,817 downwards.
AGTAGTTTCTCTGTTACCATTTCTTACTGCAAAAGGATCGTCAATGACGTTTCTTAATCTACCAGGTGCTGCTCCACCATTTGGCATAGGATCTACTAATGGTTGCTGGTGCATAAAATTAGGTGCTATTTGTATATCACCTAATGAAAATGTAAATCCAGTTAAAAAGTTAGCCATGTTTCCGCTACCGCTATCTTTTAACTTCCAACCTGTAAAAGTTTGTGTTTGATCAAAACCGCCATTGGCAACTAATCCCATTATTGACCCTTGAGCATATAAATTAAATTTACCTCCTGCGTAAGTAATTTTTCCTTTACCTCCCCAGTTGTCTTTAGATCTAATTTTGTCTACTACCACATTTCCATTATCATCTATATCTTGGTAAGCAATTCCGTTTAAAGGTCGTCCTCCCCAAATTCCTCCTAATGCCAGTTCAAATTTTCCAAATTCTCTTTCCAATACAACAGTAGCTCTTTCCGTAGGCCACGCAGGAATTACACCACTTCGAACTTGTTCTGCATTTAAAACACGTCTGCCATTTGCATCTAGAGGCACATCTTTTCCACCTCCAAAAAACAGAACAGAATTTAGTGACTCATCAAAATCTTTATGATATATACCCGTTACATCCCAATGCGCTATTTGCTTTCTATACTTTAATAACATGGCTGGGTTAGCTCCCCACCATAGTTGAGGCCCTATTGCTGCTTTGAATCCGGCTAATGAACCTTTGCCATCAACTTCCATCCCTAAAATTTCTCCATTATATATGTCTAAATTAGGTCCGTAGTTTGCTTCAGGATATAAATTAAAGAAGTCGCCTTCATAAGCCCAGTGATAATGACCAGTTCTATAAAATCCTCTTAAATCAAATTTCTTAGTGTTCCATTCAAACTCTGCTTGGTAAACACGAACTCTATTATTATCGTTTAAAATAACGTCTTCTCCATCAGCTCCTTGAACTGTTACAGGTCTGCCAACGTTTTCATAAAATATTTCGTTAATCTGATTGGTAGCAACATTTCCAAGAATATTGAAATTTACGTTAGCTCTCATGCTCGCTGTTGGTTTAGCCTCTACGCCAATAAAATACGATTGCATATGGTCAAAACCTGTTCTGCTAGGAAAAGTATTTGGCTCATCAGGGTCAGCTTGTGTAGGCGTAGTTAATAAAGAACCACCTGTATTAAACGTACTAAATCTAGCACTGAATTCGCTAAGTCTTAATTTTTCTGAATCTCCACCACCTAACGCGGCTTTATCTCCTCGTGCTCTTAACACGGCATCCATTAAATTAACTTTATTAAAAAAATTATCTACGAACTCTGCATTAACTCCTTCTGCGTAAACATCAAGACTATGTACATCTTTTAAAGCGTAATATGACGCTCTAGGATATAATGTATATAAACCTCTTTCGTTAGTTGGTCCCTTAGCACAAATACCAAACCATTCTTCATTCATGTTATTTGCTCCTGGGTATGCCTGATCGATAGTATATCCGCCTGCATTCCAAGTAGATTCTGTTTGGTGCGTATCTGCATCTTTTCTATCGTCAAATCCAGCTTTCCACCAACCATCAGAAAATTGAAAAGTAAATCCTCCAATAGAGTTTCCTGCTTTTCCTAAACCTGCAGCATTCTGATAAATTTCTTTCCAGTTTTCTACATTGTAATACGCTTGCATTTTTTGGTCTTCGGCATTTTCAATAGCGTTGTAAGCATCTGAACCAAACTCCGTAAACATGATAGGTTTGTTAAGTTTATCTTTAACCACCTGAAACATATCTCCAAAAGAAACGCCTCGATAAGCATTTGTTCCGTATATATCTACGTCTTTACATTCTTCGGCTATAATATCTATAAATAAAACATCTCCATTACAAATAGCAACAGGGTGATTTGAATCTATAGCTTTCATAGCTTTAGATGCTTCATTCATTAATTTATACATGGGTCTTCCTCTAAGTTCTCCAACGGCATTTATCTTTTCTTCTCCATCTGGAAAATCTTCAGTTTCTGCTCCAGCCCAAAACAGACCATAGTTATTTTCATTACCAATTAAATACAATAATATACCAGGTACGTTTTTGTACTCGGTAACCATATTTGTTATTTCTGACATTAATATTTCTTTTGTACGAGCATCAGAATAATCAGTAACAGGTGTCCATACACCGTCAATTGTTAACCCGTATCTTCCAAAAGAATCGTTTAACATGGTGTAAATACCATACCTCTCATAAATGTACTTAACCCATTTAGCAGGAACACCAGTGTACTGACGTATTACATTTACATTCATGTTCTGTAAAAGCGCCATTTCTGCATCAAGTCCTGCTTTAATGATGTCGTCTGATTTTTCGTAGAATTTGGCATCTACCACATTGGTTCCAATTGGAACATAGTCCCAGTTCATACCATTAATCATGAAATCTTTTCCGTTTACAACTAGTTTCATGCCTTCATCATTACTTACAACCGATACTTTATCAGACTGCGCAAAGGCAGTTGTTGTAAATAAGAAAAGTAATAATCTTAGAAAATTGTTTTTCATAGTTTTATTTAATTATTGTGTTAGTATTTAGAAAACTTGTTTCGGTTTTTCGATTTTAATTTACTCAACAAGTTATCAGGGTATTGATTTTTAAACGAATTATTCAAACTTGAACTTTTCGTGAAAGTTAAAATTAACTTAATTATTTGCTAAGTCCGTAAAAAACACCTCAACAAAAAACATACACATTAAAAAAAGAATAGATTTATTGTTGAAATCGCAATAAAAGTCGCTAAAACGCACAAAACAAGACTAAAAGCTTCATGGCAATACTATTAAAAATTAATAATGTTGTGGCGTTGTATAGGTATTTTTGTTAGTTGTAGTGCTTTTTCGTATTTTAAATAATATGCTTTACATCCTATAAAGTCTTATAGTTCTAATAAAATTAAAAAACACCTCTAAAGCCTATATTTACCTTAAAGGTGTTATTAAACAATAACTAAACAAATCTTCTTAGTGATTTTAATCTTCAGTAGTTAGTGTAAACCACCATTCAAATTCATTATTTCCATCAGCTGTACTTAAAACCATTTCAGTAGTATTTCTGCTGTAAATTTTATATTGATGGTTTCCACCTGTATAATACCCTATAAAACCAAGACCAGATAGTGAAATTGTTTCAACATCACTTGGTGCAGTTAACGTGTACTGTTCAGTATAATCATCAAATGGTAAGTTCAGTACGTCTGCACCATCAATACTCCCTCCTGAAGCACCTAACTCATCAATTAAATTAATACGCCCAAACACATCACCACCAGTTAAATGAGTAAAGGTGCCATCTGCATTAAATACATATCGGTCATCATACATCCCTACACCATCTTTGTCGTTAGGTTCAGCAGAAAACCACTCGCCAACAATAGAACCTCCTACTGGTCCTAACCCAAAGTGAGGTTTGGATTCAGCTTTAATTCTCCACGTCTTTTGGGTTCCACCATGTAACATTTCAAGTAAATCTGCTGGCGGCTCGTACAGAGCTAAAACATCTACCTCTACAGTCATACTTGAAGAACTTCCTCCTGTACCATAAGCAATAACAGTTACAGGATATGTATTGTTCCCTAGACTCGTGAAATTATGAGACACCATGCCTGATGCTTGCAATTTAGTTTGCCCTTGTATTACAAAATGATATGCAGTAGCATTATCTGCACTAGCCGAAAATTGTACCAAGCCACTACCCAAACCAGGGGCTACTGTTTCTGAACCGTCATCTATATAAGTGACTTGTACATCAATATTTGATGGTGCAATGATAGCACCGAACTCTGCATCATCGTCTTGACAGCCCGTAAAAATAAAGCCAACTATCAAAAGGAATAGTAATAAATTCTTAAAATTTTTCATCTCTATATATTTTAATTATGGTAGTTAAAATCATCAATATAAGCCGTTACAAGATCATTGTTGTTTTCTGAATTCAACTGTAAGACTACTTTATCTAAATCTGTTCTATCAATAGGATCTGGATCTATACCATTGTTATTTAAATTCTGCCAGTTATCATTAACAAAATCGAAAGTAAGTTCTTGCCATTGGTCTAAGACCACAGGTTTAACAATCTCTGTTTGGGTTTGCCAAGAATTACCACCTAAACTACTGTTTTGAAGTTTTAATGAAATTTGATTTGGTTGGCTACCTGTAATACTACTTGATGGCACATAAATTTTTAAAGTAAACTTACTTTTTGATGCCAAATCAAAATTTGGAGTTATAGTAAATTGCACATTAGCATATTGACCTCCTGTATCGTTATATTCTAAAACTGTTGCTGAGTTATTGCTAGCGTCTACGAAAGGATTAGCAAAAGCATTATCCATTCCACAATTATCTCCTGTCCACGTTGTTATTGTTCCAAAACCTTCAAAACCATCTCTTGCAAAAGGTGGTGCATCTGGTGTAGGAGTTGCACCATAATAGAAATCGTCAATATACGCTTTAACTAGACTGTTATTATTTTCAGAATTAACCTGTAAAACTACTTTATCTAAATCTGTTCTATCAACAGGGTCTGGATCTGTACCATTGTTGTTTAAATTCTGCCAGTTATCATTAACAAAATCGAAAGTAATTACTTGCCATTCATCTAGAACAATTGGTTTAACAATCTCTGTTTGAGTTTGCCAAGAATTACCACCTAAACTACTATTTTGAAGTTTTAATGAAATTTGATTTGGCTCAGTACCTGTTATACTAGAAGATGGTACATAAACTTTTAAAGTGAAAATACTATTCCCACCAGATAAATCAAAATTTGAATCAGCAACGAATTGCACATTTGCATATTGACCTCCTGTATCATCATATTCTAAAACGGTAGCAGATAAATTATCAGCATTAACATAAGGGTTTGGTAAAGCTGTATTTAATCCTGCAGCATCACCAGCCCAAGTTGTAATATTACTGTTTCCTTCAAAATCATCAAATAATAAAGGCAAAGCTTCTGAAGCTTCTTTCCAAAAATAAATATTATCCACAAATATAGTTCCTCCAACTGGATCACCATCAAACTTAAACTGTGCAATATCGCTCATACTTAAACCTAAATCTGTAAAGTATGATAATGGTATATCAACAGATGACCATTGATTTGCAACCAAGTCTAAATCGAAAGCTTGTTCTCCTGTTGAAGCACTTATAGGAGATATTTTAGCATCATTATCATCAGCAGTCCAAATATCTAAATGAAGATACTCCATAGAAGAAGCATCTATATTAGCTCCTAACTGAATTCCTTGATAGGTTAAACCAGTATATCTTAAAATTTTATCAGTGTCAATTAAAAATTCTCCAACATTCCAGTCTGCCCCCTGATCCCAATAAGGAAAGAAATCATTAGCAGGATTATATTCATAATTCTCCTTTTCGCTAAAAATTCCTATAACATCGCTCGGCGATCTAAAAGGTGGTGCTTGTGCTGATGCTAAAGGCTGCAAAATAGCAGTAACTTCAAACTCTTCTGAATACTCTGTAGTTGCAATAGCAGATCCCATAGCAACAACTCGAATTGTGTAAGTTCCAGCTTCTTGATAATTATAACTTGCTACCTCACCAATATTTGCTAAAACAGGGTCATCATTCTCAGCTTCTCCAAAATACACTTGATAAGACATTGCATAATCTGCAGTTGCCGTTACATTAACTTGTTTTGATATGGCTGGATCGTTCTCGATAGTCACCATTAAATTTTCTGGAGCTTTAAACGAAACCACTAAATCTTGTGTGATAGACGTTTTTAAACCCGTTAAACCAACAGCTTCTACTTCTACAGTATAATTTCCTTCGGCATATACTTTTTCAATATTCTCGCCTGTACTAATAGAAACTGGATCTGATCCATCTCCTAGGGTGACATTGTAAGAAACAGCTCCGTTAGAATTTGGTATAATAGTTACTAATCCCGAATTATCTTGAGTTGGTTGAAAAAGTGCTGAAACATTTGATGGAGCAACTACGCTATCAATAAAGCTCAAATCATTATCGTCTTCAGCACAGCCTATAAAGAAAGCTATAGCTAAAAAACTAAATATATTTTTTATTGTTTTCATATCTTATTTTTTAATTTTGATATCCTGGATTATTATCCCATCTGTTGCCCGCTAGCTGTATTTCTATTAGTGGAATTGGAAACACCTCATGTTTTCCAGAAACAAACCCGTCTATTTCATTTGCAGCTCTACCTGTTCTTACTAAATCGAAAAAACGATGACCTTCACCAACTAACTCTACGCGACGTTCATTATATATATCGTTCGTTAAGTTAGATCCTGATGTTGACACCTCTAATAACATAGCTCTTGTTCTTACTCTATTCAGGTAAGTTCTTGCTCGATCATCGCTGATACCTCCTCTATTTAAAGCTTCCGCTGCCATTAACAATACATCGGCAAAACGAATGGCTCTATAATTATTTGGATTGGTTAAATTAGCATCTCCCGTATTTAAATCTCCTTTACGTGCTATGTACTTCCTATTAAAATATCCCGTGTGTTCATAGCCTGTAGAAAACGATGCTCCTGTATCTGATGCCCATGCGTCAATATCCAGAATGGCAGTATCTAACCTAATATCTCCATCTTCAAAAGCATCAACTACTTCCTGTACAGGAACATTAAAACTAAACCCTGAGTCAAACGTAGGACCACTATAGTTGCGAATACCATTAAACCCCACAGCTACATTACCTTCACTACATTGTAAACAACCGAAGCCAGCACCTTCTAAGTCAGAATATTGTATTTCAAAAACCGATTCAATGTTATTTTCATTATCGTTTTCAAACATAGTACTGTAATCTGTTAAAAGATCATGTGGACCATTGTTGATTAAATCTTCTAACACGTTAGCTGCTTCAGCAAATTTATCTTGAAACAAGTATGCTTTTCCAAGTAATGCTTGAGCTGCGCCTTTAGTAATTCTTCCGTTTTCATTTTGTACATACGGCAAATTATCTGCAGCAAATATGAGATCTTGCTCTATTTGAGCATAAACCTCTGCTTTTGGTGTTCTATCAATATTAAATTGATCTCCAAACTGAATTCTCTTATCTACTTGCATAGGCACATCTCCAAACCATTTTACTAATTCAAAATAATAGTACGCTCTTAAAAATGTTGCTTGTGCCAATACACCGTTTTTTCCGGAAAACTCTGTTTTATCTTTAAATTCCATAATGAAATTAGCTCGGTTTACACCACCATACATCCAACCCCAAATATCTCTTAACTGTTGATTAATAGGCGTGTGTAGCATATCGTCTATTTCCTGAATACCAGGAACGTCTGTGGCACTTTCACCTCCCGCTAAAGTATTGTCGGATGCAATTTCACCTAACATAACATTTATGTAAGTTGATTGTAAGGGATCGTATGCTGCAATTAATGCAGATTGATAATCTGCTTCCGAATTAAAAAATTCTTCTGAATTCTCTGCTTGTGGAGATACATCTATAAAATCATCACTACATGACAATATTAAAGTGAGCACTACCAATATTATATTTTTGTTTTTAAGCTTTTTCATGTCTTGCACATTAAAATTTTAAATTAACACCTAATAAATACGTTTTCGCATTGGGGTAAAATCCTTGATCTACTCCACCACCAACAGGCGCACCTGTTGAGGCTGTTGGATCGTAACCTCTATATTTTGTTAGAGTAAATAAGTTATTACCAGAAATGTAGAGTCTTAGGTTCTTTATCTTTGTTTCATCCGAAAACTTAGCAAATGTGTAACCTAATTGAATGTTTTGTAGTCTTGCAAACGACCCATCTTCTACAAAAAAGTCTGAAAACAATCCGTTAGAATTAGCACCAGTAGTAACTCTTGGAAAACTGTTACTAGTACCTTCTCCAGTCCATCTATCTAAAAAGTATCTTGGTCTATTTGTTAAATTTTGATTTCGTTCATAATTACGAACTATTTCATTACCTACAGAAGCAAAAGCATATGCAGAAAAATCAAAACCTTTGTAATCAACAGATATATTTAAGCCCATTGTTACATCAGCAAATGGATTTCCAATGTTAGTTCTATCGTCATCATCAATCACCCCATCGTTATTTACATCTACAAATCTTAAATCGCCAGGTTCTACTCTATCATTTATTGTAGGGTAGGCATCTACTTCTGTTTGGTTTTGAAATATCCCATCTGTTTTAAATCCTCTGTAATACCCAATAGGAAACCCTGCTTCCATTCTTAAGGGAGGGTCTTGACCTACTCCAAAAGATCCGCCGGTTAAAAAGTCTCCTTCACCGCTAACGGAAATAACTTTATTATCTATTGTTGTAAAATTATACCCGATATTAAATTTGAAATCATCAGAAACAGTCTCATAATAATTTATAGCAAATTCAAACCCCTTATTTTCAACAATTCCTGCATTAACTACTGGTGGTTGAGAACCTGGTGAAGCAGACCCAAGAATACCTGAAACTTGAGGGATTACCAATAAATCTTCTGTACGTCTTTCAAAATAATCAGCTGTAATAGTTACCTTATCATCTAACAATCTCATGTCAATACCCACATCAAGAGCCTTTTGCTTTTCCCATCGAATCTCAGGGTTAGCCAGAGCGCCTAGAGCTGATCCAAATACTAATTGGTTATTCAATACGTAAGTGCCTTCTCCATCAAGCAATGACACAAATCCGAAATTAGGAATTCTGTCATTTCCTAAGAGCCCGTATGATGCTCTTATCTTTAAGAAATCTATAATTGTATTGTCTGTTAAAAAGTCTTCATCTGAAGCTACCCAACCGATAGACCCTGATGGGAAATATCCAAATCTGTTTTCTGGTCCAAAATTGGTTGATCCATCACGACGAAGTACTGCCGATAATAAATATTTTCCCTTATAGTCATACTGAATCCTACCAAAATAAGACAATAACCTAGAATCAAATCTAGGATCAAAACCAATACCTTGATTAATATCTTCTACTTCTCCAGCAAATTCGATAGAAGGGTTGTTGTTGTTTGTTATATCAAAACCTCTTTGCCCTGTAAATACTCCTGTAGTTTTAAAAATAGAGGTTCCTAAAAGCACATTTATCTTGTGGGTGTCATTAATTAGGTTTTCATACTTAATAAGCGCATCAAAAGTATAGTCTCTAAAATAGTTTAAAGTTTCTACTACTTCACTTCTATCTATATTAAATACTTTACCGCTACCATAATTTACTATAGGTCTAAAAACATCTCCCCTTACTTCAGCATAATTATATTGAATAGCTGCTTGTGCTGTAAAATGATCTAAAAAATCATAGAACAACCCTGCATTTCCGCTAAACCTCATTATTTTAGTTCTATCATTAGTGTCTGCTGTTTGCGCTATAGGGTTTATAACTTCATTACCTAAACCTTCAGCCAAGGTAAAACTTCCGTTTTCATCTCTAATAGACAAGTTAGGAGCCATATTTAATGCGTTAAATAATACAGATCCTAATGCATTTTCACTTAGGTTTTGTTTTTTGCTTCTTGTAAGTGCAACACTTGTGAAGAGTCTAAAGTTTTCTAAAAAATCGACATTATAATTAATTCTGTTTGTAAAACGTGTAAAATTAGATTTGCTTCCGCCAACAATACCATCTTGGGTTAAAAAAGCACCACTGTATGAATAAGCTGCTTTTTTTGTACCACCTCTTAATAGTATATTATGGTTTTGTATGGGTGCGTCTTGAAAAACCTCGTTCTGCCAATCTGTACCTTTACCTAAAATTGATAAATCGCTAAACGGTGGTGTTTCACCACCAGCAGCAAATGCTTCATTAACGAGAGCGCCATATTCTGATGCATTTAAAACAGGTAACTTTCTTGTTGTTTGTTGAAAACCACCAAAAACATTATATTCTGTGGTAAGAGGCATATCTTTTCGCCCAACTTTGGTTGTTATTAAAACAACACCATTAGCAGCACGAACCCCATAAATACCTGCTGTAGCATCTTTTATTATGTTAATGGTTGCAATGTCTGATGGGTTAATAACACTTAAGTCTTCTACAACACTTCCATCTACTAAAATTAAAGGTCTACTATCACCATTTGTAGAAATACCTCTAATTTGGATATTGATATTACCTCCAGGAGACCCAGATTGTGAAGTAATATTTACTCCTGGTACTTGTCCTTGAATAGCCTGTTCTATTCTGGTTGGCTTAAGTGCTTCAATCGTTTTACTTGAAACCACACTAACGGCTCCAGTTAACTCTTTCTTAGTTTGAGTTCCGTAACCAATTACCACAACTTCTTCTAATGTGGCTAAATCTTCTTCTAATTGAATACTTAAACTAGAATTATCAGTTATAACAAATTCTTTTGTAACATAGCCAATGTAGCTAAATGTGAGTGTAGCACCAATTTCAACATTAGCAATCGTGAAGTTTCCATCAAAATCTGTTACAGCACCTTTGCTTGTGTTTTTGACAAGTACATTCACTCCTGGTATAGGGATTCCTGTATTGTCTTGTACGTTTCCACTAACATCTATACTTTGTGCACTGGTGTATGCGACAAAGAACAGCGTTAGAATTTTTAAGAACGTTTGTTTCATATTTGTTTAGTTTTTTGAGTTTGTATAAAACTAATATGATGTGTTGAGGAATTATAATTTTAAACCTCAACAAAAAATATACACAATAAAAAAAGCGGTGTTTTTTTATCAAAGCCTTAAAAATTACCATTATTACTAAGAATAACGTATTATGCTGTTTTTATAAAAAACTAAAATGTTGTGCTGTTGTATAGGTAAAAAATACGGTTGTTAAGGATTTACATCTCTAAAATATAGTCTGATAAGCTTGATTCATGCTTTAAATTCATCTTTTTGCGTAACCTGTAGCGTTTAACCTCTACACTTCTTGGAGATATGTTTAGTAGTGGTGCAATTTCTTTGGATGATAAATTTAAACGAAGGTAAGCACACAATCGTAAATCGTTAGATGTTAATGATGGATGTTCGCTCTTTATCTTTTTCAGAAAATCTTTATCAGCATTATTAAAGGCTTCTTCAAAAAGATGCCAATCATCAGAATTATTAAGATTCCTGTCTATTATTTTAATAACACTCTTTAGACTTTTACTGTCTGGACTATTTTGTAGCTCTTTTTTAATGCTATTTAAAAATTCGTTTTTCTTAATTAAACTCATTGTAGAAATACCTAACTCTCTATTTTTATTTTCAATGTCTTGTCTTAACTTTTCGTTATTAAAACGCATGAGCTGTTGTTTATTCTCTAATTCTTTAAGCTCTAATTCCCTTAGGGTTTTCTCCATCATTTTCTCACGTTGATTTCTGTAGTAACGCTTATATATATTATGCATGAATAACGAAAATAACAGCACTAAAGCTACATAAGTTATAATCATAGTATTTGAAAGAAACCAGGGCCTTTCTATATAAAAACTATACGAAGCAACATTATTGGAAATTTTATTACCTACTCTTGCCCTTACCTTAAAGGTGTAGTTGCCAAATGGTAAGTTTTTAAATAACACACTTGAATTGGATGACCAATTACTCCATTGTGATGAAATTCCGTTTAGTTGATATTGATACTCTGAATCTAAATATTTATCAAATTCTGCTACGCTATAATTAAATTGTAATGTATTTTCTTTGTTTTTAAATTCTCCATTAACAGATTTGTCTATTGGATTAATAATGTCATGTTCTAAATCGCCTATAGTTATAGAGTTTATAGAAATGTTATATGATTTGTCGCGAACCTTATCTAAATCGAGTACTAAATATCCTGTTGAAGCCCCTATTAAATATTCTTGGTTCTTTAAGTGCGATATGTTTTCATAACCTGTTAAACCTCTTGGTAAGGCTTTGGAAAAAGAAACCTTATTAATCTTAGGAATGTTACTTAATTTACCTGGCGATAAGTAATTTAAATCCTTTTTTGAAACACTCCAAAGTATGTTATTAACCGTATCGGAAATTAACTTACCTGAAGTGTATTCTTCTTTTCTAAATAACTGACTTAAAAGTGTGTCTTTTTGAAATTTATCATTCAACAAATTGTATTTAAAAATACCTTCACTATAGCTATAGAATATATTATTATTGTATTTAACTAAACTGGAATACAGCCCTTTTTCTACAGTAGAATCTTTTTCAACTTTTTCAGCACTTGTAAAATTGCTGTTTACTTTTATTTTAAATACCCCTCTATATTCATGGCTTACCAAAATATTATGGGTGTCATAGATTTCGAAAAACTTACTAGAAATATCAAAACCTTTAATTTTATTTCTAAACCTCCATGTATTATTTGCTTTTTCAAGTACGCTTAAACCATCATAATGCCCAAGTAGAAGTAAATTTTTATCTTTATTTAAAGGTATAATATTCCAAGTGCCTAAAATTTCAATTGTGTTTATTACCTTCTCTTTATCTATGATGAAGGTTCCAACATCGTGCCCACAAAATAAGGTATCATCATAAGCTACTAAACATCTAACGGGACCTTCTGTTCCTTCAATGAACTTAAATCCGTTTTCATTTTCTCCATTTAAAGGTTTATAAAACAACCCTTGATTTGTTCCTAGATATAAATAATTATTAAATAAAATAGATGCATAAATGGTCCCTATTTTACCTTCTTTATCATTATAAATTTGAAATGGCGACTCAACGTTTATACAGTTAATCCCGTTCTCTAAAGCTAACCAAATATTATCTTCTGAATCTTCAAAAATATAATGTATGGTGTTATTGCTTAAGCCTTTAGAAAAATCTATAGAATAGTCAACTTCACCTTCAAAACTTACATGTAAAATACCATTAGATCTCGTGCCAATTATGAAGCTATTGTCTTTTAACTGAACACTTCGGTAAACACTAATATTTGAAAGCATTTTATTAGCTGGAACATCCCATGGGGATAAACCGATACTATCCAACACAAAAAAGCCACTATCTTCTGTTTCTATTAAAAGTTTGTCTTTATATTTAAAAACATTAACTAGCTTATTATTCTTAATGATTTCGTCATCAGAAATTAATTCAGACTTGCCATTTTCAATTTTGTAAATACCTTCTTTTAATTTCTGAAAATAGATACTCTCTTTAACCATAAATATTTTATGGATTTGGGTTTCAGAATTAATTACAGAATAAGTTTTATCTGATTGATTATATATGTAAATACGTTTAAGGGATTGGAAAAGAATATACTCATCAACTTTAATAATGCTCCAAAATTCTTCGTCTTCTAAGAATTCAATTTCAAGTTTTTTGGACAATGAGGTGTAAACTAAAACTCCAAGCTTGTTTTTTTTCCAATATCCAAACTCTCTGTAAGACCCTGTGTATATTAAATCATCTATTACATTAACAGATCGCATTTTCCCGTTTGGAGAATCGTATAGCTGCCATTTCTCGCCATTGAATTCAAGTAGCCCTTTATTGTTTGCTACATAAATAAATTTTTCTTTAGATTGGGAAATAGACCAATTTTGGTTATCTGCTCCATAATCTTCAGGTGAATAAATTTCGATAGGAGGTCGTTCTTGTGAGCTTACTAACTTAACAAGAAAAAAACACAATAAGCTAATAACACAAATGCTGTTTTTCATTTAAAAAAATAAATGTTCAGTTACTAAGGTACTGAAAATACACTAAACATAGCACTTATTTTATATTTTGTATGGTTTTTGTATTGTTTAGAAGGTGTTTTTTTATTGCATTATTCTTTCTCAATAAGCACAACATTATAGTCTGAATCCACTTTTATTACTCCTTTTTTAACCTTGATTTTTTGATTTGAGTAGCTGTCAAAAAGCAGGTCTCCATCATTAAACACTTTTGAAACATCTAAAGTTTTTTCACCCTTTGGAAGGTCTAGCCCAATAACAACAATATCATTGAAATCTTCTTTTTTATAGCTCCTATAAAATACATAAGGTTTTTGTGTTATCATTTGATGAATACCTGCTCCAATTGCTGGATGGTTTGCTCTAAACTGACCTAACTTTTGCCAGTGATTTAAAATTTCTTTTGTTCTAGAGTCATTTTGAACGACTTCCCAATTCATAAAAGAACGTAAAGTAGCATCCCCAACAGTTCCTTCAATTACCAAAGAGCGTGCTGATTCATCGCCATAATAAACTTGGGACGCTCCTGGACAAAGTAATAGCTTTGTTGCTGTTTCAAAAGGTTTTTCACGATTAGGGTCAAAAGGCTGTCCGTCGTCATGAGAACTCAAATAGTTTAAAACTCCAAAACCTTTTAAATCATCCTCTAAAAGATTTGAATATTTTTTAAACATTTCCTCCATTGGCATTTGAGCTGCATTCCATTTTGTTTCAAAATTAATTAGTGAGTTAAAAGCATTATCAAAGTAGTTTACTTTTTTATCTCCAAAATCAAATGCCTTGGCTGCTGAAATTCCATAATTATAAACTTCTCCCACTAAATAGAACTGGTTATCATCTAAAACCTTTTCAGGGTTATTTTTTTTATATTCAGCGAAAGCGTAATCACATTCTTTTTTAAATTCTTGCCAAACGTATTCTTCGGTATGTTTTACAGTGTCAACTCTATAGCCATCAATTCCAAATTCGGTAATATAATCGGTTAACCATTTTATAATATAAAAACGTGGTGCTTTTGGGTAGCCAGTTCTTTTAAAAAACTCATTTAATTCGGCTAATTCTTTTTCGTATCGCCCTTCTTGTTTCCATTTATCAACTAATTGTTGTGGTAAACTTACGGCTTCATTACTTTCAGTTCTAATATCTGGCAGGTTTTTAACTAAAGTACATGTTGTGGTAGTTTCATAAGATTTATAATCGCATTGAGGTTCGGTTCTTACCCAGTCAGATGGCCAAACGGGGTCTTTGTCTGTTACAGGCCCTGTATGATTTATTACTGCATCAAGTAGAATTCTAATACCTCTTTTATGAGCCTCATCTATTAACTCATGCAAATCTTCTTTAGTTCCGAAATTAGGATCTAAATTCGTCCAATCCCTTGTCCAATACCCATGAAATCCATAACTTAAACCTGTACCTTCATTTGTTCCGCCATGTATTTGCTCCACGATGGGTGTCATCCAAATGGCATTAATTCCCAGATCTGTAAAATAACCTTCCTTTACTTTTTGAGTAACTCCTTTTATATCTCCTCCTTCAAAACCTCTAAGTTTACCAGTTTTTTCCGTTCTATTAAAATTAATATCGTTTGATTTATCTCCATTATTAAATCGGTCTGTCAATAAAAAATATACATTCGCCGCTTCCCAAACAAAAGGCGGTTTTGTTTTTTCAATATTTAAATCTGTCTTGTTCTTTTGAACACAACTCACAGAAATTAAAGCTAATAAAAGGGTTAAAAAAGACTTCATGTTATTGAATTTTTAATATAAGAGACTCTAGAGGTTTTAATTTTACATCTATATAACCAACATCATTTTTAATGACTAAATCTGTTTTAAACTGATTATATAACTGATCTTTGAGTTGATATTTTGTAGATTTTAAATCCCATAATTTTATAAGAGCTTCAGGGATTTTTAAATTGAAATGATAACCGTTTTCAGCATCAAAATTTGAGACTATAATTACCTTTTCAGCTTCATCCCAACGCATAAAAGATAATAGTTTTTCGTTATAATTTTCTGTATTTGTCCTATTATACAAATGAAGGTCTTGATAATTACCCATTAAAGCTGAGCTAGAAATAGTGAAATTAAGCAACCGCTTGTAAAAGTCTCTTAGCTGTTTTTCACTTTCTGTTAATTGGCCACCATCAAACCGTTTATGATTAACCCAACGTTGATGCGCAGGTACACCAACATAATCAAATATTGATGTTCTGGAAGGATTACCAAAACCCGTTTCTTCGCTTCCATCTTCACCGACTTCTTGTCCGAAATAAATCATAGTTGGCGATGTAGTTGATGTTGCTGAAACCACCATTGCAGGTTTACCTTTTTCTGCATTTCCTGCAAATTCAGGACTTGCTAAACGTTGTTCATCATGGTTTTCTAAAAAATGCAACATGTGGTGCTCAATTCCTTTTAATTCTTGAAAAATTGGAGGAATATTATCTGTTTTTCCATGACCCTGAATAACGTTTTTTAGAGTATCATATAACTGAACTTTATCATACAAATAATCCATTTTTCCTTTCTTTATATAATCTTTATAAAGTACAGGATTATAAACCTCAGCTAATAAAAAGGCTTCTGGGTTTTTCATTTTGATACTAGAATTCATATAACTCCAAAACTCCACGGGTACCATTTCTGCCATATCATATCGAAAACCATCAACGCCCAAGTTTATCCAATACAAAGCGATATCTCTGAACTTTATCCATGAATTAGGAACAGTTTTATCTTTCCAAAAATTAAAGTGTTTTATATAATTTTCATTTTCGAAACCCTCTGGCAATTCGTTAAAATCCTTTTTCCCTTCGGGAGAAATCCCATAATTAACTTTCACGGTTTCGTACCAATCATTCATGTTAGGTTGCGATAATCTTGAGCCATTACCTGTCCATTTTGCGGGTGTTTCAGGAAACACATCGTCTTCTAAAGGGTGTTTTTCATCTCCTAGAGGTGTGTAGCCGTTTTTCCAAACTGGCACTTTAAACGTTTCTTTTGGGTTATAATAAAAGTTATTATTTACATTATAAACCACAGATGTATCATCATCTTCTCCAAAATCTCTAACGACATCTGGTTTTGAAATACTTTTATAATTTCGTGCTACGTGGTTTGGTACAATATCAATAATCACCTTTAATCCAGCTTGATGCGTGCGATTTATTAGGTCTTGAAATTCTTTCAGCCTATTTTCAACATTTACTGCCAAATCTGGGTTTACATTGTAATAATCTTTAACTGCGTATGGTGAACCAGCGCGTCCTTTCACCACATCGGGATCATCATTAGAAATTCCATATTTAGTATAATCCCCAATTATATTGTGATGCGGAACACCCGTATACCAAATGTGCGTAACTCCTAAATTCTTTATTTCTTCTAATGCTTTTTTTGTAAAATCGTTAAACTTACCAACTCCATTTTCTTCTATGGTTCCCCATGGTTTGTTGGTGGTATTTGTGTTTCCAAATAAACGAGTGAATACTTGATAGACAACTTGTTTTTGCTTCTTGGTTTCCGTTTTATTGGGTAAATTATTTATTGCGCTCTTCTCTTTCTTACAACTCAATGCTAAAACAACTATTAATAGAATTACATAGTTTATTAATTTCATTTTTTTGATTTTACTGATTGTCTACATTAAACAACCACCTTATTGCTCCTTCAAATTCTGTTTTCCAAAATGATTCGCTGTGCGTTCCGTGAGGTACAACTTTGCTAAAAATATTATACTCTGAAATACCACCGTTTTTAATTAAACTCACCATATCATTCATAGACTTTACCATAGTATCGCCTTCTTTTTCGCCAACCAAATAATACAATCGGCTTTCGTTTAAATTGCAATTCTTGGCTGTGAACTCATAAACCGATTCATTATACCTGAAAGAAGGTGAAAACACTCCAGCCTTTCCAAAAATATCTGGTTTTTCAAATGTTGCATAGTGCGCAAATAACCCACCTAAAGACGACCCGATAATTGCTGTGTTTTTATTATCTGGTTTTGTTCTAAAAGTTTTGTCTATTTCTGGTTTTAGCGTATTAACCAAAAAATCTAAATAAAGCTTACCTTCTCCCTTACCGTATTTTATATGATCCCAGGGGGAATATTCATTTAATCGTTTATCGGTTCCATGATCTATTGCTACTACAATAAGCCCAAAACCAGTTTCTTTAAATACTTTATTTAAGGTTTCATCAACTTCCCATTCACCAGTATAAGATGTTGAAACATCAAACACATTTTGACCATCCTGCATGTATAACACTGGATAATCTTTTTCTGAGGTATTGTAATTTGGTGGTAAATAAACGCTAATTTTTCGTTTACGTTTTAGCTGAGGCATTTGAAAATTTTCAGCAAAAACATGTACATTTTCTGCAGCAGTAGAAATTTTGTTCTGCTGTTTTTTAGGATTCCAATTAACAATACTTATCAGAACAGTATCTTTCAATTTTTTAAAAGAATACGTTCTGTTTTCTATTGGGTTTCCATCTAATTTACACTCTACAGTTTCCCAATTTCCTTTTGTAAACTTGTAATTTATATGCTCTAAATATTTGGGAATGGTAATTATGTATTGCTTCTTCTCTTTTTTTAGTTTGAATTGATCTCTACCACCCGACCAGCCTTCAAAATTACCTGAAATATATATTGAGTCATTAAAATTATGAGAAGCAGGTAGTTTTTGTACAATAAAAGTTACTACCTCATCGCCTAAAATAAGATTATTATCCTGTTCCTTTTTAGAGATGCATGAAAAACTTACTACTGAAAGTAATAATATGTAACCCTTGATATTCATTTTTAGCAATTATTTTTAACTGAAAAATAAGATTCTAAACGGTTTAATTTATAGGCTTTATACTAATCGCATAACCCCCACCTGAAACGGATAAAAGTGACAATTTCGATTTACTAGTTACTTGCTTTGTCTTAACTGTATAAGCTTGCGGATTTGTTTTGTAGTGTGCTTCTTTGGAATCTGCATAAATAGTAGCCATGTATTTTTTTCCCTTTTCCAAGAAGTCTAATTTAATATGCGACGTTCTTGGATTTGTTCCATTTACATTCCCCACAAACCAATTATTTACTCCTTTTTCTTTTCGAGCTACAGTAATATAATCTCCTGGTTCTGCTTCTAAATAAATGCTTTCATCCCAATCTATAGCCACATCTTTTATAAACTGAAAAGCATCCATAAACTGCTCGTAATGTTCTGGTAAATCCGCAGCCATTTGTAAGGGGCTATACATGGTAACATATAGTGCTAATTGATTGGCAATGGTGCTATTTACATGCGAATTATTATTAGGGTTAAGCTTGCTTATATCCATTTCAAAAATTCCTGGAGTATAATCCATTGGGCCACCAATTAAACGGGTAAATGGTAATACGGTAACATGGTTTGGTTTAGAGCCTCCAAAAGCTTGAAATTCTGTGCCTCTTGCAGATTCGTTTCCTATTAAATTTGGATATGTTCTACAAATTCCTGTTGGACGCACAGCCTCGTGAGCATTTACCATGACTTGATAATCAGCTGCTTTTTCAATTGCATATTGATAATGATTTATAATCCATTGACTATAATGGTGTTCGCCTCTTGGTAAAATATTTCCAACGTAACCACTCTTTACTGCATCATACCCATGGTCTTTCATAAATTGATATGCTTGATCCATATGGCGCTCATAATTTCTAGTTGATCCTGAAGTTTCATGATGCATAATCATTTTAACCCCTTTACTTTTGGCGTAGTTATGAATGTCTTCAACATCAAAATCAGGATATGGCGTTACAAAATCGAATACATAATCTTTCGACTTCCCGAACCAATCTTCCCATCCTTCATTCCAACCTTCCACTAAAACACCATCAAATCCATGCTTGGAAGCAAAATCGATATATTGCTTTACTTTAGTGTTGTTTGCTGCATGGGTGTCGTTTGGCCTCACTTCAGAATAATCTGTTACTCCTAACTGCACCGAGGGTAATTCATCCGTATAAGCCCAAGAACTTTTACCAGTTATCATTTCCCACCAAACACCAATATACTTTACTGGTTTTATCCAGGATGAGTCTTCGATAACACAAGGTTCGTTTAGGTTTAATGTTATTTTTGAAGCTAAAATATCTCGCGCATCATCGCTAACCATAATGGTTCGCCAAGGGGAATTACTGGGAGCTTGCATATACCCCTTATTACCTTCAGCATCTGGTGTTAAATGCGATTCGAAAATCATATTTTCATCATCTAAATTAAGGTGCATACATGAATAATTAATTAATGCTGCTTCGTGCAGATTAATGTATAACCCATCATCTGTTTTCATCATTAACGCGGTTTGAACTCCTGTTTTTGAAAACTGTTCTTGCGACGCGTTTCCTGTAACAGCATTATCAAACTTTTGACTTATTTCAGATAATTTAGACTTGGTATAATCGTATTCTTGTGTATCGTAATCTCCAGGAATCCAAAAAGCAGTATGATCGCCAGTCATAGCAAATTGCGTTTTTTCTTCCTTTATAACAAAATAGACAAGGTTTTCTTGTTGAGGAAATTCATAACGAAAACCTAATCCATCATTAAATAATCGGAAACGAATAATTAAAACTCTATCGGTTTCATTCTGTTTTAAAGTAATTCCTAATTCATTATAATTATTCCGAATTTCTTTTTCTTCTCCCCAAACTGGTTGCCAAGTCTCATCAAAAGAAGATGTTTCAGTGTTTGAAACTGTAAAGTCATTTAATAATGATTTTTCATCATCTTTTAATTCCAATCCTAAACTACTTGGTTTTATTACAGATTTATTTTTATAAGATAAGGTATATGTTGGCACACCATTAGACTCAATTGAAAACTGCATCTTTAACTCCCCATTTGGCGATGTTAACTCTTGGGAATGCACAATATACATTGAAAACAAAATAACTAATGCAGATATAATTGACTTCATTTTTCTTAATTTAAATTTTAAACTGTTACTAAACTGTTAGGAGAAATAGTTATTGGTAAATTATTTACTTTAAGATGTAATTCGGCATCACCTTCTAATTCGAATTTTGTCTCGTTTTGACAAACATTAACTTTTAAAATTTGATTTCTAAAATTCACCTTAAACGAATACGCTTCCCATTGTTTAGGTATTTTTGGTGTAAAACATAATTGATTGTTTTTTACACGCATACCTCCAAACCCTTCTACAATGCTCATCCAAGTTCCTGCCATAGAAGTAATGTGTAGCCCTTCATGTACCTCATGATTATAGTCATCTAAATCTAAACGAGATGTTCTTAGATAGAAGGTATACGCTTGTTCCATTCTGTCTAATTTTGCTGCTTGAATACTGTGTACACAAGGTGATAACGAACTTTCATGAACAGTAAATGGTTCATAAAAATCAAAATGACGCTCCAATTCCTCATCAGAAAAGTGATCTTCAAAAAAGTAAAATCCTTGTAAAATATCGGCTTGTTTTATGTAGGGAGAACGTAAAATTCTATCCCAACTCCATTTTTGATTTATAGGGCGTTGCGACTTGTCTAAATCTGTAACTGTAATCAATTCTTTATCTAAAAAGCCATCTTGTTGAAGATAAATATTATGTTTTTCAGAATATGGAAAATACATGTTATCGGCAACCGCTTTCCATTCAGCCAACTCTAAAGTAGTTAGCTTCACTTTTTTCATTATTCTTGTAAAATCTGAAGCATATTCATCTTCAATTATATCAATATTTTCGATAGCGTAATTAATACTCCATTGTGCTAAATAATTGGTGTACCAATTGTTGTTTACGTTATTTTCATATTCATTAGGTCCGGTAACTCCTAAAATAACATACTTCTTTTTATCTTGTGAAAAGTTAGCGCGTTGATGCCAAAATCTTGCAATACCAATTAAAACCTCCAAACCTTTTTCAGGAATGTAACTATAATCACCTGTGTAACGATGGTAGTTATATATGGCGAATGCAATAGCGCCATTTCTGTGTATTTCTTCAAAAGTAATTTCCCATTCGTTATGGCATTCTTCACCATTCATGGTTACCATTGGATATAATGCAGCGCCATTTTTAAAACCTAATTTTTCTGCATTTTCAATGGCTTTTTCTAAATGGTTATACCGATATTCTAAAAGTGTTCTAGCCACTTTTTGATCTTTGGTTGCCATATAAAATGGAATACAATACGCTTCGGTATCCCAATATGTGCTTCCACCATATTTTTCACCTGTAAAACCCTTAGGGCCAATATTCAATCTTGAATCGCGACCTAAATAGGTTTGGTTAAGTTGGAATATATTAAATCGAATGCCTTGTTGTGCTTTTACATCTCCATAAATGGTGATGTCGGACATACTCCATATTGTTGCCCAAGCCTGCTTTTGATCTTCTAGTAGTTTATCAAATCCTTTTTCTTTGGCTTGCTTTAAAACTTTTTTTGCAGCAGAAACTAATTCAGCTTTATCATGATTTGTATCAACTACATAGCCTCCTAGTTTATGAACTGAATATACTTCATTTTGCTTCACGTCGTGTTTATAGCAAAATGACGCATAATTGGCATCAGCCTTAATTTTTGGTTCAATTATTAAAGATTTTCCATTGATAAAAACTTCCGATTCCATAAACGTACAGGTGTAGAAATCGGTTTTCATGGTTTTTGCCTCAATAAAAGCTTGATGGTTTTTGTGCCTAACATTTAAGGTGTCCCAAAACTTGTCGTCCCAATTACTATCTTCATTAGTTATACCCGAATCTAAAAACGGTTGGAATGTAATTTGTGCATCGCTGTTAATAGGCTTTACCTCATATTTAATGGCTCCAATCTCGTCTAAATCTAAACTTAAAAAACGTTTTGTATTAACCTGAATAGTAATTCCATTTTTTAATGTTGCCGTAAAACTTCTTGACAACCAACCTTCTTGCATGTTGAGTTCTCTTCTAAAGTTTTCAACCGTTTTACACGTGAATAAATCGAGTTGCTCACCATTTATTTGTACGTTTATACCAATCCAATTAGGTGCATTTAATACTTTAGCAAAATACTCTGGATAACCGTTTTTCCACCAACCCACTCGAGTCTTATCTGGGTAATAAACTCCCGCAATATAACTTCCTAAAAACGTTGATCCTGAATATTGCTCTTCAAAATTGGCACGTTGCCCCATGGCTCCATTACCAATACTAAATAAACTCTCGGAAGATTTTACTCGACTTGCGTCAAAACCCTCTTCTATAATTGACCAATTATTTGGTTTTATATAATCTTGATTCATCTATAAATCTTTTCTGAAAGAAATGCACTGAAGAAATTTTCAGGTATTTCTGTTAAATTGTTAAAATTGTAATTTGCTTTACTTAAAGTATCCTTGTTTCCTATACCAACAGAAATCATGTTTGCTTTATTTGCAGCTTCTACGCCTGCAATCGCATCTTCAAAAACAATACAGTTTTCTGGTTTGATATTTAGCTTATCGGCTCCTATTGAAAACACCTCGGGATCTGGTTTTGCTTTTGAAACACTATTACCGTCAACAATGCCTAAAAACCTATCAAGAAGATTAACTTGTTTTAAAATTAATGGTGCATTTTTACTTGCCGAACCCAATACATATTTAATATTTAAATCGTCTAAAATATCAAGCAATTCTATAACTCCAGGAAGAATTTCCTTTGCATCCATTTTTGTTATATACTTTAGGTATTCCTCATTTTTACTAACTAGAAACTTTTGTTTTTCTGCATCGGAAATAGTTATGTTTCCTATTTCTAGCAAAATATCTAAAGACCTCACTCTACTTACACCTTTAAGTAACTCATTGTGCGCTTCAGTAAACTCGAAACCTAAATCATCAGCAAGATTTTTCCATGCCAAAAAATGATATTTTGCCGTATCTACTATAACACCGTCTAAATCGAATATGACTCCTATTTTATTCATTATTATGATTGAATTACATCGTCAACATCTTTAACTTTATACACTAAAGACGCTGCAATTAAAAAACTAATACCACTCATCATTAAAGCAAATATGGCTTGATTTCCATAAGCATATTTTACAAGTGGCCCACCAATTAAGGCATTGATTATTTGAGGAATTACTATGAAGAAGTTAAATATTCCCATGTAAACTCCCATTTTCTTTGGTGAAATAGAACCCGCTAAAATAGCATAAGGCATAGCCAAAATACTAGCCCAAGCAATTCCTACGCCTATCATAGAAACAATAAGCCAGTTTTTATCTGGCATAATGTAGATGGACAATAAACCTAACCCTCCAATGATTAGGGATATGGAATGCGTTTTTTTACGCCCAACTTTCTTAGCTATGTAAGGCAATGCAAATGCATAAAAGGCAGAAACTAAGTTATAAACACCAAAAAGAATTCCTATCCAATCTCCTGCATCTTGATAAGTAGAACTACTGCTATCTGTATGTGGTAATCCATAAATATGTTGCGCAATTGCTGGTGTAGCAAATACCCACATACCAAAAAGTCCAAACCATGAAAAGAACTGTACCCAACTTAACTGGCGCATTGTAGTTGGCATTTTTTTGAAGTCTTCAAAAATATCCAATAAGCTAGATTTTTCTTTTTCGCCATCTTTAATTACAGCTTCAGAATGTGCTTTCTCATCTTCAAAACTTGCTAATTCCTCAGGCGAATATTCTTTAGTAGTTATAACTGTAACTAAAATGGAAGCAATTAGAATAAGGGCTCCAATAATGAAGGACCATATTAAGTTTGTTGGAACAACGCCTGCAACAGTTTCGTTAGAAATACCAAACCAATTTGACAAAGCATATGGTAACCAGGAACCAATTACGGCACCAAAACCAATTAGTGCAGTTTGCACACTAAAACCTAAAGTGCGTTGGTCTGTTCTTAAATTATCTCCAACTAAAGCTCGAAAAGGTTCCATGGCTATGTTGAAAGATGCATCCATAATCATGAGCATACCTGCGCCCACCCAAAGTGCGGGTAGAAAGGCAATAAACATATCGGCCTGTGGCATAAGTACTAAGCCTATAGAGGCTAAAATGGCACCAACCAAAAAGTATGGTTTTCTTCGCCCAAAACGTCCCCAAGTTTTATCACTATAATGTCCAATTATAGGCTGAACAATTAAGCCCATTAAAGGCGCAATTATCCAAAACCATGATAACTCGTGAACATCGGCTCCGAAAATTTGAAGTATTCTACTTGCGTTGGCATTTTGGAGTGCAAACCCCATTTGTATTCCTAGAAATCCGAAACTCATGTTCCAAATTTGCAAGAAACTTAATCGACGCTTTTCCATTAAATAGTATGTTTAAATTAATACTATTTGATAAGCGGTATTACTTATCAAAACTTATGTGAGAAGTGAAAATATAAGTTTTGATTTGGCATCAAAGATATATAAAAGAAATTTATTTTTCCAAATAAATTTTTATTTAGTCGATTCTCTTTCAATAATTTCGGTCTCAATAACTAGCTTTATAAAATCGGATTTTGGATTATTATTTACAATATACTGGTCGTATTCCGTATTATCAGATTCTAATCTATCTATCAATAAATTAGCGGCTTGCTCTCCCATTTTTTGACCATGTTGACTAACCGTAGTTAGAGTAGGTGTTGCATGTTTTGAGAGCACACCATCTGTAAAACCTATTACTTGAACGTCCTCTGGAATACTAAGCCCTAATTTTTTAGCAACCTTCATAGCCGTTACTGCATAAAGTTCGTTTACAGCAAAAACACCATCAATTTTTTTATTTAATTCAAAAAATTTCTGAATCTCATTTTCTAAAATTTCTAAATGATTTTCAACATCTAAACTATCATCAATCTTTAATATCAAATTAGAATCAGCAACTATTTTATTATTTTCTAATGCTTCTAAATAACCTTGTGTTCTTAGCCTTCCTACACTTACATAATCCATGGTTGTAATAAGCGCAATATTTTTACACGCATTTTGAATGAGTTTATTAACTGCTTTTACAGCACCATTAAAATCATCAACAATAACTTTATCACATTCTACCTCATTAACCACCCTATCAAACATCACTATGGGCATGCCTTGATTTATCGTTGCGTTAAAATGATGATAATCTTGTTTTAGTAATGTTTCTTTTGAAATTGATAAAATAAACCCATCAATACTGCCATTTGCTAGCATTTCCATGTTAATAATTTCTTTGGTAAAAGACTCATTTGATAAGCCTACAATAACATTATAACCTCGTTTATTGGCAACTAACTCTATACCTCTAATAACAGTTGAAAAGAAATGATGTACAATTTCTGGTATTAAAATACCAATGGTTTTGGTTTTTCTATTCTTTAAGCTAAGCGCAATATTATTGGGTTTGTAGTTGTATAGCTTTGCAAATGCTTGAATTTTTTGCGTGGTATCTTCGCTAATCTCTTTGCTTCCACTTAACGCTTTAGAAACGGTTGAAATAGAAACATCTAACTCTCTAGCTATTTGTTTTAAGGTAATTTTTCTTTTCATTAAATCTTATTATTAGAAACCTCTAAAATATTTAAGATAAAGGTATTAAACAATTCTGTTAATTATTTGTTTTTCTCAATATTATGGTTAAAAATTAAAAAGTTGTCAACACGAAAACGTTTTCGCTAAGAATTTCGTAATCAAAAATTATTTCATAACATTTTCTTTACATAGCTTTGAATTGAGAAGTGAAAATATAACCAAACTAAATTAACACATTTTAACAAAATTATATGAAAACAACTATTACTAGTTTACTGTTTTTTCTGTTTTGTGCACCTATATATATTTTTGGGCAAACAACCTTAACAGGAACAGTTACAGAACAATCAACTTCTATACCGCTCCCTGGTGTTAATGTCGTTATAAAAGGCACTGCAATAGGAACGGCTACAGATTTTGATGGAAATTATCAAATTGAAGTCAATAATGGCGACATCATTGTGTTTTCTTATGTTGGTTACCAACCTAAAGAAATTACTTTTAACGGTCAAGCTACTTTAAATGTTCAGCTACTAGAAGATGCTGCACAACTTGATGAAGTAGTTATAATTGGTTATGGTGTTCAAAAGAAAAGTAAGGTTCTTGGAAATGCCGTTAGAATAAATGGAGAAGATTTAAAGGATACGCCCGTACCTTCTTTAGATGCGGCGTTGCAAGGTAAAGCTGCAGGAGTTCAAGTTATTCAAGGTTCTGGGTTAGCAGGATCAGCTAATATTGTTAGAGTTAGAGGTATTTCTTCTATTTCTGCCGGTGGTGACCCATTATACGTAGTAGATGGTATTCCAATTACCCAAGATTACTTTTTACAGGGCGACTCAAATGGTCAAAACAACAACCCTTTGGCATCATTAAACCAGAACGATATTGAGAGTATTGAGGTTTTAAAAGATGCCGCTGCTGCAGGTATCTATGGTTCTAGAGGTGCAAATGGTGTTATTCTTATTAAAACTAAAAGAGGTAAAGAGGGGTTGAAATTCTCATACACAGGGAGTGTTTCGACATCAGATCCAACATATGAACCTCAAATTTTAAATAATCAAGATTTATTAAAAGTATATCAAGAAGCTTGGGAGAATGACGGTAATACTGGTTTAGTACCATTACCCAGAAATATCTCTTGGGAAGATGCTTTAAATACAAATACTGACTGGGTAGACCTTGTTACTAAAACAGGAATCTCTAACAGGCACAGTTTTTCTGTTAACTACGGAAAAAACAAAATCAAGACCTATTTAAACTTATCTTATGATGATACGGAATCGTTTATTAAAAATGATGAGTATCAAAGATTGAGCGGTCGTTTCAACTTAGATTATCAAATCTTGAAAAATTTAAAAGTTGGTATCAACTCTTCTTTAACAAAAGGTATTTACGACAAAGTAAATATTAATGATACATGGCGAAATGCACAAAGTTTTACACTCCCGTTTTACTCACCTTTTCAAGATAACGGAGATGTAGATAATACCTTTGGTAATCCATTAGTAGAATTAAGGTATCGTGATAGACGTTCTGAGGAAATGCGATCTATTAACTCTATTGCAATAGATTATCAACCAATTGATAACTTATATTTAAGAGGAACTGCATCATTAGATTATATGGATTTTAGAGATTACTATTGGCAGTCTTTAGAAATAGGAAGAATTAGTGGTACACCAGAAGAAGAAAGAAATACTTTTGCTTCTGAAACACCCTTCTTTGTTACTAACTACAATACAAATTTTACCGCTTCATATTTATGGGATTTAAATGATAAAAATGCGTTTAACTTTTTACTAGGTACCGAATATCAAAGAAGTGAACGCTTATTATATCGTTTTGGGAACCCAGAAGGTTTTATTAATAGTCCTGTACCATTATACGAATCTGATGCTCCAGATTTTGATAGGGAAAGCACTGGAAACACAGCGTTTTCATTTGCATCATATTTTGGTCGTGTAAGTTATTCATTTAATAATGCTCTAGATTTAATGGCATTAGCAAGAATAGATGGCTCGTCTAGGTTTGGTGAAAATAATAGATACGGGTTTTTCCCAACGTTCTCTGCGGCTTATAATTTTTCAAATCATGAGTTTATTCAAAACAGTAAAACCATCAGCTTTTTCAAAATCAAATCATCTTATGGTATAACAGGTAACTCTGAAATAGGAAACGATTCAAGATTTGGTGCTTTCAGTATTCCTAACTCAGGAAACCTTTATTTAGGAAATGAGTATAAATCCATTATCAGATTAGATAATCCAGACCTAAAATGGGAAACTGCACAAACTGTAGATTTTGGAATTGAATTAAACTTATTTAATAACCGTATAGAAACTGAACTTTCTGGATACTATAAAAGATCAAAAGATGTATTGTTAGATTTATTTCAAATTCCGTCATCAGGATTTGGAGAAAGTCTATGGGTAAATGCCGCTGAAATTGAAAATAAAGGTATCGAATTTAATATTACATCAAAAAACATAATAACTGATAATTTCTCATGGACTTCTAATTTTAACATTGCACACAATGCCAATAAATTAATTAGCTTAGGTGGTGTAAGTCCAGATTTATTAGAAGGTGGTTTTAATGATACACGTGTTATTGAAGGCCAGCCCATTGGTACAAATTATTTGGTAAGATTTTCAAGAGTAGACCCTACAGATGGTTTACCAATTTTCTTAGATTTAGACGGCAATGAAACTAAAACATTCGATTTAGCAAACCGTGTTTCTGCAGGCTCTGTTATACCAGATGCTACCGGAGGTTTTGGAAACAAATTTAAATATAAAAATTGGGGTCTTGATACAGATTTTGTTTTCACAATTGGAGGAAATATATATGATAGTTTTGCTAAACGAGCTCTAGGAACATTTATTGATGGAGATAGCAATACCACGAACGTAAGGACAGATATTTATGATCGTTGGAGAAACCCAGGTGATGTTACCGAACAAACTCGATTATTCTACGATCACAGAGAAGTACAAGGACTATCTAGTGTTTGGCAATACAACCATACAGGATTTTTATACGATGCTTCATACCTAAGGTTAAGAAACATTACACTTAGCTACTCATTACCATCTAACTTTTTAAATGGTACGGGTTTAAGCGCTGTAAAACTTGCTGTTACAGGATCTAATTTATTAACTTGGACTAAGTTTCCTGGTGGTGATCCAGAAATTGCTAGAGATTTTCAATTTCAAAGAGATAGAAACTTATCACCTAATGTATCTTACTTAAGTGTACCTCAAGCAAAATCATTCACATTTAACATCAATGCAACTTTTTAAAATGGAAACGATGAAAAGAAATATAAAATTATTACTTGGGTTGTTTTTCTCAATCTCATTATTTGTTTCATGTGATTTAGAAGAACTACCTGAAAATGTAGATATCGTAGGTCCAACAAGTTTGGCAGACCTAGAAGCACTTTTAAATGCTGGTTATAACAATTTAGGCTGGCCCTCAGGAGGAAATGCTCAGTTATTTGCCGAAATTAACGGCGATAATATTGACGGACCAGAAGGACTAAATTCTGATGAAACTGAAATTTACAACAGAAGTACCGCATTCTTTAATAATACAATTAGAGATAATATGTATCGTGGTTTTTACCGTATTGTATTAGATGCCAACGTTGTACTTAATCAAATAGAAAATAATTTAGATGCTATTGGAGTATCTGAATCTGATGCTAGAATTCAAGAAATTAAGGGAGAAGCCCTTTTATTAAGAGCCATGGCTCATTTTGAAGTATCACGATTTATGTCGCACTCTCCTGGGTTTACTTCAGATAATTCACATTTAGGAATTCAATACATCAAAGAGATTGACAATGCAATTGGTCAAAACAGAGGAACAGTTGCAGAAAACTATGCAGATTTATTAAGCGATTTAAAAGAAGCTGAAAGTTTATTAAATACAACAAATTCTAGTAACCAATACTACGCAAGTAAAGCAGCTGCACAAGCCTATTTAGCTAAAGTGTTTTTTCAAGCTGGTTTTGGTCCAGATATAGATACTGCAGGTTCTAATTACCAAATGGCTTACAATTATGCTGATGCGGCATTAATGAATACTTCGGCTGTTTTCGATGTAAACCTTTATCAAGGCGGAGCAAATGGTACAGAACGATTTGCTGGTAATCTTTTGGATAATAACAATACTGAATCTCCAAATGTGGAAACTATTTTTGGTATTATTTCAGAATCCACAGCAAATAGCAAAGGAGGTACCTTTCAGCGATATAGAACAGATACTGCAATTTCTAATACCACGATTAGAATTATGCAAGACTTATACAACTCTATTCCTTCAACAGACAAAAGAAAAGATTTATTGGAAGAAATAGATGGCGAATATTTTCTTTTAAAATATAACAAAGGAATATTTCATGTTCCTCTGGTTCACTACACAGAAATCCTTTTAATTAGAGCAGAAGCAGCAGCAGAAGTTAGCAACCTAACCCAAGCTGAAGATGATGTAAACAGTATTTTAGATCGAGCAGGTCTATCTACAATAAATGGCTTAACACAGGCTCAATTAATTAATCTTATTAGAGAACAAAGACGTATTGAGTTATTAGGAGAAGGTAATCGTGTAAACGATTTAAAGCGAATTGGTGTAGATGAAAATAGTTTAACTATTAGAAATGCACCATGGAACTGTAATGGTATTCTATTCCAATTTCCTGCAACGGAAGTATTTACAGGATTTATTCAAAACCCAACAGGAGGTTGTAATTAAAAAAATATAACTATGAAAACATTAAAATACAGCTTATTATTAAGCATAGCTTTTATCTTTATGCAATGTTCTCCTGACAATGAAGGAACACACGGAGATATTGTAGATAGAAATGAACAATTAACTGGCACATGGTCTATTGAAAACGTTTCTCAAATAGATTTAGATGCCGAAAAGAAAGGATTTCCTGATTTTGCAACACGGGTAGATATTACAAATGCCATTTCTGGTATGCCTTTTACAGATTTTACCTTACAAATTAATAATGGCACATTGTCTACAACCATTGGAAACTCACCAATGTCTTATGTAATATCAGAAGGATCTGGTACTTGGAAATGGATTTCAGATGATACTGTAAATTTAGTAAATCAACAGTTAGGTATAAATGCCTCATCAGGTATTGAAACTGAAATAAATGGAAACTCGGTGTTATTTTTAATAAGAACATACGCTGGAATTACTGGAGATAACCCTAAGCTGTCTTTAAACTATGAAAGGTTAGACGCTTCAGGTAGTGCAGTAACAAGATATGAGTATATACTAGCTAAACAATAAAAATTTGAATTATGAAAAAATTATTATTAACCATACTTTTTTTATCGGCATTACTAGTTCAAGCACAAAATCCTGTTGTAACAGGAAACCCTGCTAGCTATACGGTAATAGACGAAAATATAGAAATTCTTTTTAATGTAGCTGGTGCCACAGATCGTGATGGTGGCTCTTTAGAAGGAAAAGATCTTTACATATGGAGTTTTTCTAGTGCTGGAGATTCTAAAACCAATGGAGATTGGACAAATATTAATCCTGCCGCTCGATTAGAAAAATTAAGTGATACAGAGTACAGATTAAAATTTCCTATCACAGATGGGGCAAACACGTACAGAACGTTAGCAGAACTTTACGGTGCAGAAGCTGCGCCAGGTTCTATAACATCAATAGGCTACTTGTTAAGAGATCAGGCTCCAACTTTTCAAACAAATGATTTAACAATTCCATTTGCACCATTTAAGTTTATTGAAAATGAGGTGAGAACATTTCCTTCTCAAGCAACTACAAAAGATGTTGTATTATTTCGTTTCAACAAAAATTTCTCAGGAATTAGTAATCCAGCAATGATTGGGGCTCAAAATATTACTTTGCACGTCGCACCTGATGTAGACGCCTTACTTGCCATTGAAATTGAAACAAATTTCAACGGACAATATTATGAAGCAGCTATAATTCCTGCTGAAACCTTTCAGGGGCTATTTAATGCTGGAACATTGTCAACATTAGAGTACTATTTCTTTGATACTGATAATCCTACAATCCAATCAGCACAAGAAGAAATTATATTAAGACCAGCAGCTAACTAAAATTAAACGTTATGAAAAAAATATTATATAAAATATCAATAGTTCTTCTAGCAATATTTACGTCTTGTACGGAGGATGTAGAATTTAGTTCAGACACCGAGGCGCTTAATAGTTTTAAAATTATAGAGAGCGATGTATCATCGTATGTTTTAAATTCTGGAACACCAGACAAATCAATTGTATTAAATTGGAATGCTGCAACACCGGGTGTATCAAAAGAACCAACTTATAAGGTATTGTTCTTTAATGTAGAAGGAGAATCAGCTGAAATAGCAACATTCACATCTGATGAAGAAGGTAAAAAAAATCAATTAACACTTACTTTTGCACAAATAGATGAGGCTTTAAATACAGCTGGTTTTGCATCTGCAGCAGTTGCAGAATTGCAATGGCAAGTTGTTGCAACTAATGGTGATGTTGAAGTTTTTAGTGCAAAAAACAATGTTTCATTCACCAGATTTTCTGATAATGGTATTAAAGATTTCACACTTTTAACACCAGATAATAACAATCTTATTACGGCTGACATATATGGTGACCCTAATGGTGAAGTTACATTTGAATGGGAAACCGCAGAGACCACAACCGGATCTGGAACGATTGAGTACACTTTACTATTTGATGAATTAAATGGTGATTTTTCTGAGCCACTAAAATCTTTTCCTGTAGCTTCTGGAACATCTTTCACAATGACCAACACTCAAATAGGAACAGAGTTTGCTGACAATGCAAACGTTATATGGACAGTGCAAGCAAAAATAACGGATGATGTTTCTATGCTTAAAGCAGAAAAGAAATACATTAACTGGGATGTTTTCGTTATCAATGAGCTTTATTTAGTAGGTAACCATAATGGATGGGATAATGCAACAGCTGTACCTTTTGTAAATAATGGTAACGGTAATTTCCAATTACAAATAGATCTTCCCGAAAATGGTAATTTTAAATTTTTACCAACATTAGGTTCATGGGATGGCGATTGGGGTGAAGATCCTGCAAATCCTGGTAAAATAATTCAAGATGGTGAACAAAATGGCGTTGTAACTGCAGCAGGTACATATATCATTACAGTAGATTTTCCAACATTAAGCTTTACAGTAGTTGAATTTAAAGCACCTGATAACCTATTTATGGTTGGGTCAATTAATGGATGGAATAACGCTACAGCTATTCCGTTCTATAATGATGGAAATGGTGTTTTTAGTTTAACTTACGATTTTGATGCTAATTCTGAATTTAAGTTTTTACCAACTTTAGGTGCTTGGGATGGCGATTGGGGAGAAGACCCTGCTAATCCAGGTAATTTAATTCAAGATGGTGAGCAGAACGTAAAAATAACTGAGGCTGGAAAATATGTTGTAATTGTAGACTTTAATAGTTTAACAATAAAAACTTCTGCAATAAACAATTTGTATTCGGTAGGATCTCATAACGGTTGGAATAATGCTGATGCAACACAACAGTTTAACACAACAGGTAATGGTGTATTTGTAAGGGTTCAAACTTTTGATGCTGGATCAGAATTTAAACTATTGCCCGTTTCAGGTTCTTGGGATAATGATTGGGGTGAAAACCCAGATTCATCTGGAAAGTTAGTGCAAGATGGAGAAAGCAATATTCCAGTACCAAATGCAGGAACTTATATGATTAATATTGATTTTAATACATTGTCTTTCAGCCTAACTGAAATACCAGACAATTTATACTTAGTTGGTTCGCCCAATGGTTGGAACAATGCAACGGCTCCTGCTTTTACAAAACTTTCAGAAGGTGTCTTTGAAATTAGCCAAACTTTAGTTGCCTCAGACGAATTTAAATTTTTACCCGTTCAAGGCTCATGGGATAATGATTGGGGTGAAAACCCTGCATATTCTGGTATGCTAATACGAGACGGAGAACAAAATGTACAATCTCCTGGAGATGGAACATATACAATAACAGTTGACTTTAACAAAGGAACAGTAACTGTTCTTTAAAAATTGTTTAGTTTGTTTAAAAGGCTGTATTAAAATACAGCCTTTTTTTTCAAAATTATTTTCATTCTAAAATATTTCAAATGAAAAAAAATATAATCTTAATTATCTTTTTTTTATTCACAGCTTTTGGATTTTCACAAGTACAACAGGCAACTGTTACTGTAAGTCCCTCTGAGTTTAGAATTAATGAAGAAATTACTTTAACCTTTTCTGGAATAGACCCAACAATATGGAATTCTGGACAACCAGACAACGTTTATCTTTGGTCATGGTATGGCAACTTTAATGGTGTTGAGACTGACTCTCCTACTAATGGAAGTTGGACTAACTCCAATGTTGCGCAACAACTTACCAATAATAACAATGGCACTTACAGTTATACATTTACACCAAGTGTATTGTATGCTTCAACTAATATTACGACTATAAATTTTTTGGTTAAAGCTAAAAATGGAGATGGAGATAAGAAATCTCAAAACATGACGCTTTTTCCTGTTTTTAATGAGTTGACTAAAACGTCACCAACAAATTATATTACCGTTGTAAACTCTGGAACATCAGTAAATATATCGGCATCAACAACTGAAACTTCAGACTATACGTTAAGAGCAAATGGAAATGTTGTAAATACATCTAACGGAATTACAAATTATAACTTCAATTATTCCGTTATTGAAGATATTGATTTTATACTGGAAGCTAATGACGGGCATACGGTTTTAACTGAAACCTTTAAAGTAAATCTTACCCCTGCAAATCCAGTTCCTAACGGGATGTTAGATGGTTTAAATCTTGATTCTAATGACCCAACCAAAGCTACATTTGTCTTGTATGCACCAGGAAAAACTACTGCTCATTTAATTGGAGATTTTAATAATTGGCAAGTAAATACAAGTTCGTTAATGAACAAAGATACTGCACGTGATCGCTTTTGGATTGAATTAACTGGGTTATCTGCTGGCAACCATACTTACCAGTATGTGATAGACAATAGTATAAAAATTGCTGACCCATACTCTACTGTAATTCTAGACCCCAACGACGATACAACTATTAGTAATACAACATACCCCAACCTTCCAACTTATCCAGCAGGTCAAACCTATGCAGTTTCCTTATTTAATACCAATCCAACAGTTTATAATTGGCAAGTAACTAATTTTCAAAAACCAGATAAAGCAGATTTAGTTGTTTATGAAATACTTATTAGAGATTTTGATACACCACATAGTTTTGATGCCGTAAAGGCAAGGTTAGATTACCTAGAAGATTTAGGAATAAACGCAATAGAATTAATGCCAGTAAATGAGTTTGACGGAAATATTAGTTGGGGATATAACCCAACTTTCCATATGGCATTAGATAAATACTATGGCACTACAACGGCTCTTAAAGAACTTGTTGATGAATGTCATAGCAGAGGTATTGCCGTTATATTAGATGTTGTTTATAATCAGGCTCATGAAGAAAATCCTTTTTTCAGACTTTGGAATACTGCTAATGGAGCGCCAAGTGGACAAGCTACTGTAGATAATCCTTTTTTTAATGAAACAGCAAAACATGCCTTTAATGTTTTTCAAGATTTTAATCATCAATCTCAAGCAACTAGAGACTATGTAAAAAGAACAGCTCAATATTGGATTGAAGAGTTTAAAATTGATGGATTTCGTTGGGATTTAACCAAAGGTTTTACTCAAAATTGTACATCAAATGATGGTGGTTGTACAGATAGGTTACAACTAGATAGGGTAAATGTACTTAAAAAATATGCTGATTACCAATGGGAACTAGATGCCGACTCATATGTTATTTTCGAGCATCTAGGAGGTATTCAAGAAGAGAAATTATGGGCTAATTATCGCGCTGATGAAGGTAAAGGCATTATGCTTTGGAATAATTTAAATGGTGTTTATAATGAGGCTACAATGGGTTATCATGATGACGGTAAATCAAACTTTTCTAACGTTTCTTCAACTAATAAAGGCTTTGATAATCTAGCAGCGGTTTCCTATATGGAAAGTCATGATGAAGAACGCTTAATGTACAAAAACTTAACCTTTGCAAATACAGGAGGATATAATGTAAAAATAGCTAATAATGCATTGGGCAGGATGGAAATTGCTGGTGCTTTTTTCTTTACTGTTCCTGGTCCTAAAATGATTTGGCAATTTGGAGAATTGGGTTATGAAATTAGTATTTTTTCTTGTAATGGTGGTGCGCCACCAACGCCTTATAAAGATAACGATTCTTGCAAACTTAATGAGAAACCTAATGGCTGGGGCTTTCTTGCTAACTCTAACAGAACTGCTATTTACGATACATGGGCAAGACTTATTAATTTAAAACGAAACGAACCTATTTTTAAAACTGATAATTTCTCAATGGATTTGGCAGGAAGCAATGGTTTGAAAAGCATTCGGTTATCTTTAAACAACGCCCCTACAAATGCAATAGAACACATAACTATTCTTGGTAATTTTGGAGTTACTGAACAGAACATTAATACCAATTTTCAAGTTGGTGGTACTTGGTATGATTTAATGGATGAAAGTGGGTTAACGACAATAAGTGGCTCAACCTCATCAATTAGTTTACAACCTGGAGAATTTAAAATTTATGGTAATAAAGCCTCAACTTTATCGGTTAATGAACCAGATTTTAAACTCGACTTTAAGTTATTCCCAAATCCAACCAACGGTTCATTTTCAATAAATAAAAATCTTAACAAAATAGAAATTTATAATCTTACAGGTAAAATTATAAAATCATTTCGTGGCGATTTTAGAAAAGGACATGCTTTTAATATTTCTGATTTAACACAAAGTATTTATTTGGTTAAAGTAGCCAATAATTTAGGTGAAGAAAACACCATTAAACTTGTGAAATTATAATTAGTTTAATTTAGTTTTTTTGAAAGAAAGCTTCTCGATTATGAGAAGCTTTTTTGTTAATGTGGAGAAGATCGGATTCGAACCGACGAGCTCTTGACTGCCATCAAGAGGATTGGCATACCAAACCGAACCAAAATTATATATAACTAATTATTAATCAACAATTTAATTAAATTCATATTCATTTGATATCAAACGAAACCATCTATTTGCGTGCAAATTGCGTGCAAATTTTTTTTACCTTTGATTAGGATGAACACTAATGTAAAACTTTCTTTAGATACACGCAGGCAGAAAAAGGATGCCTCCTACCCGGTCATTTTACGATTGACTCATTTTCGTAAAACCACTTCAATAAGTTTAGGTCAGTCTATTCACAAAGAATTTTGGGATAGCAAAAACGAGAAAATAAAAATAGCGTTCAAAGGCACTTCATCAGTTAGTAAATTGAATAATCAGCTTTTGAAAGAAAAGACTAGAGCTGTGGACATAATTAATGACCTACACGAGAAAGATGAGCTTAACTTTTTGTCCATTCTACAACTCAAAAGCAAAATCGTAAAAACCGCCTCATTTGAATCATTTTTTGAATATATTTTTCTTAAATATATGAAAAGAGCTCTAAACCCCATTTATTTTAGTTTGGCATGTACCAAGCACTTTTGTCTGTTCTTTTGCTTTCTTTTACTATTTATTTGTAGTGTAAAGTCTCAAAATCAAATTTCTTTTCGGCAGTTAACCGTTAAAGAAGGGCTTTCCCAAAACAGTGTGATTTCCATTGCACAAGATAGTTTGGGCTATTTATGGTTGGCTACTCAAGATGGTCTTAACCGATATGATGGTCGGTCCATAAAACAGTACCCTTTTCAATTTACCGATATTACAAGACCAACTTTTAGCAGGCTTGGTAAAATCTATGTGGATAGAGAGGGAGAGATTTTCATTATCCCGTCAGATCACAAAGTTTATAAATATGACAAAGGCAGAAACGATTTCTTCGTTTTGAATGGAATAACCAATGTGTTAAGTATTTGGCAAGATGTTTCAAAAAAATACTGGATAGGTACCATGACTGGGCAGGTTTTTTGCTTGGGACAAAACTTGAGCTTAACGCCGTCTGATTTGTATACGCAACTTCAAGGTCAGATAAAAAAAATTGGGGCATGGGGAAGAGAAGGCCTATACATTATTTCTGAAAAATCGTTGTTCTATCTCGATAGAAAAACTCTAGAAAAAAAGGAGATTCTCCTTGAAACCTTATTGGGAGAAAAAATATCTTCAAATTTGAGCACGGCAATTGCTGATGAAAACAATACATTGTGGATTGGTTATCATGGTGATGGGTTATTTTATTTCGATAAGACAACTAAAAGTATAAGAAGATTAAGAGACGCCTCTTTTGATGGATACCTTCCTAAAGATTTGGTCATTCTCGATCTGCTTTTTGATAGTGAAAATAGGCTATGGATTACCACCTATGGAGATGGACTTTATCTTGTAAATTTTATAACCCATAAAATCATACATTTTACAGAGCAAAAACAGAATCCTCGAGCGCTTCATTACAATGATATTTTATGTGTCTTTCAAGATGATTCCAAAACTTTATGGTTTGGAACAGATGGGGCCGGTGCCAGTTTTTACGATGCCGACCTGGAAAAATTTAATTCATTCACAAACTATCAAACACCAGCTAATATCAGTATTGATGTAGTCAGATCAATAACATTAGATAATACAAACAATGTTTGGATAGGCACATCAGGCAAAGGACTAACCAGTTACGAATCGGCAACAAATAGTTGGATTACATATACTACACTTAATTCAGATATTTCTTCGAACCGTATTATGAGTTTGCATCATGATTCGGATAATGAACTTTGGATCGGAACCCAAAGCGGCGGACTTTCCATTTTGGACAAGAACAATATTTTTAGAACATACAACGAAACCAGTAAAATTCCACTATCCTCTGAAACAATATGGGATATTTTTGAAGACCAACAAAATAACATTTGGCTGTGTACACGTGATGATGGTTTGATTCAATTTGACAAAAGGAAAGGAATTGTTAAACAATATCAGCGATTTAATGTGAGGGATTCAACTGTAACTAGAAAGAACATTCGCGTTATAGTTCAAGACCCAAAAGGCTATTTTTGGTTAGGTACGGATAGAGAGGGCCTTATTAAGTTTGACCCGTCAACAGAAAAATCTGAAGCCTTTGTTGTTGATGATAAAATCCCATCCATCAACTCCAATAGCATAAAATCCCTATATCATGATGGAAATTTACTATGGATAGGAACATCTGGTGCAGGCTTGGATGCCTTCGATATCGGACAACAAAAATTCCACAACTACTCCACAAGAAATGGGTTGCCAAACAATATCATTTATGGTATACTTCCTGATGAGGCGGGCAACTTATGGTTAAGTTCCAATAAGGGCATTACTAAATTTAAAGTACCCAAAGACTTTAATGAGTTACCAGAAATCACCAATTACAACAATTATGATGGATTGGCCACCGAGTTTAATACAGGAGCGTATTACAAACACAGCAATGGCCAGTTATATTTTGGTGCTCTAGAAGGTTTTTATTGGTTTACTCCTCAATCCATTTCTGAAAATCAATATTTACCTAAAACAGCCATTACTGATTTTAAAGTACTCAATAAAGTAAAGTCAATTTATGCTGACACCCTATTGAAACATCATGAGAACACCATAGATTTTTCGTTTTCAAGCCTTCAGTTTTCAGAGCCGGAAAAAAATCAATATAAGTATCGTTTATTGCCCTTCGAGGAAGATTGGATTGAAACTGGTAATGAAAATTTTGTCAGGTACACCCATTTGCCTCCAGATCAGTATGAATTTCAAGTGGTCTCAAGCAATTATGATGGTAAATGGAACCAAAATCCCGCAGAACATGTTTTTAGTATTGCCGCTCCTTGGTATTTTAATATTTGGTCGAAATCATTTTATACACTCATATTTTTAATTACAGGACTTTTGGTGTACAGATATATAAAATGGCGCTGGAAAATGAAACTCGATCTGCAATTGAAGCAAGAGGAAGCCAACAGGTTTAAAAAACTGAATGATTACAAATCTAAAATCTATACCGAGATTGCCCATGAATTTAGAACTCCATTGACCTTAATATCAGGCCCTATAGAATCTAAACTGTCCCAGACAGATATTTCGGAGGAAGAGATTGCCAGTTTTTCACTGATTGAACGTAACACCACCAGATTGACCAACCTTGTAGATGAACTGTTACAATTGGCAAAGCTTGAAGAGGGTAAATTTCAATTGCAAAAAGAATGGGGCAACCTAGGATTGTTTCTAAAATCGACTGCATCATCATTTAGCTATGAAGCAGAGAAAAATAAAATGGATTTCAGCTATAAAGTTCAAGATATTCCCAACGCATTATATGATAGCGATGTTTTGGATAAAATAATTGTCAACCTTATATCCAACGCGATAAAGTATGGCAAGAAAGGAGGAAAGTGTGGGTTAACCGCATCGCTTAGTGATGGAATTTTGTTCTTGGAAATTTCAAACGATACTAATACGGAGATTGAAGATGTTCAAAAAATATTTGAACGGTTCTACCAGACTGATAAAAACTCCAAAGGAGCAGGTATAGGGTTATCCTTGGTAAAAGAATTGGTAAAGTTGTACGATGGAACGATTGAAGTTCTACAAAATGATGGAACGATTCGGTTTATTGTTGAGATTGCCATAAAAACGGAACATGATAAGGTAAAAACGGAGCCACCCAAGATTTCAAAATTAGAAGTTAAAAAGGATGGGGAGAACTCAAATAGACCCATTTTATTGGTTGTTGAAGATAATGTTGATGTTCGCGATTTTATAACTGTTGAATTTGGGAAATCCTATAAGGTGATTAAAGCCGAAAATGGAAAAATAGGTATTGAAAAAGCTTTAGAACATGTCCCCGATGTTATTATTTCCGATGTTAAAATGCCAATTGAAGATGGTATTGCGCTTTGCAATACCTTAAAGACAGATGAACGAACCAGCCACGTACCTATCATATTACTGACGGCAAGTAACGATAAGCAAAACGAACTAAAGGGATTAAAAGCAGGCGCTGATGATTATGTGATCAAACCCTTTAAAATCAAAATCTTGGAAAAACGGGTTTCCAATTTGGTAAAATCCCGTAAAATGCTTCGTCAACGTTATAGCCAAGAAAATTTTCTAAAACCAAAGGATATGGCGATTACGCCCACTGATGAAATTTTCTTGAACAAAGTTCAGGAGATTTTGGATAAGCATCTAGTAAACCCTGAGTTTAATGTGGCCAAATTCAGCAATCTAATCGGCATGAGCCGTATGC
This sequence comes from uncultured Flavobacteriaceae bacterium, assembly GCA_947500585.1. Lineage (GTDB taxonomy): Bacteria > Bacteroidota > Bacteroidia > Flavobacteriales > Flavobacteriaceae > CAXBID01. The sequence goes on along the minus strand of CANMSN010000005.1, from coordinate 61,270 downwards.
AATTGCATCGAAAACTAATTACCTATACAGGCATATCTACATCAGCATTTATACGTTCACAACGTTTAAAGCAAGCTGTTCAAATTCTAAAAACTTCTGATGCTACTATTAGCGAAGTAGCTTATACCGTAGGCTTTAATACCCCTTCTTATTTTATTAAATGCTTTAAAGAAGTCTATAAAAAAACTCCTTCAGAATATTTGCAATCCATTTAATAACAGTGCTTTACACATCCTGTTACATTTCTTGCATACATTGTTACATACCAACGATTCCTTTCTGTTTCTCTAAGATACTTTTGATTACAGAACGATGAAAAAATGGAATCATGAAATCAAAAATTACATTAATAACCACTTGTTTATTCTTTTTAGGCCTTACATCTTCAAATGCACAGTTCTTTAAAAAATTAAAAGAAAGAGCCAAACAAGCTGCTGAAGAGACGGTTAGCAGAAAAACTGAGGAAAAGACATCTGAGGCTATTGACAGTCTTATTGAAAAACCTTTTAAAAAGAAGAAAAAACACGGAGGCCAGAATGGCAAAGAGGAGTTGAATGAAAAGCCAAATGAAGATTATACAGATGAAGGTAATGAAGAAAATACTTCAAACAATACACAACCCCAATTATGGTCGCAATACAATTTTGTGCCAGGAGATAAAATCATTTTTAATGATGATTTAAGTATAGAAGAGAATGGGGAGTTCCCCTCGCGTTGGGATTTACTCTCTGGAAATGCGGAGAACGCCAATTACGGAGAAAATCTTGTTATCAATCTGAGTCATAAAGCCAAAATCACTCCTTTGATGGATAAAACTGAGTATCTGCCCGAGGTGTTTACCATTGAGTTTGATGCCTTTTTTCAAAGAACAAAGGGCCCAGGATATCAAGATTATTTTATAAAACTCTGGTCAGACGGAGGTAAATATGGCTATTCTGATGACCGTAAAAGTTATTGTTCAGCAATAGTTGTTAACATGCACGGTGCGTCATTAAACTGCAATAGAAATGGGAACTCAAATGAATACGAAACCTTTGAGGATTCGATGGTTGTGGGTGTAGATGAACCGGTATGGCGCCGTGTAGCACTGGCCTTCAACAAACGAAGCTTAAAACTATTTCTTGATGAAAAAAGAGTGTTGAACATTCCGAATTTAGGCTACCAACCTGAAGCCCTTGTTTTAGAAGTATTTGCCGTTTATAAAGAATTTTCGGCCATCAAGAATATTCGAATCGCTGAGGGGGGCAAAAAACTCTATGACCGTGTAGTGGCAGAAGGTAAGTTTGTGACCCGGGGTATTCTCTTCGATGTGAACAGTTCTAACATAAAACCTGAATCAGGCGGCGTACTCAAAGAAGTGGTCGCCATGATGCGAGACCATCCCAATCTCAACTTTAGAATCGAAGGCCATACTGATAGTGATGGTGATGCCGAATACAACCTGTCACTTTCCGCTGAACGTGCGGAGGCCGTAAAATGGGCTCTAGTCGAACAGGGTATATCTGAAAATCGTTTTGAGACCAACGGCAAGGGAGAAGCCGTGCCCGTTGCTGAAAATACTACCCCCGAAGGTAAGGCGAACAACCGCCGTGTAGAATTTATAAAACGTTAAAAATAAAAATCATGAAAATAAAAATCACATTTACGTCAATAGCACTTTTAGCGATTACAATTGCCAATGCTCAAATAAGAACGGTAAATAGAAATATTAAAAAAGAAGTTTCCAATGTTGATGCCACGAATTTGTATAAGGATGTAAAAAGCAATGCGCAAAGCAGGACAGCATTACTCAAGAAAATGGCCAATAAAAATAAAAAAGGGCAAACAAATTCGGATTGGGCCGAACCTAATGAAAGAGATACCTATCACAGCTTTATTAATATTCCTGCAGATGCTTTTCCAGGCTATGTGAAGATTACCTTGACCCATGGTGATAATCACCTCGGACCTGCCATGACTGTAACTCCCGATTTAAGCGGAAGAGGCTCAATAATTACTGGCAGTACAGGTAAAACAGAAAACAAACAAGTAAGAACGGCTCACTTTTCCGTGCACCCTGGGATGACCTATGATGTAGAGGTAGGACCGTTTTATAATGCCAAATCCTATATTCCACCCATTCCATATAAACTAGAATGGGAATATACAGGCTTGGAAGATATTTATGAACCTAATGATACGCAAAAGCAGGCAAAATATATAGATTTTAATAAGACCATTACTGCTTATGCTATTGCCGGCCACATAAAATATTATGTAGCCGCAAATGCCGAAAACTTAAATGATTGGTATAGTGTTGTCTTGGATGAAAGTAAAAAAATCCGAGTGAACACTTTAAGTCAGCCGAGTGATACGAATCTCGATATAAGATTATACGATGCTTCCGGTAAATCATTCAGCATTACTAGAGGGTTGAATTCACTTACTTCTTCCCGTATTCTTGTGAAGGGTGTTTATTTCATTAAAGTAAAATGTAGTTTAAAAAATGGTGGTACTCGAAAAGTGCAATACCAAAGTAAGCCAATACCTGATCATTTTAAGAAGCCTTATAAGTTTACTGTATCAAAAGTTTAGAGTTTCTATTCATAAAAAAACATCAATGAAAATTAATGATTAAGACAACGATAAAAAACATGAGAATCAAAACTATATTTTATACCATGATTGTACTATTCTTAAACATTAGCTTAAAAGCTCAGATTTCGAACAAACAATTACGCAGTGTTCAGCTGGACAATAATTTAAGGTTACCTCTTTTAACGGCTACTAACTTGGATAAGAATAAAAAATTACTTTCTAGAGATTTTATATTGAAAAACTATCCTAAGAATAGTGCTACAGTTGTACCAAATGCTTATTCAACTTCTAACGGGGCTAATTATAAGTTAACTGCCAAAAAGCACTGGATTCCTGGTGCTGGATTGGATTATAAAGGATGGTTCGATTCGTATACCCGAACAATAAGAATTGAACCAAATAATAGTCAAAAATTAAGGGATTTTCTATCATTTTATTTTTATACTAAAAAAAACAAATCATATCGAATAAAGATGAAGCTCCAGATTGGTTGTACAGGCCTTGGAAATAATTCGATGCTAATCTTGGAAATGGGTGGTGCTTCAACTGGCCTAAGTGTAAAACCAGGAACCAATTTTTTAGACTTTATAATTAAATCTGAATATGGTGGCGATGTATTGGTTAAAACGCTATTTAATCAAAATCTTTTTTCCAGTGGAAAACCAGTTTCAGAAGATTTGCATTATACCTTTTATGAACTGGAAATTAGAGAATTACAAGACTAGTTTTTAGAAAATGAAAAAAAAAAATTTGTTGTATTACTGTTGTTTCCTTTGGTGTTATTGGCTCAGACAAAAACTACCCAAGAAACCCAAATAGTGATTGCAGTAAAACTTACTAAAAATGAAATTTATGCTCTATACCCTTTGACAACGATTAAAAAGAATCAAATGGTACTTCAGGACTGTATGGACTGCAGCTATTTTTTAGGATTATTATCAGGCACCTACAAACAAAAAGGGATACGGATTAAACCTAGTGAAGGAACTACTATAACCGTGTTTAAGGACCAGGAGGTTTTTACGAAAAAAAAACAATTTCCCGAAGACGGCTTCAAAATAAAAAATGAAGTGACTCTAGGAGGTTCCAAGGCCATTATCATAGCCAACAAAAAAGGAGAACTCATATTAAAAGCAAAAAATGATGAAGAATAGACTAATAATTTTAGCGGTTGTATTGTTGGCAATTACAACTACGACTCAGGCTCAAACTCCTGAAAACGAAGAAGAGGCAAAAAAAATGATGGATAGTATCATGAATAAAATGCCTCCAGGTATGAGGAAGATGATGGAACAAGCAATGCAAGATGAAGAAAAACGAAAGTCTGAGAAAAAACAAGTCAAAAAAAATCAATTGACCAAAAACAAAGCAGCCCAAAAGCAAAATGAAAATGAATTTTACTGGCGCAACAAAATAGCTAGTAACCTCCAAGGAAAATTTGAAAACTGGTCATATGGGCAAGTTGAAATTAGAACTAGTTATCAGGGTCTTGACAATAAAAAAAATGAATTAAAAATTGGCAGTATTTCTGCTAATGGGCAAGTCAGGATAAACCTACCCAAAATAAACACACTTACAGTAAAACCCATGAGCGCTGAGCAGCATGGAAGTGAACAGCTAGTCGGAAACCCATACTTAGAATTGGATTACTCTAATAAAAATACAAGCTACTTTTCAACAAGACGTAATATAAATGTCTATTTAGGGGAAGAAAATATAGGTTTTATTGATATTGGCAATTCCATAAAACCAGTAGTGAACCTGAATTCCCCCTGTTGTCTTCATAAGGCCGGTGATGGGTACACCGCCTATTGGGTGCATACAGGTCAGGTCAATAGCATCACTGGAGTAAATATCACTAAAGATAGAGCTGGTAATGAAGGTGAAATAGTCTGTGATCTAAATTTTCAACCTGGATGGAACCTGATAATGGAACGAGTTGAAGGGACTAAAGAAAAATCCTCTGAATCATGGAAAAACCAATACTACACTGCAACCACCACCTTGCCCGCAGATGCGAAATACTATTTTCATTCAAACCAATAAGAATGGAAATTAACATATTAAACAAACTCATCCATTTTCTTTTTGCCTTATTGTTGATTACACTATTGTTCGCAATTATAATGATTACTAAACCCTGAAAAAAATGATACTTTTTCAACAGGTTAAAAGTTTTTTACCGATTATTCTATGCCTCACAATGGGTAACATAATAAATGCCCAAAATGTTGAATTAACAGGAGTTGAATTGACAAAAGCTCCAGCTGATTTTGTAGATGTGCGCCCATACCATTTTGGTACTATGCTTACCTTTTTTGTAAAGGATACCACAGCAGTAACCGGGCTTGCTTCGTCTTCTTACATTAAGCAGTGGGTGACCAATACAGACAAAGATTTGAAGCATGAGCACCAACAACTTGTAAGTGCTGCTTTATATAAAAATTATTCTGTGCATAAGGATACTGCTCTAGTAATAACGCAGCGTGATTTTTGGCCAGAAGAAAATGTTGGATTTTCATTTAAAATCCATAGTTGGGCACTTCCTGATAGGTCAACTACCTCAATTTCGGTGAAGGGAACAATTGAATACACTGCTTTGGAGTCGGGTGAAGCACTTGTAGAGGACATTACCCATCTGTCTGGTAATATTGAAGGCCTTACCAGTCTTGAGTTTATTGGAAATTCGATTGACTTGAAACCCAAAGTTTATGGTAATGGTACTGAAGCTTATATGACATTTAATGCTACTGTTACCAATAAGGCTTATCAGGTTGCCATTCAAACCATGCAGTTTTTAGATAACGAAGGAAAACTGTTGGATGAGCTTTACTTTGGACTAAGCAATAATTATAACACGAACACAAGAAATCGCATTGACTTAAAAAATGCAGTTGTTATCAGAATGCACTACCGTAAATTAAAAGTTAAGGAAGTTGTTATCGACAGGACTTTTGGATTGGGTTTTTGAACCAATTTTATTTTTACAATACTATATTTTAAATAAACTTACCCGATTGCATTTTATGATTTAGTTCTATAAATCGGCCGATCTTTGAGACGCTTTTATCAAACATAAAAACTATCTTTAGGAGTGTCCTATTCTTGGTCTTTTTTAATATTCCCGTTAATTAACCTTTTAAGGGACTTTGATTTCCGAAAAAATATTGAATGTTAAATTGTCTGGGGATGTGATATTTTTACAAAAAAGCATTCTGTAACCAGTGAAGAACTATCAAAATAAACCAATATGTATCAAATAGCATCAAGCTTTATTCATAATCTGTTTCGCGTGCAAATTGCGTGCAAATTAAAAAAGCTTCAAAAGTCAAAAACTCTTGAAGCTCTATAAAATTTGGTGGAGAAGATCGGATTCGAACCGACGACCTCTTGACTGCTAGAGTAGTGAATGGTGTATAAACAGCAACCAAACTACACTATATAATATTAGTTGATGTCATATAAAATCAACAGTCTACTTGCAATAAATATTATTAACAGATTGAATGAAACGGAAGAATTTAACTATTTATCTTAAATCTTTATCTAGTGAAGTATTTGTATGATTATAATATAAAGCTGGTTGCCATTTAAGGTTAACAAAATTAAATTGCAATTTATATGTTATTTTACCAAAAATGCGAGATAATTATCAATATTCAATAACTATCTCGCATTTTTACTGAGCATTTTAAGTCACTCAAAAGAACCTTATTTGTATATTTTGGCCTTAAGTGTATTACCCGCAACTTTTAAAGAGCCATCTGTTAATGATATAGTTCTCCAACTATCATATAGTACAAGACCATTAACACCAGCGCTAATTGCAGCATCAATTCGAGTTGCTCTATCTACGAAAGCAGCATTATTATTAACTTCAGAATCCCAAACTGGTAAGTCTCCAGCAGCATTTATAAAACCAGGCCAATCTGTATGATTAAACCCTAAATTATGAGTTGTAGCTGCTGTAATGTACTGCTTTATATCAGTTTGTTCTAGCATTAATGTACCAGCAGGAATACCCCAAGTACACGGGCCTATTAGTTCTGCACCATTTATATTGTTATGCAGTTCGCTATAAATTTCATTTATTTGATTAATAGACCAGCCTACACCAGGTCTTCCATCTTCATTAAAAGGAGTAATCCAGTCTACTTCATAGGTATTAGCAAATTCTTTTATTCTGTCTATAACTATTTGAGAAGCTTGGTCATTACCCAAAACGGAAGGGCCAGCTGCCCCTTGGTTGTTAGGGTCTACAATTGTTCCATGTAGTACCTTATTGGCTATTCTTTGAGCACCTTCCCAAAGGGCTGGGTTAGCCATAATTTTAAAACCTTCAGCTTTTGCTCTGGTGTATAAGTAATCAAACATTTCTTCATTTGGATTTTCTCCTTCAGGAAAAATTGTTATTCTTATGCCTTGTACACCTAATTCTTCAAAACCATCTAATAAATTTTCTATTTGAAGTGTTGTAGACAGGCTATTTAATATTTGTGCTTGTTTTACGTCTCCTAGTATAACTTCTAAACTTCCAGCTAAATCTCCATTATCAACCTCTTCAACTTCCTCTACAGGGAATAAAGGTAAAAGATTATCTGTATCAACCCCACCACATGACAAAGAAGTAATGGTTAGAAAAGTGATTATAAACATTTTTTTTAAGTTATACTTTTCTGTTTTTTTCATTGTAATTATAATTTTATTCAACATTTAAAAAGGTTTTTTGATTAAAGGAAAAAATATCAGAATTTGTTCGTGCCTCTTTGATTATTTTCTCTATTTCTTTAAGTATTTCTGGGTGTTTAGAGGCTACATCATATTTTTCTCCAATATCTTTAGAAAGATCATAAAGTTGTATCTTAGAATCTGATTGTTCCAGTACATTATATTTTACGGCCTTCCACTTCCCTCTTCTAACTGCTTGCCTACCGCCTTTTTCATGAAATTCCCAATATAAATAGTCATGCTCTTTTTGAGCATTAACTTCGCCTAAAAGTGTAGGTAAAAATGATATACCATCTAAATTACTAGGTGTACTCGCTCCAACAATGTCAGACAATGTTGGGAAAACATCCCAAAAAGCAGAAATATGATTAGATTTAGAACCTGATTTAATTTGACCTGGCCATGAGGCTATCATTGGTACTCGAATACCGCCTTCGTACAAGTCCCGTTTAAAGCCTTTTAAATCTCCATTACTATTAAAGGATTCTGGGTTTGCACCCCCTTCTCTATGTGGGCCATTATCTGATGTGAAAATGATTATTGTATTGTCTTCAATACCTAATTCTTTTACTTTATTAACAATTTCTCCTACTTGAGTGTCTAAAATTTCAATCATGGCAGCAAATGTAGCATTTGGCTCTTTTTGAGATTCATAAGGACCTAATCTGTAATTTGGACCTTTATCTGTGCCTATGTACGGTATTTCTGGATTATACTTGCCTCTATGTTTTTTTAGTATATTTTCTGGAGCTGCCAATTCAGCATGTGGTATTACAGAAGCTACATAAGCAAAAAAAGTAGTGTCTTTATGCTGTTCTATGAACTTTAAAGTTTCCTCATGTATGAGTTGAGGAGCATAGGTTCCTTTTTGTTTTCCTGTGTTACTTTGTAAAACAATAGAATCGTTATTATGCCATAAATGGCGGGGATAATAATGATGGCCTAGTCTTTGACAATTATAACCAAAAAAAGTATCAAAACCTTGTAAAACCGGATCTCCTTCAGATTTTGGAAAACCCAGTCCCCATTTACCAAATGCTCCAGTTGAGTAACCTACTTTTTTTAATAGCTCAGCTATGGTATATGTTCGATCAGGAATAGGATATTGACCTTCTGGTTTAATTTCTTTATTACCTCTAATTGGTGTATGTCCAGTATGTAAGCCTGTCATCAAAGCAGAGCGAGATGGAGCACAAACAGTGCTACCCGAATAATGCTGTGTAAACAACATCCCGTTTTCTGCTAATTTATCAATATTAGGTGTTTTGAATTTTTTTTGTCCATAAACACTTAAATCGCCATATCCTAAATCATCCGCTAATATGTAAATTATATTAGGGGTTTTTTGAGTTTTTTTATCTGATAATGCAAGATTACCCTTAGCAGATTGATTAGAAAAATTACAGCAGTAAAGAACTACTGTAATTATCAAGAGCCCTATATTTTTTAATTTATACATAGTAATTAAAAAGTTCTTTAAATTTACCTGTAACCGTTATTGGTTGGGTCTGTATTTAACAAGTTAGGATTTAACAATAGCTCTTGTTGAGGTATTGGTAATAAAACATGTTTTTCTTGAATGTTTGCCCCTGGATTGTTCCATGCTCTATGCTCTACGGCTCTAACAACATCTAAAAGTATTCCCCAACGAATTAAATCCATTTTTCTATGACCTTCTGCAGCTAATTCAAATTTTCTTTCATCATACATTGATTCTCTAAATTCTTGCTGAGATAATCCAGACCAAGGTTTATCAGGTTCAAAAGCACGTGCTCTCACAGCATTAACATAAGTATATGCTGCGTTAGGGCCATTTAGTTCATTCTCGGCTTCTGCAGCCATTAAATAGATGTCTGCCAACCTAAAAACAATATAGTTTTCACTATGATTTTCTCTGGGAGATGTATTATTTAGATTCCAGTTTTTACGATAATAAGGGAATGATAATTGAAACCCAAGATATTCATCAACAATAGTAGCATCATACCTTAAATCGTCTGGATCCCAATTAGCCTGATTTGCAATTTCTGGTAGAGGAATCGCCCAACCATAACCCGTCATGTCTTGATCTAATTCACCCAAAGCATTAGATAATAATTGCCAATTAGCTAATCCATCAGGGTTATTAGTTGTTGGAATACTATTTCTATCTAATGGTTCATCTCTTAATCTAGGATTATAGTCATCTGTTCTATTTGTATCTAGGTCACCTATAACTGGATCTGTTGTAAAATCGACAACAAAAATATGCTCTAGATTGTATTGGTTTGATATGTCAGTTTGATCGAAAACATCGGCAAAATTGTCTAGTAAAATATGTGGCGAATTATTGATTATTTCATTACAAGCGTTTAGCGCAGGTTGCCATTCTTCATCAAATAAATAAAGTTTAGCTTGCAATGCTTTGGCTGCCCATTTTGTTGCTCTACCTAGTTCAGAATCTCCATAAGTAGAAGGTAATAAGTTAAATGCTTCATCTAAATCTGCTTTAATATCTGTTCTAATTAGGTCTTTTGAAAATCGTTCTAAAGTAGCTAGTTCATTTAAAGGCAGTAATTCTCTAAAATAAGGTACATTTCCCCACAGGTTGGTAAGATGATAATATGCTAAAGCTCTCATAAATAAGGCTTCACCAAGCACTTGATCTCTTATACCTTCAGAGAGACTAGCATTTTCATTTACTCGGGCAATAATATCACATGAGTTTCTGACTAATTCATAAAGAGAACCCCAATTTCCGTTACCATCTGCAACCCCTTCATTAATTAAATAGTTATGAATATTGCCATTTACATTTCTACTAGGCCCAACTACATCGGTACCATTTACTAAATAGTTATCTAAACCTCTAGTTCTATATAGATTTCCGCGGTGTAAAATTCGATATAAGCCATTCGAAGCTAATATTGCTTCGCTATCATTATTGTAAAAATTACCTGTAGTTAATAACCCTCTTGGTTCTTCTTCTAAAAAGGAATCACAAGAAGAAATCAAAAGCAATGTAATAACTAATATATTTATTATAAGTGATGATTTTTTCATTTCTGTTTTTTTAAAATTCAACTTTTAAACCAGCTAAAATACTTCTTGAATAAGGGAATTGTCCCGATGCAAACCCTTGGGATACAGAACCAAAACCAGATCCAGCAGTAAAATTATTAACCTCAGGATCTCCCAGAGTAAATTTCGTAAATATGGCTAGATTGTTACCCGTTACATAAACGTTCATAGATTTAAACACATTCTTTAGACTAGTTTTGTTTACTGGTATGTCATAAGATAATGATACTGTTTTTAGCCTTAAAAAAGACCCGTCTTCTACATTAACAGTACTATTAGGATTAAATACAGAAGTAGAAGTTCCAGCTCTTGGTATATCTGAGACTTCATTAACACCTTGAATCCATCTGTTTAATACTCTGGAATCAAGGTTTTCTTCACCTCTACCATAATAAGAGGTTTGTGTTCTTACATTAAATACTTCATTTCCATAAGACCCTTGAAAAAAGGTGTCAAGAGAAAGATTTTTGTATGTAAATGTGTTTCTTATACCACCATAAAAGTCGGCTTCGGGACTACCAATAACACTGTAATCTAAATTATTAATAGTACCATCTCCATTTAGATCGGTGTATCTTGGACTACCTAAGAATGAACGACCAATTCTATTATCATCTATAATTTCTTGAGCATCTTGATAAGTTCCTAAATATTCAGCACCAATAAATACTGGGAAAGGTTGTCCTACAATTAAGGATGCGGAAGAACCTCCTTGATTACCAGTAGATTGAAGGTTTATTATATCTCTATCATCAAGCTGAAGTACTTTGCTTCTGTTGCCAGATATTGTAAGGGTAGTACTCCATTGAAAGTTTTGAGTTTTAATATTAACTGTATTTACTAAAAATTCTAACCCTTGGTTTTGAACACTACCCACATTTACAAGCTGACTTCCACCTGCAGTATTTGGAATATCTTGTGATAACAACAAATCCTTTGTTACTTTTTTATAATAACCAGCCTCAAAACTTATTCTATTGTTTAATAAGCCTACTTCTAAACCAAAATCTAATTGCTCTGTAGTTTCCCATTTTAAGTCTGAGGAAGCTGGTGTTCCAAGAACTACAGCAGAGCTTAAGTTTTCGTTAAAGATTGTGAAAGTAGGTGAAAATCTATCAAGAGAATTAAAAGCGTCAACACCTTGTTCTCCAACGATACCAAAACTACCTCTAATTTTAAGTCTATTTATTAAATTCTGGTCTTGCATAAAGTTTTCTTCATCAATATTCCAAGCAACACCAGCAGATGGGAAAAACGAATATTTATTTCCTTCTTCAAATACTGAAGACCCATCATAGCGTCCAACTAATGTTAAAACATATTTTTTATCAAAGGAATATGTTAAACGCCCTAAAAATGATGCCAACGTTCTTTGGCTGTAACTAGAACTTACCTGATATGTTTCTGGGTCTGATCCTATTTCTAAGCCATTAAACTCTAAAACATCAAAAGGAAAGCCTTCAGCACTAGCTAACGAAGATTCACTAACATCTTTTTGCCATGTAAAACCTCCTAGTACATTAAAATTATGTTTACCAAACTTTTGTTTAAAATTTAATGTATTTTCTTGAAGTATGCTTTTGCTGTTTGTAATTCTAACTCTACCATAACCGCCTTCATTATTGTTAAGTAAACGCTCAGGAAGTGCTCCGGGGTAGTATTCATTGTTTTTATAGAAGTTCAAACTAGCACCTACGCTAGATTTAAAAGTTAATCCTTTTAAAAATTCATACTCTATATAAGTGTTAGCAATAATGTTTGTTACTAAATCATGATCAACTCTTAATTGAATATCTGCTTCAGGGTTTCTTTGTAATGTTCCGCTAATAGGGTTGGTTCCTGTAAAATTTCCATCATCATCATAAACTGTTCTTACAGGTAATACATTTTGAACTACTCCTGCATAATTCACTTTGTTATTTTCTCTTCGTTGTCCTGCAATATTTAATCTAAAGCCTGTTTTAAGTTTATCAGAAACACTATAATCTAAATTATTTCTGAACACTATTTTTTCTATGCCAGAACCCCTAATAATACCTTCTTGATTAAAGTAATTAATAGATGAATAATAATTAACATTTTCTGCATTTCCCGATACAGATAAATCTATATTCTGTTTAATTCCAACTTGAGATACTAAATCTATCCAATCTGTTGTTGGAACTTGATCTGGATCGTTATAAAGTAAAGGAAGAGAAGTATCAGTCAAACCAACAGATACAGGAATACCATTTACATTAACAGTTGGTCCTGGCGTAAATTGAGACCCTTCATTAACATACCTTATATAATCAGAACCCCCTACAATATCAATTTTATTAGTTAATTCATCAACACTAGTATAAACATTAAGTGCAATTGTAGGTTTTCCAGGTTCAAGACCTTTACCATTTTTAGTAGTAATGATAACAACACCTGAAGCTCCTCTTGTTCCATATATTGCTAATGCGGTTGCGTCTTTCAAAATTTCAATGGAGTCAATATCATTAACATTAATATTATTAAGATTAAACCCAGTACCTACTATAAAACCGTCTACAACAAAAAGAGGATTATTATTGCCGTTAATAGAACTATTCCCCCTGATTCTTATGGTCGCTCCAGATCCAGGAGCCCCATTGTTTGAGGTTACTTCTACACCAGCTGCACGTCCCTGTAGTGCTTGATCTACTCTTGAAACGGGTTGATTTTCTAAGGCTTCACCATCAATTGATGCTACAGCAGAAACGAGTTCTTTCTTACTACTTGTACCATAACCAATAACAACAACTTCATCTAATGCTTGTGTATCTTCTTGCATTATTACTGTTATTATAGATTGGTTATTGACTACTAGTGTTTGTGTTAAATACCCAATGTAAGAGAACTGCAACTCACCATTAGGTGTCATATTAATAGAAAAATTACCATCAAAATCTGAAGTAACTCCATTAGAGGTGCCTTTAAGAATAATATTTACTCCAGGAATAGGTATATTATTAATATCGGTGACGGTACCATTAACTACTCTTTTTTCTTGAGCATAAATTTGCCCAAATAAGCAAAAAAATAGTATAAAAATTATAAATTTAAAATTCATACAAAATATAGTTTTTTATTATTTAGTTAATTAAATATTTGAAGTAAAGTTAAGAACAAGAAAGAGTTTAGATATCTAAATTAACACGTATAAATGTTGCAAGTCTATATAGTTACATAAAACGGGAACTTATTTGACATTTTTAATACAAATTTGCAACATAAGTATTCTTTTGTTTAAATTAATATTGAAGTTTTGCGGACATTTTCTCTTTTTTTTGTAATTCGTACAAGAAATTGGCTTAGTTACTTAACTCTAAAAAACAACAAATTAAACTCTGCAACATTTTAGTACCAAATTAGAAACACAACAGGCACATATAATTAGCTTTTTGTTAAGAAATTAGCAATTGATTAATTTCAGCGTTTTTAAAGAGATATTACTTTTATTTATTAAATAGGCCTTAAGTTACAATGTAAAATATTCTACTATTGTAATTAAAGATAAAATGATACAATAATTAAACTAACTAAATATTATTTAAATAAATTATTATGACAATAAAAAAATTATGCTGTTTTATATTAATGCTATTAATGGTTACTTACTCTTGTAATGATGACGACCTTAATATAATTAACTACACTGAGTTTGATTCGGTGCTATTTGAAGCGAAAAATGCTTCAGATATATCAAAAGAGGGAGAATCTAATGGCGACATAATTATTGGTTCTACATCTATTTTAGAGGCTGTTATAACTGAATATGAAACTTATAGATCTACTGCGATCAATCAGGGAACAATAGACATTGCAACAAAAAAAATTAGAGATGCTCTTGATACTTATCAAAGTAGTATAGTAATTATTGATGGTACTAGTTTAGCTTCTACAATTACAAGTGCACAATCCTTACATGATAATGCAGTTGAAGGTGTTTATCCAGGAGAATATGAGTCTGGTTCAAAGGCAACTTTGCAAACGGCAATAGATCAGGCGCAAATTGTAGCAGATGATACAGCTTCTACTCAAGCACAAATAAATTCTGCATTAACAGATTTGTTAATGGCTGTTAATACTTTTGAAGACGCTGAAATCCCCCCTTTAGATTTTACAGATTTAAATGCAGAAATTTTATCAGCTCAAGGTTTACATGATGGAGCTAATGAGGGTGTAGAAATAGGAGAATATGCAGTAGGTTCTAAGCTGATACTACAAGCTGCAATAGATACAGCAAAAGCTGTAGTAGATTCAAGTAGCAATTTGTCTCAAGCTGAGGTAGATAGTGCTTTGTTAGATTTGCAAAGTGCAGTAGCTGATTTTGACCAAGGAAGAATTGGTGGTCCTGATAGGGATATTACGCAACTTATTTCTACAATAGCTAGTGCTCAAGTACTTCATGATGATGCTATTGAGGGAACAGATTTAGGAAACTACCCTATTGGTTCTAAGGCAACATTGCAAGCAGCAATAGATACTGCTCAAGGAGTTGCTGATGATATATCGACAGGACAAACCATTGTAGATGCAGCCCAAGCAACACTACAAGCTGCTATAACGACCTTTAATGATTCGTTATTAGGCATATATGTTGTAAATTTTGAAGGAGCAGATTATATAGAGACTCCAACTTTCCAAGGAATAGGAGGTGGTGCTCAACGTACTATGGAGGCTTGGATTAAAACAGATGCTAGTGCTGCAACTCAAACATTAATATTATCTTGGGGTATAAATGCTTCCCAAGAAAAATGGGATATGCGTATAAACGCTGATAAACTAAGAATTGAATATAGCGGCGGTGGGGTAAATGGTACAATGATTATAAATGATGGACAATGGCATCATGTTGTTATAGTAGTTACAAGCGGCTTGGATATAGAACTTTTTGTAGATGGAGTTTTAGACGGAACTGGACAAGCTCCTAATATTAATACTTCAATTGTTAACAACTTTAATATTGGTAGAAGTACTGGTCAAACCGATCGTCATTTTGTAGGTCAAATTAGTGATGTTCGTATTTGGAATGTTGCTAGAACCGCTAGTGAAATAGCCGACAATAAAGATAATCGTTTAACCGGTTCTGAAACAGGTCTGGTTGGTTATTGGAAATTAAATGATGGGAGTGGCACAATAGTTTCTGACTCTGGATCATTAAATCATACAGGTAATTTTGTTGGTAGCCCAACTTGGGGAAAAATAACTTCTGGTTTACCTTTTAACAATTAACCTTAAACATCATATTTATAAAAAACCTAAAATAGAATACTAATTCTATTTTAGGTTTTTTATATTTAGCCTTAAAGCCGATAATTTATAAGAATTATTTTAAATCACTAAATAGTATATGAAGTTCTTTATATCACTTTATTGTTTTCTAATTATTATTTGTAGTGGATTTTCTCAATCAGAAAAATCTTCCTTTTTGGAATTAAATATTAGTGGTGCAACTTTTAATAAAAAAACCAATTATATTTTTGAAGATCACTTGGGCTTTTTATGGCTATGTACTAATAACGGACTTTATAGATATGATGGACATAACCTACAAGAAAATGTACTTAATGTTTTTGATAAGAACTCACTTCCAAATAATAATGTTAACTCAGTAATAGAAGATAATTATGGAAACCTTTGGTTAGGTAGCGAAAGTTATTTAATCCTTTATAATAGAAAAAAAAATGCTTTTAAAGGTTTTTATAAAGATAAAAGCTCAAAAATTCTAGGTAAATCCGCTGATGGAACGATATGGGCTTTTGTGCAAAAAGTTGGTATTGTTAGAGTAATTCCAAATGAAAACCCCGAAAACGTTACACTAGATTCTAGTATAAATTACAAAAAAAGTACAGAAGTACTAAGTAATTATAATAATCAAATAAATCATTACTTTGAAGATAAATATAATAGGAAGTGGTTTGCTACTTCCAAAGGAATATTTGTTTTGGATGATGCTATGGATAAGAAAAATACAAATTTTAATATAAATACCTTAGCGCTACAAGAAGGCCCCAATAACACCATAATTGCTGCCACAAAAAATGGGGTTTATGTATTAAAGTATACCCAAGAAAATTACGATTTAGAAATTCTTGAGACCTATACTTCTAAAGATTTTCCTGAAAACATAAACTGGAATGAA
This sequence comes from uncultured Flavobacteriaceae bacterium, assembly GCA_947500585.1. Taxonomy (GTDB): domain Bacteria; phylum Bacteroidota; class Bacteroidia; order Flavobacteriales; family Flavobacteriaceae; genus CAXBID01. The sequence continues at coordinate 44,751 of CANMSN010000005.1, read as the reverse complement.
AGCATTCAATCTCTTACTGCTGAACCTTTAGGAGATATAATTTGGATAGGAACAAATTATGGTTTACTTAAAGGTGTTAGAAAAACACAAACTTACCAATTTTCGCTATTTAAAGTTAATTCAGGCGATAATAAAAGCTTAAACAATCAAATTAATACCACTTTAATAGATAGATATAATAACCTTTGGGTTGGTTCACAAAAGGGATTAAGTAAACTTATAGGGAAATCTAACATATTTGAAAATATAACCTTAAGTAATGAGTTAAACAACATATTTGCATCATCTCTATACCCAGAAGGAGGCAACCAAATTTTAGTTGGGTTTCGAAAAAAAGGGATTTATAGATATAATATAAGTAATAAATCTCAACAATGTTTTCTTAAAACGACCAAAGAAGTAAATTTTCTAAAATTTGATGATTACAGTAAGGAGTTATTTGTTGGTCTTGGAAATAAATTGATAAGGACAAAAAATTATAAACCTAATAAACTAACACATACTATAGATACTCTAAAAGAATACAATAATCCTGTAAAAAATATTACTATTTTAAATAACAATTGTATTTGGGTAGGCTTATGGGGTAATGGTATTGATATTATTAAATCCAACAATGAAATTTCACTATTTGAAAAAAAAGTTATCTCAACGTTATCTAATGATAATATATATGTGATGCATTTAGACAGAAATAAAAATATTTGGATAGGCACCAGAGGTAGTGGACTTTATAAAATAAATTTAACAAGTGAAAAACTAAAACATTTTACTCCAGAACAAAACGGAGGAATTTCATCAAATGCTATTTTATGTATTAAAGAAACAAAAGATGGTAAGATATGTATCGGTACACGTGGTGGTGGTTTTAATATTTATAATGAAAATAAGGGTCAACAAATAAAAGTTTATAACAAAGAGAATGGACTCCTGTCTGAAATTATTTGTAGTATAGAGGAAGATAATAAAGGTAATTTATGGTTTAGCACATTAGAGGGTATCTCATTTTTGGATATAAAAACCGAAAAAATCAAAAACTTTGGTGTAGATGAAGGAGTAAAAGAGAGTCAGTTTACCTTTAACTCCTACAATGCCAATAATGAGCATTTATATTTTGGTTGCATTGGTGGGTTTTATACAGTAAATCCCAAAAAATTTAAAAAAACTACGTTAATACCCAATACTGTTATTACAGATTTTTCAATATTTGGAAATGAAATTAATGATACTTTAACTTATAACAACAATAGTATAAAATCTAAGTTAAGATTCAATAAAGTGATAGATCTTCCATATAACCAGAACAATATTGTTATTAAATTTTCTTCTTTAGATTTTACATCTCCCAGTAAAAATAAGTATGCATATATGCTAGAAGGTGTAAATGATTTTTGGTTATATACAGATGCAACAAACAGAAATGCTAATTATAATAATTTACCACCAGGCGTTTATACATTTAAGGTGAAAAGTACTAATAGTGATGGTGTTTGGAATAACGTACCAAAACAATTGTATTTTACCATTTCTCCACCTTTTTGGAAAAGTAATACAGCAATTATTATTTATTTCGTTTTAGCCTTTTTTTGTATTTGGCTTTCATTGCTTTTAATAAACAACTGGTATAAATTAAAAAAAAATTTGGTAGCAGAAACAGTTAGTCGAGAAAAAGACAAAGAGCATCATAGAATGAAAATGACTTTTTTTACTGATATATCTCATGAATTAAGAACACCTCTTTCTTTAATTCTTGGTACTGTTGAAAAAGTGGTGAAAGAGAAAAAATTTACATTAAGCCCACTAACATCTCAACGCATTTATAATAATACACTTAGAATGCACAGACTTATAAATCAAATTATGGATATAAGAAAGTTTGATGAAGGTAAGTTAAAACTCAATATTTCTAAAAACAACATTATAAAAGATATTAGTATTATTAAAAATGCTTTTAATGACTTTGCCAAAATTTATGAAATCAAATATGACTTTATTACAAAAGAGAGAGAAATTAAAGGCTGGTATGATGTAGATATTTTAGAAAAAATATTGTTTAACCTTTTGTCTAACGCCTTTAAATACACTAAAGAAAAAGGTGAAATAAGTTTAAAAGTAGAACTTCTTACAGATAAAAGTAAAGATATAGAATTAACTAGACTCGCAAAAGGAAAATATATTAAATGTGTTGTAAAAGATAATGGGGTAGGTATACCAAAAAAAGATTTAAATCTTATTTTTGATAGGTACTATCAAGCAACAAAAACGTATAGTAATCAAATTCCTGGAACAGGAATTGGAATGGAGTTAGTGCAAAAATTAGTAGAAAGACACCATGGGATAATTATGGTTGAAAGTGAAGAAAATGTATTTACAGAGTTTACATTTTATCTTCCAATAAATAAAAACAGGTATCATAAAAAGGAAATATTAGAAAAAGGAGAACCTTTAAAGAAAAGCTTTATTAAAAATTCTGAATATCAAGTTATCGAAGAAGTTAACTCTGAGTTTGAATCTAATCAAAAAAACATATCTAAGCCTAAAGTTTTAATAGTTGAAGACAACTCAGATTTGAGGTTGATGCTTGCAGAAGAATTAAGTGACACTTTTCAAATTATAGAAGCGCAAAATGGGAAAGAGGGTTATGAAACTATTTTAAAAGAGAAACCACAATTAATAATTAGTGATATTTTAATGCCTATTGAAGATGGAATATCTATGCTTAAACGTATTAAAAAGAATCTGGACATAAACAATATCCCAATTTTTATGTTAACTGCTAAAAACTCAAATGAGACCAAAATAGAATGTGTTAGCTTAGGAGCTGACGATTATATAGAAAAGCCTTTTAGCCTTGAGTTTGTTAAGTGGAAAGTAAAAAACACATTAATAACAAGAAAAATACTAAAAGAAAAGTTTAGTAAAGTTATTACTTCTAAACCATCTGAAATTGAAATTGAATCTAACGAAGAAAAGTTTATAAAAAAGTTAATAAAGATTATTGAAAACTCTATGGATGATAATCTTTTAAGTGTTGAATTTTTAGCTTCTGAAGTAGGTATGAGTCGCGCAAACTTATATAGAAAACTGCAAGTTATTATTAATGACACACCAGTCAATTTTATAAAAAAAATAAAGCTAAAACGGGCAGTTCAGTTACTTGAAAACTCAGATATGTATATATCTGAAATCGCATATATGACTGGATTTAATAATCAAAAGTATTTCAGTAAATGTTTCAGTAAAGAATACAACATGAGCCCAACACAATACATAAAAAATTATGCTAAAAAAGACAAACACATGGACATATGACCTTCAAATAATATGTTTCAGAAGCTTAAATATGACATTAGAAGCCCGTTTTTGTAACATTAAGAGTATAAAACATGCCTTAGTATTTTGTTAATTTACCGATAAAATAACTTTTAATTTTAAATATGAACATTTTCTGGAAAACAGCTATACTTTGTCTGCTTAATATTCAAATAATACTAAGTCAAGAAAATAAAAAAAGTACTTCACAAATAAAACCTTGGGAAGATCCACAAGTTTCAGGAATTAATAGATTACCAGCTAAAGCAACATCAGTTTCTTATGAGGGTTTAGAAATAGCAAAAAAAGGAGATAGAAAAGCTTCTTCTAGATATAAATCTTTAAATGGGGATTGGAAATTTTCATGGTCAGAAGTTCCAGAAAAGGCTCCTAAAAATTTTTATGACATTAATTTTAATTCAGATAATTGGAAAACCATTCCTGTTCCTGCAAACTGGGAGCTACATGGTTATGGCACTGCTATTTATACTAACATTACCTATCCTTTTATTCCAGTAGAACCGCCGTTTACTCCAGAAATGGACAATCCTACAGGGTGCTATTTAACTAGTTTTAACGTTCCTTCTGAATGGAACGACATGCAAATTACCTTGAATTTTGGAGGCGTAAGTTCTGCCTATTATGTCTGGATTAATGGGAAAATGGTTGGTTATAGTGAAGACAGTATGCTACCAACCCATTTTGATGCAACTCCATATTTAAAAGCCGGAGAAAATAAATTAGCTGTTAAAGTTTTTAGATGGAGTGATGGTGTATATCTAGAAGATCAAGATCATTGGAGATTAAGTGGAATTCATAGAGAAGTATATTTAACAGCTGCTCCCAAAGTGCAGTTGTACGACTTTTTTGTAAAAACAGATTTAGATAGTAATTATAAAGATGCTGAATTACAGATTCGACCAAAAATTAAAGTGTTTAACAACGCCTCTTTAGAAGGCTATGTATTAGAATCTATGTTATACGATGCTGATGATAAAACGGTTTTAGATAAACCCTTGTCAATTACAGCTAAAAATATATATAACGAAAAATATGAGCAAAGAGGAAAACCAAACTTTGCCATGTTAAAAGCCAACATATCTAACCCTAAAAAATGGAGTGCAGAACACCCAAATCTTTACACATTAGTTTTTTCCTTAAAAGATAAACAAGGTAAGATAGTAGAAACTAGAAGTTCTAAAATTGGTTTTAGAAAAATAGAATTTAAGGATGGTGAGTTATTTGTAAATGGCGAATCTACTTTAATTTATGGGGTAAATAGACATGACCATAGTCCCAAAACAGGTAAAGTAGTTAGTGAAGAACTTATGCTAAAGGATATTCTTCTAATGAAAAAATTCAACATAAATGCTGTTAGAACATCGCATTACCCTAATGACGAAAGATGGTATGAGCTTTGTGATGAATACGGTATTTACTTAATGGACGAAGCTAATTTAGAGACTCACCATATTGGAGGTAAATTAAGTAATGATGCGTCTTGGTCTAGTGCTTTTTTAGAACGAGCTGTTAGAATGGTAGAACGTGATAAAAATCATCCTTCAATTATATTTTGGTCTCTAGGTAACGAATCTGGTTCTGGCTTTAACCATGCCACCATGGCCAATTGGATGCGCAGTTACGATGACACTAGAACAGTACACTACGAAGGTGCACAAACTACGGGTGGGAAAGCTAAAATAGAAGATGAAATTTTTAAAGATCCAGATTATGTTGACATGATTAGTAGAATGTATAACCCTATTGAGTACATGGTTAAGATGGCTAATTTTGAAGAAGATGGTAGACCTGTTATTTGGTGTGAATATGCCCACTCTATGGGGAATTCAACAGGAAATTTATTCGAATTTTGGAATGCTATTAGATCTAACAAAAGAATGATTGGTGGTTATATTTGGGATTGGGTAGACCAAGGGTTGCTACAAAAAACAGCTGAAGGAGAAGATTATTATGCCTTTGGAGGTGATATGGGCGATACAAAAATTAACTCGGGCAACTTTTGTTTAAACGGTATTGTAGATCCCGCTAGAATACCTAAACCTGCACTATGGGAATGTAAAAAGATTTTTCAACCTATAAAAATAATAGCCAAAGATCTTAAAAAAGGCTTGGTTGAAATTTATAATAGACATGATTTTACTAACTTAAATGAATTTAATATTACTTGGGAGTTACAAAAAGATGGTGTTTTAGTAAAAAACGGTCTGTTAAAACCTATAAATTTAGAGCCCAACTCATCTAAAACTATAACCATTCCTTTTAAGATGCCAAAAGAAAAAACGGAGTCAGAATATTTTATACGTATTGCATTTCAATTAAAAGATTCCAAAAATTGGGCTAATAAAGGACATGAAATAGCGTGGCAACAACTAAAACTTCCTTTGAATACAACTAAACCAAAAATAGATTACTCAAAATCAGCTGACTTAAGTATAGATGATAATACTATTAAAACTGAAATAAAAGGCAATGGGTTTTCTGTATCTTTTAATAAAGAAACTGGTGAATTAGAATCATTTCAATCTAATAATGAAGAATTAATTCACGGTGCTTTAATTCCTAACTTCTGGAGACCAATTACCGATAATGATCGTGCTGGAGCTAAAACACATAAAATATTGAAAGTTTGGAAAAATGCTCACAAAAACAAAAGCTTAGAATCTTTTGTGGTTAAGGAAGTTGAATCAAATCAAGTAAGTGTTGAAACAACTTATTTATTAAAAGATATAAATTCTAAACTCCATTTAAATTATACAATTCATGGAGATGGCTCGATACAAGTAAATAATGAGCTTAATATTGATAAATCTTCTAATTTGCCTATTCTACCTAAATATGGAATGCAAATAGAACTTCCTAAACAATACGATAATTTCACTTACTTAGGCAAAGGCCCTCACGAAAATTATAACGACAGAAACCAAAGTGCAGATGTTGGATTATATGACGAATCGGTATCAAATGATTACCACATGTATATACGCCCTCAAGAAAGTAGTAACAAAACCGAAGTACGTTGGTTTACACTTACCGATAAAAAAGGCAAAGGTATTAGCGTAACTGGATTATCATCAAATTTAAGTGTTAGTGCATGGCCATATACTACAAAAGATATAGAAGTTGCATTACATACTTATGATTTAAAGAAAAGAGACTTTATAACTTTAAATATTGATTATAAACAAATGGGCGTTGGTGGAGATGACAGCTGGTCTAAAAAAGCTTTACCGCATCAACAATTTAGAGTCCCAGCAAAAGACTATAGTTATAGTTTTACAATAAAGCCTATTAATTAGGATACATTGCAATAAAGCCATTGTTTTTAGTAAGTCGTTGAATTTGGTGCTAAGTGGTTGTTATTGATATATAATAAACATTGTAAATGAGACTTTTTATAAAATTATTTTGTGCTTTTTTAATTTGTCACTCATGTCAAGACATTAATAAAGAAGATAGGCCAAACATTTTGTGTTTGGTAGTAGAAGATATGAGTCCATATTTATCAGTTTATGGTAATAAATTAACAAATACTCCAACTTTAGATGCCTTAGCTAAAAATAGCATTGTTTTTACAAATGCATTTTCTAATGGCTCACAATGCTCCCCCGCAAGGTCAACCCTTATATCAGGAATCTATGCGCCAATGTTGGCAACAGATTGGCATAGGCAAAGTAGGGCTGTTCCAGACAAATTTTATTTTACAAAATACCTAAAAGAAGCAGGTTATTATTGTACTAATAATAGCAAGCAAGATTATAACGCTAAAAATGTTCCTGAAGATATTTGGGATGCGTCTTATAAAAAAGCTAGTTTTTTAAATAGAGAAGATAAAACTCAGCCCTTTTTTTCTGTTTTTAATTATGGTGGTACTCATACCAAAAGAGTTGCTACCAAAAACACTAATGGACGTAACCCTAGAGGCATTCTACTAGATGATATAAATTTACCTAGCTACCTACCCAATAAACCAGAAATTAGAGATGATTTAGCATGGCATTTAGATGCCGTTACCGAAATGGATTTATGGGTTAAGAAACAATTAGATAAACTTAAAGCTTCAGGAGAAGCAGAAAATACAATTGTGTTTTTCTATTCAGATCATGGTGGGTGTTTACCAAGAAGTAAAGCTTATTTGTATGATACAGGCACCCGAATTCCGTTGTTTGTTTATTTACCAGAGCAATATAAGCATTTGGCTAAATTTAGCATACCTTTTGTGAATAAAGAGTTAGTCGGGTTTGTAGATTTTGCGCCAACATTTCTTAGTTTGGCTAGAACAGACATTCCTAGTTTTATAATGGGTAAACCTTTTTTAGGTGAAAACTTACCAGAAAATAGGTCTGAAATATTTTTATTCAGGGCAAATCAAGAACAAAATTTTATTCCTTCAAGAGCTATTACAGATGGTAGATACAAGCTTATCTGGAATTTTAATTCGGCTTATCCCAACGGAACAAGACAATCTTATCAATGGCAAATGCCGTCCTATCAAGCCTGGGATAAGGCAAATATAAATGGTGAGTTAGATTCTATTCAAAGTGTATTTTGGAAACCAACAGCGGCTTTAGAATTTTATGATACCAAAGTAGATACTTTTGAACTAAAAAATCTAATCGTATTAAAAAAATATCAGGGTAAAATTGCAGAAATGAAAAAGAAGCTTTTAAAACTGATGAAAGACAAAAACGATTTGGGATTATATCCTTGGTCAATGAGAAGAAGGAATAGTAAGGAACCATTTTATAATTATATTAAGCGCACCAACCAGCCCGTAGGAGAGGTTATAGAATCTGCAGCATTATCGAGTACAGCAAGCAAATCTGATATAACAAATTTGATTAAATACTTGAGTTCATCAGAACCTGCAATACGGTATTGGGGCACCGTTGGATTTCTTAAGCTTTTAGAAAGAGGAGAAATAAACTCAATACCCCAAGAAATTAGTAGAAACTTCAATAATAATAATGAAAATACTGAAGTGCGGTTAATGAGTGCAGAAATATTAATTAAACATAACAGAAGTACTGATGCGTTACTCTTTGTATTAAACAAAGTAAAAGAAAATCACTTTATGGCATATGCAACTTTGCAGAATTTAAGCGAGCTGGTTAAGCCTATTGAATCTGAAATATTAAAACTGAGAAATGATAGCAAGCTAAATCAATTCTATTTAAAATCGGCTCTTATAAATTCTGGCAATTTAAATTATAATAACTTATGGGAAGATTAAAAACAGTAAAGCTAAATAAATGCTATATGCTATTTTTGCTAGTTATATTGTTTTTTTCTTGTGTGTTTGAAAATCAAGGAAATAAGGGTGTTATTGCATCAACAAAAACTCAAAGTAAACCCAACATAGTTTTAATTAATGTTGACGATTTAGGCTGGAAAGATTTAGGATTTATGGGAAGTACTTATTACGAAACTCCTAATATTGATGCTTTAGCTAAACAAGGAATGGTTTTCACAAATGCTTACGCTAGTGCGGCTAATTGTGCCCCAAGTAGAGCTTGCATGTTGTCAGGGTTAAATACTCCAAAACACGGAGTTTACACTGTTGGTTCTTCAGCTAGAGGAAATGCGAAAACTAGGAAGTTAATTCCAATAGAAAACACAGAGCATTTAGACGATTCTATTTATACTTTACCAGAAATGCTTAAGTCAGCAGGGTATTTAACAGCAAATATTGGTAAATGGCATGTAAATAAAAATCCATTACAGCAAGGTATAGATGTAAATATAGGAGGGAGTGATAAAGGAAATCCGGGTGCAAATGGTTATTTTTCACCTTATAATATCGATTTTATAGAAGATGGCTCCAAAGGAGAGTATTTGACAGATAGATTGACAAATGAAGCTATCTCATTTATACAAAAATCCAGAGATACCACATTCTTTTTATACTTACCATATTACACAGTTCATACGCCTTTAATGGGAAAATCAAGCTTGATAGAAAAGTTCAAAAAGAAAAAAGGAGATAATGGTCAAAACAATCCAAAATATGCAGCTATGGTTTCGTCTTTGGATGAAAATATTGGGAGACTTTTAAAAACTTTGGAGGCTAATGGATTAAATAAGAATACATTGGTAATTTTCACTTCAGATAATGGAGGTATTAGAGCTATATCATATCAAAATCCTCTCAGAGGTGGAAAAGGCTCATATTATGAAGGAGGTATTCGTGTACCTTTGATAATGAAATGGCCTCAAAAAATAAAATCCAGTAGTACAACTAATCAAGTGGTTTCAAACTTAGATTTTTATCCAACCATTCAATATATTGTAAACCCTGAGAAAAAAGCTCAAGAATTAGATGGTATAAATTTAACAGATGTATTGATAAATCAAAAAAAAATTGAAAGAGAATTGTACTATCATTTTCCAATATATCTGCAGACTTATAAAAAAAGCATTGACCAAGGGAGAGATTCTATATTCAGAACTCGACCAGGTTCTTTAATTATATCTTACCCATGGAAACTTCACCATTATTACGAAGGTAATACTTGGGAATTATATAATTTAAGGTCAGATTTAGGGGAAACAAAAAATTTATTAAAAACCAATTCTAATAAACATGAAGAACTTAAGAATAAATTAAATCAATGGATAAAACTGAATAAGGCTTTAATACCAAGAGATAGAAATCCTTTTTATGAAAACAAAGTAAGTTTATAACTTTAAAATGGTGTTTAAATAGAGGTGTTTTTTTCGTGTTAAATTAGGGTTGGATAGCAGTTGCAAAAAAATACAATTATTTAATCTTCAACAAGACCCCTAAAGAAATAAACAACTTAGCTAACATTAAAAAATATAGAAAAGTAAAAAAAGAATTATTTAAACAATTACTCCTAAAACAAAAAGTATTAGGTGATAACTTATATTTAACCCCTTTACTACTAAGCTTATAAATTAAAAATTGATCTTCTCTCCTCCACTATATTAGTAAGTACAACAACCTTAGTTCTTCCAAGTAGGTTTAACACATAAAATAGCGTATCAATATTTTTACTAAGACCCAAATTAAATAAAACAGCTATAGCAGTTTTATTTAATTTGTTTACGTACTTGTTTTTAAATATTATATGCAACATTTTACGCCCATTTATGAAACAATTAAGGTATATTTTTTAGCACTATATTGAATAACTTGCCTTGCATTACTAAATTTAAATAAAATATAAAATGAAACAAAAAATTACTTTTTTAAAAACACCATTTTTGGTATTAATGTCTTTAATGGCTTTTAGTTGGTTAGAAGCGCAAACCTTAATTGCTCATTACAATTTCAACAATAACTTAAATGATGAAACGACCACATACAACTTATCGGCTTCAACAGGTTTTACCCCCTCTTTTGAAACTGGTCAAGATGGAACTGCAAATGGTGCTATATCTGGTTTTGCAGCAGCAGATTATTTAGAAAGCGCTATAGATTTTGAAATTGACGGTAATGAATCTCGTACTATGGCAGCATGGATAAAAGTTACAACATTTAGTAATGGAGGTCTAGGTGTAATAGGACTTGGTGCACCATCAACAGGAACAAGGTGGACTTTTGGTGCTCAAGGAGATAAGGCTAGAATAGAAATACAAGGTTCTGGTTTTAATGCTGTTGCATCTCCACTTACTACTGGTACTTGGTATCATATAGCTGTTGTTTTTGATAACTCTGACAATACAGCTACATTATTTGTAAATGGAGTTAATATAGATAATAGAACTTGGACAAATGTAAACACAACAGTAGCAAAATTGAGAGTTGGTAATGATTACAACGCAGATCCACCAACCAGAGGTTTTCAAGGAGCTATAGATGATGTTCGAATTTATACAGGAGCAGCAGCAGATTCTTTTATTTTAAATCTATACAATACTAGTGTTCTTGGAGTAAACGATAATGCTAAAAACATATCTTTTAAGGCTTATCCTAATCCTGTTGAAGATCGTATATATTTTTCCTTTAACAAAATAAGTTCGGTAGAAATTTACAACATACTTGGCGCTAAAATAGCATTTAAAAAAGTAGATAATGGTTTAGATGTAAGCGATTTAAATAGCGGAATTTATATGCTAAAGTGCAAGGATTCTGAAGGAGTAGATTTAGGTACTGTTAAAGCGGTAAAAAAATAAAAATTATTTTAAATATAGTAAAGCTGCTAATAATATATTAGCAGCTTTTTTTATTATTTTATGTGTTTTCTTTTTTAGAATAAGTTAAATACTTATTTTTTGTTGAAAAATCAACAATTGTACTACTAAAATGAGACGTATTTAATTTTTACTTTTAATAGTTTTGATTCAAATAATTTAAAAAATTAAAATCATGAAAAAAAATGTTTTAAAGTTATCAATTAGATTTTTCTTACTATTATTTTTAGTAGCACCATTAGTAACATCACAGACAATTACAGTTAATCCAGGTACTAGTTATCAAGCTGTTACTTTTGGCGGTGATGCAAAATTGACTATAAAAAATTATGCAGATGGTAACACTTCAACTGTTTCAGATAAACTATTTGATGAAATGAACTTAAGAATACTAAGAGTGCCAATATTTGCATTACAACCAATTTCAGATCCTATTTATGATGATGTGATAGAAGTTATTAATTCTGTAAAAGCTGTAAATTCAAATGTGAAAATATTTGCCAGTATTGCTAACGGTGATGGTTACGGAACAGATTACCACGGAGAACATAAGTTTCCTGCTTCGTGGAGAGGTTGTTGTTCTTATAATGTTTACAGTTTAAATCTTACTACTTATGCCACTTATTTAGATAGCTTTATGACAAAAATGAATAATGCTGGTATTACTATTGATTATTTGGGTCCTTGGAATGAAGATTCTGCAGATGACTCAGATCATCGTAAAGTGTTTGACCAAATGAACAATTTAGGGGCAACAAAAAAAGTAGGATTAGAACGTTGGGCACTATCTACATCTGTAGCAGATGTTGATGATGTTGAAGATAGGACAGATATAATTGGTTCTCACTTTTATGACGACGACACATTGGGAGAGAGTAATTGGAATTCAACTTGGGCATCTCTAGTAAGTGCTTCTGCTGATCCAGTTTGGTATACGGAATCTACTAGATATAGTACCAATGATAATATAGATAGATTGATAGCAGGTTTGAATAATATATTTCCGGCACTTAGATCTGGAGTTGAGGCCGTTATTTTCTATCAAGCATGTAATAGAATTGTTTATGCAAATGGAAACACACCACCTATTAAGTATTCTGGTTTTAAAAATATAGTAAATAATGCTTGGGGCAAAGTCATTAATTCATACGGTAATGATAATGCTATAAAAGTTGTTTCATTTGGAAATAATTCTACAATAAATATTCATATACTTAATACAAGTAATAATAATAAAACAGTAGCTATTAATTTAACAAATGGGTATAGTGTTAGCGGAACTGTAACACGGAAAATTTGGGATAATTCAAATACAGGAACAAGTAATACTTATACCTTAAATGGAAATACTAGTTGGAATGTAACTTGTCCAGCCAATGGTTATACTCACCTAAATATACCTTTAAATAAATCTGTTGCTAGTAAAACTAGCAACGATAAAAACGTTATTATTGAAGAGGACATAATAATAACTTCTAATGAGTTAGAAATAATACCAAATCCTACAAAAGGGAATTTTAAATTAAACCTTCCGAAAATTACAGATATAAAAGAAGTAAGAATAAAAATATTTTCTTTAGATGGAAAAGAAGTGTTTTCAGAAATAAAAAATTATAATACTGAAATACTTGTCAATAAAAATCTTACATCGGGAATGTATTTGTTATCTGTAGAAGCTGGAAAAGAAATATTTAATAATAAACTTGTAATAACAAACTAATACCTTTAACATAAATGACATAATAAAATTTATGTTAAAATCAACTTATTAAGCTTATTAAATAGGTTGGATTTACAAAAAAATCCAGTGAATTTAAATTCATTGGATTTTTTTTATGCATGTAAAATATTTTTAAAACTTGTCTTTAAGTTAATAACTTCATTTACTAGACTAGACCCTATATCTGTCTTTCTATAACAATTTATAAGTTAAATTATATAGACAAAACAATTTTTTAATGTGCAACATATTGAGCTATTATATGCAACAATACAGTGGTTTTTAATCTTTTCAATAAACCTAATTTTGTAATTATTGTAAAATTATAGCAACAGTCATTTTTAATTTAAAACTTTAATATAAAATGAACAGACGTAAATTTCTTGAATACACTGCTTTGGCAAGTGCCGCTACTTTAATCCTTCCTAGTTGTATTAATGAGAAAAAAATACATATTCCAAATTATTTGAAAAATTATAAGGACCTATATTTAAAGAACCCAAGAGAAGCCTCTATAGAATGGTTTAAAAATGCACGTTATGGTTTGTTTATTCATTATGGGTTATATTCTATCCTAGGTAGACATGAATGGGTGCAATACAATGAACAAATTCATGTCGCTGAATATGCGAAACTTAAAGACCAATTTACTGCTGAAAAATTTGATGCCGATTTTATTACCGATTTAGTTTTAGAAGCTGGTATGAAATATATAAACATCACAACAAGACATCATGATAGTTTTTGTTTGTGGGATACAAAATATACCAATTTTAAAAGTACAAATTCTCCTGCAAAAAAAGATTTAATAGCAGAACTTTCTGAGCAATGTAATAAAAAGGGAATCGCCTTATTTCTTTATTATTCACATGGTAGAGACTGGAGACATCCACATGCACCAAACAATGGGGAATGGGGAGGAGCTGCAAGACCTAAATTTGAAATTCAAGAGCCTTACTATAAATATGGCGAAGAGAACGATTTAAACATTTATTTAGAGTTTATGACGAATCAAGTCAATGAATTATTAGACATGTTTCCCGATGTAGCTGGTATCTGGTTAGATGGTTTTTCGACACCAGCTTCAAGAGATAGGAATCTTTTTAAATGTCAAGAATTGTATGATTTAATTCATTATAAGCAACCTCAAGTTTTAGTATCTTATAAACAAGGCATGTTAGGAACTGAAGATTTTCTAGCTCCAGAACGTAAATATAAAGCAGACAAAAAACCAAGCAAACCTCTAGAAATTTGTGATCATCTACAAAAAAAAGGATGGGGTTACATGAAAACACAAGACGGAAATCATAAAACAAAAGAAGACGTAATTAAAATGCTTAAAAAAGCAAATTCTTATCCAGCTAACCTATTGTTAAACACTGGTCCTTTACCCTCAGGAGAAATGCATCCAGAAGATGTAAAAGTTTTAAGAGAAGTAGGTAAATTAATTAGAACCGAAGGATGGGAATCAATCTTAAGTTAAAAATAAAGGCTTTGTAAAATTCAGGAACAATAAAAAACTAAACTAAATATTAATGAAAATAAGGGTAAAAAAAATAAGGGTAATTGCTTTGTTAATGATAATGTTAGTAGTGCTTCCATTAAGTATGATAGCTCAAAACACTAAAGTATTTTTAATTATAGGTCAATCTAACGCAGCAGGTAAAGGTGAATTATCGACTCCTCTCGTTGAATTAGATAATGTAATGGTATTAAATGATTCAGGAGTGTTCGAGAAAGCTACGCCAGCACTTAACAATTATTCTACAATACGTAATACTAGTATAGATCAAGGTTATAATTTAGGATACACATTTGGACAAGCTATGTATGATAATACAGGAGATCAAATAAGGCTAGTTGTTAATGCACGTGGTGGTTCATCTATTGATGCTTGGGAAATAGGTGCTTCACAAAACTATTATGCAGAAGCAGTTGCAAGAACACATTTAGCATTACAAGAAGCAGGTACAGGTTCCCAGTTAGCAGGTATAATATGGCATCAAGGTGAATCTAATTATGCTCGATCTACTTATATAGCAGAACTTACTCCAATAATTGAAGGTTTAAGAACAGAATTCGGCAATTCCAATTTGCCTTTTATAGCAGGTGAATTATCATACGAAGAGAAAAACTATTTAAATTTTAATTACGATTTAATTAGCCAACTAACAATCTCAGTTACAAATACTGCTGTAGTTAGCGCAGAGGGGCTTACTACTGTACCAGCAGATAACATTCATTTTGATGCATTATCTCAACAGATCTTAGGAGCTCGCTATGCTATAAAAATGCTACACGCAATGGGGGTTAATGATAGCGATATCGACGTAACCATTCCTGAACCTAATCCAAACGGAATTACTCATTTTAGCCCAGACCCTAACAAAGAATATTATATTCAGTCGCAAGCAGGTAAAAGGTTAGCTGCAAATGGCAGCGATACTTTTGCTACTGCAGTAGAACCAACTACTGTAAATGCTACTACAATTTGGAAATTTATATATAGTGGTGATGATGGGTTATATCACATACAATTAGCTTCGGAAAGTGATAGACCAAGGCTTCAGTCGAATAATAATGGAATTGCAACAATGTTAACAGCAAGCTCCTCTGGAGGTTGGACTAAATTTTTAATGGAAGAACGAACGCATGGTGAAAGAGTTTATCATATTACAGCTCCATTTGGTTCTGATGGTGAAAGACGATTATATCTTGATTCTACTAATGGCATTGCAGGTATGCATGCACTAACTAATGAGGGTGATGAGTCTACTTTCTCTATTGTTGAAGTGAATTCACTTTCTATTGTAGATCTAGAACTCGAGAGGATTTCTTGTTTTCCAAATCCAACTAACAGTTCATTTTCAATAAATAAAAATATTAACAAAATAGAAATTTATAATCTTACAGGTAAAACTATAAAATCATTTCGTGGCGATTTTAGAAAGGGACATGCTTTTAATATTTCTGATTTACCACAAAGTATTTATTTGGTTAAAGTAGCCAATAATTTAGGTGAAGAAAACACCATTAAACTTGTGAAATTATAATTAGTTTAATTTAATTTTTTTGGAAGAAAGCTTCATCGATGATGAGAAGCTTTTTTGTTACTACTGTGGAGTGACAATTATTAACTAAAGCTACTGGAATTTATAGGTTTTGGTATTATTTAATGCCATTTGGTATTAAATAAAAATTTTAAGGAAAAAAAGTCGTTTTATGTGCAAATTACGTGCAAATAAAAAGGCTTCAGGAGTGATAGCTCTCTGAAGCCTTAAATTTGCTAGCTCCTTCTCTTGGGCTCGAACCAAGGACCCTCTGATTAACAGTCAGAGAGCATACATTTTTCTTATTATTACTTTTTATTTCAAATGTACTGAAAATAAGCAAAATAAGCATTAAAACCTTGTCAACAATTTACAAATTTTTACTATTTTTGACACATAAACTTGACCCAGAACTTGACCTAATAAATTAATTATTAATGGCGACATATCAATTATTACTCAGAGAAAACAAACCAAAAAAGGATGACACTTACCCGATAATATTTAAAATTTATTTAGGAAACAAATCTAAAATAATAACGTTGCCTTTTTCTTGTACAAAAAAAGAATGGGATGTTAAAAATAAAAGATTAAGAAAAAACTACCCAAAATACAAAACCATTAATGAAAAATTAGGCAAACTGAATACTAGGCTTCAAAATGCTATAGACGATTTAGAGGCGCAAGAAATCAATTTTGATTTAGATGACATTATCAAAACTTACAAAGAGGAAGCAAAAGCACATAGAGTAAAAGAAATTGCCGTGAGTAAATTTTTTAATGATCGGATTGAAAGATTAGAAAGCGAAAAACGATTTGGTTCTGCAAGAACTTTAAAAGACACTCATAATTCTCTATTTCGTTTTGTTGAATCAAAGAGAATTACCGATTTAAAATTTAAACAGATAACCCCAGCATTTTTAGAAGAATATGAGAGTTTTTTAAAAGCTAGAGGAGGAACAGACGGTGGTATTGGAGTAAGAATGCGTGACATAAGAGCAACCTTTAATAAAGCTATAACTCATGGATACGCTAAAGAATCGAATTATCCTTTCAAAGCCTATAAAGTAGCTAAACTCAAATCCAAATCAAATAAAATAGCTATTAGCAAAGATGACTTTGAATGTTTTAAGTCTTTTGATATTACTATCCATCCAAAATATGAAGTAACATACAAAATGTTCTTATTCAGCTACTATGCAGGTGGTATGAATTTTAAAGATATGACATATTTAAAATGGGAAAATGTAAGTAATGAAAGACTAGTTTATAAGCGACAGAAAACCAAAGGCAATTTTAACTTTAAACTTCGAGATGAGGCAATAGATATTTTAAAACATTTTAAAAATAATATTCTAACCGAAAACGAAAATTATGTGTTTCCAATTATACACAAGCACAATTTAACGGACATACAAATTCATTATAGATATAAAAAACGTTTAAGAGAGTTTAATAAGCGATTAAAATTTATTGCTGAATCTGTTGGTATCGAAAAGAGCCTTACAAGTTATGTAGCAAGACATAGTTTTGCCACTCATTTAAAATTTAACAATGTCCAAGAAAGTGTAATTAGTCAGCTTATGGGGCACTCTAGTGAATCTGTTACAAAAGCATATTTACAAGATTTTGGAAGTGATGTTTTAGATGATGCGATGGATATGTTAAATTAATAAGAAATAAAAGAACTTATATAACGTCTAAAATTGTGAACTAAAACATTATATTTAACACTTTAGGGGTTACGATTAAAAATAAAAAAACCGCTACCAAATAAATAATAACGGTTTTTTGATTAAATTTGTTAATAATCTTTAATCTAAAGAAAAAAGATTTTTAATTTTTAAAATATAACCTTCATTTACTTTTTTAAAAGTAATTTTAAAACTATACTTTAATTGCTTGGGTTTGATTTTAATAATACTCATTTCAGAATGGATTAAATTATTAAATATTTAACTTGACAATAAGCTCTTTGATACGTCACTATCAAGGGGCTTTTTTTCACAACCCTCCTTTCGGATTATTTCTTGTATAAAGATATAAAACTAAAATCCCTATGTAAGCTTAAATTCTTATTATTTTTTAAGGATAAATTACAGTAGCTTTTTTGCGCATATTGTTACAGTTTTTAAACAATTTGCTTAATATCTAAGTTTTTATACATAAAAATACACACTTAAAATCTACTATAAATGGATTATTCCATTAGAAATGAAATAAAATATTGTATCACAATCATCTTTAAATCAGCATATTAAACACATAAAAATTTCTTTATCTGCAAATGGTACATTAGTACAACAACATATAACCTCCAAACAACTATCATTTCATTAATCAAACATTCACAATTATCATATTACTACTTTACAGTATTAGTACCAGTAATCGTATCTACCTTTGTAATTTATAATTAAAACTATTACTATAATAATCTAAGAGACTGTAAATCTATTATTTACGCATAATTTAATGACAAAAAAAATAGATTACAAAAGGTGTGTGTAATTATGGAAGAACATTTAATGATACCAAATGTCATTAACCATTTTAATTTAGATGTTACATCGCCAATAGGAGACTATGATCCTCAACTTAATTTTTTAGCTTCTAGAGTTTCTTAATTATGCCCATCAAAAACACCTTCTTGTGGATGCCAAACTCCACTTTATTTAAGTTAATAAATTTAGGAATACTAGGATTTATAGATATTATGGTTAATCCAAAATACGGGGAAGCGTTATGGATGCTATGCACCACAAACGATATCAATTATCCCAACAATTTTAGCACCCATTTGAGTCAATTTAGGAAGTAACTCCAACATTTTGAAAACTTATAATCATACCTAAAATTGTTAATTTGGATATAAGTTAATTACTATAGAGTCCCCAAATTAAACACAATTATACCTTCCAGATGCTGCGGAATAAAAGATTAATTATCTGCATTTACTCAATTCAGCATATTTTGAATTAACTACTTTGTTTTAAATGAGTTTTAAAAACTCTCTTTTCATTACTTACAGGTATAAAAAACTTTTGCATAAATTACTAAGCGACAGTTAAGCTTATTCAAAATATAATACTCTTCTCTGGGCATAAAACAGAACGTGAATTTTTTAAAATATATTAAGAATAGAGAAAAAGCATGAGACACTTGCTGTTCATTAAAGCGGTTTTTTAAATTAGTTGTAAGTTTAATTTTCTTATTTCAAATATTTGTAATAAATTTATAACAATTCTCCTCAAGTATTATTTTTAGCAATTTTTTATTGTACTAGAAATTATACCCATAATTGGGTGCGTTTAATCGTGTACATATTATTTAATTACTAACCCTTACCCACTCAATTATGAAAACCATTCTAAAAATAGTTTTATTTCTTTTTGCCTTTCAACTAACATACGCTCAAACTAACTTAACAGATTACTTTGTAGTAGGTAAAGAAAGAATTGAAATTGAAATCACTAAAACTGACAATAAGTACAAAATTAAACTTTCTAAAGTGGGTTCAGAGGATCCTGAAGAATTTACAATAGGAAGCTCTGTTGGGAGCTTTTTTGATTTTAAAAAGCAATTTAGAACAAAGGTTTCTAAACTATTAGGTCTCTCAACAACCACTGAAGATAAAAAAGATAATTCAGATTCTTTATTACGAATAGATCAAGAAGCCGAAAGTATTTATTATAGTTTTGCGAATAATTTAAGAGTATTGGACAATTTGGATTTTAAGCCAAAAACGGGTGTGTTAAAGGTAAGTAAGACTATTCCTGTGTATCTAAATAAAATTATAATAGAATCATTAATCACAAAAAAAGGAGTAAAAGAAATTGAAAAAGATTTTATAAACAAAGCTAAAAAAGAATTTGAGTCTAAGTTGATAGATATTGATAATCTAATTAAGAAAGGGTATAGCGCTAATATCAATAAGATCATTGAACTATCTAAACATATTTGTTTGTCACAATATCAAACTATAAATACATCAAGTGATGACATTGCTACAAAAGAAGCCAGAGCTAAGGCAAAAACTATAAGTTTGTTATCTAAAGATGCAGAATTTGATAAGGCAGAAAAAAAATATATCAAAGCTTATTTAAAGAAACGATTAGACACTAAGTCCAAGGCACCTTTCACTTATTTCGTTGTAGACGAAGTCGAGTTTGAATTTTCTAAAGGCTTTCTTGAGGTAATTAAAGTACAAGGATATTTTAATTGCGATGATAAAAACAAAAAGAAATACAATTGTGAATTAATTCCATCATTCTTAAAGAACAAGTCTTCAATTCTCTTTTCAAACAAATATGGTATTGGCTTTACTAGCAGAGAGAATTATAAAAGGTTGGACAATGTTTCACTATATATAAATCAATCAGATAAAGACTATTCTGTAGACACAGATATTGTTACTCTAGGCAAAGAATTAAAAGTGTATAGGGATAAATTAAAGGATAAGTTATTCATTAAAATGGATGATCTGATTAATTATAATTACAGTGTAAATAAGCTTACCCGAGATTTTAGCCCAATGGATCAAAAAATCACAGTTACAGGTGGGGATAAATTAACACTAACTAAAGAAGAAACACGTAAAATCCTAGAAGTTGAAGTTTTTAGTGATTTTGAAGGATTTGATGCAGATGCGCCAAACGGATTAATTCAATTTGAACTATCTAAACATTTCAATATAAATACCAGAAGACATGACACAAAGGTATTTGATTGGTTATTCGGTGGTTATGGATGGATTCAATACTCGGAAATAGAAGGTGGAATTACAAAGATTGAAGACAAACAAAGGCGTCTTAATCCTGAACGAATTGACACAGAAGTAACTTTAGTTGATAACTCAATTGTTATTGATTCTAAACGATACACTAATCCAGTAGATTTATTAAATTTTAGAACTTGGTTCATAGGGCAGGATACCAATTTTCTATTGATTGATAATCCTGATTTAAAACACCAATTTCATATTAATGGAGGATTTAGATTTAACAGAACAGCTATACAGGATAGTATAAAAACTGTTGGTTCTGATAGCCTGAAACCAGAAGAGTATTCGGTTAGCTTTTGGACATTTTACCCTGAAGTTAAGATGCACTTATTGCCCGAAGAACGCTATGGCGTTTATGCTATGTGGAGACCTAAATTTGTATATTTAACTAGTGATAAAATTGACTTTAAAAGTACTGCAAACCCAGTTACTGGATTCAGAAGGAAAGTATCTAATTGGGTAAATGAATTTGAATTTAAAGGTTATGTAGATGTCGGAGAAAAAGGTCAGTTGTTTTTAAGATGGAGACTAAATCATGAAATGGGTTATTCTGCAAATAATTTCAGCCAAATTCAATTAGGATATTCTTTTTTCATATTGGGAAGAAATGGAACTTCTTCAAAACCGAACTAAAAAGTATAGCTGATTCTAAAACTATTTTCAAAATTTGTAACATTAAATTTAGCTCAAATATTCTAAACGTTTGTTTAAGTTTATTTTCATAGAAACATCATGTTTCCTACAAAAAGATTCATATTTTTAAGGATTCTTACAACCAGACATTAAGTATATGACACTCAACGAAATATTAAAAGATTCCAACTATAAATTAACGCAGTTTCAGCCAGAACAAATAAAACGCTTAGAAAAAAGCATTTTTATAAAAGAAGTTAGAGGAAAACAAAGTCCATTTGTTAATTGTCTTGTGCGTAAAAAGGATATTCAGTTGAAACCAGAAGAAGTTGTAAGACAATTATATTTAATGGTTTTAAATGATCAATATAATTACCCATTTGAAAGAATGGAGATTGAACATTCAGTAAGTTTTGGGCGTGAAAAAAAGCGAGCAGATATTGTCATTTTTGATAAAGACGATACAAGAGCCGTTTATATTATGGTCGAGCTTAAAAAACCAAAACTAAAAGATGGAAAAGAGCAGTTAAAATCTTATTGTAATGCCACTGGCGCTCCAATTGGTATTTGGAGTAACGGCGAATCTATATCATTTTATAATAGAAGAGACCCTAACTATTTTAAAGATATTCCAAATATTCCAAAGTCTAACCAAACACTTAAAGAAATACTAAGTGAAAAATGGACAATTAATGACCTAATTGAAAATGATGAACTCGTTACCAAAAAGAAATCTTTAAAAGACAAGATTTTGGAAATGGAAGATGAAGTATTAGCCAATGCGGGTGTAGATGTTTTTGAGGAAGTCTTTAAACTCATTTTCTCTAAACTCTATGATGAAATGGAAAGTGGAGATGATGAAGATAGAGCTTTAGAATTTAGAAATTACGGAGAAACAGAATCTGAGCTTAAAGAAAAAATGCAAGACATTTTTAATAGAGCTAAAGATAAATGGGAGGGTGTATTTACAGAAGATGCAAAAATGATGCTTTCCCCTTCTCATCTTGCAATTTGCGTTTCATCTTTAGAAGGAATAAAACTCTTCAATTCAAATCTTGATGTGGTTGATGAAGCTTTTGAGTATTTAATGAGCAAAAGCAGTAAAGGAGAAAAAGGACAATATTTTACCCCTCGATATGGTATTGATATGTGTGTAAAAATGTTGAATCCGCAAGAACATGAAACTATTATAGATACAGCAGCAGGAAGTTGTGGTTTTCCTGTACACTCTATTTTTCATGTTTGGAGACAAATTATAGAAGACGAAGGAAAAGAAATTAGTCACTTGTTTTCTGCCCAAAAGAAAACAGGACGTTATAGTAAATATGTTCGTGATAAAGTTTTTGCTATAGATTTTGATGAGAAAGCAGTAAGAGTTGGGAGAACATTAAATCTAATTGCAGGAGACGGAGAAACCAATGTTTTACATTTAAACACATTGGATTATGAGCGTTGGAGAGATAAATACAAAGAAGATGAGCTTTGGAGAGATACGTATAGTGAAGGTTGGAAAAACCTAAAAAAGCACAGAAAAATAAAAACGGAAACAAAAGAAAACGCCTCTTATGTGAACCGTGATTTTGAGTTTGATATTTTAATGGCTAATCCACCATTTGCTGGAGATATTAAAGAAACCAGAATATTAGCCAAATATGGTTTTGGAACAAAGCCAAATGGAAAAGCACAAACAAAAGTAGGGCGAGATATTTTATTTATCGAACGTAATTTAGATTTCCTAAAGGATGGTGGCAGAATGGCTGTAGTTTTACCACAAGGAAGGTTTAATAATAGTACTGATAAGCACATAAGAGATTTTATAGCCGAACGTTGTAGAATTTTGGCAGTTGTTGGTTTTCACGGAAACTTTTTTAAACCGCATACAGGAACAAAAACGTCTGTATTATTAGTTCAAAAATGGGATGACAAATTGTGCCCTAAAAAAGAAGATTACCCAATCTTTTTTGCGACTATGCAAGAACCTAGCAAAGACACTAGCGGAGACAAGATATTTGTTTTAAATGAAGATGGAACACCAAAGTTGGATGAACACGATCACTTAATAGTCAAACATGATTTATTTAATCATGATAATTTGACGCAAGACGGAATTGCAGAAGCCTTTTTGGAATTTGCTAAGAAAGAGAAGCTGTCATTTGTGGGAAAGGACTAAGCCCTTTTAATGAAACCCGTTATAGGGAATTGTTGGAAGGGCTAGAAATAAGTGTTATTAATAAAAATAAATTAGAATTTGAAAATCATACCTTAAGATTTGATAGTGAATATTTGCAAAAAAGATATTTAAAAAACCTTGAAATAATTAAGAGAAAAGGCTTCAAAAACCTTTCAAATTACATTGAGCATATATCTGGAGGAGCAACCCCCCTAGGAGCTAATTATGAACTTGAAGGTATTCCTTTTTTGAGGGTTCAGAATATAATGCAAAATTATTTTAATTTAAAAGATGTTGTTTATATAAATAATAAACAGGATGAAGAAATTAAGAGAAGTAGACTTAAATCAAAAGATGTTCTTTTAACTATAACAGGTGTTTCTTATGGTAAAAGTGCTACTGTAAATGAAGAATTGGAAGGAGCTAATATTAATCAGCATTCTGTCAAAATAACTCTAAATGATAAATTAAACCCTTATTTTCTTTCTACTTTTTTAAATTCAAAATTCGGTAAACTACAAAGTGATAAAAATATTGTTGGAGTTACTAGACCCGCTCTTGATTATAGTGTAATACGCAATTTTCACATACCAAATGTTTCAAATGATTTTCAAAAAGAAATAGAAAATCTGTTGCTTAAAGCAGCAAATAAAATAAGTAACTCGAAGAGAACTTTTAAACAAGCAGAGAACTTATTATTGCAGGAAATAGGACTAGCAGACTTTAAGCCAAACCAAGAAACTATAAATATAAAATGCTTTCAAGAAAGTTTTGTTGATAGTGGTAGGTTAGATGCTGAATATTATCAACCTAAATATGACCAGTTAGAGCTAGCAATCAAAAAGTTTGGAGATTATAAGATGATAATTGACATTAGGACTGATAACTATAGAGGGTTGCAACCTAAGTATATTGAAGATGGAGGGTTAGATATAATTAACAGTAAACATATATTAGATGATACTTTAGATTATAATAATTTTGAGAAAACTTCATTGATTTACTGGAATGAACAAGAAAGAGCTAGAGTTTACAAAAATGATATTCTAACTTATACTACAGGTGCAAATATTGGTAGAACACAAGTATATCTCAAAAAGAAAAAAGCTCTAGCAAGTAATCATGTAAATATCTTAAGACTAAAAGAAGGATTTAATTCTATTTATGTGGGATTTGTAATGAACTCCCTAGTTGGAAGGTTGCAAACAGAAAAACTAAGTGCAGGAAGTGCTCAAGCTGAGCTTTACCCAAAGGATATAGATAAATTTATAATCCCAATAATCAACTCTAATAGACAGAAACAAATTACTAATCTCATAAATGAAAGTTTCATTTTGAAAAAGCAAAATGAACATTTACTAGAGGTTGCAAAAAAAGCCGTGGAAATTGCTATTGAAGAAAGTGAAAAAATCGCTTTAGAGTTCATTAATAAGTATGAAACTGTTGCTGACTAATGGATTTACTAAAGAAATATAAAAGAATTATTAAAGCCGTTTTTGGGGTTACTATAGCTTTAATTATATTTCTTACAGTTCAAGCTATCTACGAAACCGATAATTGGAAACCTTTTGACGTTGATTTTAATACAAAAGACCACATTATTTCGGCTTATGGCTCCCTTATTGGTGGTATTTTAGCTTTTTTATCAATCCTATTTGTTTTATATCAAGTTTATGAACAACGAGAGCAAATCTTAATAGAAAAACAAGAAACCGAAAATGACAAAAAGCAAGATTTAAAAGACCGTTTACTTTTATTAATAAATTATTTAGGAACCTTACAAAAGGATATTATCTCCCACGGAAAAAGGATGGAAGTGTTTTATAAAGCAGAACAAAATAAACCTGCTGATATGAACACGATATACTTTAATGCTAATAAAAACTTTGAAAGAGTTGTAGAAATGGATGTCTTGTCAAACTTTAAAGCTTTTCAGTCATTTTATAAAAATTCAACTGAGGACTGGCAAAAACTATTCAATAACCTATATGAATTAGCGGAATTTTATAATGAAGCATTTAAAGATTTAAAAAAGAAATATCAATTACATATTAATGATAAGGTTAAAACGCTAAAGTTAATATCAAAAGATATGCAGCAATTTTTAAATGGTATATCAAATCTAGTAGATGATTACAAAAAAAAGTATGGAGCAGAAGATTATTTAAATCATCCTTGGTCACATATAGCAAATGAATATACCCCAGCTCATTATGCCTATTTAGAAGAAGTTCAACATAGAGGAGAAGTTCCTGATTTTAGGCATATTTCTGATGCATTATTAATGCCTTTTATAGAAGCTGCTATGGTGATTAGAAATGAAATGGGTTTTGATGATTTAGGTAGTAGAAAGTTAGTAGAAATGGCTTCAAATATTAGGAAAAAAATATGGGAAGTAGAAACATATAGTAAGCAATATGCAGGAGATATTGAAAAACAATTTACCAGTTACTTTAATGAAGGTAATAAAAACTTAAATGAGCTTATTGAAATAAAAGAATCAATAGAAAATAAAATAATGTAATCTTATTAATATAGAGTCTCTTAAAAATATGAAAGCAAACGAACTACCCATTATTAATTTTTTACAAGCACAAAACGTACAGTTTATAATACCTGTTTATCAGCGTAATTATGATTGGACAAATAGTGAATGTAAAGAGCTTTTAAATGACATTGTTGCTGTAGAGACTGAAAATAGAGGTACGCATTTTATAGGTAGTATAGTTTTCATTCATGAGGGTATTTATAGTACTAATGAAGTAAAAGAGTTAGTAATAATAGACGGACAACAACGCCTTACCACGATTAGTATTTTACATGTGGCACTTTATCGTTTTGCAAAAGAGAACAATATGCAACAAACTTCAGATAAGTTGTATAATATGTTTTTAACAAATCAATATGTTCAGCAGGAGTCAAACAAATTAAAATTAAAGCAAACAGATACTAATTCAATAGCTTTTAAAGCTATTATGAATGGGACAGAAAAGGAGTTTGATAAATACTCTAATGTTATTGAGAACTTTAATTACTTTAAAACATTTATTACTCAAGAAAGTTTCGACACTATTTTAAACGGATTAAGAAGATTGATTTTTGTTGAAATATCTTTAGAAAGAGGGAAGGATGACCCCCAAAGGATTTTTGAAAGTTTAAATTCTACAGGATTAGATTTATCACAATCTGATTTAATTAGGAATTATATCCTAATGGATTTAGACCCAAAGAAACAGTATAAGGTTTTTGAGCAAATTTGGAATCCAATAGAAGAAAATGCAAGACACTTGGTAAGACAAAAATCTTTAGTTTCTGATTACATAAGAGATTATTTAACCTTACGAAACAAAAAGATACCAAATAAAAATAAAGTATATCTAGAGTTTAAAAAGCTATATGCTGTTAAAGATGAATCATATCATCAAGAGTTAGAGAATATAAAGTCGTTCTCAACTCATTATAAAAAGTTTATAAACCCTTCAACTGTACAGAATGATAGTGTAAAAAGAGAATTGGAGCACATTTCTCGTCTTGAAATAAATGTAGCTTACCCTTTTTTACTTCAGGTGTTTGAAGATGCGGACAACGGCATAATTACAGACCAGGAACTTGTCAAGATTTTAAAATTGATACAAACCTATGTTTGGAGAAGATTTGTTACTGGACTACCTACAAATGCATTGAATAAGATATTCATGGCGTTATATTCGGAGGTTGATACAGAGTGTTATTATGACTCCATAGCATTAGCCTTAATAAAGAAGCGAGGGAGTGCCAAATTCCCATCAGATGAGGATTTAATGTCTGCTTTAAGAGATAAAGATTTATACAACATACAATCTAAGAATAGAAATTATATGTTTGAGTTGCTAGAGAATTTTAACAATAGAGAATATGTAGATACCTCTAATGAGAATATAACTATTGAGCATATTTTTCCGCAAAATCCTAATGATGATTGGAGCTCAGATATTACTTCAGATGATTACTTTATGTTCAAAGAAAAATATTTGAATACCATAGCTAATTTAACTTTATCAGGAAACAATGGAGCTTTAGGTAATAAGTCTTTTAAAGATAAAAAGACAATGAATAATCAAGGAGCGGAACAAGGATATAAATATAGTCGTCTTTGGTTAAATGACTATCTTAAATCTATCGAAAATTGGAATGTTGAAAAATATAATAAACGCTTTAATCTGATCTGCAACCGTTTTTTGAAAATATGGGAATATCCAGAAGTTACTATTCCTGTAGCTGATAGTACAGAAGAGCAGAATATTTTTGTGGCTGATTCGCCAACACATAAAAAGCTAGAGTATTTTATTTTTGAAAATACAAAGGTAGATGAAGAGACTATTGCTCAAATGTATTTTTATGTTATTGAAAAACTGTATGAAAAGAATGCTCAACTTTTATTAGGAGCGAAAGATATATTTAAAATAACAAGAACAGTATCAAATTTTAGAGCTCCACAAGAATTACAAAATGGCTATTTTATTGAATCAAATATACATAGCAATTCTAAGTTTCAAACTATTAAAAAACTGCTTCATTTATTTGAACTCGAAGACGAATTAATAATAAAATATGCTGATAGCGATAGTAGTAATTTGCCAAATCGTTTTAGTGTACGCAAAGAGTTTTGGAAACAATTATTACCGTTAATTCAAAATACAGGTTTATTTTCCAATGTAAATCCAACTAAAGACCATTGGTTAAGTTCAGGAGCAGGAATTAGTGGTTTGAATTATACATTTGTGATTACTAGTAAATATGTGAGAATTGAACTAGGAATTATATCTTCTAGTAAAGAACTAAATAAAAAATACTTTAAGAAATTGCTTAACCAAAAAGAGTCTATTGAAACTGTTTTTGGAAAACCTCTTGAATGGGAAGAATTGCCACAACATAAAATGAGTCGGGTTAAATATGAATTGCAAGGCGTTAACTTATTTAATAAAGATGATTGGGATAAAATGAATCAATTTTTAGTTAAGCACTTACCAAAGTTTGAAGAGGCCATACAGCCTGCTATTAAAGAGCTGAGATAGATGGGTTCAATTATTGAAGATATAAAACAGAATGCTTTAAAAGCTTTAGAGGACATGAAAGAGGATCAGGATATTCAAAGTGAATCTCGCTTGCTTCATTACCACACATTATTAACCGAAAATATTCGTAATAATAATAGACAGATAGCTCGAAATTCTTATATAGCAATCTTAAGTATTGCTCTCTATTTTTTTATATTTTTTAATGAGAGTACAGTATCCGATATATCTATT
This sequence comes from uncultured Flavobacteriaceae bacterium, assembly GCA_947500585.1. Classification (GTDB taxonomy): domain Bacteria; phylum Bacteroidota; class Bacteroidia; order Flavobacteriales; family Flavobacteriaceae; genus CAXBID01. The sequence continues at coordinate 15,620 of CANMSN010000005.1, read as the reverse complement.
TTGTTTTTTAAAATTAATGATAATACACTCTTGTTAAATTTTATTACAATAGTTTTTGCTTTTATCTATTTGAGAAATATAACTCTTTGGAATAATAATATTAATTTGATTCCCCTATTTGAATCAGCCAGTCGAAAATTATTTAATCTAAATACTTTTACAGATACAGTAAATGTTGTTAAACCATTTTCTTTTTTACATCATGTGTTAAACTATCAGTAAGAAAACGAAAAAGTAAATAGAGTTTTTAAATTTCCAATGACGTTGACTTTTGCAATATTTATGTTTTTTCCTATTTGCTTTAATATCTTTTCTATAGTGATTATTGCAATTAAAAATGTACCCTCATTTGTTGCTTATTTTTGCGGGATATTGGTCGGTATTTTAAGTTTAGCTACAATAGTTCAAGCAAGGAGTTCACATAAGCTTTAACCAATTTATTTCTTAAAACATTCGCTATTATGTATTTCTTAAAAATTCTAGATTATTTTGTTAAAACACTTAAAAATAATCCTTTTTAATAATAAAAATATAATTTCAAGGCTGAAATAGATGTTTTTTGTTTTTGTGTGAAAAAATTTTGTAATTTCGCATTCCCAATTAATTGGCGAATTCTATAGATTTTTCTGGTTTACTAAGATATTATTCCACATAAAGGGAAATAGTTAATTAGTAATAGGTCATTAAGTTGACTAATAAATCAGATGTCATGGAAGAAATAGCCCTTTATGTGGACGTCTTTTCTGGTGTTATTTTGGTAATTTTGAATGTTATAGCATTCTTTAAAAAAAAGAAATAATTGCCTCGGACGTAAAATGAAAATCCTCGAAGTTAAATTTTAAGTGTTTAGTGGCACCTTTAATAACGGAGAGGGTTTTCTTTTTTTTATATTATGAAGCAATTATTTCTTAATATATTCTCGAACTATTTATGTCTAAAGACCTTCTATAACTTTTTTTATATAAAAATAGCCCGCTATTTCTAACGGACTGCAAATGTAGTAATTTATTCTTTTATTCAAAACATTTTTCTGAAAATTTTTTTGGTTATTTAACATATAATCTCATTTAAATGCAATTTGTCGATAAATTCTACTATTAATATTTTCAACTATGGTTTGAAGATACGAAAAAAAATCTATCTCTTTCAACCATGATTCTATGACTAGAAATTAAATAATTCACTAATATCAACACCCAGTGCATTAGAAAGACTTAAAAGTGTAGTTGTAGTTGGGTTAGTTCTACCAGACTCAATTCTTCTTAATGAACCATCATCCATATCCAGTAAATCCGAAAGCTCTTTTTGCTTAATTCCTTTTTCCTCACGGATAGCTACAATACGTTTGCCAAGCTTTTTTATATAGTTTCTTTCTTCTTTTGTAAGTGACATTATTCATTTGAATGTTGTCACAAAGTATAAGTTTGCTATTATTAAATAGAGGGCTTAAATGCCCTGTATTTATTTTTTATTTATATATTTGGAAACAAAATTAGTGATTACTAATCTGTTTAACTCAAATAAATTTCATGAGGAAAATACTTTTATTGCTGTCTATCCTATTGCTTTTTTGTTGTTCATCTTCTGATGATAACAACGATTTAGAAGTAAGTAAATCTGAATTACTAATTCTAAATAGCCCTTGGAAACTAACTCATTATGAGGTTGTAGAAATTACAGATCTCAACGGAGCAAGTGTTACTCCATCTGAAATACAAAGCAGCCTCAACAATAGTACAGCCTTACGATTAATAATATTCAATGATGATGGTACTGGTACAACTGTTACAGAGTACCCTGGAAATGATCCCACTTATGGAAACTTTACTTGGGCTACTCCAAATGGTAATCAACTTGAAATTGACCAAAATGTCTCTGACTCTTTTACTGTTAATAATAATGAATTAACACTTACTACCAGTAATGCTGAACATTATGAATTAGGTATAACGGTTAAGTTTACTGTTAAAATCTATTATAATAAACACAACATTTAATACTTAAAAAACATTTATTATGATGAACAGATTTGTTCTTTTAATCCAAAGAGGTGGAGCGCATAACGATGCTTATAGAGATGCAGCTGATGGAAGTGGGTTTATTGGTACTATTGGGAGTTTAATTCTAGGTGCAATTATATGGTGGATTGTAATATCTACATCAAACTCTAGTAAAAACAAATAATATTAAATTCAAAAGAAATGAAAAAACTATTACTACTAAATCTATTATTAATATCTCAACTTTAACATTCTCCCAAACTCAAACAGCTTTAGCAAAGACAGGGAAAATGTCTTAAAAATAGATTAATAAAACTTGGATTCATTATTCCAATTTCGTGTTGATATTCTAAAAGCTTAAACCAACTTTTTAGGTATTTCCTATGACGCTATTAATATTTGGTTATTTGCAATTATAAATCCAATAATAACCATATGCTTTTTTAGCATATATAGAAACTAAAAAAGAAAATACATCAATAAGTAATAATTAGTCTTTTACCAATATTCTGTTTTAACTTTAGCTTCTATTCCAAAAATTTCAAAAAGACGTCTTTCAAAATAAAGCTTAATTCTAGTTTCATAATCTTTTGGTATCACAATACTATCGTGTATGGTAGCCATAAACATGTCAGGATAAACTTTTGATATTTCTTTAGTAATAGTATCTAATATAATACCTGCCTCAAGTTGCTGTAGAAATTGTGGAAAAAGCTTTTTAGATGCATTTATTTTTTCTCTTTGCTTTTTGGTCCTCTTCTTTTTTGATACTTCCAATTCTTTACAATGCTTAAAGCTATCTGTAAACTTATTTACAGCTCTTGGGTATATTTTTTTAATCTGTTTAATGCGTTCTGAATTGTTTTCTGTGGAGCAATACATATATTCTAGTGTTAATGTCTTACAGTAGGCTCTCAAGTCCTTAAAATCCTTTAATTCACTTATGTTAGTTGAAGGATTATACACAGTATCACGAAAATTCCCGTTTTTAGATTTAAAAGTTATAAACTTAATAAATTTAGGATCTAAATTATCAGCTACATAGTTATAAATATCAGAATTACAAACTAAATTTATGTAAGCCTTTAAGTCAGTTATAGCATGACTTTCAAGAGTTATCAGATTCATAATAGATAGAAAGGATTGCTTAACAGGTTTAGATTTTAATTTAGTAGCTAATCCAATCAATTTATCTCTATTTAATAGTAATAAATTAAATATACCAGCTAGAACATAAGGCTGGGATGATTTAACATCTAAACTCACTAATTTACCAACACTAGCAATAATAAACTGCCTTAAATTCGATGGCAAATTTACTAGATTACTATGAAGCCTATTATCTTTTCCGCTTCTTGAATATTGCCATAACCCAAACCTTATCCTTTCAACCGCATAAGAGTAAAAGAATTTCTTTTCATCATTTAACTTTTTGTTTTTGCTAATCCAGTTAAATGCACCTATCCAGTCTATTTTTATATGGTATTCATTTAGCCATTTTGTTAAATGCTTCGTGCTTCTGTCTGCGGATTTTTTACGCCTTTCTATACGTTCATTCTTTTCAATTTTCCTGTTCAAAGAATCTTCATATCTGCGATTTAAAAACTCATACGATATGTGTTTTTGTTTATGCTTTTTTTGGGCTTTAATTTTTTTTAATGGCATCACTTTATAACCAAAAGATTCTCCGTTTTCTAAATTGTATCCAATGGTTTTTATGTAGCCTTTTTTAGTTAAAAAAAGACGATACTTTTTTGAATCATCGTTTAGATAATCATTTAAAATTTTTGAATGCAACCTAATATAGCCATAAACGAGTCTGTCTTTATATTGGAATGCCTTTAAACAAATATAGTTTAAAAAGAAAACCACCATATCCATACTAATCTTGTTCTTGTCGGTTTCATCATAATACTTGTTATGTTCATTTACAGATTTTTCTATATGGTCGAACAAATCTTGTTCTATTCTTATAAAAGTGTTTTTATATCTCATTTTTACTTTAAATTTTGAAATGCAAAGTCCTAGACAGCCTCATTTGAAGCCATCTACTAACTATGTTAAATTGTTGTTTTGAGTGAGGCTAACTAACTATAAACTGTTTGTTTAGCTATCTTAATAATTGGGGTTAAACGTAAAAGAGACCTCCTATGTAGCTTCTTTTCTTCTTCTTTTTCCACTTTCGTCTTTTCTTGTATATCTCGGTATAATGGTTTTTATCAATACATAACAAAACATCTTTTAGTTTATTAACTTTATTAGAGTTTCTTAGTTCTAAAGTTGAAAGGCTATATCTATTATCACTAAAATCTATCTTTTGGTTATATGGGTTGACTTCAATAATTCCAATGTTAACAAGTTTTAGTAGATAAACTCTCCAATTTGGCATATAATTATTTAACAACTCTTCTTTGGGCTCAAACCAATCTAATCCTCTTGATTGATTAAATTGAAATGCCTTTAGAATTACTAATAGTTCAATGCATTTCGTTCTAAAGGTTTGCCAATTATCATTATTTAGGTTAAATGCCCTTTTCCGTAATTTACACGTTGGCTTCAATATTTTTATGTTTTTCATTTCTTTATATTTCAAATTTGGGACAAAGAGTCCCAACAGCTTTGTTTTAAGCCATTTCCTTACTACTATTAAATATTTTTTTGAATACTGCTAATTGAAAAAAACAGCTTAATTATTGTCTTTGTAGACTGCTAAAAAGGTCTTACGTCAAACCTAAAAGGCTATCGTCAATATCATCTTTATAAAAGCGTTTGGTCTTGGTCATCCATTCCAAGATTTCGACACGTTTAAAGTAAAGTTTACCTTTATCTGAATAGGAATAGCAGGGTATTTTACCTTCAGAGTTCAATTTGTAGATATAACTTTTCTTTAGTGAAGTAAATTCTGCTACTTCATCTAAATTTAGCACTTCTTTTCGTTGTTTATCAAACTTATCTATTAGGTTCAACAACAGTATTTTTATTTTATCTATTTCTTCTTTCATTATAATATTTACACGTTTTAATTTATTAATACTGTATGTATCGTTACAACTTAATGCGATACAAAACTATAGATAAACCCAGTGTTTTAGGGGTTTTTCATAAAGAGATTTTGGATTAATTAAAATGCGTGTATCCCAAATACTAGCTGTTATATCTGTTTATAATGGGTATTAAGAGAAATGGGCTTTATTTTGCGTGTATTAGTGTATGTTAAAAACATCGTATTATTTCTTCAAGTTTCTTTTTTTTATCACTTGGAAGTGTTGCTCTGTTATTTTTTAAATCTTTTAATTGTGTCTCCTTTCCTGTTTCTACATCATAATGTCTAAAAACACTTTCTGCAACTTGCCAAACAGTTTTACGGTAGATATTTTCATCTATAATATTTTCGACCTTAAGAGTTTTAATAAAGTATTGTAGGGCATTTTTTTTGTCTTTCCACTTTATTTGCCTTTCTATTTCTCGTTCCTCGAGGGTACTAAATACATTTTGAAAATCACTGTAGTTTGTGTTTTCTTTAAAAAACTGATACTTCTTCAATAAATCAAATGCTTGCCTATAATTGGTTGATGATTTTTTGTTAATTCTATAACCCTTTGGGTTTACTCGGTTGGTAATATCTTCTTTAATATGGTTCTTTGCTATTTCATCAAAAACTTTATTTCCGTAACTAAAGTCTTTTAATAAATCTGTAAAAAAAGGTGAATATTCCAATATCAACAGCCTGAATGCCTCTTTATCAAAATATAAATGCCTTTTTATTACCGTTTTTTGAATATCATTTAAAGGAATTAAACTATCGTACAATAATTCTTCAAGTAAAATGTAGCTGTTATTCAAATCTGTAATAACCTTAGATATAAGCATTGTTTTTGACTTGCCGTCATGGACGTTTAAAATATTTGTTTTGATTATCTCTGTAAATTTAAAAAGGTCTACTTTGTATAGTTCTGGATTAAAGGTTAAACCCTCTATTAAAGGTGCTAGTGTAGAAAATTCTTCAAAATTTAAAGATGTTGCATATTTTGTATCTGGAGCATCACCGAAATCTTTATAAATTTCATAGATATCTTCGCTTATCTGTTCTTTTGTATCAGGAAGATAACTTATGCTAGAACCGTTCTTTTCAACTTTAAAAGAAAAGTATTCTCTTTTAAGTCCAGTTTTTATTCTATCCGCATCAAAACCTTGTCCCTCTGTTATTATAGATGCCAATTCTAAAACAAACTCATCAACATCATATAAATTTCTTAAAAGATAATTGCTTGGGTCTGATTGTTGTGAAATTCCTAAACTCATAAAAAAATTTTGTTGTGTTATATTTATTTGAAAGAAAAATAAGCGATTTTTTTGATTAATAAATTAAAATTGAAGGGAAAGAGAGATGAAGCACCCAATAAGAGGGTAAAACAAGCCTTTTTTAACTTTAAAATCTAACATATATTTCATAACTTTTAATGTAGAAATCATAGAACATTTCACAAAAAGAGTAGTCAAATATAGCCGATAATGACTGTAAACACTACTATTTGAAGGAATGCAGATTAATTAATCCTGAAAATCAAATAGATTCTAGTTGTTATAGCTTTTCATAGGTAAACGATTTTTAAAGAAAATCCGCTTTTTTAATCAAATACAGCTTATAACCCTTAATTTGCCCAAAATGATGTTTTTAGGCTAAAAATAAGTAAAATTACTTAACAACTCTAAATTGAGAAACAACGAACAATTAAGCTTTAATGATTCTCTTAACACCAATGAAAATCGATAGTTATAAGGGTTTTAAAAAAAATTATTATGAAATTTAAAGCACTAGCTCTTATGTCTTTTTGTAGGTTTGTCTAATTAAAAATTATGAGAGGAAATGACAGAGAATAGACGGTTAAACTCACTAAAGTTTAGAAGCCGTTTTTTTGAAGCACCCCTGCCTTTTTATATGTTGTCATTTTTAATTTGACAATGATAACAAAAGTTTTTATCTATCATAAAATTAATGATTAGAAAAATTTGCATTGAATAGTTTTCGTTCTTTTGACTACTTTATACTTTTCAACTTGACCTATACCTTGACCTTGTTAAAACAAAAAAGACTTTACATTTCTGTAAAGTCTTTCTCTTACTATGCTCCTTCTCTTGGGCTCGAACCAAGGACCCTCTGATTAACAGTCAGATGCTCTAACCAACTGAGCTAAGAAGGAATGTGTTTTTTCGCTTTAGCGAGCGCAAATATATATATATTTTTATTTACTACAAATATAAATTTCAAAAAATTTACCCAAAAATGGCTTTATAAATATCGTTACCATTAGCAAATAAAATTAAAGCCATTAATATAATGAAACCAACCATTTGTGCATATTCCATAAACTTGTCTCCAGGCTTTCTTCCAGAAATCATTTCATATAGTAAAAACATGACATGACCTCCATCTAAAGCTGGTATAGGCAATAAATTTATTACGCCTAACATAATAGATAAAAATGCTGTAATACTCCAAAATACTTGCCAGCTCCAAAAGCTAGGAAATATGTCATATATAGCTTTAAAACCTCCAACACCTTTATAGGCTCCTGTGCTTGGTGTAAAAATAGCTTTAAATTGCGTTATGTAAGATGAAATCTTATCTCCTGTTTTTTTAAGACCAACAGGAAAAGATTCAAAAAAGCCATATTTTTTAGTGTCATATTTATAATATCCTAAAGCCTCTAATGTGTTTGCTGTAGAAGCCGCTGCATAAACTAAACCCAATTTACCATCATCACTAATTTGAAGCGGAAAGGTTGTTTCTTGTTCATCTCTTATAACTGTAGCAGATACGTTCTGTCCTTTAAATTTTTCTAATCCAAGTTTAATTTCATCAGCATATTTACCTCTATGATCATTTAATCCAACTATAATATCTCCTTCTTTAATACCACTTAATTTGTTAAACGAGCTATCTGGCACTTCAACAATTATAAAAGGTTCTCTAAGTTTAATAAATCCTTTTTCTTTTGAATCTATTAATTGAGATAAGAAATCTTCTGGAAATGTAATAGTTGACTGTTGACCATCTCTTTCTATAGTTATCTCTTTTCCAAACAAAACTTTCTCAGATATTTCTGAGTAATTTTCAATCTTTTCACCATCAACCGCAATAACTTTATCTCCTGTTAAAAGCCCTGCCTTATTAGCTACTGTGTTTTCTATTAAAAGTCCGTCTTTAATATTTTCATTAGGCAAAAACCTGTCACCGTAAAAATAACTCATCCCTATGTAAATAAATATAGCTAATAGAAAATTAACCGTTACTCCACCCAACATAATAATTAAACGTTGCCATGTAGGTTTAGAACGAAACTCCCAAGGTTGTGGCTCTTGTGCCATTTGCTCGGTATCCATACTTTCATCAATCATTCCTGATATTTTAACATAGCCACCTAAAGGCAACCAGCCAATACCATAAACGGTATCACCAATTTTCTTTTTAAACAATGAAAACTTTACATCAAAAAATAAATAAAACTTTTCAACACGCGTTTTAAATGCTTTTGCAGGTATAAAATGACCTAATTCATGCAAAATAATTAGCAATGAAAGGCTCAGTAAAAATTGAGATATTTTAATAACAAACTCCATATAACTTCAGCAAATTTTTATAATCGGACAAAAGTAAGCTTTTAAACCAACTTTAAAAAAACAATTAAGTTTCCAGCTTAGTTTTAACACTAATTTAAGGTTCAATTAATCGTACATTGAATAAATTTCATTGTAATTTTGTGAAAATTTATTTTTCATAGTTTATATATGTTGTCATTTTTTAAAGATTATAAATGGTTTGCTCTTGTATTTGGAGTTATTTCAATAATAATTATGACTTTAATATATAATACGCTAAATGTTTACCAACCACTTCCTGTTTTACAGCCCGTAAATTTTGAACCAAAATTAGTAGATAGCACAATACAACATGTTAAAAAATACCATACTGTAGCTGATTTTAGTTTGTTAAATCAAAATGGCGATACTATTTCACAAAAAAACTATACAAATAAAATTTATGTAACAGATTTCTTTTTTACAACCTGTCAAAGTATTTGTCCAATAATGACAGACCAAATGGTGAGAATTCAAAACCAAATTTTAAATGATGACGATGTGATGCTCCTCTCGCATTCTGTGACTCCAGAAATTGATTCAGTTGCACAATTAAAACGTTATGCAAAATTAAAAGGAGTTAAGGATAATAAGTGGAATTTAGTAACTGGCGACCGTAAACAAATTTATAATTTAGCAAGAAAATCTTATTTAGTTGTTGAAGATGATCCTGAAAACAACTATGGCATGATTCATACAGAAAACTTTGCTTTAATTGATAAAGAAAAACGTATTAGGGGTATTTATAACGGTATTAGTGCAACCGCAATAGATTCTTTATTAAACGATATAGAGCACCTAAAAAAAGAATACAACAAATAGTTTTCTGTTAACAATTTTTTTACACTAATATTTTACCTTATTTTTGCTTCTTTAAAATCAATCTAAATAAGCTTGCAAGACACTTTAGCACATTTAAAACGAGGGGAACATGCTGTTATAACTGATGTTTCATCAATTCATATTCCTTTAAAACTACTGGAAATGGGTTGCTTACCTGGTAATTCTGTAGAACTTGTACAAGTAGCTCCTTTTGCTGATCCTATGTATTTAAACATTAATGGATCGCATTTAGCAATAAGAAAAGAAACAGCTTCTCATATTTTAATTGAAAAAGTAACGCATGAGTAAGCAAATTAATGTTGCTTTAATTGGCAATCCAAATACTGGAAAAACCTCGGTTTTTAATGCTTTAACAGGTTTAAACCAAAAGGTTGGTAATTATCCTGGTATAACGGTTGAAAAAAAAGAGGGCATCTGCAAACTACCTAGAGGTGTAAAAGCACATATTATTGATTTACCTGGTACTTATAGCTTAAACGCATCATCTCTTGATGAAAACGTTGTTATAGAATTACTTCTAAATAAAAACGATAAAGATTTCCCAGATATAGCGGTAGTAGTTAGCGATGTTGAAAACTTAAAACGAAACTTACTTCTTTTTACACAAATTAAAGATTTAGAAATCCCCACTTTATTAGTTATTAATATGGCTGATAGAATGCGTTATAAGGGAATTTCATTAGATATTGAATATCTTGAAGAACAACTTCAAACAAAAATAGCCTTAATAAGTACTCGCAAAAATGAGGGTATTGACTATTTAAAAAGCCTAATTACTAATTTTAAAGATTTATCGATTACACCTTGCTTAAATGCTTCAGAAATTGATACAGAATACTTTGATAGCCTTCGTAAAGCGTTTCCAAATCAACTACTATATAAACTTTGGTTAGTTATAACCCAAGATGTGAATTTTGGAAAAACGACCAGAAATGAAATTGAAGCAGTCGCTAATTTTAAAACAAAAAGCAAGGCCGATTTAAAGCGATTGCAGCAAAAAGAAACGATAAAACGGTATCAGTTTATAAATAATGTACTTAAAAAAGGACAAACTATTGATGTGTCTCAAGCCAAAGATTTACGAACTAAACTTGATCGGGTTTTAACACATAAGGTTTGGGGCTATCTTATTTTTGTAATTATTTTGCTTACTATATTTCAAGCTATTTATGATTGGTCTAGTGTTCCAATGGACTTTATCGATGGTATTTTTGCTTCTTTAAGTGAATGGACAAAAGACATGCTTCCTAAAGGTGCTTTTACAAATTTATTAGCAGAAGGTATTATTCCAGGGCTTGGTGGTATTGTTATTTTTATTCCTCAAATAGCCTTTTTATTTCTTTTTATTGCCATTCTTGAAGAAAGTGGCTATATGAGTCGTGTGGTGTTTTTAATGGATAGAATTATGCGCCGTTTTGGACTAAGCGGAAAAAGTGTTGTGCCACTTATTTCTGGAACCGCATGTGCTATACCCGCTATTATGGCAACTCGAAATATTGAGAGTTGGAAAGAACGTTTAATTACCATTTTAGTAACACCCTTTACTACTTGTTCTGCAAGACTTCCTGTTTACTTAATAATTATTGCATTAGTAATTCCTGAAGGTCGAGTTTTGGGTTTAAGCTATCAGGCACTTACACTTATGCTTTTATATTTAATTGGATTTGGAACAGCAGTTTTTTCAGCTTATCTTCTAAATAAAATACTTAAAATAAAAAGCAAAACGTTTTTTGTGGTAGAAATGCCAAATTACAAATTACCGCTTTTTAAAAATGTGGTTTTAACAGTTATTGAAAAAACAAAATCGTTTGTATTTGGCGCTGGAAAAATCATTTTAGCAATATCTATTGTGTTATGGTTTTTAGCATCTTATGGCCCTGGCGACGAGTTTAATGATGCAGAAAACATTGTAACGATAGCAAATAGTTCAGAGAATTTAACTGAAGAAGAATTGCAGCAAAAAATAGCATCTCATAAATTAGAACATTCATTTATTGGCATTACAGGGCGTGCTATTGAACCAGCCATTAGACCATTAGGTTACGATTGGAAAATAGGCATTGCCATTGTAAGTAGTTTTGCTGCTAGAGAAGTTTTTGTTGGCACCTTAGCAACTATTTATAGCGTTGGAAACGATGATGAAGACACTATAAAAAATAGAATGGCTGGCGAGGTAAACCCTATTTTAGGTGGGCCATTATTTACGTTTGCTTCAGGAATTTCATTATTATTATTTTATGCTTTTGCTATGCAATGTATGAGTACTTTGGCTATCGTAAAAAAGGAAACAAATAGTTGGAAATGGCCAACTTTACAATTAGTAATTATGACGGCAATTGCATATATTACAGCATTAATTGCATTTCAATTTTTGAAATAAAATGAACACCATTATCCAAAATATATTAGTTTTCATAGCCATGGCTTTTGCTATTTTATTTATAGCTAAGAAATTCTTCTGGAAAAAAACGTCATCCAAAAAAGCTTGTGGAGATGATGGTTGTGGATGTCATTGAACCATGTCTTATACACTTTTAATGATAATTGATAGAGTTGATATTTCATTTAGATAGAAGCTCCAATTGTTTTGACTAAATTTGAGTTCGTCAACAAAAACCTTCAGAATGAATTACAAATTAAAAACATCTATTGTTCTATTTACTTTAGTAATAACATATTCTTTTGCTCAAAAAAATAAAAAATCAATTGAATTATTCGATAAAGAATTTAGCAATTTTGATATCTGGTTAAGTATTCCTCATCCAACTGTTACTAATCTTCCAGAAGGCACTTATCAATCTGAAAAAATAAATTCTGGAAACCCAATAGGTTTAAATAACAACCTAAAAAACGTGTTTTCTATGATTGAAGAAAATGGTGAACCTGTTTTAAAAATTACTGGTGAAATTTTTGGATGTATATCATCAAAAGAATCATATGAAAACTATCATTTAAGTGTCATGTTTAAATGGGGTGATAAAAAGTGGGAACCAAGGATAGATAAAAAAAGAGACAGTGGCATACTTTACCATTGCTATGGAGCGCATGGACGTTTTTGGAATACTTGGAAAACATGCTTAGAATACCAAGTACAAGAAAATGATTTAGGCGATTTTATTCCCTTAGATGGTAATAGTGGCAAACCAAAAGTTGGCTCACCTATTGCAGACATTCGAGGTGATTTTAAAGATGAAAAAAAATTCGACCCAACTTCTGAAGCTTACTCAATTGGTAAAGGATATATACATGCAGCTTCTGAACATGATGCGCCTCATGGCGAATGGAATCATTTAGAAATTTATGTGCTTGAAAATAATGCAGTACATATTGTAAACGGGCATATTGTTATGGTTGTAGAAAATGCTAAAAAACATGATGGCACTACATTAAATAAAGGAGAAATTCAAATTCAATCTGAAGCCGCAGAATGTTATTACAAGCAACTTACCTTAACGCCAATTAAAAAGTTTCCTAAATTTATTAGAAAAGAAGTGAGGTTTAAGTCTTAAAAAAGACTAAACTTCAAAGCTTTAGTACTAAACTTAAAATAAGAAATCCAATTTCAAATTTGAAATTGGATTTCTTATTTTTTTAGTTATATTTGAAAAATATTTAAGCTTACTTAAAAATATTTTAAAGCAATACAAATGTCTGTAGCTATTGAAAATTTTGTAAAAGCCATTTACAAAAACGGAAAGCGTGATAATAATGATACCAAACCAGGTAACATTGCCAAAGAACTTGGTATTTCTAATGCTGCAGCCACAGATATGGCTAAAAAATTAGCAACAAAAGATTTATTGCATTACGAAAAATATCAAGAATTAAAACTTACCAATAAAGGCACCAAAATGGCACTTAATGTGGTTAGAAAACACCGCCTATGGGAAGCTTTGTTATTTAAAATGTTTGATATGTCGTTGCACGATATTCATCGAGAAGCCGAATTATTGGAACATCAAACATCAGATTTATTAGCTAATAAAATAAGTGAGTTTCTTGGCAATCCTAAATTTGATCCTCATGGAGACCCTATTCCAAATGCTGATGGTGAGATAACAACTAAGGATACTTCAATAGCATTATCAAATACAGATGAAGGTAAAACATACATCATTTCAAGGTTGATGAGCGATGACAAAGAGTTTTTTGACTTTTGCGCGCATCATGGTTTAAAATATGGAAATACTGTTTTAGTGTCAAAACAATTTAGTAAAAACAAAATGACACAAATTCTAATAAACAATAACACCATTGTTCTAAATGAAGATTTCACATCAATAATATATGTTAATGAGCAAGATTAAATTTATTACAACTGTATTATTTTTTACAACAACTGTTTCTATATTTTCTCAAGAAGACGATAAAAGTTTTGATGCATTAGTAACAGACAGACCAGATGCCACCGAGGCATCATCAACCGTTGGCAAAGGCGTACTTCAATTTGAAACGGGCGGTTTATACGAAACTTTTGAAGCAAATAATACCCAATCTGAAAATTACACCTTCAATACCATGTTAATTCGTTATGGTATTCTAGACAATTTAGAACTACGATTAGGCTGGGATTTTGTTGAAGGCGTTACAAAAGTAAACGGTAATAAACTAAACGATGTTACGAGTGGACTTTCGCCATTATTATTAGGTATAAAAATAGATATTGCCGAAGAACATGGAGCTATGCCAGAAATAGCAATCATTGGACATGTGTTTCCAGTTTTTAGTGCCTCAGCAGATTACAGACCAGAATATACTGGTATCGATTTTAGGCTGTCTTTATCGCACACATTAAGCGAAAAATCTAGTATTGGTTACAATATTGGAGCACAATGGGGCGATGATTCTCCCGAAGCTGCAGCCATTTACACCGTTGCATACGGTTACAGCATAACCGATAAATTCGGCATGTATGCAGAGTTATATGGCGATCTCCCTGAAGACAGTTCTGCAAACCATTATTGGGATGCAGGATTAACGTATTTAGTATCTAACGATTTACAACTGGATGCCTATTTCGGCACAAGTATTACTGAAGGTCAAGATGTATTGCTCGGTGCAGGATTTAGTTATAGAATAAAAAATAGAAATAAATGAAAAAACAAATCATAATAATACTTTTAATAACTTTCTTTTCTAGCTGTAAAAGCGATAAAAAAGAAAACGGCAAACTCAATGTGGTAACTACAACTACAATGATTTCTGATTTGGTTAAAAACATTGGTGGCGATTTAATTAACCTTCAAGGTTTAATGGGAAGTGGTGTCGATCCGCATTTATACAAAGCCAGTGAAGGTGATGTAACAAAACTATCAAACGCTGATATTATTTTTTACAACGGTTTACATTTAGAAGGAAAACTAGTTGAAGTTTTCGAGAAAATGAAAAACAAAAAAACCATTGCCATTGCTGATGCTTTAGACAAAAACACGTTGATTGGCTCCGAATATTTTGCTTCAAATTACGACCCGCATATTTGGTTTAATATAGAGTATTGGAAACAAGCTACGCAGTTTGTAGTTAAAACACTTTCCGAAGCCATTCCAGAACACAAAACAACTTTTGAAGCAAATGGAGCAACCTATTTAAAACAGCTAGAAGCTCTTAAAAACAAGTTAGAATCTACAATTAGTAAACTTCCAAAAGGACAACGCATTTTAGTAACAGCTCATGATGCTTTTAATTACTTTGGAAAAGCATTCGACTTTGAAGTTGTTGGTTTACAAGGGCTTTCAACAGCTACTGAAGCCGGTGTTCAAGATGTACAAAAGTTAGCAGCTTTTATTATTGAAAACAATGTAAAAGCTATTTTTATAGAAAGTTCGGTTCCTAAGCGCACCATTGAAGCATTGCAAGCAGCAGTAAAATCAAAAAATCATAATGTAACTATTGGCGGAACACTTTATTCAGATGCATTGGGAAATGCTGACACTATTGAAGGCACTTACATTGGCATGTTTGAATATAATGTAAATACAATTGTAAATGCATTGAAGTAAAGAAAAGCCCCTACTAACCTCCCCGAAGGAGGGGAACTCTACTCTTCCTTTAATAAGTTTAGAGTTTAGAGTTTAGAGTTTAGAGTTTAGAGTTTAGAGTTTAGAGTTTAGAGTTTAGAGTTTAGAGTTTAGAGTTTAG
>CANMSN010000004.1 GCA_947500585.1 uncultured Flavobacteriaceae bacterium | reverse complement strand
ATGTACACGATCCATAGTATCGTGTTCGATCCAAACACATTGGATACGAGCATTGTAGTCCCAGGACAAACGACAGGTTTTGATGTCAATGGTTTGTTGATCCAAGGCGGCGGCATGATCTGTGCGAGTTTAGACGTAGCAGGCGCACCAGTAAAGGTAGATGAAGAAGGTGTATGTAATGCATACTCAGGTACTTTATACTCTAAAACGCCTATAAATTGTTTAAGTAATGGTTCAGCTTTTCTTTCAGCAAAAGTAAAAGACATGCCTTTAGTTCCAGCTGGATATCAACAACTATATGTTTTAACAGAAGCGTTTTCATTAACGATATTAAATGTTTCTGCAACTCCAGAATTTGAAGTTAACCATAGAGGTTTTTACAGAATACATAGTTTAGTTTATGATCCTAATACATTAGATCTAAGTGTTGTTGTCCCAGGACAAACAACAGGATTTGATGTTGTTAATTTAATTGAAAATAACGGTATATGTGCATCACTTGATGTTAACGGTGCTGTTAATTTAGTTATAGGATCTAGATGGTTCTGTTATTTCTTCAACAAGTTTTTTGGAAATGGAAGAACTGGGAAAACTGATAATTCAGGAAAAGGTTTTGGAAATACAAGTTTAGATGGTATTGTTAGTAGTTATGATAGTTATGAAGCTTTTAAAGAAGATTTTATTTTAGCTAACGGTACTGCTAAATTCTTCCCTAACCCTGTTGTGAATACTTTAAAAGTTGATATAGAAGTATTTGATGATGAAGTAATGAATTACAGTGTTATTGATATTAGTGGACGACAAGTTATTTCAGGATTTGCTAAAGATTTAGAATATGGAACGCAAACTGTTGATACCAGTAGATTAAATGCAGGTATGTATTTAGTACAATTTACTTCAGAATACAGAGCAGTAACAGAAAAGATAATAGTTAGAAAATAGAAAAAGAAGAATTGTTTTGTAAGAAAGTCGTTGTGTAGCAACGACTTTTTTTTGTAATAAGAAATTTATAAAACTCTATAAACCGGATATTGAAGATGTGCTTTTTCGTAATATTTACTCTGTTTATGTAACCAATCTAATTGCGAATACCAGTTATCTCTAAAAGCTTTATCTGTTTGTTTTTTAGTTTCAAATTTAAGTTTTAAAGCTTTATCTGTGTTTAATAATTCTTCAGCAAGGTCTTCCCAAACATAAGGAGAAAAGCCTTCTTTTTGTTGTAAAATGGTGTCAAAAAAATTCCAATTGAAAAACGAATCTGGAGCTTGAGGTTCTAAAGTTTCAATTATATATCTAATAGATGGTTGTTTGGTGTAAATTATAAAATCACCTTTTTGGAAAGAAACAGGTATTTTGATAGCCGTAATTGTTGTATTGTAATGCTTATAGTGTCCTTCGTAAGCTTGTCTGGTTTTGTAATCTTCAATTTTATAAGATTCAACATTTACTATTGAATCTTCTTCTAGCGGTTGTATTATAACGTTATTTAATTCAAGCAAACTAATAACATTGTGCCAGCCTTTAGGAATAATATAAGCTTTAGGGATATCAACCTCTATGCTAGGTTTAAAATAGTTTTGATAACTAACTTCTTTTGTGAATGGTTTTGCTTTATCATATTTTAATCGTTTAGCTTCAGTTATAGTACTAGAAATCATTTCTCCTTCAAAACCTTTAAAGTTTAAAGTACTTGTTTTACTAGTATCAATAACCCAATCAATGTTATAAGTCTTACTTTCATATAATTTTGTTATCATATTCTTTCTAATTCTAGAAATGTCTTCGCCATCATCTTCCGTAATTTCAATCATACTTTTCATAAGCTCATAAGTACCTTCTACACGCTGCTTATAAGGTTTTAACATGTGTGTTTCAACCATCATTCCTAAAGTATTAAATAATGTTGTGTAACCTGTTGAGTATCTTGGAGAATCCATAAATTGTGAAAACCCTTTTTCAGGAACTTGGTTAAAAACATTTACATAAGGGGTAATATCCCAAGTTTTATCAGCTAGTTTTTGTTCTAATTTTGGCATCATTTTGTTATGAATATAATCAGCTAAATCGCCACCTAATTTATTATGCTGAGTAAATAAATGAGTAAGCGTGTATTGGTAATCGGCACCGTTACTTACATGGTTGTCAATAAAAACATCGGGTAGTACTAGATGAAAAATCTTGGTAAAGGTTCTAGTGTTTTTGGTGTCACATTTAATGAAATCGCGATTTAAATCATAATTACGCGCATTGCCTCTAAAGCCATAATCTTTTGGGCCATTTTGATTTGTTCGGGTTGTAGAATTTCTATTTAAACTACCTCCAACATTGTAAATAGGTATCGTGGTTAAAACGGTATGTTTGGGAAGCTTTACTTTTCCGTTTAGTAAATCTCTAAAAAGCATCATAGTGGCATCTATACCGTCAGATTCTCCTGGGTGGATGCCATTATTTATCATAATAATGCGTTTGTCCTTTCTTATGCTTTTAAAATTGAATTCTTTATCAGGATTTAGGGTAACGAGATGTAGTGGTTTACCGGAATCAGTTTCTCCTATACTATCTATTTTGATTTTGGGATATTTTTCAGCTAAAGCATTATAAAATTCTATAGTTTGATAATAAGTAGCAGTTTCTGTACCATCAGATTTTTCAAAATGAGTTTCAAAATCATAATTGGTTTTATCTTTATCGGTGTTGCATGAAAACACTAAAACAAGAATACATAATACTTTTCTCATAAATACACAGGTGTTTTTTTATAAAACTACAATTTCTTTATAAATATAACTTTAAAGTACCACTGTAGTTTAAAAAAAAAGACTAAATTAGTTTTGTAAGTGTTATTATGCTAGATTATTTTGTTTGAATGTGTTGTTTAAATTCTCTCTTAAAACAATACTATGAATAGTTATAAAGTATCTTTTGGTACCATAAATGTTCTTCAGAAAAATTTAGCTGAAGTTATTGTAAATGAAGGTGTTCTTATGGATGAAGTTATGATAGATGAATATCATGATTTTTTGCTGAATACTCTTGAAGCACCATTTGGTTTATTAATCAATAAAATATATTCTTTCAGTTATACCTTTGGTGCTCAAAAATCTATTGCTCATTTAGATGAAATGAATTCCATGGCTGTAGTTGCTAAAACAAGTGGCGCAGTAATGTCTACAGAAACTTTAATTAATGTTAACGGTAATATTAACCGTAATATTAAATTGTTTCAGGAAAAAGATGAAGCTTTAGCTTGGTTACAAAATGAATTGTCTTTAATTATTGATAAAACGTTATAGTTTTCTAATAAGCAAATTATAAGTATTCTAATTTGCACGCCAACATATTAAGCGTAAATTTGCGCCTTCAAAAAATAAACCATGACCGAATTTATAAGAAAGCGTGCGGCAAATGCTAAAAATGATATTTTAAGTGGAATAACTGTAGCTTTGGCTTTAGTTCCTGAGGCTGTGGCTTTTGCTTTTGTAGCTGGTGTAGATCCTTTAGTAGGACTTTATGCGGCGTTTATGATTGGTTTAATTACTTCCTTATTTGGTGGTCGTCCCGGAATGATTAGTGGTGCAACAGGAGCTTTGGCAGTTGTTATGGTAAACTTAGTAGTCGAAGGGAACGCCATGGGAGAAGCCAGTGAGCAACTTGGTTTATACTACCTTTTTGCAACCGTTATTCTAATGGGAATTATACAAATGTTAGCTGGTGTTTTTAAACTAGGTAAGTTTGTACGGTTGATTCCGCACCCAGTTATGATGGGGTTTGTAAATGGTTTAGCCATTGTAATATTCTTATCACAATTAGGCATGTTTCCATCATTAGTTCCAGATGATATTTACTTTTGGGAAGACATGTGGGGGTGGTTTACTGAATTTTTTAAAGGTTTAATAAGTAATTCAGAATTTCATATAATGTTTAGCTTAGTTTTACTCACTATGGGTATCATGTTTGGCTTACCAAAACTAACCAAAAAATTACCCGAAGCATTAGTTGCTATACTAGTAGTTTCAGCTATCGTAATATTTGGAAATTTAGATGTAGCCACAGTAGGAAGTTTTATTCGTGATGGTGGCGGTGAAGGATTAAAAGGCGGGTTGCCACAATTTCAAACAGATATTTTTACTAAAGTGCCATTTAATTGGCAAACACTAACGTTTATTGGTCCTTATGCATTAATCCTTGCAGCTATTGGTTTAATAGAATCTTTAATGACTTTAAATCTTGTTGATGAATTAACAGAAACTAGAGGAAACACAAATAGAGAATGTTTAGCTCAAGGTGGGGCAAATATTGTAACTGGCTTATTTGGAGGCATGGGTGGTTGTGCCATGATAGGGCAATCGCTTATTAATATTAAAGGTGGAGGACGTGGTAGACTATCAGGAGTTGTAGCTGCTGTTTTATTATTAATTTTTATTCTTTTTGCTTCAGGACTCATAGAGCAAGTGCCAATTGCAGCACTTGTAGGTGTCATGTTTATGGTGGTAATAGGCACATTTGCTTGGAGTAGTTTTCGTATTTTAAATAAAATTCCACTTAGTGATGTTATCGTTCTTGTGGCAGTGTCTTCGTTAACGGTTATTTTCGATTTAGCAATAGCTGTAATTGCAGGCGTAATAATTAGCGCTTTGGTTTTTTCATGGGAGAATGCAAAACGAATTCGTGCAAGAAAGCGTATGCGAGAAGATGGCACTAAAGTTTATGAAATTTGGGGACCATTATTCTTTGGATCTATTCTAGCTTTTAATGACAAGTTTGATGTGAAAAATGATCCAGATAATGTTGAAATAGATTTTGTTGAATCTCGTATAAGCGATCATTCTGCTCTTGAGGCTATTTTTAATCTAGTGAATAAATATGAAGCTGAAGGCAAAACCATCAAACTAAAACACCTAAGTGAAGATTGTAAAATCTTACTTTATAAATCAAGTCCGAAATTCAGAGAAGTTATTGTTGAAGATATAGATGACCCAAGATATCACTTAGCCGAAAACCCTGAGGCATTTCCCAAAGGGCTTTCAGAATATAGGTTTTAGGTTTGTTAAAAGTTAAAAGTTAAAAGTTAAAAGTAGTCTGTATTTTTAGTTTCTTCTAACAACTAACAACTAACAACTAACAACTAACAACTAACAACTAACAACTAACAACTAACAACTACCTAATGGGTCTTTTTAATTGCTCTTTAACCCGCTCAAAAGATTTTTTGCTAGCTCGCTCCCAACGGTAAATAGTATATTTTTTGCCTTTATTGGCTTCTTGTTTAGCACGTCTTTCATCAATATCTTTCACCCAATTAAAACGTTTTTTTACAACAGTTTTAATGAGTTCATCATTAGGAGTAATGCGTTCCAAAGCGTTTAAGCAAGCAATAGATACATTCTGTACCTTATCATTAATACATCTTAAAAGTGCAGGAATCGAACAAGGTTTTGCAATATGTTCTAAAGCTTCAGCAGCAAGTTTTCTTGTTTTATAGTTACCATGTGCTAACACATACTCCAGTTTAGCTGTATCCTCATTAATCATCCAAAAGTTTATGGCACTCTCAGAAGGCTGAATAAGTTTAAGTTTAAAAAGTAAATATGTGAAGTTATGTAACATGAATTCTTAATATATGGTTTACTTATTAGTATATTATATTTAAGAAATGTTACGGATTTAGCTCAAGATTCCGTTCGATTATAAGATTTCTTTAGGTATTATTCTTCTTGTCCAAGTTTTTAATCGCTTGTAGTTACTAACTTCAGAATCAGGATTAAAATCTAGTGTTGTTTCCCATGAGTTTTCAGGTTTAAACTCAATTTCCATACCTTCTATAACGCCTTTAGAAATCTTTTCAGACTCTACAATAACAATACATTCAGTATTTAAGTTTGCGCTTCTTGGGTCTAAATTAAATGTTCCAATAACAGTGGTTTTATTATCAACAACCATAGATTTGGCATGTAGTCCAAATATGGGTTTATAGTCTAATTCCTCTTGTAATTCTCCTGTCATTATTTTTGTGCGTTCAGCGGCATCAGGTCTAAACTCATATATTCTAATCCCAGTATTTAATAACTTTTCCCTATCGGCTTGGTAACTACTAAACGCCTCTACATTATCTGTTGAAGCTAAGCTATTGGTTAGAATTCTAACTTTTACACCTCTATCAATGGCATGTTTAAATAAACTCCTACTCAATGCAGAAGTAATTAAATAGGGCGTTTGAATATCTATAGAAGATTTTGCGTTTTTAACTAAATTAATTAAAGCATCGGTTGATATACCACCACCAGAAAAATCATCTTCACTATCATTTTTACTAGGTAAATCTGAAATGAAACGAACATCATCTAGCCATACTAATTCACCAGATTTTTTAATAGCATCAAAGGTGTCTGGTAAATTTTGAATTCGTTCTCTTACCTGAGGCCAAAAATTTTCTGGATTACTAGCATATTCATGCAATTTTTTAAATGGGTTTGCGGTTGGGTTTTTTTTAGTTTCACTTTCAACTATACTAGTTACATCTTGACTCAATGGGCTATTCCAGAATGCATTAAAAGAGTTCTTTACAGTCTCTGTTTCTTTTCCAATTAAAAGAATATCTCTATCTCTAAAATTATACTCATGGTCATAATCAAAGTATTCATTAGCTATATTTCTGCCACCAGTAATAACCACTTTATTGTCTACAATAAATGTTTTATTGTGCATGCGTTGATTAGCAGACGCAAAATCTGTTGCAAATTTTCCTATTTTTTGAAAGATATTTTTCCCTAAGTTAACGCCTGGGTTATATATTTTAACGCTAATATTTTCATGAGAATTAAATATTAAGATATCTTCAATATCGGCATCTACCATAATATCATCAACAATAATACGGACTTTTACACCTCGGTCTGCTGCTCTAACTAAATAATCGCAAGCTATAAGTCCAACATTATCTGTTGAAAAAATAAAATATTGAATATCTATAGTTTTTTCTGAATATTCTGTTAACCAAGCTCTAGCAACCATGGAGCCACTACCGTCTTCAAGTACATAAACTCCTGTTTTTTTAGGCATCAACGACTCGAAGTCTTTAAGTTCTTTAGAGAGGGTTATGTTATCATCTCTGTGCATGCTTACTAAAGATTTTGTTTCAGTTTTTAAAGTTTTCTCTTTATTACAGGATACCAATATAAAAAAAGCAACTATAAAATAATTTCTTAATTTTAAAATGAAATGCATGTATTGTGTTATTTAACGCGTACGCTTTTTGGTACTAATTTTGTGTAATCACCATTATTTCTGATAACATCACGAACAATTGATGAAGCGATATAAGATGTACTAGCTGCTGTTAAAAGAAAAACAGTTTCAATAGGAGCAAGGTCTCTGTTGGTATGGGCAATGGCTTTTTCAAATTCGAAATCTGCGGGATTTCTTAAACCACGTAAAATGAATTCAACACCAATTTCTTTACAAAAATCAACAGTTAAACCTTTATAAGTTACTACTTTTACTTTCGGTTCATCAATAAATGCTTTTTCAATAAACACTTTGCGTTCTTCAAGTGAAAACATGTATTTTTTTGAGCTATTTACTCCAATAGCCACAATAATTTCATCAAAAAGGGTTACACCACGTGATATAATATCGTAGTGTCCTAGTGTTAAAGGATCAAAAGACCCTGGGAATATAGCTCGTTTCATTGAATTATTTTTTTTGTCATTCCCGCCTTTCGTCTTCGCTCAAGATAAACTTCGGAGGGAATCTTTTTAAATTTAAGTTAGCTTACAAATGGATTCCGCAACAAGTGCGGAATGACAACCATTTCAAAGATAATCAAATTAAAATATTCATTTCAAAGCTTCTTCAATAGCACTATCAAATAAATCATTCATGCTAATTCCAGCTGCTGCTGCTTGCTGTGGCAATATACTTTCTCGGGTTAAACCCGGTACTGTATTCATTTCTAATAAATGTGGTTCACCATCTTTAAAAATAAATTCACTTCTACTGAAACCTTTCATCTTTAAAACATCGTAAACGGTTTTTGCTAAAGTATTCACTTTATCTTCTTGTTCTTTTGTTAATCGAGCAGGTGTTATTTCTTGCGACTTTCCGAGGTATTTTGCTTCGTAATCGAAAAAATCATTTTCACTCACTATTTCGGTAATGGGCAGTACTTTGGTTTTGCCTTTATAGGTAATAACACCAACTGAAACTTCAATACCATCTAAAAAAGACTCTATAATAATTTCATCATCTTCTTTAAACGCCACATTTATAGCGTTTTGTAAATCTTGTTTTTTATGAATTTTGGTAACTCCAAAACTACTTCCAGCCTTATTGGCTTTAACAAAACAGGGTAAACCTACTTTTGTAATAATAGCATCTTCATTTATTGTATCTCCAAGATTTATATAATATGATTCCGCAGTTTTTATACCATAAGGTTTTAAAACGCTTAAGCAATCTCGCTTATTAAACGTTAAGCTTGCTTGATACATATCGCAACTGGTTTGTGGTATGTTCAGTAATTTTAAATACCCTTGCATAAACCCATCTTCTCCTGGCGACCCATGAATGGCGTTAAAAACACAGTCAAAAGTAATTTTAAAACTATCTATGTTTATAGAGAAATCGTTTTTATCAATAGGAAATTCAGTATTTTTTTCGTCAACATATACCCATTTATCTTTAAAAATATGAATGCGGTAGGCATTGTATTTCTCAGGGTCTAAAGTTTCAAAAACGACGTTCCCGCTTTTTAGTGAGATTTCGTATTCGCTAGAATACCCACCCATAATTATGGCTATATTTTTTTTCATTAAAAATGAATTAATTAAATATCAATCTAAAAACCAACAATAAAACGTATCTATAATTAGTTAAGCTAAAATATCATATATATTGCAAAAGAAAAAACAGTTCTGTTTTTATATATTTGCGTATTCAAAATTCTATAAATGAGCATCATTAAATTTCTAACCAGTAAAACATTTTTAAAACAAATTTTATTAGCAGTTGTAGCGGTTGTTGTATTGTGTTTTATCATGTTAAAGTGGTTAAATGCGTCAACTAATCATGGCGAGTTTCAAACCGTACCAGATTTAACAGGTAAATCTATAAGTGTTGCACAAATAGAATTGAAAGAGAATAAACTAGTGATGCAAATTCAGGATTCTGCAAATTATAATCCCAATTATCCTAAGTTTTCTGTTATAGAGCAAGAGCCACCCGCAGGAGAAAAAGTTAAAGAAAATAGAAAAATATACATTACACTTAATCCGTCTGGTTATAGAAAAATTGTTGTTCCTAATTTAATGGAAAAAACATTTAGACAAGCAAAACCAACCCTGGAAGCTTTAGGGTTTAAAGTGGGGAAATTGACTTATCAAAATAATATTGGTAAAGATTTAGTACTTAAAATGACTCACAAAGGAAAAACTATAAATGAAGGCGATATGTTGGCCAAAACTTCAGTTATAGATTTAGTGCTAGGTAATGGTAACCGACCATAAGTATGGAAGATTATACGCCGCAATTACCTGATGAAGACAACCTTTACGAACATTATGCTTTTACAGTAGATAAAGGGCAAACACCACTCCGGATAGATAAATATTTAATGAATTTTGTTGAAAACGCCACGAGAAACAAAATTCAAGCAGCTGCAAAAAATGGAAGTATTTTTGTAAATAATGTTGCTGTAAAATCGAACTACAAAGTAAAACCTTTTGATGCTATTCGTGTGTTATTTACACACCCTCCTTTTGAAAATTTATTAGTAGGCGAGGATATTGATATTGATGTGGTTTACGAAGATGACGACCTTTTAGTAGTTAATAAAGAAGCTGGCATTGTGGTACATCCAGGTCACGGAAATTACTCAGGAACCCTTATAAACGCCTTGATTTATAGGTTTGATAATTTACCAAATAACTCTAGCGAACGCCCTGGGTTGGTGCATAGAATAGATAAAGATACTAGCGGACTTTTAGTGGTTGCAAAAACCGAACAAGCTATGGCGCATTTATCACTTCAATTTGCCAATAAAACTAGCGAACGCGAATATGTGGCCATTGTTTGGGGAAACATGGAAGAAGATGAAGGCACCATAGAAGGCAATATAGGGCGCCACCCTAAAAACCGACTGCAAAACACCGTTTTTCTTGGTGATGAAGCCGATAAAGGTAAACCTGCCGTTACACATTACAAAGTTTTAGAGCGTTTGGGTTATGTTACTTTGGTATCCTGTAAATTAGAAACAGGGCGCACGCACCAAATTCGTGTACACATGAAACATATTGGGCACACCCTTTTTAATGATGAACGTTATGGAGGCGAACGCATTTTAAAAGGCACTACGTTTACTAAATACAAGCAGTTTGTAGATAATTGTTTTAAAGTATTGCCTCGGCAAGCTTTACATGCCAAAACCTTGGGCTTTGTGCATCCTACAACTGGAACGTTTATGAAATTTGACACGCCTATTCCAGACGATATGCAACAGTGTATTGAAAAGTGGAAAACCTATTCTAAGCATCAGGATTTGGGGTAATTTCATAACACTAAATTTGCTTCAAAAACTTATTAATATTTACCATTAGATTTTCAAAATTTTAAAGGTAGAAATTAAATTATCATGCTTTACAGCTAGAATGTAAACACCTTTAGAGTAAGATGATAAATCTATACGAGTTTTTTGTATGTTTATTTCAGAAGCGTATATTAATTCGCCAGCTATTGAGTATAATTCTAATTTGTCTTGCTTTGAAAAAGATGATTTGTTAGTTTTTAGAATCAATTCTGAAGTTGTAGGGTTTGGGTAAACACTGTTAAGATATTGTATATTTGTTCCTTCGGGGTTAGATAACAGAAAACCACTATAGCATTCATTAGTAAATGCAGTACTCAGTTCTGTACTGGTAACTAAATCTGCTGTATCGTCCATACAAATACATCTACCATCATTAAAATTGTAGGTTACATAAGTAGCATCAGTCTCAAAAGCTTTAAATGTGCATTGTTCAAATGTTAAAGCATCTCCAATTACCATCTGCGAAGGGTGGTCCCAGTTAGTGAAAAATATATTTCCATTTCTCCAGCGGTTAAATCCAGATGCTTCTGTAAATTCACAAGGTTTAAAAAATAAAAGGTATAATGTACCAGTGCCACCAGCTCCACCACCAAAATTTACGGCAATAGTACCATCACCTCGAAGGTCTCCAATAAATGATATAGATCTTGAAAAACGTTCTTCAGAATTTAAAACTAGACCAAAACCACCATTAGTATTATTTATTCTTGTGTATGTTTTTACAGTTTTATCACTATTGAGATACAGAATATAGCCCCAGCCTTCATTTTGCTGATTAGCTCCTGTAATTAAATCTGGAACACCATCTCCATTTAAATCTCCTGGGGCACACATAGCATGCCCAAAGCTAGCTCCAAATGTTCCGTTTGGATTTGCACCATCAGTTAAAATATCATCAAACCCATTGAGACCCTCTGTAATTTTAAGTTTGGAAACAACATTAAATGTTGTATTGTCAAGCGATAGTATCCAAACGGCTCCTCTACCATTATCAGACATAAATGCGCCGACTGCTATTTCCTTTGTACCGTCATTATCTATATCGCCTAGCATGGCAACTTCTCTACCTCCAAATCTATCGTTATCTTCCAAACCAGAACCAAAACCGCCTTGTGTTGAACTAATTGTAACCGTGTTAGAATTTATTATATGGGAAGTATTGTCAAAAAATAATATTTGAATAGCACCTCTATTTGTTCCACCGTCATTTGAAGCCGAATTACAAGCAACTAAATCAATTTTACCGTCGTTGTTCAAATCACCAATAGCTGTTATTCCTTGAGATGTAATATTTGAATTTTTTACATAAGTTTTAACAGTTCCATCGCTGTTTAAATGAATAATATAAATTGCATTTCTTGAAGCAACTGCTATATCTGGAATGTTATCATTATTATAATCTCCTATACCAGCAACACCATATCCGAAAAAGTCATTTGGGTTTAAGGTTTCTGTAAACCCACCTTCAACCATTGAGATTTTTTGGTTAGATTGAACAGTGCCATCGCTATTCATAAATACAATATATGCTGCACCTGCGTCTGTTTCGCCGTCATCATCGGAGCGAGCACCAATAACTAGATCAATTATGCCATCACCATTAATATCTCCAACGGCATCATGATCTCGACTAAATCTATCGCCTGAATCTAGGTTGGCAAAAAAACCACCTGAGCCTTCTTCAATTTTCACAAAACCATCTGGTCCGAACTGAGTGGTAGTTTGCGACTGTAAATGATTTATTGAGATAATGAATAAGATACTTAAAACGCTAATGGTTATTTTAGTTTTCATATTTATGTAATTTAGTAGTTAATACTAAGACTTTTAAATTGGTTTAAGGTTTAATTTACCTTAAAAAAAGATTAAGAAATATTTGGAAATTTGCTTGCTAATTTTTTAATAATTAAGTAGTAGTATCAATTCAGCTTATAGACTTATTATAAATAATTCTAATCTTAAATTTATAAAGTAAATTAGTAATCGTAAATTTGAATGAAAAGAAATATGAAATTTCCGTCCTACCTAAAACAAGTTCAGCACAGGTCACGGAAATGACAAAAGCGTTTATTCTATGAAATTAGTATTATCTCCTGCAAAATCTTTGGATTTTGAAACCGAATTACCGATAAATCAATATACAGAACCTCAGTTTTTAAAACAATCAGAGCGTTTAAATAAATTATTGAAGAAAAAATCAGCAAAAAGTTTATCAAAACTTATGAGTATTTCTGATGCTTTGGGGCAATTAAATTATGAGCGTAACCAATCATGGGAATTACCTTTTACAAAAGACAATGCAAGACCTGCGGTGTATGCTTTTAATGGTGATGTATACCGAGGATTAGATGCATACACCATTCCAGAGAATAAAATTGATACGCTTCAAAATACGGTTCGCATACTTTCAGGATTATATGGTGTTTTAAAACCAACCGATTTAATAAAACCCTATCGTTTAGAAATGGGAACAAAATTGCCAGTGGGTGCGAAAAAAAATCTTTACGAATTCTGGAAAAAAGACATTGTTAAAGCACTAAACGAAGAGCTTGAAGATGGCGAGTTGTTTTTAAACTTGGCAAGTAATGAATATTTTAAAGCCATTGACACAAAAGCTTTAAAAGTACCAGTTGTAACTGCAAATTTTAAAGATTTTAAAAACGGAGAGTATAAAATGATTTCTTTTTTCGCTAAAGAAGCTCGT
Organism: uncultured Flavobacteriaceae bacterium; assembly: GCA_947500585.1. GTDB lineage: Bacteria > Bacteroidota > Bacteroidia > Flavobacteriales > Flavobacteriaceae > CAXBID01. The sequence continues at coordinate 229,366 of CANMSN010000004.1, read as the reverse complement.
GGTTTAATGGCGCGTTATGTTGTTGATACTAATGCAAAAACAGTTGATGATTTAAAAGGCTTTAATTACGGTGGTTATGGTTTTAGCGAAGACATGTCTAAGGATAACGATTTGATTTTTATTCGATAAATTTGCTATTTCTACGAAGTTAGTTATACACTTTAAAACCTCTTTTTAAAAGTATTTTTTTTAATACTTGCACTTCAAGATTTCTGTTTATAGTATCTTTTCACAAACAAAAATGTATATTATTGATGGTTTGTAATTTTTTTTAGGACCTACAGGCTGTATTATTTGTTTAATTAAACAGTCTTAAAATTTTTATCTTAGTAAATGTGGTAGCTCCATTTTTGTTTCAGAACAATTTCATGTATTCTTAAAACAGCTGACATTACTTAATGTAATTTGACTGATAATCAAATAATAAAATCTATTCTAGAAGCTTTTATCTAAGTATTTTATTCGCAAGCTAAAAAAACACGAAATTTCCAGATTAAAATGTTTGTTGAAAATAAATATATAAAAGAGAAGATGATACTAAAAGGATGTTAAATACTAAGGTTAAGTTTATTTATAAATGGATTGAATTAGTTACATTTAAAATATAAATTAATTTTAGTAAGACATGTTTTATATGTTAGTTGTAAATTTTCTTAAGAAAAAAGTATGGTAATTTCAAAACGTCTGATAGGGTTAATTTTAGGGCCACTTTCTTTTACTTATATTCTTCTCTTTTTTCATCCTGAAGGTTTAAACGATTCTGCAAATGCTGTTTTAGCTTCGGTTTCATGGGTAGCCATTTGGTGGATTACTGAAGCTGTTTCTATATCGGTAACCGCATTATTGCCAATTGTTCTTTTTCCCTTAACAGGTGGGCTGAGTTTAAGTGCAACAACGGCTTCGTATGGGCACAAGTACATATACCTATACATAGGCGGGTTTATATTAGCTATAGCTATTGAAAAATGGAATTTACATAAAAGAATAGCATTATCAATTATTAAAATTGCAGGAACTAATGTGATTAATATTATCCTCGGATTTATGATAGCTACAGCATTTTTATCTATGTGGATTTCAAATACTGCTGCTACTGTAATGATTTTACCCATGGGAATGGCTATTGTTAGTCAATTACGTGACAATCCTAATACCATAGAAGACGAAAATAGAATTTTTGGTAAAGCATTAATGCTAGCTATTGCATACAGTGCATCTATTGGTGGGATGGCAACTTTAATTGGTACGCCTACAAACTTAGTCTTAGCTGGAGTTGTTCAAACAACTTTTGGTGAGGATATTACATTTTCTCAATGGTTTATTTTTGGTTTTCCTATCACCATTATTTTACTCTTTTTATGCTGGAAATACCTAACTACTTTTGCTTTTAAATTCAAACAAAAAGAATTTCCTGGTGGCCGAAGCGAAATAAACAAACAATTCAAGGCATTGGGTAAATTATCATTTGAAGAGAAGGTGGTTTTAGCGGTGTTTTCTTGTACCGCACTAGCTTGGATAACACGATCTTTTTTACTTCAAAAATTTATTCCAGCTATTGATGATACTATTATTAGTATGTTTTTTGCTATTTTGTTGTTTTTGCTTCCAACAAGTCAAAAAGGACAAAAAATAATAGCTTGGGAAGATGCTGTTAAATTACCATGGGGAATCGTATTATTATTTGGTGGAGGTATGGCTTTAGCACTCGGATTCGAATCAAGCGGATTAGCGTTGTGGATTGGTAACAAGTTAATAGCACTAGAAACAGTACCTTTTATAGTGTTGTTGTTAATTTTAATCACCACCGTAAATTTTTTAACCGAAATCACATCCAATATAGCTACTACAGCAATGTTGTTGCCTGTTCTTATTTCACTAGCGCCAACTTTAGGAGTGCATCCTTATTACTTAATGATAGGTGCAACAGTAGCAGCGTCATGTGCTTTTATGCTCCCAGTGGCAACGCCTCCAAATGCTGTTGTATTTGGTTCTGGCTATTTAAAGATAGAAGACATGGTTAAAAAAGGTATTTGGATGAATATTGTTTCCATAGTCTTATTAACTGCTTTTGTATATTTTATGCTTCCTCTAATATGGGATTTAAATTAAAAGATTTAATCTATTCAATTTCGTATATTTAGTTGTAATAATGATTTAAAATGAAATTAGTATTCATTCAAACTGGAGGCACAATTGATAAAGATTATCCTCAAACAACAAAAGGGTGGGCATTTGAATTTGGAGAACCAGCAACCTCTCGAATTCTAGAAAAACTAAACCCTTCGTTTGAATATGAAATTGTGACGTCTTGCCAAAAAGATAGCCTTGAAATTACTGAAAATGATAGATTAAATTTAGCTGATTTAATAAAAAATCATAGAGAAAATAAATTCATCATCACACATGGAACAGATACCATGTTAGAAACAGCAGCTTTTTTAAGAGAGCATATTGCAAATAAACTCATTATTATAACAGGTTCTATGCTTCCAGAAAGATTTAGTAATTCTGAAGCGCCAATCAATTTAGGTTGCGCCATAGCGGCTGCTAATGTATTAGAAGATGGTGTTTTTATTGCTATGCATGGCATTGTAAAACCAAATGCCGAAATGAAAAGAAATTTAAAAACTGGTAAATATTACTAAGAAAAAGATATGAATAAAGAAGATCTTATAAAGACACATCAAAGGATTAAGCCTTATATTCATAATACGCCCATACTAACATCTAAATTGATTGATGAAATAGCAGGAGCAAAACTTTATTTTAAATGTGAAAATTTTCAAAAAATGGGAGCCTTTAAAATGCGAGGAGCAACCAATGCGATCATGCAATTATCAGATTCACAAAGAAGTAAAGGTGTTGTAACACATTCTTCGGGTAATTTTGCTCAAGCATTATCGCTTGCAGCTAAAAGTTTAGGTGTTAAAGCTTTTATAGTAATGCCATCAAATGCTCCACAAGTAAAAAAAGATGCTGTTAAGGGTTATGGAGGTTTAATTTTTGAATGTGAACCTACGCTTTTAGCTAGAGAAAAGGCAGCTAAGGCTATTCAAAAAAGTGAAGGCGCTACTTTTTTACATCCATCAAACGATATCAATGTAATTTTAGGGCAAGGTACAGCGTGCATAGAATTGTTAGAAAAACAACCAGATTTAGATTATGTTTTTACACCTGTAGGTGGTGGTGGTTTAATCGCTGGGACAGCATTGGTTGCTCATTATTTTGGTAAAAATTGTAAAGTCATAGGAGGTGAGCCATTTGAAGTAGATGATGCTTTTAGATCTTTACAAAGTGGCCGCATTGAGTCAAACACATCTACAAACACTGTTGCGGATGGACTTAAAACCCAATTGGGAGATAAAAATTTCCCTATTATTAAACAATATGTAGAAAAAATAATTCGTGTTACAGAACAAGAAATTATTGATGCTATGCGATTAATTTGGGAGCGCTTAAAAATAGTTTGCGAAGCATCTTGTGCAGTTGCTTTAGCTGCTTTGTTAAAAGAAAAACATACGTTCCGAAACAAAAAAATAGGAATTATTATTTCTGGTGGTAATGTAGATTTAAGTAACTTACCTTTTTAGAATTAAAAGGTAAAACAGTTCGTTTTACAATAGAGAAATTAATTTTTATTTGTGGCAACTTAAAATATAGCTTATATTTAAAAGATAAATTTAACTAAATCTAAAAGCTGTAATATTATGGAAGGATATTGTGTAAAATGTAAAGACAAAAAAGAAATCAAAGATGGTGCTGAAGTAACCATGAAAAATGGTAGAAAAGCTATGAAAGGTAAATGCCCAACTTGTGGAACAGGAATGTTTAGAATTCTTGGAAAATCTTAATATAAATGAATAAAGGGAAGTGTTTTTGCTTCCCTTTATTCATTTATATATTTAAATGCGTATTCTACAATTTCTTTTTCCAATTTTCATAGTTTACTAGTGTCAATTCATTTGTTGGAGGATACAAACCAACAATGGATTCTCCTTTATTTACTTGTTCTAAAACAAAATCTTCAAAAAGTGTCATTTCTACACATTCATTAACAACGTCTTCAATTATTTCAAACGGTATTACCATAACGCCATCTTTATCACCAACAATTATGTCACCTGGAAATACAGCCACATCGCCACATCCAATAGGAACGTTAATATCTAAAGCCTGATGTAGCGTCAGGTTGGTCGGTGCTGAAGGTTTTTGGTGGTAAGAAGGAAAGTCCAGATTTGCGATTTCTTCAGAATCTCTAAAACCGCCATCGGTTACTATCCCAGCTGCTCCACGTTTCATTAATCGAGTTACTAAAATAGACCCTGCAGATGCGGCTCTGGCATTTTTTCTGCTATCTATAACCAAAACTGAACCCTCAGGACAGGTTTCAATAGCTACACGTTGAGGATGTTTAGGGTTTTTAAATACACTTACTGTATTTAAATCTTCTCTAGCAGGAATATATCTTAAAGTAAAAGCTTCACCAACCATATTTCCTTTTTTATGGCTAAGCGGAAAAACGTTTTGAATAAACTGATTTCTTAATCCTCTCTTATATAAACAAGTAGCTATAGTTGCGGTGCTTATATTTTTTAGTTTTTCTCTTAAGTCTTTAGATAATTTATTCATAACCAATGTTTTTTGTTAAAATTATTTGGATACTATTAAAATAATTATATATTTGGAAAACCAATCTGGTAAACCAATTTGGAAAACCAAAAATAAGCATTTATTCTTAACTAAAAATTTGATATAAAAATTATACTAATTTAAATTTTAAAACTATTATTATGAAAACAAAATTACTTTTATTATTGCTATGTGTATCTGCCTTTGGGTATTCTCAGACTTTTGATAACTCATCAGGTTACTACATAAACGAACTAATTGCCAGTATTTCAGGGACAGACGAGCCTGATGAATATATTGAGCTAAGAGGTCCTGTCAGTGGAGTGTTACCAGCTGGGACTTATTTTATTACAGTTGAAGGAGACGGAGAAGATGGAGACGTTGGAGAAGTTGAAGAAATTTTGGATTTAAGTGGCTTAAGTTTTGGGTCGAATGGTTATCTCACCATTACCTATGACAACTCTGGTGCAGGTAATTCATATACGACTTTACTAGCAGCAGCAGCCTCTAGTGATTATACTGATGTGCAAGTTACGGGATACGATGGTAATTTATTAGATTATAGTGCAACATATATGTTAATTAGTGCTCCTGCTGCGCCTAGTAAAGGTGATAAAATTGATAGCGATCCAGATGGTGAATTAGATGGTATTAGTACTTGGAACATATATGATTCGGTAAGTTCTTTAGATAATGACGGTCCAGGTACTGAATATGGCTACGGTCAAATAAATATTGCTACTGCTTACACTGCAGCTCCTAGTATGTTTGATGGACCTAGTACAAGCACTTGGTTAAGTATTGATGATGGTAGTAGTTCTACAGCAAATATTTATTATATAGCTAGACAAAACTCCTCTACTGGTTATACTATTAATGACTGGATGGCTGGTCAAACTAATTCTACCTCAGTCAGGCCAAATTGGACTTTTACAGGTGATTTACCAAGAGTGCATCCTGATGCTTTGGCTAGCACTTCTTTACCTGATTCAACTTTTGGTGGACCTAATAATGCTGTGTTGTCTGTTAATGAAGTTTTTGCTACAAACTTTAAAATCTATCCAAATCCAGCTAGCGATTACATAAACATTGAATCAAAAAGTGTAAAAGTATCTTCGGTAGATATGTATAATGTTCTAGGAGCAAAAGTATTATCTTCAGAATTAACAGAAGATCGTGTAAATGTTTCTAACTTAGTAAAAGGTGTTTATTTTATGAAAATAAATACTTTAGATGGATCATTAACAAAAAAGGTAATAATAGATTAATTAGTTTTTATATACTCTCAAAAAAGTCTTTTACTTGTAAAAGACTTTTTTGGCTTATATTGATACAATCATTAACATAACAATATTATATTTTAAACAAAAGCTTCCATGAAGAAAGGATTTTTATTTTTCAGTATTTTAATTTTAATTACGGCTTGTAAAAGTGAGCAATTAAGTAATCTCATAAAAGTTGCTAATTCTGATGAGCTTACTGAGGCTATAAAAAATGCAAAGCCTGGAGATGAGATTATTTTGGCAAACGGTGTTTGGAAAGATGAAGAAATAAAATTTAAAGGTCAAGGTACAAAACAAAATCCGATAACTTTAAGAGCAGAAACGGCTGGTAAAGTAAGTATAGAAGGTGAATCGTATTTAAAATTTGGGGGCCAGTATTTAGTGGTTGAAGGCTTGTATTTCAAAAACGGGTTCTCGCCTTCTAATGCAGTAATAGATTTTAAAATAAGTCATAAAGATGCGCTTGACGACATAGCCAATAATTGCAAAGTCACTAATTGTGTAATAGAAGATTTTAATAAGCCAAAACGTGATGAAAGCGATTTATGGGTTCAGTTTTGGGGCAGAAATAATGAGTTGAGTAATTGTTACATAGCAGGTAAAACTAATAGAGGTCCAACTGTAAGAGTTAGTATTGCAGGTATAGAAAGCATCAATAATTATCATCAAATTATAAATAATCATTTTGGACCAAGGCCTGTAAAAGGAGGCCCAAGTGGCGAAACAATTCAGTTAGGAGATAGCTATACATCAATGTCACCAAGTCATACTTTGGTAGCAAACAATTTGTTCGAGGAGTGTAATGGCGAAGTCGAAATAATTTCAAGTAAAACAAACTTTAATGAGTTTAGGAACAACGTATTTTATAAAAGTGAAGGTTCTGTAGTAACTCGTCATGGTAATTACGTTACTATTGATGGTAATTATTTTATTGGTGATGGGAAAAATGAAAACTATGGTGGTATTAGAATAATAAATACGGGGCATTGGGTTACCAATAATTACTTTTTCAATTTAAAAGGTACAAGTTTTAGAAGTCCATTAGCGGTAATGAATGGTATTCCTAAATCACCATTAAATCGTTACAACCAGGTAACAGATGTAGTTGTAGCTTATAATACCTATGTAAACTGTAGTTCGCCTTGGCAATTTGGTGTTGGAACAAACATTGCTCAAGCCGATGTTTTACCAGAATCTGAAATTCGATCAGCAAGAGCTATTAGAACTACTGTTGCCAATAACGTTATTTACAATGAAAAAGGTCTTGAAAGCATCGTTGTTGAAAACGACAAAGCAGATGGCGTAACTTTTAAAAATAACATAGTAGATAACAAAGGTGTTCCATTTAATGGTTTTGAGGGAGGTATTGTTGAAGCCACTTTAGAATTGAAAAAAATATCAGATAATATTCTGCTTCCAACAGGAATTCCAAGCGACTTTGAAGCATATAACGGTTTTGATTTTAATACCATTGAAAAAGATTTATTTGGTGTATCTAGAAAAGATAGTAAAAGTATAGGTGCGGTTGTGGGTATAGATGTTTCCAACCCCAAAATATTAGATAAATCTAAGTATGGTACTACATGGTATTCCAATGAGGTGGAAACTAGAGATCCAATAACACATGCAGTAACTAAAGCGGAAGATTTACAAACCAAGTTAAATGAAGCTGCCAATGGAGATGTTATTGTATTGAACGAAGGCGTTTTTGAAATTGATAAATCTTTAATCATTAATAAAACCATTACTATTCAATCAGAAAAAAATGTAAAAGTAGAAGTTGTTTTTTCTGGTGAAGAAAACACGCCATTGTTCGAAATGCATCCTAAGGGCAAGCTAACTTTAAACAATGTTATTTTAAAAGGAAATACTTTAAATTATGCCTTTGCTAGTTTAAAAGAAAATATGTCCAACCATTTTGGATTAACAGTTTCAGGTTGTGAAATTAGTGACTTTAACTATGTGTTAAAAGTTTATAAAGAAACATTTGCCGAACGCATTACTTTTGAAGATTCCTCATTTTCAAATTGTGAAAATGGACTAGAATTGTCTGAAGAAACAAACGATAAAGGCGATTACAATACAGAATATCTAACCATAAACAACTGTAACTTTAATAATATAAAAGAAAATGTTATTGATTATTACAGAGGTGGATATGATGAGTCTACTATTGGTGGAAATCTTTTAGTGTCTAACAGTACATTTACTAATTGTGGTGCTAAAGAAAAAAACAAAACATTATTAAACCATAGAGGTATTGTAAATGTAAACATCACTAAAAACACATTTAAAAACAACCCTGTAGAATACGTTTCTATACTTTGGGGTGCTAAAAATAATATGCAATCTGATAACCAAATTAGTAATTCAGGTGAAATTAAGACTGAGGAAAACTTAAAGATGAAGTTAATGTACTAAAAATAAAACTCTATAAATATGAAATCATTAGTTATTATTGGAGCACTTTTAGTATTGTTTACTTGTAAAAATAGTTCTAAAACTACATTAGATTCAACCATTAACACAGAAAATGTAAAAAAGTTTCCAAGTGATGTTATTCCATTTATGGGTGAATGGGAAATTCTTTTAGGTGACGGCTCTCGTTCTGAAGCATTAGTAAATTATAGTAAAGAAGGTTTTTTCTATGTTGAAAATGATGGGAAATCAGATTGGGTAGTATACAAAACACCTAATTCTGGTATTACCTCCAAAAATTCAAGCAATACAAGAACAGAACTAGGGCAAAAAAAACGTTGGATTCCAGAAGTGGGAGGGAAACTAACGGGCACGTTAAAAGTACAACATGTTTCAACTACAGGCGATGCAAGAGTTTCCTCATCGTACTCGGTAGTAGTAGGGCAAATTCACAGTGATGAAGGTCATGAAAATGAACCCTTAAAAATCTTTTACAAAAAATTCCCTGGGCATACAAAAGGCTCTGTTTTCTGGAATTATGAAATTAATACAGAAGGTAGTAATGATGGAAGATGGGATTTTTCAACTGCAGTTTGGGGTTATGATTTTTCTGTTGTTGGATCAAGCGCAACAGCATATCCAGACGAACCAGAAGATGGAATAGAATTGGGTGAAGAATTCAGTTACGAAGTAAATGTTTACGAAGGCATTATGTATCTAACTTTTAAAAGTGAAGGGCACAAAACAATAAAATTCACAAAGAACTTATTAAAATCAGATTTCGCAAAAAAATCAGATATTCCTCAACAAGTCATAACTAGATATGCGTCAAAAAGACGTGTTGGCATTGAACGCGAAAATGCCTATGCAGGTGAATTACAGTTTTTTAAGCAAGGTGCTTATAATCAAGCTAACGGTAAGTCTACCAAATCAGAAACTTATAATGGTGATATAGCAAAACAATATGCAAATGGAAGCTATGCAGAAGTTTGGTTTAAAGCTGCCACTTTAAGTGATGGAACTAAAACAATAACAGAAAATGATTAGGTTCAAATATTATAAAATAATATTATTAACTCTGTCTTTGGTCTTTACATCTTGTAAAGAGACGCCAGCACAAAAAGATTCAAAAACGTTAGATACGAAACACCCTAGTTTAATACTTACGCAACAAGGTGTAAAAGATATAAGAGCACAATTAGGTAACATTCCAATTTTCGATAAAACCTTAGAAAAAGTAAAGGCAGAAATTGATGCAGAAATTGCACTAGGAATAGAAACTCCAATACCTGTAGATTATTCTGGTGGATATACACATGTACGACATAAAAGTAATATGGTAGTTTTGCAACAAGCTGGTGTGTTGTATCAGATTTTAGATGACGAAAAATATGCAAAATATGTAAAAGACATGTTAATGCAGTATGAGGACATGTATAAAACACTACCGTTGCACCCAAAAACAAGATCATACGCTAGAGGTAAATTATTCTGGCAATGTCTAAACGATTCCAACTGGTTGGTTTATGTAAGTCAAGCCTACGATTGTATTTATAATTATTTATCTGAAGAAGAACGTAATACATTAGAAACAAATTTGTTTAAACCATTTGCAGATCATATTTCAATAGACAGTCCACAATTTTACCAAAGAGTCCACAACCATAGTACTTGGGGAAATGCAGCTGTAGGCATGATTGGTCTGGTAATGGATGATCAAGAATTAATTGATCGTGCTTTATACGGAATTAAAGATTTAAAATTAGATACTAATGAAAAAGATGATGATGGTGGTTTTTTAAATAAAGATGGAAAAGCGGGTTTTTTAGCCAATATAGAAGAACCTTTTTCTCCAGATGGTTATTATAATGAAGGGCCATATTACCAGCGATACGCTATGTATCCTTTTTTAATTTTTGCTGAAGGATTACATAACGTAAAACCAGAATTAAAAATCTTTGAATATAAAGAAGGTGTATTACTAAAATCAATAAATGCACTATTGAATTTATCGGATGCAGATGGTGATTTTTTCCCACTTAACGATGGTCAAAAAGGAATGTCATACTACACGGATGCTTTAGTTACAGCTGTAGATATTTCGTATCATTTAGGGACTCAAGATCCAGGTTTATTAAGCATAGCTAAAGAACAAGATCGTGTATTATTAGACGATTCTGGTCTTGCAGTTGCACTTGGTATTAAAAATGGGAAAGCAGAACCTTTTACTAAAAAATCTATTAACCTATCTGATGGACCAAATGGAACACAAGGTGGTGTTGCCATATTGAGAAACGAAGATATTGAGCTAGTTTTTAAATATGCTGCACAAGGCTCTAGTCATGGTCATTATGATAAGTTGTCTTATTCTTTATATGAAAAAGGTGAAGAAATTCTTCAAGATTATGGTTTAGCACGCTTTGTAAATATCGAGCAAAAAGGTGGTGGTAATTACCTAAAGGAAAACAAAACTTGGGCAAAACAAACTATTGCGCATAATACAGTAACCCAAAATGAAACCTCTCATTTTAATGGTAAGTATGAAATTGGAAGTCAGCATCATTCTGTGCTAAACTATTTTTCTTCTGAAAATGAAGCCGTACAAGTTGCAAGTGCAAAAGAAAGTAATGCATATCTAGGTACGGAGATGCTTCGTATTATGGCTATTATAAAAGATGAAGATTTTGAAAAACCATATATGTTAGATATCATGAAGGTGACTTCTAATCAAGCAAATAAATATGATTTTCCGTATTACTTTTTAGGGCAAGTCATACAAACAAATTTTGAATATAGAGCACCAGAAACTTTAAAGCCTTTAGGAACTAAAAATGGATACCAACATCTATTTTTAGAAGGAACAGCAAAAGCATCTAGTGAAAACAGTAAACTATCATGGTTAAATAAAGGTAAATTTTACACATTAACAACTTTAACAAATACAAATGATGAATTGTTATTTACAAGAATTGGAGCAAACGATCCAGAATTTAATTTAAGACGTGAAGCAGCATTCATGTTAAGACGAGAAAACACTAAAAACACACTTTTTGTGTCTACAATCGAAGCACACGGAAGTTATAGTCCAGTTACAGAATCTGCAGTAAACTCAAACAGTAGCATAAAAGCATTAGAAGTTGTTCTAAATACAGAAGAATATACAGCTATACAAATTACTAATATAAATGGTAATACTAAACTGTTTATAACAACAAACACAAACGCTTCAAAAGAAGCAAAACATTACTTAAAAATAAACGATAAGAATTACGAGTGGTCAGGTTCTTATTATTTCAAATAAAATAATAAAATCGAATGTCACACTGAGCGCAGTCGAAGTGCTCATTAAATAATAATTAAATTAAAATTATGAAACGATTTAGCGAAAAGTACATCATCACAAAAGACATTGAATGGGAAGTTCTTGGTGGAGGCGTATCAAGAAAGTTTTTAGGTTACGATAACCAAATCATGATGGTAAGAGTAAAGTTTGATAAAGGAGCATTAGGTGCGCCACATCAACATTTTCATACCCAAGCAACCTTTTGTGTATCTGGCAAATTTGAATTTGAAATTGATGGTGAAAAGAAAATTGTAGAAGCAGGAGATGGTGTATATATTGAACCTAATCTATTACATAGTGCGGTTTGTATAGAAGCCGGAGAGTTAATTGACACATTTAGTCCCGTAAGAGAAGATTTCTTAAATGGTGGTGAAGTGTCTTATTTTGGAGATAAATCCTAATCTGTTAATAATTATAAGTCATTTAAAGTTTATTGAGATTTAGTTTAAATTCTATCTTCTCAATTGCAGGTTACTATTTGTACAAAAAATAAAATATTAACTGACGTTTTACCCTTATACAAGAAGGTTTTATGGAATAGCTTTGTTAAAATTTAAAAATAATTTGTTTTAACAAAAAATTAATATATATTTGGAAAACCAAACTGGTAAACCAGATTGGTTTTCCAAAAAAAACTAAACTAAATGTATAACTCTTCACAAAACTTTAGCTCTATATGAAAAAATAATATAAAAAAGGATAGGTGCGCGCCTATCCCTTTATAACTAGTTACTTCTTATGGTAGGGAAGTAAAAATTATAACACATATTTATTTAAATAAAAACATGTATTCTGTAAAAATATGTAATTTATAGAAGTTTTTGTTTTTAATAAGGTGAAATTTTAGTTAAAGAAATTTAATTAATCGCTGTAAAATGTGTTGAAACAACATAAAACTTTAAAACGTAAAAAACTAATTATGAATTTAAAAACTAAATTAACTTTAATAGCAGTATTGTTTTTCAATATTGTATTAATTGCACAGAATAGCACTGTCGTTAAAGGTACCGTAGTGTCTGCTACAGACAATATCCCTATACCTGGTGTTAATGTTATTGTACTTAATACTTCAAGAGGTACCACTACTGATTTTGATGGTAACTATCAAATACAAGTAAATAAAGGAGAAGTATTACAATTCTCTTACATTGGGTTTGTTACAAAAGTACAGATTGTAGAAGACCAGAAAACTTTGAATATTTCACTAAATGAAGACCTAGCTCAATTGGATGAGGTTGTTGTTGTGGGTTATGGAACTCAGAAAAAATCAACAATTACTGGGTCAATATCTAAAGTTGTTAACGAAACCTTGGATCAAATAGCAGTAGCTAGGGTAGATGATGCCCTTATTGGTCAGGTATCTGGGGTAAATATTCAATCTACCAATGCTGAAGCCGGTGGAGCTCCTACAATTACTATTAGAGGTGTAGGGTCTGTAACTGGGGCATCAGGACCAGCCATTGTGGTTGATGGTATAATAGTAGATTCTGACTTTCTTGGAACTCTAGATATGAACGATGTAGAATCTTTTGAGGTTTTAAAGGATGCAGCATCTGCTTCTATTTATGGTAGTGAAGGGGCAAATGGGGTTCTTCTAATTACTACCAAGACGGGGAAAGAAGGAAAAACAAAGTTTAATTATGACGCTTACACGGGTTATAAATCAGCTTTCGGGAGTGATGATTATAGGAGAAATGCGACCGATTGGGCAGCTATAGAAGAGGCTGAGACTGGTTCCATTTCTAATAGTAACTTGTACGCACTAAAACTAATAGAGGTAACAGGTATTGATAGAGACTGGCAAGATGTTTTCTTTAATGGGGGCTTCATTGAAAGTCACTCGCTTTCTGCAAGAGGAGGTACTAAAGACACAAAATTTAGTGTAGCTTTAAGATATCTTCATGATGAAGGTGTTGTGATAACGGATGATTACAAGGTGTATTCTGGGAAATTGAAAGTAGATTCCAAATTGACAGATAAGCTTAAATTTGGATTGAGTGCTACACCTTCTTATTCAAAACAAAGAAGGTTACCTACATCTATACATAATCCTATAAGACAATCTCCTTGGTTGCCTATTTATCATACAGCTGAAACGCTTCAGTTTATAGATAGAGATGCGTATCCAAATGTTGGGATAGGCGATTATTTTAGAGAAGACCATTTAGATGAATTGGACATAAATGGAGATGGTAGTAGTACAACACCACGTACATCAGGAGATCAAAACCCTTATGCACAATATGTGGAAAGAGAGCATTATGAGTTTAAGACTAAAATGTTAGGTTCTACGTATTTAAGTTATGAGATCATTGATGGTTTAACAGCTAAAACAAGTTTTGGTGTTACGTTGGAAGATGAGAAAAGAACAAGATGGGATGGTAGTGAACATCATCATTCAAATCCAGCGGTTTACGAGTTAAGAAATAGATTTAGATCTAGATTGATTTCAGACAACACCTTGTCTTATAATAAACAAATAGGTAATCATGAAATTGGTCTGTTAGCGGCCGCTACATTTCAAAAAAGAAATGATGAAATTAGTACTGTTAATGGTTCTGGATATACTAATGATTTGCTTAAAAACTTACAAGGAGCAACTACTATCACCAAACCAGCAGATGGCGAAATCAATCTTAACATTAGAAAGATTGGATATTTTGCAAGGCTAAATTATGTATACGCAAATAAATACTTGTTTAACGCTTCAATTAGACGAGATGGTAGTTCAGTTTTTGGTGTAGATTCTAAGTGGGGTAATTTCCCTTCAGTAGCGGTGGGGTGGAATGCCCATAATGAAGATTTCTTAAGTGATAGTAATTTTCTAAGTAATTTAAAGTTTAGAGCTAGTTGGGGTCTTACAGGTTCTGAAAACTTTAACGTAGGTGATGGTTTAACTAATACTTGGCCTTATTTGGCACTTTTACAAAGTACCAATGCGATTAATGATGATGGTGCTATTGTTTCAGGTTTTTCTCCAAGAAATATTGCCAATGCATTATTACAATGGGAAGCTTCAGAGCAACTTAACCTTGGTATAGATTTTGGGTTTTTAAACAATAGAATAACAGGGTCATTAGACTACTATGTAAAGACCAGTGATAACTTATTGTTAAATCAAGATGTTTCTTATGTTACTGGATTTGGTGCAGGAATTGTAAATAAAGGAAAAGTAGAAAATAGAGGTTGGGAATTTGAGTTAAGATCGAGGAATATTACTAATGAGAAATTTTCTTGGAGTTCAACCTTAATAGCATCAACAAATAAAAATGAGTTGCTTGATTTTGGTAACGACAATGGAAACCTTGGAGTAGATGGATTTGATAGAAATACCCAATGGATAAACTTGGTGGGTAACCCGATATCTTCTTTTTATGGTTATGTTGCAGATACTGAAATATCAACTGAGTATTGGGATACACCTTATAACAGAATTAATGGACAAGCCGAGGATATTATTGTTAAAGATTTAAATGGAGATGGTTTAATTACAGATGATGATAAGACTATTTTAGGAGATCCTTATCCAGATATTGTTTGGAGTTTTACAAATGAGTTTAAATTCGGAAATTTAGATTTTTCTTTTATGATTCAAGGAAGTCAAGGGGGGCAAATAAGAAACGTTGGAGATCAATATTTCTATCACTTTAGTGGTGCTACTCTAGATAGTGCCCCAGAAGATTTAGTAGCTAATGGAACAATTCCAGATGTCTCTTTTCTTCAACCAAAGATTTTTACAGATGATATCGTTCAAAATTCAGGATACTTTTCATTACGTAATGTAAATATTGGTTATAATTTACCAGAGGATTTTACATCAAAATTAGGACTTTCATCGTTAAGGTTATATGCTTCAGGTCAGAATTTAATATATATTACTTCTGATGATTATCATGGTTTTAATCCAGAATTTATTGACAATAATAATACGCCAATAACTTATGGCGCTCAAAGAGCAGGTACACCTTTGTTTAGTACTTATTCAGTAGGTTTGAACCTTAATTTTTAATATAAAAAAGAAGTAATCATGAAATATTTAAAAAATATAAAATATTTAATTGTTGCATTAACAGGAATAATGCTTATTTCTTGTGATGCAGATGAGTTTTTAAACCCACTGCCAGATACAGCAATTGCTGCTGATGGTTTCTTCCAATCAGACGAAGATGTATTGGCTGGAATTGTTGGGATTTACGATGCCATACAAGGGGTTAATGAAAATAGACCAAATTCAACTAGTAACTCAACTTTCAATAGAGGGGTACAGTTTGAATATCTTTTGACCGAGCATCGCTCAGACAATACAAGAAGTGCTACATTAGAAGGCTCAAGAGCTGATTTTCATAGGTACGTAACAGATGCAAATAATATACAATCAGAAGATTATTATCAATCTATGTATGAAATTATTTTTAGAGCAAATAATGTTATTAA
This sequence comes from uncultured Flavobacteriaceae bacterium, assembly GCA_947500585.1. Classification (GTDB taxonomy): domain Bacteria; phylum Bacteroidota; class Bacteroidia; order Flavobacteriales; family Flavobacteriaceae; genus CAXBID01. The sequence continues at coordinate 213,259 of CANMSN010000004.1, read as the reverse complement.
TTATGTTAATGCAGCAGATGCAGAAAACATTGCTAAATATACAGCTGAAGCTAAATTTTTAAGAGCTTATGCTTATTTTAATTTAGTTAGACTTTATGGAAGTGATAATGATGCTATAGGAGGTGTGCCATTGGTAACTGCTGTGGCAGAGTCCGATGAAGATGAACTACTTTTTACCCGAGTACCTAAATCAGTAGTATATGAGCAAATGGTTGCAGACTTACAGGAAGCAGTTGCTAATTTAGACAATACCTATAAAGCCAGAGCTTCAAAAGCGGCAGCACAAGGTATTTTAGCAAAAGTATATTTATCGCAACCAACACCTAACTATACTGGAGCTAAAGATTTATGTGAGGCTATTATAGCTGATGGAAGTTTTAGTTTACAAACTGATTTTAACGATGTGTTTTACAATGAAATGAACAGCGAAATTATGTTTGTTGTTCGATATGAGTTTGCTGAACCAAATGAAAGTCAAGGATTCTCGTCTGAATTTACCTCTTTTATACGTCAAGGTAGACAAGATGGATTAAATATGGTTAATCCTAATTTAGTAGCTGCGTTTAATGAGAATGGAGGAAACAGAACAGCAGTGTCATATATTGCTTTTGGTGATGATGCTGAGCTATTAAATGATTTAGAACAGCCTGTACCAGAAGAAGCTGAAGTGGCAAAGTTTTTACCTGAAGGCACTGACTTTACAAATGCTGATCTTCCTTATGGTACTAATGCTCGTCTTGCAGGTAATGATTGGATTGTATTGCGTTATGCTGATGTATTGTTAATGCATGTAGAGGCAATTATGGCTGGAACGGGTAATGCTAATACTCCAGAAGCGCTTAGCTCATTCAACGCTGTTAGAAATCGTGCTGGTTTAGCTGATGATGCTGATGGAGTTATAACACAAGATGAATTATTGTTGGAAAGAAGAGTAGAATTGGCTTTTGAAAATCAACGTTTCTTTGATTTGTTAAGATTTGGAGTTGCAGATGCTGTATTGAGTGCGCACTCTGCAGAAAACGGATATAGCTTTAGTGCTAGAGACTTACTGTTGCCAATTCCATCAAGAGAAATTAATTTAAGTAAGGGGCTTTTAAATCAAAATCCTGGTTATTAATAACATAAAAAATTAGAAAACATGAAACAGAAATTGAATGCTTTAAAAAACACTATGAGTTTAGTGTTAGCTCTATTGGCTATAATTTTCGTGGTAAGCTGTGAAGAAGCTTTTGAGTTTGATTTGCCAGATACAGGTTCTATACCTGATCTTACTTTGCCACAAGCGAACTTTAGTTACGCACCAAATCCAGAGAATTTTAAAATAGTTTCATTCACCAATGAATCTAATGAATCTACAAATTATCTATGGGATTTTGGTGAGGGTGTAGTATGTGAAAAAGATGATAATGGTGTTATTGTTTGTGGTACTGAATCTACGTCAACAGAAAAAGATGTATCGTTTGTAAAATTTGATGCAGGAGAAGGGGATTACGAAGTAACATTAACAGCACTTGATGCAAATAATGCATCAGGAATTAACACGCAAATGGTAGCAATAAGGGATGTATTTGTGCCTATTGATCCAATAGTTGAAAATGGAGACTTCGAAAATAAAACTTTTGATACTAATTGGGGGCAGATAGGTACAGATGGTTTTAGTTCTACAACTCCTAATACATCTAGTGATGGTTCATGGTTAAATTATGATGGGGTAGACACTGGTTCCAAAACTGGAGGCATGAAGTTTTCAGCTTCTGCATCAACGCTTACTAATCCAGGAAGTAGAAGATTTGCTTACCAACCATTAATAGTATCAGAAACTACAGCTGATCGTACAGTTAAGTATATTGTTGAGTATGAGTATTCAATAAAATCTGCTGCTACACCAGGTAGTAATATTACTTTACAAATTTTAGATGGTCACTTTGATGAAGTCTCCGATGCTTTGGCTAGCACGCCTTTAATGGAAGAAGTAAATGATGATATTTTGGGTAATACTAATTTTACAACTGTTAAAAAGGAGTTTACGTCTAATGCAAGTGGTCAGGTTGCTATATTCATTTTTGCTTCCACAGACCAAGATGCATACATAGACAATGTTAAAGTGTATCCAAAACCATAATAAAAAATATAAAAAACTATAAATTATGAATTTATTAAAAAAAGGAATATTAGCCTTACTAATAACAGGTGTTATAGTTTCATGTGAAGACGATGATTCTATTGTAGTTCCTAATGAAGGTAATGGCGGTACAGGGCTTACTGAAATCACTTTTCCAGGAATCCCCACATCTTCAGTAAAAGCTAGTGGAGATGGAACAATAATTACTATTAGACCGCAGGGTTTAGGTGTTGATGCTTACATAGTTGATTTTGGAGACCCAGATAGTACAACAGATATAGTAACCATTACTGAAGATGCTGGTACGGCTACTTACGATTATCCAAATAATCTGGAAGAAGTTACATATACAATAACAGTAACTGCAAAATCTGATAAGGGGTTTGCGGATGTTGTTCAAACAACAAGTGTAACAGTAGAACATACGTTTGAATCTATTGGTACTGCGCCTTCATCGCCAACAGAAGAAGGTAGAAATAATATATTTTCTATTTATACAAACGGTTTTGAATTTGACGGTTCTTTCGTAAGTTACAGCACTGGTAGTTCTGTGAGCGGAGGATCAGAAATAGCTTTAGATTCTGGAAATTCTATACTTGAGTTTTCTCGTTTAATAGGTGATGCTGCAGTTTTAGAATTGGATGAGATTGTTGTAGCGGATGCTTTTGCTGGTGGAATTGGTGTAGATGGTATTCATTTCGATATCCATTCGAATTTTGAAACAGGCTTAGATATATTAAAAATAACTTTAGTTGATAATGCTAATTCCATAGATTATGTTTTAGATGGAGTCAATTTAACTGATGGTGAGTGGGCAAGTTTTGATTATGACTTAGCTACCGATTTTTCAGCACCAGTTGTTCAATTTGATGAAATAAAATTAGAATTAGGCACAGGAGGTACTGCAAATGATTATGCCGCTATATATGTAGATAATATTTATATGAATAGAGCTGATAGTTCAACCCTTTTAAATGGTGATTTTGAAGATGGTCAAGATTTTTGGAAATGGGGTGTTTTTACAGATGGAGAAACAAACCCTTTCGGATCAAGTAGTGATGGTTCTGATTTTGATATTGATGGAAATGATACAGGAGGTAAAACTCGAGGAGCTAAATGGTCTTCTAGTCAATCTGGTGGACAATTGAGAACTTCTAGCTCTAGATATGCTTATCAAGAACTTAATTTAACTCCTAACGCTTCATATATTCTACAGTATCAATATGCTATTCAGGATAGTGATAGTAGTAATGAACCTATTGGGGGAAGAAGAGTAGTTGGTTTAATTTTAGATGGTCAATATGTTGATGGAGCAGATGCTGCTGATGACACTAATAATAATTTAGGATTTCATGAAGGCTTTATAGCCGAGGGTAAGTTTAATGCAACAACAGATGATGCTGGTACAATAGTTCAAATCCCATTTACTGCAAATGATAGTGGCGAAATTGCTGTAATGTTTTATGCAGTTACACCAGTAGATGCATGGATTGATAATGTTAAAGTTTTCGAGGCACCTTAATTAATTTTATAGTTAAATGAAAAACTTCCGAAAAAAAATATTAATAACAATTTTAATAGGTTTTATATCTGTTAACGCTATTTGTCAAGAAAACACAAATAGCGTTACAGAATCGGATGTAAAGGTTGAAAAATCTAATAAAAAGAAGAAGAAAAAGAAGAAGGTAAAACTTCCTAATATAGATTTAAGCCATTGGAAAGTAACTTTACCAGTTACTAATGATAAGGGAAAACCTTATGAAATAGACCCACCTGAAATACTTGATTTTGCTAACAATGAAATAGCTAAGCCATACATGTATATAGACTCTACTAAAGGCGCTATAGTTTTTCATGCAATGCCAACAGAATCTAAAACTGCAAATACTAAGTATACACGGTCAGAATTAAGAGAACAAATGGTGCCAGGTGATAATAATACCAATTGGACGTTTGCTGATGGTGCATACATGAAAGGAAAGTTGGCTATGGATGAAACTACCAGAGACTCTGATGGGAAATACCATAGAACTATTATTATGCAAATTCACGGACGTTTAACTAATGAGCAACGCGATTTAATCGGACAGAAAGATAATAATGCACCACCAATTTTAAAGATTTATTGGGATAACGGCAAAGTAAGAGTTAAAACCAAGGTTCTTAAAAACTTGAGCGCGACCGATGAGGAATTACTTCATGAAGATGCTTGGGATAATGATGAAGGGTTTAATTTTGAACAAGAAGTAGGCTTTAGAAAGTTTACTTTAGAAGTAAAAATTTCTGATGGTAAAATGGTAATCGTTTTAAATGGTAATGAATTTAAAGTATACGAAAGCATTCATATACGTAGATGGGGCATTTTTGAAAACTACTTTAAAGCAGGTAACTATTTTCAATCTAGAGATAAAGGTTCGTATTCTAAGGTTAGGTTTTACGAATTGGAAGTATCGCATTGAAAGTAATGTATTATTTATAAATAGTTGAACACTATTTGAAACAATAAATCCATAAATAGAATAATTTAAACAGAAAAAGTGGATAAAGTTTGAGTTTTTTTAAAAATTAAACCATATTGTTTATTAAAATATTTATACAAAAATTTTGAAATTAAAACCTTACAATTGATAAGTCAATAATACAGGGTTTCATTGTATAAATTTAAAATAAATTATAGTATATGAAATTAGAAGTAGCAACAATAAGTGATAATCAGGAGGTACAAAATACTATTATAGGTAAGATTAGAGATTTAATAAACCTTAAAAATCTTGAACCTGGCGACAAATTACCTTCAGAACGAATGTTATCTGAAAAGTTTGAAGTTACAAGAAGTAATGTTAGAGAAGCTATTCAAAGATTAGAATTTTATGGGCTTTTAAAATCAATCCCACAAAGTGGAACATTCGTTGCAAATATTGGAGTTATTGCTATGAATGGTATGATTGAAGACATTTTACGTTTAGAAACTCCTGATTTTAAATCGCTGGTTGAGACTAGAATTTTGTTAGAATTAAAAACGGCACGATTAGCTGCGTTAAGAAGAACAAAAGAAGATTTAAAACACATGAAGCAAACATTGGATGCTTATTCAGAAAAAGTTATGAATAATGAAGATGCAGTTCAGGAAGATTTATTATTTCATTTGGCTATCGCTAAAGCAAGTGGTAACAGCACCATGAATACGTTTATGCTAACCATTACACCAGAAATAATTACCAATTTCGAGAAGTATCATGTTTGTGATGAAAATCAGGCTTTTAAAGGAATACAAGAACACACAGATATTTTTGAAGCTATTAAAGATCAAAACCCTAAACTAGCAAAAGAAAAGATGAAAGTTCATTTTAAAACACTATATCAGTATTGTTATAATGTTTAGGTTTTAAGACTCAAAAAAGATAAAGATAAAATATAAAGATGAAGACTAAAGGATTAAGATGGTGGGTAGTTGGACTTGTAGCTTTAGCCGCAATTATAAACTATATAGATAGACAAGCCTTTGGTGCGCTATGGCCTGAAATAGCTACGGAATTATTCCCAAACATGGGACCAGATGATACAAAAGCGATATACGGAACCATATCAGCTATATTTATTTTGTCTTATGCTGCGGGTCAGACTATTTTTGGAAAGATATTCGATTGGATAGGTACAAGAATAGGGTTTGCTTTATCCATAGGAATTTGGTCTGTAGCAACCATGATTCATGCTTTTGCAAAAGGTATGGTAAGTTTCTCAATCTTTAGATCAATTTTAGGAATTGCCGAAGCTGGTAACTGGCCTGGTGCGGCAAAAGCCAATGCAGAATGGTTCCCTACAAAAGAACGTGCCTTGGCACAGGGGATATTCAACTCTGGAGCTGCTATTGGAGGTATTGTTGCTTATCCAATAATAGGGCTGCTTTCTGTATATCTATCTTGGCAGTCTATATTTATTTGTGTTGGATTGGTTGGTTTGTTATGGTTATTACCTTGGTTATATATTGTAAAATCACCACCAAAAACACATCCTTGGTTATCCGAAGATGAAAAAAATTATATTCTAACTGGTCAACAAAATCAAGATATCGATAAAGATGGTAATTACGATGAAGGCTATAGCCCTAGTACAGGCAAATTACTTAAACATAAAGAAAGTTGGGGAGTAATAATAGCTTCAGCTGCCATAGATCCTATTTGGTGGTTGTTCATAGTATGGATTCCTATATATCTTAATGAAGTATTTGGTTTAAATGTAAAAGAAATTGCATTTTCAGCTTGGGTGCCTTACGTGGGTGCTATGTTAGGAGCGTGGTTTGGAGGTCTTTTAGCACAAAATAGATTAAATACAGGATGGACAGTAAATAAAACAAGAAAAATGATAATAACCTTAGGTTGTTTAATAATGATACCTTGTTTCTTCCTTTTAAAAGCACCAGGATCTGCTACAATTGCGGTAATGATTATGGCAGTACTTCTATTTGGCTTTCAAGTGGCCATTGGTAACGTACAAACATTACCAAGTGATATGTTTAGTGGAAAAATAGTAGGAACATTATCTGGGTTTGCAGGAACAGCAGCTAAATTAGGTGCTTTTGGGCTAACATTTTTAATACCCTTACTGACAAAAGGCGGGAACTATACTTCTGCGTTTTTAATTGGAGGTATTTTGGCCATAATAGCATTATTAGCTGTATGGATACTATGTCCAAAAATAGAACCGCTTAAAGAAAAATAATAAATAAATTAAATTTTAAATATAACATGAGTAATAAAGGAAAAATAGCAGTAATTACAGGCGCCACAGGAGGAATTGGTTTTCAAGTAGCAAAAAGACTTGGAAAAGATGGATACACTGTAATTTTAAATGGTATTGAAGACGAAGCTGGAGCAAAGAGAATTGAAGAGCTTAAAGCCGAGGGTATCACTGCTGAATATTATGGATTTGATGTTACAAACGAAGAAGCAGTAACTTCAAATATTAATAAAATAGGTAATAAATACGGTAAAATAGATGTTCTAGTAAATAACGCTGGAGGATTAGGTGGAAGATCTCGTTTTGAAGAGATGACTACTGAATTTTACAGATTCGTAATGGCTTTAAATCTTGATTCAACATTTTTTGCTTCAAGAGCGGCTATTCCTTTTCTTAAAAAGGGAGAACATCCTTCAATAATTAACTATACATCAAATGCTGGATGGACTGCTGGTGGACCAGGAGCTGGAATATACGGAACATCCAAAGCTGGTGTTCATGCCATTACAAGAGCTTTAGCAAAAGATTTAGCTGAATATGGCATTAGAGTAAACGCGGTATCGCCAGGTACAATAGATACACCATTTCATGCTCAAATTAAAGCAACAAAACCAGAGGTTTTTGCTTCATGGGCAAATAATATTATGCTTGGAAGATTAGGGCAACCAGAAGATGTGGCTGGTGTAGTTTCTTTTTTAGTGAGTAAAGATGCCTCTTTTGTAACAGCTGAAACTATCCAAATTGGTGGTGGGCAAGCTTTAGGAATTTAATTAGAATACTTTGTTTGAATTGAATTATTACAAAAGCCTTTCTTAATTTAAGAAAGGCTTTTTTTGTTTGAAGAATCTCTAATAATTAACTCTGCATCTAAAATTATTTTATTTAAAGATTGATTAATAGTCTTCTTTTTCATGTGATTTAAAAAAGTTTCAGCAGCTTGTTTTCCAATTTCCGAACTATGCTGATTAATGCTTGAAATTGTTGGAGTTACCATAGATGTAAACGGTTCGTTTCCAAAACCGACTAAAGCAATGTCTTCAGGAATGTTTATATCTTGTTCATTTAATATTTGAAGCGCTCCCAAGGCTGCATAATCACCAGCAACATAAACAGCATCTGGTCTGTTTTTGAGTGCTAATAGTTCAGTCATTTTTTCTCTGCCGTCTTCAGTAGTTAAGCTACTTTCTATGAGAAGTTCATTATCTAAAGGTAAATTGTGTTTTTTTAAAGCATCAATATAACCTCTAATTCTGTTGTTAAAAATTCTAGTACGTTTAAAACCTCCAATATGAGCAATACGCTTACAGTCTTGATTCACGAGATGCTCAACAATCATGTGGCTACTATCATAATCGTTTATACCTATGTAATCGACATTCAAATCGTTTTCACCACGATCAAATAAAATTAATGGAATACCTTTAGATTTTATTTTTTCAAAATATGCTAAATCTACAGTCTCATTTGCCATTGATGCTATAATACCATCAACTTGTGTGAATAATAAGGTGTCAATATTGGCACATTCTTTTTTGTAGGATTCATTAGACTGGGTAATAATTATATTATAACCTTCTTTATTTAATACCTCTTCAATATTTTGAATAACCGAAGAAAAAAAGTTGCTATTAGTCCTTGGTACAATAACACCAACCAAGTTACTTTTTCCTTTACGTAATGCACTAGCTAAATGATTTGGCTGATAATTTAAGTTCTCGGCAATTTGTCTTACCGCTTTTTTTGTTTTTTCACTAATTCTAGAATCGTCGTGAAGCGCTTTAGAAACTGCAGCAGGAGATATATTTAGTACGTTAGCAATATCTTTTATGGTGGTTTTCTTTTTGATATTCAATTTTTTTATATATTTGCTTAATCGTTTAAGCAAATATATTGCAATAGTTGATATAATCAAAACATGTTATGCAAAATAGAATGTTTTGATTTTTATTTCAAAGTTTGCTTAAACGATTAAGCAAGTAAAAAATAAATTTAAAATAAGAATTAAAAAATGAAAAAAGTTGTCACTTTTGGGGAAATTATGCTTCGATTAGCACCTCAAGGATTTTTAAGATTTTCACAAGCCAGTAACTTTGATGTTGTTTATGGTGGAGGTGAATCAAATGTAGCTGTATCTTTAGCAAACTATGGAGTTCCTGTAGATTTTGTAACGCGCTTACCTAAAAACGATATTGGCGAATGTGCCATGATGGAAATGCGTAAAAGAGGTGTTGGTGTTGATAAAATTGTTTACGGTGGCGACCGTTTGGGTATTTACTTTTTAGAAACTGGTGCAGTTTCAAGAGGTAGTAAAGTCGTTTATGATAGAGCGCATTCTGCTATGGCAGAAATTGAAGCTGGAATGATTGATTGGGATAGTGTTTTTGATGGTGTGGAATGGTTTCATTGGACAGGTATTACACCTGCAATTTCTCAAGGTGCAGCCGATGCTTGTTTAGAAGCTGTTAAAGCTGCAAGTGCAAAAGGAATTACGATTTCTACGGATTTAAATTACCGTGCAAAGCTTTGGAAATTTGGTGGTGATCGCGAAAAAATAATGACTGAATTAACATCATACTGTGATGTTATTTTAGGAAATGAAGAAGATGCAGAAATGCACTTTGGTATTAAGCCAGAAGGTTTAGATATTACAACGCAAGGACACGATGTTAAAGCCGAAGCTTTTTTATCTGTTTGTCAGCAAATGATGGAAAAATTCCCGAAAGCTAAAAAAGTAATTACTACTTTAAGAGGGTCAATTTCTGCTTCTCATAATACTTGGGCAGGTGTTTTGTATGATGGTAAAAAGATGTACGAAACACGTCAGTATCAAATTACTGATATTGTTGATAGAGTAGGTGGAGGTGATTCATTTATGGGTGGTTTAATTTATGGCTTATTAAAATATCCTGAAGATGATCAAAACGCTTTAGATTTTGCAGTTGCAGCATCTTGTTTAAAACATACAATAAAAGGTGATGCTAACTTAGTTACAGTTGTAGAGGTTGAAAAATTAATGGGTGGTGACGCTTCAGGGCGTGTAGCTAGATAAATAAGTGTTTAGTTGTTTATCTGTTGAATCTTTTATTCGGTTTTATAGTTAAACAAATACACAAATTAACAATTAAACATTTAAAAAATGGCACAATATTCAAGATTAGAAGTGGCACAAGTTATGAAAGACACAGGGATGGTTCCTTTGTTTTTTAATAATGATATAGAACTAAGTAAGAAAGTTTTAAAAGCATGTTACGATGGCGGTGCTAGATTAATGGAGTTTACAGCCCGTGGTGATTTTGCTCATGAAGTTTTTGGCGAATTAACAAAATACGCTATTAAAGAACTACCAGGTATGATAATGGGTGTTGGATCTGTAACCGATGGTGCAGCAGCATCTTTATACATGGCTTTAGGCGCAAACTTTATTGTGACTCCAGTATTAAGAGAAGATATTGCTATTGCTTGTAACCGTAAAAAAGTATTATGGTCTCCTGGGTGTGGTAGCTTAACTGAAATTGCTAGAGCTGAAGAGTTAGGTTGCGAAATAGTAAAACTTTTCCCTGGCGATTTATATGGACCAAAGTTTGTAAAAGGTATTAAAGGGCCGCAACCTTGGACGAGTATTATGCCTACTGGAGGTGTTTCTCCAACTGAGGAAAACTTAAAAGGCTGGTTTGATGCTGGTGTAACTTGTGTTGGAATGGGTTCTCAATTAATATCAAAAGATATTATTGCGAATAAAGATTATGCAAAATTAGAGCAAGATGTTAAAAACGCATTAGCTATAATAAAAGCTGTTAGAAAATAGTCTAGTAATTTTTTAGAATATTAAATTTCATAAAAGCTTTCCTTTTTTAATAAAACAGGAAGGCTTTTTTGTTTAATTCTGGAATATTGATTGTTGTTTCTTTTTATTGAAAATCTCTAATCCGCATTCTAAAAACTGAGCATAATCGTCTTCATTGGGCGTGTAGCCAACAGGTTGATTTAATATTTGTTTACCATCAGAATCCATTAAAACATAATACGGTTGCGAATTGGTTTGAAAAAACTGTGTTTGAAAATTTGCCCATTTATGGCCGTAATTGGCTAGCTTTCTTGTGCCTCCGTTTATTCTATTAACTTCTATTTGTTCGTTTTCAGGAAGCTCTTTTTTGTCATCAACATAAAGTGAAATTAAAACATAATCGTTTCTTATTAAGCCTTCAATTTTAGGAGATGACCAAACGTGTTCTTCCATTTTTCTACAATTTACACAAGCATAACCTGTAAAATCTAACATGATGGGTTTGTTTACTTTTTTCGCATAAGCTATACCTGATTTTAAATCTTTAAAGCATTCTAAATTATTTGGGCATGCTTTTGGGTATAAAAAACTATAACCTACAGGAGGAGCTAAACCACTTAAAAGCGTTAAAGGCGTAAATGTATTAGTTTCTTTATTTACTCTAAATCCAGATGCTAAATAAATAGTGAAAGCAGCGATTAAAATGGCAAATGATAGTCGTGAAAAGGATAATTTTTTAATAGGCGAATCATGCGGAAATTTTATTTTACCAAATAAATACAAGGCTAATCCACCGAAAATGATAATCCAAATAATTAAGAATGGTTCAATTTTTAAGATATTCCAATGATCTACCAAATCTGCATTAGATAAAAACTTAAATGCCAATGCGAGTTCTAAAAAACCTAAAACAACTTTGGTTGTATTTAACCAACCACCAGATTTTGGCAAAGAATTCAACAAATTAGGGAACATAGCAAATAAAGCAAATGGTAAGCCTAACGACACTCCAAAACCTGCCATACCTGCGGTGAGTTGCCACGCGCCACCATCGGTAGTTAAAGAGCCTGCTAATAGAGAGCCTAGTATTGGTCCAGTACAAGAAAAAGAAACAATAGCTAAAGTTAGAGCCATAAAGAAAATACCGATAAGTCCACCAGCATTTTCTCCTTGAGTTGTTTTGTTAGTCCAACTTGATGGCAGTGTTAATTCATAATAACCGAAAAAAGAAAATGCAAAAAAAAGAAATATGATAAAGAAAATAACATTTAACCACACATTGGTAGAAATTTCATTTAGAATATCTGGATTTACAGAGTCTAATAAATGAAATGGAACACTTAATAAAATATAAACCGCAAAAATAAAAAAGCCGTAAAGCAGTGCTTTTGAAATTCCTGAGCTTCTATTGTTGTCACCTTTTTTAGTAAAGAAACTAACAGTTAAAGGGATCATTGGAAAAACACATGGAGTTAATAGAGCTAATAAACCTCCTAAAAAACCTAAACCAAAAATACTCCATAAAGATTTACTTGAATCCGTTTTTTCTTTAACAGAAGTTATAATTTCATTACCACAATTATTATTTGGTTTTAAAATATCTTTAGCCGAAATACCATAGAGCTGATTGTTTACAATCGTATTATCAATAGTATTTATTGTATCTGTATTATTTGCGATTTCACCATTTAACGAAAAAGTAAAATCTTCATTAATTTGTAAACAAAGCGTTTTACAAACTTGACCAGATAAATTGAGGTTAATAGTTGTAATGTCTTCATTTTTTAAAACAATACGCTGTTTTAAAACCGCCTTTTCTGCAAAAAAAGATTCAGTTACCGCAAAAGTCTCGTTGTATTTTTGAAGTGTATCACTTTCTATAGCTTTTCCAATTAGTTCAAAATCTTTACTATCATCCTTTTTTGATATAACAATTGGTAGTGAACCACCATCAGCTGAATATTGAGAATACAAATGCCAATCCTCTTCAATATCTGCATTAATAATAAGGTCGTATTCCGTATCTGAAATTTTTTCAACAGATTTAGACCATTTTATAGGATCTTGTATTTGATTATTAAAGGTAGGTTTTTGAGGAGATTCGTTTAAATCAAAAACTAAATCTTCAGTAGTTGGAGGCGAACATTTTTCATCGTCGCAAGCCATAAATTCTACAGTTCCAACAATCGTATTTACATCTTTTAAGAGTGTTATTTTTTGTTCGAAAACTGCTTTGTTTTCAAAATACTTTATCCGCATGTTAAAAATAGGATCGTTTACTGTGTGTCCTTCTTCTTCAGTAGTTTTTTCAATAAGATTAAAAGATGCATCTTCATTAATATAGGTGAAGGTTGTTGGAATTGGACCACCGTCATCTACATTTTGAGAGTATAAATGCGATTTTGCTTCAATGTTAGCTGTTGAAATTAGTTTGTATTCTGTATCCGAAATTTTTTCTACAGATGTTGCCCATTTTACAGGGTTGTACATTTGAGCAGATAAAAAGAACGGAGTTAAAAGGAAACAAAAAAGAATGAAGGTATTCTTTAACATAAATATAGTATTAATAGGCCTTAACAGCCAGATTGTGCAATTTAAACAAATTAAGTTTTAAAGTATTTTACTATTTATAAGCTCATCTAAAATTAACTCTACACCTTGTTCGCTATTGCTTTTGGTTTCAAAATTAGCAATTTTTTTAACGTTTGGATGTGCATTTTGCATAGCGTAACTAAAATGTGCCAGCTCTAGCATTTGTAAATCGTTATTGTAGTCGCCAAAAACCATCGTATCTTTCTTTTCAATACCTAATTCTTTTTGTAGCATATTTAAGGCGTAACCTTTATTGGCATCTTTATGAGAAATATCTAACCAATTTTTACTAGAAACGGTAACTTGAAGTTCGTTTGCAATTTTAGAAATATATGGAAGCACCTTGCTTTCTGAAGATTCAAAATGGTAAACGGCTATTTTTAAAAAATCATCATCTGTTACTTTTGTTAAATCATCAACAATTTTAAATGCCGAATAGTATTCACTAAATTTTGAAACAAAATCAGAATTTTTAGTTTCTACATAGGCTGCTTTTCTGCCACACAAAATAATATAACAACCCTTTACATCTCTTAAAACTTCAATGGATTTTAAGATATCTTTTGATGATAATTTAAAAAGTATACTCGTTAGGTTATTATGTTGTATTAAACCACCGTTTTCTGCAATGATTGAAATGTCATTTTTAATAGCCTCCAATTTATGTACAATGCTTTGGTATCGTCTTCCGCTTGCTGCAACAAAATGAATATTTCGTTTTTTTAGTTCTTCAAATTGATTGAAAAAGCGGTTGCTTACTTCTCCTTTTGCATTTAGAACTGTTCCGTCCATGTCGGTAACAACAAGTTTAACCTGAGATAAATTCATGAGCTATTTTTTGAAGCACAAAAATACTATTAATAGTATTGATGATGCTTTTAATTATGAGAAAGAAGTTTTTTAACTAACAAATGACTTAGAAAGTTTTGTAAAGGCTAACGAAAATATGCTATTATACTTATTTTAGTTACATTTATTAAAAAATAAGGATTGCATATTGGTTTTTTGTAAATTGCATACTTATGCAATAAACTAACGCATTATATAGTATGGTTACTTTAAAACAATTGGCTAAAGAGTTAAATGTTTCAATATCTACAGTTTCTAAAGCTTTAAATAATAGTGAAGAAATTGGTGAAGAAACAGTTAAGCGCGTTAAAGAGCTCGCCCAATTATATAACTACAAGCCCAATAAAGTTGCATTAAGTTTAAAGCAAAATAAAACAAAGACTATTGGAGTAATCATACCAGATATTCTTAATCATTTTTTGGCTAAAGTTCTTTTTGGCATTGAAAGGGAAGCAGCTTTACATGGTTATAATATTATTACTTGCATATCAAACGAATCTTTAGAAAAAGAAAAAGAGAGTTTACAACTATTGGCAAATGGTAGCGTTGATGGTTTTATTTTATCGGTTGCTAAAGAAACACAAATAAAAAATGAAGTAGATCATTTTAAAAAAACAATTAGTGAGGGTTTACCAATAGTTATGTTTGATAGGGTTGCTCATGATGTTATGTGTGATAAAGTTATTGTTGATGATTTTGATGCTACATACAATGCAACGTTAAGCTTAATAGAAGAAAAGCGTAAAAAAATTGCATTTATAAGTAACATAGAAGAATTAAGTGTTGGTAAATTAAGAGAGCGTGGTTACATTAAAGCTATTTTGGAGCATACAGCTTATGAGCCTATAGTTTTAAAAATGAATAGGAATAAAGATTCTCAGCAAAAAATAAAATCTTTTTTTAAGAAAAATAAAGACATTGATGGTGTTGTATCTGCCGATAGTTCATCAGCTATTATTGCTATAAATATGGCTATTAAACTGGGTTTAAAAGTGCCAAAAGATATTTCGGTTATCGGGTTTTCTAGTAAATCTGTATCAAACCTTTCAATACCTCGGTTAACAGCAATTAGGCAACATGCTAAAGTTATTGGTGCTAATGCAGCACAATTGCTTATTAACAGAATGCAAAATATGTCTGAGAATATTGATGTTAAAACAAAAATTGTAAAGACTTCTTTTGTTAAAAGAAAGTCTACTTTAAGATAGTTTTTTAACAGGTTATCAACAGTTTTTTATCGATTAAATGCATTTTATCGTAATAATTAAACATTTTATCGAATTTTTTATATTAAAGAGTTTGTTTTAATCTACTTTAGCAGTACTTATTTAGCGCCCCACAATATTCCCTAAGCTTCATAAGAAAAATTAATCCATTTATTTGACTTTATAGTCGCAATTCCCTCGCAAATTTTAAAAAATCTGTTCGCAATTGTGTGTTCGATTTTTAAGTTAATTATCCATTTTTCCCTCATCAAAGATTTTGTTTTTCAAAGTCTTCGATCTGTTTTTAATTATTAAAAAATTAGTGAAAAATAAATTAACCTTAAAATCGAAATAATATGAAATCCCTAAAAATTACCTTAATTTTAGCATTACTTTTAACAATGATTACGTCTTGTACGAAACAAGATTTGAGTGAAGATGATGTTTTAGCAGCCCCAGAAACTGAAGAAGTCTATTTTACTGGAGGAAAAGTGAGAGAGTAAATTATACTTAACCATATAAAAGTCCCTTTATAAATTTATATTTTGTAAAGGGACTTTTTAATTTATATAAATGAAAAATTATAAATACATTTGATAAATTAGTAAATTTATTTATCAAATTGAAGAGTAATCTAATTTATACAATATTATTGTCTAGCTTTATCAATTTAGGGCACTCTCAAATAGATTTATCTAAAGTAGACTCAATTCATAAAAATATTTACAATTTCAAAATTGTAGATTCTAGTAAGCTAGCACTAGCTTACTATAGTTTGGGTGAAGAATATAGGCATAACTTTCAAACAGATAGCGGATACTATTACTACAACAAAGCCGAAAAAATTACAAGAAAGCTTAATAAAAAACTTCTTTTAGCTAAAACTTTATATGGTATTAGTGCTATACAATCTGATGAAAAAGATTATACTGGAGCTGAAGTTACCTCTTTTGAGGCTATTGAGCTTCTCAAAAATTTTGAAGATTTACCAGAAGCTGATAAATACAAATCTTATGTTTACAATAATTTAGGAATTGGTTTTGGTGAACTCCAGCAATTTGATGAATCTATTAAATACCATAAAAAGTCATTAGAATTACGTAAGAAATTAAAAAATAAAAATAATATTTACAATTCTTTAAATAACATAGGTACAGTATATACAGATTTTAATTACTATGATTTAGCCCTAAGCTGTTTTAATCAGATTTTAGATGATAAAAATTTAATTAATGAACGCACGAGTTTTTATGCTTTGGTTTTAGATAATTATGCTAATGCATTATATAAATCAGGAAACCATAAAGAACTTCCAGAATTGTATTTAAGAGCTTTAAAAGTTATCGATAGTTTTCAGACTAATCATTACAATTCAATAATTATTAACCAGCACTTAGCAGAATATTACGATAATTATAAACAAAAAGATTCCGCTTTATATTATGCTTATAAGGCTAAAGCTATTTCAGAACAGTATTATAATGATGATTTACTAAAATCACTTAAAATACTTTCTAAAATAGAAGAAGGGGAGACCTCCGCTAAATTTTTGAATGACTATATAAAATTAAGTGATAGCTTACTTAAAGTAGAAAGAGCCACTCGTGATAAGTATGCAAGAATACGTTATGAAACTAATCAAATAGAACAAGAAAATATTCAAATAGCTAGAGAGCGTATGTGGCTACTAATAATTTCTATTGTAGTTATTATAGCCTCCTTACTATTATATGTAGTTATAAACCAGAGAAATAAAAATAAAGAACTCAAATTTATACAACAACAGCAGAAAGCTAATGAAGAAATTTATAACCTTATGCTTTCGCAAAATGAAGGTATAGAAGAAGCTAGAGCAATTGAAAAAAAACGTGTTTCGCAAGAGTTGCATGATGGTGTTTTAGGACGTTTATTTGGTACGCGCTTAAGTTTAGATAGCTTGAATATGAATAATAGTGAAGAAGCTATTAAAACTAGAAGCCAATATATAGCCGAACTAAAAACGATAGAGGAGGATATTAGAAAAGTGTCTCATGAATTAAACACAGATTTTGTTTCCGGTTCTGGTTTTATTGATATTATTAAAACTTTAGTAGAAACTCAAACTAAAGTTTACGGACTTGAATATAATTTGGATTATCATGATGTTATAAACTGGGAAGCAATATCTAATAAAACAAAAATTCATATCTATAGAATTATTCAAGAAAACCTTCATAATATCTATAAACATGCAAATGCTACTAGGGTAAATATAGATTTTAAATTGAATAACGATAAAATTTGTTTAACTTTAAGCGACGATGGTTCAGGTTTTAATGTGGACAAAGTGAAGTCTGGCATAGGTTTAAAGAATATGAATGCCAGAATAAATGAAATTAACGGAAAAATTAATATAACGTCAACAATCGATGTAGGTACAACAGTAATTATCAAAGTCCCAATTACTCAAAACCAAATGTATGACCCAAAAAATTAAAATATTAATGATTGATGACCATCCCATGATTATTGAGGGGTATCAAAATACATTACTATTTACCAAAAAAGAGAATCAAGAATTAGAAATAGATATAGCCAATAATTGCGATGAGGCTATTGCATACATGGATAAATCTATTGAAAATGGAATGCCTTATGATGTGTTGTTTGTAGATATTAGTTTACCACCCTCAACTGATGGATTAATGAGTTCTGGCGAAGATTTAGCGGAGTATGCACGTACTATTTTGCCTAATGCAAAAATTATAATATTAACCATGTTTAATGAGTCTTTTAGAATTCATAATATTATAAAAACGATTGACCCCGAAGGGTTTTTAATTAAAAGTGATTTAACTTCTAGTGAACTTGCCAGTGCATTTCAAGCTGTATTGAATAATCCTCCATTTTACAGTGGTACTGTAAATAGCCACATTAGAAAAACAATTACCAGCGATATTGTTATTGACGAAAAGAATAGAAAAATATTGCATTTACTTTCTCAAGGTATAAAAACTAAAAACCTCACCTCCCATTTAGATATTTCTTTAAGTGCAGTTGAAAAAAGGAAAAAACAGCTAAAAGACCTTTTTAATGTTCAAGACGGACAGGATGAAACCCTCTTAAAAGAAGCTAGAAAAAAAGGCTTTGTGTAAGATTATATTACGCATCAAAAACAAAAAACAATAAAATTTAATTTTTTTGCTTTTTTTTACCCTCTCAAAAGTCTTAGTATTTCTAAGTTCTATAATTTAACCGTAAAGGCGTTACGGTTTTACCGCAGTTTGAATACAGAAGTTCTACTTATATTCGTAATATCAACACTTCAAAAATTAATTAATCCCTCAATTTTTTTGTTGATAATAGCAATTTACATAAACCCTAAGGAGGTGAGAGACCCTTAGGGTTTCTTCGTTTATTAAAACTTGAAAATTACACTGGCATTATCTATAAGTATTCCAATATATAGACCCAAATAAACCACGGCTACTACAAATTTTATAAACGTAGATACTAAAAAACCTATAAAGGAACCAAAAGCTGCCCGTGTAGCAATTTTAGAATCACTTTTGTTTAAAAGTTCTCCAATTAATGCTCCAACAAAAGGACCAATAATAATACCACCAGGAATTGGGGCTAATAATCCAACAATTAATCCTATAGTAGTTCCTATCATACCATATTTGGTGCCACCAAATCGTTTGGTTCCTATGGCAGGTATTATATAATCTAGAACCCAAATTAGTATAGCAATTATTAATGTTATAAATAGAAATGATTTGTTTATTGGAATAGCGTCAGTTAAGTGAACTATTAATAAGCCTAACCAACTGGTTAATGGCCCAGGCAATACAGGAAGAAAACTGCCTATAATTCCCAAAATCATAAATAAGGCAGCAATAATAACTAAAATAATATCCATAAGTATACGTAAACTTTATACTAATTAAGACGCAAAACAGAACGAAACGTTACATTTTTAAACTAAAAAATTAGTTTAAACTAATTTTTTAGTTATATTTGTTTAACTAAAAGTTTAGTTGAATAAATAAATTTTGAATGTAATGAAGCAACTTACCAAAGCAGAGGAGGAAATTATGCAAATACTATGGCAGCTTAAAAAAGCGAATGTTAAAGCAATAATAGCGCAGTTTTCAGAACCTAAACCAGCATACAATACAGTGTCTACAATAGTTAGAATTCTTGAAGGGAAGGGTTTTGTAGACTATGAAAAAGAAGGTAAAGGGCATGTGTATTTTCCTTTAGTACAGCAACAAGATTATAGTAACCAATCTTTAAATAAGTTGGTAGACAATTATTTTCAAGGATCTTTTAAAAGCATGGTGTCGTTTTTTGTTAAAAAGAATGATATCAGTTTAAAAGAGTTGGAATCCGTTTTAAAGGATATTAATATAAAAGAATAATTATGGTACATTATATTATACAAACCATTGCATTTCAAGTATTCTTTTTATTGATTTATGATGTGTTTTTAAAAAAAGAAACCTTTTTTAATTGGAATAGATTTTATCTTTTAGCTACAGCGCTTTTGTCAATAATTTTGCCATTTATTAAAATTGAAAGTTTTAGAGAAGTTGTTCCGCAGCAATATATCATATCACTTCCAGAAATTATTTTAGGAGAAACTCAAACAACTATAAATAATCCAATTTTACTAAATGCAGTTATCATAGGAAATAATAATGGAATATCAGCATGGGAAATTGTGTTTTACCTAGGACTTGTAATGGCGTGTTGCTTGTTCTTATACAAACTAATTAAGGTCATCGTTTTAATAATTAAAAATCCTAAAACTTACAAAGGGCACTTAATAGTAGTTAAACTCATAAATAGTAATACAGCATTTTCATTTTTTCGTTATGTATTCTTGGGTGAGTTTCTTGAAAATGAACAAAGAGAAGCTATTTTAAAACATGAACTTATTCATGTAAAACAAAAGCATACGATAGATTTATTGTTTTTTGAAGCACTACGTATTTTCTTTTGGTTTAACCCTTTGGTGTATCTGTATCAGAATAGAATAACAACGCTTCACGAGTTTATTGCTGATGCTGAAGCAGTAAAACATGAAAATAAATCAAACTATTATCAAAATTTATTAGCTCAAGTTTTTGAGACTAAAAGTATATCATTCATCAATCCATTTTTTAAACAATCATTAATCAAAAAACGAATCGTTATGTTACAAAAAACAAAATCAAAACAAATTAAGTTACTAAAGTATGCCTTGTTAATTCCTATGGTTTTAGGGATGTTGGTATATACGTCTTGTGAAAAAGATGAAGAAAAAGTTGTTAAACAAGAATTAGAAATATCTGATCAGATAGAAATGTTAAAATTAGCGATTGAATCTAAAGAAGATAAATTAACTGCTACTGAACGCCAAAATCTATTAAATTTATATTTAACATTCAAACTAAAAAATGATACTAATAGTAAGGGTATTATAGAATCTTATGAAAGTCAATTAATCAAAGGAAATAGTAATGAAGTCCCTTTTGCAGTCATAGAGCAGCCACCAATATTTCCAGGCTGTGAAGATTTGGAAGCTGATGAACAAAAGAAATGTATTTCTAATAAAATTTCACAACACGTAAATAAACACTTTAACACTAAATTAGCCAACGACTTAAATTTAAAAGGAAGGCAACGTATAAATGTAATTTTTAAAATTGATACAGAAGGTAATATTATAAATGTCCGTTCTAGAGCTCCTCATCCAAGTTTAGAGGAAGAAGCTAGTAGAGTTATTAAAACCTTGCCTAAAATGCTATCAGGAAAACAAAAGGGAGAAGCAGTAGTTGTTCCTTATATGCTGCCAATAATTTTTGAAGTAGCAGAATAGAAAGTTTATGATTAGAACTTTAATATTCTTTTATTCAAAATATTTAAAACCGAAGCTCAAACTTCGGTTTTAAATATTAATAACGGTTTATAGCTAAATATGAATTATTCCAAACAGCAAAATAAATCAGTTTGTATATGAAAAAATCTCAAAAATAAAAGAGGAAAAATTCTTGAAAACCGATTAAAAACCAAAAAAATCGTATTTTTCGGGCTTTAGCTCAATTCATGAAACAACTTTGCGTTTTTATATTAGTTTTAATGCTTACATCTTGCGAGTATTTTAATGTAAAAAAGATATCTTCTGAAGCCATTTTAGAAGAAGAGCTTCAAACTTTTAATTGGAATGATGTTGATGAGTATCCTACATTTTCTTTTTGCGACTCTGTAGCAACCAAGGAAGAAAAAAAGCAATGTTTTGAAAGTAGACTAACAAATAAAGTCTTTAATTTTTTACAACAGCAAGACATAGTTGTTACGCAAGATGTAAATGATACGATTAATTTGAAATTTAGAGTTTCAGAGAAAGGTGAACTCACACTTTTAGATTTTGAAGTTGATAGTTTGACTATTGAAGAAATACCAAATATTAAAATTTTAATACAACAAAGTCTAGACTGCTTACCAATGGTTTTTCCAGCAATTAAACGTTCGCAACACGTTAAAACAGAATTTGAATTACCAATTATAATTAATGTAAAATAAGCTTACCTCTTAAAAGCTCGACCTTTCCATTTATAGCCTTTAAAAACAGAAATAAAAGCTACATATACACTAAAAAATGGATAAAGCATAAAAGCAAAAATAAAAGTCCTTAATATCTGTTTTTGGTCGAAAAAAGTAGCCGATTGATAAATTAAGTAAAAGTCTATATTAAACTTTATAATTAAAATATAGAGTAACGTTTTATAATTGAAGATTCCTATTAGTGCCAACAAGCTAATAGTTATTACTAGAGCGTTCATTATTAAAACAAGTATTCCGGTAAGTTTACCAAACCAATTATTATAAGCACTAGTTTTTGCTGCCCACCTTATACGCTGCGAAAATAAATGAGACCAATTTGGTTGAGATTGTGTTTTTACAATAGCTTGTTCACATTTTAAATAATGAAGTTCTTTTGGATGTTTTTTTGCAATTTTTTCAAGTAGAAAAATATCATCACCACTTGCAATTTGGTTGTTTCCATCAAAACCGTTTAATGCCTTAAATAATTCTTTCTGGTAACCAAAATTTGCACCATTACATAAAAAGGGTTTTTTAATACCAAAACCACCAATAGTTGCACCTTGTAAACTAAGTAAATCAAGAATTTGAAAACGATTTAAAAATGAATTATTATCCTCATAAGTAACAGGGCCTGCAATACATTTAGTATTGCTTTTTTGAATATACTCATCAAAACTATCTAGCCAATATTTGGGTAAAGTACAATCAGCATCAGTTGTTATAATCCATTCGAATTTTGCTTTGTTTATAGCTGAGGTTATCGCATCCTTTTTTGGAGAATTGGTTTTTCGTTCATTGGATATGATATGTATGTCAGGTTGAGCGCAGTCGAAACCTATTTGTTTACCATTAATAAATTTTTTAATAATGTCAACCGAATCATCCTCAGAATCATCATCAACAAAAATAACTTCGAATAGTTGTTTAGGGTAATTTAAATCTGTAATCGATTTTAATAAATTTGGTAAATGTTTAGCTTCATTTCTAAAAGGAATAATAACAGAGAAATGCGTTTTAGAAGGTAAATCTTCTAACTTAAAATCGTTTACTTTATTAAAACCATAAGTAAAGCTAAATATTAAAATAAGATAAGAAACGGTAATGATGATGCTTATTAAAATCATAATTTATTATCGCTTTTTGGTAACTTAAAATTAAGTACATAATAGCTTCCAATTATACTTGGTAATACAAAGTTTAGCAACCACATAAAAGTTGTGATACTTAAAATAACGAGTTCATTTACGCCCCAAAAAGAGAATATATAAACGGCAACACTTCCTTTTATAACAGCATCAAAAATAGAAATAGATGGAATAATAGAAGCTAAAAAATACATAGACGTTATAAAGTACATAGCGCTCAAATAATCTATATCAACTTTAAAAATACGTAGTAAAAAGTAAAATTGAAATGAAAATATAAGATATCGAATTAACGCATAGGTAAAACCTAATATTAATTTTTGTTTTGAAAAGGTTAAAATAAAGTTTCTAATTTTTTCAAAGGAAAAACCTTTTATTGAAAAGCTACTTTTACGAAAACCAAAAACGATTAAAATAATACCTGTTAAACCTATAAATAATATTATTAATAGTTTATAGTAATTTATATGAGTATCATGATTTGAAACTAAAAAAAGTAAACCAATAACACCAAAAATTACTGTAATACTCATTTGTAACATATTGCTTATTAAATTTATAAGCATAATACGTTTTCTAAAAGGTGACGAAAAATAAATGGCTTTAGCACCATATTCACCAATTCTATTTGGAGTAAATAATGAAGTTGTTAAAGCCGCTAAACTTTGTTCGAAGGCACTTTTAAAAGTTATTTTTTTTATTGAAGCGACTAAAGTTTTCCATTTCAAAATTTCAAAAAACCAGTTAAAAGTGGTTAAAAAGAGTAAAAAAAGTATATTTTTTAATGAAAAAACGTTGTTTTTAGTCGAAAAATCAATAAATTCTGAAAAATATAATGCACTGTTATTGGCTAGTTTTATGTAAATAAAGTAAAAAGCAGCAACTACAATACTTAATTTAATGAGTACAAAAAAGAATTGTTTAGTTTTGTAATGAAGTTGGTAACGCATATTAATTGCAAATTAAATCAATATTACGGTATGACCTCAAATTTTAATACTAATAAGAATATCTTGCTCATTTTATTGCTAAGTTTTTCATGCTTTTTTGGATTTTCACAAGGTGATACAAGTACTATAAAGGCTCAATTTGCACTTGGTGTTAATAGTCCATCATCAAATGGGTTTGTAGAGGATTTTGAAGCAAATTCTATTAATTTCCCTAGTATCAATTTAGGATTGCAATATATGTTTAAACCTAGATTAGGAGGAAAGCTAGACTTTGGGTATAACCGATTTTCAGAAACTGGAGATTCTCCGGAATTTAAAGTAAACTATACGCGTCTTAATGCGCAATTGGTTTATGATTTAACAAACATTATTCCTATTTATCGTATTGGAACATTTATTCACGCAGGCCCTGGTATTTCTATGATACAACCTTTGGGAGATTATTCGGAAAATAATATGTCATTTCTAAATGCTATGGCAGGAATAGAATTTCATTATGGCGTTTCAGATAACCTTTCAGTATATTTAGATACGTCGTACATTTTAGGTTTTGGTAAAGATTTTAGTCCAGTTACAGATGGGTTTGGATCATTTAACGGAAATCTTTTAACCATAAATATAGGTGCATCTATCTCGTTAAGCGGCTGCTACTATTGTGAGCGAAATGACTAAAGAAAAAATTATATTGGGTATTGACCCTGGAACAACTATTATGGGCTTCGGACTTATAAAGGTGACAGGTAAAACCATGCAGTTTATGCAGCTAAATGAGTTAGACTTAAAAAAATACGACGACCACTACTTAAAACTAAAGCTCATTTTTGAACGTACTATAGAACTTATTGATACCCATAACCCTGATGAAATTGCTATTGAAGCGCCTTTTTTTGGTAAAAATGTACAAAGTATGCTAAAGCTAGGTCGTGCTCAAGGTGTTGCTATGGCTGCGGGTTTAAGCAGAGAAATACCGATTACTGAGTACTTACCCAAAAAAATAAAAATGGCCATTACAGGTAATGGAAATGCCAGTAAAGAACAGGTTGCTAAAATGCTTCAAAGCTTATTAGGACTTAAAACACTACCAAAAAATCTTGATGCTACCGATGGTTTAGCAGCTGCGGTTTGTCATTTTTATAACTCTGGAAAAGTAACGGTTGGTAAAAGTTATTCGGGTTGGGATGCTTTTGTGAAGCAGAATAGCCATAGAACAAGCCCTCTAACCCCCAAAGGGGGAATAAAAAATATTAAAAAATGAGTTTGAGTAAAAGTCCCTCCCCTTTGGGGAGGCTAGGAGGGGCTTCTCTTTACATCCATATCCCATTCTGCAAACAAGCTTGTCATTATTGTGATTTTCATTTTTCAACATCTTTTAAAAAAAAGGATGAACTGATTCAAGCTTTAGTTAAGGAAATAGAATTAAGAAAAACTGAATTGCAAAACCAAACAGTTGAAACCATATATTTTGGCGGAGGCACTCCAAGCTTGTTAACTAACAAAGAGTTGAAACTAATTATTGATTCGGTTTATAAACATTACAAAGTCACAGAAAACCCTGAAATTACACTAGAAGCAAACCCTGATGACTTGGTTACTGAGCTTAGTCGAAGTTATGAAGAGTATCGAAAAATTGGAATAAACCGCCTAAGCATAGGTGTTCAATCATTTTTTGAACGTGATTTAAAACTCATGAATCGCGCTCACAATGTTGAAGAAGCAAAAAAATGTTTAGAAGAAGCATCAAAACACTTCAATAATATTTCAGTAGATTTAATTTACGGAATTCCCGGTTTATCAAATGAACAATGGATAGAAAATATAGAAACCGCTTTGTCATATAATATTCCACATATTTCTTCTTATGCTTTGACAGTTGAACCAAAAACAGCTTTAGAAACCTTCATTAAAAAAGGCATTATTAAAAATGTAGATGACGATTTAGCACAGGAACAATTTCATATTTTAATTGAAAAACTTGAATCTGCTGGTTTTAAGCATTACGAATTATCTAATTTTGGTAAGCCTGATTATTTCAGTAAAAATAATTCAGCTTATTGGCAAGGGAAACCATATTTAGGTATTGGCCCTTCGGCACATTCATTCAATGGAAAACAACGTGGTTGGAATGTTCGAAATAACACAAAATATATAAAATCTATTCAGCAAGATATTTTACCTATAGAAATTGAAACACTTTCTGTTACTGATAAATACAATGAATATGTTATGACAGGTTTACGAACCATTTGGGGCGTGTCTTTTGATAAAGTTGAAAACGATTTCGGAAAAAACTATAAAAAATATCTTTTACAACAATCAGAAAAACACATTAATCAACATTTATTGTATATTGATGGTGATAAACTTTTAACCACAAAAAAGGGAAAATTTTTAAGCGATGGAATCGCTTCAGATCTATTTAAAATTAATTTATCTTGATAGCCACTATACAATACAATTCAAAAAAACGTAAAATAGACTTGTCTAAGCCAATAGATATTTCAATACCAATGCGAGCTTCTAAAAAAAATGTAAATGCATGGTATATTAAAGAGCCAAAAATAGAACCAGAGAAAGATGGTGAGTGGATAGCTAGTGTTGCAAAAGGAGCGAGTATAAATTTCAATAATATTTATTTTAACCCGCATGCACACGGAACACATACCGAATGTGCTGGTCATATTACTGATAAAGTACATTCTATAAACCAAAACTTAAAACAGTTTTTCTTTTTGGCAGAAGTTATAACAGTTGCACCAGAAAACTATTTAAAAGATAAAGTTATATCAAAAAAACAATTGCAATTTGCTTTAGGAAATAAAAAGCGCGATGCTGTAATTATAAGAACGATACCCAATACGAAAGAGAAATTATCTAGACAATACTCTAATACCAATTGGACGTATTTGTTAGAAGAAACTGTTGACCTTTTAGTTAAAAAAGGAGTAAAACATTTACTTATAGATTTACCAAGTATAGATAGAGAAAGAGATGGTGGTGAATTGCGCGGGCACAATGCTTTTTGGAACACCAAAGGGAAATTACGATTAGACGCCACAATTACAGAGTTTATTTTTGTGCCTAATAACGTTGAAGATGGTACGTATTTCTTAAACCTTCAAATAGCGCCTTTTGAGAATGATGCAACACCAAGTAAACCTATTTTATATAAAATTGAAGATTAGATGGAAGCATTTTTAGGAATTATAATCGGTGTTTTAGTGACTTTAGGAATTGTAACGTACTTCAAGTCTATAAAAAAGAAAAGTTTAGTAAATCAACAATCTGTATTGCTTTTAGATAAAATAAAAACCGTTTGTAAGTTTATAACCGTTGAAGGTGATTTTGCAGAAATTTACCATTATGAAGATGTTAAAGAACGTTTTTTAAAATTGATTTCAAGCAGAAAGAAAGCACTTGTCGTTATCAATGCAAAAGCCTATGTGGGTTACGATTTGTCTAAAATTAAAATGAAATCTGATAATACAAATAAGAAAATAATTTTAGAATATTTTCCGCAACCAGAAACATTATCTATTGAAACCAACCTTAACTATTACGATAAAAAAGATGGTTTATTCAATAAATTTGAAGCAACAGATTTAACCGATTTGCATATAGAGGCTAAAGCACATATTCAAGCTAAAATTCCGGAAAGTGGATTGATTCAAATCGCTCAAAAAGAAGCTTTAGAAACTATTTTGCTTATTGAAACTATAGTTGAAACTATTGGTTGGAAACTAGATTATTCAGCTTTAGAAATTGGAACTTCTGAAACTAAAAAACTTCAGTAATGCATATTGAACAAATTAGAGCATACTGTTTAAGTAAAAAAGGAACTACCGAAGATTTTCCTTTTGATAAAGATACGTTAGTTTTTAAAGTATTGGGTAAAATGTTTGCACTAGCATCTTTAAAATGGTGGGAACGCGGAGAGGCAGCAATAAATTTAAAAGCAGATCCAGATTATTCTGAAGAACTTAGAGCAGAACATAGTAGTATTCGTCCTGGTTATCACATGAGCAAAAAACATTGGAATACACTTTATATGCATGAAGGTGAATTACAACCAAAACTTGTAAAAGAATTAATTGATCATTCTTATGACATGGTTGTTAAAGGCATGACTAAAAAAATGAAAGACCAATTGAATGACTAGTTCTATAAGTTGTGTACTTCAAAACTCAAAATATCCTATCATTGTAAAAACTAAATCTATTTATGAGCGTTTTACAAACATTGCAAGAAAGAAGTAACAGCAGTTGCGAATTATGTACGTCAACTGAAAATTTAAAGCAATATACTATACCTCCATCGCTTAATGAAAATGTAGCTAATGATGTGCTCGTTTGTAAAACTTGCTTAGATCAAATAGAAGGAAATCAAGAGATGAATCCAAACCATTGGCGTTGTTTAAACGATAGTATGTGGAGTGAGCATGTTGCAGTTCAAATTATGGCGTGGAGAATGCTTCAAAGACTTAGAAATGAAGGTTGGCCTAAAGATTTATTAGATATGATGTATCTTGATGACGAAGCCTTAGCTTTAGCAAGAGCAACAGGTGAACATGAAGATGCTGCGAATAAAATTATTCACAGAGATATAAATGGTGTTATTTTGGAAGCTGGTGATAATGTTGTGCTTGTGAAAGATTTGAAAGTGAAAGGTTCAAGTATGGTTGCAAAACAAGGAACACCCGTTAGAAATATTCGATTGGACCATGAAAATGCTGAATATATTGAAGGGAAAGTAGACGCACAACAAATAGTTATCATAACAAAGTTTGTTAAAAAAACTTAGAATTTTTTCTAAATATAGTTGGACTCATGCTTTTTACAGTTTTAAACTGTCTATTAAAATTAGACAAATTATTAAACCCTGAAGCTTCAGCAATTTGCATAATTGGAACCTCTTTATTTGTTAGCAATAGTTTGCAAGCGTTTTCAATTCGTAACTCGTTTAAAAATTGAAAGTATGTTTTATTAGTCCTTTTTTTAAAATATTTACAAAAAGCATTTTTACTCATATTTGCAATATTTGCTATGGTGTTTAAGGTTATTTCGTTTTCAAAATTATTCATAGTAAATTCGAAAACATTCCGCATTCTGTAACCTTCATTTGCTGAATATTTTTTATCATGTGCAAAAGAAGATAGGCTAGTGTAATTGCTTTTAGATGCAATTTTTAAAACTTGAAGTAATATTAAAAAACGATTAAATTTAGTAGAGTTTTCTAATTTTAAGAATAATTCTTTAATCAATTTTGAATGGGAGTTTACTTTAAAGCCGC
This sequence comes from uncultured Flavobacteriaceae bacterium, assembly GCA_947500585.1. GTDB lineage: Bacteria > Bacteroidota > Bacteroidia > Flavobacteriales > Flavobacteriaceae > CAXBID01. The sequence continues at coordinate 184,016 of CANMSN010000004.1, read as the reverse complement.
GTTTAGCTCGTTTAAAAAATGGCAGTATTTCTTTTAATTCTTCTAAATCGAAAAAGTGAGATCCAAATGATGATTTTGTAAAAAACAAGGTGATCATGTGAGATGTTTTAGTAGCTGAAATATCACTTTTAAATACATGTGGAATATGACTACCAATAATTATAATATCATTTTTAGAGAAACTATTTACTGAGTCTCCAATAATAAGAGTCCCATCTCCTTGAATTATTAGGCTTATTTGAATTTCTTCATGTTGATGAAGTTTGTCATAAAATAAATCTGATTTATCTGTTTGAAAAATTAAACTATCTAAGTTTGGTTTTGGAATTTTAAAAGGAAGAACTTTCATTTTCACCTCATTTTAAAAGCAAAAATACATAAATAATATTCCTATTTATATATTTATAAAAAATATAGGATAATATAGTATTATATGTTAGTAATAATTCATTGTAAAATCATGTGTTCTTATAGTATTTTTGAATAACAAAAAAATATAAAATATGAGTATTCAATGGAAAGGTGTTATGCCTGCAATAACCACCCAATTCACAGAAAACGATGCGCTTGATTTAGAATTATTTAAAGTAAATGTTAATGCGCAGTTAGCAGCCGGTGTTCACGGAATTGTTTTAGGTGGAACGCTTGGAGAAGCCAGTACTTTAACAAATGAAGAAAGACGCATTCTTACAAGAGAAACTGTGAAAATAGTAAGTGGGAAAGTTCCTGTTTTAATGAATATTGCTGAACAAACTACTAAAGCAGCAATAAATCTGGCAAAAACTGCAGAAGAGGATGGCGCAAAAGGCTTAATGATTTTGCCTCCCATGAGATATAAGGCAGCTGATGAAGAGGTTGTTGAATTTTTCAAATCAATTGCCAATAGTACCTCTTTACCAATCATGATTTATAATAATCCTATTGATTATAAAATAATGGTTACGCTTGATATGTTTGATGAATTAGTAGATTCATGTCCAAATATTCAAGCAGTAAAAGAATCAACTAGAGATACCACCAATATTACTAGAATAAAAAATAGATATGGCGATAGATTAGCCATCATGACTGGAGTTGATACTTTAGCTTTAGAAAGTTTATTAATTGGTGCAGATGGTTGGGTTGCTGGCTTAGTAGATGCATTTCCTGGAGAAACGGTAGCTATTTACGAGCTTCAAAAAGCAGGAAGAATAAAAGAGGCTATAGAAATTTATCGTTGGTTTATGCCTTTGTTAGAATTAGATATACATCCAAAATTAGTTCAGTATATAAAATTAGCATCGGCACATACTGGCATTGGTTCAGAATACGTAAGAGCGCCTCGTTTGGTATTAAAAGGTGAAGAGCGTATTAGAATTGAGAAAATTATTACTGAAGCACTTGCAGTTAGACCAACATTGCCACAATATAAAAATTTATAGACTCAGAATAAATCATAAATAAACCATTAAATTTGGTAGAATATTTAAAATATCAGTAAGAAATGATTACAGGGAAAAATTATATAGGTAATACATTAAAAGCTAGTGGGGATATAACACATAAAACAATTAACCCAAAGCTTAATATTGAAAACCCAACGGCTTTTTACGAAGCTACTCAAGAAGAAATAGATGAAGCCGTTTCATTAGCATCCGAAGCTTTTAAAACTTACAGAAAAGTTTCTGGTGCCAAAAGAGCTGAGTTTTTAAATACTATTGCTGATGAAATTTTGGCTTTAGATCAAGAATTGCTAGATATGTATACTAGTGAGTCTGGTTTGCCAGAAGGCAGAGCAATTGGTGAACGAGGAAGAACTATTTTTCAATTACGTTCTTTTGCTGATTTGATATTAAATGAAGATTGGCGCGATAATAGTTTTGATAAAGCTAATCCAGACAGACAACCTTTACCGAAAGATGATTTACGCCGTACATCAATTCCTTTAGGGTCAGTTGTCGTTTTTGGAGCGAGTAATTTTCCTTTGGCGTTTTCAACCGCAGGTGGCGATACATCAAGTGCTTTGGCTTCTGGTTGCCCTGTAATTGTAAAAGTACATGAAATGCATTCTGGAACAGCGGAGTTAGTGGCATCAGCTGTTGTTAAAGCCATAGAGAAAACTGGAATGCCAAATGGCGTTTTTTCTAATATTATGGGAAGAGGAAAAACAGTTGGTGCAGCACTAGTAAAACACCCAAAAGTAAAAGCGGTTGGTTTTACTGGAAGTATTACTGGAGGTAGAGCCTTATTTGATTTAGCATCGCAACGCGATGAACCCATACCCGTATTTGCTGAAATGGGGAGTGTTAACCCTGTTATTATTACGCCTAAAGCTTTAGAAAACAGATCAGAACAGATTGCAAGTACATATGCCAGTTCCATCAATTTAGGAGCAGGACAATTTTGTACAAATCCTGGTTTAATTTTAACCATAGATGGGCATAAAACACAAGAATTTATAAAAGATTTAGCAGCTAAAACCATAGCTATAGATGCGCAATGTATGCTACATCCTAATATTAAAAGTGGCTATATCCAAAACGGTTTAGCGGTGTCCAATCAAGAAGGAGCAGAAGTTGTGGGTAAATTTGAAAAGCCTGTTGAAGCTAATTATGCACCATCACAAATAACCAGTGTTTCAGGAAAAGATTTCTTAGAAAACCCTAAATTACATCAAGAAGTATTCGGACCTTTTTCATTAGTTGTTAAAGCCGAAGATGAAGCTGAATTAATTCAAATTATAAATGGATTAGAAGGCCAATTAACAGGAACTATTATTGCTGAAAAAGAAGAATATTCAAAACTTCATGATATTGTTGATGCTTTAGAAAATAGAGTAGGTAGAATTGTTTTTAATGGTGTGCCAACAGGAGTTGAGGTTTGCCCGTCCATGCAACATGGAGGTCCATATCCAGCTTCAACCGATTCTAGATTTACAGCAGTTGGCACGAATTCAATTAAGCGTTGGGTGCGTCCGGTAAGTTATCAATCGTTTCCAAACGAATTATTACCAGAGGCTTTAAAGGATAGTTAATTTTATAAAATGAGTAGAAATACCTTTGTTTGTATTGATGCGCATACTTGCGGAAACCCAGTAAGAGTGATTAAAGATGGTGGACCAAAATTGGTTGGTAAAACCATGAGTGAAAAACGCCAGCATTTTTTAAGAGAATACGATTGGATTAGAAAAGGTTTAATGTTTGAACCTCGCGGACATGATATGATGAGTGGTAGTATTTTATATCCGCCACATAATCCAGAGCATGATTTTGCCATTTTATTTATAGAAACTTCGGGGTGTTTACCAATGTGCGGACACGGCACTATAGGCACAATTACCATTGCCATAGAAGAAGGTTTAATAACACCAAAAATTCCTGGAAAAATAAAAATGGAAGCCCCTGCAGGTTTGGTAGAAATTGAATATCAACAAACAGGAAACAAAGTAGATTGGGTACGTTTAACTAACGTAAAAAGTTATTTAGCCGCAGAAGGTTTAACTATTGATTGCCCTGAATTAGGAGAACTCACTTTTGATGTATCCTACGGAGGAAATTATTATGCGATTATTGATCCTCAAACTAATTTCTCAGGTGTTCAAGATTTTTCAGCAGGAAAAATTATTCAATATTCTCAAGTAGTCAGACAAAGAATTAATGAAAAATATCCTAATATGTTTATTCACCCAGAGAATGATACGATTAGAGATGTATCTCATATACTTTGGACAGGAAATCCAATAGATTCAACTTCAACAGCTAGAAACGCCGTTTTTTATGGTGAAAAAGCTATAGATAGAAGTCCTTGCGGAACAGGAACATCAGCAGTTATTGCACAACGTTATACTAAAGGCTTATTGAAAAAAGGAGAAGAATTTATACATGAAAGCTTTATTGGTAGTAAGTTTATTGGGCGTATTGAAGAAGAAACGACTTTAAATGGGAAATTGGCAGTTATTCCCAGTATTCAAGGTTGGGCAAAAGTATTTGGATATAATACTATCATCATTGATGATGATGATCCTTATGCACATGGTTTTCAGGTGATTTAGCTCGAAGAGATCAATCATCCCGAACTTGTTTCGGGATCTTTTAAAATTAAATTGAATGTCGAAAAAAGTAATTGTTATAGGTGGTGGAATTACTGGTTTATGTTCTGCATACTATCTTCAAAAAGAAGGACATCAGGTTTCTATTATAGATCAATCTAATTTAAATAGTGGAGCATCTTATGTAAATGCGGGTTACTTATCGCCAAGTCATATCATTCCTTTATCCGCTCCTGGTGTTATGAAGAAAGGTGTAAAATGGATGTTCAATCAATCAAGCCCATTGTATATAAAACCACGTTTGAATTCTGATTTTTTAAAATGGACCTGGGCGTTCAATAAATCATGTACTAGTAAACACGTTAGTAAGGCCATTCCTGTTATAAGAGATATTACGTTGTTAAGTCAAGATCTTTATGATAGTATAAAACAAGATGAAGGGTTTTCATTTCATTACGATAAAAAAGGGTTATTGATGTTGTGTCAGACCGATAAAATGCTAGAGGAAGAAATTAAGGTGGCACACTTAGCTAAAGAAAACGGATTGGATGTTTCAGAAGTCAGCTTAGAAGCATTGAAAATCCTAGAGCCCAATGTAGATTTAAATGTAAAAGGGGCAACCTATTTTAAATGTGATTCTCATATGACACCTCATGAGTTTATGGAAGATATGAAGGCCTATTTAAAAAAAACAGGAGTCAACTTTTTTACCAATGAAACGGTTAATGATATTGAAGTTGAAAACGGAAAAATAAGCTCTTTAATTACAAATAAGCAAGCTCATAAAGCAGATGAATTTATTTTAGCAGCAGGTTCTTGGACCCCTATTTTAAGTAAAAAGTTAGGAATTAAATTATTAGTACAAGCTGGAAAGGGTTACAGAATTAATACAGAAAAGGAAACTGGCATTACCATTCCAGCAATTTTAACTGAAGCGAAAGTAGCTATAACACCTATGAATGGTTTTACACGTTTTGCAGGCACGATGGAAATTGCAGGTATTAATCATAATATTAATAAGGTTAGAGTGGAAGCTATAGCCAATGCAGCAACAAGATATTATCCAAGTATTAAATTAACTGAGGAAGAAAAAAACAATGCAGCATCAGGATTGCGTCCAGTATCTCCAGACGGTTTACCGTATATTGGCAAATCTAAAAAATGTTCAAATTTAGTTATAGCAACTGGTCATGCCATGATGGGTTGGAGTATGGGAGCTGCAACAGGAAAGCTAGTGTCTGAAGTGGTTTCAGATAAGAAAGCTTCTTTAAACTTATTGCCTTTTCATCCTGATAGAAAATTTTAATAAAACAGGTAAATCTTCAATAGCAGCTATTCTTATTAAGGGCCTCATGTTTTAACAAGATGTATCGGCAATAATTTTCCACTCATCATTAATTTTTTTGAAAATAAGCATAAAAATACCATCAGCATTTCCAACTTCGCGTTTTAAGTGAAACTCTCCTAAAACATAATAAGAATCTTCACTTATTTTAGAAATATCATTTATTCTAAAACTAAGCGTGCCCGTATGATCTTTAGTAGGATATGCTTTTTGGTAACGCTCTAATGTGGCGTCCCAACCATAAGTAATGCCATTAGCACCATAAAATTTAAGTGAGTCGCTTTTCCAATAACCCTCCATAAATTCTTCTATATTGTTTTTAGACCAAGCAATACGTTGCGCCTTTAAAACTTTTTGAATGGCTTTTTTATCTTTTTCTTCATTTTGAGAATAGCTATTAAAAGCAGTAATAAGACAAATTAATAAGATGATTTTTTTCATAGGTGTTATTTAATTTTTATTTAATCATAAAGTCTTCAGAAAATACGTTCTTTAAATAGAAGATAAGTTCTTTAGCATTTTCTATTGTGAAAACCATTGGTGGTTTAATTTTTAATACATTATAATCTGGTCCGTCAGTACTCATTAAAATTCCAAAATCTTTCATCCTGTTAGCTAAATAATCTGTTTGTTTTGCTAACGGTTTCAAATCTTGATCTACCAATTCTATGCCAAGAAATAAACCTTGTCCGCGAACATCCCCAATAATAGGAAATTCTTTTGATAATTTGTTTAATTCAGCATTTAAAAATTCGCCAACTAATAAGGCATTTTCTTTAAGTTTTTCACGTTTTACGGTTCGCAAAACTTCAATACCAATGGCGCAAGACACAGGATTGCCGCCAAAAGTATTAAAATACTCCATACCGTTTGCAAAGCTATCAGCAACCTTTTCGGTACATGCCACGGCTGCTAAAGGGTGTCCATTTCCTAATGGTTTGCCCATGGTTACAATATCTGGAACAACACCATGCAACTGAAAACCCCACCAGGTTTTTCCCATACGCCCGCAACCTGTTTGTACTTCATCTGAAATACAAACACCTCCAGATTTCCTAACGTATTTATAAGCTTGTTCTAGAAAACCTTTTGGTAATTCAATTTGTCCGCCACAACTAATAATGGGTTCAATAATAAAAGCGGCTACGTTTCTGCCTTTTTTATGTATGTTTTTTATTTGTTCGTTAACTTCATCAGCATAGCTTTGGGCAGTATGATCACCTCTATATTTACCTCTAAAAGTATCTGGTAACGGAAAAATGTGGGTGTGTTTTGGAGTTCCTTTTCCACCTTTGCCATCAAATTTATACGAACTAATATCTACGCAAATGTTTGTATTGCCATGATAACCAACCTGTGAAGCTATAATATCGTGTTCGTTTGTATATGCTTTTGCCATTCTTATGGCTAATTCATTAGCTTCACTTCCCGAATTAACAAAATGCAGAACACTTAATTCAGAAGGAAGGGTTTCTAAAAGTTCTTGAGCTAGAATATTAATATTGTCATGTAAATATCTTGAATTGGTATTTAAAAGCGCCATTTGTTGTTGACCAGCTTTAACAACATTTGGATGTTCATGACCAACATGTGCCACATTATTAACAGTGTCTAAATATTTACGTCCGTATTGGTCTATTAAATATTGCCCTGCGCCACGTACCATTTTTATAGGTGTTTTATATTGCAGACTTAAACTTTTTCCTAAATGTTGTTTTCGGTAACTTATTAACTCTTTATTAGAATAGGTTTTTTTAGTATTTAGGGTATCATTTTTGAATAATAAATTAGGGTCTGGGCAAATACTTTTCCAAATATCAATTTGATTGTGATATGCTACTCCAGGAAAATCATTTTTATAATCTAATAAAGATAGGATGATTTGAAAATGAAGATGAGGTGCCCAATTTCCATTTTCAGAAGTATTTCCAAGTTTTCCAATTTCTTGATTTTTTTTGATTGTAGCTCCAATATTTACTTTTGTTATACTGTCAACTGATAAATGGCCGTAAAGCGAATAAAATTCTAAACCGTTAACATGATGTTTTAATGCTATCAAGCCACCATAACCTTTATAACCAGCATCATTAGTTGCGATTACAATTTGTCCGTCAATTAAACTATGAACAGGCGTTTGTTCAGGTAGCCAAAAATCAATACCTAAATGAATGGTTCTACTTTCTCGACCAAAGTTGCCGATTTTATCATAAGTTTCTGAGGTGTAAATAGGCCGTGGTTCTAAATAGCCACCAGCAATAATTTTTTTTGAATTTTCAGATTGAAGTTTGTTAATTTTATATTGAAAGAAATCCAAGTCGTTAAAATCGCTTTCATGACCAATCCAAGTACTTGAAACACTTAAATCTAAATTATAAAGTTCACTTTTATTAACTGTTGGAAACAATTCAGATAATTTAAAATGATGCTTTAATGCCCAGTTTTTGAATGTATCTTCATTTTGATGAGGTGAAAAACCGCAAGCTTTTCTAAAGCTGTAATATGCAAATTCAGAGTTTATATGATGCCATTTTTTTAAAAGTTTCCAAGCTGGCTTTTCACTAATTAATAAATAGGCGTTATCAGGCTCTTTAGTCTTATTTATTGCCGATTTGGTAACTGAAATTACTAATCGCATGGCAATAAGATGATATAAATGAGTCAATTCAATATCTTCTAGAGGAAATGATTTATGGTATCCTTCTAAAATAGGTAAAGCAGCTTCCAAAGGATCGTTATGATGCATAATCGCGTAAGCGCAAGTTATGGCAACATCGTTAATAGTTTGTGTATAAATGGCGTCTCCAAAATCGATAACAGATATTATTTCAGGATTGACCAAGTCTTCAGAAACAATAATATTGTTATCATTGGCATCATTATGAACGATACTTTTTCTAAGTTTTGAATAGGTGTTTTGTGAAGCTTCAAATTGATTTATAAAACTTGAAAGCATGTCTTTTTCTTCTGAAGGAAATAAATGTAAATAATCTTTAGTCCAAAGTGATTGTGCTACGTCCCAAACAAAATGATAATCTGCTTTTGGGTGTTTAAAATTATAAAGGACTTTTGTTATATTACCACAAGTTTCTCCTAAACTAAAACGTAAATGATCTAATTGTGGGTTAACTGAACTCCATAATCTGCCTGAAACCCATGTTAGTAATCTAACATAGCGTGTATTGCCTTCATCATCAATAACTTCAGAAATACTATTTCCATTTTTGTCTAGTAAAACTTTAGGAGTGATAGTATTTTGGTTATTGGTATCAAGATAATTTAATAAGGCTTGCTGAAATTCTAAAGTAGCCTTGTCCTCATTTATTCTAGAGATTTTTAAAATGTAACCATTACTAGCTTTAACTTTTATTCTAAAGTTATAATCAACTTCCCCAGGTAGCTTAATTGGTTTAGCTGTTATTCCGTAAAGGTTTAATAATAAAGTTTTGGCTTTTTCAATTGATATCTTCAATTCTTATACATTTTACTCAAGAATTAGTTGAGTTTTACATGAGTAAAAATAATGAAATACCAATTTAAAAGCGGTTAGTCATCGATAAATTTGACATAAAATATTTTTTCAACTAAAGTTAAATTCTATTCATCGATTAATTGCTGTAGTAAACTTTTATGTTTTATACTTTTATTTCATAATCAAGCAATTAAGTCTCCCTCAAATTTATTGTTTACTCATTTAAAATTACTTTATTATGTTCTTAAAAATTACAAACTACAATAGTTTTTTCAAAATTAAAGGTATCTTAAACAAGAATAATGTTAATATGTTTTATCGTGAATTCGAGAATGTTTTCGAACGTCTAGATGCTATTACTATTAGTATTGAAGATATCGCTTGGATGGACAAACATGGTGTAAATGCACTAGCTGAACTTCACAACGAATCTATTAGAAGAAATAAAAAATTGGCCATTATTGGTTTAGGTTGCAAAGAGCTGTATGAGCATTTTAAAACCCAAGTTCCAGCGGTTGCTTAATATTATAAAACGTTTTTTTGATGCTTAAAAAAAGCATCCGCTTGTAGCTGCATAAGTTCCCTCGCTTTTTTGCGCTTATAAGTGTATAATTCGTCCTCGTTTTCTAGGTCGGTATAAATGCGTTCGTTAATCGCGTAATCTGTTTTTATCATAGCTTCTCTCGCCGCTTTATTTTGAGTAACATTAGTTTTAACTGCGGTTTCCTGATCTTCTAATTTGAAATCGTAAGCTCCTTTAGGAGATAATAACTTGGCGAAAATTGGTGAAGTTTCTATTGCTAAAAATAGTAGGAATATAAAAAAAGACGGTAGCCAAGGTAGTTTTCCTAAGGCATTAACACGAGCCATTAACCCATCAAAATTATTTATTATAGGTTGTGTCGTTACAACTTGTGTTTCATAATCACCTTTTAATTGCGCAATTTGACTTTCTATTCCTGATATTTTTTCCTTATTCTCTATTTTTAGCACTTGTAATTCTGCTAAAAGTGCATCATGTTTTTCTCTTTTTTCTTTGTAAACAGGTCCTTTTCCTAAAAGTTTTGTGCCAGCAGTACCTTCAGCTTCAGCTATATAAGTGTTGTAAAGCGTGTTTACTTCCGTTTCTTTAGTATCTATAACATTTTGTAAACTAGTTATTTCATTTTGCAGCGAAGTTATGGTTGGTGTAAATTGTTCTGCGATTTGATTTTTATTGGCAAGCGTTAGTTCATTTTTTTGTTCTAATAACACTTGATTAATTTCTTTTTCAAAAATCTTTAATTCAAGAGGTTTAGAAATAACTATGGCAATAATAACTGCTAAAATTATTCTAGGCGATGCTTGTATTAATTCATCAATAACATTGCCTGTTTTTTTTATGGTTGAAACAATATAGCGATCTAAATTGAAAATGAGTAAACCCCAAATGAGACCGAAAAAAATGGCTGCATAAAGGTTGTCAAATACGGTATAAAGGGCATAACTACCTGCTATAAATGCCATAACAGCTGTAAAGAAAACGGTGGCGCCAATACCAGCATATTTATTTTGTTCGCCTTTAGAACATTGCTCTAAAATATCGGTGTCGGCACCAGAGCAAATGATGAAGAATTGCTTTAACATAACGTGATTGTTTTTTGATTGATACTTCGACTGCGCACTTCGACAAGCTCAGTGTGACACTTAGCACAGTTTGACTATTAGAACGTTAAAGCGGATGATTTGTTACATAGATTAATAAAAAATCACTTAGATGGATTACTTTTTCTAGATCGAATACTCTCAATAATAACTGTAGCTAAAATTAAACCACCACCTAAATAGGTATTTATTGTTGGTATTTCTTTTAAGAAGATAAAAGCAATAATAATTCCGAAAATAGGTTGCGCACTACCAATAATGCTTGCCGTACTTACTGAGAAATATTTTAGACTGCCAATAAACAAGGAATGACCAATGGCTGTTGTAACCAAACCTAATATAAGGAGATATGGAAATTGTGTTTGTACATTGCTAGTATCCATAGTAAACATAACGGGTAATAAAACAATACTTACTATTAAGGATTGCTGCATCATAAGTGCTGTACCATTATATTTATTAACGTGGCGTTTTAAAATAAGATTTCGTAAAGCATAACTAATTGCAGATAACACTCCGAAGCCTATGCCTTTTATGTGGGTACTTTCAAAATTAAAGTCGGGAGCGAGTATATAGATGCCTAGTAATACCATTAATGCCAAAACAATATGAATGGGGTTGAATTTGGATTTTGAAAAAAGAGGTTCCAATAAAGCAGTAATGACTGGAAATGTAAACACGGAAAGCATGCCAATAGCAACGTTTGATAATTTTAAGGCATAAAAGTAAGTTAGCCAATGTGCACCCATTAGTAATGCACCTAAAATAATGGATGGTAAATCTTTTTTTGATTGTATTTTAAAGCTGAACTTTTTATAACGGCAATAAATAAATAGAAATAAAGCCCCCAATATACTTCTGCACCAAATAATAACGGGTGTTGGTAAATCTATAAATTTCCCTAATGCGCCCGATGTACTAATAAAAAGTGTAGCTAAGGTTAATAGGAGTAAGTGCTTGGTATGTTGGTTTTTCATTTAAGGTACATTCTATTTACTTAACGATTAAATGGTTTTTCATTAATCCAATTAAAACCTCTGGAATCTAATAGTAACTCTTTTCTTTTTAATTGAATATTTAAGTCATTTAAAAAAAGTGTACCGTTTAGTTTTAGTGTATCTGAGCCAGATAGCTCATAATTAAAATTATATTTTTCTGATTTTAAACCAGCAATATTAATCATAACTTTTTTTGTAATTGAGTCTGATTTGAATTTATAGTTATGTACAGCACCATTCATAGTTTTTACAGTAGTTCTTTTATTTCTGTCTATAATTAAATACCGCCATCTTTCATTATCTGTAATTAGTGGTTGAAGGGTGTCACCATTTTTAATGTACTCGGTAACTTCCCACACGCCATATAGATGTGGTAAAGTAGAATTATTTTTACCTCTAGAATTCCCTAATCCTTTTACAAGAAATGCACCAATGAGTAAGATTAAACAGATTGATTTTAACCAAAAAATGGCTTTATGATAGGTTTTGTCTTTTATAGGGTGATAAAAAGCATAGGTTTTTGTGGGTTTGTTTTTAATGAAAACATTTATGAATCTTTTAAGATCTGTACTGAAAATAAATAATGCTATTAGTGTAAGATGAACAGAAAATATTTTCACAGGAATATCATACATAAAGTTCATAACAGCCACGTGCAGCATAACGCCCATAGTAACAAATGCGCCTAGAGTAGAAGTTCTACGAGGAATTAAAAGAAGCCCGCCTGAAACTTCCATAATGCCCATAAATAAGTTGAATCCTTTAGAATATCCTAGGTAAGTCCATGCAAGACCCATTGGCGAAAAATCACCTAACGGTTGCATCATTCGTGTTAATGATGGATAAGGAAATTGTAATTGAATAAGTTTCACAGAGCCATAGGCAAACATGAAGAATATTAAGTAAATCCTTAATACTACAATAAACCAGTAGAAAATTTTATTATAGTTTTTTCTTGAGCGGTCTAATAAAATCCAGAATATAGAAGCGAAAATTGCTAAAATAATATTTATGAAAAGAGTTATATATGCATAAGTATGGTCTCCACTGCCAAAACCTTTTACATCATAAGTATATGTAATACCCAACAATGTTTTACCAGCCCATTTAAAAGGTGTTTCTAAAAGACTGCCCAAAAACATTAAGCATATATATAATGTGAAATAACAAAAAATAAATTTAAAAAAAGCTTTTTTAGGGGAGCTCCAAATTTCTTGATACTCTTGAGTTAAAAGCATAATTTTATTTTGAAAGTTCTGTGAAATATTTATAAAACAGCGGAATAGTTTCAATGCCTTTAAGGTAGTTCCAAATTCCAAAATGTTCGTTTGGTGAATGAATAGCATCACTATCTAAACCAAAGCCCATTAAAATGGTCTTACTTTTTAATTCTTCTTCAAAAAGTGAAACAATAGGGATGCTGCCGCCACTTCGTTGTGGAATTGGGGTTTTGCCAAAAGTGTCTTGGTAGGCTTTACTTGCAGCTTGATAACCAATACTGTTTATTGGGGTAACATAGCCTTGTCCACCATGGTGCGGTTTAACTTTTACAGTTACGCCTTTAGGAGCGATACTTTCGAAATGCGTTTTAAAAAGTTGAGTAATTTCTTCCCAATCTTGATGAGGCACTAAACGCATAGAGATTTTAGCGGAAGCTTTACTGGCTATTACGGTTTTGGCACCTTCACCAGTGTAGCCACCCCAAATACCATTAACGTCTAATGTTGGCCTAATGGCGTTACGCTCGTTGGTAGTGTATCCTTTTTCGCCATATACGGCTTCAATATCTAATGCTTTTTTATAGCTTTCTATATTGAAGGGAGCTTTTGCCATTTCAGCACGTTCTTCTTTTGATAAGTCTTCAACGTTGTCATAAAACCCTGGAATAGTGATATGGTTGTTTTCATCATGAAGCGACGCAATCATTTTGGTTAAAATATTTATAGGGTTTGCAACCGCACCACCGTATAATCCAGAATGTAAATCTCGGTTTGGACCTGTGACTTCTACTTCAACATAACTTAATCCTCTCAGGCCTGTTGTTATTGAAGGAATATCATTAGCAATCATACCGGTGTCAGAAATTAGAATAACATCGTTTTTTAATTTTTCTTGATTGTTTTTCACGAAGGTTGCAAGGTTTGCGCTACCAATTTCTTCTTCACCTTCAATCATAAATTTTACATTACACGGCAATTGGTTGGTGGCCGTCATAAACTCCAAAGCTTTAATATGCATGTACATTTGCCCTTTATCGTCACAAGCACCACGTGCAAAAATAGCGCCTTCAGGATGTATCTCTGTTTTTTTTATTACTGGCTCATAAGGTGGTGAGTCCCACAATTCTATTGGGTCTGCAGGTTGTACATCATAATGCCCATAAACTAATACCGTTGGCAGGTTTTTATCTATGATTTTCTCACCATAAATAATTGGGTAGCCTTCTGTTTTACATAGTTCAACGGTATCGCAACCAGCATTTTCTAAACTAATCTTAATCGCGTCTGCTGTTTTTAAAACATCATTTTTATACGCAGGATCAGCACTTACAGATGGGATTTTAAGAAGGGCAATGAGTTCGTTTAGAAATCGATTTTTATGTTCTGAAATATAAGATTGAATCTGGTTCATTGAAGTTTTTATAAGGATGTATTCAAAAGTATAAAAAAGAATGTTTTTTGAGACTATAAAGTTTGCAATTTAAAAATGTTGTTTATATTTGCAGTCCTTTAGCGGGCGTGGTGGAATTGGTAGACACGCTAGACTTAGGATCTAGTGCCGCGAGGTGTGGGAGTTCGAGTCTCCCCGCCCGCACTGTAAAGGAAAAGCTGACTTTTTATAGTCGGCTTTTTTATTTTATAACTAGTGTTCTACAACTATTGATTTCATCGAGATGTTAACAGATGTTATTAAATTATTTTGTCATTTAGTAATACCCAAGACATTAAAGATTATATATTTGCAAAAAATGAATGTTTTGAGAGTCTTTTTGTCTTTCAAATAACACATTTTTAAGCCATTAAACATAAATCATAATTAAAAAAATGAACAAAGACATTAATCTTCAAGCAGCCGATAATATTAGAGCGTTGGCTGTGGCTATGGTAGAAAAAGCAAAATCAGGTCACCCCGGTGGTCCAATGGGAGGTGCAGATTTTATGCATATTCTATATTCAGAATTTTTTAATTATGATCCATCAGATATGGAATGGCCTTTTAGAGATCGTTTCTTTATGGATGCAGGACATTTATCTACCTTAATGTATGCGCAGTATTACCTATTAGGAAACTATGCTAAAGATGATCTTGCAAATTTCAGACAATGGGGTTCAATTACACCAGGTCACCCAGAAGTTGATGTGGCTAGAGGTATCGAAAATACATCTGGACCATTAGGTCAAGGGCATACTATGGGCGTTGGAGCTGCAATAGCTGCTAAATTTCTTCAAGCCCGTTTTGGAGATTGGATGAATCATAAAATTTATGGTTTTATATCAGACGGAGGTATTCAAGAAGAAATCTCTCAAGGTGCTGGTAGAATTGCAGGGCATTTAGGATTGAATAATTTCATTATGTTCTTCGATTCTAATGATATCCAATTATCAACATCTACAGATGAAGTAACCAGTGAAGATACCGCAGCGAAATATGAAGCATGGGGATGGAACGTAGTAACTATTGATGGTCATAACCACGATGAGATAAGAAAAGCATTAACAGATGCTAATAATGAAACTGAAAAACCAACCTTAATTATTGGTAAAACCATAATGGGTAAAGGTTGCGTAACTGAAGATGGCAGTATGTTTGAAGGACACTGTGAACTTCACGGACAGCCTATTGGAGCAACAGGAGCCGATTACGAAAAAACATTATTGAATTTAGGAGCAAGTGTAGAAAGTCCATTTGATATTTTTAGAGATGTCAGTGATTTTTACAAAAACGTAGTTACTGAAAAAACAGCACAAGCCGCTGAAAAGAAAGCAGTAATCAATGCTTGGAGAAAAGATAATGAAGCCTTAGCTAATAAATTAGATTTTTTCTTGTCTGGCGAACTTCCAGAATTAGATTTCGAATCTATCGAACATAAAGCAGGCTTAGCAACTCGAGCTGCTTCTTCAAATGTATTAGGCTATTTAGCTGAAAATGTAGAGAATATGATCGTGTCTTCAGCAGATTTATCTAATAGCGATAAAACCGATGGATTCTTAAAGAAATCTTCCGCATTACAAAAAGGCGATTTTAGCGGATCGTTTTTACAAGCCGGTGTAGCCGAATTAACTATGGCATGTATAGCAAACGGTATCGCATTACATGGGGGTTGTATTCCTGTGGTCGCTACATTCTTTGTGTTTTCAGATTATATGAAACCAGCCATTCGTTTAAGTGGTATTCAAGAATTGGGTGTAAAATACGTTTGGACGCACGATGCTTTTAGAGTAGGTGAAGATGGACCAACACATCAACCTATTGAGCAAGAAGCACAGATTCGTTTATTAGAAAAACTAAAAAACCATAGTGGCAAAAATAGTTTCTTAGCCATGCGTCCAGCAGATTCAGCTGAAACAAGCGTAGCTTGGAAAATGGCTTTAGAAAACAAAAACACACCATCTGGTTTAATTTTGTCTAGGCAAGGTATAAAAGATATTCCTGCTCAAGGCGCATCAAGATATCAAGAAGCTTTAGCTGCCGAAAAAGGTGGTTATTTGGTCAAAGAAGTAGAAAATCCTGATGTTGTTCTTGTGGCAAACGGATCGGAAGTTGCAACTTTAATTGATGCAGCTCAAATATTAGAAGAAAATGAAGGGTTGAAAGTAAATATCGCTTCTATAATATCAGAAGGGTTATTCAGATTGCAATCTAAAGCATACCAAGAAAGTGTAATTCCAAAAAACAAACCTTTATATGGTTTAACAGCAGGTTTACCTGTAAACTTAGAAGGTTTAGTTGGCGATAACGGAAAAGTTTTTGGATTAGAACATTTCGGTTATTCTGCACCAGCTAAAGTATTAGATGAAAAATTCGGATTTACTGGAGAAAAAGTGAGCCAACAAGTATTAGAATATTTAAACGAATCAGTTTTATCAAACTAAAAAAACAAACAAATGAAATTTTTTATAGATACAGCAAACCTTGATGATATTGTAGAAGCACAAGCTTTAGGGGTTTTAGATGGTGTTACAACCAACCCGTCTTTAATGGCAAAAGAAGGTATTACAGGTGAAGCAAATATTTTAGCACATTACACAAAAATATGTGATATCGTTGAAGGCGATGTAAGTGCCGAAGTTATTTCCACAGATTTTGAAGGTATGGTAAAAGAAGGCGAAGCATTAGCTGCTTTACACCCTCAAATTGTGGTAAAATTACCCATGATAGCTGCAGGTGTAAAAGCGTGTAAATATTTTTCAGATAAAGGTATTAGAACCAATGTAACATTGGTGTTTTCTGCTGGTCAAGCTTTATTGGCTGCTAAGGCAGGAGCTACTTATGTATCGCCATTTTTAGGACGTTTAGATGATATCTCAACAGATGGTTTAAACCTCATTGCTGAAATCAGATTAATTTATGACAATTACGGTTTCGAAACTCAAATTTTAGCGGCATCCATTCGTCATACCATGCACGTTATTGATTGTGCTAAAATAGGTTCTGATGTTATGACAGGGCCATTATCTTCAATTACAGGTTTACTTAAGCATCCTTTAACAGATATTGGTTTAGCTAAATTCTTAGAAGATTATAAAAAGGGAAATCAGTAATTCCTGTTTATAAAACAAACAATAAAATTTTAACCCATAATTAAATACACTTTAATTATGGGTTTTTTATGAATTTTATAAACCTTTTGATAGGTTTTAGTATGTTCTGCGTTATGTGATTTTGCTTTGGTAAAAGCGAAGTTTAAACTACTACTTTTTCTACAATATTAATGATATATTCTTTTTACGAAACGACGATAGGAGCGTAGTGGAATTTGTATGGAATAAATTTAAATTAAAAACATTCTTACAATTACGCTTTTCCTCATAATAATTCCTACAAAAATCACTATATTTAAACTCTCCCTATAACTAATTATTCAGCATAATCTGACTGTAGTTTTTTACTATGGTTAAAATCTGTATTTAAAATTATGAGAGTATTATCAAAATCAAGATTCAAATTAGGGCTTGAATGTCCAAACAAGCTTTATTATACAGGCAAGAAAGACTACGCAAACAAAAAAAATGAAAACCCTTTTTTGGAAGCATTAGCTAAAGGTGGTTTCCAAGTTGAAGAACTCGCAAGATTATATTATCCTGGTGGACATCTTTTAGAAGGTGAAGATTGGGATTATGTAAAGCATTGGAAACAAACCAAAGAACTATTAAAAAAAGAAAATGTCATTATTTACGAAGCAGCTTTTTTAGTTGATGGGCTTTTTATTAGAACAGATATTCTTGTTAAAAAAGGAAATATAATTGAACTAATTGAGGTCAAATCAAAATCATATGAGCCAGAGAATGAATATATTTTCTTAGGCAAAAGAGGCGGGATGGATAGCAAATGGAAACCGTATCTATTTGATGTAGCATTTCAAAAACATGTTATGCAACTGTGTTTTCCTGAATGGGAAATAAAGTCATTTATTTTAATGGCAGATAAGTCTAAAAAAGCCTCTATAGATGGTATAAACCAACTTTTCAGAATTACAAAATCATCAGATAATAGAACTGGAGTAACTGTATTAGCAAAATCAAAAGATGAATTGGGAAATCCCATATTAGGAAAACTAGACATAACAGACATTGTAACTGGTATTGAAGGTGGGAAATATGCCTATGCTAACGGCATAACTTTTATTGACGCAATACAAGATTATAGAGAAACTTATATTAATGATGAATATATGAATTCGTCAACCTCATACTCGGCATGTAATAAGTGTGAATTTATAACTTCAGAAGAGGATAAAAAACAAGGACTAAAATCTGGTTTTGTTGAATGTTTTGAAAAACAAAAAAAATGGAATTATAAAGATTTTGAGAAAACTAATTTATTTGATATTAGAGGGATTCATTGGAGAAAATCAGCTGAATTATTCGAAAATAAATTGATTTTTGCTGAAAATTTGAAATAAGAAGATATTGGGTTTAAAAAAGGAGTTGGTAAATTAACAGATAGCCAAAGAGCTTGGATTCAAATAGAAAAAGCATTATCGAATGACTCGTCTATTTACATTGATAAAGCTGGATTAAAGGAAGAAATGGATAAATGGATTTTTCCGTTACATTTTATCGATTTCGAAACTTGCACAGCAGCTTTACCATTTTCAAAAGGTAGAAGGCCATATGAGCAAATTGCTTTTCAATTTTCCCACCACACTTATAAGGAAAATGGAGAAATTGAGCATTCAACAGAATACATAAGCAACACAGCTGCTTATTTTCCTAATTTTGATTTTATCCGTGAACTAAAAAAAGCCCTTGAAAATGATAATGGCACTATTTTTAGATTTCACAACCACGAAAACACTATTTTAAATGCCATTTATTTCCAGCTTTTGGATTCTGAAGAAGCTGACAAAGATTCTTTAATTCAGTTTATTGAAAGTATTTCCCATTCAAAAGAAAAGAGTGTTATTGAATGGCGAGGTAATAGAGATATGGTTGACCTTTGGGCTATTGCGAAAAACTTTTATTTCAATCCATTGACAAAAGGTTCGAATTCTTTAAAGGATTTGTTGCCTGCTGCTCTCAATAGCAGTGATTTTTTAAAAATAAAATATTCACAACCAATTGATGAAATCTCATTAACCTCAACTAATTTCCCAGCCAATTTTGTTTGGTTAGAGCAAGAAGAAGATAAAGTTATAAATCCTTATAAACGTCTTCCTCCAGTATTTGAAGATTGGACAGAGGAAGAAATTGAGAATTCTATTTCTGATATTGAAGATATTAATGATGGTGGAGCAGCATTAACAGCATATGGTAAGTTGCAGTATACAGACATGAAGCAAGCTGAAATTGAACAAATAACTTCCGCATTATTAAAATATTGTGAGTTGGATACATTGGCTATGGTCATGCTCTATGAACATTTTAAAGATTTAGTCGACTAAAAATATGGGAAAATTACCTAAAAACATACAACTGCGTTATCGTGTTATTGATAGATTACTAAGAGATTACGAAACTGTAAAGACAGATGTTATAATTGATAAAATTTTTGAAAGACATGATATTTCAGTTGGAAAAACTACAATTCAAAAGGATATAAGAAATATGATAATGGATTATCACGCTCCAATTGAATATGACAATTCAAAAAAAGCATATTATTATCCAGAAAATGTTGACGAGATATTTCCAATTATTGAATTAATTGACGAAGAAATTAATGCTTTACTTTTCTATTTTAAAACAATATCTCAATATAGAGACTATCCAATATTTAAAGAAATATCAAAGACTACAAAAAAAGTGATTGATTCAACCAATATTCCATTGGAAATGAAAGAACTATTTGAACGAGACACATTATTAGAAACAGAAAAACATCCATTGATACCTGGTTTGGGGCTGATAACTGAATTATTAGAAAGTATTGCAAATCAAAGAGTGATAGAAATTCAATATAAACGACATAATAAAGAACCAAAAAAACATTTGATAAAACCGTTATTATTGAAAGAGGATAAATTGTTATGGTATTTAATTGGTATAAATATAAAATACGACAGCTTTATAACTTTTGGATTAGATCGTATTATTAGTTTTAATTGTACAAATGAAGTTTTTCAAAAAATAGATTTTAAAAGTGAAGAATATTTCAAATATTCATTTGGAGTCACAGTGACTGATGAAGAACCTATTGAAGTGGTTATTTCATTTAAATCAAAACAAGGACATTATCTTAAAACACTTCCAATACATTCGACACAGGAAATAGTTGAAGAAAACAATCAAAATTTAATAATTAAAGTTATGGTAAAACCATCCTATGAATTTTATTCAAAAATTCTTAGTTACGGTTCAGATGCTAAAATAATATCTCCAAAGTCAGTAGTCAATAGAGTTGTTGAAACTTTAGAAATCGCAAAATCTCAATATAATAACACATAAATTTTTAATAAAATAAATTGTTTTTAGATGGCGCACTTAGATTGCGCCATGTTGTTTTTTATTTGTAGAGTTAAATAATTTTAAAATAAAAAATATAATGGAAAAGCAAAAAAACAAATTCAAAATTTTAATTGATCAAAAACCATTTGATGTAGAAGATCAATTCATTACGGGCTCACAAATTAAAGTTCTAGCTCAAGTGCCTACTGAGTATGGAGTCTGGTTAAAGGTAAATGGTCCAGAAGATGATAGAGAAATTGAAAATGATGAAAAAGTAGATTTAAGCAAACCCGGAAGAGAGCATTTCTTTACAGGAAAAAAAAGTACAACAGAAGGATAATGTTTTTACCAGAATTTGATAGAGATTATTTGGTTTCTAAAGGGTATCAGTTTGAAGAAATAATAGATACCAATAGGAATGGGTTGATTATTAGGAATTATAAATTACCAAAAGGTAAATATAATCATGAGGCTGTTGACTTATTAGTTTTAATACCAAATGGATATCCTGACGCAAGACCTGATATGTGGTATTTTTATCCAGCCATTTTGTTAATACCAGGAAATAGAGCAGCGCGTCAAACCCAAGCAACAATATTATTTGAAGGTAAAACTTGGCAAAGATGGTCAAGGCATTATCCTGCTAATGAATGGCGTGCTGGAATTGATGGAATACATACATATTTAAAAAAAGTAAATAATGCATTAGAAATTGCAGCATGAGATATACAGTTACAATTCAAGAAACACACTACGAACAACTTAAAAATCATCTTTTGAAGGAAGACGATAAAGAAAGAGTAGCATTTGTTATTTGTGGACGTGGTCTTGTTGAAAACGAAGAAGATCGATTTTTAACTAAAGAATTAATATTGTTATCTGATGAGCAATTATTAACCTCGGAAAAATATAAGGTAAGTTGGGATAACAATTATTTCATAAAAGCTTTAAAAAAAGCAGAGACTAAAAATTTCGGAGTAATAGTAATCCATAATCATCCATCTGGATTTGAAGGTTTCTCTGAAACTGATGATATAGGAGAAAAAGGTTTATTTGAATTAGCTTTCAATAGAAATGGAGGAGATAGACCTCATGGTAGTCTTATTATGATGCCTAATGGTTCATTCATTGGACGTATTTGGGATAAAAATTTAAATACTGAATTATTTTCACTAATAAGAGTTATTGGAGATTCCTTTAAAATATGGTATCCAGACAGAATGAAAAAATTTGAAACTTCAACAGCTTTTGATCGTCAAAAATTGGCGTTTGGAAGTTCTTTAGTTCAAGATTTATCCAAAATTAAATGTACAATTGTTGGTGCTGGAGCAACAGGATCTGCAACTGCTTTATTACTTACAAGACTTGGTATTGGAGAGTTGTATTTAATAGACAAAGACATTGTAGAAGAAACTAATCTTAACCGATTACATGGAGCTAAAAAGGAAGACATAGGCAAATATAAAGTTGATGTACTAAAAAAGTATATTCTTGAAATTGGTTTAGGAACAAAAGTAAATGTAATTAAAGATTGGATTTCGTCAAAGAAAGGCAGAGACTTATTAAAATTGAGCGACGTTGTATTTGGGTGTACAGATGACCATTCAGGGAGAATTCTATTAAATAGGTTTGCTTTTTTTTATTTAACTCCTGTTATTGATATGGGATTAGTAATATCTGTTAATGGAAACCCTCCATCTATACAAGATTTACAAGGTAGAATTTCGTATTTATATCCAAATAGTGATTGTCTTATTACAAAAGGTGTTATAAATCCTGATATTGCTTATGAGGAAAGTTTACAGCGAAATGAGCCAGAGAACTACGAAAAATTAAAACAAGAGGCATATGTAGTAGGAGAGGGCAACCCTGCGCCAGCGGTTGTAACTTTTACTACTCAAATTGCAAGTATGGCTGTAAATGAATTTTTAAATAGAATGCAAAACTTTAATCCATTAGGTAAGCGTCCACATAAGATATATTTCTTCCATAGAGGAACAGAAATAACTCCTGCTAATTTAAAAAATAATGAATGTAGAATTTGTGGTAGTGAAGGATATTGGGGAAGAGGAGATATGCAACCGTTTTTAGATATGGTAGTTCAATGAAAAATAAAAGTTTATTAAAAAAGTTCATAGGTTATATTCTTTGGAAACTAGGAAAATATAAATTTCGAGTAAAAGTTATAAGGGACAATCCAAAACATGAAGATATTAAAGATAATTTAGTATATATAGTCGGAGGAGAGGATTATGTAAAATGGGCTTATTTAAATTGCCCTAATAAGTGTGGTGAAGTAATTATGTTAAATCTATCTAACAGTAAAAAACCACTTTGGAAAGTTGAATTTGATAAAAAAGGTAGGGTAACTATTCATCCATCAATTCATAAACTTGACGGTTGCGAAAGTCATTTTTGGATTATCGACGGTAATATTAAATGGTGTTGAAAAATATTATGTAAAATAGAATCTCGATGTTAACCTTCGCCTCATAAAATTTTGATCAAAACAATAGGTTAGTGGAGCGTCCATGTATTTGGATACAACACACTTTACTAAAAACTTTCTTTAAAGCGTGTTTAACTAAAAATGTACTATAATTTATTTTACATTTACAGGTAATCCTTTTTCATTAGATTCATAAACAGCGTCCTGTACAATAATGTTATTTAAATAAGCTTCAACATCTGTTTCAAAAGCATCGCCAGAGCGTAAGCAATTTATAAAATGTTCTTGTGTATTATAAACACAATCGCCTGCAAAATTTATTTTTTCGTAAAAGTAATCATGAGTGTTTTCCTTTTCGCCTAAAAACTGTGTGGTGATTTTGCCATCGTCGTATAAACGAATGGTACCCTTATTGCCTTCAATCCATATGGATCCAAAAGTTAATCTTGGGTCGTCAGCTGTGTTTTCATTAAACCTGTTAGCGTCTATAAAGCCTAAAACACCATTATTAAATTCAATTTGCACCCAAGCAAAATCTTCACCTTTTATATTAGAATTCAACGTTTTTAGTTTTGAATATACTTGCGAAATGTCTCCAATTAAATACCGAAACGTATCAATAAAATGAACGCCGGTTTCATAAATAAGTAGCTGTGGCATTTCTCTAAAATAGGGTTGCCTATTCATGTAAGCATCCTTTTGCCACCCATCTCCCATGCGCATTCTCAAGTTTATGGTGTGTAATTTATCACCAATAACATGTTTATCTAGAAGTTTTTTTATTTCTCTATGCCAAGGTTGAAACCTAAAGTTTTCGTGTATCATCATTCTGACATTAGAATTTTTAACGGCTTTGGCTAAAGCAACAGATTCTTTATAAGTTGGCGCTAAAGGTTTTTGACAAATAATATCTACACCATGTTTTATAGCCATATTGCAAAAATTGGTGTGTGTTTCTGGAGGTGTAATAATATCAACGAAATCAGGTTTTTCAGTTTCTAGCATCTCTTCAAAACTACCGTACGCATTTGCAATACCATATGTATCGCAAATAACTTGTGCTTTTTCTTTTTTCCTGCTTGAAACAGCAACAATATCAACATGCTCTAAACGATTCCAAGCTTCGTATTGGAACTGACTAAAATATCCTGTGCCAACGGCAACACCTCTTAGTTTTTTCATATTAGTATTCCGAAAAATGTTTTTGTGGTTTCATATTGTACCAAAGTACGATGGCGATTATATTTAGCACAGCACCAACAACAAAAAATAAATTGGTGTTTCCTGTCCATGATAATAAATATGGAAAGATTAAAGCTGTAATAAATGCACCTATATTTCCAGCCATGTTCATGGTTCCAGAAACCGCTCCTGAATGTTCTTTGCCAATATCTGCACAAAACGCCCATGAAGAAGGTAGTGTCATATCTGCACCAAAAATAGCGATACTTAAAAATAGGATAGCACCTATGGCCGAATCCATGTAAATACTACCAATCAACCCAATAGCGGCTAAAGCAAATCCAATAGCTGCCGGTAATATACGCGATTTAGCCCAATTTCCTTTTTTGAAAATACTATCGCCTAAAGCGCCAGAAAACCAGTTTCCAAAAGCTCCGAAAACAAGAGGGATAGCGGTGTAAAATCCAGCTTCAATAGTATCTAAATTATATTCGCTTTTTATATGTGGAAATAACCATGTAAGCGCAAAGAAAAAGGTGAAATTGCTACAGAAATATTGCCCCATAGCTAACCACATATTCTTTGATTTTAAAAGTGTACCAAAATTTATTTTTTCTTTAGCTATAGCTGTTTCTTTTTCTTGTCTGTGTTCTAAAATGAAGTCTTTTTCTCCTTGAGAAAGCGCTTTATGATTTTCTGGGTTATCTCTAAACAGCATGTACCAAGCTGCTGCCCAAAGTACACCAACAACACCCATGATTAGAAAAGAAGTTCGCCACCCAAAACTATCTATTAACCAAACCACTAGTGGTAAAGCAAAAGCAGCACCTAATCTTGAGCCAGAAAAATTAATACCAGTAACGAGTCCGCGTTCTTGTAAAGGAATCCAGCTATAAACAGCTCTAGTCATTCCAGGAAACGCACCAGCTTCACCTGCGCCAAATAGAAAGCGAATGATTAAGAGCGAGATAAAATTCCAAGCATAACCTGTTAATGCTGTAAACAAAGACCAAATAGTTACGATACTCGCTAAAACTTTTCTAGGGCCTAAACGATCTGCTAACATCCCTGAAGGTGTTTGAAAAAATGCGTAGCCTAAAGAGAATATAGCTAATACCCATCCCATTTGCTTATCGCTTAAACTTAGAGCTTCAGAAATAGGATCTTTAGCTACAGAGATACAAATACGATCTATATATAATAAAAGTGCTAATAAAAAAGTACCACCTACCATTAGGTAGCGTTTTGGAAAATAGCCTGTTTTTTTCATCTTAATAATTTGGTTAGTTGATTTAGTGCATTGTTGTCGCCAACATTTCCTGGAAAGACAATGTATGGCATATTTGGAAATTTGGTTTCATGACCTAATTTCCAAACAGGGACCCCTTTTAAAGCTTGTCCTAAAACTAGGGCACGTTTTACGTTTAGTCCTTTTGTGGCAACATCACTAGACGTAATACCGCCTTTGGCAACAATATATTTTGGTTGATCTTTTAACTTTTTAATTATGGAGATTAAACCGTCAGATACGCGGTTTACAATGGCAAGACTTTCTGCTTTTGTATGATCTTTTACGATGGTTCTACTGGTGTAAAGTACCACATCATCATCTGCTTTAAGATGTTGATTCACTTTTTTAGAAAGCGCATTAATATTTTCTTTAAAAAGGACACTATTTTGAACATTTGATACATCTAATTCTAAAAATACAGCATCAGAATGTTTCTTTAAAACCTCAAGTTGCGCTGTCGTTTTAGGAACATAAGAACCAATAACGATTAAAGAGCCGCTACCATTTTCAGAATTTAAAATATCAGTTTTGGCTAAACAATCTTTAGCTTCAATTCCTGAAATAGCATTTACAAATCCAGCAGCTGTTCTAAAAAGAAAAGGTTTATTACTTTTTAAGCAAGCTAATGCTGTAGCTTGTAAGTCGTAATAAGACGTTGCGTTTGCTATAATATGCGAATACTTAGCGTTATTAAGGGTTTCAATAATATTTTCGGTAGTATGAGTTCTTAATGCTTCTATGGACAGACTTGTAATTTTTTTAGCGTCTATTTTATGGTCATATTTTTCAATAATCCAGTCTTTTAGATGAGAATTTTTATATCCAAAGGTATTGTCTTTTGCAAAAGGAGTTTCTGCAGCAGGAATAAAATCATGACCTTCTCTAACAAAATGGATATCGTTGTATGTATAACGTTCACCTTCAAAAAAAGCAGGTGCTAAAATATGTTTTGCGTTTTCAATATTTAACCCTTTTGCTAAAGCTTCTAATTCGTTAGGATAATGACCACGTAATGTTGAATCGCCTCTGCTAACTATTAAGAGTTCTTTGTTGTGTTTTTTTGAAATAGCGAGTAAGCGTTTGCCAATTAATTCGCCTAAAGCATTCGCCGCTTCAATTTGTAAACTTCTAGAATTTGTTAAAATAAAGAAAACGGGGCTTTTTAAAATTTCATCTTCTAAAATGGTTTCATCCCAACTGGTAATTATAGGAACATCGTAAACGGTTTGTGTTCCTGTAGGGTCGTCATCTAAAATGATAATGGTTTTAGGGTTTGCTTTAAGTTCGTCACGTATTGCTTCTAGAGGACCTTTTAGTTGGTCACCTTCATGAATAGAAGCTAATAAATAGTCTTTTAGCATAAAGTATATTATTCTAAAGCTATAACTCTTGATGGCGCACCATCACCACCTTCAACTTTTAAAGGAAGTGCAATTAAAGTGACTTTTGGTTGCGTGATTTGGTCTAAATTACAGAGTCCTTCCACAATAATAATATCGTTTTTCATTAGGATATTATGAATTTCTGTCACTTCTTCAATGTTATTTACATCTGCTACCGATGGTGGTTCAACGCCTAATATATTTACATTTATTTCTCCTAACCAGTTTGCTAAGGAGCTGCTAATTCTTGGTAACTCATCGCGGTAAGCTGGAGTACCTAGTTTTTTACTCCAACCTGTGTATAAAATAATACTTTCTCCTGCTCTAAAGTTTGAAATAATACTAGTTAAATGTGAAATTTGTATTTCTTCCTTGGGTTTAAGATGACGTAAATCAACAATCCAAGCTTCTGTAATGAGTCTATTTACAGGTAATTCATCAATAGTTTGGTTGTTAACTTCAAAATGCAAAGGTGCATCCATGTGTGTGCCACTATGCGAATATAAATGCAGTGTGGAAGCATTCCAGCCATCATCAGAAAGCGTTTTAGCAGATTCAATAGAAACGCCGCTCATTTTATTATTTATGGGCAGCGTTAAATCTATGATTTTTTTATTCAGCATATTTTAAGCTGTAATTAATTTGTTAGCTTCAATGTGTTTTACAATTCTATTTGCAATGTCTGAAGTAGAAGCATGACCACCTAAATCAACAGTAAGGTTTCCTTCAGCAGTTGTAGCTTCAATTCCAGCAACAATATCGTTTGCCGCTTCAGTTTCACCTAAATGATCAAGCATGATAGCTGCAGACCAAATTTGCCCAATAGGGTTTGCTATATTTTTACCAGCAATATCTGGAGCAGATCCGTGAATAGGTTCAAACATAGAAGGGAAATCTTTTTCTGGATTAATGTTTCCACTTCCACCAAGACCTAAACTACCCATAATAGCACCACCTAAATCTGATAAAATATCACCAAAAAGATTGGTTGTAAGAATGACGTCAAAAACTTCAGGACGTAAAACAAAACTCGCTGAAGCATTATCAATATACATTTTAGAAAATTCAACATCTGGATATTGTTCAGCAACTTCAGCAATTACTTTATCCCAATACGCTAAACTATTTATTAAAGTATTTGATTTTGTAACGTTAGTGACTTTGCTTCTACGTTTTCTTGCTAACTGAAATGAGTAATGCGCAATACGTTCAATTCCAAAACGAGTAAAAACACTAGTATCTGTAGCAAAACCATGAGCATCATCTGCATAAAATGTTTTACCGCTTTGTACAAATTCACCCTCATTGTTTTCGCGAACAACTACAAAATCTATATCTTTTTCGGTTTTAGTTCTTAACGGACTTTTTAATCCTGAGAATAATTTTACAGGGCGATAGTTTACATATTGTTTTAATTCTCCTCTTACTTTAAACGTATAGTCTCGCGCAGGTAAGGTGTCATCAATTTCTGGTAAACCAACTGCTCCAAAATAAATAGCATCAAACTTTTTTAAAGTTTCGATAGCATCATCAGTCATAAACTTACCATGTGTTTTGTAATAACCAGCGCCAAAAGGAAATGATTCTTTTTCTATATTGAAACCGTGTTTTTTTGCTACAGCGTCTAAAACCGAAACACCAGCAGGAACAATTTCTGCTCCTATTCCATCGCCGTTAACAACAGCTATTTTGTACGTTTTACTCATTTGTAATTGATTCTATTAGTTAATATGCTTGATTATTTGCGCAATTTTGCGCAAACGATTATTATGAATTTATCAAAATTAATATGATTTTATGACAAATATATGTAAATTTGAGAATTATTTTTAATAAATAGTGTGTTTTTTGCGCAATTTTTTGCGCTATTAATAATTAAAGAATTTGGAAGATTTACAAAATTCATTATATAAAACTAGTGCAACTCTAAAAGATATTGCAGAAGAATTAAGTATTTCAATTTCTACAGTTTCTAGAGCGCTTAAAAATCATCCAAGAATAAGTGTTCCAACTCAAGAAAGAGTAAGACGAACAGCTGAGAGAATCGGATATGTATCTATTGATATGCTTAAAGTACAAAAGCGAAAGAATTCAAATCTTATCGGGATTATTGTACCTAAAATTAGTTATCATTTATATGCCATGGCAATTAGCGGCATTGAGAGTATAGCAGAAGAGAATGGGATGCATATTATTGTTTGTCAGTCAAATGAATCGTACGAACGCGAAAAAAGTTTAGTACAAGAATTAATTAATGTAGGCGTAAATGGTATTATTGCTTCATTGGCTAGTGAAACTAAAGCGTTTTCTCATTTTAAAAAATTAAAACGGTTAGGTATTCCTCTTGTATTTTTTAATAGAGATTGTGATGATATTATAACTCATAAAGTAACTATTGATAACACCCGAGCTGCTATTGAAGCTGTTGAACACCTGATTGAAATTGGTTGTAAA
Source organism: uncultured Flavobacteriaceae bacterium (assembly GCA_947500585.1). Lineage (GTDB taxonomy): Bacteria > Bacteroidota > Bacteroidia > Flavobacteriales > Flavobacteriaceae > CAXBID01. Next base: position 154,668 of record CANMSN010000004.1, on the reverse strand, counting down.
AAGATAGCATATATTGGTGGCCCCAAGATTTTACAAATTAATGCCAATAGAGTAGAAGGCTACAAAATAGCTATGAGAAATAATAATCTTGAGATTCCTGAGGGGTATTTGGTTTATAGTAATTTTGATAGAGAAAGTACACTTTCGGCAGCTCGAAAATTATTATATTCTCCAGTCCATCCAGACGGAATATTAGCATTTAGTGATCAAATAGCAATAAGTGTTATGCTTGCTGCTAAAGAGCGTGGTATTACTATGCCTGAAAAACTATCCTTAGTTGGGTTTAATAACGAACCTGTTGATGAGTTGCTAGAACCGTCACTTACAAGTATAGACCAACCTGGGTTTAGAATGGGCGTCGAATCTGCACAATTGATACTAAAACAAATAAAAAACTCAAATGGATCTTTTGAAAAGCGCGTTTTAAAATCATTTTTAGTAGTGCGAAATTCAACAAATAAGAATCGATTTATTTAATCACTAACTAAACTAAATATAATTAAATCACTAGGAATGAAAACATTGAGGACACCAACTAAAGTAGTCTTAAGCACCTTAATAGTTATTTATCTATTAGCTTTTTCTAAAAGTACTCATGCTCAAATAAAAGTATTTGAAGAGAAAAAAGGCATATTAAAAGTTGAAGCTGAAGAGTTTTACAAGCAAACACATGATGATATTCGTAAATGGTATGTTATTTCTTCAGATTTTAAAACAGATTTAAGAGACGACGATCCTGTATCACATGCAAATACTGCTAGTAATGGTAAATTCATAGAAGTATTACCAGATACTAGAACAAATCATGGTGAAGAATTAATAAAAGGAAAAAATTTCAGCAACAAACCTGGCAAACTAGCAGTTGTTTATTACAAAGTAAATATTTCAACACCTGGTCGTTATTATGTTTGGGTAAAAGCTTATAGTACAGGAAGTGAGGACAATGGCGTTCACGTTGGGTTAGATGGTACTTGGCCAGAATCTGGACAGCGGATGCAATGGTGTAAAGGTAAGAATGAATGGTTTTGGGGAAGCAAACAACGCACACTTGAAGTACATTGTGGTGTGCCAGGGCAAATTTATTTAGACATTGAAACTGCGGGGGAACACGAAATACAGTTTAGTATGCGTGAAGATGGTTTTGAAATGGATCAATGGTTAATGACGACTGACAAAAATTTTGACCCAACAATAAATATAAAAAAGGAGAAAGAAATAGCATTAATGTCATGGGATGAATTAGCAAATAAAAACCCTGATGCTACAATTATTAAGGCAACTGATTTTGATTATACTGATAGTAAATTTTATAAAGACAATTCGTGGTTAGCTATAAATCCAGAAAAAAATAAAGAAGCAGAAGCTTCAGTAAAATTTGAAGGGATATCAGCACTTTATGATGTTGCTTTTTTTGGAGTTGGCGAAAATGACGGACGTTCAGATTATACTTTAAAAGTTAACGCCTTTAATCAGGGTAGTTTCAAAGCGCCTCTTAGTAAAATGTCTTTTGAAGAAGGCGCAAAGTATGCGAAAATGTATGCAGATGTACAGCTAAATACGAATGATATAATTACAATATTAGCTAAAATAGGGAGTAAAGATGGGCAAGAATTTAGCAGAGGGCGTTTTAGTGGTCTTGTAATATTGCCTCAAGGAAAAGGCGATGCGTTTTTAAGAAGTTTACAAAAGGGATATGATACAGAAACCAATTTGGTAATTACTGGAGAATTAAAAAAGTGGCATAAAATCACCCTTACTCTTGATGGTCCAGAGACTTCTGAAAATGCTGAAGATAATCCGTTCATGAATTATAGATTGAATGTTACATTTTCTCATCCTACTACAGGTAAAAGTTTTGTTGTACCAGGTTATTATGCAGCAGATGGCAATGCAGGGCAAACTTCGGCAGATAAAGGGAACAAATGGCGTGTGCATTTTTCTCCAGATGAACTAGGTGAATGGCTATATGATGTAGATTTTAGAAAAGGAAAATGGGCGGCAGTAAGTACTAAAAAGAATACGGGCGTTAGTGCGGATTATATGGATGGAGTTAAAGGAAGTTTTGTGGTTGAAGCATCAGATAAAGTTGGACGTGATTTTAGAAGTAAAGGGCGATTACAATATGTTGGAGAACGTTACTTGAAGTTTGCAGAAACAGGAGAATATTTTTTAAAACAAGGTCCGGATGCTCCAGAGAACTTTTTATCTTATATAGATTTTGATGGGACTTTTCATAACGATGGACATAAAGATAATTTAGTAAAAAAATGGGAAGCACATTTACAAGATTGGAAAAAAGGAGATCCAACATGGCGAAATGGGAAAGGAAAAGCCATAGTTGGAGCGCTTAATTATTTAGCCTATAAAGGATTAAATGCAGTATCATTTTTGACTAATAATATAGAAGGCGATGACCAAAATGTATTTCCATATGTAGATTATGATACTTGGGATAGAATAGATGTGTCTAAAACAGATCAATGGGAAATAGTTTTTGAACATGCGCAAAAAAATGGTTTATTTCTTCATTTTAAAACTTTAGAAGTAGAAAACCAGGGCTTATTGGATAATGGAGGTGTGGGAGCTAACAGTAAGCTATATTATCGAGAATTAATGGCACGATTTGGACATCATTTAGCATTAAATTGGAATTTATGTGAAGAAAATGGAGAGTGGATTAAAAATCATAGAACACCTCCACAAGATACCGAGCAGCGATTAGCTATGACGCATTATTTTAAAAACAACGACCCTTATCATCATCATTTAGTAATCCATAACGGTGTGCCATATGATGATCTTTTAGGTTCAGATAGTGGTTTAACAGGGCCTTCCATACAAACACATAAGGCAGATTTCAGGATGGTTCATGGTGAGGTTTTACACTGGTTAAAAGCTTCAAAAGAAGCTGGTTTTCAATGGGCCGCAGCTGTTGATGAACCTGGTGATGCAACACATTCATTATTGCCAGATGCAGAAAATCCTAGTCATGATAATGCTAGAAAAAATGCCCTTTGGGGTACGCTTATGGCGGGTGGCTGGGGTAATGAATGGTATTTTGGCTATAAACATGCTCATTCAGATTTAACATGTGAAGATTACCGTTCTAGAGATTTATTCTGGAATCAAGCGGTTATTGCCATCGATTTTTTTACGAATAACAAGATTCCGTTTTGGAATATGGAAAACAGAAATGATTTAGTTGGAAATGCAGAGAACATGAACACGGTATATTGTTTAGCGAAAGAAAATGTCAGTTATTTAGTATATTTAAATTCAGTAGAGAATGCCACTTTAGATTTATCAAACGCAACAGGAAGTTATGAGGTACTTTGGTTTAACCCTAAAAAAGGAAGAGAACTAAAAAAATCAAAGGTTAAAACTGTTACAGGAGGTTCTAAAGTAGATTTAGGAAAATCAACAGACAAGAAACAACAGGATTGGGCAATATTAATTAGAAAGATTGAAAAAGGTTAAGAAATAAATATAGAAGCTATTTATTATTAAAAAGATGGTTTTTATAAAGCCATTTTATATAAGATTTAACATATTTAGTTGTAACATTTTATTTGTTAGATAGTCTAGATTATAACGACTAAACCAATAATTTGTAACTTTGTATTATACAGAATCTCATACCATGGATATCAACGATAATTTAGAATCGCCTATGATGCTTAAAGTTGGCTTTAATAAGTTGCTTGAGCATTATGAAACCTTAGCCAAGAATGAAGATGAGTTTTTGTCAACTAAGGCAAAAAGTATATTAAAAACAGCAGAAGTATACCCTGAGTTGCGAACTGGTTTTAGCGATATTTCTATTTTAAAAAATAGAGAAAAAGAGATTAACATCATTCTACAAGATTCATTTTCGCCTATTTTAACTAACAATGAAATTAAAACAGCATCAGTACCGTTTCATAATTTAATTTTTAATGCTTCAGAACGTTTTAAAAATATTATAGAAACAGCTGGCGATGATTTTGAACTTCAAATAAAAAATATGCCAGATGATGATAAGTACATTATTGCATGTACTATTATCTTAAACTTCTGTTATGGTTATAATTTAAATTTTAAGCGACCATTTTATTATGAAATTCCTGATGTAAACGGCATCATTCATTATTATAAAATATTATATAATGCTGATTTTTGTGAAATAATTCCAACAGAAGATGCGCCAAAAATTACAAAAGAAGATTACGATCAATTATTAGATAATTACGAGAATTTAAGTCTTTGGAAAGAAAAATTTCCTCCAAATAGTTACATATTTAAAGGCTTTGTTATTTCTAATATTTTTGATGTAACCGATGATCAGTCAATTTCGAACATAAAATCTAGTCTTATAGGTGAAGATAAGCGTAAGGATGAAAATTTTATGCAAGGGTTTTATGAGATTTTCAGATCGCTTTTAGGTATTAATGATATTAAAGTAGGTTTTTCAATTTATAATGAAGAAGAAGGTAATTTTGAGCGTGTTTATGGCGTAGGCATGAAAAGCTTTTTGCTTAATAATTCTGAAAGCGTAGGTTGTGCAGATGCATTATGTGGCTGGTCTTATAATAGATTGTTAAATGAGAGTAAGTATTTCTCAGTATCGGATGTCGATAAAATGTTTAAAAAAGCAAAAGGTCGTGCTCCGCATATTACTGCTTTATATGAACAAGGTATTAAAAGTGCCATATTTGCGCCTATAGCTAATGAAAATGGCTTAATGGGCATTATTGAAATTGTTTCTGAAAAACCTCAAGTGCTTAACAGTATTAATGCCAATAAATTAATTGATGTTATGCCATATATAGTTTCAGCTGTTGAACGCTCTAAAAATGAAGAAGAGAATTTAATTGAAGCTATTATACAAAAAGAATGTACCTCTATTCACCCAAGCGTACATTGGCGTTTTGAAAAAGAAGCTAAAGCATTTATTAAGGCTGAAATGAATGGTGAACAGGCTACTTTTAAGAAAATAGCATTCGAAAATATTTACCCACTTTACGGACAGATAGATATTAAAGGCTCCTCAGAAGCACGTAATAAGGCTACACAGCAAGATTTAACCTTACAGTTAAAAGCAGTTAAAAGTATTTTTAAAAGTGCTTTAAATTTAGAAGAATTGCCAATTTACGAGCAGTTCATATATCAAATAGATGAATATTTAGAAGGGTTGAATTCTCATTTTCAAGTAGATAGCGAGCAGCAAATCTCTGAATTTTTTAAGGAAGATATTGAGCCTGTATTGAAGCATTTATACACTACCGATGCGTTAAAAGAACAAATAAGTTCTTATTTTGATAGTATTGATGATAAAGTAAACGTGCTTTATAACCATAGAAAACAGTATGATGATACCATTGCTTTAATTAACAAAGAAATGTCATCACTTCTAGACAGAAAGCAAGTAGAGGCGCAACAAATGTATCCACATTACTTTGAACGTTTTAAAACTGATGGTGTAGAGCATAATATGTACATTGGCGAATCTATTACTAAAGAAGATAGTTTTAATCCTGTTTATTTATACAATTTACGTTTATGGCAATTGCAAGTGATGTGCGAAATGGAAAATTCGTATTATCAAATGCAATCTGAATTTCCAGTATTTCTAGATGTTGCGTCTATGATATTAGTGTTTAATCAGCCACTTTCTATAAGTTTTAGAATGGATGAAAAGCAGTTTGATGTTGATGGTACTTATAATGCGCGTTACGAAATTGTAAAAAAACGCGTTGATAAAGCTTATATAAAAGGAACAACCGAGCGTGTTACACAAAAGGGTAAAATAAGTATTGTGTATTCTCAAAAGCAAGACGAAAGAGAATATTTAAGATATATTAAATTTTTACAAGCGAAGCACTATTTAGATACTGATATTGAAATAGTAGAACTTCAAGATTTGCAGGCAGTTACTGGTTTAAAAGCGATAAGAGTAAGTGTGTTATATCATAAAAATGAAGATGATAAAGCATTTTACACGTATGATGATTTAATGAAGGAAATTAGAGCTTAAGCTGTTCAACCAAAATATTTAAAAGCAATAGCAAAAGCAGCTACACTTACTATAATGCCTATCATAAATACGGAATAGGTGAGTCTTAATATTTTGTATTTCTTATCAAGTACTAAGCCTAAAAAGTATAAATCTTTTTTCATAGAAGAATACAAGTAATCACGGTCTTGCATCATTTCGCCCATAGCCCATTCAAAATCTTTCAAACTCATTTTATGAAAGTTTCCAAAGAATAAAAGGTTTACTTTTTTATTGGCAACATCCTCTTTAGTAAATTTTCCACTGGTAACATTTGGTCTGGTAGCCAATATTGAGAGCACAATAGATATGACTGTGAACGTTACAAAAATAACAGTGGGCACTATAAGATAAGTATTAGAAGCATTATCAAGTTTTGAAACTAAGTTTGATAACACTAAAGACACAATAATAGCGTTTACAGATAGTAATATGTTGGCTTTGGTATCTGCAATATTACTTAATTGCATATGGTTTTTTAAGGTTACTCTAAACACCGTTTCAATACCACGTTCGGGCAGCTCTATCTTATTTTTTTTAAAGCTTAATTCTTCCTTTTTTTGCTTGATTTTTTTATTATCTGTGTCTAATTTTTTTCTTAGTTTAAGGAGTTCAGATAAATTTTTGCCTTTTCGTTTATCCCAACTTAAAGCGGCCTCATTGGTGTGAAAACGATGTTTTGTAGATAGAAAATTGATGTTTTCATCCAACCATTCAATTTCAGTATATGTCTTGTTGCATAGTAATTCCCATTCTTTTCGAAGTAACTCAGAAATTTCTAAATAATTTTTACTTCCAATGTGTGAGCAATCAGAATCTCTAATTATTTTTTCTAGTTGATTTTTAGGAACAGCCTTTATTTTTGTTGCTAAAATTAAATCGCAAATAGCTTCTATGTCTGTTTTTGAACATTTTTGCGCTTCTAAAAAGGTTTTTGCAATAATCACACTTTCATCTTCATGATTTTTAACACCTTTAGTATAACCCGTATCGTGTAACCAAGCCGCTAATAAAAGCAGTGTCTTTTGCGCTTCATCAATATTAGAAAGTTCAGCCAAGGCTTTAGCATCTTCAACAACACGTTGTGTATGCGTAATGTTATGATAGGTAAATGAAGTTTCTAACTTTTCATTTAAAAGATTAACTACAAATTTTTCAGCTTCTTCAATCAACATATCTAGAAGTATAAATGTTTATTAAGTAAAAATACTAAACTTTAAGAACATTAAATAAAGTATTGATAACATCATATTTTGTCGTAAATTTCATTAATGCTTTCAGTAATACCAAATAAAATAGAGGTTGTAAGTTTTTGAATATAATTTCGACTTATTATAGCGTTGAAAGCATATATTAATTTAACAAAGAAAGGACAAAAAATATGCTAACTTGGAAAGAAGTCATCAACTTTTCCGTGAAGGGAAATCCAACTCCAGATAAACGAGTTGAAAAATCAGAAGCCGAATGGCAAGAACTGTTAACTCCAGAACAGTTTAGAATTACAAGACTTAAAGGAACAGAAAGACCACATAGTGGCGCACTTTGTAGTATTCATGAAGCTGGAAAGTATAATTGCGTATGCTGTAATACTCCATTATTTGATTCTACTATTAAGTTTGAATCGGGTACAGGATGGCCCAGTTTTACACAGCCAATTAAAGAAAATGCGATTAAATATGAACGCGACACAGCGTTTGGTATGGTGCGTGTTGAGGTGATGTGTAATACTTGCGATGGGCATTTAGGTCACGTTTTTCCGGATGGGCCAGAACCTAGCGGATTGCGTTATTGTATTAATTCAGAATCTATGCAATTGGATAAAATTTAATAGATTTTCGAGGTTTCAAAAAATCGATAGATTTTAATAAGAATATATGAGACCTGCGAGGTTTTAAAAACCTTGTAGGTCTTAAACGGAAAGTAATAATAAATGAAGTTAAACATACAGGATAAATTCAACAAAAAATTACCTGCAGATCCAGTTTTGGAAAACACTAGAAGGCAAGTTAAAAAAGCATGTTTTTCGTATGTAACACCAAAAAAAACATCGAATCCTGAGTTACTGCATGTATCACCAGAAATGCTTAAAAATATTGGGCTTTCAGAAGCTGATGCTAAAAGCGACCACTTTTTAAACGTATTCACAGGAAACGAAGTTTTAAACAACACAAAACCTTATGCTATGTGTTATGGTGGACATCAATTTGGTAATTGGGCAGGACAATTAGGAGATGGGCGCGCTATAAACTTATGTGAAGTTGAACATAATAATCAAAATTGGGCATTACAATTAAAAGGCGCAGGAGAAACACCATATTCTAGAACTGCGGATGGTTTAGCAGTATTACGTTCATCTATTAGAGAGTATTTATGTAGCGAAGCCATGTTTCATTTAGGTATACCAACAACGCGTGCTTTATCTTTGGTATTGTCTGGCGATAACGTGTTACGAGATGTGATGTATGATGGTAATTCAGCTTATGAAAAAGGAGCAATTGTGTGTAGAACAGCCGAATCTTTCTTGCGTTTCGGGAACTTTCAAATTTTTGCATCAAGACAAGATGATGAAAATTTAAAAGGGTTGGTCGATTACACCATTAAACATCATTTTGCCCATTTAGGAAAACCATCTAAAGAAACGTATATCGCATTTTTTAAAGAAGTCTCAGAGCGCACTTTAAATATGATAATCCACTGGCAACGTGTTGGTTTTGTGCATGGTGTGATGAATACCGATAACATGTCTATTTTAGGTTTAACCATAGATTATGGACCTTATGGCTGGTTGGAAGGTTATGAATATGGCTGGACACCAAACACAACCGATAGAGAAAATAAACGTTATCGTTACGGCAATCAACCCAATATTGGTTTATGGAATTTGTTGCAATTAGCAAATGCCATTTATCCTTTAGTGGAAGAGGCAGAACCATTTGAGGCGATTTTAAATCAATATAAAACAGATTTTGAAGACAAGTTGTTAAACATGATGCGCTCAAAGTTGGGCTTTCATAATGAATATGAAAATGATCAAAAATTAATTCTAGAGTTGGAAGATATTTTGCATCAAACGGAAACAGATATGACTATTTTCTTTAGAAATCTTAGTAATTTTAAAATTGAAAAAGCTTCAGAAGGGCTGAAAGTCATTCAAAATGCGTTTTACAAGCCAGAAGAAGTTATTGGAAACATTGAAAAACGATGGAACGATTGGTTTGAAAATTATGCTGAGAGATTAAAAAAGGAAACAGTTTCAGATGAAGAAAGAAAAGAACACATGAACACTGTAAATCCTAAATATGTATTACGAAATTATATGGCACAATTAGCCATTGATGATGCAGATAAGGGAGATTGTAAATTAATAGATGAGCTGTTTCAAATGCTTAAAAAACCTTATGACGAACAACTAGAATATGAAAAATGGTTTGTAAAACGCCCCGATTGGGCAAGAGATAAAGTAGGATGTTCTATGTTGTCTTGCAGTTCTTAAGAAGTTAATTAAAAAAAGGAATAGATTTTAAAAAGATAAAACATGAGTAATTATAGAAAGGCATATATAGCAGGAGGGTGTTTCTGGGGAATGGAAGATTTATTTAGAACACGCCCAGGAATTAAAGATACAGAAGTTGGGTATATAGGTGGAGAAAATGAAAATCCAACATACAAAAACCATCCAGGTCATGCAGAAGGTATAGAACTAACTTACGATCCAAATGAAACATCGTTTAGGGAAATACTAGATTATTTCTTTAGAATTCACAACCCCACAACAATAGATAGACAGGGTAACGATAGAGGTTCAAGTTATAGGTCAGCCATATTTTTTCAAAATGAAGAAGAAAAAAAAGATGCCGAAGACATCATTAAAATAGTTAACGATTCTGGGAAATGGGACGGCGACGTTGTAACTACTTTAGAACCATATTCAACCTTTTGGAAAGCAGAACCAGAACATCAAGATTATTTGGTTAGAATACCTAATGGGTATACCTGCCATTTTGAGAGATTTCAGGAATCTTTTATATAATTTAATGTCAGTTCGAGTGATTTTGAGATTATCGAAATCAAAATATATTTTGATTGAAGATACCTAGCGCAGCTAAAAAATTGTATCGAGAACTAAATTTATTACTGAAATTCTTATTCTCGATACAAATTTTACTCATTTTCAATCGTAAAATCCACTCGAACTGACGAATTTTATAAAAATACACAACGGGTTAAAAAACATAATGAATATTTTTACAAATGGTAAATAAAATAGCATTCGGCGGTGGTTGCCATTGGTGTACAGAAGCTGTATTTCAATCCTTAATTGGAGTGCTGAAAGTAGAACAGGGTTTTGTGGGGTCAACTGACGAAAATAGTGATTTTTCAGAAGCCGTTATTGTTCATTTTAACGATGCTGAAATTTCACTGGCAACACTTATGGAGATTCATTTATACACTCATAAAAGCGCATCTAATCATGCTATGCGACCCAAATACCGTTCTGCGATTTATACCTTTTCAGAAGATCAAAATAATTCTGTAAAATCTCAATTGGAATTATTGCAGTTCCAGTTTCAAAATAAACTTATTACCCGTGTTTTACCTTTTGATAGGTTTAAAGTGTCACGGGAACAAATTCAGAATTACTATTACAATAATCCAGAAAAACCATTTTGTGAACGCTTTATTAACCCAAAACTAAAATTATTGTTGAATAAGTTTTCTAAATATGCAAACCAAAATAAATTAAAGCACTTAAACAATGAATCGCGAGAGACTAAGTATTCAGAATGAAAAAGCTATTCACTTGGTAAGGCTACAATTATTGAAACAAAACGGATAGATTAATGAGTACATCGAAGACAAAAATAGGATTAGGTTTAGCGGCTTTAGGAAGGCCAGAATATATAAATATTAGAACGGATAACACGATTGATAAATCTGAAGAAGCCTTTAAAAATAACACGTTTTCAGTTTTAAATGAAGCGTATAAATTAGGGATTAGATATTTTGATACCGCGCCATCTTATGGAAAAGGAGAAGCTTTTTTGAATGAATGGCATAATAAAAATAATTATGTCGATGCTGTTTTAGGAACAAAATGGGGCTATACTTATGTGGCAAATTGGGAATTGGGTTTCTGCGGAAAGCATGAAGTAAAAGAACATTCCATAAATAAGTTGCAAGAACAATGGGAAGTTTCAAAACAGATGCTTCCAAAACTTAAATACTATCAAGTGCATTCTGCAACTTTTGAAAGTGGTATTTTAGAAAATGAAGCTGTTTTAAATCAATTGTATCAAATTAAAAAAGAAACAGGGCTGCTTATTGGAATTACAACAAGTGGAGCAAATCAAAAGGAAGTTATAACTACTGCTTTAGAAGTGAAAGTAAATGACGAGGACTTATTTGATAGTTTTCAAGTCACCTATAATGTGTTTGAACAATCTACGTTTTCAATTTTAGAAAACGTTTTAAGACAAGGTAAAAAGGTCATCATTAAAGAGGCTTTAGCTAACGGACGTGTTTTTAGAAATGAAAAATTCCAGCATTACAATAATGCTTATCAAAGTTTAGAACAGTTATCGAAAAAGTATCATGTTGGTATTGATGCTGTTGCTTTAAGGTTTGTTATAGATGGTTTACAACCAACTTATGTGTTAAGTGGTGCTTCAAATTCAATGCAATTACATCAAAATTTAAAAGCTTTGAATTTTACTTTTACGTCAGAAGAATTGGAATTACTTAAAACTTTAAAAGTCGCTCCTGAAGATTATTGGAATGAGCGGAGTGTGTTAAATTGGAACTAAATTAAATTGTAATTATTATATTTAAGAGCATTAATTCGGGCTAATATGAAATTTCAAAAAGCAGCATTTTTATTCGTCATTATAATTGTCCTGAATGCTTGTGCAACATATAAAACGCAGTACAAGGATAAAAACCTTCAAAGTGTTTTTCCAGATAAAGAAATAGTACACTCGTTTTATTTTATTGGCGATGGCGGTAATTCACCAATAGGATCTGAATCTGAAGCAATAAAAGATTTAAAAAGTAAGCTAAATAAAGCTTCAAAACAAAGTACGGTAGTTTTTCTTGGCGATAATATTTACCCTAAGGGTATGCCAACTAAGAAAGATGAAGGAAGGGTTTTTGCTGAACACCAATTAAAAGTTCAAGCCAATGCCGTTAAAGATTTTAAAGGAGAAGCCATTTTTATACCTGGAAATCATGATTGGTATAGTGACGGATTAAAAGGTTTAAAACGACAAGAAGAATTTATTGAAGATATTTTAGGAAAAAATACGTTTTTACCTGAAAACGGATGTCCTATTGAGAAAGTTGATATTACAGATGATATCGTTATGATTATTGTTGACTCTGAGTGGTATTTAACAAATTGGGATAAGCACCCAACAATAAATGATGATTGTGAAATTAAAACACGATTTAAGTTTTTTGAAGAGTTAGAAGGGTTAATTAAAAAAGCTCGAGGAAAAACAACTATTATTGCCATGCATCATCCTATGTTTAGCAATGGGCCACATGGTGGTCATTATGATTTTGTATCGCACCTAAAACCTATTCCAGTTTTAGGGACTTTAAAAAATATATTAAGAAAAACTAGTGGCGTTTCACCTGCCGATTTGCAGAATGAAAAGTATAATACTTTTAAAAAGCGTATTGTTACTTTAGCGCAAGAAAATGAAAAGGTTGTTTTTGTTTCGGGGCATGAACATAGTTTACAATATTTAGTGCAAGATAATTTACCACAAATAGTTAGTGGTTCAGGATCAAAAACTACAGCTACACGTAATGCAAATGATGCGTTTTCATCTAGCGATTCTGGTTATGCAAGATTTGATGTTTTTACAGACGGATCTTCAATAGTGAGATTTTATTCAGCTAAAGATGATAAAGTTATTTTTCAAACAGAAGTGTTTTCAGAAGATAAAAAAGAAAATAACTTTAGCTATGATAATTTATTTCCAGATAACAAATCAGCATCAGTATATTCAGAGGATGAAATCATAAAAAGTGGGTTTTATAAATACATTTGGGGAGACCGTTATAGAACATATTATGGTACACAAGTAAATGCTCCAACAGTTAATTTAGATACGCTGTTTGGAGGTTTAAAACCTTTTCGAAAAGGTGGAGGACATCAATCAAAATCACTTCAGCTAATTAATGATGAAGGGAAGCGTTATGTTATGCGCGCCATCAGAAAAAGTGCAACCATATATTTGCAAGCTATGGCTTTTAAAGACCAGTATATTGAAGGGCAGTTTGATGGTACAGCAACAGAGCGTTTACTACAAGATTTTTACACGGGCTCTCATCCGTATGCGCCTTTTGTAACTGGCGAATTATCTGATGCGGTTAATTTATATCATACCAATCCTATACTTTATTATGTGCCCAAACAAAATGCTCTAGAAAGTTTTAATGCCGATTTTGGAGATGAGTTATATATGATTGAAGAACATGTTTCAGACGGACATGGAAATCTTAAAAGCTTTGGGAATTCAAATAAAATTGAAAGTACCGATGACTTAATGAAGAAGTTAGCTGAAGATGAGAAGTATGTAGTTGATGATGAGATGTTTTTAAGAGCTAGACTGTTTGATATGGCAATTGGTGATTGGGATAGACATACCGATCAGTGGCGTTGGGCAGCGTTTAAAGAAGATGGAAAAGTGGTTTACAGACCAATTCCTAGAGATAGAGACCAAGCTTTTTCTATTATGAGTGACGGCGCTTTAATGAATTTAGCTACGCGAATTGTGCCACCTTTAAAGCTAATGGAAGGATTTAAAGATGATGTTAGAAACGTAAAAGGCTTTAATTTCAGTCCATTTTCGTTGGATATGATGTTGCTAAATGAAACAACAAAAAAGCAATGGGAAGAACAGGTGGCATTCATTCAAAAAAACATGACTGATACTGTTATTGATAAGGCATTTAAATCGTTTCCAAAAGAAGTTCAAGACGAAACAATTACTGAGATAAAACGTGTGCTTAAAGCGAGATTAAAAAACCTTCCAGATATAGCAGATAGATATTATGAAGCACTTAATAAAACACCACTAGTAAAAGGAACTGATAAAGATGATTTGTTTGAAATAGAACGTATGCCAAATGGAAGCACAAAACTTACCGTATATCGTATAAAAAATGGTAAGAAAGGAACCATTATTTATGATAAAACTTATAATAGAAATGAAACAAAAGAGATTTGGATTTATGGTTTAGATGATGAAGATGAGTTTAAAGTTATTGGAGAAGGCGATAATCTTATTAAATTGAGATTAGTTGGAGGACAAAATAATGACACTTATACCATTGAAAACGGCAAGAAAGTTAAAATATATGATTATAAGTCTAAGAAAAGTACATTTACTACTAAAAAAGGAAGTAAAAAACTAACCGATGATTATGAAACGAATATATATGATTACACAAAGCCTAAAAATAGTACTAACCAATTTATGCCTTTAATAGGTGCAAATCCAGACGATGGTCTTAAAATAGGTTTTGTAAATACGCTTACCAATTATGGTTTTGAACGTAACCCATTTAGTTCGCAACACAGTATTTCTGGAGGATATTATTTTGCAACCAGTGGATTTGATTTTGAATATAATGGCGAATTTGCGAATGTTGTAGGATCATGGAATTTAGGTTTAAATGCTAAATTTACAAGTCCTAATTATGCCGTTAATTTCTTTGGTTTCGGAAATAGTACACCCAACTTAAATAGTGACGACGAAGATAATTTTGATTTAAATTACAATCGTGTAAAATTGAGTACACTAAAATTTGCACCATCATTAAATTGGAGAGGTGAATTAGGGGCGCATTTTAAATTAGGCTTGAGTTACGAATCTATTGAAGTTGAAGAAACAAGTAATCGATTTATAAATGATTTTCTTGGGGTGAACGATATAGAGAACCAAAAAGACTTTGTTGGAGTTGATGCTATTTACAGTTACCAAGCTAAAGATAACGAGGCATTTCCAACTTTAGGAATGCAAACGAGTTTGCAAATGGGTTATACGTCTAATTTAGAAGAATCGAAAGGGTTTGCTTATTTTATTCCAGAATTGGGTTTCGATTATAAGCTAGTATCAAGTGGACAATTAGTTTTTGCAACACATGCAAAAGCGCATTTTATTTTTGGTGATGATTTTGAGTTTTATCAAGCGGCAAATTTGGGAGCCAATAATGGGTTACGCGGTTATAGAAACGAACGATTTTCAGGTAAGAATTCATTTTATCAAAGTACCGATTTACGTTTAAATTTACGAAAAGTTAAAACAGGATTACTTCCACTAAATATAGGCATTTATACTGGTTTTGATTACGGACGCATTTGGATTGATGATGAATTAGTTGATGATTTGGCTTATAATTCTAATACTTGGAATACGTCTATTGGAGGCGGTGTTTTTGCAAATGCTGCAGATATTCTAACATTAAACTTATCTGCGTTTAATAGTGATGATGGTTTGCGTTTCGCTTTTAGAGTTGGTTTTGGGTTTTGACGCAGTGCGTCAACCTGAACTTGTTTCAGGGTCTCATCTTCAAATGTAATTTGAATTCATACAATTTTGATAAGATTTGTCAGTTCGAGTAAATTTTACCATTGAAAATGAGTGAAATTTGTATCGAGAACAAGGATTTCAATACTAGTTCTCGATACAATTTTTCGTGCCTCAAAATCACTCGAACAGACATCAAATTGTATTTTTAGATTCAAAATAAAACGAGTTAGTTTATTTTAAAAGTATAAAGGTTACCGCCTTCACCTTTTGTTTTTTCATCTGTAATATAAACTTTCGTATTATCTTTAAAACAGATGCCTTCCTTTTGAGAATTATGGTCAAACTTTAATTCTTTAATGGTGCCATCTAAAAAATTATCATCTTTAAAATCAGTAATTTTCCAAAGTTTATTATGATTTAAGAGCACTATGATTTTTCCATTTTCGCTAATGGTAGCCGAGGTAATTCTGTGATTCTTACCATCTAAATTAAACTTCTTAATTAATGTCGCTGTATGTAACCCTATTTTATTGGGCACTTTAAATAACATACTCGATTTGTTTTCTTTAGTAAAAAGATAAAAGAAGTTATTCCAAATAAAAAAAGCTTCAAAATCTTTAGATTTTACTTTTTTGGGTAATATAAAATTAATACGTTCTGCAGTTGTTTTGTCTTTGTTTAAATCAGAGACTTTATAAATAGTATAATCATCACGGTTTCTACTATTATTTCCAAAATCGCCAATGTAAAGATTACCTTGTTTGTCTGATGTTAAATCTTCCCAATCAATATTACTTGCATTTTTTATATCAATATCTTTTACAATATTTCCTTTTAGGTTTAAACCATAAATATTGTTTTTGTTACCAGAATCTTCAATGGTCCAAAGTAAATCTGAATTTACAACTTTTTCTATGGCAGAGGCTTCTTTTAAATCGCTATCAATGTCAGCTATAACTTTTAATTTACCAGTATTACAAGCTATAATTGAAATGTATACAAAAACGAGAATTTTTTTCAAAATGAAGTTGTTTAAATTATGGTAAATTTACGCAGTTTTTAAGATTTATGATAGAAAAGCATGTTATAGTTATAGGTGGTGGTGCAGCAGGTTTTTTCGCTGCAATTAATATTGCAGAACAAAATCCAGATTTAAAGGTTACTATTTTAGAACGCGGAAAAGAAGGATTAACTAAAGTGAAAGTTTCAGGTGGTGGGCGTTGTAATGTAACACATGCAGAATTTGTTCCGCAGGAATTAGTGCAAAATTACCCCAGAGGTGAAAAAGAATTATTGGGTCCGTTTCATCAATTTATGACTGGTGATACTATTGAATGGTTTGAAAAGCGAGGCGTAGAACTAAAAATAGAGGATGATGGTAGAATGTTTCCAGTGTCTAATTCATCGCAAACCATTATCGATTGCTTTTTAAGAGAAGCTGAAAAACATCAAGTTGAGGTATTGTATAATCATTCGGTAAAGTCTATTTCTAATGAAAATAAACTCTTTCAAATTGAAACCACACAAGGAATTTTTTCGACAGAAAAAGTTTTGATAGCAACTGGAAGTAACCCGAAAATATGGAACTTACTAGAAGATTTCGGGCATTCTATTTCGCAACCTATACCTTCATTATTTACATTCAATATAACAGATGCGCGTATAAAGGATATTCCAGGTGTTGTAGCCAAAGATGTTGAAGTAAAAATTTTAGAAACAGATTTATGGAGTGAAGGCCCATTATTGATTACGCATTGGGGTATGAGTGCGCCATCAATTTTAAAACTCTCTGCTTTTGGCGCTTTAGAGTTAGCAAAAAGCCATTATAAGTTTCAAATTGAAATTAATTTCATAAAAATATCTTTTGACGATTGTTTGGATATACTGAAAGCATTAAAACACGATTTAGCAAAAAAAACAGTATTCAAATCTACGCAGTTTGAACTTCCAAAACGACTTTGGCACAAATTGGTTTTAGCATCTAATATGAATGAAGAAACACGTTGGGCAGATTTAAACAAGTCGCAATTAGAATGTTTTGCAAGCCAACTTACCCAAGCTATTTTTAATGTTGATGGAAAAAGCACATTTAAAGAAGAATTTGTAACTGCGGGCGGTGTAAACCTTAAAGAGGTTAATTTTAAAACTTTTGAAAGTAAGTATGTTAAGAATCTTTATTTTGCAGGCGAAGTATTAAATATTGATGCAGTTACAGGAGGTTTTAACTTTCAAAATGCTTGGACTGGAGCTTATATAGCAGCAAAATCTATTTCACGATAATTTCCCCTCTAATAAGAATTAAAACGCTCAATAAATAAAAATAATAATGAACACATACATCGCATTTTTAAGAGGGATTAATGTTAGCGGGCATAAAAAAATTCCGATGGCTGAACTTCGTGAATTACTTTCAAAATTAGGTTTTCAAAATGTTCAAACGTATATTCAAAGTGGAAATGTAATTTTTGAATCTTTAGAGGAGAATACTCAAAAACTAGAGTTAGAAATGCATCATGCTATAAAAAATCATTTTGGTTTTGAAGTTCCAATTCTTATTAAAACGCCTGAAGCGTTAAAAGGCATTTTTGACAACAGTCCATTTCCAGAAGAAAAAAAAGTAAATAGTTATTTTACACTATTATATGATGTTCCTGATAAAGATTTAATTGCTGAAGTATCAAAAATAAAGTATACAAACGAAGAATTTATAATAACAAATAATTGTATTTATTTTTACTGTTTTACAGGTTATGGTAAAGCTAAATGTAATAACAATTTTTTTGAAAAAAAATTAAAAACAAGAGCTACAGCAAGAAATTATAAAACTATGGTAAAGTTAATTGAAATGTTGAGTGAAAATTAAGAACTAAATGGGGTATTTACTTGAAAACCAAGAAACAGAACGAATTCTATTTAGGAAAATTAATCAATCTGATTTTAATGATTGGTTAGAGTTTTATATAAACCCAATAACTTCTAAATACTGGATTTCTGAATTTGAAAACCCAGAAATAGAATGTAAAAAATGGTATGAAAAACAATTTTATCGTTACCATAATAATTTGGGAGGCATGAATGCCTTAATTGAAAAACAATCAGGAAGTTTTATTGGGCATTGTGGACTTTTAATTCAAAACGTGGATAAAATAACAGAATTAGAAATAGGTTATTCGCTTTTACCCAAGTTTTGGAATAAAGGATTTGCTACTGAAGCTGCAAAAAAATGCAAAGATTTTGCCTTTGAAAACAATTTATCGGACTCTATTATTTCTATAATTAGTTTAACCAATAAACCATCTGAGAATGTAGCCTTAAAGAACGGAATGAAATTAGACAGAATAACTGAATATAGTAATAATAAAGTAAACATTTTCCGAATTTATAAATCCGAATGGAAAAAATAAAGCCACTAGATATTTACTATTTTAGCCAAAAATTAATTAACTATATTAAAGACTGTTTTTAAATAGTTTTTGTCCGCAGAATAATTACAATGACAGAAAAAGATTTTATTCCAAAAACATATAATAATTTCATCGAAAGCGGCAGCTTCACTTGGTCATCGCCAAGTAATATTGCCTTAGTTAAATACTGGGGGAAAAAGGAAAATCAAATTTCCGAAAACCCCTCTATTAGTTTCACGCTTAATGATTGTAAAACAACAACTAAATTAAGTTTTTCAAAAAGAGAAAATACCGATAGTTTTTCGTTTGAAGTTTTTTTAGATGAAGAAAAAAAAGATGATTTTAAGCCAAAAATAGAAACGTTCTTTAAGCGCGTTGAAGTCTATTTGCCATTTTTAAAAGACTATCATTTTAAAATTGAAACTTCAAATACGTTTCCACACAGTTCTGGAATTGCTTCATCAGCATCTGGAATGAGTGCTTTAGCATCATGTTTAATGAGTCTAGAACGATCATTAAGCGAAGTCGAAATCACAGATAAATACTTTACCCAAAAAGCATCATTCTTAGCACGTTTAGGGTCAGGTAGCGCTTGTAGAAGTCTTGAAGGTGATTTAGTAGTTTGGGGGAAACATAAGGAAATTGATGGGAGTTCAGATTTATTTGGTACAAAATATCCATACGAAGTACATACAAATTTTAAAAATTATCAAGACACTATTTTGTTGGTAGACAAAGGTGAAAAGCAAGTGAGTAGTACTGTTGGTCATAATTTAATGCATGGGCACCCGTTTGCAAATGAGCGTTTTAAACAAGCACATCAAAACATATCTAGTTTAATGAAAATCTTAAAACTAGGTGATTTAGATGCTTTTATTAAAATAGTTGAAAGTGAGGCCTTAACACTTCATGCTATGATGATGACGAGTATGCCATACTTTATTTTAATGAAACCAAATACACTTGAAATCATTAATAAAATATGGGCTTATAGAGAAAAAACGGACTCTAAAATTTGTTTCACGCTTGATGCGGGGGCCAATGTACATGTTTTATACCCTGAAAATGAATGTGAACAAGTTTGTGAATTCATTAAGAACGAGTTAGTTGCATATTGTCAAAATGGTCACTATATTAGTGATAGAATTGGATTTGGAGCGAAACTGTTGTAATTTTGCATGACCGAATCAAAAACTGCTTATGAAAGGACCTCTTTTTTACTCAAAAATATTACTCTTCGGGGAGTACGGAATTATTAAAGATTCCAAAGGTTTATCTATTCCTTATAATTTTTACAATGGCGCTTTAAAGGTGGATGAAAATCCTTCTGAATCTGCCATTAAATCTAACAAAAGTTTAATACGTTTTGTAGATTATTTACAAAATATTGATACTAATTTGGTAAGTTTTGATATTGAATTATTAAAACAAGATGTAAATAATGGGATGTATTTCGATTCTTCCATACCACAAGGTTATGGTGTAGGAAGTAGTGGTGCTTTAGTTGCTGCAATTTATGATAAATATGCTCAAGATAAAATTACAGTTTTAGAGAATTTAACCAGAGAAAAGTTATTAAAGTTAAAAACTATTTTTTCAGAAATGGAATCATTTTTTCATGGTAAATCTTCTGGATTAGATCCTTTAAATAGTTATTTAAGTATTCCAATTCTTATCAATTCAAAAGACAATATCGAAGCAACTGGTATTCCTGCACAACAGAGTGACGGAAAAGGTGCTGTGTTTTTAATAGATAGTGGTATTGTTGGAGAAACTGCGCCCATGGTGAGTTTGTTCATGGAAAACATGAAGCAAGAAGGATTCCGTAGGATGCTTAAAAACCAATTTATAAAACATACCGATGCTTGTGTTGAAGATTTCTTAACAGGTAATATTAAATCCTTGTTTAAAAACACGAAACAACTTTCTAAAGTGGTTTTAAATCATTTTAAACCTATGATTCCTCAACAATTTCATGAACTTTGGAAAAAAGGTATTGAAACTAACGAATACTATTTAAAGCTTTGTGGATCTGGTGGCGGTGGATATATTTTAGGTTTTACTGAAGATATTGAAAAGGCAAAACAATCACTTTCAAATTATAAATTAGAAGTCGTTTATAATTTCTAATCTTATATAGTTATCCTGAACTTTTCAGGGTCTCATCAAAAATATTTCAGATGTTATCCAGAAGACAGAAACATATTCTACTCAAATTTTTTAGTATGTTTTCTGTGGTTAGAGGTTATAATATTTTAATTATTGTTATTGCTCAATATTTAGCATCTATTTATATCATGGCGCATGATAAACCTTTAAAAGCCGTTTTATTTGATGCTAATTTGTTTATGCTCGTTTTAGCCTCAGCTGCAACTATAGCTGGAGGTTACATTATTAATAATTTTTACGATTCAGAAAAAGATTTGATAAATAAACCTATCAAATCTAAATTAGATAGACTGATAAGTCAAAACACGAAACTTTCCTTTTATTTTGTCCTTAATTTTGCAGCAGTAGTTATGGCAAGTTATGTGTCTTTTAATGCAGTTTTATTCTTTTCGGTTTATATTTTTAGTATTTGGCTTTATTCACATAAATTAAAGAAATTACCTTTTATTGGTAATTTAGCATCTGCCATATTAACCATTACGCCTTTTTTTGCGATTTTCCTTTACTATAAAAACTTCGAAACGGTTATTTTCGTTCACGCTATATTCTTGTTCTTGATTATTTCTATGCGAGAATTGACTAAAGATTTAGAAAACATTAAAGGCGATTTGCTTCAAAACTATAAAACGATACCAGTAATTTATGGAGAAAAGGCTTCCAAAATAATGTTAACATTTTTATCTGTTCTTACTTTAATTCCAACCTATCTATTATTATTTAAGTTTGAAATAGGGCACATGTATATTTTTTTTTATGCTAGTATAGTGTTACTGCTTTTATTTATGTTTTTAATTTGGCTATCTAAAACTAAAATTCATTATCTAATACTCCATAGTATTCTTAAATTTATAATTCTTGCTGGAGTTTTTAGTATTCTACTAATAGATGTAGGTGTTATTTTAAATCGTATTTAGTATGAGCCAATTATTAAAAGATGGTTTAACGCAGAGTTTAACCTGTTTGGTTAAATAAAACGGATAAAAACAAATTGTAAATCTAAAATCAAGAATCATAATTTTAAATCTATCTTTGCACAAAATTATAAGTCATGAAAAGACAACAAGGCAGTAAAGGAAAAGGAAAGCCATCAGGACGTGGAAGTGGAAACGCACGATCTACAAGTTATGCAAGAGGAAATGCGCCTATTAAAAAAAATAATCCATCACAAAAAAAATCATCAAACCCTGATGAAATTAGGTTAAATAAATATGTGGCAAATTCAGGAATGTGTTCACGTCGTGAAGCAGATGTGCACATTGCAACAGGTTTAGTTTCTGTAAACGGAAAAGTAATTACAGAAATGGGTTATAAAGTAAAGATTGGAGACGAGGTTCGCTATGACGGCGCGCGAATAAACCCAGAGAAAAAAGCTTACGTGTTACTCAATAAACCCAAAGGTTTTGCTACAACAACCAGCGAAGGAAAAGGAAGAACCGTAATGGATTTAGTTGCAAACGCCACATCATCTAGAATTAAACCAATTGGACGATTAGGAAGGAATTCTAAAGGCTTATTGCTGTTTACAAATGATGATGCCATAGCTGCAAAATTTACAAATTCTAAAAATGGAGTGGCGCGTTTATTTCATATTGAATTAGATAAAAACTTAAAACTAGAAGATCTAAAAAAAATACAGGAAGGTTTTAAAATTGATGGAAAACTTATTACTGTTGAAGAAATTAGTTATATAGATGGAGCTTCTAAAAAAGAAATTGGTCTTAAAATTAAGAATACTGGTAATACAATTATCCGTAGTATCTTTGAATATGTAAAATATGAAATTATAAGTTTAGACTGTGTAGCCATTGGGCATTTAACAAAAAAAGATATTCCTCGCGGAAGCTGGAAACACTTAACCGAACAGGAGTTAAATACTTTGAAAATGCTATAAAGTACACAAAAAAGAATTGTTTAAAAAAAGAGGTGTGATTAAATTATCACACCTCTTTTTTATTTAGAATCGGACAATAACTTGTTTGCCCGTACGAATTATTAAAAAAAGTAAAAAAAAAGTTTGTAATTCAAATTTTTGTTTTTCATTTGTATTGCATTTAGCTGAACAATTTTGAACGATGTTTCTACGTTCGGGCTTTTGAAAATTAGGAAGTCATATTCAAAAGCAGCTTACAGATTAAGCAACCGAATTTTAAAGCTAACTTCCGTATCTCCAATACATGCTATACAGCATGACTATCCTTTTGTGCCTACAACCCAAAACCAATTCCGTATTTGATATTGTTTTTTTGCTTTACGCTTTAATTAATACACTAATCTTATCTTTAACATTTATTAAAAAACAGTAAATTGAATACAAAATATATTGATTTAATTAATCAGACTTATGATTTTCCTCAAGAGGAATTTAAAGTTGATAAAGGGCAGCTGCATTTTCATGATATAGATTTAATGCAATTAACAAAACAATATGGCGCACCACTTAAATTTACATATTTACCACAAATTTCTAACAATATAAACAAAGCGAAAATGTGGTTTGGTAATGCCATTGAAAAACATGACTATAAAGGCAATTATAACTATTGCTATTGTACAAAAAGTAGTCATTTTAAGCATGTTTTAGATGAAGCTTTAAAGAATGATATACATATAGAAACATCCTCAGCTTTTGATATTGATATTGTTGAACGTTTAAAAGAAGAAGGCAAAATTAATGATGATACTTTTGTAATTAGCAATGGGTTTAAACGCGCGCAATACGTAACTAATATTGCCAGATTAATTAATAGCGGCCATAAAAATGCCATTCCGATTATAGATAATTATGAGGAAATTGATTTGTTGTCTAAAGAAATTAAAGGAAAATTTAATGTAGGTATTAGAATAGCTTCTGAAGAAGAACCTAAATTTGAGTTTTATACATCGCGTTTGGGTATTGGCTACAAAAATATTGTTCCATTTTATAAAAATCAAATAGCTAACAATAAAAAAGTAAAACTAAAAATGTTGCACTTTTTTATAAATACAGGAATTAGAGATAATGCGTATTACTGGAATGAGCTTTTAAAATGTTTAAAGGTTTATACTAGTTTAAAAAAGATTTGCCCAACACTTGATAGTTTAAATATAGGCGGAGGATTTCCTACGAAAAACTCATTAGCCTTTGAGTTTGATTACGAGTATATGGTTGATGAAATTATCAATCAAATAAAATTAACTTGTGAAGAAGAAGAGGTAGATGTACCAAATATTTTTACAGAATTTGGAAGTTTTACTGTTGGCGAAAGTGGTGGTGCTATTTACGAAGTATTATATCAAAAACAACAAAACGATCGTGAAAAATGGAATATGATAAATTCGTCTTTCATTACAACGTTGCCAGATACTTGGGCCATAAATAAACGCTTTATTTTATTAGCCGTAAATAGATGGCAAGATAGTTATGAACGCGTTTTATTAGGCGGTTTAACCTGTGATAGTGATGATTATTACAATAGTGAGCAACACATGAATGCTATTTATTTACCAAAATATAATAAGGAAAAACCTTTGTATATTGCATTCTTTAACACGGGTGCTTACCAAGAAACTATTGGCGGTTTTGGTGGTTTACAACACTGTTTAATTCCATCTCCAAAGCATATATTAATTAATACAGATGCAAATGGAAACATTACCACAGAATTATTTAGTGAACAACAGAAAAGTGAAGACTTATTAAAGATATTAGGTTACGAGAAGAATCAAAGTAAGGTTAATAGTGCTGTTTACGAATTAGAATCAGCAAAAAACGAAAAAAATTAGTAAAAAAAGATGAGTAAAAAAGGACCAATATCACAATTCATAGAAACACATTATCTGCACTTTAATGCAGCAGCTTTGGTAGATGCTGCAAAAGGTTACGAAGCTCAATTAGAATCTGGCGCAAAAATGCTAGTGTCGCTAGCAGGCGCTATGAGTACTGCAGAGTTAGGTAAAAGTTTTGCTGAAATGATTCGCCAAGATAAAGTGCATATAATTTCATGTACAGGAGCAAATTTAGAGGAGGATATCATGAATTTAGTAGCACATTCGCATTACAAACGGGTACCAAATTATCGCGATTTAACACCCCAAGAAGAATGGGATTTGTTAGAAAAAGGTTTGAACCGAGTAACCGACACCTGCATACCTGAACATGAAGCATTTCGTCGTTTACAAGAACACATTTATAAAATTTGGAAAGATGCTGAAGCTAATGGTGAGCGTTATTTACCGCACGAGTATATGTACAAAATGCTATTATCAGGCGTATTGGAACAATATTATGAAATTGATTTAAAAGATTCATGGATGTACGCTGCTGCAGAAAAAAACTTACCAATTGTTTGCCCAGGTTGGGAAGATAGTACCATGGGTAATATTTTTGCAAGCTACGTTTTAAAAGGCGATTTAAAAGCAAGCACCATGAAATCAGGTATTGAATACATGACGTTTTTAGCAGATTGGTATACCGATAATTCATCAAAAGGCATTGGGTTTTTTCAAATAGGTGGTGGTATTGCTGGCGATTTTCCTATATGTGTAGTACCAATGCTATATCAAGATATGGAACGTACAGATACACCATTTTGGAGTTATTTTTGTCAAATTTCAGATTCTACAACAAGTTATGGGTCATATTCTGGAGCAGTACCAAATGAAAAAATTACTTGGGGAAAGCTAGATATCAATACACCAAAATTTATTATAGAAAGTGATGCTACTATTGTTGCGCCTTTAATTTTTGCTTACCTTTTGGGTCAGTAAATATGGATACACAAAAAATAGAAAATATCGAGCTTAAATATTTAACAATTGATGATTATCAACAGTTAAAAGAAGCTACCTTAGAATCTTACGCTGGCGTATTAGATTCGTATTGGAAAAAAGAACATATTATACAATTAACTTCCATTTTCCCAGAAGGGCAAGTGGTTATTAAAATTGATGGCGATATTGCAGGTTGTGCGTTATCACTTATAGTAGATTATGATAAGATAGATGATGACCATACCTATGCTGATATCATAGCAGGTGAGTCTTTTAAAAATCATAATCCAGAAGGCGATGTACTGTATGGAATTGATGTGTTTATAAAGCCTGAATATAGAGGATTGCGTTTAGGCAGGCGTCTTTATGATTATAGAAAAGAAGTTTGTGAAAACCTGAATTTAAAAGGTATTGTTTTTGGCGGCAGGATGCCTAATTACCATAAACATAAAGAATATTCTCCAAAAGATTATATTGAAAAAGTAAAGCGAAAAGAAATTCATGACCCTGTTTTAAATTTTCAAATTTCAAATGATTTTCACCCAGTTCGTGTGTTAAAAAATTATTTACAAGGCGATACAGCTTCTAACGAATATGCTGTTTTAATGGAATGGGATAATATTTATTATACCAAACCTAGTAAAAAGGCAGCTTCTGTAAAAACGGTTGTGCGCTTAGGGCTCATTCAATGGCAAATGCGTAGCTATAAAAGTTTGGATGATTTAATGCAGCAAGTTGAATATTTTATAGATAGTGTTTCTGCTTATAGATCAGACTTTGCCGTATTTCCAGAGTTTTTTAATGCTCCTTTAATGGCAGAATTTAACCATTTGCATGAGCCAGAAGCAATTAGAAAGTTGGCAGAATTTACAGAAACTATTGTTAATAAATTAAAACAATTATCTATTTCCTACAATATAAATATTATTTCTGGAAGTATGCCAGAATTAGTAGATGATAAATTGTATAATGTTGGGTATTTATGCAGAAGAGACGGTAGTTTTGAGCGTTACGAGAAAATACATGTTACACCAGATGAAGCTAAAGTTTGGGGTATGCAACGCGGTAATAAATTGCAAACCTATAATACCGATTGTGGTAAAATAGGTATTTTAATTTGTTATGATTCTGAGTTTCCTGAGTTAGCACGATTACTTTCAGATGAGGGAATGGATATTTTGTTTGTTCCATTTTTAACCGATACTCAAAATGGATATTCACGCGTAAGGCTATGTGCCCAAGCAAGAGCTGTTGAAAATGAATGTTACGTGGCTATTTCTGGAAGCGTAGGTAACTTGCCTAACGTGAATAACATGGATATTCAATATGCACAATCGGCAGTATTTACACCTTGCGATTTTTCGTTTCCGAGCAATGGTATAAAAGCAGAAGCAACCCCAAATACAGAAATGATTTTAGTAGCCGATGTCGATTTGAGTTTGCTACGAGAATTACATTCTTTTGGTGCTGTTAAAAATTTAAAGGACAGAAGAAAAGATTTTTACGATGTTATTCGTGTTAAATAACCATAAATATTATCTTTATAACAACTATAAACTCCAACTTAGAGAACATGAAAAATAAAAATGATAATTTGAAACGTGTCATTGTAGATTTTAAAAAGCTAACCCCCGAAATTTTGGCACTGTTAGTTGAAAAATACCCTGATGGATATGATGATGATCATGTTATATCTTTCAGAAATCAACATAATGAATTGATTGAAGCAGTTGAAGTCATTACTGAAGACACTAAATACTTAGTGAAAGTAAGTACCAAATTAGAAGTAACTATGGAAAATTATGATGTAGATGATTATGAGGATTTTGATGATGACGATCCAGAGGCAGTACAAGATCCTGATATAATTGATGATGATATTGATGATAACGATTAAATTAAAAAATATTTTAGTGCTATGAGAACGGCTGTTTTTAAGTCTTATAAAAATGGATATTATAAGTTTTGGTTCGAAAATGGAGAAGAATTAGTATTCGAAGATGTTCACCCACGTGTTTTAAAACAATACGATTTAAAAAATGATAAGACTTTAGTTGACAAAGAGTTTAGAATTACTTTTGTTGAAGATGAAGATGGAGATGATGTTTATTACCGGGTTGAAAGTTTAAAACCCATCGTAATTTAGTAAGTGGACTAATTATAATTTGTGGTTAAGATTTAAATTGTTTTTTCAAAATTCAGATTTTGAAAAAGTATCCCTGTTTGTTGGATTTTTTATAAATACCTCCCAAATAAACATGCCATAAACAATTATATATTCTATTGCAATAACCCAAAGATTTTCAGGTTTATCGGCGCTATCTGCATTCAAATATGCTAGATAACTAAGTATAATTACACAACTCCAAACCAATGGAAATTTATATTTGGTAAAAACACTTAAAATTAAAAGTGTTGCAATATACCAAGGATGAATAGTAGTAGCGGTAAAATAGTAAAACGATAACACCAATAGCATAGCGGTAATTAAATGAATAGTTGTTTTATTTTTTCTAAAAAACGTTAGAATTAAAATAAATATGACAACAATTATAGCAGTTGCTTTTCCTATAATGGCTATTTCGTTATAACCTCTAAACAAATATCCAACCTCTCGAGCTACGTAATATATACTTCCGTTAAATTCAAAATTTTGAAACCATAAAGCAACTGTTTTCGAATAGTTATTTATAAATTCAGATGAATAAAATGGTAAGAATAGAAGGACCGTTGTAATGCCTATAATGCCATAAAACGTAATTAGTTTTGTTAGGTAAAGAGCCGTTGAAGTCTTTTCCACGTTATTGTGAGGAATAAGAGACGAAGCAGATGCTTCCTTTTTGCCAGATAACCGCACTTCGTTCGCAACGACATTTCGCTTAGTTAGTTTACTGAGCGTAGTCGAAGTAAACCATTGATAAAATAAGGGTAAGAAAATAAGGGGTATCAATTTTACAGAAATCGATAAAGCCAAAACTACACCAGCCCATTTCCATTTACCAATATGTAGCAAATACAAACTCCACACTAAAAAGAAAATCATAACACCTTCGAAGTGTAGATTGCCTGTGAGTTCAATAATTATAAACGGATTCAAAATATACCAAAAGATATTATAAACAGGGATATTTAATTCTTCTAAAAGTTTTTTTCCAAAATGAAGTGTTCCAAAATCGGCTGCAATAATTATTAACCTTAAACCTATTACAGAAGTTAGAATACTATGTCCTGAAAATAAATTTGCTATTACAAAACAGAGTTGATTTATAGGCGGATAATTACTAAAATGACTAGCATTTAATTGCCCCATGCCCATGTACAATTCTTGAGCTTGAGAAACTGGAAATTCTCCTTTGTTTATAAAAGATTCAACAGTGAATAGATAGGGATTTACACCCTCTAAAATTATTCTTCCGTCCCAAATAAAACGGTAAAAATCTTGTGATAAATTAGGAATGGCTAAAAGAAATATAGCTCTAAAACCAAATCCTAAATAGGTTAATGCTTTAGTATTATGCTTTAAAAGTTTTATAACATTATAGAATATAATGAATAGCCCAATATAGAGTGTAATGAGTTTTATATAATCTGTTCTTACCAAATTATATGCAAATGCCCAATAGAATAAGACGCTTGAAAACACCATTAATAATGG
The DNA here is from genome assembly GCA_947500585.1 of uncultured Flavobacteriaceae bacterium. Classification (GTDB taxonomy): domain Bacteria; phylum Bacteroidota; class Bacteroidia; order Flavobacteriales; family Flavobacteriaceae; genus CAXBID01. The sequence continues at coordinate 125,118 of CANMSN010000004.1, read as the reverse complement.
TATTTTATAAAGTTTAATAAGCGAAGGATTTAAAAGCATAAAGTGAATATACTATAAACACCTTAAATTTTAGAGCGAAGTGATTTAAAAAACACGAAACCAAAACCTAAAAATAACATAAGATGAAAAGGGAAGAGTCCGAAATCGCCACCTTGGTCGCCAACTATAAAGGCACTATACATGCCAAACGCAAAATAGAGCATGAGTGCGCCTTCAAAAATAACATGAACAGAAACGGTTTTTTTAATGTATTTATTATTCTTCAAGTTATCTTTAAATTTACTCATATTGAATTTTGGTGTACGAACAAATTCACTTTTTTTACCTAAATGCCCTTCTAATACAGCTATAGTATTGTGTAAAGAAAAGCCCATAGCTATAGAGAAAAACACAAAGAACATAACTATATAATTCACGAAGTTTTTTATACCACTTCCGTAAATGTTTTTATACATAAACCAATAACAAACAAAAAAGATAAGCGTGCTAATAACAAAGAAACTCATTACTAAAAAGTAAGACTTTAAATGTGCATATTCATTTTTTATATAAAGCATTGGAATACTCAAAATAGCTACAATAAGAATATTTAAAAACATGGTGCTGTTAAGTAAATGCAATAGCCCATGTATTTTCGTTTTTGCTGAAATGTTTTGGTTTTTTAAAACGCGCCACATCATTTTTCTGAAGTTTTCTGCACCTCCTTTGTTCCATCTAAATTGTTGAGAACGTGCTGCACTTATAACTACAGGAAGTTCAGCAGGTGTTTCAACATCTTCAAGGTATTTAAACTCCCAGTTTTTTAATTGAGCGCGATAGCTTAAATCTAAGTCTTCAGTTAAAGTGTCTCCTTCCCAATTTCCAGCATCAATAATACATTCTTTACGCCATACCCCAGCAGTACCGTTAAAATTTATAAAGTGTCCTTTGCTGTTTCTGCCTACTTGTTCTAAAGTAAAATGTGCATCTAGAGCAAATGCTTGTATTTTGGTTAGTATAGAAAAGTTGCGGTTTATATGTCCCCATCGTGTTTGTACAACACCTATTTTTGGATTTTTAAAATAAGGAATGGTACGTTTTAACCAATCTTCTTCTGGAAGAAAATCAGAATCGAAAATTGCAATAAATTCACCTTTAGCAATTTTTAACCCTTCTTTTAATGCACCCGCTTTAAAACCTTTTCTATCTGTTCTAGTAATATGTTTAATATCCAAGCCATTACTTTGTAAGGACTCAATATGTTTTCTTGTAGATTCAACAGTTTCATCAGTAGAATCATCTAAAACTTGAATTTCTAATTTATTTTTAGGATAGTCAATTTTAGCAATATTATCTAATAAACGTTCCATAACATACATCTCGTTAAAAACTGGAAGTTGTATGGTTACTAGAGGGACTTCATTTGAATTTGAGAAGTTAAAAGTCTCGCAAGTATCATTATTTTTTTTAGAAGATAAGTAGTTAAAAAGCAAGTTAAGTTGTGCCAGTGCATATGTGAAAATCATCAATAATGCAAAGGTGTATATTGTAATAACTATTGTTTCTAAAATCATTTTTTAATACTGTATTTAAAAATCCAAACCAAGATTTTTGCGCCTGCAAATATAGCTCCTTTTATTGTACCAGACACCTTTGAAACTCCAATTCTATTTCTGTAATTTACTGGTACTTCGGTATATGTAAGATTTTGCTTAATGGCTTTCAGTTGCATTTCCACTGTCCAACCATAAGTTTTGTCTTGCATGTCTAGCTCTAAAAGTTTTTTATATTTTATTGCCCTAAAAGGACCTAAATCGGTAAATTTTGCTTTGAAAAGTAATCGCATTAGACTTGAAGCTAGCCAATTACCAAAAATTTGCGGCAAAGTCATAGAGCCATCTTCTCTCAACTCTTTAACTCGCGAGCCTATTACTAAGTCTATATTGTTATTTAAAATAGGGTCTATTATTTTGGTTAATTCTTCAGGGTAATCGCTATAATCACCATCTAAAAATACAATAATATCTGGTTTTTCACCTTGTTTTTTTATGTAATTTAAGCCTTTTAAACATGCGTAACCGTAGCCTTTGTTGTTTTCGGTTAAAACGGTTGCTCCTGCTTTTTTTGCATTTACTTCGGTAGCATCACTAGAATTATTATTAACTACTATAATTTCTTCAACAGTATTTGGTATATCGTTAATTACTTTTGCTATGGAATCTGCTTCGTTATAAGCTGGAATGATGACTTTTATTTTGGTCATTTAAGATCTAATAAATTATTTTCTTTTTTGAAGGCTTTAAAATTAGTCCAACTTTTAATTTTTTTTCCAGCTTTGTATTTAGCGGCAGATACTATTTTTTCATTTTTGTACATAAGACAATATCCGTTTTTCTGATTATTTTTTAGTTGACATTTATGGTTTATTTTTTTCATAGCGTCATAAAATAACCACCAGTTTGCTTTTTGTCCGTTTATAAAATGCCCTTCACTTTTTTTAGTGCCATTTTCGGTGTAAAAATACCAATAATTTATAGGTTGATTGTTTGAAAAATGACCTTCTTTTTCAACAGTTCCGTTTTTGTAATAAAATTTCCAATAATCAACTTTTTTATTGTTTTCAAACCAACCCTCAGCTTTAATTTTTCCGTTTTCGTAGTAAGATTTATGATATTTTTTTTGGGAGAAATTATTTGTTGAAATTAAAACGAATAAGAATAGGGTAATGTATTTCATTTTGAATTTTCTTTACTATGGCTTCTTTAGTACAACTTAAAATTGTTTTATTTTTTATTCACCAGATCCATCAAATCAACATCGTTTCCTAATAATATTTCAGTTGGGTTAATACGACCTTCCATACCATCATTTTCTAATTTAAGTACACCTCGTGGGCAAACTGCAGAACAAATTCCACAACCCACACAACTCGAACGCACTATGTTTTCACCTTTTTGAGCATAGTGTCTCACATCAATTCCCATTTCGCAACTGTTGGAACAGTTTCCACAAGAAATACATTGTCCGCCGTTTGTGGTTATTCTGAATTTTGAAAATAATCGTTGTTGAAACCCTAAAATGGCTGCCATTGGACAACCAAAACGACACCAAGAACGACTTCCTAAAATAGGATAAAAACCTGTGCCAATAACTCCTGAAAATATGGAGCCAATATATAAGCCGTAAGCAGATCTTAGTGCATTCCCTTTAATATAAAATACATGATTTGTGGTTCCTGTAAAATGCATAATCAATAATACTGCGATAACCATAAAGAAACCAATAGCTCCATATTTTGCATCTTTTCCTAATTCTTTTCTTTTAAAGAACATAACGCACGCGAAAACTAAGGTTAAAAAACCAATAACTAAAGCAATAAAAAGACCTCTTGTTAACCAAAAATCATTTTTGTCATAACCTAAATAAGTATAAACCATGGCTGTTGTCATGACTACAGAAAAGACTAAAACAGTATGGATTAACCAACGTTCTAATTTCCATGCCGACATTTTTTTTGAGGATAATTGCCTGAAAGGATCTCCTATAGTTTCTGCTAATCCACCACATCCACAAACCCATGAGCAATACCAACGTTTTCCGAATTTATAGGTTAAAATAGGTGAAATAACAAAGATTGTAATAATTCCAAAAAGTATTAATGCCAAACCAACATTTCCGTTAGAAAGAAAACCATTTACAGACCATTCATCAAAAATATAGTAGTTAAGTGGCCACATAGATTTTAAATCATAATACGGTAAATCGTTATTCATGACATACATAAATTCAGGAATCAAAAAAGCAAAGCCTAATTGAAAAAACATAACAGAAACGGTACGTATTTGTTGGTAACGATTGTGTCTGTATTTTAATATAAATTTATATCCAAAAGCTAAAATAGCTAGTGTGTATAGGGTTCCGTAAACAAACCATTGGCTTGCAGGTCTTCCGCTTAATAGTTTGCTTAAAGGGTCGAATAAACTTATTAAACCTGTGTTTTCAGCACCATTTGTTCCTAATCCTAAATACTTAGGAAAGAAGTATAGTACAATATAAAATGAAGTTAATATTATGCCAACTATCCAGCCCCAAATACCTCTTGAGGAAATCGATTTAAACCAAACACCATCATTTTTAATGCCTTCTAATTTGGTTAAATAAGCTTCTCTGGAATAGATAACGGTTCCAATGCTTATTAACCCTAATGCTAGTGTTAGAAATAACCCTTTATTTGGGAAATCAGTATTGAAAAGTGCAAGCGTTAAAATGAACAAACCAACAATTCCTGTAGCTAGTGCCACTTTTTGTTTGTTTGTAATGTCTACAGCGTCTGGTTTTGCTAAAGACATGCTATGATTTATTTTATTGCTCATAATTATACGATTTGTAATTTCTGGTTATAAGCTGAAAGAATATCAGCTTCATAATGGCTATAGAATTCAGGATCAAAATTAGCTTCTGGAAGATTATTCATTACATAATCTACATCTCGTTTTTCAGTAAGCCATGTGTCAAATGTTTCATGACGCATTCTAATTCCGAAGGTATTTATACCTAAAAATTCATTTGTGTTTTTATTGTAACAAACGGTTATGCATTTTGTGTTGTCTTCATGTTTCCAATGAAAATGCACTTCGTTTTCTTTTGGTTTAGAAAATACCCACCCGTAGGTTTGATATTCAATATCTAAAAATTTGGCGGAGTTAAACCAATGTCCGGGGTTGTATTGCATTCTATTTCCGCAAATGGTTTGTGCTAAAGTTTCTCCCATCATACGCCCTGTGTACCAAATCGCTTCAATTGGTCTGCGGCCGTTTATACCTTCGTGCTGTTCGGCACAATCACCAATTGCATACACATCTGGAATATTGGTTTCTAAATAACGATTTACTTTTACACCTTTTCCAGTTTCAATACTTGAATCTTTTATAAAATTGATATTTGGAGATACACCAGCTGTTAATCCAACTACATCGCAAGCAATTTCTTCACCTGTTTCTTGAATAATTATAGATTTTACTTTACCATGTTCATCAGAAACTATTTCTTTTAAATTAGTGCTTAACCGTAAATCTATATGATGATTTTTTATGTGTCGGTTAATCATTTCGCTTTCGCCTTTTGGTAAAACACCGTTCCAAAAGCTAGCTTCTCTTACTAAAAAGGTAACAGGAATATTTCTGGAATTTAACATTTCTGCAAGCTCAATACCTATTAAACCGCCACCAACAATTACGGCGCGTTTACATACTTTATTATTTGGTGCATATTTTTCAAGATTATCTAAATCTTGTTTGTGGTACATACCCATAACACCATCTAAATCTTGCCCTGGCCACCCGAATTTATTGGGTTTACTGCCTGTTGCTATAATGAGTTTGTCATATTGAAGTGTGTCGCCTTCAGCAAAATGAAGTGTTTTATTTTTTGTTTCAATAGACTTTACATAGCCTTTTTTTAGTTCAATTCTGTTTTTCTTCCAGAACCAATTTTCATAAGGTTGGGTATGTTCAAATTTCATGTGTCCCATATACACATACATAAGTGCAGTACGGGAGAAAAAATAATCCGTTTCGGTAGAAATGATAGTGATTTTTTTATCTGAAAGTTTACGAATATGTCTTGCAGCAGTAACACCAGATATTCCGTTTCCAATAATAACGATATGCTCCATAATTTTGGTTGTTGAGGATGTTAGGTCGAAGTTAAAGATAAGAACTTAAGTTTAACATATTAATTTAGAACAAGTTTAAATTGAAGGGCTTGTGTAAGGATTTTTAGTAAAGTAAGACGCTGATTTTTTTCAATCTCTTTGTAATTACCTGAAATTTTATGCGACCTAAGTGCAGTTACTTTGCAAAGCTTAAAATTTAATAATTAAGAAAAATGAAAAAACAATTTATAATCATCATCATAGCTCTGATTTCTTTTGAAGGGTTTTCACAAGATTTAAATACCTTTTTGTCTAAAGCGGATGCTTTTTTTAAAGCAAACGTGTCTAATGGAAAAGTAGCCTATTCAAATATTCATGATAATCAAGAAGAACTTAATAGCATTTTAAAAATAGCTGAAGGAATTTCGATTTCTAAAGACGATGCGAGTAACTATCAAGCCTTTTGGATTAATGCCTATAATTTATCGGTAATAAAAGGCATCGTTGATAATTATCCAACAAATTCACCACTTGATAATAAAGGGTTTTTTGATAAAACTACATATAGTTTGGCTGGAAAAAACATCACTTTAAATGATATTGAGCATACCCTTTTAAGAGCACAATTTAACGATGCCCGTTTTCACTTTGTGCTAGTATGTGGTGCGGTTGGATGTCCTCCTTTAATTAATGATGCTTATTTACCTAATACGCTTAATAAACAATTAGAAGAACAAACAAAAAAGGCAATAAATAGTTCGTTTTTAAAAGTGAATACTAAAAAGAAACGTGTAGAAGCCTCTCAAATTATGGAGTGGTATAAAGCCGATTTTACCATGAATGGTGAAACTGAAATTGACTTCATAAATAAATACAGAACAGAAAAATTAGATAACAAATTCAAGTTAAGCTACTTTCCTTATGACTGGACTATTAATACACAATAGCAGACCTGTCAGGTTTTTAAAACCTGACAGGTCTTATTGGAAAGTAAACAAACAATAAAACAAACTCAATTATGAAAAAAATAATAGCAATACTAATATTTGTAGCCATAACCTTTTCAGGTTATTCACAAGATGAAGAACAAGAAAAAAGCCAAGGAAGTGTTATTCAAACGTATACACCATCAAAACTTTTAAAGAAAGGACAGTGGGATATAAAATGGTTTAATAATTTATATACAGAAACTAAAGATTTATTTGGTCCTAACGGCGATAAGCAAACTATTCCAAGAAATACATTTTTTACTTCTACAATTGATGTGTTTACTGGAGTTTCAAATAATAACAATTTCAATGTTGGACTTTTATTAGAGTTTCGTTCAAACGTTGTAGGAGGGCGAGATGCTTTAGATGTTTTTAAGTTTGATGGTGAAGCGAATTCAGCACGTTCAGGATTTACATCTTTTGCTCCAGCTATAAAGTTTAACCCCATTAAAAGTGTTAGTAATTTTACTATTCAAACAGCCTTTCATATTCCTTTAATTGATAATGAAGTTGAAAATGGAGTGTTTTTAGATCAAAAAGGCTTTATTTTTCAGAACAGATTTTTCTACGATTATAGCTTTTCTGGAGGCGATTGGCAATTGTTTTCTGAGTTAAATACAGAATATAATTTCGGGAAAAAGGAAGATAGTTTTGCCAATAACAGTATACGTTTAACACCTGGAGTGTTTTTAAGCTATTTTCCTAGTTCTAAATTCACTGTTTTAGCATTAGTTCAACATTCTCAGTTAATTGATGCGGGTAATGATTTTTCTCAAGACTTTACAGCATTAGGAGGTGGCGTAAAATATCAATTAACAGATGTTTTAAATATAGAAACGCTTTACACAAACTTTGTTCGTGGAAACGATACAGGTTTAGGGCAAACATTTAACATTGGTTTAAGAGCATTATTTTAATGATTAATAGTAAATTAGGAGTTTAAATCTCTCTTCTATGAAGCCATTTAAGTACCTCTTTTTTTTATCAGTTTTAGCAATACAATCTTGCAAACCTCAAACTGCTAAAATTAATGGGGTAAGTTTTGTGGCTTCAAGAGACGCTATAAATGACGCTCATATAAAACCAGTAGTTCACGTAAATGCTAATTATGCTGCAGTTATGCCCTTTGGTTTTATTAAAAATTTAGAGCATCCAGAAATTATTCATAATACAGATAGGCAGTGGTTTGGCGAAACTAGAAATGGAGCTCAACAATATATTCAAGAACTCAGAAAACAGCAAATTAAAATCATGATTAAACCCCAAATTTGGGTTTGGCGAGGTGAGTTTACTGGTTTTATAGAAATGAAGAATGAAGCCGATTGGAAAACTTTAGAAGCTTCTTATACAAGTTTTATTTTAGAATATGCAGATTTGGCAAACGAGGTTGAAGCAGAACTATTTTGTATTGGTACTGAGTTAGAAAAATTTATTGAAAACAGACCAGAATTTTGGAATGCTTTAATAAAAAAGATAAAAGCCAAATATAATGGCAAGTTGACTTATGCCGCCAATTGGGATGAGTTTAAACGCACTCCTTTTTGGAGCGAACTAGATTACATTGGTGTTGATGCGTATTTTCCAGTAAGTGATAGTAAAACACCAACTGTTAAAGAATGTTTAGAAGGTTGGAAAACTCATAAACAAGTCATTTATAATATGTCTCAAAAACATGATAAACCTATTTTATTTACAGAGTATGGTTATAGAAGTGTTGATTATTCAGGAAAGAAACCTTGGGTAAGCGATAGGAGTATGAATCAAGTAAATCTTGAAGCGCAAACCAACACAACACAGGCTTTGTTTGAAACCTTTTGGAAAGAAGATTGGTTTGCTGGTGGTTTTATTTGGAAGTGGTTTCATAATCATGAAAACGCTGGGGGTAAAGATGATTTTATGTTTACGCCTCAAAATAAACCAGTAGAAGCATTGATACGTAAACAATACAAATCTCTGCTTGAATGAAAAAATTAGTACACGTATTACTATTGTTTGGTTTGATAACTTCAGGCGTTTATGCTCAAGAATCTTTTGTTCACGATTTAAAAATACAAGGCAATAAAAAGTTAAAAACATCATTTATAAAAAGCATTTCTAAAATAAAACCTAGTACTATTTTAGATTCTACAACTATTGAAAACGATATTCTCAGATTAAAACGTTTGCCTTCAGTATCACATGCTTATTATCAAGTTTTCTTATCAGAAGATAATCAGTACAATGTATTTTATAATATTGAAGAAAACTTCACATTAATTCCCTCTGCAAATGTTTATACAACAGATAATGATGAATTCGCCTATCGATTAGGCTTATATGAATTTAATGTATTTGGAAGAAATATAACGTTTGGAGGTTTTTATCAAAAGGATATTTATGATAGTTATGCTCTAAACTTTAGAGCACCCTATTTATTTTCAAATAAATTAGGTTTAGCGTTAAATTTACAAGATTTAAGCACGCAAGAACCTGTTTTTTTCGATAATACATCGTCAAATTATAAGTATAATAACAAGTCTGCTGAAATTTTAGGGTTATACGAATTCAATTTTAGTAACCGATTAGAACTTGGGTTAAACTATTTTGTCGAAGATTATCAGTATAAATTTGGTGCTACAAATCCTAACGTACCAAGAGAATTAAATGTGCATAAATGGTTAGTAAAAGGTATTTATGAATATAATAAACTAGATTATTTTTATCAATATGTATCTGGATTTAGAAGTCAGTTTAACTTCCAATATGTTACTTCTACTAATGATGCATTACCGGACTTTTTTATAGGTTGGAATGATTTTTTCATCTTTAAACGCATAGGTGAAAAAGGAAATTGGGCAAATAGATTGCGATTAGGTTTATCAACTAATGATGAAACACCTTTTGCACCATTTTCAGTAGATAATAATTTGAATGTTCGTGGTGTTGGAAATACCATCGATAGAGGTACAGGAGTTATTGTTTTAAATACTGAATATCGCCAAACATTATACGAAAAAGATTGGTTTGTATTACAAGGGAATGCTTTTATTGATGCTGGTACATGGCGAAATCCAGGAGGCGATTTTGCCGATTTTAGTAAAAAGAATAATGTAAAAGTGTATCCAGGATTAGGGCTTAGGTTTATTCATAAAAAAATATACAATGCCATTTTTAGAATAGATTATGGGTATGGTATTACTAAAGACGCTACCAAAGGATTTGTATTTGGTATTGGGCAATATTTTTGAGTATAACTCAATCTAAAATGGTTTAGTTTAATGTAATCGCTTAGTTTTGTAAAAAACTAATTTCATTTATGCGAACAATTACAATAGGAGATATTCATGGAGGCTTAAAGGCTTTAGTTCAGCTTTTAAATAAGATTGAAGTAAAAGACGACGATAAACTCATTTTTTTAGGTGATTATGTAGATGGTTGGAGTGAATCGGCGCAAGTTATTCAGTTTTTAATTGAATTATCAGCAAAGATAGATTGTGTTTTTATAAAAGGAAATCATGATGCTTGGTGCGAAAAATGGTTAGATGACAAAGATGTAAATCCTATTTGGTATATGCATGGCGGTAAAGAAACACTTGATAGTTATAATATGGTTTCTGATGCTGATAAAGAAAAGCATCTAAATTTTTTTAAAAATATGACGATGTATCATATTGATAATAAAAATAGGCTATTCATTCATGCAGGTTTTACCTCAATGCACGGTGTTGAAAAAGAAGTTTATCAACAAACGCTTTATTTTGATAGAACTCTTTGGGAAATGGCTTTAACCATGGATGCGAATATGGAAATAGATTCACTCTTATATCCAAATAGATTAAAACATTATACCGAAATTTATATAGGTCATACACCAACAACACGTTACAATTCTGAAGTCCCAATGCAAGCTATAAATGTTTGGAATATTGATACAGGGGCAGCATTTAAAGGTAAATTATCTGCTATTGATGTAGATTCAAAACAAGTATTTCAAAGCGATACTGTTTTTTCTTTATATCCAGATGAAGTAGGTAGGAATAAATAGTAAACTTTTGTTAAGAACTAAAGTAATTGAACTGTTTTTCTAATAGCGACCAAGTTAGTTAAAAGCTTTTCTAAATTATCTAAATGTAGCATATTGGCACCGTCACTTTTAGCATTTGCAGGATCAAAATGTGTTTCAATAAATAAACCATCAACATTGTTTACTACACCAGCTCTAGCAATGGTCTCAATCATATCTGGTCGTCCACCTGTAACTCCAGCAGATTGATTTGGTTGTTGTAAAGAATGCGTGACATCTAAAACCACTGGCGCATAGTTTCGCATAGTTGGAATTCCTCGAAAATCAACTACCATGTCTTGATAACCAAACATGGTACCACGGTCAGTTATCCACGCTTTATCGCTACCAGCATCTTTTACTTTTTGTACGGCATGCTTCATAGCTTCTGGACTCATAAACTGTCCTTTTTTTAAGTTAACCACTTTCCCTGTTTCTGCGGCGGCAACTACCAAATCTGTTTGGCGTACTAAAAAAGCAGGAATTTGTAAAACATCTACATATTCCGCAGCCATAGCAGCATCAGAAACCTCATGTATATCTGTAACTGTTGGTACATCAAAAGTGTCAGATACTTTCTTTAGAATTTTCAAAGCCTTTTCATTGCCAATACCAGTAAAACTATCAATTCTACTTCTATTTGCTTTTTTAAAACTACCTTTAAATACATAAGGAATTTCTAATTTATTAGTAATAGAAATTACTTTTTCAGCAATGCGTAGTGCCATATCTTCTCCTTCAATAGCGCACGGACCGCATAAAAGAAAGAAATTATTGGAATTGGTATGTTTTAACTTGGTGATGTCTTGAAGATTCATAAAATGATGTCTCAATATTTTGCTTGCAAATATACAATTATGAAGTTTTAAACCATAGCACTTTTAATAGAGAAAATAAATATTTAATAGGTTATTAATCAGAATAGTATAGCATATATTTCTGTTTAAGTTAATTTTTAACCAAAGGATTGTGTAAAAAGATTTTACTATATAATTTATCCATTATTTATAAGTACCTTTGCACGCTTAAAATAGGGCACAATTATGGCTAATATTAAAAACATTGCAATTATTGCACACGTAGATCACGGTAAAACTACTTTGGTTGATAAGATTATGTATCATTGTCAGCTTTTCCGTGAAAATGAAAATACTGGAGATTTGATTCTGGATAATAACGATTTAGAACGTGAAAGAGGGATTACAATTACTTCAAAAAACGTTTCTGTAATTTATAAAGACACGAAAATAAATATTATTGACACCCCTGGTCACGCTGATTTTGGTGGTGAAGTAGAGCGTGTATTAAACATGGCTGATGGTGTGTTATTGTTAGTTGATGCCTTTGAAGGGCCTATGCCACAAACACGTTTTGTATTACAAAAAGCTATTGATTTAGGTTTAAAACCATGTGTGGTTATTAATAAAGTGGATAAAGAAAACTGTACGCCCGACGAAGTACATGAGAAAGTATTCGATTTAATGTTTGAGCTTGGTGCTGAAGAATGGCAATTAGATTTTCCAACCGTTTATGGTTCTGCAAAAAACAATTGGATGAGCGACGATTGGCAAAACGAAACTGAAAATATAGAGCCATTATTGGATATGGTTATTGAACATATTCCTGCTCCGAAAATTGAAGAAGGAACTACGCAAATGTTAATTACATCTTTAGATTTTTCATCCTTTACTGGTCGAATTGCAATTGGGCGTTTAACACGTGGGGAATTAAAAACAGGACAAAATATTTCTTTAGTAAAAAGAGATGGAAGTATTCAAAAATCTAAGGTTAAAGAACTCCATGTTTTTGAAGGTTTAGGAAGAAGAAAAGTTGAAGATGTTCAAACTGGAGATATTTGTGCACTTGTTGGTTTAGATGGTTTTGAAATTGGCGACACCGTTGCCGATTGGGAAACTCCTGAAGGTTTAAAAACTATAGCTATTGATGAGCCAACTATGAGTATGTTGTTTACCATTAACGATTCACCTTTCTTTGGTAAAGATGGAAAATTTGTAACATCTCGTCATATAAAAGATCGTTTAGCTAAAGAATTAGAGAAAAACTTGGCGCTTAGAGTTGAAGAAACGGATAGTGCAGATAAATTTATGGTATTTGGTCGTGGTGTATTACACTTATCAGTGTTAATTGAAACGATGCGACGTGAAGGTTACGAATTACAAATTGGACAGCCACAAGTTATTATTAAAGAAATTGATGGTGTAAAATGCGAGCCTGTTGAGGAAATGACCATCGATTTACCAGAAACTGTTTCAGGTAAAGCTATAGAAATGGTTACCATGCGAAAAGGAGAAATGTTGAGTATGGAGGCTAAAGGAGACCGCATGGTGTGTGAGTTTATTGTGCCTTCAAGAGGAATTATAGGTTTGCGTAATCAATTGTTAACTGCAACAGCTGGTGAAGCTATCATGGCGCACCGTTTTAAAGAATATCAGCCGCTAAAAGGAGGAATTCCTGAGCGTCAAAATGGGTCTTTAGTATCCATGGAAAAGGGACAGGCCATTCCTTATTCAATTGATAAATTACAAGATAGAGGTAAGTTTTTTGTTGATCCGGGTGAAGACATTTATGAAGGACAAGTAATTGGCGAGAATTCTCGTGGTGACGATATGACGGTTAACGTAACTAAAACTAAAAAATTAAGTAACGTACGTTCATCTGGTGCAGATGATAAAGCGAAGATTGTACCTGCTATAAAATTCTCTTTAGAAGAAGCTTTAGAGTACATTCAAAAAGATGAGTATGTTGAGGTAACACCAAAACACTTACGATTACGTAAAATCTATTTAACAGAAGTAGAAAGAAAACGCAATAAATCAATATAACATGGAATTCTTAGGAGTTCCATTTACAGAATGGGTAGGATATGCTGCTATGGCTACGGTTTTAGTATCATTTTTAATGAAATCTGTTACAAGATTACGAATAGTAAACTCCTTTGGATGTTTACTATTTGTGGTTTATGGGGTATTGTTAGATCCAATATCAAAGCCAATAATTATAACCAATATAGCTATACTCTTAATTAATTTGTACTACATAATAAAGAAAGTATAGTTAAGTATTTATCTTAATTTTGAATTTTTAATTCTTCAGTATCATTAGCGGTAAATTGTAATCGTTGAATCATTTTGTATATTTGACTTCTCAAAAAAAATTAAATAGACTAAAGAGTTTAATTTAACGTTTATTATAAAAATTTAATTGCTAATATAAATTCCCAAGTTTGCAAGAATTGAAAACTCATATTAATTGAAAAGATTAATAGATTATATAAATAACTACGTTTTAGTTAAAGTTACATCATTACAATCTGCTTCAGTTCTTACTAGAGTTGTAGCTGGCATATTGGTTTCTAAAGCTATTGCTGTGTTTATTGGTCCAGTAGGTTTAGCACTTGTAGGTAATTTACGTAATTTTGTAAGCTCTTTTCAAACCATTGCAACACTAGGTTTTTACAGAGGGGTTGTAAAATATGTTTCAGAATTTAAAGACCATACTTTAGAGTTGAGCAAAACATTGTCTACGGTGTTTTATGTAGGTTTTGTATCAACTATTATGGTATCCTTTTTTTGTTACTTCAATGCAGATTTAATTAATGATATTATTTTTCCAACGTATAGTGATTATGCTAATATAATTAGGGTATTCGCTATGGTTCTTCCTTTTTATGCTTTAAATATGTTTTCATTTTCCATAATGAACGGGTTTTCTAAGTATAAAATTCTCATTATAATAAATATAATTGGTCAAATACTAGGGGTTTCTATTGCTCTACTTTTAATTTATCAAGAAAAAATAGATGGCGCTTTAATATCAGTTGTTATTGCAGAAGCTATTATATTCTTAATAACATTAGTTGGTATTATTAATAGGCGTAGTTTAGTTCCGCTTATTAGTGTTAGTAATGTCAGCTTAAGCTTTTTTAAAAAGATGAGTAATTATTCATTAATGGCTCTTTTTACTGCTGTAATATTACCTTTAGTGGCTATTGCGATTAGATCTTATATTATTGAAAATGTAGGTTATAAGGATGCAGGTTTTTGGGAAGCTATGACGCGAATATCTAAATATTATTTGATGTTTGTTAGTTCCTTAATGGCCTTATATATTTTACCACGTTTTTCTGAAATTGATGATAAAAAGGAATTTAAAAAAGAGGTATTTAGTTTTTATAAAGCGGTGATGCCTATTTTAGCATTTGGTTTATTAATAATATATTTATTAAGACCATACGTTGTTGCATTAATATTTACAGAAGAGTTTAGTCCGGTTGAAGATTTGTTTTTATGGCAATTATTAGGAGATTTTATTAAAGTATTATCCATGGTAATAGCTTATCAGTTTTTAGCAAAAAAAATGTTTTGGCATTATATTTTAACAGAAGCTTTTCTGGTAGTTATCATATATATAACGAGTGTTTATTTTATTGATATGTATGATGGTGTTAAAGGGGCAGTTGTTGCACATTTTGTAAGTTACAGTATGTATTATGCCATAATATTACTCATATTTGCTAGCTCTCTTTTTGGGGTGGATACGGAAAAGGAATAGCGAGTGAGTATTATTTTTTTGTTGTATTATCTCAAAGTAATTAATTACTGGGAATGATATTTAGTCATTGTTAAACACCAAAAAGATATAATTTGTTAAGTTATGATATGATAAAATTTTTAGATTTAAAACAAATTAATAAACCATATGAATCTTCTTTTAAAGAAGTTTTTGATGATTTTTTAGATTCTGGATATTATGTGTTGGGGGATAATATATTAAAATTTGAGAGTGAGTTTGCCTCCTATTGTGGATCTAAGTTTTGCATAGGAGTAAGCAATGGGTTAGATGCACTTAAATTGATCTTTGAAGGATATAAAATTTTAGGTAAATTAAAAGAAGGAGATGAAGTAATAGTACCTGCAAATACCTATTTAGCTTCGGTTTTATCTATTAGTAATTCTAAATTAAAACCTGTTCTAGTGGATCCTGATATTAATAGTTTTAATATCGATCCTGAAAAAATAGAGCCTGTAATAACAAATAAAACGAAAGCTATTTTAGGAGTTCATTTATATGGTTTATTGTATGATGTTAAAAAATTGGAAACCATTGCCCAAAAATATAATTTATTACTAATTGAAGATGCAGCACAAGCCCATGGAGCTACTTTTACAGATGGTCGTAAAGCTGGTAATGTTTCAGATGCAGCGGGCTTTAGTTTTTATCCAACTAAAAATTTAGGAGCTTTAGGGGATGCAGGTGCTGTAACAACAAATAATGCAGATTTGGCTGAAGTTATATTTAGGCTAAGAAATTATGGGAAAGTAACGAATTCATTGTTTGAAATTAAAGGCTTTAATTGTAGATTAGATGAATTGCAAGCTGCTATTTTAAGAATAAAACTAAAGTATTTAGATAACATTAACAGCAAAAGAAGGCAAATAGCAGAAAAATTCATTAAGTCTATAAATAATGAACATATAATTCTTCCAAAATACAATTATAATAAAGAACATGTATTTCACTTGTTTGTAATTAAAAGTATATATAGAGATAAGATTAAATCATATCTTTTAGAGAAAGGAGTGGAAACAGCAATTCATTATCCAAAATCAATTCATCACCAAATTGCTTATCAGGAATTGAATAAATTAGATTTACCGATAACAAGCAAACTGAATAATGAAATATTAAGTATACCATTAAACCAAGCCTTAATAGACAGTGAAACCGAAAAAATTATAAATCTTTTATCGAGATTTTAATCTTTATTTGAACTTTAAGCTTAATAATTGGAAGCTAACAAAAAAACATACAAGCAAATTTTGAAAGCAACATCTCTGTTTGGAGGTGTTCAGTTTATAAACATGTTTGTTTCTATTGTGAAAACTAAAATGGCAGCTTTGTTTATTGGTGTAACTGGAGTTGGAATACTTGGTGTACTTAGCTCAACATTAAGTTTTATTCAGGTATTGACTAGATGTGGATTAGACATAACAGCTGTAAAAGAAATTGCGTTTGCTGACAAAGATAATGATATTTCTGAAAAAGTTGAGCTATCCAATAAACTCGCTTTTATTACTGGTGTTATTGGTTTTTTTTTAGTTTTAATATTTTCACCTTGGTTAAGTCAAATCGCCTTTAGTAATAAAACCTATACTTTATTTTTTATAACAATTTCCATAGCTGTGTTATTCAACCAACTGTCAGTTGGTAATATGGCAGTATTGCAAGGCTTAAAGGCATTAAAGAGATTGGCAAAAGCTATTACTTTTTCAAGCTTACTTAGTTTAATACCTACAGTAAGTATCTATTATTTTTTTGGAGAGAAAGGAATTCCATGGGTTATTTTAATCACGGCATTTATTAGTTTTATAATATCTAGACATTACGTAAATAAATTAAAAATAAAAAAACACTCAATACCTTTAAAAAAAACGATTGTAGATGGTAGGGATATTTTAAGGTCTGGTATGTATTTGAGTCTAGCTAGTATAGTTAATATGGCTGTGGGATTTATAATTCAAATATTTATAACAAATACAGGAGGAATTGTACAAGTTGGATTGTACAATGCGGGATTTATATTAATTAATTCGTATGTGGCTGTTTTTTTTAGTGCTCTAAGTAAAGACTTTTTTCCAAGATTAGTAGAAGTTTCAAATAATGATATCATGGTTAGTAAAACAGTTAATGAGCAGGCAAATGTTTTACTTTTACTAATTACACCATGCATTATTATTTTTTTGGTTTTTAAAGGATATATTGTTTCGTTACTTTTTTCTAATGAATTTCTGCCAATTTTGGGTATGATTTCTTATGGGATTTTAGCAACAGCTTTTAAAGCTGTATCATGGTCTATAGGGTTTATTTTAATAGCAAAGGGTAATGATAAATTGTATTTTATAACAGAAGTAGTTTCTTATAGTGTTATGCTTATTTCGATAGTTATAGGTTATAATGTTAACGGACTTACTGGTTTAGGAATTGGTTTTTTAGTTTACCATATATTTGATTTACTCTTTATTAAGTACATAGTAACAAAAAAATATAAATTTAATTTTAACTCCAGTTTCAATAAACTTTTCTATTTATGTATTTTTCAATTTATTATAATGCTCTATTTGTTTTACATAAAAAATGAAATAATTAAGTATACTATAATGTCATTGGTTGTTATATTTTCAATATCTATAACTATTATAAAGTTGCAAAAACATATTAATTTAAAAGAAATGTTTAATCAATATATTAAAAGCAAAAGTATTAAATTTTGGAGATAAACAGAGTCGAGATTATTAGTATTCCAGAACATAAAGATTTTAGAGGGGGTTTGTCAATTATAGAAAATGGTATTCTTCCTTTTGAAATGAAGCGAGTATTTTATTTATATGATGTGCCAAGGGATAGTTTTAGAGGTAAGCACGCCCATATAGAGCATTATACATTTTTGGTTGCCATAAATGGTAGTTTTGATGTGACTTTAATTGATATAGAAGGCAATACAGAAATTATTAATCTTAATAAACCAAGCGAAGGACTTTTAATACCAAATATGGTTTGGCATGAGCTCAATAATTTTACAAATGGTGCAGTTTGTTTGGTAATTGCGTCAGATATTCATAAGGAAGAAGATTATGTTCGAGATTTTGAAGAATTTATAAAAAAGTCGTGAAGTTCACTTTTTAAAAAATGTTCGAATTTTTTGTAAGGCTACATTCTTGAATTTTCTAATTTTAGCTAAATATCTAATAAAACTATATTGAGAAGCAAAGTAATGTATTAGATCAAATATGTTTTTTTGTTCGATTTTAGTAAACATTTCTTTTCCCAAATCTTTTTTTTGATGTGAACCAGCTAAATGCAATATCATCTTATAATGTTTTTGCTCATATTTTAAACACAAATCTTTATTGAAATTGTATTTAGCTTTAAAGTGATTAAATAAATTTAACATTTGTATTCTTAGAAAATAATATCTTTCAAATCCATTGTTATAAGAATATGATTTATCATGAATTCTGTAAGTAAACAAGGATTCATCAATTTTTTCTACATCGCAATTAGCTACTATATCAACTAAAGTCGGATAATCTTCAATAGTTATTTTTTTTCTAAGGTAAGTGTCAAAATCTACATATTTAGTTAAACAAGATTTTTTAAAACAAACACCAATTGGTATAACTCGGCCTAAAAAAATTTGGTTTTTATACTCACTGTTCGTTAATTTGAGTGTGTTTTTGTTTATATATTTTTTTATTTTTTTTTTCGATTCAAAATACTTGTCATAACCAGAATCGACCATACCCAAATTAGGTTTTCCTTTAAAAACATCTACTATTTTTTGAAATGCATAATCACTATTTACGTAATCGTCTCCATCAAAATTGAATACATAAGTGCCAATACATCTATCAATTGTTTTCTTAAAGTTACCCATAATTCCTAATTGAATCTCATTTTTTTCAATGTTAAATAACTCTGGGTAATTATTTTTATATGATTGTATAATTTTAAATGTATTATCTGTAGAGCAATCATCTCCAACTACTATTTCATATTTAAATGTGCATTTTTGTTTTATTAAAGAATCTAAAGTTTGTTTAATGTAATTTTCACTATTGTAAGTAATAAGTGCAACCGATAATTCTATCATATTTTTTTCCTTACGCAATGAAGTTTAAAATTAAAAAGATTTGTTTTACTATTTAATATATTAAACTATATTGTTTAAAATATTTTAGACAAATATAATTATTAATATGACTTTAGAGATTTTAATAAGTACAATGAATAGAACAGACTTTTTGTTTCTAGAAGCTATGTTTGTAAATATTGATTTTTATGACAAGTTTAATATTTTAATAATAAATCAAACTACTCAAGATAAATTACTTAGATCAAACAACGAAAAAATCCGGGTTATAAATAGTTTTGAATTTGGACTTACTAAAAGTAGAAATTTAGCAATACAAAATGCTGTTGGAGATATTTGTTTAGTTGCAGATGATGATATTCAGTATGTTAAAGGGTTTGATGACATTGTAAAACAAGCATTTATTAATAATCGGAAAGCGTCAATAATTAATTTTAAGATAGACACCTTTTGCGGAAATAACTATAAAACATATCCCCAAAGGTCTAAAGTTCTTAATACTAAAAAAAAAATACGTCCAACTTCTTCTGTAGAAATGGTATTTAAGAGGGTTGATATATTAAATAATAATATATTATTTAATACCAACTTTGGTCTTGGTAGTTACTTTCCTTCTGGTGAAGAATATTTATTTTTAAAAGTAGCCTTAAACAAGGGGTTAATTATAAATTTTGAAAATGAGTTTACGGTAAAACATACTTTAAATCGTTCAACCAGTAATGCGGGAAACGATGATTTTATTAAAGCACAAGCTGCAATATATTGTATGGAAAACAGGAAATTCAGTTATCTCTTTTTGTTAAAATTTATTTTTTTTCTTTTACGAAAAAAACATATAAAAATAAAAGAGGTTATTTATAAATATTTCGTAGGAGTTAGTGCAATTAAAATGTACAAAGTACTTACCATTTAATTTTATAATCGTTTATTTGTGAGCCGTTAAATAGATATTCTTCTCAATTAAAAAAACTTGAAAAGACTTAATAGTTCTAACTAATCCTTTAGGAAGTTTTAATAATAGTTTTTGTTTAAAGTTTAAATTTTTATAGTCAATTTCCTTTTTTAGTTTATTATAAATTTCATAATCGTTATTCATTTTACACCTCAATGCAAGCGCGTATCTATTTTTATCAAGATACAATTTTAAGGATGTATTAGTTTTTTCTTCAGCTAAAAATTTATTGTTAAAATTATAACGAATCGTATTAAATTCATTTTTTGATAAACTATCATTTACATATAATTTGTAAGACATAGTTATTTTAGGATTAAAGGAGACTCTATACTTTAAGGCTATCCTAATCCATAAATCTAAATCTTGAGTTGTTTTTAAATAGGGGTCAAAGCCTCCAATTGCGTTAAATTTTTCTTTTGAAAATGCTACAGCTGAAGTCCAAGCTAAACAATTAATAATACTGGCTTTAAAGAAATCTTCAACAAGCAAGCAATCTTCATGATATTCAAAGTTGAAATGCGCTTTTCTTTTAAATGTGCTAGTATAAAAAACCTCATAGCTATTACAAAACAAACCAGCTTCAGGAAACAAATCAATTTGTTTTTTTAATTCAGATAAATGATTTTCGTACCAATAATCATCACCATCTAATAATGCAATATACTTTGCTTTGGCATTATTAACACCATTATTTCTCGCTGTAGAGACTCCTTGGTTAGGTTGTTTAAATAACTTTATTTTGTCGCTTTTATAAGCGGATGCAATTTTAAAACTATTATCAGTACTTCCATCATCAACAATGATAATTTCAAAGTCTTGAAAAGTTTGATTTAGTACACTTTTTATGGTATTTTCTATAAAAACTTCCTTATTAAATAGCGGAATTATAACAGAGAAAAAAGGAGTCATTGTTTTGTTTTAATTGAACAAAAATAGCCTAATCTATAAAAATCATATAAAAAAATAGACGGGTAGTTAGAATTAAAATTTTTTTTGAGTAATGGTTTTGATATTCTAAAAATAAAGGAAATGACTTCATCTATTTTTAATTTTTTTAAAAAGTCGTATACCTTTATTATTTTATAACTTTCTTTTCTAATACTATTTCGATTTGTCAAAAAAATTAAATTTTTTATTCCTTGTTCTGTTTTTACCAAAAAAGTGACAGCATCATCATTACCATAATGGACTACAGGATTATTAATTTTTTTTATTTCGATATTCTTTTCAGTTAAAAGGTTAAAAAATAAAACATCTTCATAGCCATATTTTGTTAAATTGATATCAAAGGGGTATAATAAAAATATACTTTTTTTAATCAAGAAGTTTGATGCATGAATTCCTTTTATACTTTCTCTTTTTTTTGTGTATAACCATCTTAATTTATTAGGTTTTCTAGGTATATCTTCAGTATAAGTTAATCCACCAAAGACTACTGGACTAATTAAATTTTTAAGATAATTTTCAATAAAGTTTTTATTGTAAGGTAAAACATCCGCATCCAAAAAGAGTAGATGATCGTAATTGGCATTTGTGCCCATTAAATTTCTAATAGCACTCCTGCCAATATTTTCTGGTAATTCAACAAATATGCAATTTTGAATAGAATTTATAGTTTTATTTTTTAGGTTAATATCAGATTTTGAACCATCATTATAAACCAAAATCTCAAAATGTATTTTACATGTATTACACTGTTTAACTAGCTCTTTTACAAGTTTGGTAATGTCGTAATCATATGTTGGTATCAAAATTGAAAGCATAATCAATTTTTCCTTTGCACCACCTCATAAACCGCATTCTCATCACATTTCAAAGTCTTACTTGGGTATTTAAGTAAAAGTGCATAATCATGTGTTGCCATTAAAATGGTATTCCCGTTTTTATTAATATCTTGGAGAACTTCCATAACTTCAACGCTCGTTTGTGGGTCTAAGTTACCAGTAGGCTCATCTGCAAGAATAAGTTCTGGGTTGTTTAGTAAAGCTCTTGCAATGGCTATCCGCTGTTGTTCACCTCCAGAAAGCTCATGCGGAAATTTAAAACCCTTAGTTTTCATATCTACTTTAGCTAAAACTTCCTGAACACGAGTATCCATTTCTTTTTTGTCTTTCCAACCAGTAGCCTTTAAAACAAATAGTAAATTATCATTTATAGTTCTGTCAATTAGGAGTTTGAAATCTTGAAAAACAACACCTAGTTTGCGTCTTAAAAAAGGAATATCTTTTTCTTTCAGGTTTTTTAAATCAAAATCTACTATGTGTCCTTCTCCATCTTTCAAAGCTAAATCGCCATAAAGCGTTTTCATAAAACTACTTTTGCCCGTTCCGGTTTTCCCAATTAAATAGACAAAATCACCTTTGTAAATTTCTACATTTACGTTTGAAAGTACTAAACTATCCCCTTGATAGATAGATGCGTCTTTTAGTTGTAAAATAGGTCGAGACATAAAAATAGCTGTAGTTTTATTAAGTATTGTAAAAGTATTACTAAAAAGTTAAATCTTAAAAGCTAACGCTTAAAACTTTCCTTTATTTTCTATTGAAATTTAACATTTAATAACCCGGTTTATAATTATGGCACGATTATTACGTTATAGATTTTAGATTGAATTGAAAAGTAATTCCGAGATATTTTATATCGAGGTTTCATTTTGCAATTGTCATCCCGAACTAGTTTTGGGATCTAAAATAAAGCATTTTGATTTTTTAACTTTCAATTAAAAAGCGCAATTCTTTATTTATCTTTGAACATCAAATCAAAAACGAATCTTTAATGACTAGAAATAATATACTTTCCCTATTGCTGGGAATAAGTTTTAGTTTTCAAATTATAGCCCAACAATCAGCAACATACACCAGTAGTTTGGTTGATTATCAAAAGGCTTTGTCACTTTACAATAATCAACAATATTTAGCAGCGCAATCATTATTTAGGCAGGTTAAAAAAACAGCTGATGAAAATATTTTACAGTCAGATTGCGCATATTATATAGCCAATTGTGCCGTACGATTAAATCAGCACAATGCAGATGGTTTGGTAGAAGATTTTGTAAAAGAATATCCAACAAGTACCAAACGAAACACAGCATTTGTAGATGTTGCCGATTATTATTTTACTAATGGTAAATATGCTCATGCTAGAAAATGGTATGATAAAGTGGATGAGAATGCGCTTGGAAAAAAAGAAAAACAGAAATATTATTTTAATAATGGGTATACGGCATTTACAACAAAGCAATATAAAGATGCTAAAAAATATTTAAGTAAGGTTGAAAACTCTCAAGAGTATGGTTCGCAGGCAAAGTATTACATCGGTTTTATGGCTTATGAAGGTGATGATTACGATCAAGCCAATGAATATTTCGAGCAAGTAAACAATCAAGAACGTTACAAAGAGAAATTGTCTTACTATCAAGCCGATTTAAATTTTAAATTAGGAAATTTTGAAAAGGCTATTGAATTATCAAAAGAAAGATTATCGCAAACAATTTATGAACTTGAAATTTCTGAACTATCAAAAATTATAGGAGAAAGTTATTTCAATTTAGAGCAATATGCTGAAGCCATTCCATACTTAACAGAATACCAAGGGAAGAAAGGAAAGAGAGACCGAACTGGTAAATGGAATAATACGGATTATTATCAATTAGGCTATGCACATTACAAGCAAGGTGATTATGATAATGCCATTTCCGAGTTTAATAAAATTGTTGGTGGCACAAATTCCATTGCTCAAAATGCCTATTATCACTTAGGCGAAAGCTACATAAATGTTGATAAAAAACAGGAAGCTTTAAATGCGTTTAGAAATGCCTCACAAATGGATTTCGATTTAAAAATTCAAGAAGATGCATGGCTAAATTATGCTAAGATTAGTTACGAAATAGGTAATCCGTATCAATCGGCACCGCAAGTTTTGGCAGGTTATCTTAATAAATACCCAGAAACAGGTTATAAAGAAGAAATTGAAACCCTTTTAATCGATTCTTACATTACTTCAAAAAACTATGAAGAAGCCCTAAAATTATTAGAAGGTAAAAATAGTTTTGAAAATAAAGTGGCTTACCAAAAAGTAGCATTTTACAGAGGAATTGAGTTATATAATGAAAGCCAGTATTTGGAAGCAGAATCACTTTTTGATGCCTCTTTAAAAGAACAAAGAGATGCAAAATTTAAAGCGAGAGCAACATTTTGGAAAGCAGAAGCCGACTATAATTTAACTAATTATGATGATGCTTTAATTGGTTTCAAACAATTTCAGCAAATGCCAGAATCTTCATCAACTCCAGAAATGGAAAATATAGATTATAATTTAGCTTACACGTATTTTAAACAAAAAAACTATCCGCAAGCTACCCAATATTTCAATCAATTTATTGATAAAAAGACTGACGATAAAGTAAGATTGAATGATGCTTATTTGCGTTTGGGAGACGGACATTTTGTGTCTAGCGAATATAAAAATGCTATTAATGCTTACGAAAAAGCTATCAAATTAAACGAAATAGAATCGGATTATGCGTTTTTTCAAAAAGCAATTAGTACAGGTTATACGGGTAATTCTTCCAAAAAAATAAAGGAGTTAGAAGATTTTATTTCAAAATATCCTAATTCAAAATTGCGTGATGATGCCATGTACGAGCTAGGAAATTCGTATGTAAAAGCAAACGAAACGGAAAAAGCAATGCAAATGTATAACCGTTTAAGTAGCGAGTATAAAATGAGTTCTTTTGTTCCAAAAGCATTATTACGTCAAGGTTTAGTGTATTATAATGGAAGCGAAAATGAACGCGCGCTAACAAAATTTAAAAAAGTAGCTAGTGATTATCCTGGAACTCCAGAAGCTGTTCAAGCCGTTTCTACTGCACGGTTAATTTATATAGATATTGGTCGTGTAGATGATTATGCATCTTGGGTTCGTACTTTAGATTATGTTGAAGTTACTGATGCTGAATTAGATAACGCAACCTACGAAGCTGCCGAAAAACAGTATTTGGATAATAATACAGATAAAGCCATCAAACAATTTAACGGTTATATAAATAATTTCCCAAATGGGTTACATGCTTTACAAACTCATTTTTACGTAGCGCAATTATATTACAAGAAAGATTTAACAGCAAACGCAGCTCCGCATTACAAATATGTTGTTGAAGCATCAAGAAATGAATATACTGAGGAGGCCTTGTCACGGTTATCACAATTTTATTTAGAATCTAAAGATTGGAATACTGCTATGCCGTTGTTATTAAGATTAGAAGAGGAAGCAAATTTTCCTCAGAATATTGTTTTTGCACAATCTAATTTAATGAAAGCCAATTATGAATTAAAACAATATGATGAAGCGATAGCCTATGCAGAAAAAGTTCTAACAAACTCAAAAATTGATAATAAAATAAAAAGTGATGCCTACATAATTATAGCACGTTCAGCTATAAAAATGGGTGATGAAGATCGCGCAAAAACGGCTTTCACACAAGTTGAAAAAGTAGCCACAGGCGAAGCAGCTGCAGAAGCTTTATATTATAATGCCTATTTCAAAAATAAAGAAGGCTTGCATGAAGCATCCAATACCTCAGTTCAAAAATTAGCTAAAGATTTTTCAGGATATAAATATTTTAGTGCTAAAGGTTTAGTACTTATGGCAAAGAATTTCCATGCTTTAGGCGATGCCTTTCAAGCTACTTATATTTTAGAAAGTGTGATTGAAAACTTTGCAGCATTTAATGATGTTGTAGATGAAGCTAAAGCAGAGTTAACTAAAATCAAGCGGGAGGAAGCTAAAACAAATTCATCGATTCAGCCAGAAGGAAATTAAAATTAAACTGTCATACTGAGCGCAGTCGAAGTATCTCAATAATCAAAAACGTAAACAAAAACATATGCGAAAGCACATAAAACAAATATTAATTGTATTTATCACATTAGGTGTAAGCTTCGGATTTTCTCAAAATAGAAAAAACGATACTATAAATACTGGGGTTATAGACGTAGTAAAGCCTTATGTTCCGTCAATATCTGATGCCTTTAAGGTCAAAGAAGTTCCTTCTTTAGATGATGAAACTACAGAAACAAAAAAAGAGATAAAGTATAATATTTTTTCTTTCCCTGTGGCTTCAACCTTTACACCAGCAAAAGGAAAAGCTGCGGTTGTAGAAAAGGCAAAACCTGTTAAATTATTTGATAATTATGCAACACTTGGTGTGGGCACTTACACCACTATTTTAGGAGAAGTATATTTAAACCATGCTATTAGTAGAAATGAAAGTGTTGGCGGGTATTTAAGCCATCATTCATCAGCTGGTGGTATTGAGGATATTCTTTTAGATAATGGCTTTTCAAACTCCAAAATCAATGTGAATTACTCATCGCGTTTAAGAGATTTAGCTTGGAATGTTGAAGCTGGTTTTCAACATCAAAAGTATAATTGGTATGGTTTACCTGAAAATTATGCTAACGACCAAGCATTTGCAAATACTTTAGATGTTGGTCATTCGTTTTTCAGTGCCCATTTTGGTGGTGATATTAGTTTTGAAGACACCTATATTAAATCAGGAAACTTCTTTTTCAGACGTTTTGGTGATAATCAAGGCTCAGGTGAAAACAGATTCATTGCTAATGCCGAAGTTGATGTGCCTATTAATGGAGAAGAAATTTCTACCAATTTAAAAATTGATTATTTAGGAGGTACGTTTGATAGAAATTACTTTACTACTGATGAATTAATTTATGGTAATTTTCAGATAGCTCTTTCACCAACTTACGAAATGAAACAAGATGATTTAACATTACACCTCGGAGTTACAGCAGTATATTCAAATGATAGAGATACTGGCGATAGTAATTTTTATATCTACCCAAATATTACCGCTACGTATCGTTTAGTAAATGATGTATTAATTGCTTATGGAGGAATTGAAGGTGGATTAATTCAGAATTCTTACTACGATTTTGCTACCGAAAATCCGTTTGTGTCACCAACCTTATTCATTATACCAACAGACCAACAGTATAATGCATATATAGGATTAAAAGGAAAGTTGTCAAGTAATATGAGTTATAGCGTTAACGGAAGTTATATTGCTGATAGAAATAAGGCACTTTATAAAACAAATGCAATTAGAAATCTATCACCACAAAATAGTTATGACTATGGAAATTCCTTTGGAATTGTTTATGATAATGTGGATACTTTTGGTGTGTCGGGTGAAATAAATGTTGATGTAAATAGGAATTTCAAACTAGGCTTAAAAGCAGAATATTTTACGTATTCCACAGACAATCAAGCTGAAGCTTGGAATTTACCTGATGTAAAAGGATCGTTGTTTTTAGATTATCAAATAGACGAACACTGGTTTGCAGGTGCTAATCTATTTTATATCGGAGAACGTAAAGATATCTTAGAACTTGAAGGCGTTTTTGTACCTACAGATTTTGCACCAACAATTTTAGAAAGTTATTTTGATGCCAATGTACATGTAGGGTATCATATAAATGACCAAATTTCAGTATTTGCAAAGTCTAATAATATTGCGAACAATGCATACCAACGTTGGCAAAATTATCCAGTACAGAGTATTCAGTTTTTAGCTGGCGCAACGTTTAAGTTTGATTTCTAAGTAGCCTAATTTTGTCATTCCCGCGAAGGCGGGAATCTCATATAGTCATCCGTAA
Organism: uncultured Flavobacteriaceae bacterium; assembly: GCA_947500585.1. GTDB lineage: Bacteria > Bacteroidota > Bacteroidia > Flavobacteriales > Flavobacteriaceae > CAXBID01. Next base: position 97,153 of record CANMSN010000004.1, on the reverse strand, counting down.
CTCGTTTCAAAATCTCATCGTATTTGTCATTACAAGAAGTAAAGCAACATAGTAATCTTTTAAATGGAAACGTAATCTATTTGATGAAAAAACAACTTCTAATAATATTAGTTTTCTGTTTTAACTTATGTATTTCTCAAAACGCAATACAGGAGTTAACACTTTCTGATGCTGCATTAGAATTAACAAAACAAAAAGTAACTTATGATCCAAGTTATTTCTCTATTGATTATCCGAATGGAGATTTACCGAGTGATAAAGGTGTTTGCACTGATGTGATTATAAGAGCTTTTCGGAAAATGGGTATTGATTTACAAAAGGAAGTGCATGAAGATATGAAAGCGCATTTTAATTTATATCCGAAAATTTGGGGTTTAAAAACCACTGATAAGAATATTGATCACAGGCGTGTGCCAAACTTAATGACTTATTTTAAAAGAGAAGGCGCAGAAAAAGCAATAACTAATAATCCTAAAGATTATCTTCCTGGAGATATAGTATGTTGGAATTTAGGAGGCGCTATAACTCACATTGGTATTGTAGTAAATAAAAAATCAAATGATGGTAAACGCTTTTTAATCGTTCATAATATTGGTAATGGGCAAGTTTTTGAAGACTGTTTGTTTGATTTTAAAATAATTGGGCATTACAGGTTTATTAAATAATTTTGTCATTCCTGCGAAGGCAGGAATCTATTTAAAATATCCGTTAAAAAACAAAATTTGAGATTTTTTTAGAACTAATAGTTTATATTTATTCAAAAGACAAAGAATGAAGAAGAGTTTACCTTTATTAATATTATTTTTTTTAACATTTAGTGCTGAAGCTCAATACCGGGATTGGACCGATGCGGAAGTTTATTTATCTGATAGTACACAATTAAAAGGAAAAGCTAGGTTAACAATGCTTGAATCAAAAAATCCTAATAATTTGGTTTTGTCATTATTTACAGATGAATATTTGCGATATATAAATGTTGAAATAAAACAGAGAAAAAGTACAAAGTTTACGCCTGTAGAAGTTGATTCAGTTATTTTTCATTTAGATTATAAAGAAAAAAGGAAAAGAGTAAAAAGGAAAGCAACTTATATTCCAATTATTAAAAAAAAGAATGAAAATAAAGTGAAGCTTGGTTTTGCTGAATTAGTTATAGACGGTAATTTAAAATTGGTTAGAAGAGGAGTTACTAATACTAGTTTAGGTAGTGTTTTTGAAGAATCATTATTGATTAAGGATGATGAAGAAGCGGTGATCTTCAATTATATTGAATTAAAATCTTTTAAAAAACGAGCAACAGAATATTTTAGTGATTGCCCAGATTTAATAACTAAGTTTGAAAACAATGAATTTAAAAGAGAAGATTTAGTTCAAATAGTTAATTACTATAATGACAATTGCGCCAAATAATCAAAATGGTCACCTTCTAAAACCAATTCACAGGTTAACCCAACCGTTTCACAAGCTAATTTCAAAGTGTTAAAGTCAAGATACAACCACTTCATAGGTAGTTCTTTTTCACCTTTATAACTTAAAAAATAATCGAGTTCTCCGTAATAGTCGGAGTTAGTATCCATCCAAAAACCACCATCTTCATCTTCGTACATATATTTAATATCTGAGGAATCAATTAAAATTTGGCCGTTAGGTTTTAGTAAACTTTTTAAATGTGACAAGTATTTTGAAACTTGAACTAATTCTTGAAAAATCCCTGTACCATTCATCAATAATAAAATGGTATCAAAGGTTTCAGTTTCATCTAAAATATTCAATACTTTGGCAGTCAAAACACCGCGTTTCTGCGCTACTTCAATAGCTCCTTTTGAAATATCTATGGCTTTAACATTAAAACTCGTTTTCTGTAAATATAAACTATGACTTCCAGAACCACATCCCACATCTAAAACGGAGCCTCTGCATAGTTTCAAAGCTTTTTGTTCTAATTTGGGCATGTCTTTGTAATCTCTAAATAAATAGGGGAGCGGCAAAACATCCTTGTCAGAAATGTTTGTCCACGTTACAATATCCTCGGTCATTGAGCCTGTCGAAACGCTGTTTTGATAATCTAATAAAGCTTGTCCGAAAAGGTCTCGCATATTCACGTTTTTGTCATTCCCGCGTAGGCGGGAATCTATTATTTAGTTTTGAAACTATAAAGTACTTCAACTTAGCTCCTTGTAATAGCTGAGTTAAAAATTTAACTAATCTAAAAGGTCAAATAAATCTAAATGTCTAATTTTACACCATGCAAGACATCATTAAAAATCTTCCAAAGCTCGCCAAAGATAAGCATAACGAGAACAAAAAATTCTTTGCAAAGCTAAAAAAGAAACCGCCCAAAAACTTGGATTACATGATGCAAGAATTGCATGAGCAAGAGTTTGAACGCACCGATTGTTTAGAATGTGCCAACTGTTGTAAAACCACAGGCCCGCTATTTACAGATAAAGATGTGGATAGAATTGCAAAGCATTTTAAAATGAAAACACAGAAATTCATTGACCAATATTTACGTATTGATGAAGACAATGATTATGTATTACAAAGTGTGCCATGTACCTTTTTAGGAGCAGATAATTACTGTTCCATCTACGAGGTAAGACCAAAAGCATGTAGAGAATTTCCGCATACCGATAGAAAAAAGTTTCAGCAAATTTCAAATTTAACTTTAAAAAATATCGCTATTTGTCCTGCTGCATTTAATATTGTTGAAGCTATGAAACAAAGTATAAAATAAGTATATTTAGAATTCGTTGTAAATTTTAGTACTAACTAATATAAAATGTCAGTTCGAGTAATTTTGAGGTACGAAAAATTGTATCGAGAACTATTTTAATACCTAAAATTATTATTCTCGATACAAATTTCACTCATTTTAATCGCGAAATTCACTCGAATTGACATAATTCAATCAAAATGCGTACTATTTAAAACAAAATATACTTTTGGAAACACTACTAAACTATTTTGAAACCATTCCGCCACTACATAGAGGTTTAATTATTGTTGGAGGTTTAACTTTATTCTGGATTATAGAAGGCATTGTGCCTTTATTTGGAGTTAATTATAAAAAATGGAAACATGCAGTACCAAATATATTCTTCACATTAACAACCATTTTGGTTAATCTTCCGTTAGCATTTTTATTTTTAAAATCGGCAGATTGGGTAGTGGTAAACAACTTCGGCATTTTAAATTGGCTTCCAGAAATGCCCATATGGTTGTATTGTGTTTTAGGAATCTTTTTAATAGATTTTATTGGTGCTTATTTACCGCATTTAATAGAACATAAAGTTAAACCACTCTGGATGGTGCATTTAGTGCATCATTCTGATCATCATGTAGATACAACTACAGCTAATAGACATCACCCTTTGGAAAGCTTAATTCGTTATGTTTTTACACTTGCGGGCATATTTGTAATTGGCACACCTATAGCACTTGTTTTTTTATATCAATCGTTATCAGTTGTAGCCACGCAGTTTAATCACGCCAACATCAAATTACCTAAAAAAGTAGATGATTTATTAAGTTATATTATTGTATCGCCTGATATGCATAAAGTACACCACCATTATAAACTACCATACACAGATTCTAATTACGGGAATATTTTCTCAGTTTGGGACAGACTTTTTGGAACCTACATGAAATTGGATACCAATAAAATCGTGTATGGTGTTGATGTGTTTCCTGATGAGAAAAAGAATAGTAATATTAAAGATTTACTTATTCAACCATTTCAAAAATATCAGAGACCTACGATTATACCAAATAAGAATGAAAATTAAAATAGTTTTAATCTTATTTTTATTTATGAATTGTAATACATCAAAACCCATAGATGTTCAAGGGCACAGAGGTTGCAGAGGGTTGCAACCAGAAAATACTCTTCCAGCCTTTTTAAAAGCAATAGATTTGGGCGTGCATACTATAGAGTTAGATGTTGCTATTTCAAAAGATAATATAGTTGTAGTATCTCACGAGCCTTTTATGAGTAGAACGATTTGTTTGGATGTTATAGGCAATGAAATTCCAAAATCTGACGATAAAAAGTACAATTTATATGACATGACTTTTGATACTATCAAACAGTTTGATTGTGGCACAAAATTTCATCCTAAGTTCGTAAAACAAGAAAAAATAAAAGCTTATAAACCATCTTTAGCAGAGGTCATACAGAAAACAAAAGACAAAAATCCAGAGATTAAATTTAATATTGAAATTAAAGCTAAACCAGAATATGATGATATTTTTACTCCTAAACCTCAAGAATTTGTTGCGTTAGTTTTAGAAGTTGTTAATAGAAATAAGGCATTTAATGAAACCAATTTACAGAGTTTTGATTTACGTATTTTGGAAGCAATTAAAAAACAAGCACCAAAAATGAAGGTTGCTTTATTGGTTGATGAAGGTGAAAGTGTTGCTGAAAAGTTAAATCAACTCAGTTTTAAACCAGAAATTATCAGTCCGTATTTTAAGTTACTTCACAAAAATATGGTTGAACATTATAAATCTAAAGGATTTGAAATTATCCCCTGGACAGTCAACAAAAAAGAAGATTTGAAACGCATGATAGAATTTGAAGTAAATGGAATTATTACCGATTATCCTGATAGGTTAGTTGAAATTTTAAAGTCAATTTTTTGATTCTTAATCTAAGAAAACAGATTCTAATGATTTTCCTAAATCGAATATAGGTACACTTGATAAATTAGTTAAAATAGCGATTACCACTTCTTCTTCAGGATATATTAACAGTAATGTAGTAGCTCCAACACCACCACCAGAATGACTATATACTGGTGTTTTATTTTTTGTTTTACCAACACTAAAACCAATACCATAATGGGTACTTTTTCCAGATTCAAGAATTTGTGGTTTAACGAGTTCTTTTAACGATGTTTCTGAAATTATCTGAGGAGAAATGATTTCATTTCCAAACTTGATTAAGTCTTCTGATGTAGATAGAAAACCACCACCAGCAACTTTATATTCATTACTTACTTCTGGTCCTAAAATAATTTTATCAGCATCTGTTTTTATATAGAATTTTGTTCTATTTGGCATTATGGAATCTGAAACATCTAATGTAGTAGAAGCCATGTTCAAAGGCTTAAAAAGTACCTTTTGTACATAATCATTAAAAGGCGTTTGAGCTACTTTTTGAATAATCTCACTTAATAAATTCCAATCATAAGTACTGTATTTGTAACCACTTTGTGGCTTAAACAAAAGCGAGTCATGTTTAAATATATTCAAACCTTCAGTAATAGACATCTTCTTGTTTAATAAAAATTCAGTGCCTTTATAGTGCCTTATTCCAGCAGTATGTCCACCAATTTGCCTAATAGTAAAATCATATTGTTTTTTAGGATAATTTGGTAAATACGTATAAATACTAGAATCAAAATCAAGTTCATTTTTATCAACTAAAGTCGCTAAAGCAACAGCAGAAATAGGTTTAGAAATACTAGCTATTCTAAATTGAGTTTTAGTTGATGAAACCTTTGTTTTATTTTGAATATCTGAATATCCAAATCCTTGCGACCAAATAAGCGTTCCCTTCTTAGAAACGGAAATAGACATTCCTGGAATTTTTTCTTTTATTAAAAAATTAGAAGCAAAGTCTTTAGGGCTTGTTGGGTTATTTTTAAAAGTGCCAACTGTACTTTTACATGAAAAAAGTAGGTGAATAAGAACAAAAAGTATAATTCCAGTTTTTTTCATATATATTTAGATAATGTAGAATCAGTCATAAATTAAATACTTTTCACGGACTAATTTAAAAGCGTCTAAACCACTTTTCCAAGTCGCTTTAATTTCAGTTTCGCTTAAACCTGCTTCAATTTGTTGTTGTAATTTATGTGTTCCAGCGTGTTTTGTGAAATTGTCCGTATTAAAAAACAAAGATTTATCGGTTGAGTTTTGATAGGCACGAATCACCCATTTTAGTGTCATAAAACCGTTTAATGCTTCATTTTTTAAATCTTCGCCATAGCAAAGCACATTTTCATGTTTTGGGTATTTAGCTCCAAAATTAGGAATAGGCGTATAGCTAAATTTAAAAAAGTCTTTATCTAAAAAAGGTGAGCCATAACGTTGAAATTGAAATTCAGTACCACGACCAGCATTTATATTAGTGCCTTCAAAAAGCCCAAGACTAGGGTATAATTTTATAGCCTGATCGTTTGGTAAATTCGGTGAAGGTCTAATAGGTAAACTATAAAAAGTGTTGTGTGTATAATTTTTTATAGGAATAATAGTTATTTTACATTGCGCATCATTTTCTAACCAGTTTTCACCGTTAATCATTTGTGCATATTCGCCAATAGTCATGCCATGTACTAGAGGTATATGGTGCATGCCTAAGAAGCTTTTATTCTCAATTTCTAAAGTTGGACCGTCAATGTAATGTCCGTTTGGGTTTGGTCTATCAAGTATTAAAACAGGAATGCCTTGTTCTGCACAAGCTTCCATAATATAATGTAATGTTGAAATGTAAGTGTAAAATCGAACACCTACATCCTGAATATCAAAAACAACAATATCTAGTCCTTCAAGTTGTTTGGCAGTAGGCTTTTTGTTCTTCCCGTGAAGCGAAATTATTGGTAATCCTGTTTTGGTATCAACGCCATCTTTAATCAATTCTCCAGCATCTGCTTTACCTCTAAAACCATGCTCTGGAGCAAATACTGTTTTTACATTTACATTTAGTGATAATAATGAATCAACCAGATGAGTAAAAAGAATAGCATTAGTTTGAATATGGCTAAGTTCTATTTCGCCATTGGGGTAAGCTTCAAAAATGGAATCTTTAGCATTTTTAAAAATAACTGAAGTTTGGTTTGCAACTATTCCAACACGCTTTCCTTGTAGTAAATTTAAATACTTGCCAATCTGATTTGCGCCAACTATAACATTTTTTTTAATTGAATCATTTTTGTCATCCTGAACTTCAGAACTGAAGGCAGTGGAAGTATCAACTTCAGTATTCTGTCTTCCAACTTCTGCCTTTGATAAGTTAGCACAAGAAATCATTACTAAAACAAATAATAAAACTGTATTTTTGAAAGCCCATAATGGGCATTTATGACAAAAAAAACAAAACTCTGTTATAATATTAAATTTGTACATTAAATATGTTTTAAATTTAAATGAATAGAATTTTTTAACCCTATTACAAAATTTGAATTACGAGTATTTTATAGCTAAACGCATTATTGGTAGTAAAGCGTATAAAAGTAGTATATCGGCACCAATAATAAAAATTGGTATTGCCGCCATTGCTATTGGTATTGTGGTTATGATGATTGCTATTGCCACAGGTATTGGTTTACAACAAAAAATTCGTGACAAAGTTGTGGCGTTTAATGGGCATGTAACTATTAGTAATTATGATAGTAACAATTCACGGGAAAGTGTATATCCAATTTCAAGTAAACAAGATTTTTATCCAGAATTCAAATCAGTTGATGGCGTTCGTCATGTGCAGGCTGTGGCTACCAAATTTGGTGTCATTAGAACAGAAACCGACTTTGAAGGTGTTGTTTTAAAAGGTGTTGGAAACGATTATAATTGGCAATATTTTAAGGAATTTTTAATTGAAGGCAGGTTGCCATCTTTTGAAAAAAAATATAGTGAAGAAGTTTTAATATCTGAATATTTGGCTAACAGATTAACGTTTAAATTGGGTGAAGATTTTCAAATATTGTTTTCAAAAGACGATATACAAAAACCGCCAAATTCTTTAAAATGTAAAATAGTTGGTATTTATAATTCAGGCTTTCAAGATTTAGATGAACAGTACCTTATTGGAAATTTGCGCCATATTCAGCGTATTAATAAATGGGAAGAGGATCAAATTGGGAACTTTGAGGTATTTATTGACGATTACTCTCAAATTGAAAGAAAAGGCATTGAAATTTATCAAAACACACCATCAACTTTTAACACACAAACGGTAATCGAAAAGTATGCTTCAATTTTTGAATGGATAACTATATTTGATAAAAACATTTATGGTATTATAGGTATTATGATTTTAGTTGCAGGTATAAATATGATAACTGCACTATTGGTTTTAATACTAGAACGTACGCAAATGATAGGTATTTTAAAAGCTTTGGGGAGCAATAATTGGAGTATTCGCAAGCTTTTTATTTATAATGCTTCGTACCTTATTTTATTAGGTTTGTTTTGGGGAAATATCTTTGGTTTAGGATTGCTTTTTGCTCAAAAATATCTCAAATTATTCCCGTTAGACCCAAGTGTGTATTACGTTACAGAAGCTCCAGTTTATATTAGTTTTGGGTATGTTTTTGCTTTAAATATTGGAACGCTCGTTTTGTGTTTGCTTATGCTTTTAGTACCGTCATACATCATTACCAAAATATCGCCAGTAAAAGCGATACGTTTCGATTGATATTTAGAGATTCTAAAACCAACTATAACTAACATTTACCTTTTAAGTTTAACAATTACCTTAAATTTGCATAGAAATTTACGCTATGGAATACGCAGAAAATATATTAGGAACCATTGGAAATACACCCATGGTAAAGCTAAATACCTTAACGAAATCATTACCTTGTTTAGTTTTGGCAAAATACGAAACCTTTAATCCCGGTAATTCTACAAAAGATAGAATGGCTGTAAAAATGATTGAAGATGCTGAAGCAGACGGACGTTTAAAACCAGGAGGCACCATTATAGAGGGAACTTCTGGTAATACAGGCATGGGTTTAGCACTTGCAGCCATTGTAAAAGGGTACAAAATGGTTTGTGTAATTAGCGATAAACAGAGTAAAGAGAAAATGGATATTCTTAGGGCTGTGGGTAGTAAAGTAGTGGTTTGTCCAACGAATGTAGAACCTGATGACCCTAAATCATATTATTCTACCTCCAAAAGACTTGCTGAAGAAACACCAAATTCATGGTACGTTAATCAATACGATAATCCAAGTAATGCAACTGCACATTATGAAAGCACAGGTCCTGAAATTTGGAAGCAAACAGAAGGAAAAGTAACGCATTTTATAGTTGGAGTAGGTACAGGAGGTACTATTTCTGGTGTTGGTAAATACTTAAAAGAACAAAACTCGAACGTAAAAGTTTGGGGCGTTGATACCTATGGATCGGTATTTAAAAAATATCATGAAACAGGAATATTTGATGAGAATGAAATTTATCCATATATCACCGAAGGAATTGGTGAAGATATTTTACCTAAAAATGTAAATTTTAGTGTTATTGATGGTTTTACAAAAGTAACCGATAAAGATGCTGCCATTTATACACAAAGACTAGCCAAAGAAGAAGGTATGTTTTTGGGAAATTCTGCTGGTGCAGCTATAAAAGGGGTGTTGCAATTAAAAGACCATTTTAAGGAAGATGATGTTGTAGTTGTCTTGTTTCACGATCATGGTAGTCGTTATGTTGGTAAAATGTTTAATGACGAATGGATGCGCGAACGTGGTTTTATTGAAGATGATGTCAAATCTGCTGCAGATCTTATAAATAGTTCAGACGATAAACCATTGGTTACTGTTAAAACCGAAGAACTCGTATCGCATGCTATTGAGCGTATGAAAAAGTATAAAATATCTCAAATACCTGTTGAAGATTCTACAGGATTTGTTGGTGCTATTGATGAAGCAGATTTATTGAGAAAATATATTGAAAATAAAGATATTTCAGATTTACCAATAAAAGAGGTGATGAATAAACCGTTTCCAATAGTTGAGAAAAACACCTCTATCGAGAATATTTCTAAACTCTTTAATAGAGATAACAATGCCGTTTTGGTTAAGTTAGATAATGACTCATATCAAATTATAACAAAATACGATATTATTAGTGCGTTGTAATGTCTTGTCATTCCTGCGAAAGCAGAAATCTACTTTTTAACTGTGATTTATTTTAATTCAATGGTGTCAATCTGTAACTCAAAAGCTTCTTCTTTTTTATTACCTATTAAAAAGGCAATCATTTCCATCTGTTGTCCTTGGTAATTTCCAATGTCTAGTTTTCTACCACGAAAGGCTGGTTGCATGGTGTTAAACGGAATTTCAATAGTTTGCCATTCTCCAGAAGTGTCAAAAGAAGCAATATAAGAATGTCTATCACTATTATGGGTTTTTATTCTGAATTGATAGGTTTTTCCATCACCTTTTAATGTGATGCAAGCTTTAGTAAAGTCATTAACTTTTTTAGTATCAAAATGATATTGCACCATAGCAAATCCGCCATTATTTTCTAAAGACACTTTTCCTTTAAAAACACCAAAACCGTCTTTATTTATTGTAAAATCGCTGTTAGATTTACCACCCATTACCACATCATTAACAATTTGCCAATTAGTAATATTGCTTTTAGTATTAAAATCGAATATGGTCATAGTTGTTTGAAGTATAATTAGGGTTAAAAATAATGTGCTGAGTTTCACTTTAATTTTTTCGATTTATAGTCTATTTATTTATTTTAATATCAAGCGTGTTCTTACCAATTGTGTAAGCATAGGCTGATGATGGTAAAAATTGAAAATGGATATCTGCATATTCTATATCCCCCTCTTTACTTATAGACGTAACAATTGGTGTCGCAATATTATTTTCTTGACAAAATTTAATTAAACTTTTTAATTCTTTTGGTTTTTCATAATATCGGTCAGACCATTTGATTTCGAGAGCCCAAATAGGCTTTAATTTATTATCGCTAAGTCCTACCATATCTACTTCACCATTGTTCCATCTGGCATAATAGGGCGTAAACCAATCTCTATGCATCCATTGAGCAAATATGGCTGTCTCAACCATGTTTCCTATCATTTCATCAGTAGATGTAATAGGAGTAAATAAAGCACTTCTTAATGAAGGATTTGTTAGATAAATTTTAAAAAAATTATCTCGTTTAAATCTTTTTCCACTTTGGTCAATTCGTTTTACTTGTTTTATAAGGAATGCAGCTTCTAAATATTCTATGTACTTTTTTAAGGTGTTTTTAGGTACTTGCGACTGCTTACTTAAAGTCTCAAGCGAAAACTCACCTCCACTGTTGTATGCAATTGTTGTGAACAAAGAATATAATTCTCTTGTGTCGCTTATACCATAAAGACTAGGCAAATCTCTTAGTATAACTTTGTCTACAATATCTTGTCTAATGTACCTACCTGGGTTTGCTTGAATTTTTTCAGAAAGTATAACTTCTGGATATCCTCCAAAGTTAATATAATCTAAAAAATGTCTATTTAGCTCATTTAAATGGCTTGTTGAAAAAAATTCTGTTTGCTTATCATTCCATTTTAACTGTATTGGCTTAATAAGTCTATCTAAACCTTTTAAAGATATGTATTCATTAAAAGTAAGCGGCGGGAGTAGAAAATCAGTAAATCGACCTGCTCCACTTTCATTACTTGCAAATTTTAAGGCAGCTGCTGCAGATCCTGAGACAATAAATTTATCTTTTCTATAACTGTCTACTAATGATTTTAAGTGTACTTCCCAATTTCTACAGTACTGTATTTCATCAAATATTATGTGCCAATCAAATCTGTCGGTAAGACCAGTTGCTTCTTTTGAATAATTAAAAAGTTGTTCAAGAGAAATATTATTATATATAGGGTTTTCAATAGTTATAAAAATTATTTTCTTAGGATTTGCTCCATTGTCAATTAGTTCTTGAACCATGTGATAGAGCATAACTGTTTTACCAACTCTTCTTGGTCCCATTAAAACCACAGCTCTTCTAATTTCTCTCTCTTTTACTAATGGTTTGAAGAGTTCAAAGTATAATCTACGTGGCATTTCATTGTAATCAGCCTCAATTTTACCTTCAATCCACCATGGATTTTCAAAGCGAATGCGATCTAATACCTGATCTTTAGAAATTTCTCTTATCATTTTCAATCTTATTGAGAGACAAATATATTAAATAGAATCAAATGAATGATCTTATTTTTAAAAATAATTGTTTTTAACAAAAAATAGGGTTTGTGGAATTCTTATTTCACAATAATGTAAAATTATTTGATACGAATTCGTTTTTAATGATTTTGCATACAATGTTAAACGAAGTCATATTTTTTTCTGACAAAGTCAAAAGTATATCATCTTTAAAGTTTACGATTTAAACAAGGGTAAAAAATGAAAAAATGTCAGAATTCTGTTAAAAAAATATTAAAGAAAAATGACATTTTTGCGTGTCTTGTATTTTGGTATTTTATTTGCTTTTTAGGTGTTAAATTATTGAATAATAAATGTTTAACTTAAAATTTTTTAAAAATGAGTAATTTAGCAACATTGCCAAAAAATGGAAGTTTAGCAAAAACAAATAGAACATCTAACTTCCCATCGTTATCAAGTTGGTTTGATGATTTTTCGTTAGTTGATTTCCCTTCATTAGTAACTTCAAATTTTAATACAGGTATTTCATTACCAAAAGTTAATATTAAAGAAGTAGCTGATGCTTTTATTGTGGAAATGGCAGTTCCCGGATTAAAAAAGTCTGATTTTAATATTAATCTAGAAAACAAAATTTTATCTATTTCTGCCGAACTAAAAGAAGAACACGAAAACCATGATGAAGAATATACACGTAGAGAATTTGGATATTCTTCATTTAAAAGAACATTTACCTTACCAGAAACGGTAAATGATAGTAAAATAAATGCAAGTTATAACGAAGGTATTTTACATGTTCATCTTCCTAAAAAAGAAGAGGCAAAACAAAAACCGCCTGTAACTATTAAAATTTCATAAGTATTAAGAATTGAATTAGTTAAATTTCACTAGACTTAAAAGCTACCTAAAAAAGGTAGCTTTTTTTATTTAATGCATTGTGGTATAATCAATTATATATAATATTTATAAGAATATGACAATTATCATACTTCTTTATTGGGAATTCAAATAATTTTATAGTACTAAATATTAAAGTCATGAAAGCTAAAAAGAACCCAGAAATAGAAATAGGCCGTAATAGCAGCCTTTATTTTGCTATTGGTCTTAATTTGATGTTGCTTTTGTCTTGGCGTGCATTAGAACATAAAACTTATGAAAAAAGTGATATAGTAATGGATATTATTAATGTAGATCAAGAAATAGAAGAGGAGATACCCTTAGTAAGTATGAATACGGCATCGCCACCGCCACCGCCAGCAGTGGTAAGCGAAACAGTTGAAATTGTTGAAGATATTGAAGAAATTGAAGAAACTGTTATTGAAAGTACCGAGATTGATCAGGATGATGCCCTTCAAGAACGACGTATCGTTCAAGTAAGCGATATACATGTTGAAGATGTTTATGAAGATGTAGAAGTTGCTTTTTCTATAATTGAGGAAGTGCCAGTTTTTCCTGGTTGTGAAGGTTTATCGAAACAGGCCACTAAAGATTGTTTTCAGAAAAAAATGCAAGAGCATGTGGTAAAGAATTTTAATTATCCACAATCTGCATTAGAACTTGGTATACAAGGAAGAGTATCAGTAGTTTTTGTTATTGATTCTAAAGGTCATACTACTAATGTTCGTTCTAGAGGGCCCGATGAGATACTTGAAAGAGAAGCAGAACGTATTATTGGAAAGTTACCAAAAATGAAACCTGGTAAGCAACGTGGTAAACCAGTAAAAGTGGCTTATGCTGTACCTATATTTTTTAAATATGCTGAACAATAATTTTTTGAATAGTTAATATTTTAGCAAAAGACCAAGAGTTGTTTTAATACATTCTTGGTCTTTTTAATTTTCTTCTTATTTATGCTATAACTAGAGTGATTTATGGTTAAAACAACATTTCATCCATAAAAAAATACAATTCGGTAAGTCGCTTTTTAAAAATCTGTATTTGCATTAGATATTTGTCATGTAATTAAAAAACAAACTATCATGCAAACACTTATTAAAATCTTATGTCTAGTTATCATAAATATCAGTTTTACATTTGCTCAAACAGATAAAAATCCAGATATAACTGTAAACATTTCAAATTTAAATAGTAATACTGGGAAGGTATATGTATCAATTTTCGACTCTGAGTCAAACTTTTTGAATAAAGGTTATAAATCTTTAGTTACTAAAATAGAAAACAAGTCTTGTACTGTAACTTTTAAAAACATCCCAAAAGGAATCTACGCAATCTCCATGTATCATGATGAAAATGACAATAATAAAATGGATAGTAATTTTTTAGGAATTCCTAAAGAAGATTATGGATGCTCTAATAATGCAAGAGGATTTATGGGGCCACCAAAATGGGAAGATGCAAAATTTGAAGTAAACAATAAATCAATCACTCAAAATATTAAACTTTAAAAATAATAAACATGAAAAATCTAATACTTATAGTATCAATAGTTTTTACAAGTGTAATAAGTGCACAAGGTAATTATGAAAAGGGCATGCAAAAAGCCTTTGAGCTTTGGGGTAGCAATAACCCAACCGAAGCGTCAAATTTATTTGAACGTATAGCTAAAGCAGAACCAGATAATTGGTTGCCACCATATTATGCAGCTCAAGTTAATATTCTAAATAGTTTTGGTTTAAGAGATGAAGAAAAATTATCAGCGCAACTAAAAAAAGCACAAAATTTAATTAACGATGCAACAGCAATTAGTAAAAATAATCCTGAAATAATGGTGCTTCAAGCATTATTGCATACCGCATGGGTAGCTTATGATGGTGCCACTTATGGCATGACTTTATCTGGAAAAGTAATAGAACTCTATACTAAAGCAGAAGTAATAGCGCCAGAAAACCCAAGAGTGGTGTCTTCTAAAGCAGAATGGAATATGAATAGTGCTAAATATTTTGGACAAGATACCGCTCCATTTTGTAAAGATTTAGAACATGCCTTAGAACTTTTTACTAACTTTAAACCAGAAACACCGTTTCATCCAAACTGGGGAAAAGAACGTGTGGAACAACTTTTAGAATCTTGCAAAAAATAAATAATTGTAATTAATAATTATACCATGTCAAAAAATATAAAACAAATTTTTATAACCTTCATAATCGGATGCGCCGTATTCATTGTGGGAAGTTTTATTGATAATGGTTTTAATTTTAAAAGTACCAATGCAGCTTTAATAAATTTTGGGTTTTATCAACTCTATTCTTTTGTTCTTGGATATTCTAACATGTTCTTTTTCGACTATATGAGTAATCGAAATTGGAAAAAAAATGATACTGTAAAAAGAATTGTTCTTGGAATTTTAGGTTCTACAATTATCACTTTAACAGGTTTGTTTTTTCTCAGAGCTTTTACGTTTTCAATCTACTCAGATAAACCATTTACCGAGTTTTTAGCCAACGAAAAGTTTAGCTATTACCAATTTGGATTATGGATTACTTTAACTATACTAAGCATATTTCATTTTATATATTTCTATAATAGATACCAACAAAATAAAATAAAAGAACAAAAAGTAATAGCAGGTACAGCAAGTGCTAAGTTTGATGCCTTAAAAAACCAATTAGATCCTCATTTTTTATTCAATAGTTTAAATGTATTAACCAGTTTAATTGAGGAAAATCCAGAAAATGCGCAACGGTTTACTACCTCTTTATCAAAAGTTTATAGATATGTTCTAGAACAGAAAAATAAAGAATTAGTTACCGTTGATGAAGAGCTGCAATTTGCAAAAACCTACATGTTGTTGCTTAAAATGCGATTTGAAGATAGCATTGTTTTTGAAATGCCAGATAAAGCATCAAATCCAGAAAGTAAAGTTGTGCCATTATCATTACAGTTATTATTAGAAAATGCTGTGAAGCATAATATGGTTACTTCTAGTAAACCATTACATATTAAAATTTATGAAGATGGAGATAATTTGGTAGTAGAAAATAATTTACAACCTAAACAAATAGTAAAAAAGAGTAGTGGTGTAGGTTTAACCAATATTAAGCAACGCTACAATTTGTTAACCAATAAAAAAGTATATATAAATAAAGAAGCAAATAGGTTTGCAGTTGCTATACCAATGCTTACAAAACAAATTTCAGTTATGAGAACACAACAATCATTAATAGATGACAGTTACTTGCGTGCACGTAACCATGTTGAAGAACTTAAAAACTTTTATTACAGTTTAATTTCATATTGCTTAGTTATACCCTTTTTAGTATTTATCAATTATAAAACATATTGGGGTTTCCAATGGTTTTGGTTTCCTATGTTGGGTTGGGGTTTAGGTTTGGCAATACAGGCTTTTAAAACGTTTGTTAACGATGGTGCCTTTGGTAGAAATTGGGAAAGGCGTAAAATAGAACAATTTATGCAAGAAGAAGATGATAACCGCTGGAACTAAAAATTAAGGATTATGCAAAGATTATCAAATATAAATACGGAAGATAAATACTTAGAAGCACGTAAGCGCGTAGAAGATATTAAAGGTTTTTATTATAATTTGATATCGTACTGTTTGGTAATACCCTTTTTAATATTTATAAATTATAAAACCTCATGGGATTTTCATTGGTTTTGGTTTCCCATACTAGGTTGGGGTATTGGTTTAAGTTTTCATGCCTATCAAGTATTTGTGCATGATGGTTTTCTTGGTAGAAAATGGGAAGAAAGAAAAATAAGAGAATTAATGGAAAAAGAAGAAAATAGAAGATGGAATTAAAAATGAATATTATGGAACTTCAAGAATATAAAGACATAACAGATTACAGAAAAGAAGACGCTTATTTAAGAGCAGAAAAAAGACTAAAAGAACTTAAAGGATTTTACTGGCACGCCTTCTGGTATTTGGCAGTAAATATCTTTTTAATTGTAATGATTGCTGTAAATTCAGACGGAAATATTTGGCATTATGGAACATTTTCAACAGCGTTTTTCTGGGGAATTGGTTTAGGGTTTCATGCCTTGGGTATATTTGGAAAAAACTTGCTTTTTGGAAAGTCTTGGGAAGACAAAAAGATTAAGGAATATATGGAAAAGGATAAAAATAGAATGCGATAAGTCATTATAAATGGAATCATCATTTTATCTTTTTTTTAAATAAAAAATCAAATTCATGAATATAATCATAATTGAAGACGAAAAGCCATCAGCAAGACGCTTACAGCGCATGCTACAAAAATTAGATTTAACAACTGATGTTATGTTGCATTCTGTAGAAGAATCTATAGCATGGTTTCAAAACAATCAGCACCCAGATTTAATTTTTTTAGATATTCAGTTAAGTGATGGCTTATCTTTTGAGATTTTTGAAGCTATAGCTATTAAAAGTGCCGTAATTTTCACTACCGCTTATGATGAATATGCTTTACAAGCTTTTAAGCTAAATAGTATCGATTACCTTTTAAAACCTATTGATGAAGATGATTTAGCTATTGCAGTAAAAAAGTATAAAGCACGCACGCCACAAAATCAAGCTGTGACTTTAGATTTTAATGATATAAAAAAGTTATTAGTAAACCCAATAGATCGTGAGTATAAAAAACGATTTTCTGTAAAAGTGGGACAGCACTTAAAACTTATTAATATTGATGATATAGAATGTTTTTACAGCGAAAATAAAGGTACATATTTATATACCACTGAGGGTAGAAATTACCTCTTAGATACGACTTTAGAACAGTTAGAAGATGAACTTGAGCCACAAACCTTTTTCCGTATTAACCGTAAGTTTTTTGTGAATATTAATGCTATTAAAGATATGGTAAGCTATACCAATTCACGTTTACAAATAAAACTAAATACTTATAACGATGATGACGTGATAGTAGCTAGAGAACGGGTTAAAGATTTTAAGGGGTGGTTGGAGTAATTCTTCACTTTTTTGGTTATTGCTTGTATCTGTTTAGTTGTATAATCATAAATACTTAATTTATTTGTTTAATACGTATGTTACAAAACGTTTCATTGTTCCAAACAATCTTCTGGAATAATTAAAGTTTTGTTTGTCATATAATAATCCTTTAGTATATGTTTTTCTGCAACATTATCTTCGAAATCCAAGAAAATTTTTTCTTTAAATATTCCATTAGGAATTTGCCCTTCTTCTTTCCATTCTCCAAAAGCTGTAGGATGTGTTAATGTTGGTAAATGAAATTTCGTTGAATCTTCAATAATATAAAGGTTGGAACCAATTGGGTTTGATCGTTTTCCTTTGCGCTTACCAATGAACATGAGTTTATATCTTTCTAAAGACAAATTGTTTATGATGGTATCTGACAATACCTCAAATTTATAATGTTTTGTTTTTTCTTTGAAATAATTTCTGTGGGTTAATATGCTATCACAAGTCCCTTTTATAAACTCTGCCTCAAAAAAATATTTTTTTTCTATTTTGGTTTTAGTCCAAATTTTATCTTGAGCAATGAATTCTAAAGAAAAGGACAAAGTGTCTAAACTTTCTATTTTTGCGAAGTATGAATTATCTTTTGAATTAGTGAGATAGTATATTTTTTTATTTGAAGTAGAATATTTATAAGATACAAAGGAATATTCGATTAAATAATCAAATGAATAGCTTTTTTGAGAAAAGCAATTAATGGTTATTAAGAAAAACAGAAAAAAATATCTCATGAATGTTTTGTAACGTCTCGTATAAGAAACGTAGGGCAGGTGATAAGCACTTTCGTTTCGGTTTATTACTTAGCTAAATATAAATATTTTGCTTTTATCTTTTTCTCATAAATGCCAAATTTTATAGTTGGCGACATTGTAAATGAGCACAGACAATTGATTGAACACAAAAGCCCTATGTTTTTTATACATTGTTCTAAGCTGGCTTTTCTATCAGTTTAATCACGTTTTCGGTTCGTGTCAATTGATAAAACCCATCATCTAGTTTCTCAATCAGCATTTTTTCCTTTGTTCTAATTAGATATGGATTTTCTTGTTCATCCAACTCATATTTTACTCCAGAATAATAAAATTTATCATTCAAATCAGTACATAGATAGTCAAGCAATTTCTGTTGACTTTTAAATTCCCAATTTGATTCAATTTCTCTCGGTTTTACATTTATAATTTTTTTATCAACTCGATTAATTTCAAATTCTCGTCCATTAAAAAAGTTCATTCCCAATGTGATTTCTTTTACAATTGTCTTATCGTAATAAGTATAACGATTTTCTTTTTCTACCAAATAATCTTCTCTTGGACTAAATCCAGATTTACTATATGGAACTCCCATTTGTTTTTTGCCTATTAAAAATCTCCATTCATCTTCATAGTTCCATTTATCAAGTTTTACAGTAGCTCCATAGTAAAAAGGAATAAACATTGCTCCGAATTGACTTATATTAATTGGGTGTAACATAGGAGTGTAATTAACAGGGTAAATTCCTAAAAATTCTTCTCCCTCTGCTAGTTTTTCAGGAATAGACTTTTCAAGTTCGTTGGTATTGAATTTTATCTGAAAACCTTTTTCTTGCGTGTAGTGGGGCCACATCAATGGATTATTCTCCTTACCAGTAGTTGAAATTATTCCAAAAATATTGGTCATTGTTTCCCAAAGTTGGAATATATAGCCTTTGCAAAGATTAGGTTCACTTGCATCCTCTTTATAATACTTTATTAACTGGTCTTTTTTACCTTCGTAGAGAAAACCTAAGAATTTGTCATAGTATTCAAAATCCAAGGGTTTTGAAGTATAAAATAGGAATGGACTACTATCAAGAATATCATTTAATTCAATTGGATGGGAGGTATAAAAATATCCTTTTATCAGCGCATCAATACTATATTTTGATAAACTATAAAATTTAAAAACGTTTTCAGGTTTCTTTTTATCGTGTTCAATAATTATCGGCACTTCAGTATTTTGATAGTCCTTTATATAATTAAATCCGTTGTATTTATATTCTTCCAATCTAGTTTTTTTGCTTGCTTAGAACGTGTTTGTGTATGGTTAGTTGCGACTTAAAGCTTGCTTCTAGTTTAGGCTTGCCGAAGCAGCCGACGCAAGGAGGTAGGCAAAAAGCGCTGGAAAGGAGCAAGGTTTTAACCTTTCATTTTTCCGTTTAGGAAATATACGAATATTATCGAGATGGTTAAGTTTACTAATTTGCGTAGCAATTAATTATACACGGTGTTAGCCACTGGTTTTTTTATTAAAATCCGAATAGCATTCTGCGCAAACAACTTTTTTATTAATTAAATTGTACTTGTTGGTTAGTGTTTCCTCTATTTGCCTAGAATCAGATGCGTTATGTATTTTTTCAATACTTAAGTTATTGATTTCTTTAAATGTATGAGTTTCATAACAATTTGCACATAGTCTGAGGTTCAGAATTCCAATCGAGTGAACAGGTGATTTAATTCCATTGACGAAACACGAATATAAATGTTCGCAAATTTCGTGAAAAGATTGTTCTCCGTGTCGATGACATATTATTTTTCCCATTTTTTTTGAACGTTATAATTGGATTTTTTAGTAAGTCCGCGTATTAAATTTATGGGATAAAATATTTGTCCAAACAAAGAGATTAAGGCAACAAAATAAATTTGCATTTCCATTTGTATATTTCGAGCGAAATCGTCTGATTTCGAATGTGCATTAGTTTCTACAATTTGATTCAAAAAGTATATTATTAATATTAATCCTCCAAAGGTCAGTACAATGTGAATTAGATTTAGCCAATGGGATAAGGTTCTATTATTTTTTAACATAGCCCAATATCCAAACCCAATAATCCCAAAAAATATTGAAATCAAAATTGTCAAATGATTTTGACTAAATACGAAATAGGTATCATGAATATTTATATCTAAAGTCCCATTTGAACTCAATAATCCACTTAAAATAATAATCGGAATCGAAAACAAGAAAATTAGATGTGGTTTTTCAATTAGTTTGCTCATTCAACTTGTGGCTAACGCTCAGGCTATGATTAGTGCGGCGCAGAAATTCAGCGAACTTCAAGCCTAGCACAAGCAAAAGCTTTTGGCGTTTTTTAGTTTGTTAAGATAAAAATAGGGAAAAAGCTTTTGCGACAATGCAAATCAGCCAACATTTCGGCTAGCACTTGCTCCCGCATTAATTATAGGTATTGTTGTGCATAGTTTTTTAATGTCCTTGAGGGTCAAAATAAGCTTCAAATGTCAAATTATCAGATTTCAATGTGTCAGCTTTTTTAAAATATTCTTTTGCATTTTGTCTCTCTTCATTGACGTTCATTTTTGCAATTCCGATGTTGCGATAAAGATTTGCGTCATTTGATTTCAATTTTTCAGCTTTTAATAACTCATACAGAGCTTCTTTGTGTTTTCCACTATCAGAAAGTGTTGCACCAAGATTAGTTAGAGCTCTAGTGTCGTCTGGATAATTTAAGAGTAGTCTTGTCAGATATTGTATCATTTTTAGATTATTCTTTTCCCATTTACTTGTGTCACTCCAAATGTCTTTATTCAATTGAACTACAATACCCAGTATTGAATCCGCGTCTTTAAAATCTAGTGAATTCATATTATAATCCTCAGAAGATTTATTATTTCGCTTAAAAATTTTGTCTAAAATTCCCAAATTTGTTAGTGTTTTCTTGAATTATGCACAACTTGTTATATAGTTACTTTTATTGTTCATATCCCGTAAATATATCAGGATATGGTAAGTTTTTTGTTGTCGTTATCCCGTAAAAATAAAAAGTTTACTTTTTAACTAATCTACGCATAGCAACCCATTGTTTCAACATGGCTTTAGCATCTTGAGCAGGATATCCTAAAACAGTTTCACCAGCTTTTACATTATTCATAACACCAGAACCTGCCCCAACTGTTGCGCCAGATTCTATAGTTGTATGGTCTTTAATAGAAGCGCTTCCGCCAATAATTACACCATCACCTAAGGTTACTGATCCTGCAAGTCCGCTATGTCCTGCCATAATACAAGAACGTCCCATAACACTGTTATGTGCAATTTGTACGAGGTTATCTATTTTACAACCATCGCCAACAATGGTTGAACTAAATTTAGCTCTGTCTACACATGAGTTTGCACCAATTTCTACATAATGACCAATGATAACATTACCAATTTGTGGTATTTTAACCAAACCTCGGCCATCATCACTTGGTCTATACCCAAACCCGTCGGCGCCAATACTAACATTAGTATGAAAAATGCAATGACTACCAATAATACAACGCTCCCGAATAACAGTTCCTGACCAAACAACCGTATTATTACCAATTGTGGTTTCATCAAACACACATACATTTGGGTAAAGTATAACACCATCGGCTAAATCTACATCTTTACCAACATAACAGTTTGCACCAATTTTACAGCCATTTCCAATTTTTGCAGTTTTATGAATTACTGCTGTTGGGTGAATATCTGTTTCAAACACTGGAGCTGGCGGATTGAAAAGTTCTAATATTTTAGCCATGGCTAAATCGGCATTTTTTACTTTTATTAATGCGCGGTTATCTCCAGCTTCAACAGTTAAATTATCATTTACAATAGCAGCACTGGCTTTAGATGCTTCCCAAAGTTTCACATATTTTAAACTTCCTATAAAAGTGATATGATTATTTTTTGCATTATTTAATTGTTCAGGACCATCTATTAATTGCGTTGTATTTCCAATTAATTCGCCCTGTAAAATGTCATTAATTTCACTTATACTGTATGATTTCATCTAAGTTTTGTTGGTGGTTAGTACTAGTTGTAAATCTACTAGAAAAAAAATAAAAAAACTTATTTTTCCTCGTCAATTCTATTTTCATCAAAAGCTGAAGGAAGAAGCTTAGGAATAAATTTAACTACAAGAGGTAATAATAATGCGCCACCAGGTAACATGAAAATTGCTAAACTTGGTATAGATTTAAAAATATCTAAAAGTTGGTCTTGTACTTTTTTTTGCTCTTCACCACTTAAATCTCTAACTGTAGATTGCGATAGTAATATCATAAGTTCTTTACTATCTTTTAATTCTTGGTATAAACGTTTGCTATTCCTAGAGATTAATTTAGTCACTATTTTACTTGAGTTATTGTAAAAACTCTGCACTATATTTTTAGAACTTAGTAAGGCAATATTATCTTTATTTTCAGTGTAAAAGCTATTAACGGTATCTATGGATTTTTTTACTCGAGCTTTATTCAGTTTTAAATCTGAACCTAATTTCAATAAAAATAATTGTTCGTTTTTGTCAATAACCCTATCACTCCAGCTAGCCATACAAGCTAAATCTATAATGTAGTATTTTTTTAAAGGCGAATTTATAAGCTTTACAGCTTCTTTATAATCTACATGAATATTATTTTGATAACGTAAAGATGATTCAAAAAGCTTTATTAAACTATCGTCATATTGGTTTTTTATTTCTTTAGAATTTAACACATCTAATGAAATAGATGCAATTGAAGCTTCTAAGTTTTTTATATAATCAATTGAAATAGATTGGGTCTTTAAATATTCTTGATAGGCTAATACATCTATATAAAGCAACGCATTTATTATAAAATAATTAAAGTTTTTGGTTAAAACGTTGTCATCAATTTGGATGCGTTTATGAATTATTTTCTCAAGTTGTTCACTTGATTTTTTACCACCCAACAGATCTTGGAAAAAAGATATTTTCAGTTCGTTAATATCAGTATAAAACCCAATAACACTATCTATAAATTCAATTTCAGTATCAGAATTATGATAGGTGTATAAAAAAGCAAGGCATAAATTAGTTTTAGAAAGCTCTTCCTCAGTAAGGTCATTTTTGTCAATAATATTTGCAACCACCTGTATATTACTTCCATAAATAAAACCACAAGCCCTTAAAGCTTCATAAAAAGATGCTTTATCATAATGATATAATGTATCATTTCTACTGACTTCTTTAATCAATTTCTTTATCCAACCCGAGGCTGATGGATTCATCTTTAACTGAAGTTATAATTTGCAGTAAAGATAAATTTTATATCTAATAATCATAAGGCTTTTGTGTTAACAAAATTTTAACAAAACCGTTATTTCTATTTCTTCGTAGGTATGGCTGAGAGTCAAAATTTAACAAATAACAAAATCTCAAAAATTATGAAAAATTTTAAAACAGTATTAGGGTTAGGAATTATAGCTTTGGCTAGTTTCTTTATTGTTGCAGCAGACCATATAGATGCGCCTGCTGTACAAGGTGGTAATAGTGATATTACTGATTTTTATGCCTTTCAAGGTGAAAATACAAATAACTTAGTTTTTGTGGCAAATATGCAAGGGTTATTAAGTCCTTCAGCCACAGGTAACGCAGTGTTTGATGAAAACGTATTAATTGAAATTAACATTGATAACACTGGTGATAATGTTGAAGACTTAGTGATTCAAGCTATTCCTAGAGATGGTAAAATGTATTTCTTTGGACCAACAGTACCATCTCAAACAGGTTTAAATAGTACAATTTTAAATAATTCTACTATTGGAGGTGTTGTAGATATTACACCTTACGGTACAAACGCTATTATTGAAACAAATGCGGGTATGAGCTTTTTTGCAGGACCACGTGACGATCCTTTCTTTATGGATTTTGCTCAATATTCAGCAATTATAGGGGGTACAGCTACGAGTTTTAACGATCCAGGATCAGATACGTTTGCAGGGAGCAATGTTATGTCTGTAGTTGTAGAAGTGCCAAAATCTATGATTGGTGGTTCAGGAACTATTAATACTTGGGTAGAATCAAAAAGAAAGTAAATAAAACAATTTAAAGATTATAATTATGAAAACTATAAAAAATATAAAGGTATTAGTAATGGCTTTAATAGCATCGTTTGCTATGTTTAATTGCTCAAATGATGATGATTCTGTTCATCCAAAAGTAATAGACTTTTCTGGAACGTATTCTCAAGAAGATCAAATGGGTAGACCTGCTGTAAATACTGTTTTTGTTGCAAGTACAGATAAAGATACATATAACGTAACAGTTCCAACAGCACAAAACGCTGCATTTCAAAGCAAATTTGAAGCCAACTTATTGGCTTTAAGTCCTGCTTATGCTAACGGAGGTATGAATGCTCTTGGTCAAGATGCTTCAGCATTTACAAGCTTATTAGCAACAGATGTTTTAAACGTATCCTTAGATGGAACTACAACTTTTTTTGATGGAACAAATGTTTTAACTGGAAGAGCCTTAGCTGATGATGTAATTACAGTAGAATTGTTGTTAATTTTTGGCGGTGAAGATTTTATGGAAAATCCAGGGCTATCAAACGATAATGTAGATGCAAATGACAAAGCCTTTTTAACCTCATTTCCTTATTTAGCCTCTCCTTGGTAGAAAGCTCCTTATCAGAGTATATCATATAGATATACTCTGATATTTTTAAACTAATAAAGAATACAATACCTAAAAACAAAAATCATGAAACTTATTAATATAATAATATTTGTAGTGTTGCTGCTTATTGTAAGCTGTAATAACGCTCCAAATAAGATTACAAGTAAAAACGATTATAACCTTTATTTAAATGTTGATAAAAATGAGATGTTGCAATTAACTATGGAAGATTATATGTTTTGGAAAAAAAAGCTAGAAAAAGAACCAGATCAGTTTCCATATTTAGCTAAAGTTGCGGCATCTCAATCTCAACTATTTAATAAAACAGGTGAAATAGAATTACTTATTAAAGCTGAAAAAAGCCTTATTAAAGCAAATAAAATGACAAATTATAGTAAAACATCTTATTTAAGATCTTTAGCACGTAATTACATTTCGCAGCACAGGTTTAAAGAATCTCTTGAATTACTAAAGAAAGCAGAACGTATAGGTGAAAACTTAGAGTCTACAAAAAAAATGCTATTTGATGTCCATTTAGAACTAGGGAATTATAAACTTGCAAAAAGCTATTTAGATGCATTTGGCAATGATAATAATGATTTCGATTATTTAATTCGGCTGTCAAAATGGTCAGATCATCGAGGAGATTTAGATGCAGCCATAAAATATATGGAACAAGCTAAAGTAATAGCAGAGTCATCAAATTTGGCATCAACAAAACAATGGGTATATACTAATTTAGCAGATTATTATGGGCATGCCGGTAAAATTAAAAAATCATATAATCATTATTTAAAGGCTTTAGAAATTGATAATAATGATGCTTATGCAAAAAAAGGCATTGCTTGGATTGTTTACTCTCATGAAAAAAATGCAGATGAAGCCATGCGTATTTTAAATAGTATTACAGCGTACTATAATGCTCCAGATTATTATTTGTTAAAAGCAGAAATAGCTGAATTTAAAGACGATATAGATGCTAGAGAAGCAGCAATGAAGTTATATGCAGAAGTTGTAAACAATAAACTTTATGGCAATATGTATAATAAATATAATGTGCTTATTTATGCTGAAAATCAATTAAAACGATCTGATGCGTTAAAGATAGCAAAAACAGAAATTGAAAATCGCCCAACACCACAGTCATACGATTTATTAGCTTGGACGTATTATAATCATGGTAATGTTAAAGGAGCATTAAAAGTTATGGAAAACCATGTAGTAGGGAAAACTTTTGAGCCAGAAACTTTATTTCATTTAGCTCAAATATATAAGGCAAATGGTGAAATTAAGAAAGCAAAAAATTTGAAAAAACAACTTCTAGAAAGTACTTTTGAACTTGGTCCACTAATGGCTAAGAACATTCAAAATATATAGAAAAGTAAATAGTTATTTATCATGAGATTTTTAAAAAAATTGATGTTTATAACAGCTTTATTTATGTTTAATTATAATTACAGTCAGCAACTAAAAGGGCAAGTTTTAAATAAATATAATCAACCTTTGGAAGCCACTTATGTTTATAATTTAAATTCTAAAAGTCATGCGCATACTTCAGAAAATGGTATGTTTATTTTAAACGATACTAAAGTAGGCGACTCTATAAAAATAGGCTTATTGGGGTATGATAATAAGATTTTAGTAATTGAGAATTTAAATGAAGTTTTAAGTATAGTATTAACCGAAAAAGCGTATCAATTAGATGAATTGGTTATTTCAGAACAATTAAATGCACTTAATACCATAACACGTTTAGATTTAAATACAAACCCCGTAAATTCATCACAAGAAGTATTACGAAAAGCACCAGGCCTAATTATAGGGCAGCATGCAGGAGGCGGTAAAGCAGAACAGCTCTTTTTAAGAGGTTTTGATGTAGATCATGGAACTGATGTATCAATTTCAGTTGATGGGATGCCAGTAAATATGGTATCGCATGCACACGGGCAAGGTTATAGCGATTTGCATTTTGTAATACCAGAAACTGTAAATAAAATAGATTTTGGTAAAGGGCCTTATTACGCAAAAGAAGGTGATTTTAATACTGCTGGTTATGTAAATTTCTCAACAAAAGATTATTTAAATGAAAGTTTAGTTGCTTTAAGTATTGGTAAATTTAATACCCTGCGTACTTTAGGAATGTTTAATGTTTTACAGAACTTGAAGAATCAAAATGCATATTTTGCTTTTGAATATTTAACAGGTGATGGTCCTTTTGAATCGCCTCAAAATTTTAATAGACTTAATCTCTTTGGAAAATATGTAGTTTACACACCTAAAAATGATAAGTTAACTTTAACAGCATCTCATTTTACGAGTCGTTGGGATGCTTCCGGACAAATACCACAGCGTGCGGTTGATGATGGTAGTATTTCTCGTTTTGGAGCTATTGATAATACTGAGGGTGGTAATACATCACGTACTAATTTTAATGTAGAATTTACAAAGCAAGTTTCAGATGAAACCACTTTTAAAACCAATGCTTTTTATTCGAATTATGATTTTGAATTGTATTCTAATTTCACCTTCTTTTTGGAAGACCCAATTAATGGTGATCAGATAAAGCAAAAAGAGACCAGAGATGTTTTTGGTATGAATACAGCTTTTAAAACAGAAACTTTTTTAGGGCTAACATCAGTAAATTTAAATTACGGCTTAGGTTTAAGGCACGATATTTCAAATGGTAATGAATTGTCTAAAACCATAAATAAAACAACAATAAAAGAGTCTGTACAATTAGGTGATATAAATCAAACTAATATTGATGCTTTTATAAATGCGGAATTTGAATTAGGAAAATTAACTGTTGCACCAGCATTACGTTTTGATTATTTTAAGTTTTTATATCATGATAAGTTGCTAAATAGTGGTGCAACACTAGCTGAAACTAAATCTATTGTTAATCCAAAGCTTAATTTCTTTTATAATACTAATAATAACCTCCAATGGTTTTTAAAAACAGGCATTGGCTTTCACTCTAACGATGCGCGTGTTGTAGTTATAAAACAGGAAGAAAATATTTTACCACGTGCTTACGGAGTTGATTTTGGTAATATTTGGAAACCAACACCAAAACTGATTTTAAATACAGCTGTTTGGTATTTGTTTTTAGAACAAGAGTTTGTTTATGTAGGTGATGCAGGAATTGTTGAACCAAGTGGAAAAACAGGGCGTTATGGTTTAGATTTTGGATGGCGTTATCAATTTAATAATTGGTTGTATTTTGATACGGATGCCACTTACACTAATGCAAGAAGTATAGAGGATTCAGAGGGTGAAAACTATATCCCCCTAGCTCCAGATTTTACAATTGCAGGAGGTATATCGGTTAAAAATGATAAAGGATTTTCAGGAAGTATTAAGTATAGATATATTGATGATAGACCAGCAAATCAAGATAACAGTATTGTTGCCGATGGTTATTTAGTAACAGACTTAAGTGTTAACTATGTATTTAATAATATTACTTTAGGATTGGTTATAGAAAATCTTTTTGATACGGAATGGAATGAAACACAATTTGCAACGGAATCTAGATTACAAAATGAAGTTCAGCCTGTTGAAGAAATTCATTTTACACCAGGTACTCCATTTTTTATAAAAGGATCTATAAGTTATAAATTTTAAGTTTACTATTCAATCAATTATCTCATAGTCAATATTAAGTTTCCTTAAAGCTCTTAATGCCGAACCAGAGCTTTTATCTTCTACTTCAATATCTATGGCATCTCCTTCCAAGAGTATATCAGTAAGTTCATTTGATAAGGATTCATTAATATTAAATGATATGTCTGCGAAACATCTAGCTATTGCTCTTTTATCTGGTCTTTGAGCTTCACAAGACAATAAATTTAATTTCATGATAGTAATTTAGTAAAGTTAATCGAAATATCGATTATAATTATTCCTCTATTTGATTTTAATTATAAATACTATAAATATTTATTTTATTGAAATTTTAACCAACACTAACAACACCAAGCGTGTAAAGCTGCTCCATAGTAGGCGATGCACTTCCTCCAGCAGGTTCTAAAGTAATGCCAAAAGCTTCACTTTCGTTAGCGTTTTCAATTTCAAAAATTTTGTTTTCGTCACTTGTGAAATTATCTATTATGCCTAAACTGGTTGGAGTAAGCGGGCTTAATTTGAGCGACCATACTTGGTAAACCATTCCCGAAGGTGGTTCTGGTAAGCCTTGGGCATCTAAGAAAATGCGTTGTTCGTTTTTATCCCAATATACTTTTGCATAGGTGCTTTCAAAATTACTTTGTCCTTTAAGTCGAACTTGTGTAATATTGTTATCTCGCAGAACGGCTATTAAAGTATTGGCTTCTTTTAAACTGTTTTTAGAGTTTTCAATTTGGGTTTCCAATAAGGATTGCTGTATTTCTGCAACTTGAATATCTGATTGTAATTGGTTGTTTTGATTAATTGTCCATAATAAACCAATACCTAAAATAACAGATGCAGCCCAACCGGTATAGGTTAACCAGTTATATTTGGGTTTTTGTATAGAAATAACTTTGGTGTCATTTTTATTAAAGTTTAATTCTTTTTTTACTACGTTTAAAACATGGTTTGTATCTTGGTTTGAAGCCGCAGAGGTTAATTTTATTATTGCAGCTTCTATATCTAAAACTTCTTGTAATATTTCTGGATGTTGTTGCATAAGCACATGCACTTCCTTGTTTTCTTTTTCAGAAAGTGTTCCAGCTACGTATAGCTCTAAAATTCCAGATTCTATGTAAGCTTTAATATCCATTTTAACTTAATACCATACTTCTAAGTTCTTTAATACAATTTCTGTTTCTCGTTTTTATTGTGCCGATTGGCATATCCAATTTTTCAGAAGCTTCAGTTTGGGTATAGCCTTTAAAATATAAAAGGTCAATAACGTCTTTGCATTTTTTTGCAAGTTTATTTACAAATTTTTTTATTCCAATAGCATCAGTTTTACTATCTAAACTATCATTACTTTCAATAATATCTACGAATAAATCAGAATTGAGGTTTTGTTTTGTCTTTTTAAAGTTTTTAGATCTTGTTTTATCTATAGCTGCATTTCTGGCAATATTTAAAAGCCAAGTAAAAAAACGACCTTTACTAATAGAATAGGTATCGGATTTATACCATGCTTTTATAAAAACATCTTGCATCACCTCTTCTGCAATGTCATTATTCCTAACGATATTAAAAATAACACCATGCATACTTTTGCTATACATATTATAGAGCTGCTCAAAAGCTTTTTCATCTTTTTGAGTAAACTTCTCTACAAGTGTTTCTAAATCCATTTAAGGTTTTTAAGTTCTCGAATTTAATAAATAAAAAATAAAAAGGTTTAAAATAATTTTATTTAGACGTTTTGATGTTTAAGGAAAACCTAGGAGATAAAACTATATATTTTTTACACTTAAGATGAATACTTATTCTTGAATATAAGGTTCAATAGCAGTAATCCAGCCTTCTAAAATGGTAGTTTTAGTTGAAATATGTGCGCCTGATTTTAAATTAAAATGAGTGATTTCGTTAAAAGGAGACACTGTAATTATTTCATCATTAGAAATAGTTAAACAATAAGTGCCTGTGCTTTCTGAGATCGGAATCGCACTTTCATTTTTACTAGATAAATTTAACTTTATTACAGGTTCATTTTCTGAATAGCGTAAGTAATACAAGTTGTTATCAGCAATTGCTATATCTGGAATATTGAAGGAAGAGTTTTGTGTTAAAATGGTTTCAACTAGCGTGCCGTTTTTTTCTATTTTTTTTATTGACTTATCGTTTGAATAGAATAAATAGTCATCCATCAAAGCAATGCCTTCAGTTTTAATATTTCTAATTTCAGATATAATGGAACCATTTTCGGGGTTGAGCTGATATATAGATTCGTTCTCTCCATCGCCTCCAACCCATAACGATTGGCCATCGAATGCAAGAGCATGTGGCGATTCTAAATTTTTAGGTAAATCTAACTTTAATTCAATCGTTGAGGTCGTCTCATTGTAAAGCGATATACCAGGACTTGCATAATTTCGATGTGTTAAAACCCACCATTTGTACTCAATGTCTTCGATGTTTAAAGAATCTCGTACTATAAAACCTTCAGTTATATCGTCAAGATCTTTGTTGCATGAAGCCATTGAAAGCATCAGAATCAATAAATATAAAATGGTTTTTAGGACTTTCATAAACTTTTTAATAGTTGTATAATGCTGTAACTTATATTTTAATAACCTTATGAATTTCTTTTTTTCCTTCTGTAAGAAGAATTTCAAAAAAGTAAATACCACTGCTGTATCTAAATAAATTGATAGTTGCTTTGCCATCAATTAGTGCTTGTGTTGTTTCGGTTAACAAAATACCAGAAGCATTGTATATTTTAAATGAAACCGTTTCAACCCGATTTACACTGGATAGATTTACACGATCTTTAAATGGATTAGGATATACCAACCAGTTTTTATTATTTTCTAAAGGCGCTATTGTGCTCGGAGCACAACCTTTTGATATATCGAACTCCGATTTTAAAAGATTTTCTATTTTTAAATTAACAAAACTGTCATTTAGCGTGTGATTGAAAAATGTGGCATCAATAATTGCATCATCTGCACCAAGATAGTCTTGTAGTAATTTTGCAAAGGTTTGTCTGTAATCAAACTGTACGGTTTTAATTTGATAATTATTATTACTAGTTGCTTCTGTTAAATCTGGGTTTGTACCCGAAACACCGCCATCAACTGGTTTGCCAAAAACAAACATGGGAGCTGTTTCACCATGATCTGTACCTAAATTACCATTTTCTGCGGCTTTTCTACCAAACTCTGAAAACGTTAGTCCAACTACATCATCAGATAAGTTTTGGCTTTCTAAATCATTTATGAAGGCTTCAGTGCTTGCTGATAAGTCTGTTAATAGTTCATGGTGTTTTCCTAAAATATCACCAGAAGTTTCAACTTGCGCATTATGTGTATCGAAACCAGAAATACGTACCATATAAATTTTGGTTTCTAAATCACCACTAATTAATCGTGCTACTGTTTTTAACTGATTTGATAAATCGGTATCAGGATAGGTTACATCATTTCTCCCCTTGTTAAAAGCATTAGAAATTGTTTGCCCGTAAACGTTTGATATAGCATCGGTATTGGTTATAAACTCTAGTTCTTTTCCATAATCTGAATCTGGAATATTTAGGGGTGGAGCACCACCTAAACCGCTTAAAACAGAATAGTAACCAGCTGGATCTTGTCCGGAAATATTTAATGATAAATTGTGAGCATCTTCGGCATGAAAGCCTAATGATGTTTTATTTGAGCCAATTTCTACCGCTAGCGGATAACTTTCTACAATCAAATCTGAATAATACAATTCCATAAAACGCCCCATCCAACCTGTATCTTGACCATTTAAAAGACTGTTTCCGTCATTTCCTGTTAAATATAAATCAGTAGACTTGAAATGGCTTTTGTTTAGCGATGGATAGCCCACAGATTGCATGACTCTTAAATAACTTTTATCATACAACGATTTAAACCCAGTTAATGCAGGATTTAAACCTATTTGTTGACTTTCTGGTAAAGTACTATCTAAATTAATATACTTATTAGCTCCTGAAATTGGGACTTTTATAGTAGGTCTTAAATTACTATAAAGATCATATTGGTTTAGTGGAATTAAAGTATTTAAACCATCATTTCCCCCTGCTAAGTTAATAAGTACTAGCTTTCTGTTTGAAATATCTGGACAATTTGCAAAAGGCATGAATGATTTTATAGCCGCTTGTAATTCAAAAGGCGTTAATGCAATTGCAGAAGCCGCAGATGATAATTTGATAAACTGTCTTCTTTTCATAATCTTTAGGCTTACATTAATTGAAATTCTGCTGCATTAACCATAGCAATAATTAAAGCATCCAAACGTGTTCTTATTGTGGTATCATCATTATCGTTTATATATTGTAACCAAACACCCGTCCAATAATAATCTGGAAAACCTTCATCTACTAAAAAGCTTTTAAAGTAATTTATTCTATCTGTATCGATACTTTCAGGATATAGTAAATCGGCAATTTCAGAAACCAGTAAATTAGGGTCCGAAGCATTTGCTATTTTATTCTTTACAAAGAGAACCGTATCTATTTTTGCGTAAATGTCACCTCCGCTAATTGTATTTTTACCTTCAACTAAGCTTTCAATGAGTCTATAGCGACCTATAAGTGTATTTGACGAAAACCAGTATCTATCAAAATTTGGTTCTTGGTAATAGGCAGGATAACCAGCTACAGTATCTGGATTGTATAAATCCATGCCAGCAGCTCGAAAAAATCTGTTATGTATAAAATTTTGGAAAAAATTACTGTAATAATATAATGCATTTGTACTTGGATCTGGATACTCTAATTCAAACATTGAACTAATTTCCGATAGTAATTGCAATGGACTTTTTATAATGCTTCCAATAATATTGTCTGTGGGGTCGCCATCATCAGCATCATAAAAATGTTTGCTAGAAAGTAAAGTAGTTACCACTGGTAAAATTTCATAATCATTAGCGATTAGTATTTCAGCAAGAGGTTCAATAATATCGGTTTCAACGTCTTCACTCCATTCACTTTTTACAAAATAGCGATAGAGTTTTCTGCAATAAGCTTTAGCTGTTTCAGGTTGTGCAAAAACCATTTCAACAAAATCATCAAGTTCTTCAAATGCTCCTAATTCAGTCTCTCTACCAATTATAGTTTGATTACCGAATGCACTACTAAATGTTTTATCATCTGTGTCATGTTGATTAATATTAATATACCCCATTGGTATATTAGTATCTGGATCAATAATACTTCGATCTGCAAGTTTTTTAAAACCAGAAAACACTCTAGCAGCTTGTTGAACATCTATTTCGGTATAATTCGTGTAATTTTCTGGTCCAATTTGTGCACCTTTTAAAACAGTATGAAGTTCTAAATATTCACGGGCATAGTTGTCATTAGGGTTGTTTTTATTGTTTTGTGTATTATCCAAATAATCAAGCATACCGTTATCTAACGGGAGTTTTTTAGCTATAGTTTTGAGATTGCCAAAAGCATAAAAATCTAATAAATTTATGTGATCATAAAAATAAGTGGCTGAACCAACACCATCATCTTTACCTACTGGAAAACTTGTATGCAAAAAGAAAGCGAGTTTATGCTTTAAAGTGGTTTGTTGCATCGCATTATACCACCACCAAGCAGTAATTATTGCTCGTTTTCTACTTTGACCGTCAAATGTATTTGGAAGTTCTGATGAAGATATCCAAAATCCATCAGGTGATTCTGTTGGTAATGGATCGTACGGTTCAGGTAAAGTGTTTGCAGAATCTATTGTTAAACTGTTAACAGCATCTGTAGCTGACATACCAACAAAAGTATCTAACTGCTCTTTTGTGTAATTAAAAGTAGCCCGCCTGAGTAGATGTTTTGCCTTGCGTAGGTCTAAATTTGAACTTAGCGGATTGAGTGACGCCATACATTAATTTTTGAGGAAATTAAAAAAAAGATTAGTGGAAGCTGCCTAAAGACTGTATTTTTCGTTAAAAATCAGTCATTTCATAGGTAAAAATGGTATTTCGTCTAAAACTGTACTCTAAAACTTACGTTCGGAGTAATACCAAGAGATTGATTTTCAATGGGAATTATTTCGTTTGCATCGTTCAAACTGTAATATTTGTTGATAATATTTTTTTGATTTAAGAGGTTCCAAATAGACGCTCCTAATGTTGCTTTTGCATGTTCTGATATATTAAACGAATAAGTAGCAGAACAATCTGTTCGTAAATAATCATCTAAGTTTGAACTATTCGGATTTGTATAAGGTATTCTGCCACCTTCTGGTGTGTCATTTAAATCTGGTTCTGTATTTGGGATACCTGAATGCCAATTTAAACCTAAAGCTATTTTTAAATGGTTATAGGTATATGTACCTGCAAATGTTAAAGCATGTCTAATATCTACGTTATTAGGGAATGGATTTCCATCATTTAATTCATCAAATGTGTAATTGTTGGTGCTGTATGAATACGATATCCAAGTACTAAAAATATCACTAAATTGTTTATTCAATAAAATGTCAATCCCTTTAATTTCATAACTTCCAATAGTATTTACAAATTGATATTGATTTTGAAAACCTTGACTTCGTGTAGTTATGCCATTTACTTTTTTAATATACCCTTCCGCGCTTATTAATAATTTGTTTTTGTTGAAATGAATACCAGCAGAAGCTTGTTTACTTTTTGTAATTGGAACAGGGTAAAGGTTTTTATTGTTTATAGTTTCAACTTCAGTTTTATTGTTTGCTAAAACCCAACGACGGTTTTCAATACCTAAAAAATCGTTTTGTAAATCGATAATTTGTGAAGTGGTTTGACTTTTAAGTTCACCTAAAACTTCAAACCTGAAATTATTTAAAAATCGTTGACTAAAACTGAGTCTTGGTTCCGCAAAAAACATGTTAAACTTGTCAATATAATTTAAACGTGTGCCCAATACTAGTTTTGTTTTAGCATGGTTTGATAAAAAACTTGTTTCGCCATAAATGGAATGCGATCTTAATACCTCTTTAATAAAACTCCTGAAATTAGGGTTGTTTACATCTTCTAAATTACCAATACCCACTTCGGTGAATTGGTAGCCTCCATTAATTTTTAATTGATGATTATGCATATAGTTTATATCAAGTTTTACAGAGCCATCGTAAACTTCATTTTCTTGAATTAAGCGTTGATTGTTCAAAACATCAAAATTAATAGCATCTAAATCGTAATTAGTCACATATACTTGAGTGGTTGTTGAAAGCGCTTCATTCCAATCTCTGGTATATGTTATTCCAATTGCTGAATTACGCTGGGTAAGTTTACTTCTTAAAGCTTCAGTTCTGTCGTTAATTGTAGATCGTTCGTCATAATTAAAGTCGTTATATACGTTAAAAAAGTGAAACCGAACTTTATCTTTTTTCGTGATATCATATAGAAACTTAGCAGTAACATCATAAAAATAAAACGATTCATTTTGCGATATTGAATTTATGTTATTCTTAGATTTTTCGAAATCTGAATCTTGAAAAATACGCTTTGAGTAATTCTCGAATGTTGCCGTGTTTATTAAATCGGTTATTGACCGACGTGTAGATAATTGTAACTCCGTTTTATCTGATAATGGAATTTTAGCAAAGGCATCAGTATTAATTAAATTAAAACCACCACCTGCTTCAAATTCGTTATCAATAGCATCGGGCAATTGCATATCAATAATACTAGAAACACCATCGCCATACTTAGCGCGCGTACCATTTTTATAAACGTTTACACGTTTTGTTGTGTAAGGATTAAACGCAGAAATAAGTCCGAAAAAGTGACCCGATTGATACATTTTTATACCATCCCAAAGCATTAAATTTTGGTCGTGTGTGCCACCACGTACATTAATATTTGATACCGTTTCGTCTGTACTTAAAACACCAGGAATGGCTTGTATAGTTTGTAAAACGTCAGGTTCTATTAAACCAGGTAAAATCCCGAAGGTTTCAGGTTTTATGTTAATCGATCCATCATTAAGTTTGGTTATACCCGAAGTTAAATAGTTACTTATTACAATTTCATCAAGACGTTGTGTGTTGAATAGCCTTTGCTTTTTTTGTGGTTTTTTAATCGCTACAAAACGATTGTTCAGTAATTCGAAATCTAAATTAGTTTCTAATTTTAAGAATTCTAAAGCTTCTTCTAGAGTTAAATCGTCATTAAGTATTGTAGCTTCTTTATCTTTTATGGTTTCATCAGCATAAGAAAAACTAATACTATGTTTTTCTTCAAGAGCTTTTAAAATAGTAATAAGCGGTTGCTTTTCTTTTTGAATAGTTTGCGCTTTTAGGTTGGCAAGATTCAAAAAAAATAATATAATGAAAATAGAAAGGAAGCCTTTACTACTCACGTTTTAAGATTATAGTATTGTTTGTTTTACTATATGTTGCATTTAAAGATATAGCAATATTTTTTAATGCCAAATCTAAATTGTCGTGAGGAAAACTACCTGTAAATAGCTGAGTAGAATCAATATTTATTAAGGTAATATCTACACCATACTGTCTTTCAAACTCAGCAATTATAGTTTTATAGGGTAAGCTTTTAAAAGTACTTTCGTTATTTAACCACGAAGGCGTAGTGCGGTTTTCTTTTTCTTTAGCAATTGTTTTCCCGTCAATAA
The DNA here is from genome assembly GCA_947500585.1 of uncultured Flavobacteriaceae bacterium. GTDB lineage: Bacteria > Bacteroidota > Bacteroidia > Flavobacteriales > Flavobacteriaceae > CAXBID01. The sequence goes on along the minus strand of CANMSN010000004.1, from coordinate 59,699 downwards.
TTAAAAAGCTGTCTCCAGGTTTTAATTTAATTTCTTGTGAATTGTGGGTAACTCCAACTAAACCTTCGTAGCAAATAACCTCAAAATAATTGTCGCGTTGTTTTACATTAAACTGCGTACCGTAAACTGTAACGATTCCTGATTTTGTAATAACCTTAAAAGTAGATCCTTTGGCAACTTTAAAAAAAGCTTCACCTTCAAGTTCTACTTCACGCTCTTTTTTCCAATGGTTTTTATTAAAAGCTAATAACGATTGTGCGTTGAGGGAAACACGAGATGCATCTGGAAGCTCAATAGTTGTTTTTTGAGCCACAGCCGTTGTTATTGTAGTGTCTAAAGTTGTGGTGTAATAGTATAAGCTAAAACAAACAGCAAGTATGGCTGCAACACGCATAAATGGTTTTATCCAATGTGTTGAAGTTTGAGTTTTGGTACTTTTAATTTTAGATAATACGTTTTCAAGTTCTTTTGAAGTATCGTAATCATCAGCCTTAAAAGCTTGTAAACCAGCATTTAACTTTACTAAATCATCATAATCTTCAAGGTTTTTAAACGCTTGTAGTTCCTGATCATTTAGATCGTTATCTAACCATTTTGATATGAGTTCTTCTCGTTTCATAATACGTATTCAACTATATAACAGTTATGTTTTATTTTTTCCTACCCTAAGGTTTAGTTTTTTTTGGAAATTTTAATTTTTTGTTTTCTGACTCATCCAGTTTATTGCTCTTTTAATAACAAGGTCATTTGGTTCACCTATGGATTCATACGAGAAGCTAATAATTTCATCAGGGATTATTTCATTACCAAAAATATTTTCATGTCTGTCCGCATAGATGGATGTTGTAAGTAAAATCATTGATCCATCACTTAATTTGAAATTTACGTTACCAGTAGACAAACCAGCAGTTCTCTCTCCAAAACTTTTAGTATTACTTTTATTATGAAAAGCAGTGACAAGAACCTCTCCAGAACTACAAGTTTTAGAACCTGTTAATACCGCAATTGGTTTTGAACCCTTAATTAATTTATATGGTTTTTTACTTACTTGTGTTATTATGGTAGAGTCAATACCGGACCCTCCATCACGATAAAACCAAGAGGCTTTTTGCTCTTTATTATCAATGAAATAACCACATATTCCATTTCCTAATAAAGGGCCTAAACCTGTTATCATTGGCCAGCAATTTCCACCTGTATTTTCCCTTAAGTCTAATATCCAACCTTTAATATTTTCATTGTCGATGGATTTTATTTTATGTTGTAAACTATCTGAATATTTTTGAATTGAAATTGAATCACCACTACTAAACCCTTTTAAATGCAGGTATCCAATATTATTGCTTAATAGTTTTCCTGTAAAAGTAATAGATTCACTATTAATATCTGTTTTACTAGTAGACTGCCATTTATCTACTTGGTCTTTAGTCATAAAGAAACTATGATTGTCATTTAAGTCTTTGAGGACTGATTGAATTATAGGGTAGCAATCTTTTAATGAATCTGTATATTTTAATTTCTCATAAGTTGATTCTTTAATTTTATCAAAATTGATAGAATCTCTATTTATCGAATGCTCTTCAACTATTTTTAAAACTTCCTCCAAGTATTCTTTTTTAATTAGAGAATTTTTACTTGGTTTTGAACAATTCAAAACAAAAAATAATAAAAACGAGATATAAATTAATTTCATATTTTTTTCATTTAATATTATCTAAATAAAAACTTATAACTCCTTAATATCCTTACGTAACTTTTCCAAAGCACCATATATTCGTTTTTCAACCGCCTTGGTAGAAATATCTAAAATTTCAGCAATTTCTTTAAAGCGTTTTCCTTCAACACGGTTCATCATAAAAGCTTCACGTTGTGCATTAGTTAAATTAGCCAGTGCTTTTTGTAACTTAGTATTATACTCGCTTTCCTGCATTAAAAATTCAGGGCTCTCATTAGTATAATGTTTAGGTTTAGTCTGTTGGTGTTTTAAAACTACTTTTTGATGCGCTACTTCATTCAACATTAAATTATTGGCTGTGGTAAACACAAAGCTCTTTGCTTTATCGGGTGAAATCTTTGCACAGTTTTGCCATAACTTAATAAAAGCTTCTTGCACTTTATCTTTTGGGTTTAGTAAATCGCCAAACTTGTAATACAGAAAATTGTGTAAATCTTTGGAGTATTTATTAAATATAGAAGAAAATAAACGCTCTTCGCAAATATTTTCATGTAGCTGTTTCTCCATTGGTATCGGTAGTTAACGCAACTAAAATAAGACTTTTAAAACTTTGAAACTTTGAAACTTTAAAACTTTTTTCAAAAGCAGGGTAGGAATTTTTAAAGTTATCCTGTTTTATAATCAAAAAGCTATGTTAAACCCAAAATCAAATGTTATGAAAACTAAATTAAGTACATTATTACTAATTCCTTTTTTTGCCCTTTTAATGTTTACGTCTTGTCAAGATGAAGAAATAGATATCACGCCACCTGACGAAACGGAAACACTTGTTGCCGAATCTACTCTAACCAGCTTAATTAGCGCCACGTCTATCATGGACGGATCTGCTGATAATATTATAGATAATGCCAGTTGTTTGTCTGTAGAATTACCAGTTACCGTAATTGTAAGAGGTTTAGAAATCACTGTTGATTCTACAGAAGACTTTAAAGTTATTGAAGCTATTTTTAAAGAACTTGATGACGATGAAGATACACTAGATATCGTTTTTCCTATTACAATAATTTTAGCTAATCACGATGAAGTGGTTATACAAAACCGTGAAGCTCTAGATAAATTAATTGACGAATGTCGTGGTGAAAATGAAGAAGATGACGATATAGAATGTATTGATTTTCAGTACCCAGTTTCCTTTTCAGTTTACAATACAGATTTTCAAGTTATAAATACTATAACTATAGAAAATGATAGAGAATTATACAAGTTTATTAAACGAGTAAGTAACGCTGAAGTTTTTGCTAGTCTTAATTTTCCTGTAACCATGGAGTTAGCAGATGGTACGGAAATAGTTGTAAATAACAATACAGAACTACAACGCGCTATTGAAGAAGCAAAAGACACTTGTGATGAAGACGATGATAACGATTATGGTGATGACGATTTTACAAAAGAGCGTTTAGATCAGTACTTAAAAACGTGCCCATGGGTTGTTTATGAGTTTGAAAGAGATGATGAAGATAAAACGGATCTGTATAAAGAGTATGCTTTAAACTTTAAAGAGAACGACTCTGTAGTCATGCGCGCTAGAGGAGGTAATATATTAACAGGTACATGGAGTACTCGTGTTACCGATAGAGGCGCATTGTTAAAACTTGAATTTGATGCCTTGGTAGATTTTACCTTAGAGTGGTTTGTATATGACATTGAAGATGGTATAATTAAACTATTCGAAGAAGGTGGAAATAGAATTATAATGAAGAGACGTTGTGATGTAGTTATTGCTGAAATTACCAAAGAAAGAATAAAAAACTATTTAAAAGAATGTTTTTGGAGAGTTGATAGTTTAAGCGTCAATAATATCAGAAAAGAAAATGATTATATAGGGACACCATTAAAATTCTTTGATGATGATGTTGTAAAACTACGTGTTAATGGTGAATTAATAGAAGGCACTTACGACATTGGTTTAAGAAACACTGGATATACATTACAAATGACTCTTGATGGAAGGCCAGATTTAAAATTAGAATGGTTAATTTCATTCCTTACAGAAGACTTAGTAGTATTATATAATGAAAATAATGCAATGATTTTGAAAAGACACTGTATTGGAGCTGCCGATGACATTGATCCTGTATTAATTTCAGGAATATGGGAAGTCTCATCTTATATGGAATTAGATGCCGATTTAACTGCTAATTACGAAGGTTATGTTATAATGTTTAACGAAGGAGGTAAATTATTTGCTGAGGGACAAGGTAATAATTACATAGGGTCTTGGTTTGCTTATAGAGATGACCAATTGTTCTTTTTAGGAATGCACTACGGAATTAATGAACCATTTAAAGAATTGAACGATAGATGGAGAGTTAAGGAAATAACTTCAGATAGAATTGAATTAAAAGACTATTCTGCTAATGGTGAGATAGAACGTGTTTTAGTTCTAGAAAAAAAAGTATAAAATAGTTTATTTGTTAATAAGTATGAAACTTATCCTTTTGGTTGGTTAGGTTAATTATTAAGTAAGTTTCTATTTAAAGGCTGTCAATTCAAATTTTGACAGCCTTTTTTTGCATACTTTGACAATCACGCTTCAATAATACGCATCAAATGTTTAACTTTGCATCTTTAAATTTATGAGCAGACTGCAAACTGTAGACTGCTAACTCAAGACTGAAATATATGTTTAATAATTTAAGCGAAAAGTTAGATAAAGCCCTTCATGTTCTTAAAGGTCATGGTAGTATTACAGAAGTAAATGTTGCCGAAACCTTAAAAGAAGTAAGACGCGCGCTTTTAGATGCCGATGTTAACTTTAAAATTGCTAAAGAATTTACAAATAAGGTAAAAGAAAAAGCATTAGGGCAGAATGTATTAACGACACTTCAACCTGGTCAGTTAATGGTTAAAATCGTTAAAGACGAATTGACCGAACTTATGGGTGGCGATGTTGAAGGTATAAACCTTTCTGGTAAACCAAGTATTATTTTAATGTCTGGTTTACAAGGTTCAGGTAAAACAACTTTTTCTGGTAAGCTTGCTAATTATCTTAAAAATAAAAAAACAAAAAAACCTTTGTTAGTAGCCTGTGATGTATACCGTCCTGCTGCGATAGACCAATTACATGTGGTTGGAGATCAAATAAATGTTGAGGTTTTTAGTGACAAAGGAAATAATGATCCTGTTGCCATAGCGCAAGCTGGTATTGCTCATGCTAAAGCAAGCGGATTTAATGTTGTAATTATTGATACCGCTGGTCGATTAGCTGTTGATGAGGTGATGATGACCGAAATATCAAATATTCACAAAGCCATACAACCGCAAGAAACGTTGTTTGTTGTAGATTCTATGACGGGGCAAGATGCAGTGAATACAGCAAAAGCCTTTAATGATGTTTTAAATTTTGATGGTGTTATCCTTACCAAGTTAGATGGTGATACACGAGGTGGAGCAGCAATTTCTATAAAATCAGTAGTTAATAAACCGATCAAGTTTATTGGTACAGGTGAGAAAATGGAAGCTATTGATGTGTTCTATCCTTCTCGTATGGCAGACCGTATTCTGGGTATGGGTGATGTGGTGTCTTTAGTTGAACGTGCACAAGAACAATTCGATGAGGTTGAAGCTAGAAAACTTCAAAAGAAGATTGCCAAAAATCAGTTCGGATTTGATGATTTTTTAAAACAAATTCAGCAAATCAAGAAAATGGGTAACATGAAAGATCTTGTTGGAATGATTCCTGGTGCTGGAAAAATGATGAAAGATGTTGATATTGATGACGATGCATTTAAAGGTATAGAAGCCATTATTCATTCTATGACACCTAAAGAGCGTACAAATCCATCAGTGTTAAATGCCAGTAGAAAAAAGCGCGTTGCTAATGGTTCTGGTACCTCAGTTCAAGAAGTTAATCAATTATTAAAGCAGTTTAACCAAATGAGTAAAATGATGAAGATGATGCAAGGTGGTGGCGGTAAAAAGATGATGCAGATGATGAAGGGAATGCGTTAGTTTTGTTAAAAGTTAAAAGTTAAAAGTTGAAGTGTAATTTTCACCAAACACCAAACACCAAACACCAAACACCAAACACCAAACTATAAAGTATGATCATTTTAGACGGAAAAAAAATTAGTAACGATATTAAAGACGAAATCGCTGCTGAGGTAAAAAAAATGAAGGACAAAGGTGAAAAAGTGCCTCATCTTGCAGCTATTATAGTTGGTAACGATGGCGCAAGTTTGACCTACGTAGGAAGTAAGGTAAAAGCTTGCGAACGTGTTGGTTTTGAGTCTACTTTGGTGCAAATGTCTAACACCACCAGCGATGTTGAATTACTAGATAAGATTCAAGAGCTAAATGAAGACCCAGAGATAGATGGTTTTATTGTTCAATTACCTTTACCGCCACAGATTAACGAGCAAAAAGTATTATTAGCTGTAGATCCTAATAAGGATGTTGATGGATTTCATCCAACAAACTTTGGTAAAATGGCTTTAGATATGAGTACGTTTATTCCTGCAACACCTTTTGGTATTTTGGAATTGCTAGACCGCTATGGTGTTGAAACTAAAGGCAAACATACAGTTGTAATTGGTAGAAGCCACATAGTTGGTAGACCAATGAGTATTTTAATGGGGCGCAAAGGGTTTCCTGGGAATTCTACAGTTACTTTAACGCATAGTCATACAAAAAATATCACTCAAATTACATCGCAAGCAGATATTATTATTTCGGCATTAGGAGTGCCGGATTTCTTAAAAGCAGAAATGGTTAAAGATGATGCTGTTATTATAGACGTTGGTATTACACGTGTTCCTGATGAAACTAAGCCAAGAGGCTATAGAATTGTAGGTGATGTAGATTTTGCCAATGTTTGTAAAAAAGCGAGCTATATAACACCAGTTCCCGGAGGCGTTGGCCCGATGACTATTGCGATGCTGCTTAAAAACACCTTATTGGCAAGAGAAAGACATATGCTGTAAGCTTATTTAGCAAACAATTGGCCTATATCTTTGAAAGCCTTAAACTCTAAGGCATTTCCTGAAGGATCATAAAAAAACATGGTGGCTTGTTCACCAACTAAACCTTCAAAACGGATATAAGGCTCAATAACAAATTCAATGTTTTTACTTTTTAGTTTGTCAGCAAAAGTGTGAAAAATATCCCAAGCTAAAACCACACCAAAATGCGGTACAGGAACATCTTTTCCATCAACGGCATTAGTGTGTAATTCTTTTGAGTCTTCTTTTGATTTGTAATGAATAACCAGTTGATGACCAAAGAAATTGAAATCTACCCAATATTCACTACTACGTCCTTCTTCACATTCTAAAACATCTCTATAAAATGTTCTACATGCATTTAAATTATGAACAGGTATAGCTAGGTGAAAAGGAGAAATGATTTCTTTCATCTTTATTTTTTTAATTTCTATAAATAAAGATACTATATTAAAATGTTTATGTCTTTTCTCGTTTACAATTTATTTTCCAAGTAGGAAACACAACGCTCTCGGTTTTGTCTGTCCATTCTCCAATCCATTTATAACCTGTTTCAGACATATCGTAAAAGGTCAATCTATAAAAACCATCAATTCCATCAGGAGCTTTCTGTTCTTTATACAACACAATTTTATCATCTTTTTTATTGCCTTTCCAAACAAAAAACTTTGTTGATGGTGTTTTTGATGAAAACCAATGTACATACCATTTACTGCTATCTGCAATAAATTGACGAATGCTTCCAGAATGACCGTTATCAACTTTCAGAGTTTCGTCTTGAACTGCCATGCCATTTAAAATATATTTCCAACGCCATATCATATGAACTTCTTCGCTCCAACTTCCATCTTGTTTTTTAGTACTCGATTTGCAATTACATTCTCCAATCATGGATTCATAATCTGTAATTTGTTTGGGTGCTTCTGGATTAGGTCTTCCATAAGGATAATCTTTTGAAACATCATACTCATATTGAGCTAATGCCGATAATGATATAAAAAGAATGATAAAACTGTTCGCTTTTTTCATGATGATGATTTTAGTTTTATCAAATCAATGAAAAAAAGAATTACAAAAACTAAAATTGCAGAGAATGGATAAGTATTTGCAGTAAGCTTAGTTAATAATATTATAAAACATCAAAAAATAAAGTCTTTTACTGTTTTTAAGTTACTCTTTGAAACTGGAATTTCAGTGTTATTGTGGAGAATAAGTTTTGGAGTGTTAGATAGGTTTAACTCTTTAGCCATATCCATATTAGCAATAGCTTTTCTATGAACCCTAAGGAAATTATTAGCTAATTTGTTTTCTAAAGCTTTTAGTGTGCTTCGCATCGTATAAGCTTGGTCTTTTTTAGTGTGAACAATCACACAATAATCATCAGCTTCAATCCAAGTAATATTTTTAGTAGCTATTATTTTTCGTTTGTTACCTATTTTAATATTTAATACCGTGGCTTTATCTTCTATATGTTTGCTAAGTTCTTTATAAAGCTCAGTATTTGTTTTTTTCAAGTTGGAAAGGGATTCAACTTCAATTTGCAATTGTTCATTAGTAAAATAAAAATGAGTAATAATAGCAATAGCTATGTAACCCAAAGTATAAATAGGGGCTTTTTGAAAGGTGAAAAATGTGACATATTCATTGATGAAAATAGAGAACGAAAATGGGTTTTTAGATATAAAAAGTTGGATTACAGATATGGTTATTACACATAAAAACACTAAACTAAAAATGAAAAGAACATATTTTAAATAGTTTGTTTTTCTTGAAGATTGTTTTTTTACAAATTGAATAAGAAATATAGAAAGGATTAACCAAACCAACCATTTATATGATTGTGTTTTTAAAAGCTCAATAAACTGAACATTTTGAGCGATGTTGAAACGTTTTATATAATATAACTGTTGTAAAGTTTCAAATAAAATAGCTAAAAGAAACACACCTATGATGATAACGATATGTTTTTTTGAGATGATATTTTAGAAAAAACACCAGTCAAAATTTAGGGTTTCTTTATTTTGGTAGATGAAGCTAAATACTCTTTGGTTGAGTTACTAATTAATGTATTTAACTCTGTAAATTCATCTTTTGTAAGTTCACGATATTCCCCAATAGGCATATCTAAAGTAATATTCATGATACGAACACGTTTTAGCGTTTCAACTTCATAGGTTAGATATTCACACATACGACGTATTTGTCTGTTCAATCCTTGAGTTAAAACAATTTTAAAAGTGTAAGTATCAAGTTTATCAACTTTACATTTTTTAGTCGTTTTATTTAATTCAGCTAAAGGAATTCCTCCACGCATCCGTTCAATAAAAGTTTGAGAAATTGGCTTGTCAACTTTTACAATATATTCTTTTTCGTGATTATTGCTAGCACGAAGAATTTTATTTACAATATCGCCATCATCGGTTAGAAGAATTAAGCCTTCACTAGGTTTGTCTAATCTACCAATTGGAAAAATACGTTTTGGGTAGTTTATAAAATCTATAATATTATCTTTTTCTACGGAAGTATCTGTTGTACAAACAATACCAACAGGTTTGTTAAAAGCTAAATAAACAAAGGGTTCTTTTGTGTTTTTAATTTCTTTTCCATCTACATGAACTACATCGTTAGGTGCTAGTTTTGTGCCCATTTCTGGAACAACACCATTAATGGTTACTCTGCCAGCTTCAATAAGTTTATCTGCCTCTCTGCGCGAGCAATAACCAACTTCACTTAAAAATTTATTGATGCGTTTTAGTTGTACTTCCATAAATCAAAAATACAATAAACTTAATCGTTTAGAAACTCTAATATATGATTATAAACTTTTTCAGATTTAAGTCCGTGACCAAACCCAACAGTTTTTACGAGTTTAGAATTTTTGTAATACCGCGCAATTTCAATAGCATCCTTGTAAGGAATAATTCTATCTTTTCTATCGTGAATAATAAGTCCTTTGGCCTGAATGTTTTTAGAGTAATTAGCAACCGTAAAGTATTCTGGCAAATGCCCAAATTCTTGAAGATAATAAGCGTCCATCGCTTTCATTACCCTTTTGTTAAAACCCATCATTTTTCGATAGTTTTTACTTAATGCAATAAAATTTGAAGGTGCACCAAGGGATATAAATTTTTTAACAGATGAAATCTTATAATTATGTAGCGCAATTGCGCAAGCAGTTCCTCCTACAGAGTGCCCTATAACAGTGTGAATATTAAATTGATTGATTACTGCATTTATACATTCTGAATATAATATGGCATTAAATGTTTTATTGCCAGAATTACCATGCGCTGGAGCATCAATTGAAATAATATTATAGTTTTCTACTTTTAAATGTTTAATTAAATCTTTCCATCTATAGGAATTGCTTTCCCAACCATGAACCAATAAAACAGTTGGTTTATTACCTTGCCATTGATACGTCTGTATGGCAATATCTTGGTAATAAACAATTTCTTGATTCGCAGTATCTAAGTATTCTTTTTCTTTTGCATTAATATGTCCTTTTCTGGGTTTAGAAAAAATATAAATAGCAATTTTTGACGCAAAAGTAACAGAAAATAAACTTATAAAATTGATGAAGCCACCAATAATCTTCGGGATATATTTACTCATTTAGTCTTCTCTATTAACTAGATCCATAGAAAAGGCTGGGGTACATATAGCAATATATTCGCATACTTCGGTAAACGGGTTAGAGTATTGTACTCTGGTGTTTTTTACAATTTTGATAGATTGACCAGCTTCTAAAACAATGATTTCTCCTTCAATAATAAATTGTTTTTTTCCTCTAATGATGAAAGTAAACTCATCAAATTCTGGAGTTTGGAAAGGTTCGCTCCATCCTGCAGGTGCTTTCATATGTGCAATACTAATTTCCGAATTGCCATTAGTAGCCAAACCAAAATGTTCTTTTATTATTTTTCCGTCGTTGGTAGGAACAACAAACGGATTATTTTGAATAGTATATTTTTTCAATGTTCTTCTTTTAATGGTTTTTTCTTTATCATACCACCTTTTAAGTCTTTAACAACACCCATAATTATAAAGGCTTTTTTATCTATTTTATCAATTTCAGTTTGTAGTCTAGCCAATTCTAATCGTGTTACAACAGTATAAATAATGTCCTTATCATAACTTTCACCTGAAGTACCATAACCGCCTTTTCCTGCATAAATTGTACAGGCTCTTCTAAGTTTTTCAGTTAGCATTAAACGTAATTCTTCATGTTTGTTTGATATAATGGTTACGCCAACATATTCTTCAACACCATCAACAACAAAATCTACAGTTTTTGCAGCTGCTAAATATGTTAATATGGCATAAAGAGCCACTTCAACAGAAAGCACATAAGCACCAACAGAAAATATTAATAGATTAATCAAGAATAAAACATCACCAATTGTTAGCGACAGTTTTCTACTTAAAAAAATGGCTAAAACTTCTGTTCCGTCAATAACACTTCCACCTCTCATAGATAATCCAATTCCAGAGCCTAAAAAGAACCCACCAAAAATGGCAATTAATAATTTGTCTTCGGTGATAATAGGGTAGTTAACAAAGTGAACCACAATTGCTAAAAGCGTAATGGCAGCAATACTTCTGATAGCAAATTTTTTACCAATAGTTCTTGAAGCAAGTATTAGAAAAGGAAGGTTAACTACAACTAGAAGGAGGCCTAAGTTTAAAGATGTTGTATGTTCTAATAATAGAGAAATACCGGTAGCTCCGCCATCAATAAAATGATTTGGTAATAAAAAACCTTTTAACCCAAACCCTGCTGAAAATACACCGATAATTATAAAAATATACTCTTTTACTGCATGCGATAGTTCAACTTGAAACGTTCTTACTAAAGGTACTATTTGCTTTTTGCTAACAGGCTTGTTTACTTGTTTTTTCTCAAGCTTTTTACGAGCAATATCAATTAGTATTTTAGATAAGAATGGATTCATTTTTTTCTGTTAATTGACCTTGCTCCAGTTAATAAAAAAGTATTTTAATTTAGCATTATCTGGAATATGAGTAGCTTCAATATTTAAATTCATATCAAATCTTAGATTTGCTGGTAACTCTTTTTTATCTATTGCAAAACTTGCATTCAATTCATTTACGCTAATAAGTACTGAATTTATTAAATTACTGATTTTAGATATTTTATAGCTACTAGAAATATCTTTAAATGTACTTAATGTTGAAATATTCTTAGCAGTTGTATAACGAGAATCAATAATTTGTATGCTTTCTATAACTGATGTAGAGTCTAAAGATTGCTTAGGTGTTAATGATAATAGTTTTTTACCACCTTTTTCAAATATATCTATATTGTTTCTGTTTCCAGTAAACTCATCACCACTTATATGTGACACGACCGAATCGTTTATAAAAATAGTTTTTAAGTCTTTAACTTGAGTAGAATCAGTTAAAAAACCAATATGTTGTTTCCCTATTTCGAAAGGATTTTGTTCTTTATTACAGCTTGTGAATAATAGTATTAAGGCCAAAAAGCCTAGAAGTAAATTGCGCATTAAATAGATATATTGTATTAATTTGTAAATGCCGAGTATCGACTTATTTTTTCATCACTTTGGTTAAAATACCAAAAACACTTCTAATAAAAGTGGCGCTAGTAAGTACTTTTACAATAGGATTCATTGCCGTACTTTTTCGGCGAGTACGAGTACTTGTAGTTTTTCGCTTAGATTCCGCTTTTTTTAGAGTTTCACGTTCTTGTTTCGCTTTTTCTTTGGCTTCATCAGCTTCGGCTAGTTCTATTTTTTTATTAAGCATTTCATAAGCACTTTCTCTATCAATGGTTTCATTATATTTTTTAACCATTTTAGATTTTGAAAGCAAACTACTTAATTCTATATCATTTAGAATATCCATTCTGCTCATTGGTGCACGCATCATCGTAGCAGCAAGTGGCGTAGGACGCCCTTTTTCATCTAATGCAGACACTAGGGCTTCACCAATTCCTAAGGAGGTTAATACTTCGGTTGTATCATAGTATTCAGAATCTGGATAGTTTTGAGCAGTTAATTTAATAGCTTTTCTATCTTTTGCCGTAAATGCCCTCAAGGCATGCTGTAATTTTAAACCTAATTGTCCTAGAACTGCTTCAGGAACATCGGTAGGGTTTTGAGTTACAAAATATAAACCAACACCTTTACTTCTTATAAGTTTTACAATACTTTCAATTTGATTTAGTAATGCCTTTGAAGCTTCACTAAAAATTAAATGAGCCTCATCAATGAATATAATAAGTTCAGGTCTATCACTATCACCTTGTTCAGGAAATGTAGAGTAAATTTCAGCCAATAAACTTAACATAAATGTTGAGAATAATTTTGGTCTATCTTGAATATCTGTAAGTCTTAGGATGTTAATGTAACCACGTCCATCTTCATCTACTCGTAATAAATCATCTACTTCAAAAGAAGTTTCACCAAAAAACAAATCGGCGCCTTGTTGTTCTAATTCAATAATTTTACGAAGAATAGCACCAGTTGATGATGTTGAAATTCTGCCATAGGACTCAGTAAATTCATCTTTGCCTTCTTGCGTAGCGTATTGTAATATTTTTTTAAAATCTTTTAAGTCAAGAATGGGTAATTTATTATCATCGCAATACTGAAAGATAACAGCAACAATGCCTGATTGTGTTTCAGTTAAATCTAAGATTCTTGATAGTAAAACAGGACCAAATTCACTCACTGTAGCTCTTAATCGTACACCATCTTGTTCGGAAAGTGTTAAAATTTCAACAGGGAACGCTTTAGCTTCAAAAGGAAGTCCTATTTTTTCATGACGTTCATCAATTTTTGGGTGGCCAGGACTTGGTTGTGCCAAACCACTTAAATCCCCTTTTATGTCCATTAACAATACGGGAATACCTTTATCGCTTAAATTTTCAGCTAATACTTGTAAAGATTTTGTTTTTCCTGTACCTGTAGCTCCCGCAATTAAACCATGACGATTCATTGTTTTTAAAGGTATTTTTACATGTGCACCAGTAACGGTTTCTCCATCTAACATTGCAGCTCCAACAGGAATATATTCGCCTTTCGTTGTATTACCTTCAGTTATATAATTAAAAAAAGTCTCTTTATTACTCATGCAGTTTAATTTTGCATAAAAATACAGGAAAAAAGAGGAACAAAAAAATGAGTATTACTTGTAATTAATCAATAAAAAATAGATTAATATTCATAAAGTATACTAAAATGATATAAATGCAATGGAATTTAAAATACTGAAGGTTAAGAAAAGTAATTATGTATCTTTGCAGGCGATTATGAATAAAGACATACAATTAAGGGTTAATAAAGGAGAAATGCTGCCTCTGATGGAAGAGTTTTACACCATTCAAGGTGAAGGGTTTCACAAAGGAACTGCGGCTTATTTTATACGTATTGGTGGTTGTGACGTAGGTTGTCATTGGTGTGATGTAAAAGAGAGTTGGAATGCAGATATACACCCACCTACCGAAACTGTTAAGATTGTTGAAAATGCTAAAAAATATAGCGATACCATAGTTGTAACGGGCGGAGAACCTTTAACTTGGGATATGACGGCTTTAACCACGCAATTAAAAGAAGAAGGCCTTCAGGTACATATAGAAACTTCTGGTGCTTATAAACTTACTGGCATTTGGGATTGGATTTGTTTATCCCCAAAAAAAATGAAGTTACCAACACAAGAAGTTTATGATAAAGCTCATGAACTCAAGGTCATTGTATATAATAAGGATGATTTCCGTTTTGCAGAAGAACAAGCTGCTAAAGTAAATAAAGACTGTATTTTGTATTTACAACCTGAGTGGAGTAAACGTGATAAAGTAGTTCCGGAAATTGTAGATTATGTAATGGCAAATCCGAAATGGAAAGTATCTTTACAGACTCATAAATATTTGAATATTCCTTAAAATGAAAAAATAAAGCTCCTGAGTTTTGGACGAAATTTAGTTAGAGTTTAATACAAAAAAGAATCTCCTAGATTTTTCTAGGAGATTCAATATAAAATTTATTCAGTATCATTCTGTTTTTGTTTTTCTTCAGGATCTCTTTTCAACAGAAAAAGATTTATAACAATTGTTAAAAAAACAAGCGTTAAAATAGTTAGTACGACATAATGATCCAAAATATCTAGTATACCACCAACAAAAATACCCCCAGCCATAACACCGCAAAGAATTAAGGATTGTTTGTCATTTATCATATTAAATTATATTCCGGTATAATTACTAGGTGTAATACGTTTTAATTCGTCTTTTATTGTATCAGAAACCTCTAATGTGTCAATAAAATTAGAAATGGAAGTTTGATTTATTTTTTCATTAGTTCTAGTTAAGCCTTTCAAAGCTTCGTAGGGGTTTGGATAGGCTTCCCTGCGTAATATCGTTTGTATAGCTTCAGCAACTACAGCCCAATTGTTTTCTAAATCTTCAGCAAATTTTGATTCATTTAGCAATAATTTATCTAAACCTTTTATGGTTGATTTAAAACCAATTAAAGTATGTCCAAAGGGTACACCAACGTTACGTAAAACAGTACTATCGGTTAAATCGCGTTGCAATCTTGAAATTGGTAATTTAGCAGATAGGTGTTCTAAAATAGCATTTGCAATACCTAAATTACCTTCAGAGTTTTCAAAATCTATAGGATTTACTTTGTGGGGCATAGCAGAACTTCCAACTTCACCAGCTTTAATTCTTTGCTTAAAATAATCCATCGATACATAAGTCCAAATATCTCTATCTAAATCTATAATAATGGTATTTATACGCTTTAAGGTATCAAAAAGAGCTGCCATATGGTCGTAATGCTCAATTTGTGTGGTTGGAAAAGAATGTTGTAAGCCTAATTTTTCTTGAACAAAAGTGCTTCCAAAAGCTTTCCAATCAATATTTGGATACGCCACATGGTGTGCATTAAAATTACCCGTTGCTCCACCAAACTTTGCGGCACTTGGTATATCGTTTAATAAATTAAATTGTTCTTTTAAACGTACAACAAAAACTTCAATTTCTTTCCCTAAACGCGTAGGAGACGCTGGTTGTCCATGCGTTCTTGCAAGCATTGGTATGTTTGCCCAATCTTTAGATAGTATTTTTAATTTTTCTAATACTTTAAAATATTCAGGGACATATACGTCATTCATAGCTTCCTTAATGCTTAAAGGAATAGAGGTGTTATTAATGTCTTGTGAAGTTAAACCAAAGTGAATAAATTCTTTATATTCAGATAAACCTAAAACATCAAACTTTTCTTTTATAAAATATTCAACAGCTTTAACATCGTGGTTGGTTACACTTTCAATTTTTTTAATGGCTAAAGCATCTTCAGATGAGAAGTTTTTATAAATAGCTCTTAAATCTCCAAAGATATTGGTGTCGATTTCTGAAAGTTGAGGCAAAGGAATTTCGCAAAGTGCAATAAAGTATTCTATTTCAACCAAAACACGGTATTTAATAAGTGCTTCTTCAGAAAAGTAAGGTGCTAATTCGTTAACTTTATTTCTATATCTTCCATCAATAGGAGAGATAGCATTTAATGGAGATAATGACATTTTTGTGTTCTTTTTTTTGAAGTTGCAAAGATATGAAAGAAAGTTAGAAGAGCGAAGTTAGTAACAGTAAGTTATTTCCTGTTTTTCTTTATTTTTTCTAGCGTACGTTTGGCACGTGCTTTATAACCAGCGCTTTGCGTATGGAAGTCTTGCTCTAAAATTAAAACAAGTTCAGTATGAATCCAATCAGTATCTTTTCCAAAAAGATAAAGTGTCTCCATGGTATAGGCTTTGGGCGCTATTTTTATATCGCTAATCATCCAGTCAAAACAGGCTTCAATAATCAATTCTTTATGAGTTGGTGTTAGTGCTTTTTGTAATGTATTTGATTTTTTAGAATAGTATGCTTTTGCAATAAGCTCACAAACTTTGGCTATGGGGCGTATAGCCGAATCAAAATGTATTGTTTTTAAATTTTTAGTAAACCTATCTAAATGCGGTATAATAGCGTAAATATATTCTACACAAACAAACTCGAAAACCCATGCTGCACGACATGATACTTTGTCATCTACCATAAATAGAATGTCTATAAGTTTAGGGAATAAACGCATATCCTTCAATACCATATCAGCATACTTTAAGCGGTTTTCGCGTAAAGCTGTTATGTTACTTAATTCTTTGTAGAATTCTTCTAAACTCATAAGATATTTTACTACTTTTAAGCTTCTAAAATACTATTAAAAATCATAAAATTTAAAATATGAAAGTAATAAAAAAGACACTTTTACTTCTATTAGTCGTGTTTGTAATTGCTCAATTTTTTGTGCCAGAGAAAAATGAGGGCGATATTGCATCTATTGACGCTTTTTTAGCTGAAACAAATCCTCCTGAAGATGTAAAACTTATTTTAAAGGAGACCTGTTATGATTGTCATAGTGACGTTACACGATATCCGTGGTACAATAATATAACTCCATTAAATTATTGGTTAGCTGAACACATAGAAGATGGTAAAAAACATTTTAATGTCTCAAAATGGGAGGGAAGTTCGATAAAACGGAAGGATCATAAATTTGAAGAACTTATTGAAATGGTTGAAGAAAAAGAGATGCCACTAAATTCTTATACTTGGACGCATTCTGAGGCAAAACTTACTGATGCTCAAATAGCTTCTGTTATAGATTGGGCAAAAAAAGTACGTATAAAATATAGTTTGGAGAAAAAGCCTGAGTAGAATGCTACATTCTATCTTCCCCAAGGGGAAAGAGAAAGCGGATTCTGAAATATTAGTGTTTTCCAGTAATAAAGAAAAGCGGTTATATACTTCTAACAATCTAACAATCTAACAATCTAACAAGTCTATCAATCCAATCGATAAACATTTATTAATTATTGGTTTTGTATGGCCAGAACCAAAAAGTTCTGCTGCTGGTAGTAGGATGATGCAATTAATTGAAGTTTTTCAATCTAATGATTATAAAATTACTTTCGCTACAGCTTGTGCTAAAACAGATAATGCTTTTAATCTTGAAAGTATAGGCGTTTTTCAAAAAACAATAGCATTAAATAGTTCTAGTTTTGATGATTTTATAAAAGAATTAAATCCGAATGTGGTTCTATTTGATCGTTTTATGACTGAAGAACAATTTGGGTGGCGTGTTGCAGAACAGTGCCCCAATGCATTACGTATTTTAGATACTGAAGACTTACACTGTTTAAGAAAGGGTAGGCAACTAGCTTTTAAAGATGGCAAGCCTTTTAGTAAAGCCTACTTATTTAATGATGTAGCAAAACGCGAAATAGCTTCTATTTATAGAAGTGATTTAAGTTTAATTATTTCAGAAGCTGAGATGGAAATTCTTAAAAACGATTTTAAACTTGATGAAGTGCTTTTAGTGTATTTACCTTTTATGTTAGATGAAATTTCAGAAAATGACATAAAAAACCTTCCGAAATTTGATGAACGTGAACATTTTGTTACAATTGGTAATTTTTTACATGAACCCAATTATAATGCGATTTTATATTTAAAACAAACTATTTGGCCACTAATAAAAGAGCAATTACCAAACGCAGAATTACATGTATATGGTGCCTACGCATCACAAAAAGTGAATCAATTACATAATGAAAAGCAAGGGTTTTTAATTAAAGGTTTTGCTCAAGATGTAAATGAGGTGATGCAGCAAGTTAAAGTATGTTTAGCATCCATACAATTTGGAGCTGGCTTAAAAGGTAAATTGGTTGATGCCATGAAGAATGGGACACCTTCTGTGATGACAAGTATAGCAGCAGAAGGTATGTTTGGCAATTATCAACCTAGTGTCTTTATTGAAGATTCACCAGAGTTATTTGCTAAAAAAGCCATAGAAATTTATAATAATAAATCCATTTGGAGCTCAAAACAACAAAGCGGATTTGATATTATTAACGCACGCTTTAATAAAACAGATTTTCAGAAAAAATTCATTGAATGTCTGGATTCAGCAATTGAGCAGCTAAACAAAAAACGTTTAAACAATTTTACAGGGCAAATGCTTCAACACCATACTTTGCAAAGTACTAAGTTTATGAGTAAATGGATAGAGGAGAAAAACTCTAATTAATATACGACTCAATTTTTAATCTGTTCTACAGTAGTAATTTGCTGTATTGGATAAACTGCTGGACCAAATTGGTTGAAAATAGCAATATCTGCAGCATCAAGTCCATACCCTACGGCAACATAGCCACCTTTTGGTGCAGTTTGTGTAGCGTCAAATGTATACCAACGTCCTCCAACATAAGCTTCAAACCAAGCATGCATATCCATTGGTTGGAGTTGATATAAATATCCAACCACCATACGTGCAGGAATACTCAAACTTCTACATAATGCTATTCCTAAATGAGCCAAATCTCTACAGACTCCAGATTGTTTTTGGTTAACCTCTATAGCAGAAATTGGAAAATCACTACTACCTGGAATATAACTAATGGTATTTCGTAACCAATCTTCAATGGCGGCTACTTGATTAAAACCTTGAAGTTGATTAAAAGTAATAGACATAGCTAAATCGTTAAAACGGTCCGACTCACAATATCTACTTGGTAATAAATAACAAAGGACATCGTCTGGTAAATTTTGAATTTCTATAAAAGGAGCTCCAAAATCAACATCTACAAATTCTGAAGTTTTAACATCTGCGGTAGTGTATATTGAAAAAATTCCTGATGGAGCAACAAGACGTTGGCATAGATTTCCATAACCATCTGTATATTCAGTTACTGGTATATTTGGTTCTATATTGAATTCATCATGTTCTATCCATTGCTGTGCGCCACTTCGGGAGCGTAACATTAAAATAAAAGGGGTTGAAATTTCTACATCGAAAACCAAATTACAACTAACGCGTAACCACATAAATAAATGGTGTTATAAACATTGGTTATTACCAAAATTGGTAGTATTTCAAATGTAGATGATTAATAATAGAAAGTGGCTAATTATAGTTTATTAATCAAGCTGCGAATTTATTATTATAACAAAAAAGTATTACTAAAATCAATAATTATGAGGTAGTTAATAATTCTATAATTTTTTTTATTCCAATTGTTGCTGTTTCTGCAATAACTGTTAAGTTCTTTTTACTTTCAATATTTGGTTTAGGGTCAATTAAATAAGTAGGCGTATTTTCTGGAACATAATGCATTAAACTTGCAGCTGGATATACTTGCATTGATGTACCAATTATGATTAAAATATCGGCAGTTTCGCAAATAGAGACTGCTTTTTCAATGATAGGCACATCTTCTCCAAACCAAACAATATGTGGGCGTAATTGATAACCTTTTTTACAGGTGTCTCCTAATACTAAATCTGTTTTCCAACTTTGTATATCATGTTCATCATAAGTGCTTCTTACTTTTAATAATTCACCATGTAAATGAATTACTTTTTTACTACCGGCACGTTTATGTAAATCATCAACATTTTGAGTGATTATTGTAACATCATATTGCTTTTCTAATTCGGCCAAATTAAAATGAGCACTATTTGGTTTAACTTCAAAAAGTTGTCTTCGTCTTTGGTTGTAAAAATCTAAAACCAATTCTGGATTTGCTTCAAAGCCCTCAGGTGTGGCAACTTCCATAACATCATGTCCTTCCCATAATCCGTCTGCATCTCTAAATGTTTTTATGCCACTTTCAGCACTCATACCTGCTCCAGTTAGAATAACGATGTGTTTTTTCATTTTATAAATATACTAACTTTAGTCATTGCTGTAAAGGAACAGTTTATGCTGAGCGGAGTAGAAGTATGGCAATCTGTATAATTTTAGTGACAATTCATTAGATTACTTCAGTCATGCCTCTTTCGTAATGACGATTCAATTTAAAAGATTACTACGTCACTTTGTTCCTCGTAATGACATTCCGTATTTTTGAAACATGACCAATTTAAAACTTTTAGAACATCTTGAGACTTACTTAACAGAACCCAGAAAGGAAAAGTTCACTAAAGTATTATCACAACGTACTAAGCATTTTACAGTAGCTACAGAAGATGTTTATCAATTACATAATACAAGTGCCGTAATGCGAACTTGCGATGTGTTTGGTATTCAAGAATTGAATATCATTGAAGAGCAAAACTCGAAAAATATAGATAGAGAAATAGCTATGGGTGCTCAAAAATGGGTGGATTTAAATAGATATAATAATGTAAGAGATTGTATTTCAGATTTAAAAAATAATGGGTGTCAAATTGTTGCTACAACACCTCATACTAACGATTGTTTATTGCATGAGTTTGATGTGACTAAAAAATCTTGTTTTTTCTTTGGAAGGGAAACTGAAGGCTTATCTCAAGACGTTTTAGATGCTGCTGATTGTTTTTTGAAAATACCTATGGTTGGTTTTACGGAAAGTTTAAATATATCGGTTTCTGCGGCTATTATTTTGCAACATGTTACAACAAAACTAAAACAGACCGATATAAATTGGAAACTTACTAAAGAAGAAAAGCTAGAAAAACGTTTAGATTGGTGTAAAAAAACAATTAAAAGTTATGAGGAGATTATTGAGCGATATAATCAAAGTATTAAGTTTAATCCATAAAAAAGAGGCTATAAAAGCCTATTAAGTTTATTATCTGTTTTTTACTTTAAATCTTTCTACTTCGTCCTCTACTTAAAACTTTATATTCTTCATAACATTCGCTAATGGCATCAAGTATTTGTAAATCGTTAGCTGTTTGTATAAAGCCTTTGGAATAGTTGCATTGACTAACAATTTCATCTAAATCAACACGATCAACCTGAAGTAAAACGGTTAGCATTTCTCTGTCAAATCTTGCAGCTAAAAGGTTTCTTATTTCATCATCTTCCTTCATCTTTTTTAACTTCTTTAACTCATTTGGTTTTTTACCAAACATACGATGTAAAAAATCGGCAGGATTAAAAATAGAACCTATAATTTTACTAACCGTTCCTGGTGCATCTGCTTCGTAACCAGAATTAGGTAAACCAGAAATACTGTAACGGTAATTGTTATTAATAATAGGAACTTGCTTAATATCAACTTCTAAAAAACCTGTAAGTTTTAATTGATTTACAACCACTTCTTCAAGAGCAAGAGCTAGTTCTGTTAATTCAATTTTAGAATTCCCATACTTTAACCAGTCATTAGTAACTCTAACTTTTAAAGACTTAAAACCTAAATAAGAGAAATGTAGTGTGTCATTAACTTTAGCAGCTAATGTAAACTCACCCATTTTGTTGGTAGTTGTCCCTATTACTTGGTTTAAATTAACGATGTTAACACTCTCTAAGGGTTCGCCGTTAGATGCGTTTACAGCAACACCAATAACTTTATCTACTTCTTGTGCTATACAAAAAGTAGAAGCTAATAATAATATAAAAAGTAGTAGGCTATTTTTCATGTGTTTCCCTTAATCAACGCTAATTTTGTTATAAAAGTACTAAACAAAACAACAAAACAAGGTCTATAAGTTTTATTTTGACTAAAAATTAACAAAATAGTTTAACTATCTACGAGAACGTCTTGGTCTATCAAAGCTAGGTTTTCCAGAGTTTGAATTAGAATCTGAACGTCTAGGTCTATCTGAACTTGAATTTGAATCACTTCCAGAGCGTCTTGATTTTGAGTATGAATCTCCACCACCGCGTCTGTCGTTTCTGTTTCCTGAACCATTTTTTCTATCGTCGCGTCTTCCGCCACCACGTCCGTCACGTTTTCCACCTCCGCGTCTGTCGTTGCGTTTTCCACCACCACGATTTTCAGATACTTCTACATTTACAAAACGACCTTCATGTTTGTAATCGGTAAAGAATGCTAAAACTTTTTCTTTTACTTCATTTTCTGTATTAAAGAATGAGAAACTATCTTTTACTTCAACTTTAAAAACATCATCTCTACCAAGTTGTAAAACGTCTTTTAAGAAGTCTTTAAGTTTCATCCAGTCGAAACCATCTTTAGCACCAACGTTTATAAAGTAACGTGTAGAATCATTTTTACTTCCAAAACCTCTGCCACCTTCGCGTCCACCATCTCTATCAAAAGAGCCTTCAGCAATATTTAAATTTTTAGATTTATTGTAATAATTATAAAAACGTGTAAATTCAACTGAAAAGAATTTTTTGATTAATTCATCTTTGGTAGAATCTTCAAACAAAGTATTAATACTAGTAAGGTATTTATCAATTTCATGGTTGATTTCTGTATTGTGAATTTTATTTGCAAGCGACATTAACTGTACTTCACAAATTTCCATACCATCAGGGATGTCTTTTTTCTCAAATTGTTGTTTAATAATGCGCTCAATACTTTTTATTTTACGCACCTCACTTTTAGAAACAATAACCATGGAAATACCCGTTTTACCAGCGCGTCCTGTTCGTCCAGAGCGGTGTGTATAGGTTTCAATTTCATCTGGTAACTGGTAATTTATAACGTGTGTAATATCGTCGACATCAATACCACGCGCAGCAACATCAGTTGCTACAAGCATTTGTATTTGTTGGTTTCTAAACGATTTCATGACTAAATCACGTTGATTCTGGCTTAAATCGCCATGTAAAGCTCCAGCGCTATACCCATCTTCAATAAGGTTTTCAGCCACTTTTTGAGTATCACGTTTTGTTCTACAAAAAATCACCGAAAATATATCAGGATTAGCATCCGCTAGACGTTTTAAAGCTTGGTAACGGTCTCTAGAATTAACTAAATAATACTCATGAGAAACGTTATTGGTACTTTCATTTTTATTTCCAACAGTAATTTCCTGTGGACTATGCATGAATTTTTTAGCAATAGTTGCAACTTCTCTTGGCATAGTTGCAGAAAACAACCATGTATTTTTATCTTCGGGTGTGTGCGACAGAATATCGGTAATATCTTCTTTAAAGCCCATGTTTAACATTTCATCGGCCTCATCTAAAACAGAATATTGTATTTTAGAAATATCAACCAAACGCCTGCTAATCATATCTTTCATTCTACCAGGAGTAGCCACTATAATTTGTGCCCCTCTTTTAACCTCTCTAGCCTGGTCTGTAATACTCGATCCGCCGTAAATAGCAACCACGTTAAGCCCTTTGCAGTACTTACCGTATTGTTTCATTTCGTTAGTTATTTGTAAACAAAGTTCGCGAGTTGGCGATAAAATTAAACCTTGAGTTGTACGGCTATCGATATCAATTTTTTGAAGCATCGGGAAACCAAACGCGGCTGTTTTACCAGTTCCGGTTTGTGCTAATGCCACTAAATCGGTTTCGTCGTTTAAAAGAATAGGAATAGCCTTTTCTTGTACTTCACTTGGTTTTGTAAAACCTAAATCTGTAATTGCTTGTAATAGGTCGTTATTAAGACCTAATTCTTGGAATGTGCTCATTTTAATTTAATGTATGCGATTTATTATGCAGTGTTACATAAAGAAGCGAATCGACATACTTAAACCTAAACTTCTAGTAACACATCCTCACTCTGAGGAATTTAAACTCGTCTTGAGTTTCAAGCGGCAAAGATACACTTTTTTATTTGTCATTCAGAGCGTAGCGAAGAATCTCATTAATAAGAGTTTTAAATTTGTTTTTTTGGCGTTTTAACACGCTTTCACTACTCAATCTTTTTGCAGAAATAGCAAAAAGGATTTCAAACAGACCGTTCAATCGTTAACGCGCTTATCTGATAACATCATTGCTGTAAAAGTAGGAACGACTGGGATAATATGTTATAAGCTTATTAGATCTCCGCTAAGATTTTTATTCAATTTTTAATTTTAATGAATCGAAAGAGTCTGCTTTTATTCCAATCAATCCATATTTTGTTTCTCCTTTTTTAATTATTGTTCCGTTAATATTATATTCTAACATCTCAGTTTCAAATTTTTTATTTGCAGAACCAGCAGCGATCATATTGCCACCAGCTAAACCAGGACCAATTACAAGACCTATTGGTGTTGAGCTTGTTTGTTGACCATCAGAACCCGTTGTATATAAATTCATTGGAGTTAAGAGTAAATACCATAAATAAGAAGCTGGACTTTGTTTTAAAGTTTTAAACACTTTACTGTTTTCCATTACAAAAATTTCAGTTCCATTTTCGTAAGTCAATTTGGTATCTCTTCCAAACATTAAATCTTTATCAGAATTATTAGTAATTTTTATTGCAACAAGTTTAACTCCTTTTTCTAGCTCTCTTTTAGCATATTTTTTATCAAGTAAATCGTATTTGTATTCAAGTTTTACATTGTCAGTTTCATTAGTTGAAACGTAATTAATAGATTTTGGCTCAATCATTTTGTATCCAGAGGCACAATTCACCAATGTTGAAATTGTAATAAATAAAAAGGTAAGTTTAATAATTCTCAATTTGTTTGATTTAATAGTTAGTTTTTCACAACTTAATGATATCAGTCTATTTAAGGTTTTGTATTCAAAAGTCAAACAAATGTAGTAGAAATTTTTTACAAAAAAAAGTCTTGATTAAAACAAAAAGTGATTTTGCTTAGCGACTTTGCAAATTATAAATTATGACATTTTTTCTCACATCGAAATTGTAAATGACAAAACGATTCAAACTTACTTCCTCAAATTCCCAATCCGTTCCAAAAGCGTAGGATGCGAATAATGCATAAATAAATAAATAAGCCAGATGCGGGGTTAAATTACTTAAACTATTTTTAGTCAATCCAAATAAATGAGTTTATACTAATACCTCTGAAGCAATCATCTGCACATCCATTGGGAACATATCCACATAATGTCATTAATCCAGAAATTTCAGTTTCAAAGTATATACTATTGTTTTCTTGATCAACTATCAAGTAATCGTTTACGCAAGAATTATATAGTTCATCAACAGTTAGCGGCAAAGCTCCATTTTCATTACTACCAATTTCATTTGCTGATTCAGTATAGGAGTTCGAGCTCATCATTATTCTTTCTCCAGTGAGATCATCAATATAAAACTCTTTATAAACTCTAGTTGTGACTTTCCCTTCTTCAACTTTAATTTCAGTTATATTTCCAAACCCTACCCATGAAAGGAGAGTTGTTTGGTATATATAAGAATTTCCGTTAACTCTTTTTAGTTCAGTCCATTTTTCGATACTTTCGTTATAAGAAAGTCCATCTACGCCTTTTAATGTAGATAATATTAATAATTTATTTTTATCAGAATCATCATTATTTGAACAAGACGCTAATACTAATAATAAGAATAAAAAAAAGAAAAAATTTTTTATCATGATAGAACAATTTATCTCTTAGATGCATTTTTCTATAAAAGGTTGCGTAGGAATACTACTTCCTCAAATTCCCAATACGTTCCAAAAGCGTAGGATGTGAATAATGCATAAATACATAAGCTGGATGCGGTGTTAAATTGCTCAAACTATTTTTAGATAGTTTTTTAAGCGAGGTAATTAAAGGTTCACCTTTATACGTGTTTTTGGCATAATCATCGGCTTGGTATTCAAATTTTCTAGAAAACACGTTCATAATCAATCCTGTAATTTCAGAAATAGGCGAGTAGAGCAGTCCAAAAGCAATTAACCCAATATGAAAACTTGGAATGTCAACACCCAAAGCTTTTGATAATAACGGATTTGAAATAAACAATGACAAAATATAAAGCGTCAACCCAGTTAATAAAATAGAAGCAAACAAATTAAAAATGATGTGTTTCTTTTTATAATGCCCAACTTCGTGTGCCAAAACGGCAACAATTTCTTCGTCATCTAAATCATTAATTAAGGTATCATAAAGTGTGACGCGTTTTTCACTTCCAAACCCAGAAAAATAGGCATTGGCTTTGGTGCTTCGTTTAGAGCCGTCAATCACAAAAATTTTATCTAATTTAAAACCTACCGTTTTTGCATAAGCAGAAATTTTATCACGCAAAGCACCTTCCTCTAAAGGGGTTTGTTTATTAAAAAGAGGTACAATAAGTTTAGAATAAAACATATTCATAAACAAGGTAAAGATGGCGACTAATCCCCAAGCATAAAGCCAGAAATATTGCCCCGTTACCTCGTAAAACCAAATGATTAAAGCTAAAATACCACCGCCAATAATAACCATCATTAACCAACCTTTAATTTTGTCTAAGAAGAATGTTTTAACTGTCGTTTTATTAAAACCAAATTTTTCTTCAATAACAAAAGTGCTGTAATATGAAAACGGCGTTGTTAAAATATCGCTCCCAATCATAATAATTCCAAAGAAAATAAGTGCTATAATAATTGGGTTTTCGCTATAATTTCTAGCAATATTATCGACAAATTCAAAACCATCAAACCATAAAAAGCCTAAAGTTAAAAGTATAGAAAATGTTGAGGTAAGTATACCAAATTTATAGTTCGTGGCTTTATAATTTTGTGATTTTTTATATTCAGCGTCATCATAAACATCCTGTAAATCCTCTGGGAGTTTATCATTATAATGTTTTGCGTTTAAGGCGTCTAAAACTTTATCAACTATAAAATTGATGATTATTATGGCAATGATTATATAAAATAGTGTTGTTGATGTCATTATGTTTTAATAAAAATTTTTAAAAAGTAAAAATATATACTATATGTCACACTGAGCGCAGTCGAAGTGCTTATTTGTCGATATATTTATAATGAGTTGCGTTTCTGCATTCAGCTAATATTTGAAGCATATTAAAATTTCTATTTATCAAAGCCTCCTTTTTAGCGCGAGTCCATTTCTTTATTTTCTTTTCAAAATAAATAGCTTGTAGAACGTCATTGAAAGTTTCATAAAATTTAACCTCAATTGGTCGTCTTTTGTAAGTATAACAATTTTTATATTTTCCGAGTTTATGTTCGTTTATTCGTTTGTCCAAATTACTTGTAATACCTGTGTAATAAGAATCATCTGAACATTTTAGGATATATACATAGTAGAAATACATATTAGTTTGAGTTTTACAAGGTCTTCGACTGCGCTCAGACTGACATACAAGAATACGATATTATTTAAAATCTCGTTGTCTCTTCGCCTCAAAAATAAGAATTCCTGCGGCAACCGACACATTCATAGAATCTATTTCGCCTTGCATAGGTATAATAATATTTTGAGTCGAATTCTCTAACCAATCATTACTTAGTCCTGTTGCTTCTGTACCAACAATAATTGCTGTTGGCTTCGTGTAATCTTGTGTGTTATAATTTACCGAAGCTAGTAATGCCGCACAATAGATATTAATATTTTGATCTTTTAAAAATTTAATAATTTCAGAAGTAGCTCCCACGGAAATTTGATTGGTGAAAACACAACCCACGCTAGAACGAATGATGTTTGGGTTATACAAATCTGTTTTTGGGTTTGCTATAATTACAGCATCTACATTTGCTGCATCAGCGGTTCTCAATATAGCACCAATATTCCCTGGTTTTTCTGGAGCTTCAGCAATTAATAGTAATGGGGTTTTTGTTTGAAAATTTAAGTTACCTAAATCATGAGATTTACTTTTAGCAACTGCTAAAACACCTTCTGTAGTGTCACGATAGGCTAGTTTTTGATAGACCTCTTTTGAAATTTCAATGGTGTTGATTTGTTGAGCTGTTAAGTCGTTTAGCAGTTCTAAAGAGAATAATTCAGGATAAAATAAAACGGTTTCTAATTCATAACCGCCTTTTATCGCCAATGATATTTCACGAACACCTTCAATTAAAAATAAACCTGTTTTTTTACGTTCTCGGGATTTGTCTTTTAATTGTGCGAGCTGTTTTATATATGTGTTTTGAGTGCTGCTAATTTCTTTCATAATGCTAAGCAAAAGTAATTGTTTTCATGTAATTATTTTCAATTAACTTCGTCAAAGCAATAAACCAAAATGTATTACTATGAAAATTAAAGCTCTTATTTTAGTCTTATTTATAACTATAATCTCATGCAAAAATAAAACAACACCTACTCTAGATTATTCAGAAGAAAAATTAGATGTAAGCACAAGTATTTATCCAGAAAATATCTCAAAGGTGTTTGATGTCCACGGAGGAATAGACACTTGGAATACTATGCAATCGTTAGAGTTTACAATGGGAAAACCAAATGGCGATGAAATAACAACTACCAATTTAAAAAACAGAAGTTCTTTAATAGAAATGCCAAATCACATGATTGGATTTAACGGAGAAGATGTTTGGCTAAAAAATAAAGATACAGCCCAATACAAAGGCAACCCACGATTTTATTATAATTTGATGTTTTACTTTTATGCGATGCCTTTTATTTTATCAGATGATGGTATAAACTATGAAGATGTAGAACCTTTAGTGTTTGAAGAAAAAAGTTATCCTGGAATAAAAATATCATATGAAAGTGATATTGGAGAATCGCCTGAAGATGAATATATTTTGTATTACGATTCTGAAACATATCAAATGGAATGGTTAGGTTATACTGTAACGTATTTCTCAAAGGAGAAAAGTAAAGAGTTTCATTTTATTAAATACAGCAGTTGGCAAATGGTTGAAGGCTTAGCATTGCCAGAAACGTTAACGTGGTATAATTATGAAAATAATTTACCAACAACAAAGCGCAACGATTTACAGTTTACCAATGTGAAACTTTCAAAAGAAAAACCAGATGAAGCTATTTTTGAAGTTCCTGAAGGTGCAATTATTATAGAATAAGCCTCTTGGACAAAGCATTAACTTTTAAGTAAGTAATAAAGTTGAAAGGTTAATAGGACTATTAAGTTTTTGTTTTATCAAAATAGTTAGTTAAAAGTGCCACGACATAACTATAACTCTCCATACCCTTACTCTGTTTATTTGCTTTTAGAAAGTTGCTATAAAAAATCTTAAAATAGGGTTCAGCAGGATTTTGATGTGCTTCCCAAAACAACCTCACTTCTTCATAATTTTTTAAAATACCTGTATTAATATCGGCAACCATATCTTCAAATAAACATTCATCTCTATTATAAATTTCGTTTAAACAATAACGTAATCCAAACGTGTAACCTGTGTATCTAAAGTAAATATTATCATGATTTATAGCTGCTAAACACCCTATAAAATTGGCTTCATTTTCTGCGGCATAACCTAATTGGTGTGCAATTTCATGTGAAGCTGTTGTTGGAAATTTATAAGCGGGAATTAGTCTATCAACCTGTGCTTCATTGGTTAACGGATTTAAATAACCACTAAAGCCCATGTATGTTAACGGATAGCTAAATAACGATTTTTTAATGCTTTTTGGATGGTATTCCAAATGCGGAAAAACACGGTTTAAATTTTTATATCCAATAGGTGCAAGTTTTAAAATATCACTTTTAGTAATAGGAATATCAACTCTTAAGGTGTCATTTTGTGTGATTTCTAAATGGACTTCATTAGATTTTTGAATCAATTTTTCAGTAACAGCAACAAGTTGTTCTGTTGTGTAGTCCGCATTTAAATTTAAATTTTTATGAAGTGGTAATCGGTAGTAGTTAAGTCCCCAAAGTATATGAAATGCAAAGTACAATAGGGCAGTGGTAGCTAAAACATCTCTTATCCAATTCTTCGTATCTTTTCGTAACCGTCTCTGGTTTTTGTAAAACCAA
Source organism: uncultured Flavobacteriaceae bacterium (assembly GCA_947500585.1). GTDB lineage: Bacteria > Bacteroidota > Bacteroidia > Flavobacteriales > Flavobacteriaceae > CAXBID01. The sequence continues at coordinate 29,444 of CANMSN010000004.1, read as the reverse complement.
CGGATTATATAAATAATACCGAAAGCATAAATTAAATCACCAAATGAAAAAGGCATCCAACCCAATATATATCTAAAAATTTTCGATATGAACTGATAAAATCCATTGCTGTAATATTGCTCAATAAATTCAGGGAAATTAGCTAGTAATTTTATTAAAAAATATTGAGGGATTAAGGATAGCGCAAGTATGGTTTTTTTGTTTTTCAGCATATTCAAAAATAGGAAACTATTTATAAACCTTAACGAGAATATGTACCTTTGTAAAACTTTATAAGTATTACTATGAGCTCAGAAATAAGACAACTACAACCACAAGTTCTTTGGAATAAATTTGCAGATTTAAATGCAGTACCACGCCCTTCAAAAAAAGAAGAACGTGTTATCGCTTTTATGAAAGGTTTTGGTGAAAATCTGGGTCTAGAAACCTTAGAAGATGAAGTTGGAAATGTGATTATAAAAAAAACTGCAACCTCAGGAATGGATAACAGAACTACTGTTGTGATGCAATCACATTTAGATATGGTGCATCAAAAAAATGGGGATACTATTTTTGATTTTGACAAACAAGGCATCGAAATGTATGTGGATGGTGATTGGGTTCGAGCAAAAGGTACAACGCTTGGTGCAGATAATGGTTTAGGTGTTGCGACAATAATGGCCATTTTAGAAAGTACAGATATTCCACACCCTGCTATTGAAGCCTTATTTACCATTGATGAAGAAACAGGAATGACGGGTGCCATGGGTTTAAATGGTGGTTTGCTTTCAGGAGGAATTTTATTGAATTTAGATACCGAAGAAGATGACGAAATAGGCGTAGGATGCGCAGGTGGAATTGATGTGACAGCAACAAGAACTTATGAAGAAGAAGAAACTCCTGAATTTAAAATTGGCTACAACGTTTCGGTGAAAGGATTACAAGGCGGACATTCCGGAATGCAAATTCATGAAGGTTTAGGAAACGCCAATAAAATTATGAACCGCTTATTGTTTGATGGGTTTGAGAATTTTGGATTAAGAATTTCAGAAATTGATGGTGGCAGTTTGCGAAACGCCATTCCACGAGAAAGTCATGCTATTGTTGCTATTGATGCGGTAAACGAAGCCGTTTTTAAAAATGAAATTACAGATTTAGCTCAAACTATTAAAACAGAATATAAAACCATGGAACCTGATTTAGAAATTTTAATTTCTAAATGTGAAACTCCAGAAAAAATAATGGATTTGGGTGTTCAAGAAGGCTTAACAAGAGCATTATACGCCGCTTTAAATGGTGTTTACAGAATGAGTGCCGACATACCTGATTTGGTTGAAACATCAAATAACATAGCTCGGGTTATTGTAAAAAATGGGAAGATTAAGATTTGTTGCTTAACACGGTCTTCAGTTGAGAGTTCTAAGGTGGATTTGGCAAATACACTGCGCGCAACTTTTGAATTAACAGGTTGTGAGGTTGAATTATCTGGCGATTATCCAGGATGGGCTCCAAATATGGATTCGCCTATTTTAAAAGTTATGGAAAAACTCTATGAAGATTTAAATGGAGAAAAACCTCATGTAGCTGCTTGTCATGCAGGGTTAGAATGTGGTATTCTTGGGCAAAATTACCCAAATATGGATATGATTAGTTTCGGACCAAATATTAAAGGTGCACACTCGCCAGATGAACGCGCTCAAATTTCTTCCGTACAAAAATATTGGAAATTTGTTTTAGAGATATTGAAGGCGATTCCTGTTAAGTAAATTTTATTGATTTAAATTAGATATTCAGCTAAACAAAATTATTTATGAATGTCTTTAATCACGCATAATCATATTTTTGTCATTCAGAACAGAGTGATGAATCTATTCTATTAGTAATGAATAAGATTCTTTGTTACCTCGGAATGTTTTATCATGGTACAGGATCATATCCTGAACCACCCCAAGGATGACAACTAAAAATACGTTTTATAGCGAGCCAACTTCCTTTAAATAAACCATGTTTTTGTAATGCTTCTTTAGAATAATGGGAGCAGGTTGGTTGATATCTACAAGTTGCAGGTGTAATTGGTGATATGAGTGTTTGATACACTTTTATTAAAAACAAAAACGGTACAATGAGTAGTTTTTTCAAATTTTGTTATTTGTAAGTTGTTTAGATGTTGAGTCGAAATTAAACAAACAGCTTTACAACAAACGACATTACGACGAATTAATTCACAGAAAACGTAGTTCCGTCTTTGCCATCCTTTAATTGAATGCCAACTTCAGCTAATTCATCACGAATTTTATCTGATAAAGCAAAATCTTTATTGGCTCTTGCTTCTTGACGAAGTTTAATCAATAAATCTACAGCGCCAGAAAGTTTATCGGTTCCTGATTCATTTTTTGAGGTGTTTTCTAGTCCTAAAACATCAAAAACAAATGCATTTATAGTGTCTGTAAAAGTTTTTAAATCTTCAGTATTTAAACGTTCAGAACCGTCTTTAATTTGATTAATATATTTCGCTGCTTCAAATAAATGTGCAATTAATATGGGCGAATTAAAATCGTCATTCATGGCATCGTAACATTTCTGTTTCCATGCATGAATATCAATGGTTGATTTATCAGAAGGTTTTAAATTTTCTAGAAGATTAACGGCATCCATCAATCTGTAAAATCCTTTTTCACTTGCTAATAAACCATCATCTGTTAAATCTAAAACACTTCTGTAAGACGATTGCGCATTAAAAAAACGAATAACACTTGGTGCATAGGCTTTACTGAAGAATTTATTGTTTCCAGATAATAATTCGTCTGGATTAACAGTATTTCCAGTAGTTTTAGACATGCGTTGTCCGTTTAACTCGAGCATATTAGCATGTAACCAATAATTTACTGGCGATTTTCCTTTAGCAGCTTCGTTTTGTGCAATTTCACATTCGTGATGCGGAAATTTCAAATCCATTCCACCACCATGAATATCAAACTGTTCACCTAAATATTTAGTACTCATAGCTGTACACTCTAAATGCCAACCAGGAAAACCATCACTCCAAGGTGAAGGCCAACGCATAATGTGTTGAGGTTCTGCTTTTTTCCAAAGGGCGAAATCTTGTGGATTTTTTTTATCACTTTGTCCGTCAAGTGTGCGCGTATTATGAATTAAATCTTCAAGTTTTCGCTTGCTTAATTTGCCGTATTTATTGGTTTTATTGAATTTGTGAACATCAAAATAAACCGATCCATTTACTTCGTAAGCAAAACCGTTACTAATAATACTTTTTATAAGTTCAATTTGCTCTATAATATGTCCAGTTGCTGTGGGCTCAATACTAGGTGGTAAAAAGTTGAGTGTGTTTAATATATTATGAAAATCTACAGTATAACGTTGCACGACTTCCATAGGTTCAATTTGTTCTAAACGCGCTTTTTTCGTGATTTTATCTTCTCCAACATCTGCATCATTTTCTAAATGTCCAGCATCAGTAATATTCCGAACATAGCGTACTTTATAACCTAAATGCTTGAGGTATCTAAAAATCACATCGAACGACATGAAAGTCCTTACATTACCTAAGTGTACATTGCTGTAAACTGTTGGTCCGCAAACATACATACCTACATAACCTTCCTCGATAGGTTTAAAAACTTCTTTTTTGCCAGTAAGTGAATTGTATAGTTTTATTTGGTTTGATTGGTATAACTGCATTCCTGGTTGATTGGGTTTTTGAATAATAGATTAGAACTTGGTATCTAATTTTATGTAATCTAAAAATTCGCGTCTCACGGCTTTGTCCTTAAACTTTCCACCGAATTCTGAAGTTACTGTGCTACTTTCAATATCTCTAATACCTCTTGAATTTACACATAAATGTTTAGCATCAATAACACAAGCAACGTCTTGAGTGTTTAAAACCTCTTGAAGTTCTTTAACAACCTGAATCGTTAAACGTTCTTGTACTTGCGGGCGTTTGGCAAAATAATCAACAATGCGATTCATTTTTGACAACCCTACTACAGTGCCATTAGAAATATAAGCTATATGCGCTTTACCTACAATTGGTAATAAATGATGTTCGCAAGTTGAATACACCGTAATGTTTTTTTCAACAAGCATTTCGCCATACTTATATTTGTTCTCAAAAGTGGAAGCACTTGGTTTTTTATCAGGATTTAAACCTCCAAAAATTTCTTTTACAAACATTTTTGCAACACGGTTTGGTGTGCCACTTAAGCTATCATCTGTTAAATCAAGACCTAATGTTTCCATGATGTGGCGCACATCATCTTTAATAATGTCTATTTTCTCTTCGTTAGTTAATTTGAATGCATCATTACGCATTGGCGTGTTTGATGATGTGCTTATATGGTCATCTCCCAATGATTCAAAATCTTCTAAGTTATTTCCAAATTTCATATGTAAAAAATCAGGTTTTAGGCTGCAAAGATAAGCAAAACACTTTTCTTATGTTTTATCTTAGCAAACAATTAATTTTGTTGTATTTGTCTGCGTTTTTCGAATTTATTTACATTAAAAAGCTTGAACTTTTATGGGTTCAAGCTTTTTGAAAAAAAATATGTATTTATTTTTTAAATATTAAAACTTAAGGATAGTGTTAAGTTTGAGTTTGTTCTATCTATAGTCGCAGTATCAATTAACCCAACGTTATATAAAGGTGTTTCGTCAGTTCTGTTCCAACTATCATAAGTTACATCTAGTCTGGTGTTCCCAAAATTGTAACCAAGTCCAAGTGAGTAACCTGTTAAATCGCCTATCGTAAATCCGTTTACATACGGACTCTCTTCAAAACGATAACCACCTCTAAAACTAATCTGTTTTACTTTATATTCGCCACCTATTTTATACGTAGCTGCACTAGTTAAAATATTACTAATATCGTTATTTAGTGTTGTGAAATCTGCATTTGGTCTAAATTCAGTTTTGCTATAATCTTTAATAGAATAATCAAAACTAATCAGTCCTTGTTTTGCAAATACATAAGCTAAACTACCTGTAACTTTTGATGGTGTTTGTAATCTGTAGCTTGGGTAAATGTTTACTACTTGAGGATTAATCTCAGCAAATCCATCTAAGCCATCAGTTGCTAAATATTGAGAAGTTTCTTCTTCAATATTGTACCATATTGGAGAATCGTAAGTTAAGCCAACTCTAAACTCATTACTTAATTTTAAAATACCACCAAGTTGAAAAGAGAATCCGTTACCTCTAGTGAATAAATTATTTTCAAATTCTACAAAATCTACTCGTGACCCAGCATTTGCGTTGTCTTCGAATAATAGTGTAGATCTCTCATAATCAATAAAATGAGAATTTAGGTTTAAGCCTAGGTACAAATTATCTTCATATTGAGTTGCAAGATTAAATGTTATTTTGCCGTTGAATCCTGTTGCCAGATAAGAGTAATCGTGGTCAAAATTACCTGGAGAAACATTCGAAGAGTAAAATGTATTGGCATCGTTATTAATATCATCAGGTTCAAGAATAAAGGATTCAAATCCTAAAAAAGCTTGCTGGTTAGCAAAACCGTAAATAGCTCCAATATCTCTATAGGCGTCTGATAATGATTCACCAGGTAGAGCAGATATTTCATCTAATCTAACTCCATCAGCATAATCATAAAAATAACTTGCTATAGAATTACTGAACTGACCATCGTCATTTGTATTAGTACCAAAAGCAAACCAATTATCATCAAAATTATTTGTTCTCTCGTAAGCAATACCTAATGTAAATTTTTTCCAAGGCGAATTTGAATTGCGATTCGCAAAAACAAATACAGCACCACCTTGGTTAATATCAAAGTTCGATTCGTTTGATGTTCCTAGACCATTAAAATATTGCGTATTGTTTTCAGTATCTAAATTTGATAATGTAAAAGACGCGTGACTTTGACTAAAAACCGCTGAACCTGCTGGGTTTGCGCTAACGGCACTCATATCGCCACCTAATGCGCCGAATGCTCCGCTTAATGCTCTAAATCTAGCTGTTCCTTGAATTTCATTTTGAGAATATCTTAGCGCATCAGAAATATCTTGAGCGTATATTACGGACATAGAAAATATGCCTATGAATAGAAAACTTAACTTCTTCATATTTAGTTTTTTTATGTTTTAAATGTTTTATTTCTATCTACGACCTCCAGAACTTCTTGAACTTCCACCAGAGCTCCTTGAACTTCCACCAGAGCTTCTGCTACTGCTACTTGAAGATCTAGCTGAACTAGAACTTGAAGAACTACTTCTACTTGGTGTATAAGTTGAACTTCTTGAAGATGAAGACCTAGAAGAATTATAACTAGAACTTCTGCTACTGTTAGAAGGTGTATACGTTGAACTACGTCTTACATTTGATGAAGAAGACCTTGAAGTTGAGTTTGCAGAAGGTGTTCTTACTGAAGAGCTTCTTCGCACCGTACTGTTACCTGAACTTGTTCTAGGATTGTAATTTCTAGTCGCAGTAGAAGCATTGGTGCTTCTTCTAACGGTGTTACCATTTATACTAGATCGTGTATTATTAGCTATACTGGACGTGCTTCTCCTAGTTGTTGTGTTATATTTAGAAGTTGCATTAGCACTCCGTGAAGTTGTAGAAACACTACTTCTTCTATTAAGATTATTAGATCTACTGGTTAAATTTCTATTATTTAAAGATGCATAACTACCTCTTCTGCTTGCGCTAAAAGATGCATTTCTACCATTGTAAAAGCCTCTATTATTTCTAAAACCATTGTTCCAGCCCCAGCCATTATTCCAGCCCCAGCCTCCTCCATAGAAGCCTCCGCCCCAACCAAAGCCACCGCCCCAGAAAGGATCATTCCATCCCCAGCCAAAGCCACGATTCCAGCCCCAATTGTTCCATCGGTTCCAACCCCAGTTGTTCCAACCGCCCCAGCCAAAGCCACCGCCCCAGAAAGGATCATTCCATCCCCAACCAAAACCACCGTTCCAACCCCAGTTATTCCAACCGTTGTCTATATAGTTTATTGTTACGTTATTACTATCTTGTCCCCAGCCAGCATATCCTATGTAATCATTTGAATTTACTAAGGAGTCGTTTTCAATATAGTTGTTGCCTTCGTATGAATCTATATCGGTAAATATTTCACCATTATTGGTCATACTATCATATTCCATAGATTTATTTCTAAAATAGTTTTGATAGTAATCACTGTTTGAATTATTTGGTATTTCTACTGTGGTACCTTGATTGGTTTCAGTTATTGTAATAGGAGTGTCTCCATAAATACCATCATTATCAACACCAACGTATTGATATGAGCCACAAGATGATAAACCAAATACTAAAGCAAAAATTGCTAAGTATGGTATTTTTCGTTTTAAGTAGCTGTTAAATTGCATATCTCTAGATTTTAATTGTTGGACATAACAAAAATAGTTAGTTTTGCTCAACTATTTTTTTATTTAACATAGTCACAATATTTGTGCCAAAACATTAGTATGAGCAAAAAACTTACCAGTAGAGCAGAAGATTATTCAAAATGGTATAACGAATTGGTTGTTAAAGCTGACCTCGCAGAGAATTCAGCAGTTAGAGGATGTATGGTAATTAAACCTTATGGTTATGCTATTTGGGAGAAAATGCAGGCAGAATTAGATAAGATGTTTAAAGAAACAGGGCATCAAAACGCATATTTTCCACTTTTTGTACCTAAAAGTTTATTTGAAGCTGAAGAAAAAAATGCTGAAGGTTTTGCCAAAGAATGTGCCATTGTTACACATTATAGATTACAAAACGATCCAGATAAACCAGGAAAATTAAGAGTAGATCCTGAAGCGAAATTAGAAGAAGAATTAATTGTAAGACCAACTAGCGAGGCTATTATTTGGAACACATATAGAGGATGGATTCAGTCTTACAGAGATTTGCCAATTTTAATAAACCAGTGGGCCAATGTGGTGCGCTGGGAAATGCGTACACGATTATTTTTGCGTACAGCAGAGTTTTTGTGGCAAGAAGGACATACGGCACACGAAACAAAAACAGAAGCTTTAACAGAAGCTAAGTTAATGAACAATGTATATGCTACGTTTGTTGAAAATTTTATGGCTATACCCGTTATACAAGGTGTAAAAACAGAGAGCGAGCGTTTTGCAGGTGCAGAAGAAACATTTTGTATTGAAGCCTTAATGCAAGACGGGAAAGCTCTACAAGCAGGGACTTCACACTTTTTAGGACAGAATTTCGCGAAAGCATTTGATGTTAAGTTTGCTAATAAAGAAGGCAAGCAAGATTATGTTTGGGCTACATCTTGGGGCGTTTCAACACGATTAATGGGTGCGTTAATCATGACTCACAGTGATGATAATGGGTTAGTTTTACCACCAAGTTTAGCGCCAAATCAAGTCGTTATAGTTCCTATATATAAGAGTGAAGAAGATTTAAATGCTATTACGGAAGTAGCGAATGGTATTATAAAAGATTTAAGAGCCAAAAATATAACTGTTAAATTTGATAATAGAACTACGCACAGACCAGGTGCAAAATTTGCACAACACGAACTACAAGGTGTACCATTACGAATAGCTATTGGTGCTAGAGATTTAGCAAATGGAACCGTAGAATTGGCACGACGTGATACGTTGACTAAGGAAGTAGTCGCTTTAGAAGCACTAACTGAGAAAATAGAAGGACTATTAGCTGATATCCAAAAATATTTATTTGATAAGGCTCTAGATTTTAGAAATACTCACATAACCGAAGTGGATACTTTTGAAGCTTTTAAAACTACTTTAGAAACAAAAACAGGTTTTATTTCTGCGCATTGGGATGGCACTAATGAAACCGAAGATAAAATAAAAGAATTGACTAAAGCTACCATTAGATGTATTCCTCTTGATGGAAAGGAAGAAGAAGGGGTTTGTGTATACACTGGAAATCCTTCAAAACGTAGAGTATTGTTCGCAAAAGCATACTAATACAATTTTTTTTAAAAAAAGATTATATAGCACTTGCAACATTTAAAAATAGTTGTATTTTTGCATCCGCAATGGAAACGTTGTAAGTTATTTGAAAGGTATTATAGTTTAAGTTATTAATAATTTAAACTTGCACTGAAAAACAAATGGCCCGTTCGTCTATCGGCTAGGACGCCAGGTTTTCATCCTGGTAAGAGGGGTTCGATTCCCCTACGGGCTACAATAAAAAAATTAAGAAAAGCAAAATGGCAAATCACAAGTCAGCGTTAAAAAGAATTAGAAGTAACGAATCTAAAAGATTAGTAAACAAATATCAGCACAAAACAACTCGTAATGCTATTAAAAAATTACGTGAGTTAACTGATAAGAAAGAAGCTGAAAAAATGTTTCCTTCAGTTGTTTCTATGTTAGATAGATTAGCTAAGAAAAATATTATACATGCTAACAAAGCGGCTAACCTAAAATCAGGTTTAGCGAAACACGTTGCTGCACTTTAATTATAATTTAAAGTTTAAAATATTTAAAAGCTTCTCAAAAATGAGAGGCTTTTTTTGTGAATTTATTCTTTTTTTTAATTGAAGAAAAAAAATCACTTAAATAGTAAAAAAGAGACCTTATTTCTTTTTTAAAAATATAAATTTGCAACAATAATTAGTTATTCATTTTTAATAGTATTCCTTTGGAAAATAAAGACGCAAATAAATTAATCGACAAAATTATAGATAATCTTGATAAAACTGGTATCAATTCTGGAGCATTAGTTGATGACATTAAAACATTAAGAGCATATGCTTTAGAAGAGCAAGTACCACTAGTTGTTAAAGTACTTAGATTTACTTACGAGCATATCGAGGAAAATGACACATTTCTTATACCTATGTTAGATGATGAGCCTTTGGATGAAGCAGATTCTATTGAAGAAAATGATTTAGATTCTCCCGTGGAAAGCCTTAAGTATTTAATAGCGCTTATGAAAAACTTGAAAAACAAAGGCAATATTTCTGATTTAAGAGAGTATAGAGACCTTTTGCTAGCCTATTAATTTATAGCCTTAAGCTCACATTATAATAAAAAGCCTTAACAAATTAATGTTAAGGCTTTTTGGTTTAATGTTTATTTAGTTGTTTATCCATTCATGGATAATAGAAATTCTTCGTTATTTCTTGTTTGTTTAAAGCGTTCGTTAATAAATTCCATAGCTTCAACAGGGTTCATGTCGGCAAGGTATTTTCGCATTACCCACATGCGTTGTATGGTGTTTTCGTCCAATAGAATATCGTCACGACGCGTACTTGATGATGTTAAATCGATAGCAGGGAAAATTCTACGGTTAGATATCTTACGATCTAATTGAAGTTCCATATTACCAGTTCCTTTAAACTCTTCAAAAATGACTTCATCCATTTTAGAACCTGTTTCAGTAAGTGCTGTGGCAATAATGGTTAACGAACCTCCATTTTCAATATTACGAGCAGCACCAAAAAAACGTTTTGGTTTGTGTAAAGCATTAGCATCTACACCACCAGATAATATTTTACCAGATGCAGGCTGTACCGTATTGTAAGCTCTGGCTAGACGGGTTATTGAATCTAAAAGAATAACCACATCATGCCCACATTCTACTAATCGTTTTGCTTTTTCAAGAACAATATTAGCAATTTTTACATGCTCATGAGCTTCTTTATCAAATGTAGAAGCAATAACTTCACCTCGAACATTACGTTGCATGTCTGTAACCTCTTCAGGGCGCTCATCAATTAATAAAACCATTTGATAAACTTCAGGATGATTTGCTGCAATAGCGTTAGCAACATCCTTTAGTAACATGGTTTTACCAGTTTTTGGTTGTGATACAATCATGCCACGTTGACCTTTCCCAATGGGAGAGAACAAGTCCATAATTCTAGTTGAAATAGTACTTTGGCGTTCTGCTAAATTGAATTTCTCTTGCGGAAATAATGGCGTTAAATGTTCGAAAGATACACGGTCTCTTACCACATTTGGATTTTGTCCATTAATTTTACTAACCTTTATTAAAGGGAAATATTTTTCACCTTCTTTTGGTGGACGTACATGTCCTAAAACAGTATCTCCTGTTTTTAGTCCAAATAATCTAATTTGTGATTGTGATACATAAATATCATCAGGTGATGATAAATAATTATAATCTGATGAACGTAAAAAACCATAGCCATCTTGCATAATATCTAAAACACCTTCACTTTCAATAATGGCATCAAATTCAAAATCTGGTTCACGATAACGGTTTCGGCTATCTTTATTACCGCTATCAACATTACCATTTTTTTGGTTTTTATGCTGATTTTTATTTTGATTATTGTCTCTCTTTTGATGTGACTTTTGCGCCTCTCTAGGCTGTCTGTCGTTATTAGACTTAGGTCTAGGGTTAGGTTTATGTTGTGGTTTATTTTCTTTAGTTTCGTTAACAGCAGGTGCTTGCGTAGGAGTAGCTTGTGTTTTCTCCTCTGTTGGAGGAAAATCTATTTTAGGAGCGTTATTTTCTTCTACGGGTTTAGTATCGTTTTTCGCAGGTTTTTGTACACGCTGTCTAGGTTTTTTAGCTACAGGCGTTTTTTCTGCTTCAGCTTCAGTAGGCGTAACAACTGCTTTGACAACTGTTGGGTCTGCAGCTTGTTGATCTAAAATTTGGTAGACTAAGTCTAACTTTTTTAATGAACGGTATTTTGGGACGTTCAATTTTTTAGCAATCTCCTGTAAATCAGCGAGCTTCTTTTCTTTTAATTGTGAAATTTCAAACATTTATGTTTATCGAATATTTTATTTTGAATATAAACTTGAGTTATTCTGAAAAAAAATTGATTTTTATTCTGAAGAATTAACAACCTGTTATTACGGTCGTTGAGAAATATTACTGCAATTATACAACTTTATTTTAATTTTTAGCATTAATTCCATTATTTTTGCGGTCTAGATTTTCAAAATATAATGTTACAACGTATTCAAACTATATATCTTTTAATAGCTGCGGGAGTTTCTGCAGGTTTAATTTATGTATTTGAGTTATACGCTACATCTGAAGATTTAAAAGTATTTGCTGATGATAATATTTATGTTTTTGGAGCTTTTTTTGCTTCTGCATTATTATCAATCATATCCATATTTAGATACAAAAACAGGAAGTCTCAATTTATGTTGGGGCGTCTTAACATCATATTAAACTTTTTTTTACTAGGATTTTTTGTATATCAATCTCTAAACATATCTGGAGAAACGGCGGTTTCTGAGAAAGGTATTGGGATGCTTCTTCCTATTGTTTCTATCGTGTTTTTGGCTTTAGCCAATAAGGCCATCAAGAAGGATGAAGATCTTGTAAAATCTGTAGATCGATTACGATAAAAACCTAATATCTTAGTAGTATTAGTGCGTAAAACCCAGAGCGAAAGCTTTGGGTTTTTTTATTATCGTTTTTTAAACTCTATAACTTCCAAATTATCAATTTTACTGCCATCAATCGTAAAACGTAACATGGTTCGTGTTTTATGAAAACCGTGTTTGCCAACAGCTCCTGGGTTCATATGTAATAAATGCAATTTTTTATCGGGCATGACCTTTAAAATATGTGAATGCCCACAAATAAAAAGTTTCGGTGGGTTTAATCTTATTTCATCACGAACTCTAACATTGTAAGCTTTTGGGTAACCGCCAATGTGAGTCATCCAAACATCAACATCTTCACATTTAAAACGATTATGCTCAGGAAACTCAACACGAATTTGAGCATCGTCAATATTACCATAAACACCACGTAAGGGTTTCAGGTTTTTTATAGCATCGGTTACTTTTAAATCGCCAATATCGCCAGCATGCCAAACTTCATCAACTAGTTTTACATATTTTAAAATATCATCATCAATATAACTATGTGTGTCAGAGAGTAATAATATTTTTGTCATAATTCGTTGAACATTTTCAAAAGTTACCTTTTAATATTTAATTAAGATTAGGAACTTCTCAGGAAGCTCAAATCTCTCTATATTTGTTGTTTAAACAAAAGTATAAAAACTAATTGCGATATTTTATAGAACTTTCTTTTAATGGTAGTGCATATCATGGTTGGCAAAATCAACCAAACGCTATTTCTGTACAAGAAGTTATAGAAAAAGGATTATCCACTTTATTGAAGGCGAACATATCCATTATGGGGGCTGGTCGAACCGATACTGGTGTACATGCTAAACAAATGTTTGCCCATTTTGATTATAAATCTAATTTCGATGAAAGCCATTTAGTTTTTAAACTGAATTCATTTTTACCAAGCGATATTGCTATTCATGCTGTTTTTCAAGTCAAAGAGGAAGCACATGCTCGTTTTAATGCTTTAAGCAGAACGTATTTATATAGAATTTCTTTTAAAAAAAATGCATTTGCATTCAATAATACGTTTTATGTAAAGCAAGTATTAGATATTGAAAAAATGAAACAGGCTACTAAGGTTTTATTTCAGTATAAAGATTTTCAATGCTTTTCTAAAAGTAATACCGATGTAAAAACGTATAATTGTGATATTATGAAAGCAGATTGGGTTTTAGTAAATGACGAACTACAGTTTACTATTAAGGCAGACCGCTTTTTAAGAAATATGGTAAGAGCCATTGTTGGTACGCTTATAAATATTGGTTTAGGAAAAATAAATATTGACGATTTACATACTATAATTCAATCTAAAAATAGGAGTGAAGCGGGGTTTTCAGTTCCAGCTCATGCTTTGTATTTAATTGAAGTTGAATATCCCAAGGACATAAAAATATAATGACAAAAAAGAAAGAAAACATATTTGACGTAACCTTATTTAAACGTCTTTTTCAATACATAAAACCATATATGGGTGTGTTTTTCGGGTTAAATATACTCGTTATTTTGTTAGCAATTTTTAGTGCTGCAACGCCTTATATTACCAAAAATGCTATAGATGTAAGTATAGCAACTAAAGCTTCCGAAGGGTTTTTATTTTATATCCTTTTAATGCTTGGTGTTTTAATTTTACAAACGGTATTTCAGTTATTATTTATTTATTATGCTGCTTGGTTAGGTCAGAATTTAGTAATGGATGTTCGTGTAAAACTGTTCAATCACTTATTACGTTTTAAAATGAAGTATTATGATAACTCCTCGGTAGGTGTTTTAATTACCAGAGCAGTAACGGATATGGAACGAATTGCCGATATTTTTGGTGAAGGTTTGTTCATGATTGTTAGAGATTTACTAACCATGCTTGTAGTTTTTGGAGTTATGATGTTTATAAATTGGCGATTAGGTTTAATTGTATTAGTAATGCTTCCTCTTTTACTATATGCGACAAGAATTTTTCAAAAGTATATGAAACGTGCCTTTGAGGAGGTTAGAAATGAAGTTTCAAACTTAAATTCTTTTGTGCAAGAACGTATTACAGGAATGAAAATATTACAATTGTTTACGCGAGAAACCATTGAACTTAAAAATTTTAAAGCCATAAACGAACGTCATAAAAAAGCATGGGTAAAAACGGTTTGGTATAACTCTATCTTTTTTCCTTTGGCAGATTTGGTATCTTCAGTAAGTATTGGTTTGGTGGCATGGTATGGTGGTTTAAATGTGGTTTTAGAAGGCGTGGTTTCAGAAGGCGATTTGATTGCTTTCATCATGTTTATACCTATGTTATTTAGACCGTTACGACAAATAGCTGATAAGTTTAACACCCTTCAAATGGGTATGGTCGCTGCAAATAGAGTTTTTAATGTTATAGATACCACATCGCAAATAGATGATACCGGTACTCATGTTGCTGAACATTTTAAAGGAAACATAAAATTTGATAATGTTCATTTTAGTTATGTTGAAGATGAAGAGGTTTTAAAAGGTATTTCATTTGAAGTTAATGCAGGAGATACTGTTGCCATAGTTGGTGCAACTGGTGCAGGAAAATCGACTATTATAAATTTATTGAATCGGTTTTATGAAATAAAGGAAGGCATCATTTCTGTTGATGGTATACATATAAAAGATGTGACCTTATCTTCTTTACGAACCCAGATTGCTGTGGTATTGCAAGATGTATTTTTATTTGCAGATACTATTTTAAGTAACATTACCTTAAATACTCCCGAGATAACAGAATCTGAAGTTATTAAAGCTTCCAAAGATATAGGTATTCATGATTTCATTATGAGTTTACCAAATGGTTATCATTACAATGTAAAAGAGCGTGGTGCTATGTTATCTTCTGGTCAGCGTCAACTTATTTCTTTTTTAAGAGCTTATGTTACCAACCCAAGTATTTTAGTATTAGACGAAGCCACGTCTTCGGTAGATTCTTATTCAGAGCAACTTATTCAAAATGCTACCGATAAAATAACAAAAGGTAGAACGTCTATTGTTATTGCGCACCGTTTGGCAACGATAAAAAAGGCTGATAAAATTATTGTTATGGATGCAGGTAAAATTGTAGAACAAGGGACACACAATGAACTTCTAAAAATAGAAGGCGGTTACTACAGAAATTTATATGAGGTACAGTTTTTACAGGAGGAAGTAGCTTAAATGATTTATTTTGGAGCAAAATCTTGTATTGAGATTTCGCCAGTAATAAATAGTACCGCTAAAGTTGCAAGTGAAATGCCCATATAGCCAATAAAAAAAAACAGTAAAAATAAAGGGACTCTCCAAAATAAACTTTTTAAAGAATCCATGGAGTTTTTGTAAGCTACGTAAACACAAAATAATACCATAATAAGGGAATAAATAAGTGCCGTATCTATATAAAATTGTGGACTTACAAGTAGTGTTATAATAGCATATACCGCAGACAAAATACTAAAACTAGTTAAGGCATATATAGCAGTAACGGTATGTTCAGCTAAATTCTGATTTTTCTTATTGAAAAACACATAACTAGCAAAAGCTAAAATTGGAATATATAATAAAAATAACAGAGAACTATATTCCATGGTTGATGCCATAATTTTCTCTGTACCCGCACCTCCTGAGCTTGTTTGAGCATAACTTATTTTAGAAAAATCAATATTTTCCCAAGCTAGTTTTTTCATTAAAAACAAAATAAATCCAGATAAGGTTATTGAAATAGCCAACATGCTTATAGGGTTTAAGTACTTTTTTCGTAAACCGCTTACGTAACCATTGCAAACTTGCTCTGGCTTTATTATCATATGCCAAATCGTTTTTAAAAACGTATTATCTAAATTGAAATAGCGTTCTAAAAAATCGTATGTTAGACTTTTAACAGTCAACCTATCTCTAACAATTTTGGAACCACAGTCTGGACAAAAACTAAAATCAGTTCTGAGGGAGTTATTACAGTTTATACATTCCATAGTTAAGCTAAATCCTTTTTTATCATTAAATTGAGTTGATTGGTGTCCTCAAAAACTACAAACTCACCATCTTTAAAATAAGATATACTTCCAGTTTCTTCACTCACAACTAAAGCTAAAGCATCAGTTTTTTCACTGATGCCAATGGCTGCTCTATGGCGTAAACCAAAACGCTGCGGAATGCTTTTTTCATTATTAACAGGTAGAATAACACGTGTAGCTTTTACAATATTATTACTTACAATAATAGCACCATCGTGTAAGGGGCTGTTTTTAAAAAAGATACTTTCTATGATGGGTTGCGTAACTTTTATGTTCATTTCGTCACCAGAAGACGATAAAAAATCAAGGTTATTATTACGCTCAAAAACAATTAATGCACCTGTTTTGGACATTGACATTTTGCTGCAAGCAGAAATGATGGCATCAACGTTAGTTTCATCACTAGTTTCTGTTTTTAAAAATTTAAATTGTTGTAAAAATTTCCGCCGTCTATTAAAGTTAGTCGATCCAACCATAAGTAAAAATTTCCTTATTTCTGGTTGAAAAACAACTATTAAAGCTATGATCCCTACTTTCATAAAGCCTCCAAAAATACCAGTTAGGAGCTCCATTTCAAGAAAACTTGTGAGTTTCCAGACCAAATAAATAATGATGATGCCAATAAAAATATTAATAGCAACAGTACCTTTTACCAGTTTATAAACGTAGTATAGAAGAAGTGCTACCAAAATAACATCTATAATATCTACAACAGTAAATTTTAAAAGGTCTTTAAAAATATCCAAAGGCAGTGGGTTTTTGTAAATTTAGTAAAATAGGGTTAATTAAAAAATGAATTCATGATTTGAGATGATAACATTTTGTAAATCTAATTTTGAGATACTAGATTTAAGTGAAATATAATCTTGAAATTTCAAAATCTCATTAAGATTTAAAACAATTTCAACTTTCATATCTGGATTAATCAACTTCTTAAGTTGAAAAATTAAATCAGGTAGATTTGTTTTTTTAGAAATTAAATAATCAGTGAACCCCATAATTTCAATATTTTCCAATGAATATGTTATTATACTAAACCTTATGTTTTTAAGAATGCTTGAGGTTTTTGAAAAATATTCCCCTGCTGGTTCTTGGTGATAATCAACATCGGTAAACTCAACAAACCCTAAATTTCCTCTACTCGTGTCATTACAAGTAAAATAGTTTTTAGCATTTTCGTTTTTATGTCCTGCATTTTTCTTTTTGTCTTGTAAAAATTTAATATGAGGAATAACTTGTTTTAAAGTCAATCGTTTATCAACATTAACCAACCAATTGGTTGTGCTTATGAGGTTTTTTCTGTTAAGTTCAACACTATCTTTTTGGGTTTCATCATAAAATAAATAAGCAGCTGATACATCATTGATTTCTGTGATTTCAGAATGACTTATTTCAGGTAAAAGAACCACTTTTTCTTTTCCGCAGGACAATAAAAGTAATGCAACAAGTAACAGTAAAATATACTTCATAGCTTCTAACTTCTAACTTCTAACTTCTTAACTAATTTAACACATTCCATGGCTTCTTTCACATCATGAACTCGTAAAATTGAGGCTCTTTTTTGCAATGCAACTGTATTTAAAACAGAAGTTCCATTTAAAGCGTTTTTAGCTGTAGTTTGTAATGTCTTGTATATCATAGATTTTCTAGAAACACCAACTAATAATGGTTTTTCTATCATTTTAAATAATTCAAGTTTATTTAATAATTCAAAATTTTGTTCTAAAGTTTTTGCAAAACCAAACCCAGGATCAATAATTAAATCTGTAATACCTAAATTTCTTGCGGCAGAAATACGTTCAGAAAAATAATAAATAACATCTTTCACTAAATTGTCATAATTAGTTTGTTGCCGCATGGTTTGCGGAGTACCTCGCATATGCATCATAATATAAGGCACATGCAAGTTGGCTATGGTTTGCAACATATTAGCATCTAATTTTCCTGCAGATATATCATTAATCATACAAGCTCCAGCTTCAATACATTGTTTTGCAACGGTACTTCTAAATGTATCGATTGAAAGCAGTGTTTCTGGAAATTCTTTTAAAACTAAATCCACAATAGGTAGTATGCGTTTTAGTTCTTCATCTTCACTTACATGGTCTGCATTTGGTCTAGAACTGTATGCGCCAACATCAATAAAAGTTGCGCCTTCATTGAGTATGTTTTCAACTTGATTCAAAATTTCAGAATCGTCTTTATACAAACCGCCATCATAAAACGAATCGGGAGTAATATTTAAAATCCCCATCACTTTTGGTGATGATAAATCGATGAGTTGTCCTTTACAATTAATAGTCATTTATAAAGTTTTGTAAGGTGTTGGTACATAGTTTAAAACTTTAAACCAGAAACCTTGAACATTCTAATTATTTATGCGAAATTTACGCAAAATTCAATTTATTTATGCAAGATACTTCAAAACAATACGATGCCGTAATAGATGCCTGTAAAAGTTTATTTATTAAAAAAATGAGTGATTACGGTAGCGCATGGAGAATATTGCGTTTACCATCACTTACTGACCAAATTTTTATAAAAGCGCAACGTATTAGGAGTTTACAACAAAATGACGTAAGAAAGGTTGATGAAGGCGAGGTTAGTGAGTTTATTGGTATAATAAATTATTCTATAATGGCTTTAATTCAGTTAGAAAAAGGTGTGGTTGAACAACCTGATTTATCAACTGAAGAAGCAACCGAATTGTATGAAAAACATGTAGCTATTACCAAGCAATTAATGGAAGATAAAAACCATGATTATGGTGAAGCGTGGCGCGATATGCGTGTGAGTAGTTTAACCGATTTGATTTTACAGAAATTATTACGGGTTAAGCAAATTGAGGATAATAAAGGAAAAACCATTGTCAGCGAAGGTATTGATGCCAATTATCAAGACATGATTAATTATGCGGTTTTTGCATTAATTCATTTAAATAATTAAGATGAAAATTTTAGTAAGTATCTCAAGAATTTTAGTTGGAGTTTTATTCATCATTTCAGGATTAATAAAATTGAATGATCCGCTTGGGTTTTCTTATAAACTTCAAGAATATTTTAGTCCAGATGTATTAAATATTCCTTTTTTAGAGCCTTACGCTTTAATGATTTCTGTTTTAGTTGTCGTTTTTGAAGTCGTTTTAGGCGTATTTCTACTCATTGGTTATAAACCTAAATTTACAGTTTGGAGTTTATTGTTAATGATTGTGTTTTTTACATTTTTAACGTTCTATTCAGCGTATTTTGATAAAGTAAAAGACTGTGGCTGCTTCGGTGATGCTTTAAAATTAACGCCATGGGAAAGCTTTGCAAAAGATATTATCCTATTATTTTTCATTCTCATTTTATTTTTTGGAGTTAAACATATAAATGCAATATTTGGAAAGTTGCCCACAACTATTATCGCTCTTTTAAGTTTTATATGTAGTTTATGGTTTGGCTATCATGTATTAATGCATTTACCTTCTAAAGATTTTAGAGCGTACAAAATAGGCGCAAATATTAAAGAGGGCATGATAATTCCTGAAGATGCACCCAAACCCATTGTTGAATATTATTGGAAATTTAATGTGAATGGCGAAGAAAAGATACTGACAACAAATGGTTCATATCCGTCGGTGGAAGGTGATTTTGTAAGTGTGGATACTAAAGTTATTAAAGAAGGCTATGAACCACCAATTTATGACTTCTCGATTGAAACTGAAGATGAAGATTTAACAGAACAGTTTTTAAGTGAAGAAAATTTGATAGTTGTTGTGTCTTACAGTTTAGAAAAAATGGAACAAGGCGGTGCTTTAAAATTAAAAGCTTTACAAGAGAACGCTAGAAAAAACAATTATAAAATTATTGGTTTAACAGCATCAGGCGAAGAAGCAAAACAACGCATAAAAGAAGCCTATAATATAGATTTTGAATGGTATTTATGTGATGAAAAAGCACTCAAAACGGTTGTGCGTTCTAACCCTGGAGTATTAGAGTTAGATGCCGGAACAGTAAAACAAAAAGTACATTGGAATGATATTGAGGATTTAGAGTTACCCGAAGTTGAGCGTAGACCTGAGCCTATTACAGAAAAAGAATCTGTTTTATATTTAATTGATAATAAAATTTCTTCAAAGGAAGAAGCAGATAATATAAATCCTAATAGTATCAAAGCAGTTTCAGTATCAAAAGATGGATCGGCTAAAAAACTGTTAGATTCAATTAACCAAGTTAATAATAGTAATTATAAAGCACTAGTAGTAATTGAATTAAAAAACGAATAATCTGATAAGCTACTTACTAAATAAAATTACCTACGCCATACTCACATTATTCGGAGTAGTCACGGTTATATTCTTATTATTTAGTGTGCTTCCTGGAGACCCTGCTCAAATGATGATGGGGCAAAATGAAGACAGTAAACAATTAGCTTTAGTAAAACAAAAATATGGATTTGATAAGCCCATTGGTACTCAGTTTTTATATTATTTAAATGATTTATCGCCAATTTCCTTTCATTCTAAAAGCTCAGAGGATTATACATTTTTAACGGATAAAAAATATAATGCAACAACACTTTTTTCAATTGGTAATACCACTACCGTTTTAAAAGTTCCATATTTAAGAGAATCCTTTACAAAACAAGGTAAAAAGGTAAGTGAAGTGTTGGCAGAAACACTTCCTAATACATTTGTATTGGCAGTTTCAGCGATAATTATAGCTATAATTATTGGTATTATATTCGGCATTATTTCAGCGCTTTATAAAGATACTTGGATAGACAAAACCATTCAAATATTCAGCACGTTTGGTATGAGTGTGCCATCGTTTTTTAGTGCCATATTATTTGCTTGGTTCTTTGGCTATGTTTTGCATCAATATACCAATTTAGAAATGACAGGAAGCCTTTACGAACTAGATGACTTTGGAGAAGGCATGCACATAAAATGGAAAAACTTAATACTACCAGCAGTTGTTTTAGGTATTCGCCCTTTGGCGGTAGTTATTCAATTAATGCGAAATTCTTTACTAGAAGTTTTTAATCAAGATTATATAAGAACCGCAAGAGCAAAAGGCTTAAGCGAATTTCAAATTATAAAAAAGCATGCCGTAAAGAACGCTCTAAACCCTGTTGTAACAGCTATTTCAGGTTGGTTTGCATCCATGTTAGCAGGTGCTGTTTTTGTTGAGTATATTTTTGGCTGGAACGGACTCGGAAAAGAAATAGTAAATGCGCTAAATACTTTAGATTTACCAGTAATTATGGGTTCAGTACTAATTATCGCGGTATTGTTTATAATTATCAATATTTTTGTAGATATAATTTATGTTTGGTTAGATCCTAAAGTCAAACTAGAGTAATTTTTCATTTCCGCGAAGGCGGAAATCTAATTATGAATGTATTAATACATGAAAAAAATGACCTATTTATTAGTTTTACTATTAAGCATATTTAGTTGTAATACTGAAACACCCACGCATTTTTCAGAAGACGCTTTAAATGATACTTTTATAACATTAGATGGAAACTCGGTAGCTTTTAAAGATATTTTAGAAACACACAAAGGCAAAACTTTAGTTATCGATATTTGGGCGTCTTGGTGTGCCGATTGTATTAAAGGTATGCCAAAAGTAAAGGCGTTGCAGGAGGAATATAAAGATGCAACGTATATATTTTTGTCATTAGATAGAACCGAAGAAGCTTGGAAAAAAGGTATTAAAAAGTATAATGTCGTAGGCGAGAATTACTATATGCAATCTGGATGGGAAGGGCCATTTGGTGAATTTGTAAATTTAGATTGGATACCACGCTACATGGTTGTTGATGCAGAAGGAAACATAAAACTATTTAAAGCTGTTAAAGCAAACGATAAACGAATCAAACAAATTTTAAACTAAATATATTAATTTAACAAATTCCTTCCCTTTGGGAAAGGTAATGATGGGAAAATGAGAAAAAATATCGTAGCAGGAAACTGGAAGATGAATAACGATTTAGCACAAACAGAGTCGTTATTAACCGATTTAAAAAAGCAAACACAAACATCAAATGCAGAGGTTATGGTAGCGCCTACATTTACAAATCTATATCATGCTTTTGAGGCTTTAAGAACAACAGATATTGAAGTTGTAGCTCAAAACATGCATTTTGCTGAAAATGGAGCTTACACAGGAGAAATAAGTGCAAGTATGCTTAAAAGTGTTGGTGTACAAACCGTTATTTTAGGTCATAGTGAAAGACGAGAGTATTTTAATGAAACCGATGAGTTATTAGCTAAAAAGGTTGATGCAGCTTTAACAAACGACATGCGTGTTATTTTCTGTTTTGGAGAAGAATTAGCCGATAGAAAATCTGGAAAGGAAGAACATGTTGTTGGTTCTCAAATTAAAAATGCCTTATTTCATTTAGAGGCTTCTGCTTTTAAAAACATCGTTTTAGCTTACGAACCAGTTTGGGCTATTGGTACTGGCGAAACGGCAAGTCCTGAGCAAGCACAAGATATGCACGCCTTTATTAGAAAGACGTTAGCTAATAAATATGGTGCTAATGTTGCCGATGAAGTTTCAATACTTTACGGTGGTAGTGTTAAACCAGCAAATGCAGTCGAAATTTTTTCTAAACCAGATGTAGATGGCGGTTTAATTGGTGGAGCAGCTCTAAAGGCTGAAGATTTTTTCGCTATTGTAAATGCGTTTTAATTAACTAAAAATAGTTTGGACGTTATCCTACTTTGGTGTGGGATCGCGCTTGCGGTTTATCTTGAGCGAAGTCGAAGGGTTACAAGTCCTCATTCATGCCTCAATGTGGGCTTTTCACTTCAATCGCTAACGCGGGTCTAATTGCTAATAAATGTTCTTAATAATTATGTCAAACATTGTCTATATAGGCTACTACTTTACAGTTAAACCATTACAACCTGCGGTAGAAATTTTGATTGCTGAACTCGGTTACGCTGGTTTTGAAAGTTTTGTGGAAACCGAAGAAGGTGTAACCGCTTATATTCAAAAAGAGGAATGGCGAGATGATATTTTAGATGATATTCAAATTTTGACTTCAGATGAATTTGAAATAACCTATACTTTTGAAGACATAGAACAAACCAACTGGAATGCCGAATGGGAAAAGAACTTTAACCCTATTGTGGTAGATAATCTTTGTGCAGTTCGCGCACCATTTCATGATAAATTTGATACCGAATACGATATTATTATAGAACCAAAAATGAGTTTTGGTACAGGACATCATGAAACCACGCACATGATGATTCAGCATATTTTAAAAAACGATTTTACCAACAAATCGGTTTTAGATATGGGTTGTGGTACCGGCGTTTTAGCAATTCTTGCAGAACTAAAAGGCGCAAAACCTATTGATGCTGTAGATTATGATAATTGGTGTTACCTAAATAGTTTAGAAAACGTAGAACGCAATAGCTGTAAACGCATCACTGTTATTGAAGGAGATGCTTCCGTTTTACATGAAAAATACGATATTATTATTGCGAACATAAACCGTAATATTTTATTACAAGATATGAAGACCTATGTTTCTTGCTTAAATAAAGAAGGCATATTGTTTTTAAGTGGATTTTATAATGATGATATCCCTTTAATTCAAGCAGCATGCGAAAAATATATGTTAAAATTTGAAGAAAAGTTAGAAAGGAACAATTGGGTTTCGTTAAAATTTTTAAATTAGTAGATAATTAATCCCCAAAGGTTATTTGACTATGAGTACAAAAGAAAAAGTATCGGAAGAGTTATTACTTGAAGAGGAAGTTTCAACTCAAAACGAAATTGTATTATTCAATGACGATGTGAATACTTTCGATCATGTAATTGAAACACTTATTTATGCTTGCGATCATACTTCAGAACAAGCAGAACAATGTTCATTAATAGTGCATTATAAAGGTAAATGTACCGTTAAAACAGGTTTGTATGACGATTTGAAACCACGTTGTTCGATGCTTTTAGAAGCAGGTTTAAGTGCAGAAATAGTTTAGCATTAGTTGTTAATCTTCCCAATAGTACAACTCACATAAGACTTTGCTTTAGTAATTATATTGTTTTTATCTCCAACTACGGGATATCCAATCTCGTTCAGTAATTTTTTTGAATTTTTAATAGCCGAATCATTTAAATAAGTAAATGATACGGTATTACTTTCGTTATTTACTGTAATGTTTTCAATATCCGCTATATGAGACAGCTTATTAATAATAGTATGTGCATAACCTCCACATTTTAAATTTTGTATTTCAAACGTAGTTTTCATTTTAATAATTTATAATGTTGTCGGACAAACAAAATCTGTGGTTGGTAAATCGCTATTTTTAATAGCTCCAAATCCACCAGCTATATCTACTAAATTATTAAACCCGCGTGCTTTTAAAATTGAAGCGGCAATAACAGAGCGATAGCCACCAGCACAATGAATGTAATAGTTTTTGTCTTTGTCAATGGCATTCATATTGTCATTTATATAATCTAATGCAAAATGCTGTACATTTTCACCTTCTAGATGTTCAGATTTATATTCACCATCTTTTCTAACATCCAAAATATTAATATTTTCATTTTTAAAATGTTTAGAAAAGTCATCAACAGATATAGACTCTATCGTTTCAATATCTTTTCCAGCAGCTTTCCAAGCGGCAATACCACCTTCTAAATAACCTAATGTATTATCATAACCCACGCGAGATAATCGAGTAACGGTTTCTTTTTCTTTTCCCTCGGGTGTAATTAATAAAATAGGTTGTTTTAAATCGGTTATTAAAGCACCAACCCAGGGGGCAAAACCACCATGAATTCCAATAAATATAGAATTCGGAATATGACTTTTTACAAAGTCTTTTTCATGCCTAACATCTAAAACTAAGGCATCTTCTTGGTTTGCAATAGCTTCAAACGCTTCAGGCGTTAAGGGATTATCTCCTTTCTTTAAAACAGTTTCAAACGCATCATAACCCGATTTATTCATCATAGCATTTTTAGCAAAATACTGAGGTGGTGGAGCGATACCATCTAAAACTTCTTTTATAAATTCATCGCGAGTCATATCTGGCCTTAAGGCATAATTGGTTTTTTTCTGGTCACCTAAAACACCTATTGTTTCTTTACTTAGATTTTTGCCACAAGCAGAACCAGCGCCATGTGCAGGATATACAATTACGTCATCTGGTAAAGGCATAATTTTATTACGCAAAGAATCGAATAACATGCTTGCTAAGTCTTCCTTTGTTAAGTTTGATTTTATGGCTAAATCTGGTCGTCCAACATCACCTAAAAATAGTGTGTCTCCTGAAAATATAGCGTGTTCTTTTCTGTTTTCATCAAGTAAAAGGTAGGTTGAAGATTCTAAAGTATGCCCAGGTGTATGTAGTACTTTAATAGACACATTACCCAATTTGAATACCTCGTTATCTTTTGCCGAATGTATATTGTATGTTGTTTCAGCTCCAGGACCAAAAATAATAGTTGCTCCAGTTTTTTTTGCCAAATCAACATGTCCTGAAACAAAATCTGCATGAAAATGAGTCTCAAAAATATATTTGATTTTTGCATTTTCTTTAGCTGCTTTATCTACATATTGTTGCGTTTCACGCAAAGGATCTATAATAGCAACTTCACCATCAGATTCAATATAGTAAGCGCCTTGAGCTAAACATCCTGTATATATTTGTTCTATTCGCATCGTGTTATTTTTGTCATTCCCTAGAAGTGGGAATCGTTTTTAATTATTTTTTCAAAAATACTAAAACTTAATAGTTTGCTTTGTGACTTTTGTCACATTAAAAATTAGTTTACTTCCTTGTAAATGATATATATAGCCATAATTAGAGTAAAAACTCCAAAGCTCTTTTTTAGTTTTTCTCCACTTATAAATTTTGATAGAAATATACCCAAAATAATTCCAATAATTGAAATTAATGTAAACGTTAGTAGAAAAAACCACTCTATATCTAGAGTTTGCACATCACCCATAAAACCTATTAAAGAGTTTATAGTAACAATGATTAATGAGGTTCCTACTGCTTTTTTCATAGGAATATTAGCCCAAAGTACTAAAGCAGGAACGTATAGAAAGCCACCACCAGCACCAATAAGCCCTGTAATGGTCCCTATTATTAATCCTTGAATGAATGTTTTATAATAAGGTTGCGCTTTGGTATTTATTTCTTTGTCTTTCCTGTTTTTTATCATCGAATAAGACGATAAAAACATAATAATCGCAAAGAAAATCATGATAGCCATTCCTTTGGTTAATGTATAATCACCAATATTAAAAAGTGTTTCTGGAATACCAGGAACTAAATATCTTCTAGATAGATAAACTGCAATAAAGGATGGAAATGAAAAGGCTATACCTGTTTTAAAATCAACTAATCCTTTTTTATACTTTTGGTATGAGCCTACTAGAGAAGAAGTGCCAACTACAAATAAAGAATAAGCTGTGGCAACTACAGGATTGTAACCTAATAGATATACTAATAAAGGCACTGTTAATATAGAACCACCACCACCTATAAGTCCTAAAACTAATCCGACGATAAGCGCTCCAATATACCCTAAAAGTTGCGTGTTATCCATGTTAGTGCGGTAGTTTGTCTTTTAAAATACCATATAAAAATGTACCTAAAATAGCTGCGCCTATTACAATTAGTATACTATAAACTCCAGTTCCTAATAATATATACATTGGGCCAGGACAAGCACCAACTAGTGCCCAACCAAATCCGAAAATTGTACCACCTACAATATATCTAATTAGGCCATTGTCTTTTTTGGGAACAAAAATATCAGCGCCTTTAATACTCTTAATATAACCTTTCTTTGAGATTTGTAAAAACAAAATACCTGATGCAACAGCGGTTCCAATAATGCCATACATATGAAACGATTGAAATCTAAACATTTCGTAAATACGATACCATGATACAGCTTCAGATTTTACTAATACAATTCCGAAAAAAACACCAACTAATAAAAATTTTAAATACTTCATTTTTAAAAAATTAAGGGTAAAATAAAGTTCGTCATAATTAATCCGCCAATAAAAAAACCAATAACAGCAATTAAAGATGGTTTTTGTAAACTACTAAGTCCGGTAATAGCATGTCCAGATGTACAACCGCCAGCATATCGTGTTCCAAAGCCAACTAAAAGTCCGCCAATAATTAAAAGTAATAAACCACCAGTTGAGGTAATTGCTTCTATATTATACATTTCATTAGGAACTAAAGTAGCACCTGCATTTTCAAACCCCATATTTTGAAGCTCAGTTACTGTGTCTGGATTTAAATCTGAAATACTGTCATTTGATAAAAATTGTGTTGCTATAAAACCACCAATAATGGCTCCTAGTACTACTATTAAATTCCATGATTGGTTTTTCCAATTAAATTTAAAAAAGTTGGAAAACTTTCCAGCACCACCAATAGCGCAAAATGTTCTTAGATTTGATGACATTCCGAAAGTTTTACCAAAATAAAGGAGTAGTGCCATAACTAAGGCAATTAATGGCCCAGAAACATACCAAGGCCATGGATTTAAAATATAGTCCATAAATTTTATTTTTGTGTAAATGTAAAGCTAGCTATTTTAAACTTTGTAATAAATGTTACTTATAGAACCTGAATTTTGTTTCGGCTCAATATAATTTTATTATCATTTTCTAACTGCTTTAATAATCGAGAAATGACAACACGAGATGTGTGTAAATCTTCAGCGATGTCTTGATGCTTAACTATTATCGTTTTAGAATTATGTAGTTTAGTTTTATTAATGAGGTGTTTATATAGGCGTTCATCCATTTTCATAAACGCTATATTGTCAATTGCATCAAGCATTTCATCAAAACGCGTTTGGTAACTTTCTAAAATAAAATTTCTCCAACTTTCATTTTCATTAAACCATTTTTGCATGTTTTGGACTGGAATCATGACTAAACTAGAATCTTTTTCGGCAACTGCTCTAATTTTACTTTTTGTAGTTCCCATACAGCAGGTAAGCGACATGGTACAGGTTTCTCCAGCTTCTAAAAAGTATATGAGTAGTTCATTACCATTTTTGTCTTCTCTTAAAATCTTGATGTTTCCAGATAATAAAAGTGGTATGTATTGTAGAGTTTGATTAATATCAATAATGATATCATTTTTTTTGAATTTTTTAAAAGTCCCTATTTCAAATATTTCATTAATAAGGTCTTTACTTAGAATATGATTGTATCTTTCTTGTAATAATTCTTTATCCATATTCAAAAATAAGGAATTAGAAAATTGAATGAAATATTTGGTTAGGTTTTAATAAAAATACTATATTTGCACCCACAAAAAAGGCCTCGTGGCGCAACTGAATAGCGCACTTGATTACGGCTCAAGAGGTTACTGGTTTGAATCCAGTCGAGGTCACTAAAAACAACAAAGCTTTCAATATATTGAAAGCTTTGTTGTTTTTATCATTTGCCCAAAGTTCATCCGAATTTTATGGAATCAAGACTAATTTTATGATTTACTACAATTAAGTAATTAATTATCACTCTATTTCTTAAATAAATAACGTGAGTTCGACGTAAAAAGTTTAGTTTTTATTGAAGAAAAAAGCAGAATATTTAGTAAATTAAAGTACTGAATTTTAATTATTTAACTAATTATTCCGCTTATGATTTCTTCATTTAAAATTACTCAAATTTTTTGTTCTATTGATGATTTTTGCCAAGAATTTGTTCCTTTTTGGCAAAAAAGTCTACTGGCTAATGGTAAAAAACGTATTCGTGCATCAAAAATGAGCCTCTCAGAAGTGATGACCATACAGGTACTTTTTCATTTGTCTGGATATAAAACTTTCAAAGATTTTTATGTTGGCCATGTATTAAAACACTTAAGGGATGATTTTCCAGAGCTGGTGTCTTACAACCGTATGGTAGAGCTCAAAGGTCAAAGCTTTGTGCCTTTAGCCATCTACTTAAAAGTTTGTGGTCTAGCCAACTGCACAGGTATTTCTTTTATTGACTCCACACCACTTAGGGTTTGTGATAAACGGCGTATCAATCAACATAAGGTTTTTAAAGATTTGGCGCAAAGAGGGCAATGTTCATTAGGCTGGTTCTATGGTTTTAAGTTACATATTATCACCAA